>NZ_JAJALJ010000007.1:0-665 GCF_020523835.1 Delftia sp. Lp-1 | reverse complement strand
CAGCGCAGGTTCACCGTCACCGCATCAGCTCCGTTGCTGACCACGCCGTTGATCAGCCGCTCCACGTACAACTCGTTGTAATAGCTGTACAGCCCCTTACCCACGATCAGCTTGTCACCGCCATACCGCGTCAGCTTCAGCGCCTGGTTGGCAGCCACTACGGTCTGCACATTCGACTTGCCCTCAGCCAGTCCTTGCACCTGTGCCAGAACCCGGTACGTTCCCGCTGCACCGGGCCTCTCGATGTAGCCCCAGCCTGTATCCCTGCGATCCTTGCCGATCACAAGCTGCGAGACCAGAACCCCTCCATCGGCAGCGGTGTAGATACCGCCAACCACTCCTGCAGGACTCTGGTCCACCAGGCTCACCTGCACCGTCATCGGCTGGGTCGCGTTCTGGCTGTCTGACCAGTACGCGCCAGGCACGCTCAGCACCACATAGAAGTTGTCCCTCAGGCTGGATGTCGAGCGCTGCCCGTCCAGACCTTCGATCCGCACCTGCGGCGCAATGACTTCCACAGGTACAGGCATGGCCGCAGTAGCCCCTTCAGCCGTCGCCTCGATCTGCGTGTAACCCAACTCCAGGCCACCCACGTTGATGTAGGCCCGGCTCTGTCCCGCAGGAATCGTCACCGTCGCCGGCGTCTCGCAGATCTCCGCCGCCAC
>NZ_JAJALJ010000006.1:2500-5427 GCF_020523835.1 Delftia sp. Lp-1 | reverse complement strand
GGCTGTAAGAGCCTGACGATGACCTACTTTCACACGGGAACCCGCACTATCATCGGCGCAAAGTCGTTTCACTGTCCTGTTCGGGATGGGAAGGAGTGGTACCAACTTGCTATGGTCATCAGGCATAACTTGTTGTCATGCTGCTCACGGAGCAACACAACGAATTCATAGAGTCTGTAAATCAGCTTTGTATTTTGACTGCGCCTTACTTGGCATAACCACCTTGATGATCACGTCATCAAAGTTATAGGGTCAAGCCTCACGAGCAATTAGTACTGGTTAGCTTAACGCATTACTGCGCTTCCACACCCAGCCTATCAACGTCCTGGTCTTGAACGACTCTTCAGGGGGCTCAAGGCCCCGGCAGATCTCATCTTGAAACGAGTTTCCCGCTTAGATGCTTTCAGCGGTTATCTCTTCCACACTTAGCTACTCGGCAATGCCACTGGCGTGACAACCGATACACCAGAGGTGTGTCCACTCCGGTCCTCTCGTACTAGGAGCAGGCTTCCTCAAATCTGCAGCGCCCACGGAAGATAGGGACCAAACTGTCTCACGACGTTTTAAACCCAGCTCACGTACCTCTTTAAATGGCGAACAGCCATACCCTTGGGACCGACTACAGCCCCAGGATGAGATGAGCCGACATCGAGGTGCCAAACACCGCCGTCGATATGAACTCTTGGGCGGTATCAGCCTGTTATCCCCAGAGTACCTTTTATCCGTTGAGCGATGGCCCTTCCATACAGAACCACCGGATCACTATGTCCTGCTTTCGCATCTGCTCGACTTGTCAGTCTCGCAGTTAAGCACGCTTATGCCATTGCACTATCGTCACGATGTCCGACCGTAACTAGCGTACCTTCGAACTCCTCCGTTACGCTTTGGGAGGAGACCGCCCCAGTCAAACTGCCTACCATGCACTGTCCCCGATCCCGATAAGGGACCTGGGTTAGAACCTCAAACGCACCAGGGTGGTATTTCAACGTCGGCTCCATGAGAACTAGCGTCCTCACTTCAAAGCCTCCCACCTATCCTACACAGATCCGTTCAAAATCCAATACAAAGCTACAGTAAAGGTTCATGGGGTCTTTCCGTCTTTCCGCGGGGAGATTGCATCATCACAAACATTTCAACTTCGCTGAGTCTCTGGAGGAGACAGTGTGGCCATCGTTACGCCATTCGTGCAGGTCGGAACTTACCCGACAAGGAATTTCGCTACCTTAGGACCGTTATAGTTACGGCCGCCGTTTACTGGGACTTCAATCAAGAGCTTGCACCCCATCATTTAATCTTCCAGCACCGGGCAGGCGTCACACCCTATACGTCCACTTTCGTGTTTGCAGAGTGCTGTGTTTTTATTAAACAGTCGCAGCCACCGATTTTTTGCAACCGCTTTGGGCTCCCTTTGTTCAAGTTCACCTACTTGCGGCATACCTTCTCCCGAAGTTACGGTATCAATTTGCCGAGTTCCTTCTCCAGAGTTCTCTCAAGCGCCTTAGAATACTCATCTCGCGCACCAGTGTCGGTTTGCGGTACGGTCGTGTGTAGCTGAAGCTTAGTGGCTTTTCCTGGAAGCAGGGTATCACTCACTTCGTCTGCAAGCAGACTCGTTATCACCCCTCATCTAAGCCCGGCGGATTTGCCTACCAGGCACGACTACAGGCTTGAACCAACATATCCAACAGTTGGCTGAGCTAACCTTCTCCGTCCCCACATCGCACTACACATCGGTACAGGAATATTGACCTGTTTCCCATCAGCTACGCATCTCTGCCTCGCCTTAGGGGCCGACTCACCCTACGCCGATGAACGTTGCGTAGGAAACCTTGCGCTTACGGCGAGGGGGCTTTTCACCCCCTTTAACGCTACTCATGTCAGCATTCGCACTTCTGATACCTCCAGCACCCGTTACCAGGCACCTTCACAGGCTTACAGAACGCTCTCCTACCACTTGCAATAAATTGCAAATCCGCAGCTTCGGTAACTGGCTTAGCCCCGTTACATCTTCCGCGCAGGACGACTCGATCAGTGAGCTATTACGCTTTCTTTAAATGATGGCTGCTTCTAAGCCAACATCCTGACTGTTTTAGCCTTCCCACTTCGTTTCCCACTTAGCCAATTTTAGGGACCTTAGCTGGCGGTCTGGGTTGTTTCCCTCTTGAGTCCGGACGTTAGCACCCGGTGCTCTGTCTCCCAAGCTGTACTCTGCGGTATTCGGAGTTTGCATAGGTTTGGTAAGTCGCCATGACCCCCTAGCCTAAACAGTGCTCTACCCCCGCAGGTAATACTTGAGGCACTACCTAAATAGTTTTCGGAGAGAACCAGCTATTTCCAAGTTTGTTTAGCCTTTCACCCCTATCCACAGCTCATCCGCTAGTTTTGCAACACTAGTCGGTTCGGACCTCCAGTACCTGTTACGGCACCTTCATCCTGGCCATGGATAGATCACTTGGTTTCGGGTCTACACCCAGCGACTGGACGCCCTATTCGGACTCGATTTCTCTACGGCTCCCCTATTCGGTTAACCTTGCCACTGAATGTAAGTCGCTGACCCATTATACAAAAGGTACGCAGTCACCCTTGCGGGCTCCTACTTTTTGTAAGCATGCGGTTTCAGGATCTATTTCACTCCCCTCCCGGGGTTCTTTTCGCCTTTCCCTCACGGTACTGGTTCACTATCGGTCGATGATGAGTATTTAGCCTTGGAGGATGGTCCCCCCATATTCAGACAGGGTTTCTCGTGCCCCGCCCTACTTTTCTCTAGCTCAGTACCACCAGTCGGTTTTCACATACAGGGCTATCACCTACTATGGCCGGACTTTCCATTCCGTTTTGTTAACCGTCTGACTATCACTAGAAGGCTCTTCCGATTTCGCTCGCCACTACTTTCGGAATCTCGGTTGATGTCTTTTCCTCTGGGTACT
>NZ_JAJALJ010000005.1:0-7279 GCF_020523835.1 Delftia sp. Lp-1 | reverse complement strand
GGTGGAGGTAAACGGGATCGAACCGATGACCTCTTGCATGCCATGCAAGCGCTCTCCCAGCTGAGCTATACCCCCTTGCTGCAACGTTGCACTGCTTCGTTGCTGCGATTCAAAAATTGTAGCACAGCGTTTTTGGGGCAATTCCGGAATGCATGACTTTTTTATGTCGCCCTGCATTCCGGCGCCCTGCTCAAGCCCGGGTCAGGCCAGGCTTTGCCCATCGCGTATGCGGTGGATCTCGGCGATGTCCACCACCCAGACCAGGCCGTCGCCGACCTGGCCCGAATGGCAGGCCGTGGTGATGGCCGCACGGATGGGCTCGACCATGGAGGCCTCGGCCAGCACGCAGACCATGATCTTGTCGGAGAAGTCGGTCAACTCCTCCTTCACGCTGCGCTTGTCGATGGCGGCCGGGGCCGTGAAGCCCTCGGCTCGGAACAGCGTCACGCCGGGGAAGTTGGGAATGGCGCGCAGCGCGTCGCGCAGGCGCTCCAGGCGGCTGGGGCGCACGATGGCCCGGATTTCCTTCATGGTCATTGCAGTGTCTCCTTCATCAGGCTTCCAGCGGTTTTTCGTCAAACCAGCGGTACAGGGTCGGCAACACCACCAGCGTAAGCAGGGTGGACGAGATCAGGCCACCGATCACGACGATGGCCAGCGGGCGTTGCACCTCCGAGCCGGGGCCGGTGGCGAACAGGAAGGGCACCAGGCCCAGCAGCGCGACGGTGGCCGTCATCATCACGGGGCGGAAGCGCTGCACGCAGCCTTCGCGCACGGCCTCGGCCACGTCCATTCCATCCTCGCGCAGCTTGCGGATGCAGCTGACCAGCACCACGCCGTTGAGCACCGCAATGCCCCACAGCGCGATGAAGCCCACCGATGCCGGCACGCTCACGTATTCGCCCGTGACGAACAGGCCTATCAGTCCCCCGATGGAGGCGAAAGGCAGCACCAGGATGATCAGCCCGGCCAGCTTGACCGAATTGAACAGCACGAACAGCAGGAAGAAGATGGCCACGATGGTCAGCGGCACGATCACCTGCAGCGTGCCCATGGCGCGCTCCATGTTCTCGAACTGGCCGCCGTACTTGAAGTAGTAGCCGTCGGGCAGTTGCACTTCCTTGTCGATGCGCTGCTGCACTTCGGTCACGAAGCCGCCCAGGTCGCGCCCTTCCACGTTGGCGCCCACGACCACGCGCCGCTTGCCGCCTTCGCGGCTGATCTGCGCGGGTCCGTCCACCAGTTCGATGCGGGCCACGCTGTTGAGCGGAACCTGCGCGCCGGTGCTGGTGGTCAGCAAGGTGGCGCCGACAGCCTGGGGCGAGCCACGGAAGGGCTCGGGGAAGCGCACGACCACGTTGTAGCGGCGCTCGCCCTCGTAGACCGTGGTCACGTCCTTGCCGCCGATGGCCGACTCGATCACGCCCTGCACGTCGGTGACGTTCAGGCCGTGGCGGGCAATGGCCTTGCGGTCGATATCCACCGTGAGCGCCTGCTGGCCCGACAGCCGCTCGACACGGATGTCGGTGCTGCCCGGCACGCTCTTGAGGATGCGGGCCACCTGTTCGGAGACATCGCGCAGATCGTCCAGCTCGTCGCCGAAGACCTTGATGGCCAGTTGCGAGCGCACGCCCGTGACCATTTCATCCACGCGCTCGGAAATCGGCTGGGACAGCACGATCTGCACGCCCGGAATCGAGGACAGGCGCTGGCGGATGTCTTCGTCGATCTCGTCCTGGGTGCGGTCGGACTCGGGGTCCAGCAGCACGATGGGATCGGACTCATTGGGGCCTGCGGGATCGGCCGGCGATTCACCGCGTCCGAGCTTGGAGACCACGCTGAGCACGCCGGGCACCTCGGCCACGGCCTTCATCGCCGCCATTTCCATGCGGATGGACTCGTCCAGCGAGATGCTGGGCACGCGGTTGATCTGCGGCGTAAGCGCGCCCTCCTTCATGGTGGGCATGAAGGACTTGCCCAGCAGCGGGAACAGTCCCAGCGAGCCCAGCAGCAGCGCCACGGCCACGGCCAGCGTGGCGCGGTTGCGCGCGGTGGCCAGGTCCAGCAGGCGCAGGTAGTGGCGCTTGAGGAAGGCGATCAGGCGCGTGTCATGGTCCGCGCCGCCCTTGAGGAAGTACGAGCACAGCACGGGCGACAGGAACAGCGACACGGCCAGCGAGACCGCCAGCGAGATCGCGATGGTCAGTGCCAGCGGGCCGAACATCTTGCCCTCGATGCCCTGCAGCGTCATCAGCGGCAGGAACACCAGGATGATGATGGCGATGCCGAAGATGGTGGGCGTGGCCACCTCGGTGGTGGCCGAGAGCACGGTGCGCACGCGTGCGCCCATGCTGTCGCCGGCCTGGCCGAGCTTGTGGAACACGTTCTCCACCACCACCACGGTGGCATCGACCATGAGGCCGATGGCGATCGCCAGCCCTCCCAGCGACATGAGGTTGGCCGAGATGCCCCAGCGGTTCATCATGATGAAGGTGGTCAGCGGCGTGATGATCAGCGTGGCCACCACGATCAGGCTGGAGCGCACGTCACCCAGGAAGATGAAGAGCACCACGACCACGAGCAGGATGCCCTCGATCAGCACCTTGCCCACGGTCCACAGCGCCGAGTCGACCAGGTCGGTTCGGTCGTAGTAGGGAACGATCTGCAGGCCGCCGGGCAGCATGCCCTTGGAGTTGATCTCCTGCACGCGCTCCTTCACGCGGGTGACGACTTCCTTGGCATTGCCGCCGCGCATCATCAGCACGATGCCGGAGACGCCTTCGGTATAGCCGCCCTTGATGATGGCGCCCTGGCGCACTTCCTGGCCCAGCTGGACCTCGGCCACATCGCGCACGAAGACCGGCACGCCGCCATCCTGCTTGAGGACGATGTTGCCGATGTCCTCCAGCGACTGGATCAGGCCCACGGCGCGGATCAGGTACTGCTCGGTGACCTGGGGCAGGATGCCGCCGCTGGCGTTGGCGTTGTTGTCGGCGATGGCCTGGACCACATGGCGCACGGACAGGCCGTAGTGGCGCAGCCGGCCGGGATCGACCTCCACCTGGTACTGCTTGACGTAGCCGCCCTGCGAATTGATTTCGGCCACGCCGGGAATGGAGCGCAGCAGCGGGCGCGCCACCCAGTCCTGGATGGTGCGGCGCTCGGTCAGCTCCTCGGGCGTGAGGGCCCGCTTGCCGTCGTCGGGATGGTCCAGCGTGTACTGGTAGACCTCGCCCAGGCCCGTGGACACCGGTCCCAGCACGGGGATGATGCCTTCGGGCATGCGCGGCGTGACCTCCATCAGCCGCTCGGTGACGAGCTGGCGCGCAAAGTACACGTCGGTGGTATCGGTGAAGACCAGGGTGATGATGGACAGGCCGCTCTTGTTGAGCGAGCGCATCTCCACCAGGCCCGGCATGCCGGTCATGGCGATTTCCAGCGGCACGGTCACGAAGCGCTCGATTTCCTCGGGCGAACGGCCTGGCGCCTCGGTAGCGACCTGGACCTGGACGTTGGTCACGTCAGGAAAGGCATCCACCGACAGATTCATGGCGGCGCGCAGGCCAAAGCCGCACAGCACCAGCGAGAGCACGATCACGATGAGTCGCTGGCTCAGTGCGGCCCGGATCATGGAAGCGATCATGGGCTTACTCCAGCTCTGCGCGCTTGCGCTCGTTGTTCAGGTGGAAGGCGCCCGTGGTGACGATGACCGTGCCATCGGCCACGCCCTTGTTCACGGGGCGCATGCCGCCGCTGGCGGTGCCCAGCTCGACGGGCGTGAGGCGGTAGTGGTTCTCGCCCTTCTTGACGAAGACATGGTCGCGATCGTTCTCGCGCACCACGGCCTCGGCCGGCACGGCCAGCAGCTGGCGCACCTCGCCCTGGATGCGCATGGTGGCCAGCATCTGGGGCTTGAGGTCGCGCTCGGTGTTGTCCACCTGGGTGCGGATGGTGACGGTGCGGGTCTCGGGCGTCACGGTGTCGCCCACATGCACGATCTGGCCGGACAGCACGCGCTCGCCCAGGGCGGGCACGGCGATCTCCACGGCCTGGCCGGCACGCACGCCGCTGGCCATCTGCTCGGGAATCGCGCCCACCACCCAGACGCTGCTCAGGTCGGCCACGGTGAACAGCGGATCACCGGGCTGGGTCACCTGGCCGGAGCTGACCTTGCGCTCGATCACCACGCCGGCCCCTGTGGACAGAACGGCCGCATGCGACTGCAGCGTGCCCTTGTCGCGCAGCTGGGCGATGGCGCTGTCGGGAATGCCGATCAGGCGCAACTGGTCGCCGGCAGCGCGCTGCTCGGCGCGCGCAATCGACAGTTCGGACTCGCGGCGCTGCAGTTCGGCCGAGCCGATGACGTCGGCGGCGATCAGCTGGCGCGCGCGCTCCACGCCGCGCTCGGCCAGCGTGGCGGCGGAGTGTGCACGCAGATAGGCCAGCTGGGCGGTGGTCAGCTCGGGGCTGGCCACGCGGGCCAGCACCTGGCCCGCACGCACGCGGTCGCCCACTTCGACCAGCACCTCGGTCACGCGCCCCGTGGCGGCCGCGCCAATGCGGGTGACCTGGCGCTCATTGGCTTCGATGCGGCCGGACACCTCCTGCAGCAGCGCGATCTGCGCCTGCGCCACGGGCTTGACGGCGAAGTTGGGAGCCATCTCGGCAGTGACGCGGACCTCCATCGGGTCCTGCTCCTGGGCAGCGGCCGCCGCGGGCGCCGCCTTGGCTTCGGCCTCTTCGTTCTTGCCGCAGGCGCTCAGCGCCAGCGTTGCGGCCAGCAGGCCGGCCAGGGCCAGGGAATTCACCAAGGTGCTGCTGCCTGCGCGGGCGGCGATGGGTTTCGGATGCATATTCAAGGACATGTTCGTTTCTGATTTCGGGTGTGAGGCAGGGACGGCGCGCTTCACAGCGCGGACGGATCGTCGTAGCGGCCCGCGAGGTATTCGAGCTGTATGCGCGCCGCCTGCAGCTGGTAGCGCGCATCGAGCAGGTCTGCACGGATGGAGCGCAGCACGCGCTGCGCATCGAGCACATCGAGAATGCCGCGCTCGCCGAAGCGGTAGGCGGCCTCGGCCACGCGCAGGGCCGACTCGGCCTCGCGCACCGAACCCTGGCTCAGTGCCTGGGTGCGCAGTCGTGCCATCTCCAGCTCCTTCCAGGCCTGCAGCGTCTGCTGGCGCAGCTCGATCTGCCGGCCTTCCAGCTGCAGACGCGCGCGCTCCAGCTCGGAGGCGGCCTCGTCGATGGGGCCGCGGTGCTGGTCGAGCAAGGGGATCTGGATGCTCACGCCCACCGTGTTCAAGCGCACGTCGGGCTCGCGCGTCTGGCCGTAGCGCAGCTCCACGCCCGGCCAGCGCGAGGCCTTGGCACCGTCAAGCCGCGCCTGGGCACGCTCGACCTCCGCCTTGAGCTGGCGCAGCTCGGGATGCTCCATGGGATCGATCTCGCCCATGTCCTCGATGCGCAGCGGGTCCTCCAGCGACACATCCAGGCGAAAGCGCACGGGCAGCTGGCCTGCGGCCAGGCGGCCCAGCGACAGCTGCGCCTGCTCGGCACGCAGCCTTGCGGTCTGCTCCTGCTGGCGCGCCTGGATGATTTCGGCATCGGCCTTGATGATTTCGTAGCGGGCTGCCTCACCGCTGTCCACGCGGACGCGGACGCGCTCATGGGCCTGCTCCAGAAGGCGCACCGCCTCCTTGGCGGCCTCGACCTCCGCCTCGCGCAGCACCATTTCGTAGGCGCGCAGCCGCACCTGGGCCACCAGCGCATTGCGTGTGGTCGCCACGAAGTGCACCGAGCCCTGCTCGCCTGCCCTGGCGGCCTCCACGCGCGCACCGCGCACGGCGGGGTTCTCGATGGGCAACGCCACGGCCCAGCCCTGCACCGTGCCGGCCGCCGCGCCGGGCACGCGGGCGCTGTTGCGGCCCTGGTTCCATTCAAGCTTGGGATTGGGCAGCGCCGAGGCGCTGACCACGCCTGCGCGCGCCGTGGTCCGCGACTGCTCGACAGCGCGCAGATCGGGGTTGTGGTCCAGCACGGCGCGAACGACCTCGTTCAGGCTCAGCTGGGGCAGGCGCTGTGCGGCGGCCGAAGCCGCGGAAGCCGCAGAAGCTGTCGATGTGGCCTTAGGCGTGACCGGGGCGCGGACCGCTGCGGCCTCGGCGGCTGCAGCCGCGGCGGGTGCCGCCTGGGTCATGGGAGGCTGGGATGCCTGCGCCGAGGCACCGGCACCCCAGCCCACCAGCAGGCTGCAGATCGCGCCTTGCAAGGCCTTGCGCGAAAAGGATGGAAAACGAGCGGGGGCCATTCCCGCCAATACCGTTGGATTCACCATGGCATGCATCTGCCGCGAAACGACAGTCGAGGGGTTGAGTAAAAGATGGGCCCTCCCCTGCGGACAACGCGGGAACGGGCATGGCCGGGCCGTGCGCAGTCAGCGCGCGGACGACGGCATGGCATGCGCGCCAGCAAGGCGCGCATGAGCAGTGATCAGGCAGTGGGATGCGTCAGCCGACAAGGGGCGCAGGGCATGCCTGCGCCGCAATATGCGGTCAGCCGAGCAGGGAAGGTCTTGGAGGGCGCAGCAGCTGGCCCGGAGCGGGCGACAGGTGCGCCTGGGAATAGGTCGAAGGCGGGGCCCACAGCGACACCACCTGCACGGCGATGGGCTCGGGCGGCCAGTACATCTCGGCGGAGCGGTCCTCGCCACAGGCCAGCAGGGCCAGCAGCTGGCGGGTATTGCCGCCGTGTGCCGTCAGCTCGGCAAACTCCGTCTCGTCGTCTTCCTCGACTTCCGCGAGTTCTTCGAGGAATTCCTCATCGATGGTCACGATGGGGTGGTGCGCCAGCAAGCCATCGCTTTCCAGTCCATCGGACGATGCCGACGCCGCCACCTGTCCACAGAAGATGGACAACAGCATCAGCAAGGAAAACAGGAACGATGGCGCAAGGCGCATGGGGCGAGACGAAGGCGGGAGCAGTGAAAGTGAATGTCCCGTGATCGGGACACCATCTATTGTTACGAATGTTGAGGCAAAGTTCCGGGTTTGCCCTTAAAAAATCTGTGGCAAAGCCCGCTTTTCGCACATGCTTGCCTGCCACCAAGCGGTGGCGGCCATGCAGGCGAGCTGCGCACGGCAAAAACAAAAAAGCCACCTTGCGGTGGCTTCTTGTCTGTGCAGACGCTGGGTTTGCACAATGAATCTGGCGGAGTGGACGGGACTCGAACCCGCGACCCCCGGCGTGACAGGCCGGTATTCTAACCAACTGAACTACC
>NZ_JAJALJ010000004.1:0-717183 GCF_020523835.1 Delftia sp. Lp-1 | reverse complement strand
CCTCAAACGCCCACGCTTATCGGCTGTATATTTTTAAGGATCGAAGCAGAGAATTTCTTCTTTACTTCCGACTCGCTACGATCAGCGAAGCCTTGAATTCTAGCACAGTTTTTAGCGTCGTTGTAATCAAATTTCTTTGATCTTTTCAACACCAGCGATCTGCATCGCTTCTCTTCAGCAGAGCCTTGCATTGTAGCACGTTTTTTGACGTTCTTGCAAAACCCTGGAAGCTTCACTTTTCAGACATCTGCATGTCATCGAGTGCAGGGGCGCAATTCTAGCACCAATCCTGGCGGATGACTGACGTCATCCGCCAGGATTTTTTCAGGCCGTAGCCAGAGCCTGTTCCAGGGCATCGACGAAGAGGCTGGCCACGTCGCAGCCGGTCTGGTCGTAGATCTCCTGGAAGCAGGTGGGGCTGGTCACATTGATCTCGGTGATGCATTGCCCGATGACATCGACGCCCGCCAGCAGCAGGCCACGCTCCATGAGGATGGGACCGATCTCCTCGGCCATGACCTTGTCGTGCTCGCTCAGCGGCTGGGCCACGCCCTTGCCGCCCGCTGCCAGGTTGCCACGCACTTCGTTGCCCTGGGGGATGCGTGCCAGGCAGTAGGGGACCGGCTTGCCTCCGATGACGAGCACACGCTTGTCGCCCTGGGTGATCTCAGGCAGGAACTTCTGCACCATGACGCTGCTGGCACCGCCCTGGTTCAGGGTTTCGATGATGCTGCCCAGGTTGCGGCCATCGGCGCCGACCCGGAAGATGCCCATGCCGCCCATGCCGTCCAGCGGCTTGAGGATGATGTCCTGGTGCTCTTCATGGAAGGCACGGATATCCTGTGCACTGCGAGTGACCAGGGTGGGGCCGATGAATTGCGGGAATTCGAGGATGGCCAGCTTTTCCGGATGGTCCCGCAGCGCCCTGGGCTTGTTGAAGACCTTGGCGCCTTCACGCTCGGCCTGTTCGAGCAGGTGCGTGGAATAGAAGTATTCGGAATCGAAGGGCGGGTCCTTGCGCATGAGGATGGCGTCAAAGCCTGCCAGTTCAGCCAGCCCCTCCTGGGTTGTCTCAAACCACTGCTGCGCATCCCCCGTGAGCTGGATGTGCCGTACATGGGCGACGACCTTGCCGCCACGCTGCCAGGAAAGCTGCCTGGGTTCACAGGCCACGATGGAGTGGCCGCGCCGCTGTGCCTCCCTCATCATGGCGAAGGTGGTGTCCTTGTAGGTCTGGAACGATTCGAGCGGATCGGCAACGAAGAGGATTTGCATGGCTTGTGTGCGGAAGGCGGCGGCCCGTGCCTCGCCTATATATAGGAAGCAAAAGGGGGTGCCCGGGCCTGGGCCGCATGTCAGCTGGCCCGTGCACGTCGGTAATGTTGCACAAATAGCGCCAGGCTGCCTGCGACCACGCCCCAAAACGCCGAGCCGACTCCGGCTATCACCACGCCGCTGAGCGTGACCAGGAAGGTGATCAGCGCCGCCTCCCGGTGCTCCTCTCCCTGCAGGGCCGTGGCCAGGCCGCTGCCGATGGAGCCCAGCAGGGCCAGTCCCGCAATGCAGACCACCAGTTCCCTGGGGAAGGCGGTGAGCAGCCCTGTGACCACGGCGCCGAAGATGCCGATGACTATATAGAAGAGGCCGCAGACGGCCGCCGCCGTATAGCGGCGTGATTTGTCCTCATGGGCCTCCGGCCCCATGCAGATGGCGGCGGTGATGGCGCTGAGGTTGAGCGCATATCCGCCAAAGGGGGCCAGCACCAGGGTGGCGATGCCGGTCATGCTGATGATGCGGGAGATGGGCAGGTTGTAGCCCGTGGCGCGGATGACGGCCACGCCGGGCAGGTTCTGCGAGGCCATGGTGACGACGAACAGGGGCAAGGCCAGGCTCACCAGGGCGGGCACGGAGAACTCGGGCATGGTGAAGACCGGCCAGGCAAGGCCTGCATGCACGGCAGACCATTGCATCTGGCCGGTGAGCGCCACCCAGGCGATGGAGACCGCCAGCGTGGCGATGACCGCATAGCGCGGTGCCAGGCGGCGCGACAGCAGATAGGTCAGCAGCATGACCAGCACCAGGGGCAGCGCGTGCCTGGCGGCGGCAAAGGCCTGCATGCCGAAGTTGGCCAGTACGCCCGCCAGGAGGGCGGCAGCGATTTCCATGGGGATGCGGTTCATGACGCGCTCGAACCAGCCTGTGGCACCCACCAGGATGATCAGCCCCGCGCTGATGATGAAGGCGCCGACGGCCTCGCCCATGGAAAAGCCTCCGGCAAGCCCCGCCGTGGTCAGCACGGCAGCGCCTGGTGTGGACCAGGCGACCATGACGGGCATGCGCAGTATCAGCGAGGGCAGCAAGGAGCACAGGCCCATGCCCAGCCCCAGCGCCCAGACCCAGGAGGTGATCTGCTCGGGCGTGGCATGGAAGGCCTGGGCGGCCTGGAAGACCAGGGCCACCGAGCTGGTGAAGCCCACGAGCACGGCCACGAAGCCGGCCGCAAAGGCGGAGGGACTCAAGTCACGGAGAAAGCGCATCGCGCGATTCTGTCACCACAGTCGCGGATCGTGCGATGCGCGGGCGACGCCTACAGCTCGATCTTGGAGCCCAGCTCCACCACGGAGTTGCTGGGCAGGTGCAGGAAGTCGGAGACACGGCTGGCGTTGCGGTGCATCTGGGCGAACAGCTTTTCGCGCCAGGGCGCCATGCGGTGGCTGATGCGCGGGATGATGACGTCGCGCGACAGGAAGTAGCTGGTCTCCATGGCGTCGAGCTGGCAGCCCCGGGGGCGCAACAGGGACAGCGCCGCTGGCACGTCGGGTTCGTTCTTGAAGCCGTAGTTGATGATGACCTGCCAGCAGTCGCTGCCCAGGGCCTCGATCTCGGTACGCTTGTCCAGGC
This sequence comes from Delftia sp. Lp-1, assembly GCF_020523835.1. Taxonomy (NCBI): domain Bacteria; kingdom Pseudomonadati; phylum Pseudomonadota; class Betaproteobacteria; order Burkholderiales; family Comamonadaceae; genus Delftia; species Delftia sp. Lp-1. Next base: position 714,282 of record NZ_JAJALJ010000004.1, on the reverse strand, counting down.
CCACCCAGGGAATTTCGTGGTTGCGCACCGTGACGAAGATGTTCTGGCTGTGCAGCACCTTGTTGTGCTTGAGGTTGTGCAGCAGGGCGTTGGGCACTGTGCCAGGCTCGCCGGACAGGAAGACGGCCGTGCCCGGCACCCGCGCCGGGGGATGACGCCAGACCGATTCGAGGAAGCTCTTGAGGTCGATGGCATCGGCCTGCAGCTTTTGGTGCAGCAGCTCGCGGCCCTTGCGCCAGGTCATCATCAGCGAGAACACCGTGCCGCCGATCAGCAGCGGGAACCAGCCGCCATCGAACAGCTTGAGCAGGTTGGACGAGAAGAAGGCCAGGTCCACCAGGAAGAAGAAGCCGGTGGCGGCAATGCACAGGGCCAGCGGGTAGTTCCAGCGGTAGCGGATCACGAAGAAGGTCAGCGTGGTGGTGATCAGCATGTCCAGCGTCACCGCAATGCCGTAGGCGGCCGCCAGGTTGCCGCTGGAGCGGAACAGCACCACGGCCAGCGCAATCGCCACGAACAGGCTCCAGTTGACCAGGGGCATGTAGATCTGGCCGGCCTCGCGCACGCTGGTGTGGCGCACTTCCAGGCGCGGCAGATAGCCCAGCTGTATGACCTGGCGCGTGACGCTGAAGGCGCCCGTGATCAGGGCCTGCGAAGCGATGACCGTGGCCATGGTGGCCATCAGCACCAGGGGCAGCAGGGCCCAGGCCGGGGCCATCATGTAGAAGGGATTCTTCACGGCGGCCGGGTTGGCCAGCAGCAGCGCACCCTGGCCGAAGTAATTGAGCGTGAGGGCAGGCATGGCCACGGAGAACCAGGCCAGGCGGATGGGCTTCTTGCCGAAGTGGCCCAGGTCGGCGTAGAGCGCCTCCGCCCCGGTCACGCACAGCACGACGGCGCCCAGGATGATGAAGCTGGTGCCGGGGTTGTCCCAGATGAAGCGCACCGCGAAGTGCGGGCTGATGGCCGCCAGGATTTCCGGATGGCCGGCGATCTGGTGTATGCCCAGGGCGGCGATGGTGGCGAACCAGACCAGGGTGATGGGGCCGAAAAAGCGCCCTATCCCTGCCGTGCCGTGCTTCTGGAACCAGAACAGCAGGAACAGGATGACCAGGGTCAGCGGGATCACCGCCTTGGTGAAGTGCGGGGACACCACCTCCAGGCCCTCGACGGCCGAAAGCACGGAGATGGCCGGCGTGATCACGCCGTCGCCATAGAACAGCGAGGTGCCGAAGATGCCGATGAGCAGCAGCACGCTGCGCAGGCGTGGCTTGTCCTTGACGGTCTGCGAGGCCAGGGCCAGCATGGCGACCAGGCCGCCTTCGCCGTTGTTGTCGGCGCGCAGCACCAGGACCACGTATTTGAGCGAGACGATGACCGTCAGCGTCCAGAACAGCAGCGACAGGACGCCGTAGATGTTCTCCTGGGTGAACGGCACATGGCCGGAGCCGAACACCTCCTTGACCGAATACAGCACGCTGGTGCCGATATCGCCATAGACCACGCCGATGGCGCCCAGGGTGAGCGCGGCCAACGAAGATTTGGTTTTCTGCACAGGTCTATGCGCCATCCCGTGGGGAGATGGCTTCAGTCAATTGAAATGCCGGCATTGTCCGCTGTCCTGATGACGAGCGCATCGGACAGCACCCCGATCAGTCGTAGATTTCCGCGTTGGGGTTGGTCGCCTCCAGCTCATAGCTGGCCGCCAGCATGGCGACCCGGGCCACCACGCCGTACATGTAGAAGCGATTGGGCATGCTGGCACCCGGGCGGGCGCCGATCTGGGGCAGCTGGGTGCTGTGCTGGAAGGCCAGCGGCACGAAGCCGGCACCGGGCGCGTTGAGGTTTTCGTCCACATCGCGCTCGGGGTGCATGCGGTAGAAGCCGCCGACCACGTAGCGGTCCATCATGTAGACCACGGGCTCGGCCACGGCGTTGTTCATGCGCTCCTGGGTGAGCACGCCTTCCTGGATGATCACGTCGTGCACGGTCTGGCCGTCCTTGATCATGCCCATCTTGTTGCGGCTCTTGCGCGGCAGCTCGGCCAGTTCCTTGGCGTCGCGCACGGTCATCACGCCCATGCCATAGGTGCCGTTGTCGGCCTTGACGATGGCAAACGGCTTTTCCTTGATGCCGTATTCCTTGTACTTGCGGCGCACCTTGGCCAGCAGCACATCGACCTGCTCGGCCAGGCCTTCCATGCCCACGCCATTGGCGAAGTCGATGCCTTCGCTGCGCCCGAACAGCGGGTTGATCAGCCAGGGATCGATGCCCAGCAGCTTGCCGAAGCGCTTGGCCACTTCCTCGTAGCTCTGGAAATGGCGGCTCTTGCGGCGCACGCTCCAGCCTGCATGCAGGGGCGGCAGCAGGTATTGCTCGTACAGCTCCTCGACGATGCCCGGAACGCCGGAGGACAGGTCGTTGTTGAGCAAGATGGTGCAGGGATCGAAATCCTTGAGGCCGATGCGGCGCTTGCTGCGGATCACCGGCTCCAGCGTCACCGTGTCGCCATGCGGCAGGGTGACGGTGGTGGTCTTCTTCACATCGGGGCTGATGGAGCCGATGCGCACATTCAGACCGGCCATGTTGAAGATGCGCTTGAGCTGCACCACGTTGGCCAGGTAATGGGTGTTGCGCGTGTGGTTCTCGGGAATGATGAGCAGGTTGCGCGCTTCGGGGCAGATCTTCTCGATCGCCGCCATGGCCGCCTGCACGGCCAGCGGCAGCATTTCGTCGGTCAGGTTGTTCCAGCCGCCAGGAAACAGGTTGGTATCCACGGGCGCGAGCTTGAAGCCGGCGTTGCGGATGTCCACCGAGCAATAGAAAGGCGGCGTGTGTTCCATCCATTCGAGCCGGAACCAGCGCTCGATCGCCGGCATGGAGTCGAGGATGCGCTGCTCAAGCTCGTTGATCGGGCCTGTCAGGGCCGTGATGAGATGTGGAACCATAAAGACCCTCTGGGTACGGCGGTGGGGGGCAATTGTAGAGATTGGACCATGGCCTAAGTGTTTTCCCTAGTCTCTTCGGCATCATCGGCGCCAGAAAGCCGGGGAAAGCAGCGCCATGAAACTGAGGATTTCCAGGCGCCCCAGCAGCATGGCCAGGGTGCAGATCCAGGTCTGGAAGTCGGTGAGCACAGCATAGTTGGAGCTCGGCCCCAGCGCGCCCAGGCCCGGCCCCATGCAGTGCACGCTGGCCAGCACGGCGGAAAAGGCGGTCACCGGGTCCAGGTCGGTGAGCAGCAGCACCATGCTGAGCGTGATCACGGTGGCGCCATAGACCAGCATGAAGGCCAGCACCGAGAAGATCATGCGGTCGTCCACCACGCCGTTGCCCAGCCGCACGGGCTGCATGGCGCGCGGGTGCACGAGCCGCGTGAGCTCGCGCCGCGCCTGCTTGAGCAGGATGAGCATGCGCACCATCTTGATGCCGCCACCCGTGGAGCCCGCGCTGGTGGCCACGCCCGACAGCAGCAGCATGAGCACGGGCGCGAAGACGGGCCAGCTCAGGTAGTCGACGGTGGTGAAGCCCGTGGTCGTGGCCACCGAGACCACGTGGAAGATGCCATAGCGCAGCGCCTCGACAGGCCCGTACACGCCCTTGGCCCACAGCAGCAGCGCGACGATGAGCCCGCCGCCCAGCAGCACGGCCAGCGTGGCGCGCATTTCGGGGTCGCGCCAGAAGCCGTCCCAGCGGCCCTTGCGCATGGCCACGAAGTACAGCGCGAAGTTGCAGCTGGCCAGCAGCATGAAGACCAGGGCGATCAGCTCGATCAGCGGCGAGTCGAAGTAGGCAAAGCTGGCGTCGTGCGAGGACAGGCCGCCCAGGCTCACCGTGGCGAACATGTGCATCAGCGCATCCAGCGGCTCCATGCCCGCGGCCCAGAAGGCCAGTGCACAGGCCAGCGAGAACACGCCGTAGACGCCCCACAGGCCCTTGGCGGTCTCGGTCATGCGCGGCGTCAGCTTGGTGTCCTTGATGGGGCCGGCGGCCTCGGCGCGGAACAGCTGGGCACCGCCCACGCCCAGCAGCGGCAGGATGGCCACGGCCAGGATCAGGATGCCCATGCCGCCCAGCCATTGCAGGAAAGTGCGCCAGACATTGATGGACACGGGCAATGCATCCAGCCCCGTGAGCACGGTGGCGCCCGTCGTCGTCAGGCCCGAGACGGCCTCGAAATAGGCATGGGTGAAGCTGATGCTCAGGCCCACATGGCCCAGGCCCAGCACCAGGGGCAGCATGGCGCACAGCGGCAGCACCACCCAGACCAGGGTGACGAGGATGACGCCGTGGCGCGGCTGCAGCTCGCGCCGGAAATGGTCCAGGCCTACCCACAGCGACAGCCCCGCCGCCGCCGTGATGCCGATGGCCCAGGGGTAGATGCGCCAGATGCCGTCGTCGGCAAACCAGGACACGGCAAAGGGCAGCAGCATGGACAGCGCGAACATGACCATGAGCATGCCAAGCACGCGCAGGACGGGGAACAGGTCGCGCATGGGTATGGGCTCAGAAGAAGGTGGCGCTGACGCGGAACAGGTTTTCCACGTCCCGCACCAGCCGCTTGTGGGGCAGGAAGAAGACCACGTGGTCGCCGCTCTCGATCACGGTGTTGCCGCGCGGGATGATGACCTCGGGCTCGGCGCCGGCCGCGATCTCGTCGGCCGGCACGCCTTCGGGAATGCCGCGCACGATGAGGCCGATGTGCGCATCCTCGGGCACGCGCAGGTCCTCGACCTTGCGGCCGACCACGCGCGAGCTCTTGCGGTCGCCGCGCGCCACGATCTCCAGCGCCTCGGCCACGCCCCGGCGCAGGCTGTGCACGGCCTGCACGTCGCCGCGGCGCACATAGGCCAGCAGCTCGCCGAGCATGGCCTGGGCCGGCGACAGCGCAATGTCGATCTGCGTGCCGTGCATCAGGTCGGCATAGGCGCGCCGCGTGATCAGCGAGAGCACGCGCCGCGCGCCCATGCGCTTGCCCAGCAGGCTGGCCATGATGTTGTTCTCGTCGTCGTCGGTGAGGGCCAGGAACAGGTCCACGTCCTCCACGCTTTCATCGGCCAGCAGGTCCTCGTCGGTGGCATCGCCGTGCAGCACCAGCACCTCGGCCGGCAGCAGCGAGGCCAGGTCCTGGCAGCGCTGCTCGTCGGGCTCGATGATCTTGATGTGAAAGCGGCCCGGCACGCGCGACAGCTGCAGCGCCAGGCGCAGGCTGACCTGGTCGCCACCGGCGATCATGATGCGGTAGACGGGGCGCGAAGGCCGGCCCGCGGGCTGGTGGATGGCGCGCAGCACCTCGGCCACATGCTCGCGCGCGGCCAGGATGAAGACTTCGTCGCCGGGCTCGATGCGGGTGTTGCCGTCGCAGCGCACGAAGCGGTCGGGCTCCTCCAGGAAACGCCGGTAGATGGCCACGATGCGCATGGCCAGCTCGGGCATGCAGTCGCGCAGCTCGCCGATGTGCTTGCCGACGGCGGGGGCGCCGTCGCGCGCGCGCACCGAGGCCAGCGCGGCGCGTCCGCCCGCGAAGGCGCGCACCTGCATGGCTTCGGGGAACTCGATGAGCTTGCTGATGTAGTTGGTCAGCGATTCCTCGGGGCAGATGATGCGGTCCACGCCGAAGCCTTCCTTGCCCAGCAGCGTCTCGTCATCGCCAAAGCCCGAGGAGCGCACGCGCGCGATGCGGGTGGGAATCTCGAACAGCACCTGGGCCAACTTGCAGCACACCAGGTTGGTTTCGTCGAGCGCGGCGCAGGCGATCAGCAGGTCCGTGTCCTTGGCTCCGGCCTCGGCCAGCACCTGGGGATCGATACCGTTGCCCACGACGCCGCGCAGGTCGAACCGCGACTCCAGCTCGCGCAGGCGACGCGCATCGGTGTCGATCACCGTGATGTCGTTGCGTTCGGACACCAGGCTTTCAGCCACGCTGTAGCCCACACGGCCGGCGCCAAGAATGATGATTTTCATGGGTTCATTGCGGTGCTGCGGTGCCGGCGCGGGGCATCCCGGCGCGGGGCGTCCCGGCAGGGTGCCTGCCGGCGCGCAGCAAGGTCCGGTCAGGTGCGGACTTCGCCTTCACCCAGCACCACGTATTTGAGCGAGGTGAGACCTTCGATGCCCACAGGACCGCGCGCATGGAACTTGTCGGTGCTGATGCCGATTTCCGCACCCAGGCCGTACTCGAAGCCATCGGCAAAGCGCGTGCTGGCATTGACCATGACGCTGGCCGAGTCCACCTCGCGCAGAAAGCGCTGGGCATGCATGTGGTCGCGCGTGAGGATGGCATCCGTGTGGTGGCTGGAGTAGCGGTTGATGTGGGCGATGGCTTCGTCCACACCCGCGACGATCTTGACGCTGATGATGGGCGCCAGGTATTCCTCGCTCCAGTCCTGCTCGGTGGCCTCGGCCAGCTGGGCACCGGCCACGGACTTCAGGATGGCCAGCGATTCGGGGCAGCCGCGCATCTCGACCCCCTTGGCGGCGTAGATGGCGCCGATCTGCGGCAGGAACTCGGCGGCCACGCCGCGCGCCACCAGCAGGCTCTCGCTGGCGTTGCAGGGGCTGTACTTGTTGGTCTTGGCGTTGTCGGCCACCTTGACGGCCATGGCGATGTCGCAGGGATCATCGACATAGGTGTGGCAATTGCCGTCCAGGTGCTTGATGACGGGCACCTTGGCCTCGCGGCTGATGCGCTCGATCAGGCCCTTGCCGCCGCGCGGGATGATGACGTCCACGTAGTCGGGCATGGCAATGAGCTGGCCCACGGCCTCGCGGTCCGTGGTCTGCACCAGCTGCACGCCGTGCTCGGGCAGGCCGGCCTCGGCCAGCGCCCTGGCGACGAGGGCAGCCAGTGCCTTGTTGGAGTCGATGGCTTCCGAGCCGCCGCGCAGAATGCAGGCGTTGCCGCTCTTGATGCTGAGGCTGGCCGCCTCGATGGTCACGTTGGGGCGGCTCTCGTAGATCATGCCGAACACGCCGATGGGCACGCGCATCTGGCCCACGCGGATGCCGCTGGGCATTTGCTTCATGCCGATGATCTCGCCGATCACGTCGGCCATGGATGCCAGCTGTTCGCAGCCCTGGGCACAGGTTTCAAGCACCTTGGGCGTCAGGCGCAGGCGGTCCACCATGGGTGCGGACAGGCCGTTGGCCACGGCGCGGTCGAGGTCACGGGCGTTGTCGGTCTGCAACGGCTCCACGTTCTCCCGCAGCAGGCGCGCCAGCGCCAGCAGGGCGCGGCTTTTGACGGCAGCCGAGGCTCGGGCCATCTGGGCGGAGGCCACTTTGGCCTGAACGCCCAGGTTGTGGGTGTATTCGACGATATTGAGCGCGTTCATTCCGAGATTCTCGCCGAGTTGCGCCCATTTGCGCACCGGGACCGGGCATGCCCCGCGCCGACATGCGGCTGCGATGCGGCCGGGATGCGTCTGCGCACGGCCGCCAGAGGGCAAACCCCGCGTTGCGGCGGCCGGCAGGATGTCGCGGCCACCCTACACTGCTGCCCAGTACGCAGAGGTTTCCCGCCATGTCCACCAGCCACGACACTCTTCTCGCCGCCCAGCAGCTCGCCCAGTTGCACGCCGGCTTCGCCCAACTGGCACAGCAGCAGCTGTCGGCCGCCGTGCTCGGACAGCAGGCCAGGGCCTCGTCGGAGTTGCTGCAGGCCCTGCCGCCGCGCTACGGCGAAGTGCTGCTCAATCTGCTGGACCGACTGGAGTCCAGCGCGCTGTTCAGCGAGGAAAGCTGCTCCTTCAGCCAGAAGGACCTGCTGGACAACCTTGAGACCTGGGCCACCAAGGCCCAGGCGCAGCTGGAAAAGACGCGCTAGGAACGGTACGTCAGCCCTTGGCGCCGGCCTGGGCCAGGTCCACGGCCAGGCGGCGCAGGGCCTGCCAGCCGTCGCGCGGCCAGCCTTCGAAGGCCAGGCCTTTGACGATGCCGTCCACCGCGTGGGCCGATTGCAGCAGGCGTGCGGCCTGGGCATCGGTGATGCGCGGCAGCAGGCGCTCGAACAAGCGTTCCTTGACGCCCCAGATGCGCTGGGCGCGCAGCGCCATCGGCAGGGGCTGGCCTGCGGCCATGGCGTCCCTCACGCGGCAGATGGCGCGGATGTCCTCGGCCAGGGTCCAGTGCACCAGCACCTCGGCCGTGCCTTCGGCCTGCAGGCCATCGAGCATGCGCGAGACGCGCGCCAGCTGCCCGCCCAGCACGGCCTCCGACAGCTTGAAAACGTCGTAGCGCGCCACATTGAGCACGGCCTGCTCGACCTGGGCCTGGCTCAGTTCACCCTCGGGATGCAACAGCGCCAGCTTCTGGATTTCCTGGTGCGCGGCCAGCAGGTTGCCTTCGACGCGGTCGGCAAAGAACTGCAGCGTGCGCTGCCCTTCCTCGCCGGGTGCCACGCGCTGGCCCTGGGCCGCCAGCCGCTGGGCAATCCAGGCCGGCAACTGGGCGCGCTCAATGGGATCGATCTGCAGCGTCATGCCCTGGGCCTCCAGCGCGCTGAACCAGGCCCCCGTCTTGGTGGCCTTGTCCAGGCGCGGCAGCAGGACCAGGGTAAGCGTGCTGTCGTTGCCCCGCGCGGACTCGGCGATCTGCTGCAGCGCGGCGCCGCCGTCCTTGCCGGGCTTGCCCGAGGGAATGCGGATCTCGACGATCTGCCGGTCGGCGAACAGCGACAGCGAGCCACCGGCCGCCAGCACGGCGCTCCAGTCGAAATGCGCGCCGGCCACGGTATAGCTGCTGCGCTCGGTATAGCCGGCCGCGCGCGCCGCGGCGCGGATGGCATCGGCCGCCTCCTGCTGCTGCAGCGGCTCGTCGCCGTGCAGCACATAAAGCGGGCGCAGGCCCTTGGCCAGATGGCCGCCAAGCTGGTTCAGGGCAAGCTGCATGGAACTCAGGTCAGGCTCTTGACGGCCGCCAGACGGCGCAGCAACTGCTGCACGATGTCAGTGCGCATGTCCTTGTAGAGCATGGCCTCCTCGGCTTCCTTGGACAGCGCGTTGGTTTCGTTGTACGTCACATCGCGCTGCTGCAGGATTTCGGTCTCGGGAATCGGCTCGTCGCCATTGGGCGTGCGCAGCTTGAAGCGCACGCGCAGGCGCAGCTGCAACTCGCGCACCTGGCCCAGCGCGTTCATGCCGACGATGACCCGCTCCTGCCGCTCGCTGACGATCTGGAAGATCGCTTCGGCATCGTCGGGCGATGCCGGATCGCGCAGCACGGTCAGCTTGTCGCTGGCACTGGCCAGATTGCGCGACAGCTCCCGCGCTACCGGAGAGCCCCGGCCCGCCTGGATGTACAGCGAGCGGAACACGAAGGTCGGCACCCCCCGCAGGCGAAAGCCGCAGGCCCCCAGCAGCGGAGCCAGGGCCAGGGCGGTGAGCAGGGTACGTTTTTGCATGCTTGTTCCTTGCGGGCGCCGGGCAGGCCCGGCGCCCAGGGGGTCAGACCACGACGTTCACGAGGCGGCCAGGCACCACGATCACCTTCTTGGGCACGGCACCGTTGGTGAACTTCTGGCATTCCTCGTTGGCCAGGGCGATGCGCTCGATCTCGGCCTTGTCGGCCGTCGAGGACACCAGGATGGCCCCGCGCAGCTTGCCGTTGACCTGCAGCACCAGAGAGATCTCGTCCTGCACCAGGGCCTGGGGATCGACCTGGGGCCAGGGCGCATCCAGCACGTCGCCCAGGTGGGCGGCGTAGCCCAGCTCGCTCCACAGCGCATGGGCCAGGTGGGGCGTGGCCGGGTAGAGCACGCGCAGCAGGATGCCGAAGCCTTCGATCAGCGCCACCTGGGCGCCCGCGTCGTCGAAGGACTTGAAGTCCTCCAGCGCGTTGATCATCTTCATGGCGCCCGAGACCACGGTGTTGTACTGCATGCGCTGGTAGTCGTATTCCACCTGCTTGAGCACGGTATGGATCTCCAGGCGCAGGGACTTGGCGGCCTTGCCGAACTCCACGTCGTCCAGCGACTTGGCGCCGGCCACGCTTTGCACGGCACCGGCCATGTCCATCTGCGACAGCTTGGCGCCGAAGTTGTAGACGCGGCGCAGGAAGCGGTAGCTGCCTTCGACGGCGGCATCGTTCCACTCCAGCGTCAGCTCGGGCGGCGCGGTGAACATGGTGTACAGGCGCGCGGTGTCGGCGCCGTACTTCTCGATCAGCTCCTGCGGATCGATGCCGTTGTTCTTGGACTTGGACATGGTGCCCACGCCCTCGTAGTCGATGTCCGTGCCCACGGGCAGCAGGCCATCGGCGCTGTCCACCTCGGCCTTGAGCTTGGCGCCCACGATCTTGCCGGTCTCGTCGAACACATGCTCGACATCCTTGGGCCAGAAGTACTCCTTGGCACCCTTGGCCGTGCGGCGGCTGTAGATGTGGTTGAGCACCATGCCCTGGGTCAGCAGCTTGGTGAAGGGCTCATCGACCTTGACCAGGCCCAGGTCACGCATGACCTTGGTCCAGAAGCGCGCGTACAGCAGGTGCAGGATGGCGTGCTCGATGCCGCCGATGTACTGGTCCATGCCGCTGCCGCCGGTGGCGGCATTCTGGTCCCGCATCCAGTACTCGGCACCTTCCGCCACCATCTGCTCGCTGTTCCTGGCGTCGCAATAGCGCATGAAGTACCAGGACGAGTCCACGAAGGTGTCCATGGTGTCGGTCTCGCGGCGCGCGCTCTTGCCGCAGCAGGGGCAGACCACGCCGGCGTGGAAGGCTTCGCTCTTGATCAGGGGGTTGCCCGAGCCGTCGGGCACCAGGTCCTGGGGCAGGACCACGGGCAGGTCCTTGGCGGGCACGGGCTGGGCGCCGCAGTCCTCGCAGTGGATGATGGGAATCGGCGTGCCCCAGTAGCGCTGGCGACTCACGCCCCAGTCGCGCAGGCGCCAGGTGGTTTTCTTCTCGCCAAGGCCCTTGGCGGCCAGCAGTTCGGCCACCTTGTCCACGGCCGCCACATGGGACAGGCCGTCGAGTTCGCCGGAATCGATGCAGACAGCGCGCTGCTTGTCGCCGTACGAGTCGGCCCATGCCTCGGTGCTGAAGGCCTCGCCTTCGACCGCGATGACCTGGCGGATGGCGATGCCGTACTTCTTCGCAAAGGCGAAGTCGCGCTCGTCATGCGCGGGCACGCCCATGACGGCGCCGTCGCCGTAGCTCATGAGCACGTAGTTGCCGACCCAGACCTCGACCTGGGCGCCCGTCAGCGGATGCGTGACGAACAGGCCCGTGGGCAGGCCTTCCTTTTCCTTGACCGCGAGTTCGGCCTCGGTGGTGCCGCCCTTCTTGCACTCTTCGATGAAGGCGGCCAGCTTGGGGCTCGTGGCGGCGGCATGCAGGGCCAGCGGATGCTCGGGCGCCACTGCGCAGAACGTCACGCCCATGATGGTGTCGGCACGCGTGGTGAACACGTACAGGCGGCCGTCCTGGATGGGCTGGCCGTCGGCGCCACGGATGTCGTGGGTGAACGCAAAGCGCACGCCGGAGCTCTTGCCGATCCAGTTTTCCTGCATCAGGCGGACTTTTTCAGGCCAGCCGGTCAGCGTGGCCTTGTCGCCGCCCACCTGGACATGGTCCAGCAGCTCCTGGGCGTAGTCGGTGATCTTCAGGTAGTAGCCGGGGATTTCGCGCTTTTCGACCGGCGCGCCCGTGCGCCAGCCGCGGCCGTCGATGACCTGCTCGTTGGCCAGCACGGTCTGGTCCACCGGGTCCCAGTTCACGACCTGGGTCTTGCGGTAGGCAATGCCCTTTTCCAGCATCTTCAGGAACAGCCACTGGTTCCACTTGTAGTAGTCGGGGTCGCAGGTGGCGATCTCGCGGCTCCAGTCGATGGCCAGCCCCATCGCCTGCATCTGCTTTTTCATGTAGGCGATGTTGTCGTAGGTCCACTGCGCGGGCGGCACCTTGTTCTTGAGCGCAGCGTTCTCGGCCGGCAGGCCGAAGGCGTCCCAGCCCATGGGCATGAGGACGTTGTAGCCCTTCATGCGCAGCTGGCGCGTCAGCATGTCGTTGATGGTGTAGTTGCGCACATGGCCCATGTGCAGCTTGCCGCTGGGGTAGGGCAGCATGGAGCAGGCGTAGAACTTGGGCTTGGCCTGGTCTTCGGTCACGCGGTAAGCGTCGCGGGCGGACCAGTGGTCTTGCGCTGCGCGCTCAACGTCGATGTGGTTGTATTTCTCTTGCATGGTGCTGCGGCCCAGAGGCCTGACAAGGTGGATTGCCGGAATCAACCGGCGATTTTAGGCCCCCGGCCCGGCCGTGCCCGAAGCCGCCCACAAGCCCGCAGGCGGTACTGCGTCATCGGCGGCCGCTTGCCCGCCTGTGGCACGGGGAAAAGCCGCACTGCGTATGCTTGCCAACTCTGCGGCGCCATGCCGCAGGCGTTCCTCCATCGCCAGCCCGGGCTTGCGCAGGAACCGATGCGCATCTCCCGGGCATGCCGCCACCGCGCGCGGCCTCATGGTGCCGGCTGCAGGCAAGCCGGCACTGCAACGCCCTGGAGTTTTTCTTGCTGAACTGGTCTTTGATTTCCGGCTGGGATCCCGTCATGCAGGCCCTGGCCGCGCTGTGCGCGCTGGTGCTGCTGGCCCGTTCGGCGGGGTTTGTCGTGCAATGGCTGCTGCTGCGTGTGCTGCCGCGCATGCGCAGCACGCTGGTGGAGATGGAATGGGCGCAGGTGCTGCTGCACGACAGCGTGCTGCAGCGGCTGGCCAAGGCCGTGCCTTCGCTGGTCATGCAGTCGGGCGTGCAGGCCATACCGCAGCTGCAGCCGCAGTGGGCCACGCTGATCCTGAACCTGGCCATCGCCTGCACCATCTACCACGTGGCCCGCGTGATCAGCGCCCTGCTCAACGCCATGAACGAGGCGCACGAGCTCAAGGAAGAGCGCAAGGCCACGCAGGCCCATTCGATCAAGAGCTATGTGCAGCTGGGCAAGCTGCTGGTGTTCCTGATCGCCATCGTGCTCATCGTCGCCACCCTGGTGGACCGCTCGCCGCTGTTGCTGCTGTCGGGCCTGGGCGCGGCCTCGGCCGTGCTGATGCTGATCTTCAAGGACACCATCATGTCCTTCGTGGCCGGTGTGCAGCTGGGCTCCAACGACATGCTGCGCGTGGGCGACTGGATAGAGATGCCCCAGGTCGGCGCCGATGGCTTCGTGATCGACATCGCGCTGCACACGGTGAAGGTGCAGAACTGGGACAAGACCATCACCACCATTCCCACCTGGCGGCTGATGAGCGACAGCTACAAGAACTGGCGCGGCATGTTCGAGTCGGGCGGGCGCCGCATCCGCCGCTCGCTGCACATAGACGCCCACACCATCCGCCTGCTGACGCCCGAGCAGCGGCAGAAACTGGCGCTGCTGGAGCCCCTGAAGGACCATTGGACCCGCAGCGGCGACCTGCGCATGGCCGACGCGCCTGCAGGCAGCGAGATGGCCGCGCAGCAACTCAGCAATCTGGCCGTTTTCAAGGCCTATGCATACGCCTACCTGCTGCGCCATCCGCACATCCACAAGACGCCGAACATGTTTTTGCTGGTGCGCACCATGGAGCCTTCGCCCATGGGCGTGCCGCTGGAGCTGTTTTGCTACACCAGCACCACGGTCTGGGTGGAGTACGAGGCCATACAGGGCGCGATCTTCGACCACCTGATCGGCATGCTGCCGCTGTTTGGGCTCAGCCTGTACCAGCGTTCCTCGGACCATGGCCAGCATCTGCGGCTGGCGGGCAGCGAGCGCTGGCCCGAAGGACACCAATAGGTTCGCGGGCGCAGGCCCGGAGGCGTTTCAGCGCCCGGCGCCGGAGGGGCCCAGGACGGCGGCGGACCGGCCCTCCTGGCTTCGCGCAGGCTCCGCCACGAAGCCCATGCGCGTCAGGCCCGCCGCGTGGGCCCAGCCCATGAGCTCGGCCACGCGGCCATAGGGCACGGCCTGGTCGGCACGCAATTGCAGCTCGGCCTGGGGATTGCGGGCGCCAAGCCGGGCCAGGCGCTCGCGCAGTGCCTCGGGCGTGGTGGGCTGGCCCTGCACCCAGAGCGCGCCCTGCGCATCGACCTCCAGCAGCAGCGCATCGTCCTCGCCCGCAGCCGCCATGGGCTGGGTGCCCTGGGCCTGGGGCAACTGCACGCGCAGGGAGGCGGCCAGCATGGGCGCCGCAAGAATGAAGATGACCACCAGCACCAGCATCACGTCCACCAGCGGGGTGACGTTGATGGCGTGCATGGGCTGGGGGACGCTCTCCTTGCCGCTCAGTCGTCCGAAGGCCATGTGCGCTCCTGCCTGGCCGCCCGGTCAGGGCGCTTCCATGGGGCCGGCCGGCAGACCGGCGACGGGCATGCCGTCATCCTGCTGCGCCTGCCCCGGCTGCTCCAGGCCGAACATGGCCTGCAGGTCATGGGCAAAGCCTTCGAGCAGGGCTTCCATCTGGGCGGCGGCGCGGCCCAGCAGGTTATAGGCCAGCACGGCCGGCAGGGCCACGGCCAGGCCGGCTGCCGTCATCACCAGGGCCTCGCCCACAGGGCCGGCCAGTTGCTCGATGCCGATCTGTCCGCTGCCGGCCAGCGTGGCCAGCGCGTGGTGAATGCCCCAAACGGTGCCCAGCAGGCCGACGAAGGGCGCCGTGGCGCCCACGGTGGCCAGCAGGGTCTGGCCCCACTGAAGCTGGTGGCTGGCCGACTGCAGCGCCTGGCGCAGGCCGCGCGTGAGGCGCACGGAGCGCGCTGCGCGCCCCGAGAGCGCCATGCCGCTGCTGCCCGTGGGCGCGAGGGCCTGGGATACGGCCCCGGCCATGGGCGCCACCAGTTGCTGGCGATCGCCCTCGGCCATGCGGGCCTGGCCCGTGGCCAGGTCCGGCGCACTCCAGAAGGCCGCAATGGCCTGTGGAACGCGGCGGCGGCTGGCGGCCATGAACCAGATCTTCCAGACGATGACCACCCAGCTGGCCACCGACAGCGCCAGCAGCAGCAGCGCCGTGCCGCGCGCCACGGCGTCGCCTTGCTGCCACCAGAGCCAGAGTGGGCCGGTCATGGTCTTTATCTCGCCCGTATGGCCAAAGAGAGGTACGCGGCGCTACGGCCCTGGGTCTGTGCCATCACAGACCCAGGACATCGTTCATGTCGTACTGGCCCGTTGCCTTGCCTGCCAGGAAGCGCGCCGCCCGCAGGCTGCCCTGCGCATAGCCGGCACGGCTGCTGGACTTGTGCGAGATCTCGATGCGCTCGCCCGTGCCCGCGAACAGCACCGTGTGGTCGCCGATGATGTCGCCGCCGCGCACGGTGGCAAAGCCGATGGTGTTGTGCTCGCGCGCGCCGGTGTGGCCGAAGCGCTCGTAGACGGCGCGGTCGGCCAGCTTCGTGCCCTGGGCTTCGGCGATGACCTCGCCCATCTTGAGGGCCGTGCCCGAGGGGGCATCGACCTTGTGGCGGTGGTGGGCCTCGACGATTTCGATGTCATAGCCGCTGGACAGCGCCTTGGCCGCCATCTCCAGCAGCTTGAAGGTGACGTTCACGCCCACGCTCATGTTGGGCGACAGCACCACGGCCGTGCGCTGGGCGTACTCGGCGATGCGGGTCTTTTGCTCGTCGCTGAAGCCCGTGGTGCCGATGACCAGCTTGACGCCCAGCTCGGCGCAGATGGCCAGGTGGTCCAACGTGCCCTCGGGGCGCGTGAAGTCGATCAGGCAATCGGCCTTGGACAGCGCGGCACGCACATCGCTTTCGATGGCGATGCCGCTGGGCTGGCCCAGGAAGGCCGAGGGGTCGGTGCCCAGCGAAGGGCTGTCGGCGCGGTCCAGCGCGGCGGCCAGCGCAAGGTCATCGCTTTGCGCGATGGCCTCGATCAGCATGCGGCCCATGCGGCCGGAGGCGCCGGCCACGGCCACACGCAGGCGCTGGTTGTTGCTGGAGGAAGTGGCAGTCGTGGCGTTCATGTCGGGAAAGGGATGCACAAGCTCAATGCATGGACAGCAGGCAAAAGCGGCGCCAGACAGGCACTGCGGCGGCCGCCATCCACGGAAAAACGCCCGCATGCCTTGCGGCGCGCGGGCGGCGATATCAACGGGCGCCGGATTCCAGTGGCGGGTAGCTGGCCGCTGTGGGCGGCGGCTCGGCAGCCACGGGCTCTTGCACAGGCTTGGCGGCCGGGAACTTGGACAGCTGCTCCTCGCTGGCTTCCAGCTGAGGAATCTTGCCCAGCTTCTTCTTGGAGCCCAGGCTGGCGACGAATTCGGCCTCGGTGGGCATCTCGTCGCCTTCGGAGCGGGCAAACAGGTCGCCGTTGAAGAAGACGGTCAGCTTGCGCACCTGCGAATCGACGCCGGGGCGCTTGATGGTGAACACATATTCCCAGCGGTCGGCGTGGAATACGCTGGTGACCAGCGGCGTGCCGAGAATGTCGCGCACCTGCTGGCGGCTCATGCCGGGCTGCAGGGCCTCGACCTGTTCACGGGAGACGAAGTTGCCTTGGACGACCTCGACCTTGTAGGGAGTGACGACATTGGCGACTCGGTGCGCGGCGCCATCGAGGCTGCTGCAGCCTGCCAGCGCCACCCCGATCGACAGCATCAGGGCCGCACTCGTGCGGCAACGGGCTTGAACATGCATTGGTATCAGCATAGGGATATGATCGTGGATCATTGTAGCGGCTGGTCCCTAGGGCTTGCGATCATGCGACGCCCCTGGCACCAGGGCCATTTTGTTCGCCGCCCCGCGCCTGCCATGGTGGCAGTCCAGCGGGCAGTCTCTGCCAAAGACCCAGACATGAAGAACATCGACGAACTCAAGAGTACCGGCCTGAAGGCCACGCTTCCCCGCCTGAAGATCCTGGAGATCTTCCAGACGGGTGCGCAACGCCACATGACGGCCGAAGACGTGTTCCGCGTGCTGCTGGACGAACGCTCGGACATCGGCCTGGCCACGGTCTACCGCGTGCTCACGCAGTTCGAGCAGGCCGGCATCCTCATCCGCAGCAATTTCGAGAGCGGCAAGGCCGTCTACGAACTCAATGAAGGCCAGCACCACGACCACTTCGTGTGCACCAGCTGCGGCAAGGTCGAGGAGTTCTACGATCCCGATATCGAAAAGCGCCAGAACCTGATCGCCAAGGCCAAGGGCTGGGTGATCCAGGACCATTCGATGGCCCTGTACGGACACTGCGCGGAGTGCGCAAGCCGGGCAAGCAAGTAAGGCCGGGTTCCTCAGATAAAGCGGAGTGCTTCACACTCCGCTTTTTTTTGCCTTTTACTTTTTGCTACTGGCGCTTTACAGGGCGAAGCACATGGGCGGAGGATGCTGGCGTCCAATGGATGCCCCCTAACCACCGAGACACCATGCGCCGCACATCGCCGTTCGCCATCGCTCTCACGTTCTGCGCCATCACCCTGGCCACGGGCTGCGCGCCCCTGCAGGCGCCGCCCTCCTCCGCAACGCCTGCACTCCAGGCCCTGCCCGATGCGCCCCTCACCGCCGCGCAGCGCCAGCAATGGCTGGACCGCGTGACCTGGGGCGCCACCGACAGCGAGGATGCACAGCTGCAGCGCCTGGGCCTCAAAGCCTGGCTGGCCCGGCAGTTGCAGCCCGGCCCCCGGCCGCTGCCGCCGCAGGCACAGCAACGGATTGACCAGCTGAGCATCAGCCAGCGCCCCATGAACGAGGTGCTGCTGGAACTGGAGACCCAGCGCAAGGCCGTGCAGGAGGCGGCATCGGCCGATGAAAAGGCCACGCTGCAGCAGGCCTACCAGCGCACGCTGAACCAGTTGGGCAACGATGCCCAGAAGCGCTTCGTGATCCGCGCGCTGTACTCGCCGGCGCAGTTGCAGGAGCAGATGACCTGGTTCTGGATGAACCATTTCAGCGTCAGCCTGCGCAAGGCCGATATCCGCGCCTGGGTGGGCGACTACGAGGAGCAGGCCATACGCCCGCATGCGCTGGGCAGCTTTCGCAGCCTGCTGGAAGCCTCGCTGCGCCACCCGGCCATGCTGCGCTACCTAGACAACGCCAGCAATGCGGCAGGCCGCATCAACGAGAACTACGCGCGCGAACTGCTGGAGCTGCACACCATGGGCGTGGGCAGCGGCTACACCCAGGCCGATGTGCAGGAGATGGCGCGCATCCTGACCGGCGTGGGCATCAGCCTGCAGCCGGCCGGCACGCCGCCGCCGCGCATGCGCCCCGAGCGCCAGGGCGACTACCTGCGCTCGGGCTTTTTCGAGTTCAACCCCAACCGGCACGACTACGGCCCCAAGACCTTCCTGGGCCAGCCCCTGCGCGCACGCGGCATGGCCGAGGTCCAGGAGGCGCTGGACCGCATCGTCGCCTCGCCGGCCACGGCACAGTTCATCGCGCGCAAGCTGGCGGTGTTCTTCATTGCCGACGATCCGCCGCCCGCCCTGGTGCAGCGCACGGCCCAGGCCTTCACGCGCAGCCGGGGCGATATCGCGGCCACCGTGGCCACGCTGCTGGCCGATCCCGAGGCCGCCCGCTTCGGCCGCAAGTTCCGCGATCCGCTGCACTACGTGCTGGCCGCCACGCGGCTGTCGGTGGACCAGCGCGTGGCGGCCGACGTGGCGCCGGTGCTGGGCTGGGTCAACCGGCTGGGGCAGAACCTCTATGCGCATGAGACGCCGGACGGCTATCCGCAGATGCAGTCCGACTGGGCCAGCTCGGGCCAGATGGCGGCGCGCTTCGAGGTGGCGCGCCAGATCGCCACGCGCAGCGCCGTGCTGTTCCGCGCCGACCCCGCAGACGCGCTGGAGAAGCCGCCTTACCCCACGCTGTCGGAATTGGCCAGCGTGCGCCAGCGCCTGCCGCAGTGGAGCCAGGCCACGCAGGCGGCACTGGCCCAGGCCCGCAATCCGGCGGACTGGAATACCTACTTCCTGTCCGCCCCCGAAATGATGTTCCGCTGACCCCCGGGAGACTGTCCATGCAGCGACGCCACTTTCTGTCCCTGGCCTCCACCCTGCCCTTTGCCGCCCACCTGGGCCGGCTGCAAGCCGCCACGCCCCAGCCAGCCACGCCGCGCCTGCTGCTGGTGTTCCTGCGCGGCGCCTATGACAGCAGCAATCTGCTCGTGCCCACGCACAGCGACTTCTACTACGAGGCCCGCCCCAGCATCGCCATTGCCCGGCCCGGCGAGGCCCGGGGCGCCCTGGCGCTGGACGACCGCTGGGGCCTGCACCCGGTGCTGCAGGACAGCATCCACCCGCTGTTCCAGGCAGGCCAGGCCTGCTTTGTGCCCTTTGCGGGCACGCACGACCTGTCGCGCAGCCATTTCGAGACGCAGGACTCCATCGAGCTGGGCCAGGGCCTGGACGGGCGCCGCAGCTACCAGTCGGGCTTTCTGAACCGGCTGGCCCAGGTGCTGGGACAGGATGGCCGCACGGCGGTATCGCCCATGGCCTTCACGCCCCAGCTTCCACTGCTGCTGCGCGGCAGCCTGCCGGCCGCCAACATGGCGCTGGCATCCGTGGGCAAGGGCGGCCTGGACGATCGCCGCAGCCAGGCCATTGCCGCCATGTACGCGGGCACTGCCCTGGGCCCGGCCGTGCAGGAGGGCTTTGCGGTGCGTGATGCCGTGCAGCGCAGCGTGCAGGAGGAAATGGACCAGGCCGGGCGCAATGCCATCAGCGCACGCGGCTTTGCCCTGGTGGCGCAGCGCATGGCGGCCCTGATGCGCGAGCGCTTCGACCTGGGCTTCGTCGATGTGGGCGGCTGGGACACGCACGTGGCCCAGGGCGGCGCCACGGGCGCGCTGGCCGGGCGGCTGGACGAGCTGGGCCGGGGCCTGGCCGGCTTTGCCCAGGAGATCGGCCCCGAAGCCTGGCGGCATACGGTGGTGGTGGTGATCAGCGAGTTCGGCCGCACCTTCCGCGAGAACGGCAACAAGGGCACGGACCACGGCCACGGCACGACCTACTGGCTGCTGGGCGGCGGGCTGTCCTCGCGCGCGGGCGGTCGCATCGTGGGCGAGCAGGTCGAAGTCAATCAGAAAAACCTGTTCCAGAACCGCGACCACCCCGTGCTCAACGAGTACCGCGCCGTGCTGGGCGGCCTGTTCCAGCGCATGTATGGATTGAGCCTGGCCCAGCTGCAGCGCGTGTTCGAGGGCGTCACGCCCCGCGATCTTCAGTTCATCTGACCATCTGACTACGCGGCAGGGCCTGCAGGGAACGGCAATGGCGCCGGCACGGCCACGCCGGCCAGCTTGTCGGGGTTGCGCAGCGTGTAGATGCAGCGGATCAGGCCGTCCTCGACCAGCAGCGTCTGCACGGACTCCAGTTCGCCGTCGATGCAGCGCAGCAGGCCTGGCAGGCCGTTGACGCGCGCCAGATGCAGGCTCTGTTGCTGGCCGTTGCGCCGCATGCGGCGCGTGGTGGCGAAGTACAGCAGGGCCAGGCGCCGGCCCGTCTCCAGCACGCGGCCGAACGAGGGCACCTTGCCGCCGCCGTCGCTGATGAGCTCGGCATCGGGCGCGAACAGCGCCTGGATCTGCGCGAAGTTTCCCCCCTGCACGGCCTGCGCAAAGCGCTGCAGCAGCGCGGCATGGGCCTCGGGCGGCGCCGCAAAGCGCGGGCGGCCGGCCTGCACATGGCTGCGGGCGCGGTGCACAAGCTGGCGGCAGGCGGCCTCGCTGCGGCCCAGGGTCTGGGCCACCTCGGCATAGTCGGCATCGAAGATCTCGCGCAGCAGGAAGGCCGCACGTTCGTCGGGGGTGAGCTGCTCCAGCACGAACATCAGGGCCGTGGACACGTCGTGGGCCCGCTCCAGCAGGTCTTCGGCCGAGGGCGCGGACTCCTCGGCCCAGGGCTGGACCAGGGGCTCGGGCAGCCAGAAGCCCTGGTAGTGCTCGCGCTCGGCACGCAGGCGGCGCAGCCGGTCTATGGCCAGGCGCGTGGTCACGGAGACCAGCCAGGCCTCGGGCTGCTCGATGCCGGCGCGCTCGGCGCCATGCCAGCGCAGCCAGGCTTCCTGGACCAGGTCCTCGGCATCGGCGCGCTGGCCCAGCATGCGGTAGGCCAGGCCGAACAGGCGCGGGCGGTGGCGCTCGAACAGCGCCAGGGGATCGTCAGGGGCGGAGGAGGTCTGCATGCCATCAAGACGCGGGAGCGTGGCGTTTTGTGACAGACAGGGCCGGCATGGTGCTCGGTGCCTTGGTGACTCAGTGGGGCTGCGGAGCCTGCATCACGCTGGGATCGGTATGGATCAGCTCCAGCGGATAGCGGCGGCCGGCCAGGTAGTCCTCGATGCTTTGCATCACCAGCGGGCTGCGGTGCTGGGCTGTGCAGGCCTTCAGTTCGTCCAGCGTCATCCAGACCGTGCGCAGGATGCCGTCATCCAGCGGCTGGCCGGCCCGGAAGTCCCCCAGCTCGCCCGTGAATGCAAAGCGCAGATAAGTGATGTCCGAACCCGTGCGCGTGCGCACGAAGCGGTTCAGGTAAATGCCGACCAGGGCCGTGGGCACGAAGTCGTGCGCGGTTTCCTCATCGACCTCGCGCACGCAGGCGGCGATGGGCGACTCGGCCGGGTCGAGATGGCCTGCGGGCGTGTTGTAGCGCACGCCATCGGCCGTGTCTTCTTCCACCAGCAGAAAACGGCCATCGCGCTCAATGATGGCCGCCACAGTGACATTGGGTTTCCAGCGATCGGGCATGGCGCGCATTATGACCAGAGGCGGCCACCACGTCCCCGGCCAAAACCCCATCAACACGCCCTCAACACGCCCTGCCGGCCACCCACGCGACACCGCCCCCTACAGCGGCCGGACCATGTACAGCGCACCGTCGCCATAGCTGTCCAGGCGCTGCTGCTGCAGCGGGTTCACCAGCGCCTGCACGGCATAGCCATGGCGCTCCCAGTAGCCGCGTGAGCCCTGCACCGAGACCAGGGCCGTGTGGCGCAGGCCCTCGGCACGCGCCCTGTCCCACAGCGGCGCCAGCAGCGCGCGCGCCAGGCCCTGGCCTGCAGCGTCGGGGTGCACGGCCATGTCGTGCAGGTAGAGGGTGTCGGCCTGCTCCACGGCTTCGAAGTCACCGTGCAGCGGGGTGATCTTGGCCATCCGGCTGCGGTAGGCCGCGAGGTAGGCGCGCACCCGGCCGCCCTGCTCCAGCGCCAGCGAGCAGTTCACCGCGCTGGCCAGGCGCCGCGCAAAGACCTCGCCGCTCTCGGCATAGTCCGCGCCATAGCAGGCCAGCTGGATGTGCAGCAGATCGGACAGGTCGGCAGCGGTCAGTGCGCGGACATGGAAGCGGCCAGCGAGGGACGGGGTAGAAGACATGGAGAGGTCATTTGAGCGGCGATGGCAGGCCCGCCAGGGTAAGCGATGGCCCATGCCCCAGCATGCCCTGCCGGAATCGGTGCTGCCGGTGCAGTCAATCCTTCCAGCGCTCGCGTATGTCTTCCAGCTGCGGGCGCAGGCCGATGAACAGCGGCACCAGGCGCGGGTCGAAGTGGGCGCCGGCCTGCTGCTCTATGTGCTCCATGGCGTCGTCCACGGTCCAGGCGTGCTTGTAGGGGCGCTCCGTGGTGAGCGCGTCGAACACGTCGGCCACGGCCACGATGCGCGAGGCCAGCGGAATGTCCTCGCCCGCCAGGCCCTGCGGGTAGCCCGTGCCGTCCCATTTCTCGTGATGGGTCAGCGCAATGCTGTAGGCCATCTGCAGCACCTGGGAGTCGTGCTCGCCAATGATCTCGGCGCCGATCTGCGGATGGCGGCGCATGACCGTCCATTCCTCGGCCGTCAGCGGGCCGTTCTTGAGCAGGATGGCGTCGGGGATGCCGATCTTGCCCACGTCGTGCATGGGCGCGGCGTTGAGCAGGTCGTCCGCCCACTCGTCCGTGCAGCCCGCCGCCAGCGCCAACGTCTTTGCGTAGTGGCTCATGCGGATCACGTGCATGCCGGTTTCGTTGTCGCGGTACTCGGCCGCGCGGCCCAGGCGCTGCACGATCTGCAGGCGGGTGCTGCGCAACTCGTCGAGCTTGACCAGCGACAGGTGGTTGCGCACCCGCGCGCGCACCACAGGCGCACGCACGGGCTTGACGATGTAGTCCACCGCGCCGGAGGCAAAGCCCAGCGCCTCGTCCTGCCCGTCCGACAGGGCCGTGATGAAGATCACCGGGATGCGGGCGGTGTCGGCATGTGCCTTGAGCTGGCGGCACACGGCGTAGCCGTCCAGCTCGGGCATCATGATGTCCAGCAGGATCAGGTCCGGCTGGTGCTGTGCCAGCTGCAGTGCCTTGCGCCCGTCCGTGGCGAACGAGAGCCGGTAGTCCTCGCCCAGGATCTGGCGCAGCACATGCAGGTTGGTCGGGTCGTCATCGACCAGCAGCAGGCGCGGGCGCTTGTCCGTTGCCAGTAGATTGGGCGCATTCATGCTCTGTCTCCATCGATCGAGGGCAGTTGCTGCTGCAGCTGCTGGGCGCATTCCTGCGCACGCTCGAAGTCGAAATTATCCAGTGCCTGCTGCAGTGGTTGCAGCTGTTCGGCCGTCAGTATGCGCACCAGGGCCTGCATGGCCTGCCCGTCCAGCTCCCCGCTTTGCAATGCGGCAACGATGCGCTCCAGCCAGGGCCGGGCATCGGCCGGCAGGCAGGACGCGCCGCCCTGCGGCCCGGCATCGGCCACGGGCGGCGCCGGTGCCGTGCCGCCGGGCAGCGCCTGGCCCGCGACCTCGGCCACCGGCATGGCGGCCGGATGGCGCTGGCGCAGCTCCTGCGTCACGGCATCCAGCGCCTGCTGCAACTGGTCGATGAGGGCAAGCAGCTGGGGCTGCGGGGCGCCATCCTGCGCATGGCCTTCCAGGCGCGATGCCAGGCGGTATACAGCCTGCAGCCCCAGGTTGCCTGCCGCGCCGCGCACGCGGTGCGCCAGGCCCACCAGGGCTTCGGCCCCCGGGCGCTGCAGGGCGCGGCGCAGGCGATCGGCCAGATCAAGCTGCTCGTTCAGAAAGCGCCGAATGGCGGCCACCAGCGGATCGACCCGGCCCCACAGCGCAATGCCCGAGGCCCAGTCCACCGTGACATCAGGCAGCCCCGCCTGGGCACTGGCGGGCGCGGGCGGCCTGGCCTCCTTGAGCGCCACCTGCAGCGACAGCAGCCGCGCAATCTCGGCCTGCAGCCGCGCCATGTCCAGCGGCTTGGAGGCAAAGCCGTCCATGCCGGCGGCGCTGGCGTCGCTGCGGTCCTTCTCCAGCACGCTGGCCGACAGCGCGACGATGGGCACGGGCCGGCGCTGCAGCTGCCGCTCCCAGACGCGGATGGCGCGCGCCGCCGCCAGGCCGTCCATGCCCGGCATCTGCAGGTCCATCAGCACCACGTCGAAGGGCGGCTCCTGCGCCTGCACGCAGCGCAGCGCCTCGGCGCCGTCATGCGCCAGCGCCATCTGGTGGTTCTGGCTGGAGAAGTTGATCTGCAGCAGCTCCAGGTTCTCGGGCACATCGTCCACGGCCAGGATGTGCAGCGGCGGCAGGCCGCGGCTGGCCGCGCCGCGCTCGGACAGCGGGCTCTCGCCGACCGGCAGGGGCAGGCGCACCTCGAACACCGTGCCCACGCCCACGGTGCTGTGCAGCTGGATGCTGCCGCCCATGAGCTCGGCCAGCTGGCGCGAGATGGTCGTGCCCAGGCCCGTGCCGCCAAAGCGCCGCGTGGTCGAGGCGTCGGCCTGGGCGAAGGGGTCGAAGATGCGGTGGATCTTCTCAGGCGCGATGCCGATGCCCGTGTCATGCACATCGAGCTGCAGCACGCCCTGCTCGTAGCGCACGCGCAGCAGCACATGGCCACGCTCGGTGAACTTCACGGCATTGCCCAGCAGGTTCACCAGGATCTGCTGCACGCGCATGCCGTCGCCACGCAGGGCCGCCGGCGTGTGCGGGTCGTAGTCCAGGCGCAGGTCCAGGCCCTTGCGGTCGGCCGTGATGCGCAGCGACGCCAGGATCTGCTGGCACAGCTCGCGCACCGAGAAATCCTCGATCTCCAGCTCCACCGCGCCCTTGTCGAGCTTGGCCGTGTCCAGGATGTCATTGAGCA
This sequence comes from Delftia sp. Lp-1, assembly GCF_020523835.1. NCBI lineage: Bacteria > Pseudomonadati > Pseudomonadota > Betaproteobacteria > Burkholderiales > Comamonadaceae > Delftia > Delftia sp. Lp-1. The sequence goes on along the minus strand of NZ_JAJALJ010000004.1, from coordinate 689,268 downwards.
GGCGCAGCATGGAGCGCGCCGCGTAGTGCACCGTGTCCAGGTAGCGCGCCTGCGTGGGCTGCAGGGCGGTTTCGCGCAGCGCCTCGGTGAAGCCGATGATGGCGTTCATGGGCGTGCGGATTTCGTGGCTCATGTTGGCCAGGAAGGTGCTGCGCGCGGCGGCGGCGGCCTCGGCATGCTCCTTGGCCAGCACCAGCTCCTGGGCCAGCTTGCGCTGGGCACTGATGTCGGTGAGCAGCTTGACGATCTTGTAGGGCCGGCCGTCGGCGTCGCGTATGGGGTTGTAGGTGGCCTGCACCCAGATGCGCCGCCCCTCGCGCCCGCAGCGCAGGAATTCGCCGGCCTGGAACTCGCCCTCGGCCAGGCGGCGCCAGAACTGCACATGCTCGGGCGTGTGGGCATAGCCGGGCTCGCAGAACATGCCGTGGTGGCGGCCCGCGACCTCGTCGAGCCGGTAGCCGAACAGGTCCAGGAAATTGCGGTTGGCGCGCAGCACTTGGCCCAGCAGGTCGTACTCGATGGTGGCCAGCGACAGGTCGATGGCGCGCACCGTGCCCTCGAACTCGGCATTGCGCGCGCGCGCCGCCGTCTGGTCCATGATCACGCCGTCGATCCAGGTCAGCTCGTCGTGCTCGTTGAAGACGCCGCGCCCGGTCTCGGACACCCAGCGGGTGCTGCCGTCGCGGTGCAGCAGGCGGTAGTCGGCGTTGTAGGTCTGGCGCCGTGACAGCGAATGCGAGACCGCAGCCTCCAGCCGGTCGCGGTCCTCGGCATGGATGAGCCGGTCCCAGCCCGTGAGTCCGTCCGTGAAGTCCTGCTCCGTCCAGCCGGTCAGCTCCTTGATGGAGCGGCTGAGCAGCAGCGGCGTCCACTTGCCGTCGTACAGGCAGCGGAAGGTGGTGCCCGGCACGTTGTTGATCAGGGTGCGGTACTGCTCCTCGCTGCGGCGCAGCGACTGCAGCATCTGGCGGCGCTCGCGGATGTCGGTCACAAAGCCCACGAACAGCGGATCGCCCGCAATCGCCACCCGGCCCACGGCCAGGCGCACGGCGATCTGCGTGCCGTCCTTGTGCAGGGCATGGACATCGCGGCTGGAGCCGAGCAGGCCTGCAAAGCCCGTGGCCAGCTGCTTTTCCAGCGAGCCGCCCTCACCATCGCAGCCCGACGCAGGCATGAGCAGGCTGGCGCTGCGGCCCAGCACCTCCTGCGCCGTCCAGCCCAGCAGCCGCTCGGCCGCGCCGTTGAACGAGACGATGCTGCCGCGCCCGTCGATCATCACGATGCCGTCCACCGCCGTATCCACCACGGCGCGCAGGCGCGACTCGCTGCGCTGGACCTGCCGGTAGATCTGGCGGTAGCGCAGCGTCATGTTGACCGCGAGCACCAGGCCGAAGATCAGCACCACCACGCCCACGATGGAGAACACCAGCAGCGCATGCGTGGGCGCCTGCTGCTGCGCCAGCGCATCGATACCGGGCTTGAGGCGCAGTGCGTACAGGCCCGCATAGTGCATGCAGGAAATGGCCAGGCCCATGACTATGCCGGCCACCAGCGTGGGCCACAGGCGGCCCGTGTTGCCCAGCCGAAAGCGCACCCACAGCGACAGCATGGCCATGGTGGCGGCCACGATCACCGACAGCAGCACGCCCCAGGGGTCGTAGAGCATCAGGCTCCAGGTCTGGGCCGCCGCCATGCCGATGTAGTGCATGGAGCCAATGCCCAGCCCCATGAGCACGCCGCCGCCGACCAGCGCCTGGGCGGACAGCCGGGGCCGCACCATCAGCGTCAGCGCCAGCCAGGACGCCAGCATGCTGGGCAGCATGGACAGCGCGGTGATCCAGGGGTCGTAGTCGCCGAAGGTGCAGGGCACAAAGGCGAGCATGCCGATGAAGTGCATGGCCCAGATGCCGGCGCCCAGGCAGAAGGCGCCGGTCAGCACGCCGGTGCGGCGTATCCGGGGCGAGGCGGCATTGCGCGCCAGCCCCGCGATCTGCATGGCCATCATCGACGTGGCCACGGCCACCACCACCGACAGCGCCACCAGGCCCGGATGCAGCCACTGGAACCACTGCGGATGGGGTGCCCATCCGAGCACGAAGATCTCGTCCCAATTCATGGCGCCCCCCCTGAATGGCACAGGGCCACGGCACCTGCCTGCCCGCCATCGATAGTCTTCATGTCTTTGATAATCATTTTCGATTGGCCGCAGCTATTGATCACACCTAGCATGGAGTCTCATCACGAGAAAAGCCCCGAGGAAAGCCCCATGACCCGCATCCGCCAGACCCTGCACCACCACCGCCACACGCTGATGAAAACCGCCAGCTACTACGTCATCCACGTCACGGTGGCGGCGGCCGTGGCCTATGCCGTGACCCGCAACCTCTGGGCCGCGCTGACGCTCAGCCTGCTGGAGCCCACTGTCCAGGCCGTGGCCTTCTTCTTCCATGAAAAGCTCTGGGAACGGGGCCTGCGCCGCCGTGCCGATGCCGCCGCCGCGATGGCGCCGCCCACGGCTGCAGCCTGAGCCTGCCGGGAGCACGGAGATGAACATGCCCATGCCCATGCCGACACCCATGCAGCCCCTTGGCGCAGACTCATTCGGGAAATGGCTGGCCGAGACCCTGGCCAGGATGGTCGATGGCGGCACGGGCTGAAACCCGGCCCTGCCGTGGCGGCAAGAGAGGTGGACATGGCGGCGCATGGTGGCAAGAACCCGGGAAATGCGAAATCGTTGGTATCAAGGCGCTGCTCGTACGGCCCAGGGCCGACACGGAATCCATGCATGCATGTCGGCGCAATCGGGGCGGACTGAAGCCCTGGCCCCGGCCACAATGCCAAACATTGTCAAGCGCATACGCTGAAAAAACCTGAGCACAAACTGTGTAAAAACCTGTGCATATCCTGATATCAAACCTGTGAATTTCCTCTTTCCAAGGCTGTGATGAACCCGTTCATCCATGGTGCACGGACAGCAGGGCGTCAATGAACACCCGGGCCGCACGCCCAGGGGCCACGGCATTGCGCCAGACGGCGAAGAAATCGCACAGATAGAAAAAGCGGTGCGGTGCCACGGCCTGCAGCAGGCCCTGGTCCTGCATGGCCTGTGCATAGTGATCGGGCAGAAAGCCCAGGTAGCGGCCCGATCGCACCAGCATGGCAATGGCCTCCTGGTCAAAACCCGTGGCCTGGCGCTGCAGGCCGGCCTGGTGGCTGAGCGCCATGTTGGGCGACTGGTAGCCCAGGCCTGCAAAGGCATGTGCGCCCAGGCTGTCCCAGTCCAGCGCGCCATGGTCGGCGCCATGCAGCGGATGGCCGGGGGCGCAGTACAGCTGCATGCGCTCGCCAAACAGCCGGGCGCTGTCCAGCGCGCCCGAACTGGGTGCCGATGGCAGCACGCCCACCTGCCAGCGCCCCTCCATCAGCCCGCGCTCGATGGCCTGGATAGAGGCCACATGCAGGCGCAGATGCAGCTGCGGCGCCTGGTCGTGCAAAACGCCGATCGCCTCGGGTATGCGCGACTGCGGATTGCCCACGGTCTTGTCGAACAGCGCCACGTCCAGCGTGCCGGCCAGCCGACCATGGATGTCGTCCACCTGGCCCAGGAAGCCTTCCACGCCACCGAGCAGTTGCAAGGTGGCCTCGTAGATGCGATGGCCTTCGGGCGTGAGCGCGAAGCCCGCGCGCCCGCGCCGGCACAGCGTCAGGCCCAGGCGCTCCTCCAGGTCCTTCATATGGCGACTCAGCGTGGAGCTGCCGATGTTCAGCTCCAGCTCGGCAGCCGACATGCCGCCGCACTCGACCACGGCCTTGAACACGCGCAGCAGGCGCAGGTCCATGTCGCCCAACTGGCCCAGCGCGGCCCGCGCGCGCCCGTCCCGCGCCGGGCGGCCTGGGGTGCTGTCCATCGAAAAATCCGCCATCGCCCTTCGCCTCCCGGTGCCCGCCTGAACTGGCCACCACTACAGGGGAGCCACTATAGGCGAGCACCAGGGCGGAGACGGCCATGGATTCCCACAATGCGCGCTCTCCTGGCCCGGATCGGCAAGCCCCTGCTCACTTGCAGGAATCCGCAAGTGAACCTCGATATCACGCACTTCGAGAAATCAAAAGGCACGATCACAATGGGCCGGTTCCTTTATTTCTTTCCCGGCCCGAGGAGATCACCATGACCCTGGTTCCCACCGAACAAGGCACTGCAGCCGCCACGCGCACCGATGCCGCCTGGCTTGACGCCCACTGGATGCCCTTCACCGGCAACCGCGAGTTCAAGGCGCGCCCGCGCATGATCACCAGCGCCCAGGGCGCCTACTACACCGATGCCGACGGCCGCAAGATCTTCGACGGCCTGTCGGGCCTGTGGTGCTCGGGCCTGGGCCATGGCCGCCGCGAGATCGCCGAAGCCATCGGCCGCGCGGCCCAGCAGCTGGACTATGCGCCGGCCTTCCAGTTCGGCCACCCGGCCTCGTTCGCGCTGGCCAACAAGATCAAGGAGCTGACGCCTGCAGGCCTGGACCATGTGTTCTTCACGGGCTCGGGCTCGGAGGCGGCCGACACGGCGCTGAAGATGGCGCGCGCCTACTGGCGTGCCAAGGGCCAGGGCGGCAAGACCCGGCTGATCGGGCGCGAGAAGGGCTACCACGGCGTGAACTTCGGCGGCATCTCGGTCGGCGGCATGGTGGGCAACCGCAAGACCTTCGGCCAGGGCGTGGAGGCCGACCACCTGCCGCACACGCAGCCGGCGCTGGGGTCCTTCCACAAAGGCATGCCCACCACCGATGGCCGCGCGCTGGCCGACCGGCTGCTGGACCTGATCGCCCTGCATGACGCCAGCAACATCGCGGCCGTCATCGTCGAGCCCTTCTCGGGCTCGGCCGGCGTGGTGATTCCGCCGGCCGGCTACCTGCAGCGCCTGCGCGAGATCTGCTCGCAGAACAACATCCTGCTGATCTTCGACGAGGTCATCACGGGCTTCGGCCGCTGCGGCGCCATGACGGGGGCCGAGGCCTTCGGCGTCACGCCCGACATCATGAACATCGCCAAGCAGGTGACCAATGGTGCCCAGCCCCTGGGCGCCGTGGTGGCCAGCAAGGAGATCTACGACACCTTCATGGCAGCGGGCGGCCCCGAGTACATGCTGGAGTTCCCGCACGGCTACACCTACTCGGCCCACCCCATTGCCTGTGCGGCGGGCGTGGCCGCGCTGGACCTGCTGCAGCGCGAGGACGGCCCGGGCCGCGTGCGCGCACTGGCCCCGTTCTTCGAGCAGGCCGTGCACAGCCTCAAGGGAGCAAAGCATGTGGCCGACATCCGCAACTTCGGCCTGGCTGCGGGCTTCACCATCGAGCCGCTGCCCGGCGAGCCGGCCCGCCGTCCCTACGAGATCGCCATGAAGTGCTGGGACAAGGGCTTTTACGTGCGCTACGGCGGCGACACCATCCAGATCGCGCCGCCCTTCATCAGCGAGAAGGCCGAGATCGAGCGGCTGGTCAGCGCCCTGGGCGATGCCCTGACGGAAACGAACTGAGCATCTCCGGTACATGAGAAAAGCCCCTGGGCCGTGAGGCCGCAGGGGCTTTTTACATGGCAACGGCAAGGCTGCGAAATCAGTCCAGCGTGATGCCCGCGTTCTTGATCACATCGCGCCACTTGTCCACTTCCACGCGCAGGAACTGGGCCGAGGCATCGGGCTTGAGGCCCGAGGGCAGCACGCCCATGGCGTCCAGCTTTTCCTTGACCTCGGGCGCGGGCAGGGCCTTGGCGATCTCGGCGTAGAGCCGGTCCACGATGGGCTTGGGCGTGCCTGCGGGCACGGCCGCGAGGAACCAGGCATCGGCCGTGAAGTCCTTGAGGCCGGCCTCGGACATGGTGGGCACGTCGGGCATGGACTGCAGGCGCTCGTTGTGGGCCACGGCCAGGGCACGCACCTTGCCGGCCTTGAGCTGCGCGGCAATCGTCACGGCCGTGAGAAAGCCGAAGTCGGTCTCACCGGCTGCCAGCGAGACCACGGAAGGCGCACTGCCCTTGTAGGGCACATGGCCGATCTTGACCTTGGCCTGCATGGCATACAGCTCGGCGCCCAGGTGGTTGGGGCCGCCCGTGCCCGACGAGGGGTAGTTGAGCTTGCCGGGCTGGGCCTGGGCCGCCGCCGTCAGCTCCTTGAGCGAGTGGAACGGGCTTTGCGCGCCCACGGTGAGCACCAGCGGGCTGCGTGCCACCAGGCTGATGGGCGCGAAGTCGCGCAGCGGGTCATAAGGCAGCTTGGTGTACAGGCCCTTGGCCATGGCCATGCAGCCCACATCGCCCAGCACCACGGTGTAGCCGTCGGCCGGCGCCTTGGCCACCAGGTCGCAGCCGATGGTGCCGTTGGCGCCGGGCTTGTTGTCCACCACCACCGTGGTGTGCATGCTCTCGCCCATCTTTTGTGCCAGCAGGCGGCCCAGGATGTCGGTGGAGCCGCCAGGCGCAAAGGGCACGACCAGGCGAATGGTCTTGGACGGATAGCTGCCTGCGCCCTGGGCATGGGCAAGGGGCGCCGCCAGCGTGGCCGCCAGCGCCAGGCCGCCGGCCAGGGCGCGCCACAGGGCAGGGGTACGGGAAGATGCGAAAGGGGTTTGTCTCATGCTGTTGTCTCGTGAGGGGGGTGGAATGCGTGAAGGCCGAGCGCGCGGCAGCATACCAGCAGCGGGCGGCGCGAAACGCGTGGCGCGGGGCGGCAATGACCGGCGCGGGACAGTTCAGGAGGCCGCGCGCTTGCGTGCGGCGGCGGGACGCACGGAAGGTGGCGTGGCGGGCGCCTTTGGAGGTGCCTTCGGAGCCGCCTTTGCAGTGGGCTTTGCATTGGTCTTTGCGACGGCTTTTGCGGTGGTCTCTGCGGCCGGCCTTGCCGTTGTTTTTGGCGCCGTCTTTGCTGCCGTTCTGGGTGCCGACTCTGCTGCCTTTTTTGGTGCAGTCCTTGGCACTGCCATCGCCGGCTTTTCTACCGGCTGCACGGCGCGTTGCGGACGCGGGCTGCGCAGGCTGTCGGCATCCAGGATGAGCCGCCCCTGGATGCGGCCTTTCATGCGCTTGACGCTGCTGGCCGCGTCCCGCATGTGCTGCTGCATCAGCGCATGCACCTTCACGGCATCCCGTTCGCGTGCGGCCTGCACGATGTCGCGGTGGATCCGGGCATTGGCCTCGCCAAAGCGCCGGTGCTCGGACTGGGGCGTGCGGTTGGCGAAGACGATGAGCTGGCGAATCATCTCGTTGATGAGCTCGCAGGTGAAGCGCAGGAAGGGGTTGGGATTGGCCGCGGCAAGGATGTCGTGGAAGTTCACGTCCTCGCGCCGCTGGCTCACTAGGTCCTCGCTGCTTTGCGTGGGGTCGCAGCAGGCGATGCTGTGCTCCAGCGCGTCGAAATCCGCCTCGGTCAGATGGGGTACGGCGCCTGCCGCCAGCTCGGGCTCCAGCATCTGGCGCACCGTATAGATGTCGTCGATGGTCACCTCCTGGAAGAACAGGTAGTTCTGCATGAACTGCAGCGTGCGGTCCAGCGGCACCTCGACGACCGTGCCACCGCCCGAAGGGCCGGTGGAGATGGTGATCAGCCCCTGCACTTCCAGCGATTTGAGGGCCTCGCGGATCGTGCCCTTGCTGACCTGGAACTGTGCCTGCAGCTCGCTTTCGCGCGGCAAGCGGTCGCCGGGGCTGAGGTTCTTTTCGGTGATCAGGCGCTTGATCTCCTGGGCCACGAGATCCGGGCGCTTGAGCTGCCGGATTGCCAGGGAGGGCGACTTGGGTGTATCCATTGTTGTGTTCTCCGGAAGGGCACCGGATCGTGTCCGCGCCCAGTCTGCATGCGGGTTTGGTGCAGTATGCACCGCCATGGCGCGTGGCCGTGCCCGCCTAGGGTTAGCACGCGCCCTATTTCTTCTATTTATCACTATAAATATGAATCAAGGAGCCTGCACGCACCCATTTCGACTGGCATGCAACTTGCTCTGAAAAGCGTACCCGGGCCGCCGCGCCTTCAGTCCCCATCACGGAGATCCCATGCAACGTCGTCACCTCCTGCAACTCTCGGCACTGGGCGCATTGCCCGCATCGCTGGGCCTGGGCCGTAGCGTCTGGGCGCAGTCCAAGGACAGCATCCAGTTCGCCTGCCCCGTGCCCATGTCGGGCGCCTTCGCGGCCAACGGCAAGTACGCGGACCTGGGCATGAAGCTGGCCATAGAGCAGTACGGCAAGGCGCTGGGCCGCCCGCTGGCCTACACCGTGCTGGACACCGAGGGCAAGCCCGCCACGGCCGTGCGCAAGCTGCAGGAGTCTTCGCAGCAGCAGGGAACGCGCTTCTTCGCAGGCGGCATCCTGTCGTCAGAGGCACTGGCCATGGGCAAGGAGGCCGAGAAGGCCGGCGGCATCTTCATCACCACCGCAGGCGCAGACGAGATCACGGGCAAGGACTGCAACAGCGCCACCTTCCGCTGGTCGGCGCCCACCTTCGGCGCCATCGAGCAGACCGTGCGCCCCCTGGTCGAATCCCTGCCCAAGGCCAAGCGCTGGTACACCATCACGCCGCAGTACGTGTTCGGCGACGGCCTGCTGACGGCGGCCAAGAACATCTTCAAGGAAAAGGGCATCGAGCATGTGGGCAACAGCTACCACTCGCTGACCGAAAAGGAGTTCAGCGGCTACCTGACCAATGCCGTGGCCGCCAAGCCCGACGTGCTGCTGCTGCTGAACTTCGGCGCCCAGTCCTCGGACACGCTGCGCCAGGCCATCAGCTTCGGCATGAACAAGAACATGACCATCCTGATCGCCTGGGCCTCCGGGCTGGAGCAGTTCGAATCGCTGGGCGCCGACCTGTGCGACGGCGTGTACTTCGGCGCCCAGTACTGGCACACGGTGGACACGCCGCTCAACCGCGATCTGGTGCAGCGCTGCAATGACAAGTTCAAGGCCAATCCCAACTACAGCCTGGCCGGCCACTACATCTGCACCAAGTTGATGATCGACGCCATCATCAAGGCCGGCACGGCCGACCCCAAGGCCGTGGTCGGCGCGCTGGAAGGCATGAAGTACCAGGGCCTGACGGGCGAGGAAGAAGTGCGCAAGGCCGACCACCAGGTGCTCAAGAGCTACTACCTGCTCAAGGGCAAGGCCAAGTCCAAGATGAAGAACAAGGACGACTACGTGGATGTGGTCAGCTCCGGCAAGTCCTTCCTGCCCGTAGACCAGACCGGCTGCAAATTGGCTTGAAAGCCCCCTGAGCGGCTACGCCGCTCCCCCCTCTCGCGTCGCGGGGGGACGGCACCCTCGCGGCGGGGCGGCCCTTGCTCGGTGCCCCTCGCCTGGGCCTCGCCAGTTTCATGGCGAACCGCGCATCAAGGCCGCCACGGCGCCTCCTTCGTCCATCGTTTCGGACCCTGTATGAGCATCTATCTGCTTCAGACCATCAACGGGATCGGCATAGGCATGCTGTATTTCCTGTTGGCCGTGGGCCTGTCCATCGTTTTCGGCCTGCTGCGTTTCGTGAATTTCGCGCACGGTGCCTTCTACCTGCTGGGCGCCTATTTCTGCTACCAGATGACGCGCTGGGGCATGAGCTTCTGGCTGTCCCTGGTCGTGGTGCCGCTGGCCGTGGGCGCGCTGGGCTGGCTGGTGGAAAAGCTCATGCTGCGCCATGTGTATGCCAAGGCGCATGAGTTCCACATCATCGTCACCGTGGGCCTGGCCCTGGTGGTGCAGGAGCTGGTGATCGTGCAATGGGGCCCGCTGGGCGACAGCGTGGCCGTGCCCGATCTGCTGCAGGGCGTGGTGATGTGGGGCAGCTTCGTCTATCCCAAGTACCGGCTGTTCGTGATCGGCTTCACCGCCGTGCTGGCCGTGCTGCTGTGGTGGCTGCTGGAGGGCACGCGGCTGGGCAGCGCGGTGCGCGCGGGCAGCGAATCGACCGAGATGGTGTCCCTGCTGGGCGTGAACGTGCTGCGCATCTTCAGCCTGGTGTTCGCGCTGGGCGCGGCCACGGCGGCGCTGGCCGGCGTGCTGGCCGCACCCATACGCGGCGCCGAGCCCTTCATGGGCGTGGAGGCGCTGGGCGTGGCCTTCGTGATCGTGGTCGTGGGCGGGCTGGGCAGCTTCGGCGGCGCCCTGGTCGGCGGCCTGCTGATCGGCATCGTGCAAAGCGTGATGAGCACGCTGTGGCCCGAGGGCGCGCGCCTGATGATCTACGTGGCCATGGCCGCCGTGCTGCTGCTGCGACCCCATGGCCTGCTGGGCCGCAAAGGATGAAGACCATGACCAGGCATTCCCATCTCCTTCTCGCGCTGGCCATCGTGGTCGCCATGCCGCTGTGCATGCAGTCGGGCTCGCTGGCCAGCGAGGTGCTGATCTTCGGCCTCGCGGCCATGGGCTGCAATCTGCTGCTGGGCTACACGGGGCTGCTGTCCTTCGGGCAGGGCATCTTCTTCGGCCTGGGCAGCTACACCATCGCCCTGCTGCTGACGCGCTGGCCCCTGCCCATGCCGCTGGCGCTGCTGGCAGCCACGGCCATGGGCGCCGTGGGCGCGGCCATCGTCGGCTGGGTGGCCATACGCCAGCGCGGCACCTACTTCGTGATGCTCACCCTGGCGTTTGCGCAGATGTTCTATTTTCTGGCCTACTCGGCCACGGACATCACCGGCGGCGACAACGGCCTGCTCGATGTGCCCCGCCCCGCCCTCGCGGTGGCCGGCCAGACGCTGTGGCCGCTGGCCACGCCCTGGCAGTACTACGGCTTTGTGGCCGTGCTCTTTCTGGTGGTGTTCTGGCTGCTGCGCCGCGTCTGCGACTCCATGTTCGGCCGCACCCTGCTGGCCGTGCGCGACAACGAGGAGCGCGCTGCCGCCGTGGGCTACGACCTGAGGCTGCTGAAGCTGCAGGCCTTCGTGATCTCGGGCGCGGTCACGGGCCTGGCCGGCGCGCTGCACGCCATGATGACGGGCATCGCCCCGCTGTCCAACGCCGAGTACCACACCAGCGAAATGATCCTGGTGATGACCGTGATCGGTGGCACGGGCAACCTGCTGGCCTCGGTGCTGGGCGCGGCCTTCTATGTGCTGCTGGGCGACTGGCTGTCCACCCTGTGGCCGCGCTGGCTGCTGCTGCTGGGCGTGGTGCTGATGATCGTGAGCCTGGGCCTGCAGCGCGGCCTGTGGGGCCTGGGCGAGAGCCTGTGGGCCCTGGTGCGCCGCAAAGGGCCGGCAGATGCCGAGGCGGCCGCTGCAGAAACCAAAGGAGGCCAGGCATGAGCGCCGCAGCATCTCCCATCCTGCTCGAGGCCGTGGGCGTCGAGAAACGCTATGACAAGTTCGTCGCCCTGGGCGGCGTGGACCTCAAGGTCCGCGCCCACACCGTGCACTCGGTGATCGGCCCCAACGGCGCGGGCAAGACCACGCTGTTCCACATGCTCACGGGCACCAAAAGCGTGAGCGGCGGGCGCATCGTCTTCGATGGCCACGACGTGACGCGCGAGCCCGACCACCGCCGCGTGCGCCGTGGCATGGCACGGTCCTTTCAGGTCACCAGCCTGTTCCTGACCCTGCCCGTGCGCGAGAACCTGCGCCTGGCCGCACAGGGCGTGGCCCCCGCCAGGGCACTGGACTGCTGGAACGCGCCCGTGGGTGCTCGCGCCCTGGCCGACACCGTGGCCAGCGTGCTGTCGCGCCTGGGCCTGGAGCGCCATGCGGACACGCCGGCCGGCAACCTCTCGCACGGCCAGCAGCGGCGGCTGGAGGTGGGCATGGCCCTGGCCGCCCGGCCCAAGGCCATCTTCCTGGACGAGCCGACCTCGGGCATGGGCATCGACGATCTGGACGAGATGAAGCGCCTGATCCAGGGCCTCAGGGACGAGCACACCGTGGTCCTCATCGAGCACAACATGAACATCGTCATGGACATCTCCGACACCATCACCGTCATGCAGCAGGGCCGCGTGCTGGCCGAAGGACTGCCCCACGAGATCCGCGCCGACGAGCGCGTGCGCAGCGCCTATCTGGGCAACATGATCACGGGAGGAAAGGCATGAGCGGTCCCCTGCTTTCGGTCGAGGGCATACACGCCCACTACGGCAAGAGCCATGTGCTGCAGGGCGTGTCGCTGCAGGTGCAGGACGGCGAGCTGGTCACGCTGCTGGGCCGCAACGGCGCGGGCAAGACCACCACGCTCAAGTCCATCGCGGGGGTGATGCAGCCCTCGCAGGGGCAGATCCGCTTCGGCGGTGAACCCGTGCACCGGCTGGCCACGCACCAGGTGGCCCAGCGCGGCATCTGCCTGGTGCCAGAGCACCGCGGCATCTTCAAGCTGCTCACGGTGGAGGAGAACCTGCTGCTGGGCCAGCGCAAACGCTCCCCCTGGCAGCTGGCCGACATCTACCGCATCTTCCCGCGCCTCAAGGAGCGGCGCGGCAACGGCGGCGGGCAGCTGTCGGGCGGCGAGCAGCAGATGCTGGCCATAGGCCGCGCCCTGATGAACGCGCCGCGCCTGCTCATGCTGGACGAGCCCGTCGAGGGCCTGGCGCCCGTGATCGTGGAGGAGATCGTGGCCCAGCTCAAGACCATCAAGGCCGCTGGCGTGGCGATCTTGCTGGTGGAGCAGAACCTGGAGGTCTGCACCCAGCTGGCCGACCGCCACTACATCATCGAACAGGGTGCGATTGCGCACGAGGCAGGCAATGCCGCTTTCCTGGCCGATGACGCCATCAAGGACCGGTATCTCGGTGTAGGGATCGCCTGATCCACCGCCTTTCGCATTCCCAGGAGTCATTCATGGATCTCAGTACCCCTCTTGCAGCCACCGCCGTTGCGGCCGGGCTGCGCACCGACGGCGCCCGCCTGTGGCAATCGCTGATGGACCTGGCGCGCATAGGCGCCACACCCAAGGGCGGCGTGTGCCGCCTGGCGCTGACGGACCTGGACCGCCAGGGGCGCGATCTCTTCGTGCAGTGGGCGCGCGAGGCCGGCTGCAGCATCCGCGTCGATGCCATCGGCAACATCTTCGCGCGCCGCGCGGGCCTGGACGATGCGCTGCCGCCCGTGATGACGGGCAGCCACATCGACACCCAGCCCACAGGCGGCAAGTTCGACGGCAACTACGGCGTACTGGCCGGGCTGGAGGTGCTGCGCACGCTCAACGATGGCGGCGTGCGCACGCGTGCCCCGGTGGAGGTGGCCGTGTGGACCAACGAGGAAGGCTCGCGCTTCGTGCCCGTGATGATGGGCTCGGGCGTGTTCGTCAATGCCTTCACGCTGGAGCATGCGCTGGCCCAGCGCGATGCCCAGGGCGTGAGCGTGGACGAGGCGCTGCGCGCCATCGGCTATGCCGGGCCGGCCGGCCCGGCGCCTGCCGTGGGCGCGTATTTCGAAGCCCATATCGAGCAGGGCCCGGTGCTGGAAAACCATGAACGCGTGATCGGCGTGGTCAGCGCCGCGCTGGGCCAGCGCTGGTACGACGTCAGCGTGCAGGGCATGGAGGCCCATGCCGGCCCCACGCCCATGGAGCTGCGCCACGACGCCCTGCTGGCCGCCAGCTGCATCGTGGCCGAGGTCAACCGCATCGCCCTGGACCGCATGCCGCATGCGCGCGGCACCGTGGGATCGCTGGAGGTGTTTCCCAACTCGCGCAACGTGATCCCGGGCGGCGTCAAGCTCAGCGTGGACCTGCGCGCGCCGGACGACGGCCAGTTGCTGGACATGGACGCCGCACTGCGCGCGGCCTGCGAGCGCATTGCCGCCGCGCATGGCGTGACCGTTGGCGTGGAGCAGGTCGTCTACTTCCCGCCCCAGCCCTTCACGCCGCACCTGGTGGAGGCCGTGCGCGCCAATGCCGCCGACCTGGGCTACAGCGCCATGGACGTGGTCAGCGGCGCGGGCCACGATGCCGTCTACCTGGCGCGCGTGGCGCCTGCCGCCATGATCTTCGTGCCCTGCGCCGACGGCATCAGCCACAACGAGATCGAGGACGCCGAGCCCGCCCACCTGGAGGCCGGCTGCAACGTGCTGCTGCGCGCCATGCTGGCGGCCGCGGGCGTGGTGCAGGCAGCGGACGGCGGGGTGCCGGCATGAAGATCCTGATCGCCCGGCTCAACCACGAGACCAATACCTTCTCGCCCGTGCCCACGCCCATCGAGGCGTTTGCGCCCACCTATGGCGAGGCCGCCTATTCGGCCAACAAGGGCATGCGCACGGCCATGGCCGCCTTCATCGACCTGGCCGAGGCGGCGGGCGCCACCCTGGTCACGCCGGTATCGGCCACCTCCAATCCCAGCGGCCCCGTGCATGCGGCCGCCTACGACGAACTCACGCGCCGCATCGTGGCGGCCGCGCCGGGCTGCGATGCCATCTTGCTGGACCTGCACGGCGCCATGGTGGCCGAGAACAGCGCCGACGGCGAAGGCGACCTGCTCGAACGCGTGCGCGCCGCCGCGCCCGGCGTGCCCGTTGGCGTGGCGCTGGACCTGCACGGCAACATCACCGAAAAAATGGTGGGCAATGCCGACGTGATGGTCGGCTTCAAGACCTATCCGCACATCGACATGTACGAGACCGGCGAGCACGCGGGCCGCCTGCTGCTGGACATGCTGGCCGGCCGCGCGCGCTACGCCGTGTGCTGGCACCGCCTGCCCCTGATGAGCCACACGCTGCGCAGCACCACGCTGGACGGCCCCATGCTGGACGCCGTGAACGCAGCGCGCGCCCTGGAAGCGGAGGGCCTGCCCGCGGTCTCGGTGTTCGGCGGCTTTTCGCTGGCCGACATCGCCGCGCCCTGCGTGAGCGTGGTCGCCACCTGCAGGACCGACGAGCGCGCAGCCACCCAGGCGAGCGTGGACGCGCTGGCCGCCCGGATCTGGCAGCGCCGCGCCGACTACGTCTACCGCAGCGAGCCGCTGGCCGATTCGCTGCGCCGCGCCCAGGCCCTGGCCGAAGGCGCCGACCGCCCCGTGCTGCTGCTCGACCACGGCGACAACTGCATGTCCGGCGGCACCTGCGACACCATGGACGTGCTGCAGACCGCGCTGGAGCTGGGCCTGTCAGGCATTGCCGTAGGCCCGCTGTGCGACCCCGAAGCGGTTGCCTCGCTCACGGCGGCCGGCGAAGGCGCCGAGGTGGAGATCGCGCTGGGCAACAAGGTATCGCTGGAGCGCATAGGCCTGCACAAGCAGCCGCTGCGGCTGCGCGGCACGGTGCGCGCCGTCAGCGACGGCGCCTACACGGTCAGCGGCCCCATCTACACGGGCCAGCGCTGCCACATGGGCCGCACGGTCTGCCTGGACACGGGCGCAGCGCAGATCGTGATCACCGAGCAGACGCACGAGCCCTGGGACCTGGGCGTGTTCCACTGCGTGGGCATGGACCCAACGCGCTTTCGCTTCGTGCTGCTCAAGTCGCGCATGTACTGCCGGCCCGTCTTCGTGCCGCTGTCCGCCGGCCTGGTCGAGTGCGACAGCCCTGGCGTGACCACCTCGGACTATTCGCGCTTTCCGTTCGCCCGGGTCAGCCGCCCGGTGTTTCCGCTGGACGCCATCTGATGGATGCCATGTGATTGCCCGGCTTTGCGGCGGCGCGCAAGCAAAGACCGCCGCCGCTGCGGGGCATTGGGCAACCAGGCATCACAACAGTTTCACAGCAGGGCCCGGCTATTGCCTGTCGGCCTACAATCGGTTCCCCCCTACCTCGGCCGACGGCACGCGGGCTGATCCGCGCGTGCGTTGGCCATGCCTTCGCTGGAGACGCTTGATGTCCGACAACACGGCCCCGACCCCTTCCGATAAACGTGCCCAGCTGCGCCGTGCCGCACTCGAATACCACGAGTTTCCCAAGCCCGGCAAGTTGACCATCGTGCCGACCAAGCCCATGGCCAACCAGCATGACCTGGCCCTGGCCTACTCGCCCGGCGTGGCAGCGCCCTGCGAAGAGATCGTCAAGGACCCGGCCGCCGCCTTCAAGTACACGGCGCGCGGCAACCTGGTGGCCGTGATTTCCAACGGCACCGCCGTGCTGGGACTGGGCGACATCGGCGCGCTGGCCTCCAAGCCGGTGATGGAAGGCAAGGCCGTCCTGTTCAAGAAGTTCGCGGGCGTGGACGTCTTCGACATCGAGATCAACGAGAAGGACCCGCAAAAGCTGGTCGATGTGATCGCCGCGCTGGAGCCCACTTTCGGCGCCATCAACCTGGAAGACATCAAGGCGCCCGAGTGCTTCTTCGTGGAGCGCGAGCTGCGCCGCCGCCTGAAGATCCCCGTCTTCCACGATGACCAGCACGGCACGGCCATCACCGTGGCAGCGGCCATGGTCAACGCGCTCAAGGTGGCCGGCAAGAAGATCGAGGAGGTCCGTCTCGTGGCCTCGGGCGCGGGCGCCGCTGCCCTGGCCTGCCTGAACCTGCTGCTCAAGGTCGGCCTGCGCCGCGAGAACGTGTTCGTCACCGACCTGGCCGGCGTGGTCTACGAGGGCCGCACCGAGCTGATGGACGAGGACAAGGCCCAGTTCGCGCGCGCCACCGAGCTGCGCACGCTGGGCCAGGTCATTGAAGGCGCCGACGTCTTCCTGGGTCTGTCCGCCGGCGGCGTGCTCAAGCAGGACATGGTGGTCAAGATGGCCGCGCGTCCGGTGATCTTCGCGCTGGCCAACCCCAACCCCGAGATCATTCCCGAAGACGTGAAGGCCGTGCGCAGCGACGCCATCATCGCCACGGGCCGCTCGGACTACCCCAACCAGGTCAACAACGTCCTGTGCTTCCCGTACATCTTCCGGGGTGCCCTGGACTGCGGCGCGACCACCATCACCACCGAGATGGAAATCGCCACCGTCCACGCCATCGCCGAGCTGGCCCAGGCCGAGCAAAGCGAGGAAGTGGCGGCCGCCTACGTGGGCGAGCAACTGACTTTCGGCCCTGAGTACCTGATCCCCAAGCCCTTCGATCCGCGCCTGATGATGAAGATCGCATCGGCCGTGGCCCAGGCTGCCGCCGAGTGCGGCGTGGCCCAGCGCCCGATCCAGGACATGGATGCCTACCGCGCCCACCTGCAGACCTTCGTCTACGCCTCGGGCACCATGATGAAGCCGCTGTTCGCCGCGGCCAAGAAGGCCGCCAAGAAGCGCGTGGCCTACGCCGAGGGCGAGGAAGAGCGCATCCTGCGCGCCACGCAGATCGTGGTGGACGAGCGCATTGCGCGCCCCACGCTGATCGGCCGCCCGGCCATCATTGCCCAGCGCATCGAGAAATTCGGCCTGCGCCTGAAGGAAGGCACGGACTACGACGTGGTCAACGTCGAGCACGACGAGCGCTACCGCGACTTCTGGCAGACCTACCACCGCATGACCGAGCGCAAGGGCATCACCGTGCCCATCGCCCGGATCGAGATGCGCCGCCGCCTGACCCTGATCGGCTCCATGCTGCTGCACAAGGGCGAAGTCGATGGCCTGATCACCGGCACCTGGGGCCAGACATCGCACCACCTGCAGTATGTGGACCAGGTGATCGGCCGCCGCGCCGGCGTGCAGACCTATGCCTGCATGAACGGCCTGCTGCTGCCCGACCGCCAGGTCTTCCTGGTGGACACCCACGTCAACTACGACCCCACGGCCGAGCAGCTGGCCGAGATCACCATCATGGCCGCCGAGGAAATGATGCGTTTCGGCGTCAAGCCCAAGGCCGCCCTGCTGTCGCACTCCAACTACGGCTCCAGCAACCAGCCCAGCGCCGTCAAGATGCGCCAGACCCTGGAGCTGCTGCGCGAGCAGGCCCCGTGGCTGGAAGTGGACGGCGAGATGCACGGCGACGTGGCCCTGGACGGCAAGGCCCGCGCCCAGCTCATGCCCAACAGCACGCTGCTGGGCAACGCCAACCTGCTGGTCATGCCCAACATCGACGCGGCCAACATCAGCTACAACCTGCTCAAGCAGGCCGCTGGCGGCGGCATTGCCATCGGCCCCGTGCTGCTGGGCGCCGCCCGTCCCGTGCACATCCTCACGCCGAGCACGACGGTGCGCCGCATCGTCAACATGACGGCGCTGACGGTGGCGGACGCTAACGCTAACCGGTAAGCACCCCCTGAGCGGCTTCGCCGCTTCCCCCTCTCTACCCGCTCCGCGGGGGAGGGGGACGGCGCCCTCGCCGCGAGGCGGCTCTTGCTCGGCGCCCCTGGTTTTTTGGCCGCGCGCGTTTTTGAGGCAACGGGCGGCATTTGCATTGAATAGCTGGCAACTCAGGCGCAGAGTTGCCATGCTCACTGTTCAATCCCCAGACATTTCCTTGGTCAAGCTGCCTGTTTTTTGGGCAGAACTTGCATTTTGAGGGGTGTTCCGTCACACTAGCGGGTCGAGATTTCAGGGCTTCCCTGGATTTCTGAAAGGTGTAGTTGATGCTGAAGGCAGCCGCCGCCAAGGCGTACCAGTCCGGTCTAGCGCTCATCGTCGGGGCCGCCTTTGTGCTGTCGCCCTCGCTCGCTGATGCGCGCCGCTCGGCGCCCGAGAGCGTGGAGACGACGGCGGCCGTGGCCACCGTCTCCCTGTCCGAGTTGCCGCGCGAAGGCCGTTCCACGTATACGCTGATCCTGCGCGGCGGGCCTTTTGCCCACGACAAGGACGGCACGGTGTTCGGCAACCGCGAGCGCATCCTGCCGCGCCAGTCGCGCGGCTATTACCGTGAGTACACGGTGCGCACGCCCGGTTCGCGTGACCGTGGAGCCCGCCGCATCGTCTGCGGCGGAGAGCCCCAGCAGCCCGATGCCTGCTACTACACCAGCGACCACTACAGCAGCTTTCGCAAGATCATCGAATGACCTCGACCCAGTCTCTACAGCCAGTTCGACCCTCCGTGTCCGACGCAGTGCGCTGGCAGGGGTCTGCATTTCATCCACAGCCCAGGGATGCCGAAGGCCATGAGCCCGTCCCCGCAGGCCACATCCACGTTAGAGAAAGAGCCACGGAGATGGATGCACCACTTCGTAAGATCCCCGACACCCCTTTGCGGAACGTGCGCGCCAACATCGTGCAGTCGATCCGCGCCTACAGGGTGGAGGATCTGCAACAGGCGGCCGAGACGCTGGGGTGCCATTTTCTGTATGCCAACCTGGCCCATGCGCAGACCAAGGCCGACATCCTGGAACTGCTGGCTACGCAGTTCTTCTTCCCCGCGCATTTCGGCAAGAACTTCGACGCGCTCTACGACTGCCTGACCGACCCCATCCACAAGGCCGGCCCGCAGCCGGGCTTTGTGCTCGTGCTCGACCAGATCCCGACCACGCCCAAGTTCGACAAGGAAGTGCGCGAGCAGCTACTGGACAGCTTCCGCGACGCGGCCGAGTACTGGGCCGAGCGCAAGATTCCGTTCCGCTGCTTCTACTCGTTCCTGTAAGCGCAGGACATTGAGGGCCCAGAGCCCACAGCGCCCAATCGGGTGCTGTGGGCTCTGTGGGCTCTGCAGTCGCTGGGCGCCTGTGCCTAGGCGCGCGTGAACCGGGCGGCGAGTGCCTCGTATTCGGACACCGGCACTTCCTCGGCGCGGCGCTGCAGGTCGAATTCCCCGTCAAAGCCCTTGGCTTCCAGCCAGCGCCCCAGCGTGTTGCGCAGGATCTTGCGCCGCTGGCTGAAGGCCACCTGCACCATCTCCTCCAGCAGCTTCGCGTCCAGGGCCGCCGGCGACTCGCGCGGGACCATGCGCACGACGGCGCTGTCCACCTTGGGCGGCGGATTGAAGCTCTCGGGCGGCACGTACAGCACGCTCTCCATCGCATAGCGCCACTGCAGCATGACCGTCAGCCGCCCATAGGCGGCCGTGGAGGGCGACGCCACCATGCGGTCGATGACCTCCTTTTGCAGCATGAAGTGCTGGTCCTCGACCACGTCCACCTGCTCGAGCAGGTGAAAGAGGATGGGGCTGGAGATGTTGTAGGGCAGGTTGCCCGCAATGCGCAGCTTGGGCACGCCCAGGCGCGCGGCAATGGCACGGAAGTCCACCTTGAGCACGTCGGACTCGACCACGTCGAGCTGCTCGTGCAGGCGCAGGCGCACGGCCAGGTCGCGGTCCAGCTCGATCACGGTGAGCCGGCCCAGGCGTTCGACCAGGGGCTGGGTCAGGGCCATCAGGCCCGGCCCGATCTCGACCATGGACTGGCCCGGCCGGGGGTCGATGGCGCTCACGATGCCGTCGATGATGCCGTCATCGGTCAGGAAGTTCTGGCCGAAGCGTTTGCGAGGAATGTGTTTCATAGAAAAAGCAAGGCGGTGCGCCATGGCACCGCCTTCCATTGTGGACTGCCGCAGCCGCAGCTGCTCGGGGGGTGTCTTATTGCGGAGGCTCGCGGTACTCGACGTAGGCGCGGCCACGCAGCTCCTGAAGCCAGGTCTGGTAGTCGGTTTCGAGCTTGCGCTCGCGCACCACGTTGCGAACCATGTCGCGCTGCTCGCGGGGCGTCAGCGCAGCCTGGCGGCGCTCGATGAGCTGGATCAGGTGCACACCGAAGCGCGAGACCAGCGGGTCGCTGACCTGGCCGGGCTGCAGCGCATTGAGCACCTGCTCGAACTCGGGCACGAACTGGCCGGGCGAGGCCCAGCCCAGGTCGCCGCCGTTGCGCGCGCTGCCGTCCTGCGAGAACTCGCGGGCCAGCGATTCGAAGCTGGCCTGGCCGCTGTCCACGCGGCGCTTGTAGTCGGCCAGGCGCTTGGCGGCATCGGCCTCGGTCATCTGGTCGCCAATGCGCAGCAGGATGTGGCGCGCATGGTTTTGCGTGACCACGGACGGCATGCCGGCCTGCGACTTCTCCAGCACCTTGAGCACGTGAAAGCCCGCGCCCGAACGGAAGGGGCCGACGATGCCGCCCTGCGCCGTCTGGCCCACTGCCTTGGTGAACAGCTCGGGATAGCGGTCCAGCGGGCGCATGCCCATGGCGCCGCCGCCCTGGCCGTCGGGCACATCGGAGAACTCCTTGACCACGGCCAGGAAGTCGCCTTGCGTGCGGGCGGCCTCGGCGGCCTGCTTGGCGCGGGCCTCGCGCTCGGCCACTTCGGCGGGGCTGGCGTTCTCGGGCACGGAAATCAGGATGTGGCCCAGGTTCACGGCGGCCGGTGCCTTGTCGGCACCGCCGCTGCGCTGCTCAGCCAGGTAGCGATCGATGTCGGCATCGGTGACGCGCACGCGGCCGTCCACATCGCGCTCGCGCAGACGTTGCAGCGTGATCTGGCGGCGCAGCTCTTCGCGGAACTGCTTTTCGTTCACGCCTTCGGCCCGCAGGCGGGACTGCAGGCCAGCCTTGTCCAGGCCGTTTTGCCGCGCCACATTGGTCAGCGCCTGGTCCACGGCGTAGTCATCCACGCGCAGGCCCGTGTCCTTGGCTTCCTGCAGCTGGGCCTTTTCGACGATCAGGCGCTCGAGCACCTCGCGGGCCAGCAGCGCCTCGGGCGGCATCTGGCCGCCCTGCTCGGCAATGTTCTGCGCCACGCGCGCCATGCGGGCACGCACTTCGTTGTTGGTCACCGGTTCGGAGTTGACCACGGCGACGATGTAATCGGCCGAGCGCACGCCAGCCTTGGCGCCGCGATCGCGCGACGAGGGCAGGTTGGTGGCGTCCAGCGCACGCGAGACGGAGGCATCGCCGGCCTGGGGCGCCCTGGACTGGCCCGGAACACGCAGGCCTTGCGCCTGGGCTGTGGTGGCCAGCAAGGCCAGCGCCACAGCGGCAGCTGCGCAGCAATGGGTCTGGGAAAGAAAACGCATGGGAGAGATGCCTTGCAAAAAGCGTGTTTGGAGCGTTGGCTCTAATCGTAGTTGGTGAAGCGGCTGGGAGGCGTCACGGACTCGCGCAGGTACTGGTAGCGCGGCACATTCTGCTTGAGGCTGCGCTGCGGGTCTGCACCCAGGCTCAGCCGCGAGAAGCCGACGAACTCGATCTGGAACAGCAGCCGGGTGTTGGACTGGGTGATGGAGCTTTGCAGGCGCTCCAGCACCACGCGGCCAATCCAGCAGCAGCCGTCGTACTCCAGCCCGACCACGGTATCGACGAGCTTGCGGTCCTTCAGGCTGTAGTTCAATCGGCCCACCGTGTACCAGCGCCCGCCGCCCTGGCCACGGCCAGCGCCCAGGTCGCGCCCCTTGTCGCCCCACAGGTCGTTGATGGGCCATTGCCAGCCCACATCGACCAGCTTGCTGGCGTCGGTACGCGCCACGGTGTCGTACTGGGTACGGTAGGCCACGTTCACCGTGCGGTAGGAGCTGGGGCTGTAGCGCGCACCAAAGGTGGTACGCACCGAGCGGTTGAGGTCTCGGTTGTACTGGGTCGTGCCTTCGGTGGACCAGGCATCGGTCCAGTTGATGGCCGCGCCCAGCAGCACGTCGGACAGGCGGCTGGTGGCCGGCACCTCGCCGGGCAGGATGACCTTCTGGTCGGAGAAACGCACGCGCTGCGCAATGCCGAAGCGCGCCTTTTCCGCACCCGTGGCCCCGTCGATCAGGCGCGTGGTCGCGCCCAGGGTCAGCAGGTGGTTGTCGGCAATGCGGTCCTGGCCGTTGTAGTCGTTCTCGGAGTAGATGCTCGCGAAGTTGAAGTCGTTGCGCGCCGTGTCATACAGCGGCAGAAAGCTCTGGTCGCGGTAGGGCGTGTAGGTGTAGAAGGCGCGCGGCTCGAAGGTCTGCAGCAGCTGGCGGCCGAACAGCGTGGTGTCGCGCTCGAACACCAGGCCGCTGTCCACGCTGACCGTGGGCAGCGTGCGCGAGGCATTGCGGCTGCCGTTGCTCATCAGGCTGTCCACCTGGTAGTTGCTGGTGTGCAACTGGATCCTGGGCGTGATGAAGGCGCCCGGCGACAGGAAGGGGCGGCTCACCTGGGCCAGCATGTAGCTGCGCTGGCCGTTGTTGTAGGTCATGCCGGCCAGGGGCTTGTCGATCTCGAATCGCGTGGTGTCGGCCACAAAGCTGAAGTCCAGGCCGTGCGGCAGGTCCAGCGGCGTGTAGCGCCATTGCAGCTGCGGCTTCATGCCGTAGGGCGGGGCAATGGGCGCCGATGCATCCTGCATGGTCTGCCAGTACAGGGTGCGCAGGGTCAGCACATTGTCGCCACGCGCCCAGGACAGGTTCACATCGTTGGGCAGCAGGCGCTCGCGCAGCGTTTTGGCGGCCAGCGGGAAGTCACGCCAGTAGTTGTCGTCGCTGACGCGGTTGAGGTTCATGTTCAACCCCAGGCCACCGATGGGCGAGTCGATGACGCCCCGGTGCTGCAGCGAGTAGGCCCAGCGGTCCCGGTCACGCTGGCGGTCGCCGGGCATGTAGGCCGCATAGGCCTCGCCCGAATAGGTCGGCTCCAGGTAGCGGAACTGGGCTCCCAGGTTGACGCCGCGCTTGCTCATGACCGAGGGATACAGGGTCATGTCGCGGTTGGGCGCAAGGTTCCAGTAATAGGGCTGCGTGTATTCGATGCCGCTGAGCTTGTCCAGGCCCATGGTGGGAGGCAGCAGGCCCGACTTGCGCTTGTCCGACAGCGGAAAGCTCATGCGCGGCACGGGCAGCACGGTCACGCCCTTGAACTGCAGGGCCGCACCTTCGGCCACGCCCACTTCCTCGGCCATATCGATGTGCAGGGTCCGGGCGCGCAGCATCCAGGCCGGCTCCCAGCTGGCCTCGTCGTCGCGCTGGCAGGTGGTGTAGGTGGCATCGTGGACCACGGCATGGTCGCGGTCGATGAAGTCCACGCGCGAGGATTTGCCGTAGGCGCCATTGGCCAGGAAGCGATATCCGGCGTTGTCGAAAAAGCCCTTGAAGGCATCGACCTCCAGGTCCAGCTGCGAGCCCTCGTAGACATTGCCGGCCTGGTTGATGTGTACTGCGCCCGAGGCATTGACGCGGTCGTCGGGCACCTGGTACTCGAGCCGGTCGGCGCGGATCATCGTGTCGCCACGGCGCAGTTCGGCATTGCCCTCGACCACCGAGTTGATGTCCGGCTGGCCGCTGAGCGCGTCACCGCGCACATAGACGGGCTGCTGGGAGCGCACCGCCTCGGGATAGGTTTCCTGCATCAGCGTGCTGGGGCGCAGCGGGCGGACTTGCTGCAGCCGGCCTTCGTCGGCTGCAGCGGGCTGGGCCTGGGCCATGGTGGAGCCACCGGCCCATGCGAGAGCCACAAGCCAGGCCAGCGGGCGTACAGCGGGGCGCGCGGGCGCGCGGGCAGCCAGCGGATCGGGGAGCGGCGGTCGGAGGTACACGGTGGTCAACAGCGGCGGGTGGACAAAGGCGCAAGCCTAGCATCACCGCCGGGCATTCGCCGGGGTGGCGGTTTGTAGAATCGCGATTATCCATGAGCCATCCAAACACCCCCACGGCCGGCGTTGTCTGGGCCGACCCCGCCCGCCACGCCGCCTTCGACGCCTGGCTGGCCCCGCTGTCCGCCCGCCACGCGCTGCGCCCCGAAACCCTGCGCCCTGCCTCGGCCGATGCCAGCTTTCGCCGCTATCTGCGCCTGGACACCAGCGCGGGCGCCAGCCTCATCGTCATGGATGCCCCGCCGGACAAGGAAGATTGCGCGCCCTTCGCCAAGGTGCAGGCGCTGATGGCCTCGGCCGGGCTGGCCGTGCCGCAGATCCTGGACTGGGATGCGGCGCACGGTTTCATGCTGCTGTCCGACCTGGGCGGCCACACCGTCATCGAGGCGCTGGACCCGGAAAAGCCCCAGGACGCGGAAGCCTGGTACCGCTCGGCGCTGGAGGTGCTGCTGGCCTGGCAGACCGCCTCGCGCCCCGACGTGCTGCCCGCGTATGACGACGCGCTGCTGCGCCGCGAGCTGCAGCTGTTCCCCGACTGGTACATCGCGCGCCACCGCGAGACCGTGCTCGACGACAGGCAGCAGGCCACGCTGGCCAAGGCCTTCGACCAGATCGTGGCCCACAACCTGGCGGCACCCAGCGTCTTTGTGCACCGCGACTTCATGACGCGCAATCTCATGCAGCCCGTGACCGCCAGCGGCCCGCTGGGCGTGCTGGACTTCCAGGATGCGGTCTATGGCCCGGTGACCTATGACATCGCCAGCCTGCTGCGCGATGCCTTCATCAGCTGGGAAGAGGACTTTGTCATCGACATTACCGTGCGTTACTGGGAGAAGGCGCGCAAGTCGGGATTGGTCGGCGCGCGCAGCCAAAGCGGCTGGGGCGACGATTTCGGCGAGTTCTACCGAGGCGTGGAGTGGATGGGCCTGCAGCGCCACCTCAAGGTGGCCGGCATCTTCGCGCGGCTGACGCTGCGCGACGGCAAGCCCCGCTACCTGGCCGACGCGCCGCGCTTCATCCACTACATCCGCTCCACCTGCAGCCGCTACCGCGAGCTGACGCCGCTGTTGCGCCTGGTGGACCAGATCGAAAACATCCAGCCCCAGGTCGGCTGGGCCTACGGGCGCGTCTGAGAACGGATACGCCATGCCACGCTTTCACTGCCCCATTGCGCTGCGCAGCGGCGCCGACATCGACCTGCCGCCCGGCGCGGCGCGCCATGTGCAGGTGCTGCGCCTGCAGCCCGGCGACGGCATCACCCTCTTCGAAGGCCGCGCCGGCGAAGGCTTCAGCGGCGGCGAGTTCGAGGCCACCGTGCTGCGCATGGGCCGCAGCGCCGTGGCCGTGCGCATAGGCGCGCACCACGCCGTGGAACGCGAGCCCCTGCGCCCCGTGCACCTGCTGGCCGGCATCACGGCCAACGAACGCATGGACTGGCTGGTGGAGAAGGCGGCCGAGCTGGGTGCCGCCAGCATCACCCCGCTGGTGGCCGAGCGCAGCGTGCTCAAGCTCAAGGGCGAGCGCGCCGAGAAAAAACTCGCCCACTGGCAGGCCGTGGCCGTATCGGCCTGCGAGCAGTGCACGCGCAACCGCGTTCCCCCGCTGCACACCCCTGCAGACCTGGAGGACTGGCTGGAGGGCGGTGCGAAACAGCTGCCGCCCGGCACGCTGCGCCTGCTGCTGTCGCTGGGCGAGGGCACGCGGCCGCTGGTTGAGATCCTGGATGCCACGGCCGAGGATGCACCCGTGGTCTTTCTCTCCGGCCCCGAGGGCGGCCTGTCGCCTGCCGAGGAGGCGCTCGCCCGCGCCCAGGGCTTTGTGCCCGTCACGCTGGGGCCACGCGTGCTGCGCGCGGAAACCGCGCCCCTGGCCGCGCTGGCGGCGCTCACGCTGGCCTGAAGCGGCCCAGCCAGTCGCGCAGCCGCGCGAACACGGGCGCGGCGAAGTCATCGCGCTCGTTGAACAGCTCGTGGTAGGCGCCGTCAAAGCACTGCGCCTGTACCACGGCTGGCGGCGCGCGGTCGGCAAAGGCCTGGCTGCCGGCCGGTGCCACCAGCCTGTCGTCCCCCGCCCACATCAGCAGGCTGGGCACGCTCCACTGCCCCGCGCGGGCCAGCACCTGCGGGCCGCCCTGCGCCAGAAACCGCGCCAGCCGCGCGCAGATGCGGTCATGGCACAGCGGATCGGCACGGTAGGCATCGCAGACCGCCGCGTCATGCGAGAGATAGGGAATCTGCAGGCCGTTGGACACGCGCAGGTCGGGCACCAGGCGCGGCAGCGTGCCCACGAGCAGCTTCTGGATGGGCGACAAACCCACGTCGAGGGCCGGCGAAGACAGCACCAGCGCATCGACAGGCCGGATGGCACGCGCCACGAACAGCGCCGCCACCAGGCCGCCCAGGCTGTGGCCCAGCAGCACCAGCGGCTGGCCAGCGGGCTGCTGGGCACGCGTGGCATCGACCACGGCTGCAAGGTCATTCAGCAGCCGGCCATCGGCCGTCAAGCCGCCGCGCGGCCCTGCCGAGCGCCCATGGCCGTATTGGTCGTAGCCGCGCACCGCATAGCCCCAGGCATTGAGGCGCCGGGCCAGCGCCTCATAGCGGCCGATGTGCTCGCCCAGGCCGTGCACCAGCAGCACGGTGGCGCGCGCCTGGCCCCCGTCCACGGGCCAGTCGCACAGTGACAGCTCGGCGCCGTCGCTGGACGCAAGGCGCGTGACCTGGCCTTGCGAGACAGGTGCGGGAACGGGTGCGGGGGCAGGCGCTGCCATCACGCCACGCCAGCAGCGCCCGCCTCGGCGGCTGCCTGCGCCCCGGCCATGGCGGCGATCACCTGGGCCACGGCGGCCGTGAGCTTCTTGGCATAGGGCACGTGCAGGAATTCATTGGGACCGTGGGCATTGCTCTTGGGACCGAGCACGCCGCAGACCATCATCTGGGCCTTGGGGAAGCCCTGGCTGAGCATGTTCATCAGCGGAATCGTGCCGCCCTGGCCGATGTAGCCGCAGGAGGCGCCGAAATGCGCCTGGCTTGCCGCGTTGAGCGCGTCCTCGAACCAGCCGTCCATGGCTGGCGCATTCCAGCCGCTGGCGCCCGACAGGCCCTGCCAGGTCACACGGGCCTGGTAGGGAGCGTTGTCCTCCAGCAGCGCCTTCATTTCCTGCACGCAGGCGGCGGCATCGACCAGGGGCGGCAGGCGCAGGCTGAGCTTGAAGGCGGTATAGGGGCGCAGCACGTTGCCGGCGTCCTGCAGCGCGGGCAGGCCCTCGGCGCCGGTCACGCTCAACGTGGGCTCCCAGGTGCGCTTGACCAGGGCCTGGACCGGGTCGGTGGTGGTGGGCAGGGCGAACAGCGTGGAGCCGCCGCAGTCGTAGTGCGCCCAGGGGAAGCGGGCATAGGTTTCCTCGCCCAGGATGGCCGCCGTGTCGCGCATCTGCGCCATGCGCTCGGCCGGCACCTCGCAGTGGAAACTGGCGGGCAGCAGGCGCCCGGTCTTGCTGTCCTCCAGCCGGTCCAGCACCTGGCGCAGGATGCGGAAGGACGACGGCACGACGCCCGAGGCATCGCCCGAATGCACACCCTCGGTGAGGATTTCCACCTTCAGCGTGCCGCTGGCCATGCCGCGCAGGCTGGTGGTCAGCCACAGCTGGTCGTAGTTGCCGGCGCCACTGTCCAGGCAGATCACCAGGCCCACATCGCCCAGGCGCGGACGCAGGGCATCGACATAGGGCAACAGGTCACGCGAGCCGCTTTCCTCGCAGGTCTCGATCAGGCCCAGGATGCGCGGGTGCGGCACGCCCTGGCGCTTGAGCTCCTGCACGGCCGCGATGCTGGCGTAGACCGCATAGCCGTCGTCGGCGCCGCCACGGCCATAGAGCTTGCCGTTCTCGTACTTGGGCGTCCACGGGCCCAGGTCGCTGCGCCAGCCGTCGAACTCTGGCTGCTTGTCCAGGTGGCCGTACATCAGCACCGTGGGGCTGGAGGCCGCCTTGTCCTGCGTGCCTTCCACCTCGAAGAACAGCACCGGCGTGCGGCCGGGCTGGCGCACGATCTCCAGCGTCAGGCCGGCCACCTTCTGCGCCAGCACCCAGTCGGCCGCATTGCGCAGCACGGTCTCCAGGTGGCCCTGCTGCTCCCAGTCGGGCGCGAACATGGGCGATTTGGCGGGAATGGCGATGTACTCGGTCAGCGCCGGGACGATGCGCTCGTCCCAGGAGCGGCTGATCTGGTCAAGCGCGGCTGCGGGCTGCAGCAGCTGCGAAGGGGTGCGTGCGTTCATGGCGGGTCCTCGTGTCATGGGTCGGCGCACCGTTCGAGCGAAGCCAGCGCCGCGATCCGGTCATTGTGCGCCAAGGCGGCACGGACCCCGGACACCCCGCCGCCAACGACTACGATCGCGCCATGTATATCGGAGAACTCGCCCGACGCGCCGGCTGCTCGCCCAAGGCCGTCCGGCTGTATGAATCACGGGGCCTGCTCGGCGCCGTGGCACGGGCAGGCAGCTACCGCATCTATGGCGAGCAGGACCTGGTGCTTGTGCAGCGCATACGCCAGGCGCTGGGACTGGGCTTTCGGCTGGACGAGCTGCACGGCCTGCACCGCATCCATGAGGCCACAAGCTGGGAAGCCCTGGCCCGGCTGCTGCGCGAGCGCAGCAGCCAGGTTCAGGCAGAAATCCGGCGCCTCCAGGCACAGCAGTCCCAGTTGGCGGCGCTGGAGCGCGAACTGCTCGAATGCAGCCTGGAGACGGCAGGTACCCAGGGCGCCTGCGAACCCGCATTGGTCTGGGCCCGCGGCCTGAGCCCGGGTGCTTGACCCTGCCCCAAGGGGCAAGGCGAACATGGGCGCCATGTCTCCAAGAACCGCCCACCCTCCTGCCGATACGCATCCCCAGCGCATCCTGATCATCCTCGGCCACCCGTCGGCCAGCAGCCTGTGCGCAGGCCTGGCCGACGCCTACGCACAGGGCGCACGCGACAGCGGCGCCGAGGTACGCCTGCTGCGCCTGGGCGAACTGGACTTCGACCCGCTGCTGCATGCCGGCTACCGCCAGGACCAGCCCCTGGAGCCTGACCTGCAGCGGGCCCAGGCCGACATCCTGTGGGCCAGCCACCTGGCATGGGCCTATCCCACCTGGTGGGGCGGCCTGCCGGCCTTGCTCAAGGGCTTCATCGATCGCATCTTTCTGCCGGGCTTCGCCTTCAAGTACCGCAAGGGCTCGGTGCTGTGGGACCGGCTGCTGGCCGGCCGCACGGCCGACCTGCTGGTGAGCATGGATTCACCACCCTGGTACTACCGCTGGGTGGCGCACATGCCGGGCCACCACCAGATGCGCCGCGCCATCCTGGAATTCAGCGGCATCCGGCCCGTGCGCATACACAGCTTCGGCCCCGTGCTCGGCGCCGAGGCCGCCCGTGTGCAGCAGTGGCTGGAGCGGGCGCAGGCAGCAGGCCGGCGCGCGGCGGCGCGCCGTCTCAAGGCTTCGGTTTGAGCAGGTCATCGATGGCCGCGCGCCCCACCGACGGATCGTCGGTGAAGATGCCATCGATGCCCGTGCGCAGGAAATCGTCCATGTCGGCGCGTGCATTGCCGCGCCGGGCGCCGTCCTGTGCGGGCGGCGATTTCAGGCTCAGGGGCAGGAAGGCGTGCTCGGGCCGCAGCGTCCAGGGATGGACCAGCAGCCCGGCACGGTGGGCATCGGCCACCAGTGCCGTGGGCGCCGCATTGGCGCCCTGCACCACGGGGATCACCATGCTCTTGCTCGGCCCGATGCCATTGGCATAGCGCGCAATCTCGGCCAGGCCCGCGGGCGTGACCATGTCGGCATAGCCGGGGCCCGTGCCGCGCGCCACGCTGTCATAGGGCTTGCCCTTGGGCGCCAGCAATTGCACCAGGCGCAGGCTGCTGCGCGCACGGATCCAACGCAGGTTCTCCACCTCGAAGGACTGCACGAAGACTGGCGCCTGCGCATGGTTCCAGCCGTTGTCCGCAAGCAGCTTCAGCAGCACGGGCTCCAGCGGCAGGCCGATGGACTGGAAGTAGCTCGGGTGCTTGGTCTCGGGATAGATGCCTATGGTGCGGTTCGTGCGTACGCTCTCGGCTCGAGCCAGGTCGATGACCTCCTGCAGCGTGGGCACCTCGAAACGGTCATTGAACTGCACATTCGCCGGGCGGATCGCCGGGATGCGTTCACGCGCACGCAGCGTCTTCAGCTCGGCCAGCGTGAAATCCTCCACGAACCAGCCCGTGATCGCCTGCCCGTCGATGGTTTTGGTGGTCTTGCGCGCCGCGAACTCGGGGCGGTCGGCCACATTGGTGGTGGCCTCCTTGAGGCTGCCGTCGGCCGCCAGGATGGCGATGGCGTTCTCATGCCGCACCACCAGCACGCCATCGCGCGTGATGACCAGGTCGGGCTCGATGAAGTCGGCGCCTGCGCGTATGGCCTCCCGGTAGGCCTCCAGCGTGTGCTCTGGCCGCAGTGCCGATGCGCCGCGGTGCGCGATCAGCGCGGGCCGGGGAGGCCAGTCCGCGGCCTGTGATGGGGAATTGGCGGCCTGCGGCGTGGCGCAGCCTGCCAGCAGCAGGCCGGCGGCCGCGCCGGCCAGGGCCAGCGCGCGGCGGCGTGGGAAGCGGTTCATGTCTGCCTTTCGGGTTCGCAATCCGTCGATTGTGCGCGCCACCCATGACACGGGCACGGACCGGACCGCCGCTCAGGCGTGCTCGAAATGGAAGACGGCCGTGCCCGCCATGAGATTGGGCAGGGTACGCACGCTACGGCCATCCTGCAGGCCGAAGGAGTCCAGAATGCGCAGCCGGTTGCGGGTGGCAAGCACCTCGAAGTCCTTGTAGGTGCCCACGCGGATATTGGGCGTGTCATACCACTGGTAGGGCAGGCGCCGCGTCACCGGCATGCGCCCGCGCAGCACGGACAGGCGGTTGGGCCAGTGCGCGAAGTTGGGGAAGGCGACGATGCCCGCGCGCCCGATGCGCGCCGTCTCCTGCAGCATGGTCTCGGCATTGCGCAGATGCTGCAGCGTGTCGATCTGCAGCACCACGTCGAAGCTGTTGTCCTGGAAGATGGCCAGCCCGTCCTCCAGGTTCAGCTGCAGCACGTTCACGCCCCGGCGCACGCAGGCCAGCACATTGGCGTCGTCCAGCTCCACGCCGTAGCCGGTGCAGCCACGCTCGCGCTGCAGGTGCGACAGCAGGGCGCCATCGCCGCAGCCCAGGTCGAGCACGCGCGAGCCCTTGGGGATCAGGCGCGCAATCGCCTGCATGGTGTTCAGCTCGGTCATGCGGCCTCCTTGGCGACTGTCGGGGTTTCCTGGGCGATGTTGTCAAAGTAGGAGCGCATCACCTTCATGTAACGGGGATCGTCGAGCAGGAAGGCGTCATGGCCGTGGGGCGCGTCGATCTCGGCGTAGCTGACGTCGCGGTTGTTCTCCAGCAGCGACTTGACCAGCTCGCGGCTGCGCGCGGGGGCAAAGCGCCAGTCGGTGGTGAAGCTCACCAGCAGGAAGCCGGCCTTGGCCACGGACAGCGCCCGGGTCAGGTCGCCGCCATGCGCGCGCGCCGGGTCGAAATAATCGAGCGCACGCGTGATCAGCAGGTAGGTGTTGGCGTCGAAGTAGCTGCTGAACTTCTCGCCCTGGTAGCGCAGGTAGCTCTCGATCTGGAACTCCACGTCCTGCGTGCTGTACTTCAGGTCCAGCCCCTCCCTCAGCTGGCGGCCGAACTTCTGGTTCATCACGTCGTCGCTGAGGTAGGTGATGTGGCCGATCATGCGGGCGATGCGCAGTCCCCGCGCCGGCACCACGCCGTGCTCGTAGAAATGCCCGCCGTGGAAATCAGGGTCGGTGACGATGGCGCGGCGCGCCACCTCGTTGAAGGCGATGTTCTCGGCATTGAGGTTGGGCGCACTGGCCACGACCACGGCGTGGCGCATGCGGTCAGGGTGGCGCAGCGACCACGACAGCGCCTGCATGCCGCCCAGGCTGCCGCCCAGCACGGCGGCCAGCTGGCCAATGCCCAGCCGGTCCAGCAGCCGGGCCTGGGCGTCCACCCAGTCCTCCACCGTGACCACGGGGAAGTCGGCGCCATAGATCTTGCCGGTGTCGGGATGCGCGTGCATGGGGCCGGTCGAGCCAAAGCACGAGCCCAGGTTGTTCACGCCGATCACGAAGAACCGGTTCGTATCCACGGGCTTGCCCGGGCCGATCATGTTGTCCCACCAGCCCTCGCTCTTGGCCTGGCCCTCGTAGACGCCTGCCACATGGTGGGAGGCATTGAGCGCATGGCAGACCAGCACCGCGTTGCTGCGATCGGCATTGAGCTGCCCGTAGGTCTCGTAGGCGAGGTCGTAGTCCCGGATCGAGCCGCCGCCCTGCAGCGGCAGGGGCTCGTCGAAGTGCATGGTTTGTGGTGTGGCGATGAAGGACATGAAAAAACCCGGCATCGCTAAAAACGAGGCCGGGTTCTCTGGTGTCGTCTTTAGCAGGATTTATAAAGCGCCCGCAAGCAGAAGCAAATCGGCGCATGAAGGCTCATTATGCCAAAACGCCCGTCCCCGGAAGGAACAGGGCCAGCACGCCCAGCACCAGGAAGATCACGGCCGAGACCACATGCACCAGGCGTATGGGCACGCGCTTGACCAGCTTGTCGCCCAGCCACACCACGGGAGCGTTGGCCAGCATCATGCCCAGCGTGGTGCCGGCCACCACCCACAGGTAGGCGTTGTACTTGGCCGCCAGCATCACGGTGGCGATCTGCGTCTTGTCGCCCATCTCGGCCAGGAAGAAGGCCACCAGCGTGGTGCCGAAGACGCCCCAGCGCGAATGCCCGGAGACCTCGTCCTCGTCGAGCTTGTCGGGGATCAGCATCCAGATCGCCATGGCGATGAAGGAAAGGCCCAGGATCCAGCGCATGGCGTTCTCGCCCAGGTAGCTGGTGATCCAGGCACCCACGGCACCGGCCAGCGCATGGTTGACCAGCGTGGCCACGAAAATGCCCGCAACGATGGGCCAGGGTTTGCGAAAACGCGCGGCGAGCACCAGCGACAGCAGCTGGGTCTTGTCCCCCATCTCGGCAAGTGCGACGACGGAGGTTGAAATCAGGAAGGCTTCCATGGTGTGGGGATTTATCCGGCCGGATAGAGCACGCATTGACCACGCTCCGACTCCGGCCTTTGGATCGGTGCGCGGTCAATGGTCTCGATCGGTCACACGCAGCATTGCACTGCGCGCCGCATACGCCATAGGCCAGCGAAGGCCCAAGTTTGTTGACGCATGCATCCGGCCACTGAGCCGAACGATCTACTCCCCAAAGACTGAGGCGGCGATCATAGCAGCCCCCCGATCCGCATGCCGACCACCACTGCCGCCACGGCACTTGCTTATGCGCTGCCGCAATTTCAGGGTTACTCCCAGGGGCATTCTGTGGCGGGCACGACGAATTTTTGCGAAACAGTAATAACGTGCGAAAACTTCTGCCACATAATGGGCAGGCTTTCGTTCGGGCTTCGGCTCAATGAGGGCGAGTGCGTTTGCGTCTCTAACGTTGTCATCCCGTGTTGACTCCCTAGGGCTCCATCGCGTTTTCCAGTTTTTTCAGGAGTCCTCCATGGGCAACAAGCTTTACGTCGGCAACCTGCCGTACACCTTCCGTGACAGCGATCTGGAGCAAGCCTTCAGCGAATTCGGCGCCGTCAACAGCGCCAAAGTGATGATGGAGCGCGACACCGGCCGTTCCAAGGGTTTCGGCTTCGTCGAAATGGGCAGCGATGCCGAAGCACAAGCTGCTATCCAAGGCCTGCACGGCCAAAACCGCGGCGGCCGTGACCTGGTGGTCAACGAAGCCCGTCCGATGGAGCCCCGCGCTCCCCGTAGCGGCGGCTTCGGCGGCGGCTTTGGTGGTGGCGGCGGTGGCGGCGGCTTCGGCGGCGGCAACCGTGACGGCGGCTACGGCGGTGGCGGCGGCCGTCGCAACAGCTACTAAGCACTCGCTTAGAGCTTGCGTTAGCAAAAAAATGGGGCCTTCGGGCCCCTTTTTTGTTGCCAAACGTTATCAGCTTGTGTTTTCGAGCATTTATCTTTTTGATTTTTGTGCTTCATAATTTGGTTTCGGGCAGACCCGTTCGAACGCTATGTGTTTAGGAAGGTTGGACAGGCTCTTGTATACAAAGAACCTGATGTCTGTGCGTCCTGAAGCCGAGCGCAAACCAGTGAGCATTGAGGAGTTGAGGAGTTTTTGATGGGCAATAAGCTTTACGTCGGCAACCTTCCCTATGGTGTGCGTGACAACGACTTGGAGCAGGCATTCAGCCAGTTCGGCGCTGTCACCAGCGCCCGGGTCATGATGGAACGCGACACAGGCCGCTCCAAGGGATTCGGGTTTGTCGAAATGGGCAGCGATGCCGAGGCACAGGCAGCCGTTCAAGGCATGAATGGCCAGCCATTGGGCGGACGCAGCCTCGTGGTGAACGAAGCGCGCCCCATGGAGCCCCGTCCCCCGCGCTCGGGCGGCTTTGGTGGCGGCGGCGGTGGTGGCGGCTATGGCCGTGGTGAGGGCGGCGGCGGTGGCTACGGTGGCGGTGGCCGCGGTGATGGCGGAGGCTACGGACGCAGCGATGGCGGCGGCGGTGGTGGCTATGGCCGTGGTGACGGCGGTGGTGGCGGCGGCTACGGCGGCCGTGGCGATGGTGGTTTCCGCAGCCCCTATGGCTCCGGCCCCCGCAATGGCGGCCGTGGCGGCGGCTGGGGAAACAACAATAACAACGGAGAATGAGACCCCGGTCTCCATGTTCTCCCAAACAAGAAAAGGCTCCTTCAGGGAGCCTTTTTTGCGGGTGCAAGTTTATGCATGAACATATTCCCTGAGCACGACGAACTTCAGGGATTTTTCGAATGACGATGTTTGCGATTTCGTCCTACAAGCAGCCGATCAAACAAGGGGTTTGGCAGAATTTTCATCAAACGGCCAACCCACGCCATTTGCCAGGGGATGATGGCCAGGCTGCGCCCGGCATCAATGGAACGCCAGGCCCTTGCAGCAAACTCATGGGGCTGCAATAGGAATGGCATGCCATAGCGGTTACCGCGTGTGAGGGGTGTATCTACATAACCAGGAAGCAATGTAGTGACTTTTACGCCACTACTGCGCAATTCACCGCGAAGGCTTTCGCAATAGGCAATGACTGCAGCCTTGCTGGCGCAATAAGCACCATGTCCCGGCAGGCCGCGCAGCCCGGCCACACTGGCGATACCGACCAACTGCCCGCTGCCACGCCGCACCATGGGCGCGATAAAAGGATGGAAACTGGCCGCCACGCCCATGGTGTTGACGGCCAGCACCTGCTGCATGGTGTCGATATCCTCGCGCATCGAGGTGTCCACACCCCAGCTGACGCCGGCATTGGCAATCACGACATCGGGCAGGCCCTGCTGCTGCTCACAGCGCCGGGCGGCAGCGATGATGCTGTCGGGCACGGCCACATCGGCCTCGTAGATGGCGAAGCGCGACGCCTCCAGGCCCTGCTGCGCAGCCCATTGCGCCATCACGTCGCCACGCCGCGCAACCAGTGCCAGCGACCAGCCTTGCTGGTAGGCATGCCAGGCCAGGGCCTGGCCTATGCCGCTGGATGCGCCGGTGATGAAGGCCAGGGGTGCCGGGCTGCGCGAGGATGTCGTCATGGCTTGTTCTCCATCGGCAGGCCTGCGCTTGCGCTGGCGCCTTACTTGGTCCTGGACGGCTGCAGGGTGCCGCGCACGCGGCCCTGCAGCTTCATCACCAGATCCAGGTTGCTGTACTGCATGCTGTCGGCCGTGAAACGGTCCTTGTCACGGGTCAGCACCACGGGCTGGTTGGAACTCACTCTTTCCTCGTTGGGCCAGGCGTGCAGGAATTCGCCCTGGAATTGCAACTGCGGCTGCGGTTGTTTACCTGCTGTCACAAATGGCTCGCGCGTGACGACGGCATTGCCAAACATCTGCACCTCGGAACCATCGGCATTGCTCAGCGCCCGCTTGGCGCTGCCGCGCGTGATGCGGCCTTCAGGCGAGACCGCGAACATGCGCACGTTGTCGATTTCGAGGGTGTCGGTATCCGGATAGTGGCGGCCCATGCTGCCCTCGATCTGGCTCTTGAGCCGCCCCGTGGCGTCGAAGCTCTTGATCGAGAAATCCTTCATGAAGTAGTCGGGCTCATGCGCCACGGCCTTTTCGGTGCCGCTGGCCACGGGCTGCGGTGCATTGCGCACCAGCCACCAGGTGCCCAGCGCCAGCAGGCCCATCAGCAGCACGGGCAGGTACAGGGAAAGCCGGTCACCGACGCGGCGCCAAGCCTGGATCATGATGCGTATTCCGCCAGCAGCCCGGCATAGGCGCCACGCGCGGCCAGCAGCAGGTCGCACAGCTGGCGCACCGCCCCTTCGCCACCGCTGCGCGGCGTGATCCAGTCGGCCACGGCCAGCACCTCGTCATGGGCGTTGGCCGGCGCGCAGGCAAAGGCGGAGCGCCGCATCACGGGCAGGTCGGGCCAGTCGTCGCCCATGGCTGCCGCCTGGTGCCACTGCAGGCCCAGCTCGCCCAGAATGGCCTCGGCGGCAGGCACCTTGTCTTCCGTGCCAAAGCGCGCATGCGTGACGCCCAGGTTGCTCAGCCGCAGGCGCAGGGCCGGCGAATCGCGGCCCGTCACCACGGCGGGCGTGATGCCGGCCTTTTGCAGCAGCTTCAGGCCATGGCCGTCCAGCGTGTTGAAGCGCTTGAGCACCTCGCCTTCGCCAGAGAACAGCAGGCCGCCATCGGTGAGCACGCCATCGACATCGAAGAAGGCCACCCGCACATCCTGTGCCAGCAGCAGCAGTTGTGCGTCCCAGTTCTGCACGGGCGTCAAAGGAGCGCGTGCCATCAGATCACCTTGGCGCGCATCAGGTCGCGGATATGGACCACGCCGCGCAGCTGGCGCTGCGCATCGGCCACCAGCACCGCGGTGATGCCGTGCTCCTCCATCATGCTGGCGGCGTCCACGGCCAGCGCGTCTTCGGCGATGGTGCGGGGCCCCTTGTGCATGACATCGCCGGCCTGCAGCGCGCGCAGGTCGGTGCCGGCCTCCACGCGGCGGCGCAGGTCTCCGTCGGTGAAGATGCCCTGCAGCACGCCTGCCCCATCGACGATGGCCGAGCAGCCCAGGCCCTTGGCGCTCATCTCGCGCATCAGTTCGACAAAGCTGGCATCGGCCCCGACCTTCGGCAGCTCATCGCCGCTGCGCATGACATCACGCACATGGGTCAGCAGCTTGCGGCCCAGCGCACCGCCCGGATGGGAGCGCGCAAAGTCCTCGGCGCCAAAGCCGCGCGCATCGAGCAGGGCCACGGCCAGGGCGTCGCCCATGGCCATCTGCGCGGTGGTGCTGGCCGTGGGCGCCAGGTTCAGGGGGCAGGCCTCGCGCTCGACACGGGTGTCCAGCACCCAGTCGGCATGGCGGGCCAGCGTGGATTGCGCGCCGCCGGTCATGGCCACCAGCGCAATGCCCTGGCGCTTGATGGCCGGCAGCAGCGCAGCGAGCTCATCGGCCTCGCCGCTGTTGGACAGCGCCAGCACCAGGTCAATGCCGGTCACCATGCCCAGATCGCCATGGCTGGCCTCGGCCGGATGCACGAAGAACGCAGGCGTGCCCGTGGAAGCCAGGGTGGCGGCCACCTTGCGCCCGACATGGCCGCTCTTGCCCATGCCCATCACGACGACGCGGCCGGACAGCCGCAGGATGCGCTGCACCACTTCGCCGAACACGCCATCAAGGCGCTGCGACATGGCTTGAAGGGCATCGGCCTCGATGCCCAGGGTGTCGCGGGCCAAGCGCAGGGCACGGGGCGTGTCCAGCGCATCCAGGGTGGCAGCATCAGAATTCATCTGGATGATTTTAGGCGGTCTGGCCATCCGGCGGCGGCGGTCGCCATCGGGCGCCTGGGTACACTGGCCCGTCTTCTCCAGCCCCCGATCCAGCGCCATGCATACCACCCCCAGCGTCAACGATTACCTGCGCACGCACATACGCACCGTTCCCGACTGGCCGGCGCCCGGCGTGCAGTTCCGCGACATCACGCCGCTGCTGCAGGACCCGCAGGTCTTTCGCGTGATGACCGACGCCTTCGTGCACCGCTACATGCAGCGCGGCATGCGCCCCGATGTGGTGGCCGGGCTTGATGCGCGCGGCTTCATCCTGGGCGCCGTGGTGGCCCACGAATTGGGCGTGGGATTTGTACCCATCCGCAAAAAGGGCAAGCTGCCCTTCACCACGGTGGAGGAAACCTATGAACTCGAATACGGCAGTGCCACCGTGGAGCTGCACACCGACGCCGTCAAGGCGGGCGACCGCGTGCTGCTGATCGACGACCTGATCGCCACCGGCGGCACCATGATGGCCGGCAAGCGGCTGCTGGAAAAACTCGGCGCCACCGTGATCGAGGGTGCGGCCATCGTGGACCTGCCCGAGCTGGGCGGCTCCACCTTGCTGCGCGATAGTGGACTGCCGCTGTTCACGCTGGTGGATTTCGCCGGCCACTGAGCCAGGCCGCAGCCCGGTCAGCGCAGTTCGCCGTACTGGGTGACGCCCAGGTCCAGGTGGTCCAGCGTGCTGTGGGGAAAGTCCGCACCGCGATCGCCTGCGCCCGGCCCGAGCAAGGGGCCCGAGCGGCGCACACCAGCGGGAGCCGCTGCAGCAGAGCCTGCAGAACCCGCTCCCCGCCCGGTTGCGGGCATGGCTGCCACGGCGAGCTTGAAGGCGGCCATTTCCTGATCGTCTATGGGTTCGAACGGCGCCATGTCCTGCCTGCGGCGCTGGGGCGCTGCCGCCTCCATCGCGGCCACCACCGGGACGGCCATGGGCGGGGCGGGACGCGGGGCGCGCGTCGCTGCGGAATGCACCTGGGCTTGGGCCTGGGCTGCAGCGTTCTGGTCGCTGACCCGCCAGTACACGGCCGTCACGACCGCACCCATGCGGGCCTTGGCCGCCTGGGCCAGCATGGCCTCGATCTCGCTGAGCCGCGCGGTTTCGCTGGCATAGGCCCGCGCCAGGTCCATCATCACCACGAAGCGCTGG
The DNA here is from genome assembly GCF_020523835.1 of Delftia sp. Lp-1. NCBI lineage: Bacteria > Pseudomonadati > Pseudomonadota > Betaproteobacteria > Burkholderiales > Comamonadaceae > Delftia > Delftia sp. Lp-1. The sequence goes on along the minus strand of NZ_JAJALJ010000004.1, from coordinate 649,910 downwards.
CCCACGTTGTCCAGCGAGAGCACCTTGAACTTGTAGCTGGCGGACAACACACCGGCACGCACCATGACATCGCGCACCACACCGTAGAGCTGCTCACGGCGCTCGGAACGCTCGCTGCGGCGCCCGCCGGGCCCTGCATCACGACGCGCCACGGCACTGGCCTGGCCATCGTCTCCGGGCGAACCACGGCCCTGCTCCGGCACAGGCTTGCGGGAAAACCAGTTGAACACAGACATGGGGGCTCTCATTGTCACGAATAGTCACAAACTCGCGGCATTGTGCCTGCAACTTTGCGACATTTCGAGCACGGCCGCAGCAAAACCGCTGTATCAATTTGTCGCAGCGCAAAGGCCGGCCTGTCACCGCCCCGCGCCCGCAGAGTGCCCCGTCCCAGGTGCTGCCCGGGAGCCTTTCAGGTACTGGCCACCCGGCGACGGCTGTCCACCGCACGGCGGGCAAGCACCTGCCCGGCCGCCATGACCAGGGCCAGCGCCACACCGGGCTGGCGATTGCTGAGTTCGGCGAAGCGCATGGCCGTCAGGCACCAAAGCCGTCCCGGCGCAGCCGCCTGCACGGTGGCATGGCGCGCACGGTGGGCGAAGAAGGCGCCCTCGCCCAGGATGGAACCCGGGCCGACGATGGCCAGGCGGATGCGCTCCTTCGCATCCTGGTAGTGCACGCTGAGGCTGCCGGACTCCACGAAGTACAGATTGCGGTCCAGCGAACCTTCGGCAAACAGCAGCTCGCCCGCCGCCAGCGTGACCGGCACCAGGTAGGGCGCCAGCAGATCCCATTGCTCCAAGGTCAGCGCGTTCTGCACACCATCGACAGCCACGGCCGACGACATGGCCTGGGCCAGTGGCCGCAAATCATTGTGGGAGGAAGAAGACATGGCGGATCCGGTTCGAATTGGGCCGCGCACCCGCGCCAGGGCTGCGCCCGGCGGCAGGCAGCGACGAGGGCCGCTGCGGCACGCCGCATGCTAAGCGACGGCAGCGGGCACGCCAATGCCGACAAGCGGGTTTTCGGCGGCAAATTTTGTAGCAAAAGATAAGTATTGCAGCAACTCTGCTGGCTGTGCGAATGGGGCCGGGGCCATCCGGCAGCCCGGTCACTTGCCGATGCAGAAGCTGGAAAAGATCACGCCCAGCAGATCGTCGGAGCTGAATTCCCCGGTGATGGAGTTCAGCGAGACCTGGGCCAGGCGCAGTTCCTCGGCCAGCAAGTCCAGGTGGGCGGCCTGGGCCGCCAGCTGCAGCTCGGCCTCCTGCAGGTGGGCGGCCACGGCCTGCAGTGCCTCCACATGGCGCGCGCGCGCCAGGTACAGGCCTTCTGGGGCCGACTGCCAGCCGGCCACGTCCAGCAGGCGCCGGCGCAGGGCATCCAGGCCGTCGCCCGTGCGTGCCGACAGTGCCACGCTGCCTTCACGGCCGCCATGCGCCTGCATCTGGGCGGGTTCCGCGCGATCGGTCTTGTTCCAGACATCGATGACGGGCACCTGGCGCGGCAGCTTCTGGGCAAGGATTTCGGCAATGGCGGCGTCGGCCGCCAGGTAGTCGTGCTCGCCCATGCGTGTGAGGTCGTGCAGGAAGAGCACGGCATCGGCCGCGGCGATCTCGTCCCAGGCGCGCGCGATGCCGATGCGCTCGACCTCGTCGCTGCTCTCGCGCAGGCCTGCCGTGTCGATCACATGCAGGGGCACGCCCTCGATCTGGATGGTCTGCTGCACCTTGTCGCGCGTAGTACCGGCAATCGGGGTGACGATGGCCAGTTCCGCACCGGCCAGCGCGTTGAGCAGCGAGCTCTTGCCCGCGTTGGGCTGGCCCGCGATCACGACCTTGATGCCTTCGCGCAACAGCGCACCCTGGTGGGCGCGCGACAGCACCTGGTCCAGCTTGCCACGCAGCCGTGCGAGCTGGCCGCTGGCATCGGCTTTTTGCAGGAAGTCGATCTCTTCCTCGGGAAAGTCCAGCGTGGCCTCGACCAGCATGCGCAGGTGCACCAGCGCGTCGCGCAGGCCATGGATTTCCTCGGAAAAAGCGCCCGACAGCGAACGGCTCGCACTGCGCGCGGCGGCCTCGGTGCTGGCGTCGATCAGGTCGGCAATGGCCTCGGCCTGGGCCAAGTCGATCTTGTCGTTGAGAAAGGCACGCTCGGTGAATTCACCGGGCTGGGCCAGGCGCAGGCCCGGCAGCACGCTGCGATGGCCTTCGCCAGAGGCTTGCGCAGCCTCCAGGCAGCGCGCCAGCAGCAGTTGCAGAACGACGGGGCCGCCGTGGGCCTGAAGCTCCAGCACATCCTCGCCGGTATAGCTGTGCGGCGCCGGGAAGAACAGGGCCAGGCCGTGGTCGATGGGGCCGCCCTGGGCATCGCGAAACGGCAGATAGGTGGCCTCGCGCGGCTTGAGGTCGCGCCCGCACAGCGCCCGCACCAGCGGCGCCACGCCCTTGCCGGACACACGCACGATGCCCACGGCACCCCGCCCCGGGGCGGTGGCGATGGCGGCGATGGGGTCGTTGTGGCGGGGCAGCATGGATGGAGCTTTCTTGGGAGGGATTTCAGGCCGCCGATGATAGGCCGCCCATGAAAAAGCCCGCCGAAGCGGGCTTTGGAGCCAGGGCCTTCGCAGGCTTACTTGGCAGGCGTGGACTTGCCGAATTTGGGCAGGTTGAACTGCGGCGGCACGCCCATGCGGGTGTTGATGATCCACTGCTGGGCGATGGACAGGATGTTGTTCGTCAGCCAGTACAGCACCAGGCCGGCCGGGAAGAAGAAGAACATCACGCTGAAGACCAGGGGCATGATCCACATCATCTTGGCCTGCATCGGATCCGGCGGAGCGGGGTTCAGCGCGGTCTGCAGCAGCGAGGACAGGGTCATCAGCACGGGCAGGATGAACAGAGGATCCTTGGCCGACAGGTCGGTGATCCAGCCGATCCAGGGCGCGTTGCGGATTTCCACGCTGGACAGCAGCACCCAGTACAGCGCGATGAATACCGGGATCTGGATGATGATGGGCAGGCAGCCGCCCATGGGGTTGACCTTTTCCTCGCGGTAGATGCGCATCATCTCCTGCTGCATCTGCTGGGGCTTGTCCTTGAGGCGCTCACGCATTTCCATGATGCGCGGGTTGATGGCCTTCATCTTGGCCATCGAGGAGTAGGCCTTGGCATTGAGCCAGTAGAAGGCGATCTTCAGCAGCAGCACCAGGGCCACGATGGACCAGCCCCAGTTGCCCAGGAAGCCGTGCAGCTTGTCCAGCAGCCAGTACAGCGGCTTGGCCAGGATGGTCAGCCAGCCATAGTCCTTGACCAGCTCCAGCCCGGGCGCCAGCGATTCCAGGCGCTTTTCGATCTGGGGACCGGCGAACAGGCGCGCTTCCACGCTCTTGCTCTGGCCAGGCTCGATGGTGCCCACCGGCGTGATCATGCCGACGGCGTAGAGGTTGTTGTCCACCTTGCGCAGGAAGTTGTCGCGCTGGATGCCTTCGGCCAGCAGCCAGGCGCTGGCGAAGTAATGCTGGACCATGGCCACGTAGCCGCCCGAGGACGACTTCTCGACGCTGGCCTTGCCGCTCTCGATGTCCTTGAACTCGACCTTCTGGTACTTCTTCTCGTCGGTGTAGACGGCCGGGCCCGTGAAGGTGGAGTACATGGTGGACTGTTCGCCTTCGGGCTTGTTGCCGTCGCGCACCAGTTGCAGGTACAGCTGCGGGCTCACGGCCGCCGTGCCGGTGTTCACCACTTCATGGCGCACGCCGATGTCGTAGGCGCCGCGCTTGAGCGTCCAGATCTTGACCAGCTTCACGCCACCCATGTCGGGCGACTCGAAGCGCAGTTCCATCTGGTCCTCGCCGTCCTTGAGCTCGCGCGCGCCGGGCAGCGCGGTCATGGTCGTCTTGTGCGTGGGGAAACCGCCGCCGATCAGGCCCGACTGGCCCAGGTACACGCGGTGCACGCTCTCGTCGAACAGCACCACTGGCTTGTCCTTGTGCACGGAATCCGCGTACTTGAGCAGCTCGGCATGGCGCAGCGTGCCGCCCTGGCTGTCGAAGGTCAGGCGCAGCACGTCGGTGCTGATGGTGACGTTCTGGCGCGGGGCTGCCTCGGGCGCGGCGGCAGCGCCGCCAGGCACTTCGCCGGCACCGGCCGTTGCCGCAGCAGCCGCCGAGGGCACGCTGGCATCGCCGGGCGCCTTGCCCGTTTCAGGTGCCGGGGCCGTGGCGACGGCAGGCGCGGGGAAAAAAGTGGCCTTCTTGCCGCTGTGCACTTGCCATTTGTCCCATAGCAAGACCAGCGAAAAGCCAAATATCACCCACAGGATGGTGCGGCGAATATCGTTCATGAAGACTTCTTAGGTGAGGAAGGTTGGGTGTTTTCGGGCGCAGCCGTCAGGCTGGTGAACAGCCTGGGCTTTTGCTCTGGCACAGGGTCATGCCCCCCGTCACACCACGGATGACAGCGCGCCAGGCGGCGCAGCGTCAGGTAGGAGCCTACCGCAGCGCCGTGTTGCTCCAACGCTTCAAGGGAATAGGCAGAGCAGGTGGGCGTGAAGCGGCAGGCCGAGCCCAGCCAGGGACTGAGCATCAGCCGATAGCCGCGCACCAGCGCCATCAGCAGCCGCTGCATCATGGCGCAACCCCGATGCTCTCGCCAGCGGCTGCGGCGCGCTCCTGTGCGGGCTGCGGGAGCTCGGGCGCAGGCTGCGACAGGCGTTTCGCCGCATAGGCGAACAACTGCTGCAGCTCGGCGCGCACGGCCTGCCGGAGCACATCAGAAGTGGCGCTCACGAACTGGCGCCGGTCAAAGCCCGAGCGCAGCCGCACCACATGGGCGCCTTGGAGCATCAGGGTCTCATGCTCGCTGCCCACGGCATAGATCTGCCGCTTGATGGTGTGTCGCGTCACCGAGCGGCGCGCCCAGCGCTTGGGCACCATGGCGCCCAGCCAAGCATCCTGGCGCACGGCGCCAACGCCGAACAGGGCCTGCGGGTCTTGCGACCCGGGCCCTGTCGGTGGCGCCATGGCGCCGCCCTGCTCCGTCAGAACGAGACGGTGCAGGGCGAAATGCGCGGTACGCGATACCGTACCGGCAGCCATGGCGGCCTGAAACTGCGGACGTGTTTTCAGCCGTTGCATGCCAGCACCCCGTTCAGGGGTTCAGTGCAGCGAGCAAACCGCCCAGCAATGGCTGGCCTTAGACGGCCAGACGCTTGCGGCCCTTGGCGCGGCGAGCGTTGATCACGGCGCGGCCGCCCTTGGTCTTCATGCGGACCAGAAAGCCGTGGGTGCGGGCGCGACGGGTCTTGGAGGGTTGGTAAGTACGTTTCATGTTGGTTCCTAGAGAAGGTTCAGTTTTGCACCGGTCCCGTATCCGGCACGCTACACGCAGTGCAGCCAGCAGCCGCCACAAAGGCAAACCGCCAGGCCACCTGCCAAAAATCTGCACGATGCACTTGCCATGTGCAGCCCAAGGAGCAACCCCGAGAGGTTTCGCCCAAGGCCGCCAGCGGCAGCATGCAGACCCGATGCAGACGGGCGGGACATATCACCCTGAACACATTCAGGGAAACCCGCGATTATCACAGCGTTGTCCACTTGATGCAATGCCCTTCGAACCCGAAGGATGCCTGCCCATTTTGCGACAAGGCGGAGGACAAGCTCCTGATATTTTGTGGATAACTTCCGCAAAAGCTACAATGGCAGCCTCGCAACAGTTCCTCCTATCCACAACTAGACTTCGACAATGACAGAGGAACCTACGAACGATGCAGGCCAGGGCCTGTGGCAAGTCTGCGTTGAGCAACTGGGGCAGGAAATGCCCGAACAGCAGTTCAACACCTGGATCAAGCCCCTGACCGCGCACGTCGCCGAAGACTTCTCCAAAGTCACCGTCTACGTGGCCAACCGCTTCAAGCTCGACTGGATCCGCGCCCAATATGCAGGCCGCATCTCGGCCATGCTGGAGTCGCTCTATGGCCAGCCGGTGACGCTTGAGTTGGCACTCGCTCAGCGGGAAAGCGTTGTGCGGACTTACGTCCGCCCCTCCTCCAGCGAGCGCTCGGCCCCGCCGGAAACCATCGTCACCTCGGTGCCCACGGTCACCAGCGAAGACGCGGCAGCGCCCGTCTTTCGCACGCGCCTGAACGCCGCGCTGACCTTCGAGACCCTGGTGGAAGGTACGGCCAACCGGATGGCACGCTCGGCCGCCATGCATGTGGCGGGCTCGCCCGGACACCTGTACAACCCGCTGTTCATCTACGGCGGCGTAGGCCTGGGCAAGACCCACCTGGTGCATGCCGTGGGCAACAAGCTGCTGGCCGACAAGCCCGACGCCAAAGTTCTCTACATCCATGCCGAGCAGTTCGTCTCGGATGTGGTCAAGGCCTACCAGCGCCGCACCTTTGACGAATTCAAGGAGCGTTACCACTCGCTGGATCTGCTGCTGATCGACGACGTGCAGTTCTTCGCCAACAAGGACCGCACGCAGGAGGAGTTCTTCAACGCCTTCGAGGCGCTGCTGGCCAAGAAGAGCCACATCGTGATGACCTCGGACACCTATCCCAAGGGTCTGGCGAACATCCACGAGCGGCTGGTATCGCGCTTCGACTCCGGGCTGACGGTGGCCATCGAGCCGCCCGAGCTGGAGATGCGCGTGGCCATCCTGATCAACAAGGCCCGCGCCGAGAACGCCGAGATGCCCGAGGAAGTCGCCTTCTTCGTGGCCAAGAACGTGCGCTCCAACGTGCGCGAGCTCGAAGGCGCGCTGCGCAAGATCCTGGCCTATTCGCGCTTCAACCAGAAGGAAGTCTCCATCCAGCTGGCCCGCGAGGCCCTGCGTGATCTGCTGTCCATCCAGAACCGCCAGATCAGTGTGGAGAACATCCAGAAGACGGTGGCCGATTACTACAAGATCAAGGTGGCCGACATGTACAGCAAGAAGCGCCCGGCCAGCATCGCCCGGCCGCGCCAGATTGCCATGTACCTGGCCAAGGAATTGACCCAGAAGAGCCTGCCCGAGATCGGCGAGCTGTTCGGCGGGCGCGACCACACCACCGTGCTGCACGCGGTGCGCAAGATCGCCGGCGAACGCCAGCAACTGACCGAGCTGAACCAGCAGCTGCACGTGCTGGAGCAAACTCTCAAAGGTTGATGAAAACTCCCCCATTCTGGTCGTATGTACGCGGCAAAATGGGGGATTCGAGCGGCAAGAGGGGGCTCATTTGTGAGCCGCCGCTCCTACCGAGACCCGCATCCTTAAATCAGAGGTTGACATGATCGTCCTGAAAGCCACACAAGACAAAGTTCTCGCGGTCCTGCAATCGGTGTCCGGCATCGTCGAACGCCGCCACACGTTGCCCATCCTGGCCAACGTGCTGATCAAGAAGACCGGCAACGCATTGCAGCTGACCACCAGCGATCTGGAAATCCAGATCCGCACCACCGCCGAGCTCGGCGGCGACACCGGCGACTTCACCACCACCGTGGGCGCGCGCAAGCTGATCGACATCCTCAAGACCATGCCCGGCGACCAGACCGTGAGCCTGGAGACCCAGCAGGCCAAGATGGTGCTCAAGGGCGGCAAGAGCCGCTTCACGCTGCAGACCCTGCCGGCCGAGGACTTCCCGCTGGTGCAGGAGGCTGCGGCCTTCGGCCCTTCCTTCAGCGTACCGCAGAAGGTACTCAAGGACCTGCTGGGCCAGGTCTCCTTCGCCATGGCCGTGCAGGACATCCGCTACTACCTCAACGGCATCCTGTTCGTGGCCGAGGGCAAGCAGCTGTCCCTGGTGGCCACCGACGGCCACCGCCTGGCGTTCGCAAGCAGCCAGCTGGACGTGGAAGTGCCCAAGCAGGAAGTGATCCTGCCGCGCAAGACCGTGCTGGAGCTGCAGCGCCTGCTGTCGGATGCCGGTGGCGAGAACCAGCCCCACATCGAGATGCAGTTCGCCAACAACCAGGCCAAGTTCACCTTTGGCGGCATGGAGTTCGTGACCAAGCTGGTCGAGGGCAAGTTCCCCGACTACAACCGTGTCATCCCGCGCAACCACACCAACAGCGTGACCCTGGGCCGCGCCCCGCTGCTGGCCAGCCTGCAGCGCACGGCCATCATGACCAGCGACAAGTTCAAGGGCGTGCGCCTGACGGTGGAGCCCGGCACCTTGCGCGTGGCGTCCAACAACGCCGAGCAGGAAGAGGCCATGGACGAGCTGGACATCGACTACGGTGGCGACACCATCGAGATCGGCTTCAACGTCACCTACCTGATCGACGCCCTGTCCAACATGAGCCAGGACATGATCAGGATCGACCTGCAGGACGGCAACAGCTCGGCCCTGCTGACCATCCCCGAGAACGACAGCTTCAAGTACGTCGTGATGCCCATGCGCATCTGACCGCGCGCCACACGACACCGATGCCTGACACATTGCGCAACCCCTGCACCCGCCGCCCGGTGGCACAAGCCGGTGCACGGTGCGCAACCACCCTACCCGACTCGTAGCCCGCAGCGCGCGTCCCTACGCACCGCGCCAGCGGCCGAATCGAACATTTTCAAGCGAAGCGACAGCTTCCGACGGAACTACCCCAGGGCCTTCCATGACCGACGAGAACAAGCCAGAAAACCAGACCATTGCCCCCGAAGGCTCAGACTCCAGCGGCTATGGCGAAGGCGCGATCCAGATCCTCGAAGGCCTGGAGGCCGTGCGCAAGCGCCCCGGCATGTACATCGGCGATACCTCCGATGGCACGGGCCTGCACCACCTGGTCTTCGAAGTGGTGGACAACTCCATCGACGAAGCCCTGGCCGGCTACTGCGACGACATCCTGGTCACCATCCATGCCGATGGCTCCCTGTCCGTCATCGACAACGGCCGCGGTATCCCCACGCGCGTGAAGATGGACGACAAGCACGAGCCCAAGCGCTCGGCGGCCGAGATCGCCCTCACCGAACTGCACGCCGGCGGCAAGTTCAACCAGAACAGCTACAAGGTCTCGGGCGGCCTGCACGGCGTGGGCGTGTCCTGCGTGAACGCGCTGTCCATCTGGCTCAAGCTCAACGTGCGCCGCGACGGCGAGGTCTACGAAATCGACTTCTCGCGCGGCCACGTGCAGAACCGCCCGATCGAGATCGTGGACGGCGTCGAGGTCTCGCCCATGCGCGTGGTCGGCAAGAGCGACAAGCGCGGCACCAAGGTCCACTTCCTGCCCGACACGGAAATCTTCACGCAGAACCATGAGTTCCGCTACGAGATCCTGGCCAAGCGCCTGCGCGAACTGTCCTTCCTGAACAACGGCGTGCGCATCCGCCTCAAGGACGAGCGCGACGGCCGCGAGGACGACTTCTCCGGCGCTGGCGGCGTCATGGGCTTCGTGCAGTTCATCAACGCCAACAAGAAGGTGCTGCATCCCACGGCCTTCCACGCCAACGGCACGCGTCCTGCGGAAAGCTACGGCGGCATCCCCGGCACCGAGATCGGCGTCGAAGTCGCCATGCAGTGGAACGACAGCTATGCCGAACAGGTGCTGTGCTTCACCAACAACATCCCGCAACGCGACGGCGGCACCCACCTGACGGGCCTGCGCGCCGCCATGACGCGCGTGATCGGCAAGTACATCGAGCAGAACGAACTGGCCAAGAAGGCCAAGGTCGAGGTCAGCGGCGACGACATGCGCGAAGGCCTGTGCTGCGTGCTGTCCGTGAAGGTGCCCGAACCCAAGTTCAGCAGCCAGACCAAGGACAAGCTGGTCTCCAGCGAAGTGCGCGCGCCCGTGGAAGACATCGTCGCCAAGGCGCTGACCGACTACCTGGAAGAAAAGCCCAACGACGCCAAGATCCTGTGCAGCAAGATCGTCGATGCCGCGCGTGCCCGCGAGGCCGCGCGCAAGGCCCGCGAGATGACGCGCCGCAAGGGCGTGCTCGACGGCATGGGCCTGCCCGGCAAGCTGGCCGACTGCCAGGAAAAGGACCCGGCGCTGTGCGAGATCTACATCGTCGAGGGTGACTCCGCCGGCGGCTCGGCCAAGCAAGGGCGCGACCGCAAGTTCCAGGCCATCCTGCCGCTGCGCGGCAAGATCCTGAACGTGGAAAAGGCCCGCTACGAAAAGCTGCTGACCAGCAACGAAATCGTCACCCTGATCACGGCCCTGGGCACCGGCATCGGCAAGGCCACGGCCGAATCGGGCAAGAGCGGCAGCGACGACTTCGACCCCAACAAGCTGCGCTACCACCGCATCATCATCATGACCGACGCGGACGTGGACGGCGCCCACATCCGCACCCTGCTGCTGACCTTCTTCTACCGCCAGATGCCGGACCTGGTCGAGCGCGGCCACATCTACATCGCCCAGCCGCCGCTGTACAAGGTCAAGAACGGCAAGGAAGAGCTGTACATCAAGGACGGCCCCGCGCTCAACCAGTACCTGCTGCGCATCGCGCTGATGAACGCCAGCGTCAGCACCGGCGGCGCCAACCCGCGCACGCTGGACGGCGAGGAACTGGCCAAGCTGGCCAACATGCACCTGGCCGCCGAGACCGTCATCGACCGCCTGTCCAACTTCATGGATGCCGAGGCCCTGCGCGCCATCGCCGACGGCGTGCAGATCACGCTGGACAGCATCGAGGCGGCCCAGGCCTGCGCCCCCATCCTGGAGGCCAAGCTGCGCGAGTTGACCACCACGGGCGTGCCCGCCGAGGTCACGGCCGAAATCGTTCCGGTCTCCGAAAAGCCCGTGCTGCGCATCAGCCGCCACCACCACGGCAACATCAAGAGCTCCATCCTCACCCAGGAGTTCGTGCGCAGCCACGACTACGCCGCGCTGGCCGACGAAGCCCAGAACTTCAACGGCCTGCTGGGCGAAGGCGCCAAGGTCACGCGTGGCGAAGGCGAAAAGGCCAAGAGCGACAAGGCCGGCGACTTCCGCCAGGCCATGCAATGGCTGCTGCACGAAGCCGAACGCACCACGGCCCGCCAGCGCTACAAGGGCCTGGGCGAAATGAACCCCGAGCAGTTGTGGGAAACCACCATGGACCCCACCGTGCGCAGCCTGCTGCAGGTGCAGATCGGCGACGCCATCGAGGCCGACCGCGTGTTCACCATGCTCATGGGCGACGAAGTGGAGCCACGCCGGGAATTCATCGAGACGAATGCGCTGCGGGCGGGCAATATCGACGTCTGATCCAGCCGAACGGCACACTGCAAAAAGCGCTCTGCAAGGAGCGCTTTTTTCATGGCCGGACCCTGGCCCCCTGGCCATGTTCACCGCCCGCAAAACTCCTCCCACAGCGCCTGCGTATGCTCGCCCAGCGCGGGCACGGCGCCCATGGCGGCTTCGGCATCCGACAGCGTGGCCGGGGGCAGCAGGGCCTGGATGCTGCCGGTGGGCGTGGCCACCTCGCGCCAGCGTTCGCGCGCCTGCAATTGCGGATGGTTCCAGACCGCGTGCATGTCGTTGAGCGGCGCGTTGGCGATGCCGCCTGCATCCAGGCGCTGCATGGCCTGTTCGCGGCTCAGGTGAGCCAGCACGGATGCGATCACCGCGTCGAGTTCCGCGCGGTGCGCCACGCGCTGCAGGTTGGTGGCAAAGCGCGCGTCCTGCGCCAGCGCGGGCTGCTGCAGCACATGGGTGCAGAAGCTGTGCCATTCGCGGTCGTTCTGCAGGCCGAAGATCAGGCTCTGGCCATCACCGGCCGTGTACTGGCCATAGGGCGCGATGGAAGGATGGGTCAGCCCGCTGCGCGCGGGCGCCGTGCCGCCGTAGTGGGCGAAGTTCAGCGGGTAGGACATCCATTCGGCCAGCGCCTCCAACATGGACACCTCCACGCGCAGGCCCCGGCCCGTGCGGGCGCGCTGCAGCAGGGCGGACAAAATGCCCGAGTAGGCATACATGCCGGCCGCGATGTCGGCGATGGAAATGCCCACGCGCGCGGGCTGGTCGGGCGTGCCCGTGACCGAGATCAGGCCGGCTGCCGCCTGGATCAGCAGGTCGTAGGCCTTCCTGTCGCTGAGCGGGCCGCCCTCGCCATAGCCCGATATATCGCAGACGATGAGACGCGGATATTTCTCATGCAGGCTGTCGAAATCCATGCCCATTCTCTGCATGGCACCCGGGGCCAGGTTCTGGATCAGGATATCGGCGTTTTCCAGTATTTTCCCGACGATATGCTGCCCTTCGGCGGTCTTGATATCTGCGGACAGGCTTTGCTTTCCACGATTGGCCCAGACAAAAAAGGATGATTCACCATGGACCTTTTCGTCATAGCCCCGTGCAAAATCCCCATCGGGCAATCGCTCCAGCTTGATGACCCTGGCCCCCAGGTCCGCCAGCTGCCGGCTGGCAAAAGGCCCTGCCACGGCGTGTTCCATGGCCAATACCGTCAAACCATCCAATGGGCGTGTCTGCATTTTCTTGAACGAGGCGAATATTCGATTCGCCGCATTCTAGAAGTGCAACCATCACCCAGCCAGTCGGCATTTTCTAAGTGGAATTTCAAATCTTCTAAGGCAGTGATTCCTGCACGGCGCCTTCCTCGGGCAAAGGCTGGGCCGCCACATAGGCCACGAAATCGCGGGCATAGGCGGGCAGGGTTTCGGGTTCGCGCGTGACCACCCTCTGCTCGCGCTGCGCCCAGGCCTCGTCCAGGCCCACGGCAGCCAGCCTGCGTGCCTGCAGCGCCGGCCGGGCAATGGAGCGTGGCACCAGCGCAATGCCCACGCCTTCCTGCACGCACTGCAGCACGGCCTCAAATGTTGGTGCGTGCACACGTACCCTGGGATTCATGCCCATCCTGGAGGCCATGCCTTGGAGGTAGAGGAAGTTGCTGGTCTTGCGGCCTATCGAGACCAGGTCGTAGGTCAGCGCGGTTTCCAGCGGTACCCTGCTGCTGGCGGCCAAGGGGTGGCCAGCGGGCACCACAAACACCAGTTCATCGTGGCCATAGGTGATGGCATGCAGGCCATGCAGATCGATCTGGCCGGCCACCAGGCCCACGTCGGCACTGCCGTCGAGCACGGCGCGCACCGTGTCTTCGCTCAGGCGCTCCTCCAGATCCACATTGACGTTCGGATAATGGGCCAGATAGCGGCTGAGCACGGGCGCAATTCCCGTCAGCGTGCTGCTGTTGGCAAAGACGCGGATATGGCCCGATATTCCGTTGATGTGTCTTTGCATTTCTCCGTGCAAGCGGTCCACGCTGCCGAAAATGGAATCGGCGTATTTCTTGACCGTCATGCCGGCCGGAGTGAGCACCATGCCTTTGGACGTTCTTTCAAACAGCGATGCACCCATGGCCTGCTCCAGATTCTTGAGCCGGTAGCTGGCCGATGGCGCCGTCAAATGCATTTCAGCCGCGCCTGCGCTGAGGCTTTTGGCCTGTGCAATCGCAAGGAAAACCCTGAGATCCGTCAATTCATATCGCATTCGTTGCATGCCCGCCGGGAGCATTTCCTTGGTGTTAGACGGTTTCTAACCGCCCTATCAATGATTCGACTGGCTGCATTGGCCGCGCATTTCTATAGTCGGCGCCAGGAGACAACGGAGAAAATTATGGACTTCAAGACGGCAAGACGCCAAACCCTTCTCACCGCCCTGCTTCTGGCCGCCGGCGCGGCCGCAGCACAGGACTATCCGGCGCGCCCCATCAAGCTGGTGATTCCCTATGCGGCGGGCGGCCCCACCGACACCTTTGGCCGCGCCATGGCCGATGTCTGGAGCCAGAAGCTGGGCACGCCCGTGGTGATCGAGAACCGCACGGGCGCCGGCACCCTGGTGGGCACGGAGGCGGTTGCCAAGGCAGCCCCTGACGGCTACACCCTGCTGCTGACCACGGTGGCGCATGCCGTCAATCCCTACATCCACGACAAGCTGGGCTACCGCACGGAGGAAGACTTCGCGCCCGTGGGATTGCTCGCCAGGGCGCCGCTGGTGCTGGTGGTGGACAAGCGGCTGCCCGTGCAGAGCCTGCCGGATTTCCTGGCCTATCTGCGGGCGCGGCCCGGCCAGGTCAACTATGCCTCGGCGGGCGTGGGCAGCGCTCCGCATCTGGGTGCGGAGCTGCTGAACCTGATGGCGGGCACCCGGGCCCAGCATGTGCCCTACCGGGGCAGTGCGCCAGCCATACAGGACCTCATAGGCGGGCACCTGGCCTTCATGCTGGACAGCGCTCCCACGGGCCTGGCCCAGGTCAAGGCGGGCACGGTGCGCCTGCTGGCCACCACCATGGCCCAGCGCCTGCCGCAGACGCCCGACACGCCTGCCATTGCCGAGCAGGTGCCCGGCTACGAGGCCTATACCTGGAACGCCGTGTTCGCCCCCGCAGGCACGCCGCCAGCGCTGATTGCCCGCCTGCAGTCCAGCCTGCAGGCCACGGTGGACGATGCCGGGCTGCAGAAAAAGGCCTACGACATGGGCCTGGTGCTGGAAAAGCAGCCGCGCCCCCAGGCGCTGGCCGCCTTCCTCAAGCAGGAACTGGACAAATGGGGCAAGGTCGCCCGCGCCGCCCACATGAGCGCGAACTGAGGAGAGTCGCCATGCCACGCCACCCATCCCTGTGCGCCCAGCGCTACTTTGAAGACTTCGCGCTGGGCGAGGTCTTCGCCCTGCCCTCGCGCACCATGACCGATGCCCTGTTCGCCGCCTTCCAGCTGGCCAGCGGCGACAACCATCCCGTGCACTACGACGTGGAGTACTGCCGCGCGCGCGGCATGCCCCATATGCTGGCCCACGGCTACCAGGTGGCCATACAGACGGCGGCAGGCGCCGGCCTGTTCCCGCACATGGTCGAGGAATCGCTCAAGGGCTTCCTGGAGCAGGGCAGCCGCTTCCTGGCCCCCGTCCATGTGGGCGACACGCTGTACTGCACGCTGACGGTGTCCGAGCTCAAGCCCGGCAACACCACGGGCGTGCTGACCCTGGCCACCGAGGTGCTGAACCAGCGCGACGAGCGGGTGTCCGACGGGTTTCAGAAATACCTGTTGAGGAAGCGGCCGGCCTGAAGGCCAGGGGATGGATGCAGGGGCAGCGTCCCCCAAAGACCCGCCCCGTCGCTTGGCTACGCCGGCGCGGCAACCGCCGCCGGGCTTTCTGGCGAAAAATAGCGGCCCTGCACACGCCCATCCCCCCACCATGAGATCCCCCATCAGCATCGTCGACGTCGACCGCCTCGACTCCTGGAGCAAATACAAGCCCGGCATGTGCGACAGCTGTGCGGCCAACTGCTGCACCATGCCGCTGGAGGTGCAGCTGCCCGATCTGGTGCGGCTGGAGCTGGTGGATCCGTTCGAGGTGGACAACGTGGAGCCCAAGCTCATCGCCAAGCGGCTGATGAAGATGCGGCTGATCGACCACTACAACCCCAAGCACAACATCTTCACCATGGCGCGGCGCGCCAGCGGGGACTGCAATTTCCTGGATGCCAAGTCGCGGCGCTGCACGGTCTACGACAAGCGGCCCGAAACCTGTCGCCTGCACCCCAAGAAGGGGCCCAAGCCCGGCTTTTGCGCCTACGGTCACAAGGACCGCTGAAACGGCTTCAGGCCGTGGGCAACCCGGGCAGCCAGATCCTTGCCTGCAGGCCCGGATGCATGTTCTCGAAGCCCAGCTTGCCGCCATGCAGCTGCACGATGGCCAACACGCTGGCCAGGCCCAGGCCATAGCCTTCGCGGTCCGATTCGGCGCGGTAAAAGCGGGTGCTCATCTTCTCGCGCGTCTGCGCGTCCACGCCGGGGCCTCGGTCCTGCACGATGATTTCCACGCCCCAGGCGCCGCCATCCATGCCGTGCTCGTGGGCCACGCCCGCGCGCAGCAGCATGTCGGCGCCGTGGTCGCTGTCGGGCAGTGATCCGTACTTGATGGCGTTGTCCACGAGGTTGGCCACGGCGCTGGCCAGCAGGTCGCCGTCACCCAGCGCCATGGGCGTGCCCTCGACCTCCAGGCGCAGCACGCCGCCTGCGTCCTCGACCAGCGGTTCGTAGAACTCCACCACGTCCACCAGCAGGGCACGCAGGTCCACGGGCGCGAAGTTCTTGCGGCTGGCGCCGCTTTCCACTTCGGCAATCTGCAGCAGCTTGTCGAAGACCACGCCCAGCTCGGCCACTTCCTGGGCCACCAGCGCCAGCGTCTCGTTCTTTTCCTCGGGCGTGGCCTGCTGGGCATTGCGCAGGCGCAGCAGGATGCGCGTCAGCGGCGTGCGCAGGTTGTGGGCGATGGTGTTGGAGACATGGCGTATGCCGTCCATCAGCAGCTCCAGCCGGTCCAGCATGGTGTTGATGTCGCGGTTGAGCAGCGTGAACTCATCGTCGCGGCGCGTGACCGGAATGCGCTGGCGCAGGTCGCCCGTGGCCACGCGCGCCATGGTGCTGCGGATGTCGGCGGCACGCTCTTCCACCACCCGCCGGAAGGCCCCGGCGCCCAGCACGGCCATGCCCAGGGCCACCAGGCCGGCCAACAGGCTGGCGCGGCCGAACAGCTCCTCCACATCGCTTTGCACCTGCATGTCGCTGCCCACGGCCAGCAGCTTGCCGTCGGACAGCTGGGCCACGGCCACGCGGCCCGCGATGATGCGGCCGTTGCGCCGCACCTTGAGATCGCGCACGCCCATCTCCGTCAGGCGGCGTGCGGGCACCACGTCGGCGTTGCCAATGATGGGATTGCCGTCGCCATCCATGAGGATGAGGATTTCGGTATCGGTGTTGACGCCGTCCAGCAGGGTCTGCTGGATCTCGGCCTCCAGCGCGGGCTCGCCGTACTTGTCGCGGTGCTCGACCAGGCGGCGCATGTGGTTCTCGGCCTGCCGGTCCATGCGCATGCGCAGCACGCCCACGGTCTGCACGTAGAACACCGACAGCACGATGGACATGGTCAGCACCAGCAGCACGCCGTAGGTCAGCGCCAGCCGGAAGGCCGTGGAGCTCCAGGGCTTGGCCAGCGACATGGGATCAGGCCACCTGCGGCAGGTCCTGCGGCCGGTCCGACAGGCTGTAGCCCACGCCGCGCACGGTGTGGATCAGCGCAGGCTCGAAGCCCTTGTCCACCTTGCCGCGCAGGCGGCTGATGTGCACGTCGATGACATTGGTCTGCGGGTCGAACCGGTAGTCCCACACCGACTCCAGCAGCATGGTGCGCGTGACGATCTGGTGCGCATGCTGCATCAGAAACGCCAGCAGGCGGAACTCGCGCGGCTGCAGGGCCAGCGGCTGGCCCGCGCGCTCGGCACTGCGCGTGAGCAGGTTCAGCCGCAGGTCGGCCAGGCGCATCTCGCGCGCGGGGGCCGGGATCTGGGCGCGGCGCACCAGGGCCTCCAGGCGCGCCGAGAGTTCGGAGAAGGCAAAGGGCTTGGTCAGGTAGTCGTCGCAGCCGGCCTTGAGGCCGCGCACGCGCTCGTCCGTGGCCGACAGGGCGCTGAGCACCAGCACCGGCGTCTGCTTGCCCATGGAGCGCAGCGTCTGCAGGATCTGCAGGCCGTCGAAGCCGTTGGGCAGCATGCGGTCGAGGATGATCACATCCCAGCTCTCGCCCACGGCCATGGCGATGCCCTGCACACCATCGCTGCACACCGCCACCTGCGCGCCCTGCTGGCGCAGGCCTTCGGCGATGTAGCGCGCGTTCAGCGCGTCGTCTTCGATGATGAGATAGCGGTACATGCGGGCGGCAGGGCCTGACTCGAAACTGAGGCAGACACTATACGGCGCGCCAGACTCCGCCGAGATCGGTGGGGGTGCCGGCATGTTGACCACCTCTTTCCAGCTAGGGGCAGGGCCGCGCGGCATCCCAGAGCACCGCGCCGCATGAAACCGTCAGGGCGCAGCCCACATCGGCAGATCGCCGCTGGCCACGCGCACCTGCCACTCGGCCAGCATCATTTCCTTGACCAGGTCCAGGTGCTCCAGGCGGTGCTCGTTGATCGATCCCAGCGAATCGATCAGCTCCAGGATGGAGCCCTGGCCCAGCTTGTAGGCGTCCTGGGCCATCTGGTTGAGCGGCGCGATCTGGGCCAGGCCCTGCTTTTCGTAGGCGCGCACGGCATCGCGGCGCAGCTTCAGTTGCTTGATGGCGCGCTGCAGCTCGGTACGCGCCTCGATCAGCGCGGCGTCGTAGCGCAACTGGGCCTGTTCGGCCTCCACCTGGGCACGCGCGATGGGGCCTTCGCGGCGATCGAACAGCGGCAGCTCCACCGACACGCCGATCTGGTTGTAGTTGCCGTCAAGGCGGTTGCGCACGCGCGCCACGCTCACGCTGGGCGTGGGCAGGGCTTCGCGGCGTTCCAGCTCGACCTTGTGGCGCAGCTGGTCCAGCTCGGCCTGGGCAGCCACCAGGGCCGGCAGGCGCAGGCGCGCGGCCTCCCACAGCTCCTGCTCGTGCAGCAGCTGGCCCACGGGCACGGCCTGCAGGCTGCCCGTGGCGCGCGGCGCCCATTGGGGCAGGGCGGCCAGGGCGGCGGCGTGCGAGGCGGCGTCCTGCCAGTCCGACTGGGCCTGGCTGACCTGCATGGCCATCTGGGCCTGCTGCAGGCTCAGGCGCGCGCCGTCATAGCGGCTGCGCGCGCCGGCCTCGATCTGGCCGCGTACGATATTGCCTGCGCCGTTCAGCGACTCCTGCGCCTCTTCCCAGACCTTCAGGCGCTGCTGCGTCATCAGCAGGTCGATGAAGGCCGTGGCTGCATCGTTGAGCGTGGTGGCCACGGCCACCTCGACATTGGCACGCGCCGCCGTCTCGCCCTTGCGCGCGTTCTCCATGCGCAAACGCCGCTGGCCGAAGATGGGCAGCGGCTGCTCGATGCCCCACTGCTTCTCGCCCGGCTTGCTGCTGTACGACGCCGTGGGATTGGGAAACGCCGCCGCCGTGCGGCTGTCCGCCTGCGCAATCCCGATCTGCAACCGCTGCGCCGCCAGCTGGGGCTGGTTGCGCACCACCATCTGCAGATACTCCTGCATCCCCACCGGCTGCTGCGGCGCAGCCGCCGGAGCCACCTCGGAGGCAGGCGCCGCAGTGATGGCCGGCACAGCCGACCCGCCCGGTACAGCGGGCACAGCCTGCTGCGCAAGCGCAGAACCCGCCCCCCAGCACAGCGCCACAGCCACAAACAGGGCCCGATAACGGGCGCTGCCTGCAAAACCGGCGCGACCAAAAGCCAGGGACGCCGAGCAAGAGCCGCCTCGCGGCGAGGGCGTCGTCCCCCCCGCGAAGCGAGAGGGGGAAGCGGCGAAGCCGCTCAGGGGGCTATCACTCTTTTTCATCGAGTTCTTCCTGCGTCAACATGTTCTTGGGGCCCAGCAGCGCATAGAGCACGGGCAGCAGCACCAGGGCCACCAGGGGCAGCACCACCATGCCGCCCACGATCACGGAGGCGAAGGGCTTTTGCGTCTCGCTGCCCACGCCCGTGGACAGTGCCATGGGCAGCAGGCCCAGCAGCGCCAGCAGCGCCACGAGCACGATGGAGCGCATGCGCTCGGCAGCGCCCTCGACCAGGGCCTGCATCATGGGCATGCCCTGCCGTCGCAATTCCTCCACGGCCGAGATCACCAGCAGGCCGGCCAGCGCCACCTGTCCCAGCAGCGCGATGAAGCCGATGGCCGCGCTGATGGACAGCTCGATGCCCGCAAAGTGCAGGGCCGCGATGCCGCCCACCATGGTGAAGGGCGCGCACAGCAAGATGATGCCGGCGCTGCGCGCCTGGCCCAGCGCGCCGAACAGCAGGGCGTAGACGATGATCAGCGACAGCGGCACCACGATCTTCAGGCGTGCGGCCGCGCGCTGCTGGTTCTCCCACTCGCCGCCCCAGACGGCCTGGTAGCCCTCAGGGATCTTCACGTTCTTCTTGAACGTGGCCAGCGTGTCCTTGACCACGGAGCCGATGTCGCGGCCTTCCACGTTGAACTTGAGCGCCATGTAGCGCGCATTGCCTTCGCGGAAGATGGAGGAGTTGCCGATCTTGATGGCGACCTGGCCCACCGAATGCAGCGGCACCGAGCCGCCGTTGGGCAGGGGGATGGCGATGTTGCGGATGCGCTCCTCATCCATGCGGTCCACATAGGGCAGGCGCACGCGCACGGGCACGGGGTACTCGCCCTCCCACAGCGTGGTGGAGATGTTGCCGGCCAGCGCCGCCTCCAGCGTCTTTTGCGCGGTCTCCATGGCAATGCCCTGGCGCGCCAGCGACTGGCGGTCGAACTCCACGTGGACCTGGGGTGCAGGCGCATCGCGGTACAGGCCCAGATCGACCACGCCATCGATGTCCTTCACCAGGTCCACGGTCTGCTGCAGGATGGCGCGCAGCTGCGGAATGTCGGGGCCGAAGACCTTGAGCACCACCTGGCCGCGCGCGCCGGACGTCGATTCCTCCACGCTGTCGCGGATGGGCTGGGCGAAGTTGAACGACACGCCCGGAATTTCGCCCAGCGTGGCGCGCATCTGCTCGATGAGCTGGGGCTTGGTCAGGCCCTTGCGCCATTCGCCGTGGCCCTTCAGGCGCACCAGCACCTTGGCCAGGTTCAGCGTCTCGTTGTCGGTGCCGGACTCGGGCCGGCCCTGCTCGGTGGTGACGGTGATCACCTCGGGGAAGGTCTTCAGGCGCAGGCGCACGTCGCGCAGCACTTCCTGGCCCTTTTCCAGCGAGATCGATGCGGGCATCTGCACCAGCACATAGGCATCGCCTTCATCGAGCTCGGGCAGGAATTCCGTGCCCAGCCAGGCCGCCGACAGGCCGGCCGCCACCAGGATGGCCAGCGAGCCGACGATGACGATGGCGCGGCGGCGCCCGGCACCCAGCAGGGTGCCGATCCAGTGCTGGTAGCCGTGGTGCGCGCGGTCGAAGATCTTGGGCTCTTCCACCATCACGTGCTGGGGCTTGAGGAACAGCGCGCACAGCGCCGGCACCAGGCCCATGGCGAAGACCAGGGCACCCAGCAGCGCGAAGCTGTAGGTCATGGCCAGCGGACGGAAGATGCGGCCCTCGATGCTTTCCAGCGAGAACACGGGGATCAGCGCCGCGATCACGATGGCCATGGCGAACAGCGTGGGCTTGGCCACGGCCACGGCCGAGTCGATGATGATGTGGCGCATGTCCGCCTGCGTCTGCGGCTTGCGCAGGCGGGCGTTGCGGATGATGTTCTCGGCCAGCACCACGGCGCCGTCCACCATGATGCCGAAGTCGATGGCGCCCATGGAGATCAGGTTGGCCGGCATGCCCAGCAGGTGCAGGCCGATGAAGGCCACCAGCAGCGACAGCGGGATCACCGTGGCCACGATCAGCGAGCCGCGCAGACTGCGCAGGAACAGCCACAGCACGCCCACGATCAGCGTGGCGCCGAACAGCAGGTTGTGCTGCACCGTGCCCAGCGTGTGGCCGACCAGGTCGGAGCGGTCGTAGTTGGTCTCCATGTGCATGCCCTCGGGCAGGCCGCCGTCATTGAGCGCGGCCACCTTGGCATGGATCTGGTCCAGCACTACAGAGGGGTTCTCGCCGCGCTTGAGCAGCACGATGCCCTGGACCACGTCGTCGGCATCATCCATGCCCACCGAGCCCTGGCGCGGCGTATGCGACTGCACCACGCGCGCCACGTCGCCAATGGTCACGGGCGCGCTGCCGCGCATGGCCACGACCACGCCCTGGATCTCCTGCGGCGTGCGCAACAGGCCGATGCCGCGGATGATCAGCGACTGCTCGCCCCGGCGCATCAGGCCGCCGCCCACGTTGCGGTTGGACTTGGACAGGGCATCGCTCACGTCTTCCAGCGACAGGCCCAGCGCATACAGCTTCTCGGGATCCACCTCGACGTGGTACTCCTTGACGAAGCCGCCGATGCTGACCACGTCGGCCACGCCCTGCACCTGCTTGAGGGTGCGCACCACGCGCCATTCCTGCTCGGTGCGCAGCTGTGCCAGCGTGTGGCGGTCGCTCTTCAGGCGGTAGTAGAAGATCTTGCCCAGCGGCGTGTAGTCGGGCGCCATCTCGGGCGTGACGCCGTCGGGCAGATTGGCCTGGGGCAGGCGCTGCGACACCTCGGCGCGCGCATGGAAACTGTCGGCATCGTCATTGAAGACGAGGTTGATCATGGCCAGGCCGAAGTAGCTCTCCGAGCGCAGCGACACCAGGCCCGGCGTGCCGTTGAGCTCGCGCTCCAGCGGCTGGGTGATCTGGCGCTCCACCTCCTCGGGAGCCAGGCCCGGCGCCTGGGCAATCACGCCGACCTGCACATTGGTCACATCGGGATAGGCCTCGATGGCCGTGTGCAGGTATGAATACACGCCATAGATGGCGATGATCAGGGTGGCACACAGGGCGACGAGCCGCCGGTGCACCACAAACGCTATCAGGGAACGCAGCATTGATGAGTCTCCTGGCCGCGATCAGAGCAGCTGGCTGGCTGCGCCGTCGAGCAGCAGGCCACCGCGCACGACGATCTTTTCACCCGACTTCAGGCCCGACACCACGGGCACCATGCCGCGCGAGGGCCGGCCCAGCACCACGGTGCGGGCCTCGAACTGCTGCTCGCCGGTCTGCACGAAGACGATGCTGCGGCTTTCATCCTTGATAAGCACGGCCGTCACGGGGATCAGCATCTCGTGCTCGTTGGAGACCTGCAGGCCCACACGCGCCTGCATGCCGGAACGCAGCACGGGGTTTTGCGCATCGAGCTGCACGATGACGGAGGCGCGGCGCGACTCCTTGTCCAGCGTGGCGCCCAGGTGGCGCACCGTGCCGGTCAGGGGCTTGGGCAGCTGCGGCACATCGACCTGCACGGCACTGCCCAGGCGGATGCCGGGCAGATCGCTTTCAAAGACATCGGCCACCACGTTCATGGCGGCGGGATCGCCGATCAGGAAGAGCTCGCCGCTGGGCTCGACCGAGGCGCCGACCACGGCCTTGCGCTCGGCCACCACGCCGGCGCGCGGCGCACGCAGCACCAGCCGGTCGCCGCCACCTTGCCCCAGCAGCGCCGACGTGCCCTGGGCACGCGCCAGCTCCTGGGCCGACTCGCGCAGCTTGGCCTGGGCCGCACGCAGATCCACTTCCACGCCCACGCCCTTGTCCACCATGGTCTGCTGGCGCCGCACTTCCACGGTTGCCACGTCATGCGCGCTGCGGGCAGCTTCCACCTCGTAGCGCACGCGCAGCGCCTCGGGGCTGACCAGGGTGGCCAGCTCGTCGCCGGCCTTGACGATGTCACCCACGTGGGCACGAACCGACACCACGCGCGCGGCCAGCGGCACCGAGACAGTGGCCACGCGGTCCTCGGCAAAGGCAACGCGTGCGGGCGCCCAGGCCATTTGCGTGCCCTGCGGATCGGCCACCACGGCGATGTCCAGCATCTTCAGCGACTCGGGCTTGACCCGCACCACGCCGGCCGGCGCGGGCGCCTGCACGGCAGGTTCGTTCTGTGCCGATGCCTTGGATGCATCGCAGCCCGCCACAAGGCAGGCCACGGCGATGACAGCGCATGCCGATGCCGCCGGAAACCGGGCTGCCTTGGGCAGGCCCGCAAATGTCTTGATCATTCTTGCCCCTTCAATCCATGCCTGGAGCGCAGGGACTGCAGCGAGCCGACCCTTGTCTCCTGAGATGAAACAGATGCTAGAAAACGCATCTTCCTGCGTGCGTGAAGCCTTCATTACCGTTTGGTAAGACATTCGCGTACCTGGGCCGGCGCCCGGGGCCGATCCCTGGCAGGGATCGCCTGCGCTTTTTCGAGAACCAGCGCGATCCGCTGCGCCGCCGCGGACCTGCCGCCTGGCGGTGCACCAAGGCCCCAGCCGCAGCGGCCACAGACCTGTGGATATCCCCGGGAAAAACGCGCTCTGCAAAGCCAAAGATCTGCACAGGCCCTGTTCTCCACAGTGGTGACAACTTCCACCATCTTCTGGAAATCGCGGGGAACCTGAACCCATGAAAAATCCGTTGCAAATCAACGGTGAATGGCGACAATCACCCAATCAATCCACAAGCATGCCAACAACATGCACACAGGATTGATCACAGGCCGAACGCCCTGGCTGCTGTGGGCAAGACTGTGGATGCGGCCACGCGCATGGCCATCAACGGCCATGGGAACAATCCAGGAACAGCCGGTGGACAGATGTCCATCCCGGTGACCGATACCCACCTGTGCACACATGCGATTGGCGGGTTCAGTGATCCATATGACGGGCAGCTTGTAGGCTGTACGGCATACGAAAAACGCGCTTTGTGCGCTGTATTTCATAAGATTTCGCATCTTATTTAATACATATCACTGTACGAATCTTTATAAACAGATGGACCAAGATGATCCATTTGGTCAAAACACGCCGAAATGCATGAAAAAAAATGGGCTGATCAGGCCCTGAAATCCTTTGATGACGTGGTCGGGGCCATCCCAGGGTTCCGAAATCGTGAGGGGCAGCGAAAAATGGCGGCCCAGATCGCGCAGACCTTCAGCCAGGCCCAGCTGGGAAAAATCGATGAGGGCGCACCGGAGCCCACCCGGTCCATTGCCGTGGTGCAGGCCGGAACGGGGGTGGGCAAATCGCTGGCGTACAGCATTCCCGCCATTTCGATGGCGCTGGCGCGCGGCACCCGGGTGCTGATTTCCACGGCCACCGTCGCCCTGCAGGAACAGCTGGTGAACAAGGATCTGCCCGCGCTGGCCCAGCAGCTGGAGCAGCCCTTCAAATTCGCGCTGGCCAAGGGGCGGGGCCGCTTTGTCTGCAAGCTCAAGCTGGAGCGGCTGGCCAGCACCGGCGAAGCCCAGGACGAGGATCTGGACGATCTGTTCGCCGAAGAAAAGGCGCAGGCCCAAAGCCGCGTGGCGCGCCCGGCCCAGGAGCTGGAGGCGCGCATGCAGTTCTACAAAAGCATGGCCAACGCGCTGGCGTCCCAGGCCTGGGACGGCGACCGAGACTCTCTGGAGACCCCGCCCGAGGCCGAGGCCTGGAGCCCCGTGGCGGCCGAATCCTCGTCCTGCACCGGCAAGCACTGTCCGGCCTTCAGCAACTGCGTCTATTACGAGCGCCGCAAGGACCTGGTGGCCGCCCAGGTCATCGTGGCCAACCACGATCTGCTGCTGTCCTCCCTGGGCGCTCGGCTGCTGCCCGAGCTGGACAACTGCCTGCTGGTGCTGGACGAAGCCCACCATTTGCCCGCCACGGCGCTGGGCCAATTCGCTGGCGAGATGGACCTGAGCCGCCTGGGCTGGATAGACAAGCTGACCAGCCGCGCCCTGCGCGTGAACACCTTGGTCGAAGTAGAGGAACTGGCCGATCTGCCCGGTCATGCCAGCCAGCTGCGCCAGCAGCTGCAGGAACTGGCGCGCCTGGTGATGGAGCTGTACGGCGATACGCTCAAGTCGCAAAAGGACAGCTGGGGGCCGGCGCGGGTGCGCGCACCGCGCGGCATGCTGCCCGAGCCCCTGCTGGAGCCTCTGGGCAAGGCCGCCCACCATGCCAACAGCTTTCTGGATGCGCTGCGTGCCATCTCCAAGGCACTGCGCGCCGCCATCAAGGACAATCCAGAGGAAGCACGCAGGCTGTCTACAGCTTATGCACAGGTTGGCGCACTGGCGCCCCGCCTGGAATCCGTCTATGACACGGCCCAGCTGCTGATGCAGCAGCCAGCGCAGGATGACGACAGTAGCCGCGTGCCCAATGCGAAATGGTTTACGTTGGAGACAGATGGCGAGTACATCGTGGTCAAGGCCCATGCCAGCCCCATCCTGCCCGGTGCCACGCTGCGCCACCATCTGTGGTCCCAGGTGCGCGGTGCCGTGCTCACGTCGGCTACCTTGACCAGCTGTGGACAATTCGACTTCTTTTTGCGCGAGGCAGGCCTGCACGACGATGCGGCCGTGACCACGCTGGAAGTGCCCAGCCCCTTCGACTACGCGCGCCAGGGCACCCTGGTGGCGCGCGAAACCGTGGCCGACCCCAAGGAGGCCGCCCGCTTCACCCAGGAGATGGTGGACGCGCTGCTGGGCGACCTGTCCCGCGTGCAGGCCGGCGCCCTGGTGCTGTTCACCTCGCGCGAGCAGATGCGCCTGGCGGTGGATGCGCTGTCCACGGCCATGCGCTCGCAGGTGCTGGTGCAGACGGCCATGCCCCGCGCCCTGCTGCTGGCCCGCCACCGCGATGCCGTGGAGATGGGCGAGCCCTCCATCATCTTCGGCATGCAGTCCTTCGGGGAGGGCCTGGACCTGCCCGGCGCGCTGTGCGAGTCCCTGTTCATCACCAAGCTGCCCTTTGCCCCGCCCGATGACCCCGTGGGCGAGGCCCGGGCCGAATGGCTGCGCAGCAGCGGCCGCAACCCCTTCAATGAGCTGGTGGTGCCGGCCACGGCGATCCGCCTGGCCCAGTGGGTGGGCCGCGCCATACGCACCGAGGAAGACCAGGCCCATGTGTATTGCTATGACCGGCGCCTGGTGAACACCAGCTATGGCCAGCAGCTGCTCAAGGGCCTGCCGCCCTTTGCCTTGCAGCGCCGCCCGGCACGCTGAGCCGGACCCTGTGGAAAGCATGCGAAAAACAGGCAGTACCCTGTCGCCACTGCATTCCTTTGCATACGCAAGTCATTGATCACGGCTGATTTTTTCAATCAGCGAGCTTGCCGATTGCCCACAGGCCACTTGCACACAGCCTGTGGGTAACCGTATTTCCCGGCTCCCGCATCTCCCTGCATGCCTGTGCAGCACGGTCCCCGGATCCCGCGGGATACCGCTGGATCTCGCAGACCGTGCCTGCTCCCCGGCCCGGCCATACCCTCCATACCCCGCCAACGGGCCAGCAGAACGCCCAGGACGCGCTGGCGCGGGCAACCCAGGGCCTGACAGCTGCCAAGCCTCCACGGTCCTCTGCAGGCCGCTGAAGCGCTCGGGCTGATTCACGTCCTCTTGCCCTGGTGCGCCAGCAGCCATCACTTTTCGTGATTGCCCTTGCCTGGACTGGATCTGCTGCTCCTGATCTGGATGCGCAGTCCTCTTGCAGGCTGGCAACAAGGGGTTGAATTTTTTTGAATGGACGAACACTGCCTCTGGCGCATCCGCTTGCGTCCGCCTGGCAGGCCGCGTTTTCCTGAAGTCTTCCACGTCCAGTGCACAGCCCGTTGTGGAAAAGCGGCCGTTCCACAGCGTTCCTGCGTGGCCGCGAGGAAGTCTTGTCTTCGTGCATACGGCCATGGCGCGCGAACCGATCCGGAATTTTTTGAACACAGGCGCGCCAATTTCGCTGGAGCAGTCCCTCGTCTGGACATGCCCAGGCTCCAGACAACCTGGCACGTCTGTTTTTTTGAAAAACCGTTCGGCCTTCGCTTCCCGCGTGACTTCGCCTTCGGTTGTTCTTTGATCTTCTTATAAAGAATAGTCGTAGTAGTAGAGGCATGACATCTCTGTGGATAACTCACTATTCCTCAAAAAAAACAATGTCTTGCCCGATTGAAAAACATGTGATCAAAGCCCTGTTCCCGGTGTCTCCCGAACGGGGATAGTTTGCCTGTTTCGATTTTTTCTGTGGATAACTGTTGAGTTGGTCTTCATCTATCCACAGTTTTGTGCGAGGTGCATTTTTTCCTTTATTGAACTTCAAGTTATTGATCTATAAGGATTTTTCAGTTTATCCAGATAAAAATGAGGCTTGCCGGACATGGATGAGCACATGGTCTGGCAGTGCTGTGACCTGTTGACAGGCCGTTTTTCCTGACGGACCGGCTGCCTTTTTTTATCCAGAACGGTCTTGCCGCTGTGAAAAACCGCCCTTGGCTGTTATTCCTATCTCTCTTATTTTTTAACTAGTAGTAGTAGTAAGTGAAGTGCTTAATTGTTGATAACTGAATTTGTCTTATAAAAATCAACAACTTAAGACACTCCAAACCCTGTGGTGGATGCTGCTCCGCTGCTGCACCCGTTTTGGGCACAACTTTCCATGGCGCATCCTCCTTGTGGATAAGCAGGGATTTACGAGATTTTTATACCCAGGTTTTTCCACAGGGCGGCTGAGGACAAAAAAAGACCACCTCGAAGGTGGTCTTGCCGGGATCCGCAACCGTGATCAGAAATGGTGGGCGTAGCGCAGCTGCAGGAAGTTTTCGCCGGGGTTGGGTTTCTTGATGCCTGCGTTGGAATGGTGCTCCAGCCGCAGCACCAGCTCATGCTGGCCCTGGCTGCCAAACAGATAGCCCACGCCGATATGGGTGGCGAAGTTGTAGCGCGTGGGGAATTCCTTCTCGTCCGTGACGTAGCGACGGTTCAGCGCCCAGCTCAGGCCCACGCCGGTTTCTGCAAACCAGGGCGACTGCCCGTTGCTGGGGCGCCAGCGCACGGTGGGATTCACGCCGATGACCCAGGTGCTGCGATCGCGACCCTCCAGCGGCGCCGACCAGCGGGCGCCCCAGACATCCCAGTAGCCGCTGAGCTGGCCGCCCCACAGCGCATGGCGCCAGTTGCGCCAGGGCACGGTGACGCCCACGGTCCAGGCGTCGGCACTGTGCTCGGCCGCGCCGTATTGCAGGTACATGGAGGGGGAGGATTCCGGCGTGGACTGCGCCTGCGCCGCCAGGGGCAGGACGGCCGCTGCACCGGCCAGCAGCACGGCGGCAAAACTTCCGGTTCGTCCTGGTCGCTCTGGTTGCCCTGAACGTTCTGGTGGATGTTTGCACGCCGTTGCGTGGTTCTGGCAGCTGGATGGCGTCGTTTGAGTGTTTTTGGGGGCCATGATCTTCTCCGGGGCAGCACACAATGCTGTGCCTGTTCCACTCTAGGCAGTCCGGGGAAGATCGGGGAGTCAGCAAAAAAGCCCTTGCACTGTCGGCCGCCTGACAAGGCGTCCGTGCAAGGGCTGGCGCAAGCAATCCGGCTGCCCGCTGGTGGCGGGCAGGCCAGGTGGCTGCTTACTGGGCGGGTGCCGGGGCAGGGCGGGCCTGGCCGCTCTTGTGGTCATGGCGCGGGCCGTGGTCCATGCCGTGGTGGCCGGGGTGGCCCTTGTGCAGCGTGGCGGCATCGAAGGTCTTTTGCTGGCTGGCGTCCAGCTGGGCGTAGAAGGCCTTGGTGGCTTCGCCGCGGCGATCGGCATCGGCCGCGCGCTGGGCGCGCATTTCACGCATCTTGTCGATGCGCTGGGGCGTGGTCAGCTTGGCGAAGTCCTCGCGCTCCATGCGCTGGGGACGCTCGCCGGGCTTGAAGGTGGCCGCATAGGTGTTCCATGCGGTTTCCTGGGCCGGCGTGAGCTTGAGGTCGGCCTTGAGCTTGGCGATGCGCTGCTGCATGTGCTCCATGCGGTCGCCGTGCTTGTGCATGGAGCGATCGGGCTTGGGCGCCGTGGTGGTAGCGGCGGCGGCGGCGGGGGCTGCCGGCGCGGCGGTCTGGGCGTACGAGGGCAGGGCGAACGATGCCAGCAAGGCGGTGGCAGCGGCTGCGCTGGCGAGGGTGCGGCGGAAGGTGGTGGTCATTCCAAAATCCTTTCTGGAGAGGGTGACTGAAGGCCGCCGTCAAGGCACTTGGCGAGCCCTGTGCAGCGGATGATTGAAGTGTGGTCGTCCGATGTATCGGGGCAGTGAGGTTTTGCGCACGGCTTGTAAAGAATTGACAAGCTTGTGCAGCGCCGTCCGGTGCCAGGCATGCACAATGACCGGGCGGGGCGCCAAGGCATGGCGCCCCTGCTGTTTTTTCTGTTTTCTCCCTCTGGATGGAGGCGGCGCAGCCCGGTGTTGCACACCCCTGCTGCGGCGCAGCCGCAGTCCGTCCGAGCAAAGGTTCGCTATGTTCAAAAACATGATCGTCTATCGCATTGCCGAGAGCTGGCAGGGCGATTTGCAGCAGCTTGAAGAAGCCCTGGGCAAGAGCCCGTTTGCCGAGTGCGGCGCCACGCAGGAGCGCAGCGCCGGCTGGGTGCCGCCGCGCGGCGAGCCCCATGGCCCGCTGGCCGAGTCCGTGGCCAATCAGTGGGTGATGCGCTTCATGACCGAGGCCAAGATGCTGCCGGCCAGCGTGCTCAACCGCCGCGTCAACGAAAAGGCTGCCCACATCGAGGCCACCGAAGGCCGCAAGCCGGGCAAGAAGGAAAAGAAGGAACTCAAGGACGAGGCCAAGCTGGACCTGCTGCCCATGGCCTTCACCAAGCAGGGCGCCATGTGGGTCTGGCTGGACCCGCAGGCCCGCACCCTGGTGCTGGACACGGGCAGCCAGGCGCGCGCCGACGAGGTGGTCAGCTCGCTGGTGGAGGGCCTCACAGGCTTTGCGCTGGCCCTGGTCGATACGCAGACCAGCGCCCAGGCCGCCATGGCGCACTGGCTGACCACGCAGGAAAGCCCGGCCGGCTTCTCGATTGACCGCGAATGCGAGCTCAAGGCCGCCGACGAATCCAAGGCCGTGGTGCGCTATGCGCGCCATCCGCTGGACATCGACGAGGTGCGCCAGCACATCGAGCACGGCAAGCTGCCCACGCGCCTGGCGCTGACCTGGGATGACCGCGTGAGCTTTGTGCTGACCGAGGGTCTGCAGATCCGCAAGATCGCGCTGCTCGATGCCGTGATGGAAGGCCAGTCGCAGGACGACGGCGGCTTCGATGCCGATGTGGCGATTGCCACGGGCGAGCTGTCCAAGCTCATCCCCGATCTGATCGAGGCGCTGGGTGGGGAAGGGCGCACGGGCCTGGGCCAGGATCTACCGGCATCGCTGCAGACGCCCGCTGCCCAGACTCCCGCAGCGACACCAGCGACACCGCGTGCAGCGGCATCGGGCCGTGGTGCACTGACGGGGCCGGCCCTGGCGCCCGTGGATACGGCGCCTGAAGAAGCGCCTTTCTAGGCCTGCAGGCGGCTGCGGTGGCGATGTTTCATGTGAAACATCGCCACGCCCAGGCGGCGCTCAGACTCTTTCAAAGATGGCCGAGATCCCTTGGCCGCCACCAATGCACATGGTCACCAGCGCATAGCGGCCGCCCGTGCGCTGCAGCTCGGCGATGGCCTTGGTGGTGATGATGGCGCCCGTGGCGCCGACCGGGTGGCCCAGCGAGATGCCCGAGCCGTTGGGGTTGACCTTGGCCGGGTCCATGCCCAACTGCTGGATCACGGCGCAGGCCTGGGCCGCGAAGGCCTCGTTGGCCTCGATCACGTCCATGTCTGCAATCTTCAGGCCCGTGCGCTGCAACACCTTCTGCGTGGCCGGCACGGGGCCTATGCCCATGTAGGCGGGGTCCACGCCGGCATGGGCGTAGCCCACCAGGCGCGCCAGGGGCTTCAGGCCCAGGGCGGCCACGCGATCGCCTGCGGCCAGGGCCACGGCGGCGGCGCCGTCGTTGATGCCCGAGGCATTGCCGGCCGTCACGCTGCCGCCTTCCTTGCGGAACGCGGGCTTCATGGTGGACAGCAATTCGATGGTGGTGCTGGCGCGCACATGCTCGTCGGTATCGAAGACCACGACACCCTTGCGCGTGGCGATTTCCACGGGAACGATCTGCTCCTTGAAGTGGCCTGCCGCAATGGCAGCGGCCGCGCGCTGGTGGCTGGCTGCCGCCAGTTCGTCCTGCATTTCGCGGCTGATGTGGTAGCGCTCGGCCACGTTTTCGGCCGTGATGCCCATGTGCATCTTCTGCCAGGGGTCGTGCAGGATGCCCAGCATGTAGTCGATGCTCTTGGCGTCGCCCATGCGCGCGCCCCAGCGGGCGGCCTGGTCGAAGTAGGGCCCGCGGCTCATGGACTCGCTGCCGCCGCCGATGGCCACGTCGCAGTCGCCCAGCGCAATGGCCTGGGCGGCAGAGACGATGGCCTGCAGGCCGGAGCCGCACAGCCGGTTGACGTTGAAGGCCGGCGTCTCGATGGGGCAGCCCGCATCGATGGCGGCCACGCGCGAGAGGTAGGCGTCCTTGGTATCGGTGGGGATCACATTGCCCATGACCACGTGGCCGACGGCGTCGGGCGCCAGGCCAGCGCGCTCGATGGCCGCCTTGACGGCCGTGGTGGCCAGCTGGGTGTTGGGTACGTCCTTGAGGCTGCCGCCGAAGGTGCCGATGGCGGTGCGCGCAGTGCCGACGACGAAGACGTCGCGTGGGGTCATGGTGAAGCTCCTCGAAGCGATGAACACGGGGGATGGAGTGCATTGTGCCGGGCAGGCGGCAGGCAGCGCAGCCGCCTCGGCGTCAGTTCCGGGCGCAGGTCAACGTCCCTCGAATTGCGGCGTCTGCTTGGCGTGGAACGCCGCAATGCCGCGCGGCAGGTCGGCCGTGCGGGCACAGGCATCGAAGGCGCAGGCCTCGGCGGCCAGCTGGTCGCGCAGGCTGCGGTCCAGGCCCGCGCGCATGAGGCGGCGCATATGGCCCAGCGCCACCGTGGGGCCGGCGGCCAGGCGCTGGGCCAGCTGCTGCACGGCGGCGTCGAGTTCGGCGGGCGGCAGGACGCGGTTGATCAGGCTCAGGCGCTGCGCTTGGGCGCAGTCCAGGGTCTCGCCCAGCATGGCGATCTCCAGCGCGTTGCGCAGGCCCACGATGCGCGGCAGCGCCCAGGAGGCTCCCACGTCGCAGCTGGCGCCCAGGTTGATGTAGGCCAGGTTGAAGCGCGTGCCCTCGGCCGCGTAGACGAAGTCGGCCTGCAGCATCAGCGACAGGCCTGCGCCTGCCGCCGCGCCGTGCACCTTGGCGATGACGGGCGCATCGAGCTGGCCCAGCAGCGCCACGGCCTCGTTGAGCGGCGCCAGCAGCTCGGCCGCGCCGCGCACGGGGTCGGCGGCCAGCGTGTCCAGGTCGCCGCCCGCCATGAAGGCGCGGCCCGCGCCGTTCAGCACCACGCAGCGCAGCGCGCGGTCCTGGGCCAGGGTGCGCACGGCGTCGCGCAGTGCCAGCGCCATGGGCACGTCGATGGCGTTGAGGGCGGCGGGGCGGTGGAAGGTCAGCGTGGCGATGGCGCCTTCGCGGTGCAGCAGCAGCGGGGTGTCTTGCGTGTCGGTCATGGGAGCGGATCAGTGGTACAGGGCGTCGATTTCGGCGGCGTAGGTCTTGTAGATGGACGAGCGGCGCACCTTCATCGTGGCCGTGACTTCGCCATCGTCGTGGTCCAGCTCCTTGGTCAGCAGATGGAAGCGCCGCACATGCGAGACCTGGGCCAGGCGCGCATTGCCCTGCGCGATCTCGGCATCGATCAGCGCGCGCACCTCGGCCATCTCGGCCAGGGAGCGGAAATGCGTGAAGGGAATGCGCCGCGCCTGGGCCCATTGGCCCACGGTCTCGTAGTCGATCTGCACCAGCGCGCCCACGAACTTGCGGCCCTCGGCGACGACGATGCACTCCTTGATGAAGGGGCTGGACTTCATGGTGTTCTCGATCTCCGAGGGCGTGAGGTTCTTGCCGCCGGCGGTGATCATGATGTCCTTGAGGCGGTCCACGATGCGCAGCTGGCCGCCCTGCACGCGCACCACGTCGCCCGTGTGCAGCCAGCCGTCCTGCAGGCTTTGCGCCGTGGCCTCGGGGTTCTTGTAGTAGCCCGCGAAGACCATGTCGCCCTTGATCTGGAGCT
The DNA here is from genome assembly GCF_020523835.1 of Delftia sp. Lp-1. NCBI lineage: Bacteria > Pseudomonadati > Pseudomonadota > Betaproteobacteria > Burkholderiales > Comamonadaceae > Delftia > Delftia sp. Lp-1. The sequence continues at coordinate 616,455 of NZ_JAJALJ010000004.1, read as the reverse complement.
CGCCGCTGCCGTCGCCCTCATCGGGGCGGGCATGGGTGGCAATCCGCCATTGCACGCCTTCGGTGGCCACGCCCACGGTGCCCACGGCCACGTCGTCCAGGCGGTGGCCAGTAACCATTCCCGTGGATTCGGTCAGCCCGTAGACCTCGATCAGCGGCACGCCCAGCGTGCGGAAAAAGCGCACCACGTCGGGCGGTATGGGCGCGGCGCCGGTGAGCGCCACGCGCGCCTCGCGCAGGCCGATGAAGTTCTGCAGCGCGCGCAGCACGCTCCAGTAGCTGGCCGCCCAGGCCAGGCGCTCGGCCAGGCTCCACTGCCTGCGGGGCTTTTCGGCCAGCGGCGCGCAGGCCGCCATGGCGCGCCGGTAGAGCGCGCGGCGCAGCGGCCCGGTCTCCTGCATCTTGATGCTGATGGCCGCATGCAGCTTTTCCCAGATGCGCGGCACGCCCAGGAACATGTTGGGCGCGACTTCGCGCAGGTCTTCCTGCACCGTGCGGATGGACTCGCCGAAGTGCACCTGCGAGCCAAGGTAGACCGGCACGAAGCTGGTCAGCATCTGCTCGGCCACGTGGCACAGCGGCAGGTAGGACAGGTGGCGCGTGCCGCCGTCCAGCCCCAGCCGCTCGGCAATGCCGGGCACCACGCCGCGGATGTTGCGGTAGGTGATCATGGCGCCCTTGGGCTTGCCGGTGGAGCCCGAGGTGTAGATCATCAGCCCCACGTCATCCAGCGTCTGGCGTGCCAGCGCCTGTTCGATGGGGGCGCGGCTGGCGGCCTGGGCGCCCAGGCGCTCGACCTCGTCGAAGGTGGCGATCAGGGCGCGGACCTCCGGCGCGAAGCTGCGCAGGCCCTTGGTCTCCATGACGATGATCTTCTTCAGGCGCGGCAGCTGGGGCAGGGCGGCCAGCAGCTTGTCGGTCTGCTCCTGGTCCTCGCAGACCATGATGTCCACATCGGCATGGCCCGCCACATAGGCGACCTCGGGCGTGGGACTGGTGGGATACACGCCCACGGTGATGGCGCCGATCAGGCCCGCGCCCATCTGGGCCAGCACCCATTCGATGCGGTTCTCGGAGATCACTCCCATGTGGCCGCCTGGCGGCAGGCCCAGCTGCGCCAGGCCCAGCCCGAAGTGGCTGGCACGCTCGTGGTAGCGCGCCCAGCTGGTGGGCTTCCAGATGCCGAAGTCCTTTTGCCGTATGGCCACGCGCTGGGCATCGCTGCGCGCGCGTTCGGCCAGCATCTGGGGCAGGGTGAGTTCGGGAAGGGCTTGCATGTGCGCTCCCAGGCTAGGACAACCAGCGCTTGCGGCGCTTGTAGTGCTTCAGGTCGCGAAAACTTTTTGCCTCGCCGCTGCCACCCATGCCCAGGTAGAACTCGCGCACGTCGGCGTCCTGGGCCAGGCGTTCGGCCGGGCCGTCGATGACGATCTTGCCGTTCTCCATGATGTAGCCGCTGTGCGCCACGGCCAGGGCCACGGTGGCGTTCTGCTCGACCAGCAGCATGGAGGTGCCGCGCTCGGCATTGATGCGCGCGATGATGGTGAAGATGTCCTCCACCAGCTTCGGCGCCAGGCCCAGCGAGGGCTCGTCCAGCAGCATGAGCTGGGGCTCTGCGATCAGCGCGCGGCCAATGGCCAGCATCTGCTGCTCGCCGCCCGACAGGTAGCCGGCCAGGCCTTTGCGTCGCTCATGCAGACGCGGGAAGTAGCTGTAGACCAGGTCGAAGTCGGGCTTGACTTGATTGCGGCCCGTGAGCGCATAGGTGGCGGCCACGAGGTTTTCCTCCACCGTGAGGTCCTCGAACACGCGCCGGCCCTCCATCACATGCGACAGCCCCAGGCGCACCAGCTGCTGGGGCGCGTACTGCGCGGTGGACTGGCCGTTGTAGCGCACGCTGCCGCTGGCCAGCAGGCCGTCCTCCAGCGCCAGCAGCCCCGAGACGGCCTTGAGCGTGGTGCTCTTGCCCGCGCCGTTGCTGCCCAGCAGGGCCACGATCTGGCCGCACGGCACGGCCAGCGACAGGCCGCGCAGGGCCTGCACGACCTTGTTGTAGATGACCTCGATGTTGTTGATTTCGAGGACCAGATCCTGGGCAGTCTGGGTCATGGCGCCACGGGATTCAGAGCGCTATCCAGTCGGACGCTGGGAGCATCTTCTGCGCCTTCATGTCCGCCTTGTAGACGCGGCCCACGGGGATGGAATTGCCCTTGATGGTGATGGGCACGCCGATCAGTCCGCCCGTGTCGAAGTCCTTGATGGAATTGAGCGCGGCCTTGAGGTTGGGGCCGGTGAGCGGCTTGCCCGCGTCCAGGCAGCGCCTGGCCGATTCCACGAACAGCATGGCCGCCAGAAAGCCCTGGATATAGGCCGTGCTCTGGTACTCGGGGCGCAGCGCGCGGATCTTGTCCAGCATGGGCGCCTTGGCCGAGGTGTCGTAGTAGTAGCGGTAGGGCATGACGCCCATGAAGCCGTCGCCGGCCTCGCCCATCTTCATGACGGTGGAGCTGTCCATGGTCCAGAAGGTGCCCATCCATTGGCTGGTCATGCCCATCTGCTTGCCCTGCTGGATGAACTCGGGAATGGGCGCGAGGATGTAGCCGTGGAAGATGGTGTAGTCGGGCGCGGCGCGGCGCAGCTTGATGACTTCGGTGGACACGTCCACGCTGCCGGGCGGCGTCATCAGCTTGGCCACCACGTTCAGGCCCAGCTTCTTGGCGGCCGCCTCGCTGGCCTCGATGGGGTCGCGGCCGAATTCGGAGTCGGAGTAGACGAAGGCCACCTTGGCGCCCGGCTTCTCCTTGGCGATGTGCTTGAGCAGGATGCCGAACATCTCCGTGTAGTCGGGCCCCACGAGGAACTGGTTCGGGTACTTGGCCGGGTTGTTGAGCTCGGTGGCGAAGGAGGCGCCCGCCATGAGGATGGCGCCGTTGCGGTCCAGCTCCGGGTTGATGGTCTTGGAAAAACCCGTGGAGTCTCCGTAGTAGAGGTTGACCTTGTTCTGGCTGGTGATCTTCTTGAACGCGGCCACCGAGACATCGACCTTGTAGCCCGTGTCCTCGGGCACGTAGCGGACCTTGCGGCCCTTGATGCCGCCGGCCTCGTTGACCATCTTCACGTAGTCGCCCATGCCGGCATTGATGCCCACGCCCGCGAAGGCGAACACGCCCGTCATGGGGATGGAGCCGCCGATCACGATGTCTTCGCCGCCAGCCTGGGCGCGGGCGGCCAGCGGTGCGGCCAGGCTGGCACCGGCCGCCAGCAGCAGGCTGCGGCGGCGCGAGGAGGTCGGGTGTTGCTGCATTGCTTGTCTCCTTTTGCTTGTCGTGCGCGGCGCCGCCTCAATTGCGGAAGGGCCACAGGTGGAAGAAGCGGCGCAGGCGCCGCCACATTTCTGCGAGCCCCTGCGGCTCGAAGACCAGAAAGACGATGATCAGCAGCCCGAACACCATGGTGCGCACGGGCGACAGGAAGACGGCCAGCTCGGAGCCGCCGGGCAGCAGGTCCACGATGAGCTTGAGCAGCTCCGGGACCATGGTCATGAAGACCGCGCCCAGGATGCCGCCCAGGATGGAGCCCATGCCGCCGACGATGATGGCCGCCAGAAAGAAGATGGACATCAAGAGGGGAAAGCTCTCGGGCGTGACCACGCGAAAGAAGTACGCCCACAGCCCGCCCGCCACGCCCGCGTAGAACGAGGACAGCCCGAACGACAGCAGCTTGTAGCGCAGCAGCGGTATGCCCAGCACCTCGGCCGAGATGTCGCGGTCGCGGATGGCGATGAAGGCGCGGCCTATGCGCGTGCGAAACAGGTTGGCCGCGCCCAGCAGCATCAGCAGCGTGACGGGCACGATCACCCAGTACAGCCGGAACGAGGTGTCCAGCGCCACGCCGAACACCGTGGCCGGCTGCAGCGTCAGGCCCGCCGTGCCGCCCGTGAGCTTGAGGTTGGCGAACAGGAAATGGGCGATGAACGAGGCCGCGATGGTGGCAATCGCCAGGTACAGGCCCTTGACGCGCAGCGAGGGCAGGCCCACCACGATGCCGCCTAGCATGGCCACGAAGCCGCCCGCCAGCAGGTTGAACAGCACGGGCGTGCCCCAGCGCGCCTGCAGGATGGCCACCGTGTAGGCGCCCAGTCCCATGAAGGCGGCCTGGCCCAGGCTGACCAGGCCCGTGTAGCCGGTGAGGATGTTCAGCCCCGTGGCGCCGGCCACGTTGATGCTGACCAGGCAGGCCAGGTACAGCCAGTAGTCGCTGGCCATGAAGGGAAACAGCACCAGCAGCGCGCCGGCCATGGCCAGCCAGATGCGTTGCGTGCGGGAGTCGAACAGCGCCGCATCGGCGATGTAGCTTTCCTTGAGGGTGCCTATGCGCATGCTGCCGTCTTTCTGAAGCTGTCTAGAGCCGCTCGATCTCGTGCGTGCCGAACAGGCCGTAGGGCCTGAGCATGAGCACCACGACCAGCACGATGAAGGTGGCCAGCAGCTTGTACTCGCCGCCCAGGTAGGCACCGGCCAGCGCCTCCACCAGGCCGATGAACAGGCCGCCGACCAGGGCGCCCAGCACGCTGTCCAGCCCGCCCACGATGACGACCACCAGCACCGACAGGCCGAACACGCCCATGCTCGACGAGATGCCGCCGATGGAGCCGACGATGATTCCCGACACGGCGGCGATCATGGCCGACACCACCCAGGCCAGCGAGAACACGCGCGGCACGTTGATGCCCACCGAATAGGCCGCTGCCTGGTCGCTGGCCGTCGCACGCAGGGCCACGCCGCCGCGCCAGTAGCGGAACACCAGCAGCACGGCCGCGATGAAGACCACGGCCACGGCTGCGCCCCAGGCCACCTTGGGCGCGAGAAAGGCCTCGCCGATCATCACGGGCTGCGTGGGCATGAACTCGGGCAGGCGGCGCTGGTCGGCCGTCCAGATCAGCTCCACCAGGCCCACCAGCACCGAGGCCAGGCCCACGGTGACCATGAACACCGAGATCGGCGGCTCGCCCAGCAGCGGCCGGATCATGGTGCGCTCGATCAGCGCGCCCAGCAGCCCCGTGCCCAGTACGGCGGCGGGAATGGCCAGCCACAGCGGCAGCGCGAACATGGCCGCGAAGGTGAAGAACAGGTAGGCGCCCACCATCAGCAGCTCGCCGATGGCGATGTTGACCACGCGCGTGGCCTTGTAGACCACCACGAAGGCCAGCGCGGCCAGCGCATACAGGCCGCCTGCGGCCAGGCCCGTGAGGGCGATCTCGAACAGGTAGGCCCAGTCCATCATGCGGCTTCCTGTGCCAGGGCAGGCTGCGGCGTGGCGGGCTCCGGCCGGGCGGACGCGCCGCGCAGCCGGCGCCGCAGCTCGCCCACATCACCGGCGCCCAGGTAGGCCCGGTTCACCTCGGGATCGGCCTGCACCACGGCAGGCGTGCCCTGGGCGATGACCTGGCCGAAGTTGAGCACCACCACATGGTCGGACAGGTCCATGACCATGCCCATGTCGTGCTCCACCATGAGCACGGTCACGCCCCATTCGGCGCGCACGTCGAGGATGAAGCGCGCCATGTCCTCGGTCTCCTCGCGGTTCATGCCGGCCACGGGCTCGTCCAGCATCAGGATGCGCGGCTGCATGGCCAGGGCGCGCGCCATCTCCACGCGCTTTTGCAGCCCGTAGGACAGGGCGGCCACGGGCGCATGGCGGATGTGGTCTATCTCCAGGAAATCGATGATGCGCTCCTCGATGTCGCGGCGCAGCTCGGCCTCTTCGCGGCGCGCGCGGCCCAGGTAGAGGAGGGCGTCGAGCACGTTGGTGCGCAGGTGGGCGTGGCGGCCCAGCTTGATGTTGTCCAGCACCGTCATGCCCCGGAACAGCGCAATGTTCTGGAAGCTGCGCCCCAGGCCCAGCCGCGCGCGGCGCGGCGCCGGCATGCGCGTGATGTCCTCGCCCTGGAAGCGGATGGAGCCGCCCGTGGGCCGGTAAAAGCCCGAGATGGTGTTGAACAGCGACGTCTTGCCCGCGCCGTTGGGACCGATCACCGCCGTGATCGAGCCGGGCTGCACATCGAAGCCCACGCCCGACAGCGCCTTCACGCCGCCAAAGGCGAGCGTGACGCCATCGACCTGCAGCAAGGGGGCGGGCGGGCCGCCGTCGGGGTGTGTCTCCATGGCGCTCTCGTGCGTTGGTTCGTCGAGCCGGGCAGGAGCCTACTGATGCGTAGGCTGTTTACTTTGGAGTAGATTCTGGTTGTCGCCCACCGCATGCAGCATCGGTGATTTCCCCGGTGCGACCGCCGCCATGAAGCCATCGAGCCCTGAAACCAAGACCCGACCCAGCCCTGGCGCCCGCGCCCGCAACGGCCGTGCGGCGCCCGCCGTGGATTCGCCCTGGAGCGGCACGCCCGACCGCGAGCAGCAGCGCGAGGCCAAGCGCCAGGCCGTGCTGCAGGCCGCCGCGCAGCTGTTCAACGAGCGCGGCTTCTCCGCCACCTCGCTGGACGACATCGCCGCACGGCTGGGCGTGAGCAAGCCCACGCTGTACTACTACGTCAAGAACAAGGACGAGATCCTGCTGCAGTGCGTGAACCAGGGCCTGGCCATGACGCTGGAAGGCATCGAGGCCTCGCGCCGTGCAGGTGGCCAGGCCGTGGACCAGCTGCGCGCCTGCATGCAGGTCTATGCGCGCATCGTCACCATGGACTTCGGCATGTGCCTGATCCGCGTGGGCGACGAACAGGTCCCCCCCGACAGCCGCCGCGAACTGCGCCGCCAGAAGGCCGCCATAGACCAGGCCTTCCGCCGCCTGGTGGCCGCCGGCGTGCAGGAGGGCTCCCTGGCCCCCTGCGACCCCAAGATGACCGCCTTCGTGATTGCCGGCGCGCTCAGCTGGATAGGCCGCTGGTACCAGCCTGGCGGCCAGTACTCGGCAGAGGAAGTGGCGCAGCAGTGCATTGATACCTTGATGGGGGGCGTGTTGCGGCGGGCGGATGTTCTCGATACGCCCAAGTTATCCAAGCCACCCAAGGTGGGCAAGCCTGCAAAGCGTGCGAAGGCGGGCGCCTGAAGCGCCGTTCCCTGCCGTGAGACACGCTACGGCGCCGCACTCTCCTGCGCCGCCAGATCATCCAATATCGGGCAGTCCGGCCGGTCGTCGCCGTGGCAGCAGTGCACCAGGGTCTTGAGCGTGCGCTGCATGGCCTGCATGGCGGCGATGCGCTCGGTCAGTTCGTCGATGTGGCGCTGGGCGATGGCCTTGACCTGGCTGCTGGCGCGGCTCTTGTCCTGCCACAGGCCGAGCAGGGTGGCGATCTCGTCCATGGAAAAACCGAGGTCGCGCCCTCGGCGGATGAAGCGCAGGGCGTGCACGTCGGCCTCGGCGTACTGGCGGTAGCCGCCGTCCGTGCGGTGCATGGGCGGCAGCAGGCCCTGGGCTTCGTAGTGGCGCACCATGCGCGCCGAGACACCGGCGCGGCGCGCGGCCTCGCCGATGGAGACGGGCCAGTGCTGTGCGGGGTGGGCGGACATGGTGCGTGCCTTTCGGATGCCTTCGGGTGTCTTTGAGGTGTCTCTCAGGCGACCTTGTAGCCTTCTTCGGCAATGGCGGCGCCCAGTGCCTCGCGGCTGGCGCTGCTGTCGACTTCAACGCGCTGGGCGGCGCGATCGATTTTTACCTGGGCCTGGTCATCCACGCCCTGCACGGCCTGGGTGACGGCGCGTTCGCAGTGGCCGCAGGTCATGCCCTGCACGGTGAAAACATGTTGCATCTCTCGCTCCTGGTTGGGGCGCGCCGAAGTGGCGCAAGCCATGGACGGCATGTTGAACCCTGACACCATGGCAAGGTCAAGCGTCTGGCCGGGAATGGGTTGATTTGGCCCAAAGCATGCGGGCCGGCCTGGCTCAATGATTCGCCTCAATGGCCGATACATCGAAAAGAGCCGTGAATAGGCAAAAACCGTCATAGACCATTGGCGATCATCTGACAAACTGCAACAATTTGTATTTACGTTGGCGCTATGCATTTGGAGACCGTGCGTGCGCCCTGACTGACAGAGAGGAAAACGGTCATGAACTTGTTGGGAATGATGCGGGCTTTCACGATCCGCACGCGGATGCTGGGTGCCATCGCCATGGTGCTGGTACTGCTGGGTCTGCTGGGCGGAGCCGGGATGCTGGGCATGTTCCGCATCCATGGCATGAGTCAGCAGTTCATGCATACCTCGTACGCCAAGATGGGCTACATGGTGGAGTTGCGCGCCGAGCTGGGTGCCGTGCGCGCCCATGAAAAGGACATGATCATCCAGTACGAGCGTGCCGAAGAGGTGCGCAAGGCCCACACCCAGTGGCTGGCCGCCATCGACCGCGTGAAATCCGTGGCCGAGCGCTTTCTGAAGGATGAGGATCCGGCCGACGATGCCATCGTCAGCGGCATCTCCGAGCGCGTGGACCGCTACCGCCAGCAGTTCGAGCACATTGCGCGACAGCTGGAGGCCGGTGGCTATGACACGGCGACCACGGCCAACCGCATGAGCGGCAAGGCCATGGCCGAGGTGGCCGAGGTCGAAAAGCTCATCGCCCAGCTCGACCAGCTGCTGCGCCAGCAGGTCGATGCCATGGCCGCCGAGGAGCAGGGCGTGGCCGAGCAGACGCAGTGGATCTTCGTGGCTGCCGTGGTGCTCACGGTGCTGGTGGTGGTGCCGCTGACGCTGATGAACATGCTGTCCATCTGCCGCCCCCTGGTGCAGGCGCGCCAGACGGCGCTGACCATTGCCCAGGGCGATCTGTCGCAGAGCGTGAAGGTGGAGGGCAAGGACGAGGTGGCCGACCTGCAGCGCGCGCTGGACCAGATGCAGCAGAGCCTGGGCTCCATGGTGACCCAGGTGCGCGACGCCAGCGGCAACATCGCCACGGCCAGCCAGGAGATCGCCACGGGCAACCAGGACCTGTCCTCGCGCACCGAGCAGACGGCCAGCAATGTGCAGGAGACAGTGGCCTCGCTGTCCCAGCTCACGGCCACGGTGCAGCAGACGGCATCGTCCTCGCAACTGGCCAACCAGCTGGCGGCCTCCGCCTCGACCACGGCCACGCGCGGTGGCGACGTGGTGGCCCAGGCGGTGGTCAGCATGCAGGAGATCACGACCTCCAGCCGCAAGATCGGCGACATCATCGGCCTGATCGACTCCATCGCCTTCCAGACCAACATCCTGGCGCTGAACGCCGCCGTGGAAGCGGCACGTGCCGGCGAGCAGGGCCGCGGCTTTGCCGTGGTGGCGGCCGAGGTGCGTTCGCTGGCCCAGCGCTCGGCCCAGGCGGCCAGCGAGATCAAGGCGCTGATCCAGACCAGCGTGCAGGCCGTGGACGTGGGCGTGCGCCAGGTGGAGGATGCTGGCAAGACCATGAAGGAAATCGTGGACAGCGTGCAGCGCGTGGGCGACATCATTGGCGAGATCACGGCGGCTTCCAGCGAGCAGTCGGGCGGCATCGGCCAGGTCAACCAGGCCGTGGGCGATATCGACCGCATGACGCAGCAGAACGCAGCCCTGGTCGAGGAATCGGCCGCCGCCGCCGAGTCGCTGCGCGAGCAGGCCGCGCGCCTGGCGCAGGTGGTGGGCCAGTTCCGCATTGCCGGTGCGGCCGTGGCGTCCATGGGCTCGCATGCTTCCTATGGCCGTCCCGGCCAGGGCAAGCCCGGCCTGGCCCCGGCTGCCGGCCGCGCCCCGCTGGCTTCGGCCCGCGAGACCCAGTTGCTGGAACACGCCTGAGAAGGCAGGGGCCAGCGGCTCTTTTTCACGTGACCCCGTGAATCGCCGAACGAAAAAAGCCCGCAGGCCATGCCTGCGGGCTTTTTGCTTTGCAGCGCCGCAAATCAGGCCTGGCGCGCGAACGGGTAGTCGGTATAGCCCTCTGCGCCGCCGCCGTAGAACAGGCTGGAGTTCCAGGGGTTCAGCGGCAGGTCGTCGCGCAGGCGGTGGACCAGGTCGGGGTTGGAGATGAAGGCCTTGCCGAAGGCCACGATATCGGCGTGGCCGCTTTCCACGGCGCGCAGCGCCATGTCGCGGTCATAGCCGTTGTTGACCATCCAGGCGCCCTGGCCGCCGGCCTCGCGGTAGGCGGATTTGAGCGCCGCGTAGTTGAAGGGCCGGTCGGGCAATTCACGCGGGCCGCCGGTGGAGCCTTCGATGATGTGGATGTAGGCCAGGCCCAGCGGCGCCAGCTGGCGCACCACGTATTCGAACAGCGGCTGGGGGTCGGCATCGGCGATGTCGTTGGCCGGCGTCACGGGCGACAGGCGGATGCCCACGCGGCCGCCGCCCACGGCATCGGCAGCGGCGCGCGTGCATTCGAGCAGCAGGCGGGCGCGGTTCTCGATGCTGCCGCCGTAGTCGTCATCGCGCTGGTTGGCGCCGGTCTTGAGGAACTGGTCTAGCAGATAGCCGTTGGCGCCGTGCAGCTCCACGCCGTCGAAACCGGCCGTCTCCACGGCATTGCGCGCGGCCACGGCGAAGCTGTGGACGATGGCGGGAAGCTCGTGCTGGGCGAGCGCGCGCGGCGCGGAGGTGGGCACGAACTGGCCCTTGCCCGAGTCCTCGTCGATCACATAGGTCTTGGATTTGGCCGCCACCGGGGACGGCCCCACGGGCGCCTGGCCTTCGGGCTGCAGCGAGGTGTGCGAGACCCGGCCCACATGCCACAGCTGGGTGACGATGCGTCCGCCCGCCTTGTGCACGGCGTCGGTCACGCGCTTCCAGCCGTCGAGCTGCTCGCTGCCGTACAGGCCCGGCACATGGGCATAGCCCTGGCCCTGGTGGCTGATGGCCGTGCCTTCGCTGATCAGCAGGCCGGCGCTGGCGCGCTGGGCGTAGTAGGTGACCATGATGTCGTTGGGCAGGGCCTGGGGTGCGCGGTTGCGCGTCAGCGGCGCCATGGCGATGCGGTTGGGCAGGCGCAGTTCGCCAGCCTGTATGGGATCGAACAGAGAGGTCATGCAACGGGGCTTTCTGTGCGTGAAGCAAAAGCGCCGCCCGTGCGGGCGGCGCGGCGTACGGCACAGATTACGCCCATGGAATCAATCGTGCAGGCCAGGGATTTGCGCGCTGTCGTGCAGGCGACGGTGCTGTGCCACGAGTTGCCCCAGCGCCTGCATCTGCGCCGTCACGAAGCTGCGCGTGGCGGCATCGGTGCACAGGCCCTGGCTGTCGAATTTCTGCGCCGCCTGGCCCACGAAGACCTCGGGCCGGGCCAGCACGTCGGCTTCCATGCACTGCAATACCTTGCGCAGTTCGTACTGCACGCGCGCCCCGCCCAGCGGGCCCGGCGAGGCCGAGACAAGGGCCACGGGCTTGTGCCGAAAGGGTTGGTCATCGCCACGCGAGATCCAGTCCAGCGCATTCTTGAACATGCCTGGAATGGAGAAGTTGTACTCGGGCGTGGCCAGCACCACGGCGTCGGCACGGCGGATGCGCTCGCGCAACTGGTGCACGGATTCGGGCATGCCCGTGGCCAGCAGGTCGGCATCCAGCGGCGGCAGCGCGCGCCAGTCGCAGACCTGCATCGTGGCCTGGGGTGGCAGGCAGCTGCCCGCCAACTCCAGCAGCAGGCGGTTCAGGGAATGGCGGCGCAGGCTGCCGCACAGGCTGATGATGTCCATGGCGTCAGGCCTGCAGCGGAATGCCGACCTGCTGGATGACGCCGCGCCAGCGCGCGATCTCGGCGCCCACCATGCCACGCATCTCCTCGGGGCTGCAGGGCGTGGCCGCGCTGCCGGCGCTGGCCAGGGCCTGGAGCAGGTCTGGCTCCTTCAGGGCCTTGTGGGTTTCGGCGGCCAGCCTTTGCACCACGTCGGCGGGCGTGCCTGCGGGCGCGGCCAGGCCCAGCCAGGAGCGCACCTCGAAGCCGGGCAGCACGGCCGAGGCCGGCGGCGCCTCTGGCAGGGTGGGCCAGGCCTGGGCGCTGGTAACGGCCAGGGCGCGCAGCCGGCCCGACTTGATGTGCGGCATGGCCACGGTCAGCGTGTCGCTGAGCACGTCCACATCGCCCGCTATCACGGCCTGCACGGGTGCGCCACCGCCCCGGTAGGGCACGTGCAGCAGCTGTACCTTGGCCGTGGAGCCCAGCAGCTCGCCGGCCATGTGCTGGGTGGAGCCCACGCCCACCGAGGTGAAGGTGATGCGTCCCGGCTCCTTGCGCGCCATGGCCAGCAGATCGGCCAGGGTCCTGGCGGGATGCTCGGCGCGCACGGCCACCACGAAGGGAAAGGACGAGACGGTGGAGACAAAGGCGAAGTCCTTGACCGCGTCGTAGGGCAGCGATTTGCGCAGCGCGGCCGACACGGTGTGCGCGCCCGTGAGCATGACCAGGCTGTAGCCGTCCGGCACCGCCTTGGCCACGAAGTTGCTGGCAATGGAGCCGCCCGCGCCGCTCTTGATCTCCACCACCACGGGCTGCCTGAGCGATTCCTGCAGCTTCTGGGCCACGAGCCGGGCCACCACGTCGGCGTTGCCGCCCGCGCCAAAGCCGTGGATCAATTGAATGGGCCGGTTGGGAAAACCGCCCTGGGCCCGGGCCGTGGGCAGGGTGAGTGAGGCGGCGCCTGCAAGCAGGGCCGTGCGTCGGGTGATGGCAGTCATGTCATGTCTCCTTTTTTTGTATTGCGCGCTGCGGACGTGTCCAGTGGCTTCGCTGGCCTCGCTGGCGTTGCGGCTAGCGGTCTGCGCGCGCGTAGCCGGTCTGGGCGCCGTAGAGCTTTTCGCGCTGCGACCAGTCGTGGGTCTCGTTCCACAGGGCCAGCACCTGCATGGCCTCCTGCTCGAAGACCTGGTGGCGCGCCGCGTCGGCCGTGCGCGCGGTCAGCTCCAGGCGGTGGCCCGAAGGGTCGAAGAAGTAGATGGAGGTGATGAAGTCGTCGTGGTTGGTGGGGCCCACCACGTCAATGCCCCGGTCCAGCAGGTCCTGCCGGGCGCGCAGCACGGTGTCCACGTCGGCGACCTCGAAGGCGAAGTGCTGTATCCAGCCCGGCGACTCCATGTCCTTCATCTGGCCCGGGTCCCTGGGGCACTCGAAGAAGGCGATGGAGCTGCCGTCCTCCATCTCGAAAAAGATGTGGATGTGCGGGCTGTACTGGCCCGTGGAGGGCACATGGTCCTCGCCCATGGCGTGGGTGAAGCGCAGGCCCAGCACCTCGGTATAGAAGCGCACGGTCTCGGCCGCGTCCTTGCAGCGGTAGGCGGCGTGGTGAAGCTTTTTGCACAGCATGGATGTCTCCTGTCAGTCGGTGGAAAGGGGGCCGGAAGTGGACGCGGGGCCTGTGGCGCCGTGGAGCGGCTCCTGGCAGCCGCTCCACTGGGGCTGGAAGAAGGGGGCCGGGACCAGGAACTTCGATTCCTGGCTTTGAAGCAGCGGCAGCATGCGCGCCACATAGGCCTGCCAGCGTGGCTCGGCCAGCAGGCGGGCGCGGCGCTCGGCGCGCTCGTTCAGGTCCGTATAGGCCCACAGGTGGACGATCTGGTTGAGTGGCCCCGAGTCGCTGGTGTAGTAGCCGACCATGCGGCCCAGAATGCGCTGCTGCAGCTCCAGGCCCTCGGCCTGGTAGAGCGCCAGGTAGTCCCGCCACTTGCCGGGGTGGGCGGTGTAGGTGCGTTGTTCGACGAGCATGCCGTGCCTTCTTTCAACCGAGGCTGTGGCCGCCGTCGATCACGATGCGCGTGCCCGTGGCCGTGCGCAGATGCGTGGCGCAGGCGAGGATGGCCTGCGCCACATCGTCGGGCTCGACCACGCGGCCCAGCGGCGTGTGCGCGGCCCTTTTCTCCAGCTCCTGGCGGCTGCGGCCTCCCACGAAGCCCGTGTCCACGGCGGCGGGCGAGACGCAGAGAAAGCGCACCGGGCCGAAGGCGCGCGCCATGGACACCGTCAGCGTGTCCAGCGCGGCCTTGGCGGCGCAATAGGCCATGTTGCTGCCCAGGCCCGTGAAGGCGGAGACCGAGGACACGTTGACCACGGCGGCGTCCTGCGAGGCGCGCAGCAGCGGCAGCAGGGCCCGCGTCACGGCATAGGTGCCGCCCACGTTGGCGCACAGGATGCGGTTGAACAGAGCGGGCTTCAGTGCATCGATCTGCGCGTGCGCGATGCGCTCGGTGAAGCCCGCGCAGTTGACCAGCAGGTCCACCCGGCCCAGGTGCTGCTGCAGCCACTGGGCGGCGGTGGCGTGGCTGGCCTCGTCTTGCAGCGACAGCTGCAGCGTGTGGTGGCTGCCCGGCAGTTCCTCGCGCAGCGCCTGGGCGCGGTCGCGGCCCTGGTGGTAGCCGATCACGACGGTGGCGCCCTCGCTGGCCAGGGCCCTCGCCGTGGCGGCGCCTATGCCGCTGCTGGCGCCGGTGACGACGGCGATTCTGTCTTGCAATGGCGGATGGGAGAGTTGCATCATTCGGAAATCCGTGGCGCCCGGCCTTGCCGTGCCCTGGCCGGGCCGTGGTTGATCGGCCATTCCGATTGTTTTCAAATCGCCCGGCGGCGCCACTCAGTTGTCCGATAAACGAACATGACCTCATCGTCCGATGCCGGCTCCCTCAAGCGGGGCGTGACCTTTCTCAAGCTGCTGGCGACCGGGGGCACGCGCGGTTGCCCGCTCAGCGAACTGGCCGAAAAATCCGGCGTGCCCCACCCTTCGGCCCACCGCATCCTCAAGCAGCTGATTGCCGAGCGCCTGGTGGTGCACGACGCCCAGACCCACCGCTACCGGCTGGGGCCGCTGGCCTTCGAGCTGGGCCTGGCCGGGTCGATGCTGCACGACATACGCGACCTGTGCGAGCCGGCCATGGCGGCGCTGTCACGTGAAACCGAGGACACGGCCTACCTGGTGGTGCGCAGCGGATTCGAGGCCGTGTGCCTGCACCGGCTCGAAGGCGACTTCCCCATACGCACGCTGGTGCTGCAGGTCGGCAGCCGGCGCCCGCTGGGCGTGGGCGCCGGGGGGCTGGCCGTGCTGGCCGCCATTGCGCCCGAGGAGCGCGAGGCCATCATCGAGCGCGTGGCGCCCGCCCTGCCGGCCTTTGGCAAGCTCACCGATGCGGGACTGCGCCTGGCCTGCGAGGAAACGGCCCGCGCAGGCGTGGCCGTGATACAGAACCGCGTGAGCCTGGGCGTGACGGCCGTGGGCGCGCATTTTTGCGACAGCATGGGCCAGGCCATGGGGGCGGTCAGCGTGGCCGCGCTGACCCAGCGCATGACGGCGGCGCGCGTGCGGCGCATCGCCCAGCAGGTGCGCGCTGCGGCGGCCCAGATAGAGCAGCGCATCCGCACGCGCAAAAGATAAGGGGCCGGCTGGTTCACACCAGCCGGCCCCTTGTGCCGCCGAGCCCGGGCTCGGCGCTGCTTACTTGAGCAGGCCTTCGGCCTTCATCGCGGCCTGCACGGCAGGGCGGGCCAGCACGCGCTCGCGGTAGGCCAGGAGGTTGGTCAGCTCGGAGATGTCCACGCCCACGAACTGGGCCCAGCCCGTCACGGTGAACAGGTAGGCGTCGGCCACGGTGAACTGCTCGCCCATCAGGTAGTCGCGGCCATTGAGCTCGCCGTCCACCCACTTGAGGCGGTCCAGCACGCGCTGGCGCACCACGGGCTTGTAGTCGTCGGGCGTGGCGGGGTTGAACAGGGGGCCGAAGCCCTTGTGCAGCTCGGTGCCGATGAAGTTCAACCACTCCTGAAGGTGGTAGCGGGCCATGGTGCCGTTGGCCGGTGCCAGCTTCTTCTCGGGGACCAGATCGGCCAGGTACTGGACGATGGCCGGGCCTTCATGCAGCGTGTCGCCGTCGTCGAGCACGAGGAAGGGAACATAGCCCAGCGGGTTGATGCCGTAGTAGTCCGTGCCGTCCTGCAGCTTGTGCGTCTTGGTGCTGGCCAGGACCGGCTCGTAGGCCAGGCCTGCCTCGTGCAGGACGATGTGGGGAGACAGAGAGCAGGCGCCAGGGCTGTAGTAGAGCTTCATGGTGGATGGCTTCCGATCAGGGTAAGAAAGACAAGCGCCCATGCTAACCCCATGTGCAGGGGCTGCGCATGATGGGACCGCGCTGGCGGCAGGGTTCAGGCCGACAGGCGCTGTGCAGCCCAGAGCACCTGTTCCAGCACGGCCTTCACGCCCTGCTGGTCCTGGGGTCGCTGCAGGCGGCCGGCGTCGTCGAATGCCTGGCCTGCCTGTCCTACGGCGTGGCTCACGGGGGCCAACCAGCACTGCAGGTTCAGCAGCAGCGGCGCCAGGTGCGACTGGGCGCGCAGGCCGCCCAGGCCGCCGGGCGAGGCGCTGGCCATGCCCACGACCTTGCCGCGAAAGGGCAGGGTGCCATCGGACCAGACCGGATCACCGGCCACGGGGCTGGAAGCCCAGTCGATGGCGTTCTTGAGCAGGGCAGGGTAGCTGCCGTTGTACTCGGGCGAGCAGATCAGCCAGGCCGGGTGGCTGTGCAGCGCGGCCTTGAAGCGCAGCACGTCAGGCGGCGTGCCGCTGGCCTCCAGGTCGGCGTTGTACATGGGGATGTCGAAATCCGACAGCTCCAGCAGCGTGGGCTGGGCGCCCAGTTCGCGCGCCATGTCGGCGGCGGCGGCGGCCAGGCGCCGGTTGTGCGATTGTTGGCGGGTACTGCCCGCGAAGATGAGGATCTGCATGGCCGCCATTGCATCACAGGCCCTGCACATGTTTCTTGCAAGCGGGCCGCCCTGCGGGCGGCGGCGCGCAGCATCCTGCGGTGCACACGTGTTCGCCGCACTGTTTCACGTGGAACACCGGCGCAGTGCCGGCCCGGTGGCGGGGCCGGCCGACCCCTTGCAAGGCACTGGTGCGGCAAAGGTGGGAAAATCGCGGGTTCCCCGCTGGGTTCCCCTCGCTACATGAACGAGGGCCACCTGCCATGAGCGCCGGAGCGTGAGTGCTCCGTGTCGGGGGCTTGGGCCGGGCAGGCCCCCGGAGTGATAAGCATGTTGTACCCACAGGAATTTGATGTGATCGTGGTCGGTGGCGGCCACGCTGGCACCGAGGCCGCGCTGGCCGCTGCGCGCATGGGCTGCAGGACGCTGCTGCTGAGCCACAACATCGAGACCCTGGGCCAGATGAGCTGCAATCCCAGCATCGGCGGGATCGGCAAGGGCCATCTGGTCAAGGAAGTGGATGCGCTGGGCGGCGCCATGGCGCTGGCCACCGATATCGGCGGCATACAGTTCCGCATCCTCAACAGCTCCAAGGGCCCGGCCGTGCGTGCCACGCGCGCCCAGGCCGACCGCATTCTCTACAAGGCCGCCATCCGCGACATGCTGGAGAACCAGCCCAACCTGTGGCTGTTCCAGCAGGCGGTGGATGACCTCATGGTCGAGGGCGACCGCGTGGTGGGCGCCGTCACCCAGGTGGGCGTGCGCTTTCGCAGCCGCACCGTGGTGCTCACGGCGGGCACCTTCCTGGACGGCAAGATCCACGTGGGCCTGAACAACTACGCGGCAGGCCGTGCGGGCGACCCGCCAGCCGTCAGCCTGTCGTCGCGGCTCAAGGAGCTGCAGCTGCCCCAGGGCCGCCTGAAGACCGGCACGCCGCCGCGCCTGGATGGCCGCAGCATCGATTTCTCGCAGTGCGAGGAGCAGCCCGGCGACGGCATGCCCGGTGGTGTCAACGAAGGCGTGCTGCCCGTGTTCAGCTTCATCGGCAATGCGGCCATGCACCCGCGCCAGATGCCCTGCTGGATCACCCACACCAACGAGCGCACGCACGACATCATCCGCAGCGGCTTTGACCGCAGCCCCATGTTCACGGGCAAGATCGAAGGCGTGGGCCCGCGCTACTGCCCCAGCGTCGAGGACAAGATCAACCGCTTTGCCGACAAGGAAAGCCACCAGATCTTCCTGGAGCCCGAAGGCCTGACCACCAACGAGTTCTATCCCAACGGCATCTCCACCAGCCTGCCCTTCGACATCCAGTACGAACTGGTGCGCAGCATGAAGGGGCTGGAGAACGCGCACATCCTGCGCCCCGGCTACGCCATCGAGTACGACTACTTCGATCCGCGCTCGCTCAAGAGCAGCTTCGAGACGCGCCAGATCCAGGGCCTGTTCTTCGCGGGCCAGATCAACGGCACGACCGGCTACGAGGAAGCGGCGGCCCAGGGCCTGTTCGCCGGCCTCAACGCCGCGCTGCAGTGCCGTGGCCAGGAAGCCTGGCTGCCGCGCCGCGACGAGGCCTATCTGGGCGTGCTGGTCGATGACCTGATCACCAAGGGCGTGACCGAGCCGTACCGCATGTTCACCAGCCGCGCCGAGTTCCGGCTGCAGCTGCGCGAGGACAACGCCGACATGCGCTTGACCGAAGCGGGCCGCGCCATGGGCCTGGTGGACGATGCGCGCTGGGATGCCTTCAGCCGCAAGCGCGATGCTGTTTCACGTGAAACAGAGCGCCTGAAGTCCACCTGGGTCAATCCGCGCATCGTCACGCCCGAGGAATCAGAGCGTGTGCTGGGCAAGTCCATCGAGCGCGAATACAACCTGTTCGACCTGCTGCGCCGGCCCGATGTGGGCTACGGCAAGCTGATGAGCCTGAACGAGGGCCGCTATGCCTCGGCCGATGTGCAGCCCGAGGTGCTGGGCGATCTCAGCGGCTCCGTGGTCGAGCAGGTGGAAATCGCGGCCAAGTACGCGGGCTACATCGACCGCCAGAAGGACGAGGTGCAGCGCGCCGCCCACTTCGAGAACCTGCGCCTGCCGGCCGAGCTGGACTACATGCAGGTGCCTGCCCTGTCCTTCGAGGTGCGCCAGTCGCTGCAAAAGCACAGGCCAGAGACGCTGGGCCAGGCGTCGCGCATGTCGGGCGTGACGCCGGCGGCGATCTCGCTGCTGATGGTGCATCTGAAGAAGGGGGGCTTTCGGGGCTTTGCACCGGATGTGACTGACGCGAAGGGCGAGGAGGCATCCGCATGAGCCAGGAACTGCGCGCTCCGCTCGAAGCCGGCCTGCAGGCGCTGGGGCTGGACCTCACCCCCGCCCAGATCGATACGCTGATGGAATTCCAGGCCCTGCTGGGCAAGTGGAACAAGGTCTACAACCTCACGGCCGTGCGTGATCCGCAGGAGATGCTGACCCATCACCTGCTCGACAGCCTGGCTGCCGTGCCGGCCCTGCAGCGCCATCTGGCACAGATGCCTGCGCGCGAAGGCCGCACCGCCATGCTGGACGTGGGCTCGGGCGGCGGCCTGCCCGGCGTGGTCTTTGCCATCTGCTGCCCGCAGATCGACGTGCACTGCGTAGATACCGTGGGCAAGAAGGCCGCCTTCATCCAGCAGGCGGCGGCCACGCTGCGCCTGCCCAACCTGCGCGGCATCCACAGCCGCGTGGAGCAGCTGACCACGCGCTATCCGCTGATCAGCTGCCGTGCGTTTGCCTCGCTGGTGGACTTCACCAGCTGGTCGCGCCAGGCGCTGGAGGAGGGCGGCACCTGGCTGGCCATGAAGGGCAAGCACCCCGACGATGAAATCGCCGCGCTGCCCGCCGACGTGCAGGTGTTTCACGTGGAACCATTGAAGGTGCCGGGCCTGGATGCCGAGCGCTGCATCCTCTGGCTGCGCGTTTGCGCCTGATTTTTTTACCGAATGGCACACTGCCGCGTTGCGGCGGGGCCATGTTCCACATGCGCTGGCCATGGCCCTCGCATAAACTCCCAGCTTTCATCGCTCAGGGGTCAGCATGTTCGGCATCTCCGATTTCAGCGCATTCGTTGTTGCCATTCTTCTGTTTTTGCTGATTCCGGGGCCGGGCAATCTGGCGCTGATCACCTCCACCGGCAAGGGCGGCATACGTGCCGGAATGGCGGCCTGCGCCGGCGTGCTGGCGGCCGACCAGGTGCTGATCTGGATGGCCGTGGCGGGCGTGGCCGCGCTGCTGGCCTCCTATCCCACGGCCTTCCATGCCGTGCAGTGGCTGGGCGCCGCCTACCTGGGCTGGCTGGGTTTCAGGATGCTCACTGCCAAGCCCGGCGACAAGCCCGTGCTCCACATCGAGCCGCGCCACTACTTTCGCCAGGCCGGCCTGATCACCCTGATGAACCCCAAGTCCATCGTGTTCTACATGGCCTTCTTCCCGCTGTTCGTGGATCCCGCAAGCCACCAGGGCCTGCTCACGTTCGCGGTGATGGCGGCCACGGTGGCCGCTCTGACCTTTCTCTATTGCCTGATCGTGGTGCTGCTGACCGCGCATCTGGCCGAGCGCATGCGCGCCAATCCTGCGGTTTCCCGGGTTCTCGAAAAGACTGCGGGCGTGTTCCTGATCGGTTTTGGCCTCAAGCTGGCCATCGCCAAATAAGCGTGTAAATACCATGGCCAAAATCTTCTGTGTCGCCAATCAAAAGGGCGGGGTCGGCAAGACCACCACCGCCGTCAACCTTGCAGCGGGCCTGGCCAAGGTCGGCCAGCGCGTGCTGATGATCGACCTGGACCCGCAGGGCAATGCCACCATGGGCTCGGGCGTGGACAAGCGTGCGCTGGAGCTGTCGGTCTATGACGTGCTGCTGGAGAACGCCAGCGTCAAGGAAGCCGCCGTGCGTTCCGAGGCCGTGGGCTACGACGTGCTGGGCGCCAACCGCGAACTCAGCGGCGCCGAGATCGAGCTGGTCACCCTGGAGCGCCGCAACGATCGCCTGAAGGGCGCCCTCAAGGCGGTCGATGCCGACTACGACTTCGTGCTGGTGGACTGCCCGCCCAGCCTGTCCATGCTCACCTTGAACGGCCTGTGCGCGGCCCATGGCGTGGTCGTGCCCATGCAGTGCGAGTACTTCGCGCTCGAAGGCCTGACCGACCTGGTCAACACCATCAAGCAGGTGCACGCCAACATGAACCCCGACCTGCAGATCATCGGCCTGCTGCGCGTGATGTTCGATCCGCGCACCACGCTGCAGCAGCAGGTCAGCGACCAGCTCAAGGAACACTTCGGCGACAAGGTGTTCGACACCGTCATCCCGCGCAACGTGCGCCTGGCCGAGGCGCCCAGCTATGGCGTGCCGGGCGTGGTCTTCGACCCTGGCGCCAAGGGCAGCAAGGCCTTCATCGATTTCGCGCACGAGATGGTGCGCCGCATCAAGAAGATGTAGTCATGCAAGGTTCACATGAAACGGCAGGGCAGGGCGTGCCGACCGGGTGGGCTGCCGAGGACGTCTGGCTGCTGCCCGGCTGGCAGAACTCGGACGCCGATCACTGGCAAAGCCGCTGGGAGCAGCGCCACGGCTACCGCCGCCTGGAGCAAAACGACTGGGACCGCCCGCTGCGCGGCGACTGGAGCGCCAGGCTGCAGGAGACGGTGCTCGACGCGCCGCGCCCCGTGGTGCTGGTGGCGCACAGCCTGGGCTGCATCCTTGTGGCCTGGTGGGCGGCGCATTCGCCGCTGGCCGCCCGCAAGGTGCGTGGTGCGCTGCTGGTGGCCCCCGGCGATACCGAGCAGCCCCAGCTGCGCGAGCAATTGCCCGGCTGGTCGCCCGTGATGATGCAACGCCTGCCGTTTGCCTCCATCGTGGTCGGCAGCGACAACGACATTTACTGCAGCGCCCAGCGCGTGCAAGCCATGGCCGATGCCTGGGGCGCACGCTTCGTCGACGCAGGGCCTTCGGGCCATCTCAACACGGCCAGCGGGCTGGGCGACTGGGACAGCGGACACGCGCTGCTGGCATCGCTTTGACAAGGACAACACCATGGTGACCAAGAAACCCAAGGGACTGGGACGCGGGCTGGAAGCCCTGCTCGGACCCAAGGTCCACGACAAGGAAGAGGGCGGCGGCCCGGTGGCCGAGACCGGCCTGCCCAGCATCCTGCAGCTCGACGTCATGGTGCCCGGCCAGTACCAGCCGCGCACCCACATGGACGAGGGCGCGCTCTACGAGCTGGCCGAAAGCATCAAGGCCCAGGGCATCATGCAGCCCATCCTGGTGCGCCGCCTGGCCAAGGGCGACCACGCCGGCAAGTACGAAATCATCGCGGGCGAGCGGCGCTTCCGTGCGGCCCGCATCGCCGGCCTGGCCGAGGTGCCGGTGCTGGTGCGCGAGGTGCCCGACGAGGCCGCCGCCGCGATGGCGCTGATCGAGAACATCCAGCGCGAGGACCTGAACCCGCTGGAAGAGGCCCAGGGCCTGTCGCGCCTGGTCAAGGAATTCGGCCTCACGCACGAGCAGGCGGCCCAGGCCGTGGGACGCTCGCGCAGCGCGGCCACCAACATCCTGCGCCTGCTCAACCTGGCCGACCCGGTGCAGACCATGCTCATGGCCGGCGACATCGACATGGGCCATGCGCGTGCCCTGCTGTCGCTGGACCGCGCGGCCCAGATCACGGCCGGCAACCAGATCGCTGCCAAGAAGCTGTCGGTGCGCGAGGCCGAGGCCCTGGTCAAGAAGATCGGCGCCGACTTTAGCCTGGTGCGCCAGAAGTCCAAGAAGGACGGCAAGTCGCGCGACATCAAGCGCGTGGAAGAAGAGCTGTCCGACCTGCTCATGGCCGATGTCGAAGTGCGCATCAAGAAGTCCGTGCGCCGTGGCGGCAAGCTGCAGGAAATGGGCGAAGTGGCGATCCAGTTCGGCTCGCTCGATGCGCTCAACGGGCTGATCGAACGTTTGCGCGGCGATGCACCCGTGTGATGACAACAGCTTGTAACCGTCTGTGATCTGTCGTTCTCCAGCAAAGCAGCGCTTTTTCGCAAGGGTGAATCCCGGTATATTTGCGCGCTGTTATGCGGGGTAATTGTGTGTAATCGATGACTGGCGACGTTGCCAGTGCGTGGACGCCCATTGCCCTGGCGCTGATTCACCTAGACCAGACCAAGAGGATTACAACGTGAAGAAGTATCTTGCCCTGACTGCCATCGCTGCCGTGGCGCTGACCGGCTGCGTGACCACC
Organism: Delftia sp. Lp-1; assembly: GCF_020523835.1. Classification (NCBI taxonomy): domain Bacteria; kingdom Pseudomonadati; phylum Pseudomonadota; class Betaproteobacteria; order Burkholderiales; family Comamonadaceae; genus Delftia; species Delftia sp. Lp-1. The sequence continues at coordinate 593,574 of NZ_JAJALJ010000004.1, read as the reverse complement.
GACATGCGCATGGGCTCGCCCGAAGCCAAGACCGTGGCCACGGGCGCCGCAGGCGGTGCCAGCGCCGAAAACGCCAATACCGAGCTGGAGCGCTGCGACTCCTCGCTGGGCACCATCTCCCTGGTCGAGAACCAGACCGCCGGCTGGTACACCATCCTCACCCAGCAGTACCGTCTGCCGCCCACCTCGCAGCTGCTGCGCCTGATGATCCAGCAGTCCAACTGCTTCATCGTCGTGGAACGCGGCGCGGCCGGCATGGGTGCCATGGCGCGTGAACGCGCGCTGATGGACTCGGGCGAAATGCGTGGCGGCAGCAACCTGGGCAAGGGCCAGATGGTGGCCTCCGACTACGGCCTGTCCCCCGAAGTGATCTTCAACCAGAGCGATGCCGGTGGCATGGGCGGCGCCATCGGCGGCCGCGCCGGCGGCATCTTCGGCGCGCTGGCTGCAGCCACCAAGACGCGCGAGGCCTCGGTCATGCTGGCCCTGGTGGACAACCGCTCGGGCGTGCAGGTGTCGGCTTCCGAAGGCTCGTCCTCCAAGACCGACTGGGGCGGCATGGGCGCGCTGTTCGGCGGCTCCGCTGGCGCCTCGCTGGGCGGCTACACACGCACGGCCGAAGGCAAGGTGATCGCCGCCGCCTTCATGGACGCCTACAACCAGATGGTGCGCTCGCTGCGCAACTACAAGGCGCAGACCGTCAAGGGCCAGGGCCTGGGCGGCGGTGGACGCCTGGGCGTGGACGGCGGTGCCGCACCGTCGCAGACATCGGCTCCGGGCGCCAATGCCGCCGGCATGTCGCTGCGCGCCGCACAGCAAAAGCTCAATGCCCTGGGCTACACCGCAGGCACGCCTGACGGCTCCATGGGCAAGAACACCCAGAACGCCCTGCGCGAGTTCCAGCGCGACCAGAGCCTGCCGCAGACCGGCCGCCTCGACCGTGCCACCTCGCAAGCACTGCAACAGCAATGAGATGCAGCACCCCCTGAGTCGCTTCGCGCCTTCCCCCTCTCCTGCGGGAGGGGGACGACAGCCTCGCTGCGGGGCGGCCCTTGCTCGCTGTCCCTGGTTTGGGGCGTTTCGGGCGCATAGGTCGCGCTCGTTTCATGGGCTGTGGGAGGCGCGTCGCGCAATGAGGCTCTGACATGCGGCGCCTTCCCTGGCCGGCCCCGGCCCTTCTTGCCTGGGCGGGCGCCTGGCTTGTCTACGCCGCGCTGCAATCGACCCTAGGGCCGCTGGCCGCCTGGCTGGCGGCCTGTTTTTTGGGCGTGCTCGCCAGCCTGCTGGCCACGCCCTGGTGGCGGCGCCTGGCCGTGGCGGCGGGCTTTCCGCTGTCCTGCCTGATGCTGTGGGGGCCGGGCGGCCTGGCCGCCATCAGCCCCTGGCTGTGGCTGGCGGCGCTGGGCCTGCTGACCCTGGTCTACCCGCTCAACGCCTGGCGCGATGCGCCGCTGTTTCCCACGCCCGCCGATGCGCTGCAAGGCCTGGCCGATGCTGCGCCGCTGCCGGACGGCGCGGCCGTGCTCGATGCCGGTTGCGGCCTGGGCGACGGCCTGCGCGCGCTGCGCGGGCAGTACCCGCAGGCGCGGCTCAACGGCATGGAGTGGAGCTGGCCGCTGCGCTGGCTGTGCGCGCTGCGCTGCCCCTGGGCCCGCGTGCGCCGTGCCGACATCTGGCTGGCCGACTGGAGCGGCTACCAGATGGTCTACCTGTTCCAGCGCCCTGAAAGCATGGGCCGTGCGGCCGTCAAGGCCGCCACGGAGCTGCCTGAGGGCGCCTGGCTGGTCAGCTTGGACTTTGCGCTGCCCGGCGTGGAGCCCTCCTGGCAGCGCCAGGGACCGGGCCGCCACAGCCTCTGGGTCTACCGCATGCCGCTGGGCGGCTCCAGCGAGGCCGTGGTGCATGTGCCCGAGCCCGAGGAAACGCCTTACGAGAAGGCGCGGCGGGAACTGCAGCAGCGCCGATGAGAGCCTGTGCCGCTCCAGCCGTGGCGTTGCACGGCCGGGCCAGGCACTGAGTCCGGACGGCGGGCCCACACACTTCGCGCCTTTGTCTTACAGGAGAAAGGCAGGCTCTCCATGCTCCCCGGAATTGACTCTTTGTGTACGTGCGCAAGACTTGCTCTGCCTGCCATCCACAGATGCAGGCTCTGCAAGTCTTGACCCATCTGCTGCGCCAGGCTGCGGTGCAGATGACAAACACAAAGATCGCCAAGATGGATATGGAACTGTCTCGTGCATGCACGGCCCGCAGCCGCATGCGTTCGCCTTCTTCTTCGCTGCCTGTGCCCCCTCGGTCCGTGTTGAAAATCCTGGCATGGGGCGTGGCCTTGTGCTGCACCCAGGCGCAGGCCCAGACGGTCACGTCCACCGGCGATGTGGTGCCTGTCCAGGTGCCCAACCCCTCGCCCAGCTGGAATGCGGGCACCACGCTGCACGTCGGCAGTACGGGCACGGGAACGCTCACCATGGACAGCGGAGGCTCAGTGACCCACTCCGGGGTCGGCACCGTGGGTTACGACCTGGGCAGCAATGGCACGGTCACCGTCCGGGGCCCGGGTTCCACGTGGAACGGTTCAGGCAGTCTCGTGATTGGTGGCAGGGGCACAGGCACCTTGAAGGTCGAAGATGGGGGCGTGGTGTCAGGTGTGGTGGGTGCTTTGGGCGATGTCCCTGAAGGCGTGGGCACTGCGACGATCAGTGGAACAGGCTCGGCTTGGCGCAGCACCCAGGATTTCTTCACCAGCTTCAACGGAACGGGCACGGTCACCGTGCGCGATGGTGGTGCGCTGTCTGTGCAGGGGGGCGCCGGGACCATCACCATGGATGCTGACCCGGGCGCTGTCGGAACCCTGCAGGTGGGCGGTGGACCGGCCGACGCCGCCATGGCGCCCGGCGTGGTCGATGCGGCCCGCATCGACTTCAGCCTGGGGACAGGCACCCTGCATTTCAACCATACGGGTGCCAACCTGGGCTTTGCGCTTGCGCTGTTCAGCGTCGATCCCGGCACGCACCGCATCACCCATCAGGCCGGCACGACCACGCTGTCGGCCGACAGCTCCGGTTTCTCGGGCAGCACCGCGGTCTCCGGGGGGCGGCTGGTGGTCGCCAGTGCGCTTGGCGGCACGGCGTCGGTCACGGGCGGGCAGCTGGATGTCGATGGCACGCAGGGCGGCACCGTCACGGCCAGCGGCTCCGGCGTGGTGTCCGGGGCGGGCACGGTCTCTGGCGACCTGGACCAGACCGCCGGCGGCGTGCTGCTGGGCCAGCAAGGCCGCAAGCTCAGCGTTGCAGGCCTGGCGACGCTGGGCGGCGGTGCGGTGGTACAGGCCGGCCTGGGAGCGCCTTCGGCCACGGCCTTGTTCGATGTGAACGGCAATCTCACGCTGGGCGGCACGCTTGGCATCAATGACCTGGGCGGCTTTGGCGCAGGCGTGTACCGGCTGTTCGACTATCGCGGCACGCTGGCCGGGAGCCTGGCCTTCGGCGCGCTGCCCGCAGGCGTGGTGGCGGACAACCTGACCCTGCAGACTTCGGTGCCCGGGCAGGTGAACCTGCTCTCCACGGTCGGCGTGGCACTGGGCTATTGGGATGGTGGCAATGCCGCGCTCAGGGACAACAACGTGGTCAACGGCGGCACAGGCGTCTGGCGCGCCGATGGCCGCAACTGGACCGGTGCGGGCGGCGCGCTCAACGGCCCTTATCAACCCAACCCCACCGTGGCCCGGTTCCAGGGCCTGGCCGGTGTGGTGACGGCGGATGCCGGTGCGGGGGCCATCGGAATTACCGGCATGCAGTTCGATGTCGATGGCTACCTCCTCCAGGGTGCGACCCTGGGATTGCAGGGCGCGGGAGCCAACACGGTCAACGTGGCCAGCGGCGCGACGGCGACGGTGGCATTGGTGCTGTCCGGCCCGGGTGGCCTGGCCAAGGCCGGCGCCGGCACGCTGGTGCTGGAAGCTGCCGGCAGCTACGGCGGCGCCACCACGGTCCAGGGCGGCAGTCTGCGTGCCGGCGCTGCCAATGTGCTGACCAGCGTTTCGGCCCATGAGGTGCAGGCTTCGGGCGTGCTGGATCTCGACGGCCTGGCCCAGACCGTGGCCAGCCTGGTGAACGCGGGCACGGTGCGCCTTCCCCGGAACGGTGCTCCGGCCGTACCCGGCACCACGCTGAGCGTGACAGGCAACTACAGCGGCGGCGGCGTGCTGGCCATGGCCACGCAACTGGGCAATGAAGCGTCGCCCAGTGACCGCCTGGTGGTGAACGGCAGCGTGACGGCAGGTGCGCCCACGCGCCTGGACATTGCCAACGCCGCAGGCCTGGGCGCGGCGACCGCGGGCAACGGTATTTTGGTCGTGCAGGTCAATGGTGCGGCATCGCCTGCAGGTGCCTTCGTGCTGGCGGCGCCGCTGCAGGCCGGAGGCTACAGCTACCAGCTGGTGCAGGTGGGCAGCCACTGGTATCTGCAGTCACGCCTGGCGGGTGCCACAGGGGTGCAGCAGATTCCCGCGCTGGGCACGGCGGGCCTGGCTGGCCTGGCCCTGATGCTGGGCGGGCTGGCTGCCTGGCGGCAGCGCCGCCGCCCGGGCGCCGTGCGGGACTGAGCACGGCGGCCTGCCTCTACTTCTTCGCGCTGGCCTTGCTCACGTAGAGCGACAGCGCGGCGATCTCGGCCTCGCTGAGCGTGGCCTTGAACGAGGGCATGGCACCTATGCCGTCGCGCAGGGCGCGGGCCACGCGCGCGGCATCGGGCTTGAGCTCGTCGAGCACGGGGCCGATGGCGCCCTCGGCGCCCGCGTCCTTGAGCGTGTGGCACAGCGCGCAGGCAGGCGTGGCCGTGGAGAACAGCTTCTTGCCCAGGGCCATCTGGGCCGCTTCATCGGCAAAGACGGGGGCGGACAGCAGGGCGCTGCCGAGCAAAGAGCTGCCCAGCAGGGCGGTGTGGATCAGGTGTTTCATCGTGAACATGGCAATGGGGGTACGGGCCCGCCACGGTCTGGCGCCGTGTGCGGGAAGTGACGGCAGTGAAGAGAAGGGGTGGCGGGATGAACGCGCGGGCCGTGCTCAGGCCACGGTGACGGTCACGGCGTGGTCGGCCCAGCTGGTGTTGTTGTAGCCACTCTGGTTTTCGCCGCGCGTCTCGGGCTGGACCCGGCCGCGCGCGTCGGTGGCGCGGCTGGCCAGCACATGCGTGCCCTTGGGCAGGCGCGCCTGCAGCACGAACTGGCGCCAGGCGTACTTGCCCAGGTCGGGGCCGACCAGGCGCGCGGCCTGCCAGCTCTTGCCGCCGTCCGTGGACACCTCCACGCCCTTGACGGCGTCCATGCCGCCAAAGGCCACGCCGTGGATCTGCACCAGGCCGGCGGCCTGCCCGCCGTCCTCGGGCAGGGGCGAGTTGATCCAGGACTTGACGCTCATCTCCTGCACCGAGGGCTGGCTCGGGTCGCCCTTGCTGCCGGGTGGCGAGATGCGGTAGCCGTGGGACATGATGTGGGCCTCGCTCTCGCGCGGCGTGAAGGCCAGCTGCTTGATGTACTTGATGTTGTTCACGCCGGTGTAGCCGGGCACGATCAGGCGCAGCGGCCCACCATGGGCCAGCGGGATGGGCTCGCCGTTCATCTCCCAGGCCAGCAGGGCGTCTTCCATGGCCGACAGCGGCACCGAGCGCTCGACGATGACGCTCTTGGGGTCCAGCCCCGCAGGCAGCACCTCGCCGCCCGTGCCGGTCATGTAGAGACCGCCGTCTGACACACCGCCCAGGGCCTTGACCACCTCGCGCACGGGCACGCCGCTCCAGACCACGCAGCCGGCCGCACCCACGGTCCAGGCCGTGCCGCTGGGCTTGCTGGGAAAGAAGGCCCGGCCATTGCCCGAGCACTGCAGCACCATGGCCACGGTCTCCAGGCCCAGGGACTTGAGCTCGCGCACGCTGAGGCTGCGGGGTTGGCGCACGCCCTCCACCTGCAGCTGCCAGGCATCGCGGTCGGTCACGATGGATTCGGGCGGCGTGGGCAGGTTGTTGCGCACATAGAGCTGATCGCTGGGCGTGATCACGCTGGTGCCGAAGGCGCCGCGCCGCGTCTCTATGGTGGTGGAGCTGTGGACGATGAGGGCATCGGCCTTCTTCCAGCCCGCGTAGCCGGGCAGGGGCTTGGCCGCCGGTGCTGCCGCAGCTGCGGGTGCCTGGGCCTGGGCTTGGGCCAATGCGCCCTCGTGCAGGCCGGCCAGGCCAGCTGCGGCCAGTGCGCTGACGCTGCCGGCCAGCAGGCTGCGGCGCGCGGGGGAAGTGGGCGATGTCGGCAAGTGGTTCATGGTTGTCTCCTCGTGGTGGTTGTCAGGGGGCGTGTCATGGCGTCTCATGGGGCATCTCAGGGGGCAGGGCTGCCCAGGGCCTTGCTGGCCACGGCCAGGGCCTGTTTCTTCTGGGCCACGAGCACCAGCGGCCGGCCTTCGCGCGAGCGGACGACCTGCCAGTGCATGTTGGCCCACCAGCCCTGGCCATCGGCCAGGCGCTGGGGCTGGTCGAAGGCCAGCACGGTGACGATGCCGCCCTTCTCGAAGAAGGTGGTCAGGTGGTAGGCGCGCGTGCCGTCGATGTCGCAGGGCCGCATCAGCTGTGTGTAGCCGGGCAGCTTCTCGCCGGCCGGCAGGTCCATGCGGCGCGCGACCTCGGCCTCGGGCATGAAGCTGCCGCGCAGCGTGCGCTCGTAGTACTCGTGCTCGATGGCGGCGCGCACCAGCTCGGGCGGGCGCATGGCAAACACGGCGGTGGCGGCCGAGCTGCCCACCAGCAGCGCGGCGATCAGCCGGCGCACGCCGCTGCGCGCATGCCAGGGCGTGTGGCGCAGCAGATGGGCGGGCGGCTCGCCGTGCGGCCCGGGGTCGAAGGCCAGGGCCAGTTCGGCGCGTGCGCGCAGGTCGAATGCCGATTCGTCGGTCGTGTCCGGGGCAGTCATTTCAAGCCTTGGTATCGTGTGGCGCGCAGCGGGTTGGGGCGCAGTGGGATCACGCTGGCAGTCTCTGGAACAGGCGCCGGGGCCGCCTGCTCCAGCACCGCCTTCAGCGCATCGCGGGCGCGTGACAGGCGCGACAGCACCGTGCCCGGCGCAATGTCCAGGGCCTCGGCCATCTGGGCCGTGGGCATGTCGTCGAAGTAATAGAGCACCAGCACCTCGCGGTGGATGGGCGCGATGCGCGCCAGCGCCTTGACCACGTCGAGCCGGTCGTCCAGCGCCGAAGGCGAGGGGGAGGGCGCGGGGTGCTGGTCCAGCGCCTCGTCATCGCTGACCAGATGGGCCGATGGCGCAAGGTGCCGGAAGGCATGGCGGCGCATGATCTGGAACAGCCAGGCCCGCGCCATTGCGGCCTCGCGCAGCTGGTGGCGAAAGCGCCAGGCGCTGGTGAAGCAGTCCTGCACCACGTCCTCGGCCAGCGCGCGCGAGCCGGTCAGTGCCCAGGCGCTGCGCAGCAGGAATCGGTAGTGCTCGCGCACCCACTGGTTGTAGCGCGACTCGGCGGTGGAGATCATGCGGCATAAGAGCACGCAGGGCGCCGCCGCATTCCATGGCCGGCCTATCGGCAAACCCTATATCGGATCAGCTATCGCGAAGAGGCGATGGCTCCCTTTCATTCCCTGGTCGGCCGCGATACAGCGCCTGTTCCGACCCTGTGGGCAGCGGAACCGGCCTGCTGCCCGAAGAACCGTGCCGGAGGCATGCCCACCGTGCGGTGCACCATGGCGCTGAAGGCGCTGGGGCTGTAGCCCAGCTCGGCCGCGATCTGCTGTATGGGAAGGCCGCGCGCGGCCAGGCTCAGGCCATGGGCCAGCACGACTTGCTGGCGCCAGGCGGTGAAGCTGCAGCCCAGCTGCTGCTGGAACAGCCGGGCCACGGTGCGCGGGCTGGCGCCGGTGTCTGCCGCCCAGTCGGCCAGGCTCTCGTGCTGGGTGGGGTCGGCCACCACGGCCTCGCAGAGCATGCGCAGCCGCTTGTCCTGGGGCATGTTCACGCCAAGGTGGACTTCGCTGGCCCGGCGCAGTTCTTCCAGCAGCAGGGCGCTCAGATGGTGCTCGCGCTGCAGCGTGGCGGCGTCGGGTGCGGGCTGGTCATCGCTTTGCTTGGGCAGGGCCGTGATCAGCTCGCGCATCAGCGGCGAAACCTCCAGCACGCGGCAGCGTGCCCAGTCCTGCGGGTTGCAGGCCACGCCGCAGGACGGGAGGTCCGGCAGTACGGGGCCCTGGGCCGGATCGTCCTGCAGCACGTAGATGGAGACGAGATCGGCTTCCTCGACCATGGCCACGGCGTGGACCAGGCCGGGCGGAATCCACACGGCCTTGGACGGCGGTGCGATCAGCGTGCCCTGGGGGGCCGACAGGTGCAGCACGCCGTCCAGCGAGATGGCGATCTGTGCCCAGCTGTGGCTGTGCGGTATGACGCGCGTGCGCGCCGACAGACGGTGCTGCTTGGCGCGCACGGGGCGCTGGGGCGTGGGCACGAACAGGTGCGGATGCAGGGCCTCGACCGGCTCCATCGGCCGGGCCCTGCGCACCGACCGCAGTGCGGCTGCGGGGCAGGCGCTGGGCAGTGTCTCGCCACAAGTGTCGGCAAGGGTGTGGGCAGGGGTGCCGGGCGTGGAGACAGGCTTTGGCATGTTTGCGACAGAAGTTGGCAGACTATCGCATACAAGACGAAACGCTGCTGCCTAAGATGCGGCCCATGACCGCCTCTTCTTCTTCCATGCCGGACGCCGTGGCTCCGGACCCGCTGCGCAGCGATGTGCGCACCATCGGCCTGATCGGCCTGGCGCATGGTTCCTCGCATTTCTTCCACCTGCTGCTGCCGCCGCTGTTCCCGTGGCTGATCGCCGAGTTCGGCTACAGCTATGCCGAACTCAGCGTGATGGTGTCGCTGTTCTTCGTGGTCTCCGGCGTGGGACAGGCCATGGCCGGCTTTGCCGTGGACCGCTTCGGCGCGCGCCCCATTCTGTTTGCGGCGCTGGGCAGCTTCACCGTGGCGGGCGTGGTCGCCAGCCTGGCACAGGGCTATGGAATGCTGCTGCTGGCGGCCTTCTTCGCGGGCCTGGGCAATGCGCCCTTCCACCCGGTGGACTTCACCATCCTCAACAAGCGCGTGTCGGCCAAGCGCATCGGCCATGCGTTCTCGGTGCACGGCCTGTCGGGCAATATCGGCTGGGCGCTGGCGCCGCTGTTCATGGCGGGCATCACCACGGCCACGGGCTCGTGGCGCCTGGCCTGCCTGTGCGGCGCGGCCCTGGCCGCCGTCATCCTCACCATCATGGTGCTCAACCGCGAGGCGCTGGACGACCGTGCGGCCGATGCCCAGGCCCCCGCGGCGCGCGCCGCTGCGGCCGCCGTGCCGCAGGAGCATCCCATGGCCTTCCTGAAGCTGCCCTCGGTCTGGCTGTGCTTCTCGTTCTTCTTCTGGAGCACCTGCGCGCTCAGCGCCATCCAGAGCTTTGCCAGCCCCGCCATGCAGTCCATGTACGGACTGCCGCTGAGCGTGACGGCGCTGATCGTCACGGGCTACATGCTGTGCGGCGCGGCAGGCATGCTGGCCGGCGGCTTCCTCGTGGGCCGCGTGCAGCGGCTGGAGAAGGTGATCTCCATCTGCATGCTGGGCTCGGGTGTTGCGCTGTTCCTGGTCGGCACGGGCTGGCTGCCGGCCATGGCGGCCGTGGCCGTGGCCTCCATCGCGGGCCTGGGCACGGGCCTGGCCGGCCCCTCGCGCGACATGCTGATCAAGCGCGCCGCCCCGCCCGGCGCCACCGGTCGCGTCTATGGCACGGTGTATTCGGGCCTGGACCTGGGCTTTTGCCTGGCCGCGCCGGTGTTCGGCTACATGCTGGACCACGGCATGAGCCACGGCGTGTTCTACGGATCGGCCATTGCCCTGGTGCTGAGCGTGGTGTCGGCCGTGGTCGTGGGCGATGGCGTGAGCAAGAAGGGCGGCATGGCGCTGAGCGCGGGCTGATCCCGGATCTCGCTCCCCACAAGGCCCCGCAGGCCAAGGCTTGCGGGGCCTTTGCTTTGGGCGGTGAGATGGACAAAACAGGCACGGCAATTGCGTGCGCCCTGCGCGGCGCCTGCTATCGTGCAGGCACAACTTTTTCAACACAGGAGACCTGTCCATGCGTTCCGCCTTCGCACCGCTTTCCCTCATGTTCCGCAGCGCCCCGCTGGCGCTGGCCCTTGCCATGGCCGGCCTGTCCGGCAGTGCCCTGGCTGCGCCCAAGGCCGATATCCAGGCGCTGGCGCAAAAGCACCAGCAGCCCTTGCTGGACACGCTGCGCGACCTGGTGCACATCGAGTCGGGCAGCAAGGACATGGAGGGCGTGGAGCAGATCGCCAACTACGTGGCCGGCAAGCTGCGCGAGCAGGGCGGCAAGGTCGAGATCCTGCAGCCCACCGACGTCTACCGACTGGGTGACACGCCCGAGAAGATCGGCCCCATGGTGCATGCCGAGTTCAAGGGCAAGGGCACCAGCCGCATCATGCTGATCGCCCACATGGACACGGTCTACCTGCGCGGCATGCTCAAGGACCAGCCGTTTCGCATCGACGGCGAGCGCGCCTACGGCCTGGGTATTGCCGACGACAAGCAGGGCGTGGCCCTGATCCTGCACACCGTGGCCATGCTGCGCCAGCTGGGCTTCGACAACTACGGCACGCTGACCGTGCTGATGAACAGCGACGAGGAAATCAGCTCGCCCGGCGCGCGCAGCACCATCACGCGCATGGGCGCCGAGCAGGATGCGGTCTTCTCGTTCGAAGGCGGCGGCACCGACGGCGGCGTGCGCCTGGCCACCAGCGGCATCGGCGCGGCCTACCTCAAGGTCGAGGGCAAGGCCTCGCACGCGGGCGCCAAGCCCGAGGACGGCGTGAACGCGCTGTACGAGCTGTCGCACCAGCTGCTGCAGATGAAGGACCTGTCCAAGCCCGAGACCGGCCTCAAGCTCAACTGGACCGTGGCCAAGGCCGGCACCAACCGCAACGTCATTCCCGCCGAGGCCACGGCCCAGGCCGATGCCCGCGCGCTGCGCGTGGCCGACTTCACGGCGCTGGAGCAGGCCATGCAGGCCAAGGTGGGCCACAAGCTGCTGGACGCCAGCAAGGTGCAGCTCAAGTTCGAAGTGCGCCGCCCGCCGCTGGAGGCCAACGAGGCCTCGCGCAGCCTGGCCAAACAGGCGCAGACCATCTACAGCGATGAGCTGGGCCTGAAGATGAGCGTGATGGAAAAGGCCACGGGCGGCGGCACCGACGCGGCGTTTGCGGCGCTCAAGGCCAAGGGTGCGGTCATCGAGGGCTTTGGCCTGAGCGGCTACGGCGCGCACTCCAATGATGCGGAGTATGTGCAGCTGAACACCATCGTGCCGCGCCTGTACCTGGCCACGCGCATGATCATGGACCTTTCCAAGTAAGGGTCGGCTATCAGGCTGCACTCCTGCGTTAAGCCAAAGCCAGACGGTGGCTTGAGTCGCTTTTTCTGACCCTGCCGGGTGGTTGTTTTTCGAGGCCGGGTTTCGGCCCGGCAGCCGACTGCCCTTTCTTGTTTCGCCAAGAAAGGTCAGGTCAAAGAAGGCGACCCGGATGTCCGCGACCCCTTCGCTTCGCTGCGGGGCAACCTGCGTCGTGGCGGTTGCGGGGTTCGCTGCGGAACTCGCTGCGTTCACTGCGTGAACTCCGCTCAGACAACCGCAGCGAGTCAGTTGACGAAGCAGTCCTGTCCTTCGGCAGGACTGCAACCCCGCAACCACCACGCCGCAGGCGCGGCCATACGGGAGTGAACAACAGGCACCCAGCATTTGCGGACGCAAAAAAGGGCATGCCTTGCGGCATGCCCTGAAGGCGCATCGTGGGGCGCTCTGTGTTCTTTACTGCGAAGAGATGTTCTTGTCCTTGGCGATCTTGCTCCAGCGCGTGAAGTCGGCGTTCAGGCGTGCCTTCATGGCCGCGCCGTCCTGGTAGGTGGCGATGGCGCCTGCGGCCAGCATCTTCTTTTGCAGCTCGGGCTCGGCCAGGATGAGCTTGAGCTCCTGGTTCAGGCGCTGGACCACGGCGGGCGGCGTGTTCAGCGGGGCGATCAGGCCGCCCCAGGTGTCGGCGTCGAAGCCGGGGAAGCCCTGCTCGGCCACCGACTTCACGTTCGGCAGCAGCTGCTTAGCCTTTTGCGAGCTTACGGCAATGGCGCGCAGCTTGCCGGCCTGGATGTGGGGCAGGGCCGCGACCACGTCGGCGAACATCACGGCGATCTGGCCGCCGATCAGGTCGGTCACGGCCGGCGCGCTGCCGCGGTAGGGCACGTGCTGCATGTCGAAGCCGCCCAGGTCCTTGAGCTGCTCCATGGACAGGTGGCCGAAGCTGCCCGTGCCCGAGCTGGTGTAGTTCAGCGCCGGCTTGGCCTTCTTGGCATGCTCGATCAGTTGCTGCAGGTTGGTCACGTCCGGCAGCTCGCGCGGGTTGATGACGATGGCCATGGGCAGGTCATAGACCGTGGCCACGGGCAGGAAGTCCTTGCGCACGTCGTACAGGTTGTTGTTGAACAGCATGGGCGCCAGCAGCGCGGGCATGCCGAACATGGACAGCGAGTAGCCGTCGGGCTGCGACTTGATGAAGGCCGCCGTGCCCACCGAGCCCGAGGCGCCGGGGCGGTTGTCGATGACGATGGTCTGGCCCAGGCGCTCGGTCAGGCGCTGCGCGACGATGCGCGCGGCCGTGTCGGTGGGGCCGCCGGGCGGGAAGGCCACGGTCAGCTTGATCAGCTTGTCGGGCCACTGGCTCTGGGCCCGGGCGGCGGGGGCCAGCGTGGCGATGGCGGTGGCGCAGGCGGCGGAAAGGATCTGGCGGCGCGAGGCCTGGAAGGGGGTGGAAGTCATATGTCTCCTCAAGCGGGAAGGGGTGGAAATGAGAGCCGCGGAGCGGTCTGGGTGGGAACGTCTGCGCGCTCTCAGATGATGTTTTTGGCGCGCAGTGCGGCGCGGGCCTGTTCGTCCAGGCCCAGGCGCTGCTGCAGCACCTCGTCGGTGTGTTCGCCCTGGTGCGGCGGCGGGCGGCGCACGGGCAGGCGCTGGCCGTCCAGCGCATAGGGCGGGGCCAGCACGGACTGGCTGCCGGCCTCGCTGTCCTCGAAGCGGTGCAGCAGGCCGGCGTCGGCCGTGCGCTGCGAGTTCAGGGCCTCGAACAGGCCCAGCACCTCGCCGCAGGGAATCTGCGCGGCCGTCAGGCATTCGAGCAACTGGGCGCGCGTGAAGCGCAGCAGCTCGGCCTGCACCAGCGGCATCAGCAGATCGCGGTTTGCCGAGCGTGCGGTATTGGTGGCAAAGCGTTCGTCGGCGGCCCACTCGGGCTTGGCGATGACGTCGGTGCAAAAGCGCTGGAACTGGCCGTTGTTGCCCACGGTGATGACCAGCGGGCCGTCGGCCGCCTCGAACACGCCGTAGGGCACGATGGACGGATGGGCGTTGCCGAACTTGGGCGGGTCGCCGGCCTTGAGCAGGGCCTCCATGCCGTAGTAGCTGGTGATCATCAGGCCGCAGTCGTACAGGGCCATCTGCACATGGCGACCGCGCCCGCTGCGCTCGCGCTCGTAGAGCGCGGCCAGGATGGCCTGGGCCGAGTACATGCCCGTGAACATGTCCACGGCGGCCACGCCGAACTTCAGCGGGCCCTGGCCCTGCTCGCCGTTCATGGCCATGATGCCGGACTCGCCCTGCACCACCAGGTCGTAGCCGGGCCGCGTGGCCTCGGGGCCGCTGCGCGAGTAGCCCGAGATGGAGCAGTACACCAGGCGCGGGTTCAGCTGCGACAGCTGCTCGTAGCCCAGCCCCAGCTTCTCGGCGCCGCCGACCTTGAAGTTCTGTATGACCACATCGCTGTCCGCCGCCAGCTCGCGTGCGATGCGCAGGCCCTCTTCGGCCTGCAGGTCCAGCGTGACCGAGCGCTTGTTGCGGTTGGCGCTGTTGAAGTAGGAGGTGTTGCGCTGGCCCACGCGCACGCCCCAGTCGCGCGTGTCGTCGCCGCGGCCCGGGTGCTCGACCTTGACGACATCGGCGCCCAGGTCGGCCAGCGCCATGGCGCACATGGGGCCGGCCAGCACGCGCGAAAGATCCAGGACGCGCACGCCGTCCAGCGGCAGGGAAGAGGGGAGAGCACTCATGCGAAACCTTGTCGAACCACGAAAACCGCAACGGGCCGGTGATGCCCGGGCAGGCCCGCATTCTTCATTCGTTTATGGACTTTGACAATCGTGCTAAAAAATGGACATTGTGTGTACTGAGGTTTGACAATGGATCTGGGCGGACTGTCCCTGCTGGTGGACATCATCGAAGCCGGCAACCTGAGCCGCGCCGCCGTGCGCCTGGGCATGAGCCGCGCCAACGTCAGCCACCGGCTCAACCAGTTCGAGCGCCAGATCGGCCAGCAGCTGCTGCGCCGCACCACGCGCCAGGTCGAGCCCACCGAGCTGGGCCTGCGCCTGTACGCGCATGGACGCGCGATACGCCAGGAAGCCATGGCGGCGGACGAGTCGGTGGACAGCCTGGGCCAGAGCCTGCAGGGCACCGTGCGGCTGAGCGTGCCCAGCGGCTACGGCCAGCTGCAGATGTCGGGCTGGCTGACGGAGTTCATGCGCATGCATCCGGGCATCACGCTGGAGGTGATCTTCGACAACGACATCGAGGACCTGATGCAGGGCGCGGTGGACTTCGCCGTGCGCGTGATGACCGAGCCGCCCGAAAGCCTGGTGGCCTGCAAGCTCGGCGATGTGCTCTACGAGGCCTGCGCCACGCCGCAGTTCCTGGCGCAGCATGGCCATCCCGATTCGCTGCTGGCGCTAAAGCGCGTGCCGCTGATCACCTCGGCGCTCACGGGCCAGAAGCTGCGCACGGCGGGCATGAACGGTGCCCGGCCCACCGAGCTGCGCATACGCCCGCGCCTGATGTCGCCCAACTTCCACTTCCTGCGCGATGCCGTGCTGCAGGGCCTGGGCGTGGCCGTGGTGCCGCGCTACATGGTGGCAGCCGAGCTGGCCAGCGGCGCGCTTGAGCGCCTGCCGCTGCCGCCCGGCAGCCTGGACTTTCTGGCCACGCGCCAATACCTGCTGTACATGCCGTCCCACTACCAGACGCGGGCCATCACCACGCTGATCGATTTCCTGCGCGAGAAAGCCGCGGCGGAGGGACTCAGAGGCTGAAGATCTTGCCGGGATTCAGGATGTTCTTCGGGTCCAGCGCCTGCTTGATGGAGCGCATCATCTGCACCGCGCCGTCGCCGGCTTCCTCGCGCAGGAAATCCATCTTGTGGATGCCCACGCCATGCTCGCCCGTGCAGGTGCCGCCCAGCGCAATGGAGCGCGACACCAGCTGGTGGTTGAGCTGCTCGGCGCGCGAGCGCTCGTCCTCGTTGTCCGGGTCGATCAGGTAGCCGAAGTGGAAGTTGCCGTCGCCCACGTGGCCGACGAGGAAGTAGGGAATGCCGCTGTCATCGGCCTCGCGCACCGAGTCCAGCAGCGCATCGGCCAGGCGGCTGATGGGCACGCAGGCGTCGGTGGTGATGCAGCGGCAGCCGGGGCGGCTGGAGACGGCCGCGAAATAGGCGTTGTGGCGGGCCGTGAACAATCGCGTGCGGTCCTCGGGACGCTCGGCCCATTCGAAGGCATTGCCGCCGAACTCGCCCGCAATGTCCTGCACCATCTCGGCCTGCTCCTTCACGCCCGTGGGCGAGCCGTGGAACTCCATCAGCAGCATGGGTTCCTCGCGCAGCGTGAGCTTGCTGTAGGCATTGACCATGCGCACCGAGTTCACGTCCACCAGCTCCACGCGGGCAATAGGCACGCCCATCTGGATAGTCTGGATCACCGTGCGCACGGCGGCCTCGATGCTGGGGAAGGAGCAGATGGCCGCGCTCACGGCCTCGGGCAGCGGGTACAGGCGCACCGTGATCTCGGTGACCACGCCCAGCGTGCCTTCGCTGCCCACGATCAGGCGCGTGAGGTCGTAGCCCGCGCTGCTTTTCTTGGCGCGCGTGCCGGTGCGCATCAGCTCGCCGCTGGCCGTGACCAGTTCCAGCGCCAGCACGTTCTCGCGCATGGTGCCGTAGCGCACGGCATTGGTGCCGCTGGCGCGCGTGGCGGTCATGCCGCCGATGGAGGCATCGGCGCCGGGATCGATGGGGAAGAAGAAGCCCGTGTCCTTGATGGCATCGTTGAGCTGCTTGCGCGTGATGCCGGGCTGCACGGTGACCGTCAGGTCCTCGGTGTTGACCGAGAGAATGCGGTTCATGCGGCTCAGGTCCAGGCTGATGCCGCCCTCGACGGCCAGCAGATGGCCTTCGAGGGAGGAGCCTGCGCCGTAGGGGATGACCGGCACGGCATGCTGGTCGGCCAGCTTCAGCGCGTCCTGCACGTCCTGCGTGCTTTCGGCAAAGACCACGGCCGCAGGCGGGGGCGCCTGGATGGCGCCCTCGTCGCGGCCGTGCTGTTCGCGCACCGCCAAAGCCGTGGAGCACTGGGCGCCGAAACGCTGGGCCAGAGCTTGGAGGAAGGCTTCGGGGATGGGGCGCTGAGCGAAGTCGGGCTGCAAGCGGACGGGGGCGACAGGGGCGTTCATCGGTGTTCTCCAGGGGGAACTGGAAAGAATACCACCGGCCCTGTCGCCCAACCGTGTGGGTCAGCCGCCAGGCATCCGGGTGTCAGCGCGGCTGGACAGCCTTGCTGAATTCATCGCGCGACAGCGATCCGTTCTTGTCGGCATCGATCTGGGCGAAATTGCTGCTCACGGCGGGCAGGGCCTCGGCCTCCTTCTTGCTCAGCTTGCCGTCCCGGTTGGTGTCGGCGCGGTCGAATGCGGCTTGCACCTCGTTGGCGCCGCCCGCTGGTGCTGCGGGTGCTGGCGCAGATTGCACGCCTGCTGCCGAGCCGCCGCCAAACGTCGGCTGCGGTGCCGTGGACGGAGCCTGCGCCATGGCAGTGACGCTGCCCAGCGAAATGGCCGCGAACAACATCACGCTGCGGATTTCAAAACCGGAGACTTTGCGCAGTTGAGAGGTCATGTGTCGAACTCCTTGTCGAACGTGGAACATGACTGCATTCCACCTGTTGCAGCGCAGCAGGGCCAGCACTTTTGCCGGCTGTTGCCTGCGACAACATTTGCGTGCCGGCTGTAACGCACAATCAGGTGATGGACCGTCACGGGTCCTGCTTTTCACCCCGCATCGCCAAGGAGAACCCCCATGGGCAACCGTTTGACACAGATCGCCACGCGCACCGGAGACGACGGCAGCACGGGCCTGGGCGACAACACGCGCGTCTCCAAGAACAGCGGGCGCCCGCACGCCATGGGCGATGTGGACGAGCTCAATTCCCACATCGGCCTGCTGCTGTGCGAAGCCCTGCCCGACGACGTGCGCGAACTGCTGGTCGATGTGCAGCACCAGCTGTTCAACCTCGGTGGCGAGCTGTCCATTCCCGGCTATGAACTGCTCAAGGACGAGGCCCTGCTGCAGCTCGATGAAGCGCTGGCCCACTACAACGCGCAGCTGCCCCGGCTGCAGGAATTCATCCTGCCGGCCGGCAGCCGCGCCGCGGCCCAGGCCCATGTCTGCCGCACGGTGGCACGCCGCGCCGAGCGCATGGTGGTGGCGCTGGAGCAGGGCGAGGCCATGCGGCCCGCGCCGCGCCAGTACCTGAACCGCCTGTCCGACCTGCTGTTCGTGCTGGCGCGCGTGCTCAACCGCATGGATGGCGGCGACGACGTCTACTGGAAGAGCGAGCGGATGGCCCGCGCGCAGTCCGCCGAAGAGTGAACCCGCGCTGATCCTGCGCTAATCCCGCGCTAATTCCGCGTTTAGGACGGCCCATGCGCCTGCGCCACATCGAGGTCTTCAATGCCGTCATGCAGACCGGCAGCGTCAGCGCTGCCGCACGGCTGATCAACATCACCCAGCCGGCCGTCAGCCGCACCCTGCAGCACGCGGAGCTGCAGCTGGGCTTTGCGCTGTTCCAGCGCGCACGCGGGCGGCTCACGCCCACCAATGAGGCGCTGGCGCTGTTCCCCCACATCGAGAAGCTGTTCGAGCAGCTCGACGAGGTCCAGCGCCTGGCCGACAACCTGCGCCATGGCCAGGCGGCGGACCGGCTCACCGTGCTCACCGTCTTCGCGCTCAGCCGCGAGGTGCTGCCGCGCGCCGTGGCCGGATTTCGGCGCCGACACCCCCAGGTGCAGGTCCATGTGCAGGCACTGCACACGCCCCAGGTGGTCTCGGCCCTGCTGCTGCAGGAGGCCGACGTGGGCTTCGTCATCAGCTCCGTGGGCCAGCCCGCCTTGGAGCATGAACTGCTGGCCGAGGTGGACATGTTCTGCGTGCTGCCCAAGGGCCTGCTGCCGCCCTCGCGCGTGCGCGAAGAGGGCATGGAGCTCAAGGACCTGGCCGAGCTGCCCGTGGTCGCGCTTGATGCGCGCGACCCGCTGGGCATGCGCCTGGGCCAGGCCTGCCGCGAGCACGGCGTGGGCCTGTCGCCCGTGGTCACCGTGCAGACCTACCACGCAGCCCTGTCCATGGCCGAGTACGGCCTGGGCGCCGCCATCATGGACGGCTGCACCGCCCTGGCCGCCGACCGCCGCAAGGTCCATGTCGTGCCCCTGCTGCCGCGCATCACCGTGGGTGTGAATGCACTCAGCCTGCCCCAGCGGCCGGGGTCCGTGCTGGCGCGGGCAATGACCGAGGAAATGCGCAAGGCCTTGCGCGAGTTGCTGGCTGGTTGAGGCCTGCGGGTTTCAGGCCTCCTCCATCTGCCCCACCAGCCTCTGCGCCGATCCGAACGCCAGCGTCAGCCCCAGCGCGCCATGCCCTGTCTGGAGCCACAGGTTGCGCGGACCGCCGCGCTGGCGGCCGGTGAGGGGCAGGCCGGTGGGTGTGGCGGGTCGCATGCCGGTCCAGGGGTGGAGGTTGCCGTCCAGCGGCAGGTCGGCGAAGACCTCCTGCGTGGAGCGGCGCAGGCTGGCGATGCGGCGCGGGTCGGTGCGCGTGTCCCGGCCCACGATCTCCACCATGCCGGCCACACGCAGGCGTTCGCCGATGCGTGCGAAGACGACCTTGCGTGCGGTGTCGGTGACGCTGACCCGGGGCGCGGCGTGCGGCAGCCGCGCGGCGGCATCGGCGGTGATGCTGTAGCCCTTGAGCGGGTAGACGGGAATGCGCAGGCCCAGCTGGCGCGCGTGGACCGCGCTTTCCCAGCCGCTGGCCAGCACGTAGTGGTCGGCGCGCAGCGGCAACGGACCTGCGGCGGTGCGCAGGCCGGTGATGGCGTCGCCTTCGCGCTCAAAGCCCTGCAGCTCCACGCCGTAGCGCAGTTCGGCGCCGCGTGCGGTGAGCCGGGCGGCCAGTTGTTCGCACAGCAGGCAGCAGTCGGCTGCGGCCTCGCTGGGCGTGTGTACGGCGCCTGCAATGCGCTGGGCGTAGCCGGCGAGCGCGGGTTCGATGCGCGCTACTTCGGCAGCGTTGACGATGCGCTGCGGCGCACCGCCCAGGCCCGCTTGCAGTGCCACCTGCTGCGCGGCGGCATCCAGCGCCTGCTGGGTGGGGTAGAGCACCAGCTTGCCCGGCGTGTGCAGGTCGCAGGCCAGTGCTTCGTCGGCCTGGAGCGACTCGAAGGCCTGGCGGCTTTCGGCGGCCAGGGCCAGCAGGGCGCGCGTGCCTTCGGCCGAGGCATGGGCATTGCAGGCGCCCAGAAAGCGCAGTCCCCAGGCCCATTGCGCGGGGTCGGCGCGCAGGCGGAAGGCCAGCGGCGAATCCTTTTCCAGCAGCAGGCGGGGCAGCATCTTCCAGATGCCGGGATCGGCCAGCGGCTGCACGTAGGAATAGCTCAGCTGCGCGCCATTGCCGCCGCTGGCGCCCTGGGCGGGGCCCGGTGCGCGGTCCAGCACGGTGATGCGGTGGCCGGCCTGCTGCAGCGCCCAGGCCGTTGCCAGGCCGACGATGCCGGCGCCCACGATGCAGACATGCATTGATCGTTTCTCCATGCAGCCGCACTGTAGGCCGCGCGCGGCAGGCTGCGCCATGGCATTTGGCACAGGGGGTATGCATGCAGGTTATGGCTGCGGGCCGCTGCCCAGTGCAGGGGGACCGCCCATAACAGGCGGGCATGGACCGGCCCGATATTGTCATTCCGCAAAGGCCGCCGCTCTTCCTACACTGGCCGCACATCCACCAAAGACGAGGAGACAAGCATGCAACTTCACACCACCGCGCTGTGCGCGGCCCTGGCCCTGGGCGGCCTGGCTGCGGCCCATGCCGACACGCTGGCCAAGGTGCGCGACAGCGGCCGCATCACGCTGGCCTACCGTGAGTCCTCCGTGCCCTTCAGCTACCTGGACAACGGCAAGCCCATTGGCATGACGGTGGAGATGTCCCAGGCCGTGGCCGAGGCCGTGAAGAAGGCGGTGAACCGGCCCGATCTCAAGGTGCAGTGGCAGGCCGTGACCTCGCAGAACCGCATGCCGCTGCTGGCCAACGGCACCATCGACCTGGAATGCGGCTCGACCACCAACAACACGGTGCGCGGCAAGGAAGTGGCCTTTGCCATCAACCATTTCTACACAGGCACGCGGCTGCTGGTGAAGAAGAGCTCGGGCATCAAAAACTACGCCGACCTCAAGGACAAGACCGTGGCCATCACCACGGGAACCACCAACCTGCAGGTGCTGCGCAAGGCCAATGCCGACAAGGCCTGGGGCATGAACATCGTCATGGCCAAGGACCATGCGGACGGCTTTCTGCTGGTGGAGAACGACCGCGCCGCGGCCTTCGGCATGGACGACATCCTGCTCTTCGGCCTGATCCCCACGGCCAAGAATCCCGGGGACTTCGAGGTGGTGGCCGACTCGCTGCAGGTCGAGCCCTATGCCTGCATGCTGCGCAAGGACGACCCCCAGTTCAAGCAGCTGGTCGATGGCGTGATCGGCGACATGATGAAGTCGGGCGCGTTCGCCAGGCTCTATGACAAGTGGTTCATGCAGCCCATTGCCCCGAGGAACGTGGCCCTGGGTCTGCCGATGAGCGAGCAATTGCAGAAAAACCTGCAGGACCTCAGCGACAAACCCGCTTTTTGATTTCGGATCGCAGCATGCAGCAGCAGCTTCAGCCCCCGCGCGCGGTGGGCATTCTCGGGGGCATGGGCCCGGCCGCAGGCGCGGATTTCGTGCGCCTGTTCGTGCAGGCCTGCACGGCGCACCTGCAGCAGCAGGGCCTGCCCGTGCATGACCAAGCCTATCCCGAGCACTGGCTGGTGCAGCTGCCCATGCCCGACCGCAGCGCCGCGCTGCGCGCGGACCCTCAGTCGCCCACGGGGCCGGCCCAGCACCTGCTGCAGGGCGTGGGCCGCATGGCGGCGCTGGGCGTGCGCAGCGTGGCCCTGGCCTGCAACACGGCCCATGCCTGGCATGGGCAGCTGCAGGCGCTGTTTCCGCAGCTGCATGTGCTGCACATCGCACGCCAGGCCGCCCTGCACCTGCAGGCCGGCGGCGCGCAGCAGGCCATCGTGCTGGCCACGCAGGGCACCTATGACAGCGGCCTGTACGACGCGGCGCTGAGGGAGTGCGGCATCACCGCGCTGCAGCCCGATGCACAAGGCCGCGCGAGGCTGATGCAGGGCATCTATGACGGCGTCAAGCAGGGCGACATGGACCTGGCCGCGCGCTGTTTCGGCGAGGTGCTGGCGCCGCTGCTGCAGCGCCATGGCGATGTGCCCGTGATCATGGGCTGCACCGAGATCCCGCTGGCCCTGCCGCAGTCGCCGCTGGCGCGCGGTGCCGAGCTGGTGGATCCGGCCTGGATCCTGGCCCAGGCCCTGGCCAGCGATGCGTATGGGCCTGTGGCGATTCAATAAGTCTCCAGATGCAGCCGGCCTTCGCGCTTGAGGCGTGTACCGATCTGTTCCCAGTCCAGCCCGGCTTGCTGCGCCACGTCGCGCAGTGCCAGCACCACGCCTTCCTCCATGCTCTTGAGCCCGCAGACGTAGAAGTGCGCGTTGTCGTCGCGCAGCAGGGCAGCCAGGTCGGCCGCACGTTCGCGCAGCAGATCCTGCACGTAGCGCCGGGGCTGGCCGGCCACGCGCGAGAAGGCCAGGTTGTTGTCGATGAAGTCGCGCGGCAGGCTTTGCAGCGGGCCGAAGTAGGGCAGCTCCTGCGGCGTGCGTGCGCCGAAGAACAGCATGAGCTTGCCGCCCTCGAACCTGCCGCTCTTGCGCAGCCGCCTGCGCCATTCGGTCATGGCGCGCATGGGGGCGCTGCCCGTGCCCGTGCAGATCATCACGATGTGCGAGCGGGGATGGTTGGGCATCAGGAACGACTGGCCGAACGGGCCTATGACCTGGACCCTGTCGCCGATGCGTGCGTCGCACAGGTAGTTGCTGGCCACGCCGCGCACGGGGCGGCCCTGGTGGTCCTGGGTGACGCGTTTCACGGTCAGCGCCAGGTTGTTGTAGCCGGGCCGCTCGCCATTGCGCGCACTGGCCACCGAGTACTGGCGCGCCACATGCGGGCGGCCCTGGGCATCGGTGCCGGGCGCGATGACGGCGATGGACTGGCCTTCGAGCACGGGGAACGGCTGGCTGCCGAAGTCCAGCACGATGTGGTGGGTCTCGCTGTCGAATCCCGCCTCCGTGCAGTTGAGGTTGCCGACCACGGTGGCCGTGACGGGGCTCCTGGGGCCATGCAGGTTGGTGTACGGATGGGCGGCCGACCAGGGCGGCACGGTGGCGCCGTAGCTGGCGCTGCGGAACACCTGGGTATCGGCCTGGTCATCGGGCCGGGCCGCATCCGCACCGCGCGTGGCGGCCGCCGCGATCACGGCCTGGGCCTGGCTCAGGTCCTCGGCGGCGGGTGCGTCCACTGTGGCCTGTGCCTGAACCAGTGCCTGGACCAGCGCCTCAGGCGGCAGCTCCTCGGGCAGCTCGTCCCAGAGCAACTGCTCGGCCACGGGATAGGCGCTCGCCAGCGGCACCTTGCGCCAGTTGTCGATGGCGCCAGTGGGGCAGGGCGAGACGCAGTCCATGCAGCCGTTGCACTGCTCGGCCAGGACCACGTAGTTGCGGTCATCGTGCGTGATGGCGCCCACGGGGCAGGTGGCCTCGCAGGTGTTGCAGCGTATGCAGATCTCCGGGTCGATCAGGTGCTGCGTGAGGATGCCGTGTTCTACCAAGGCGACTGTCATGGGCGACTCCCTGCTGTCGCGGCGCTTCAGTTGAAGCGCACGTATTCGAAATCCACGGGCTGGCGGTTGATGCCCATGACCGGCGGCGCGATCCAGCCCGCGAACTGGCCCGGCTCCACGCAGCGGCCCATGAGCGAGGCGACGAAGGCGCGGTCGGCGTCCGTGGGCAGCCATTCGGCCTCGCGCATGCGCCATTCCTGCTCGCTGACCACGCGGCCGTCGGGGCTCATGCGCACGCCGGCCAGCGCGCCGATCTGGCGGTTGAAGGCCTTGTGCGGCACGGTGAGGCGGAAATCGATGCCGGCCTTTTCCATGACCTTGTTCCAGCGGCCCACGCCCGCGTTGGAGTCCTTGATGTAGTCGTCGCGCAGCACCTCGTTGAGCGCGTTGAGCATGGGAACTTCCTTTTCCTGCAGCCTGCCGTCCACGACCTCCAACACCTTGTAGTGCTGGTCGTGCAGGCGGTGGTCGTCCGCGCGCTTGCCTTCCTCGTAGCGGCCCTTGAGGCCGCTGCTGTAGAAGGTGGCGGCATTGCTGGACTGGTCGGCGCCGAACAGGTCGATGGTCACGCTGTAGTGGAAGTTCAGGTAGCGCTGCAGCGTGGGCAGGTCGATCACGCCGGCCGCGCGCAGGCGGCCCACGTCGTCGGTGCGCAGCTCGTTCATGACCTGGCAGGTGCGCTGCAGCACGCGCGAGACGCCGGACTCGCCCACGAACATGTGGTGGGCCTCCTCGGTCAGCATGAACTTGGTGGTGCGCGCCAGCGGGTCGAAGGCGCTCTCGGCCAGCGCGGCCAGCTGGAACTTGCCGTCGCGGTCGGTGAAGTAGGTGAACATGAAGAAGGACAGCCAATCGGGCGTCTTCTCGTTGAAGGCGCCCAGGATGCGCGGGTTGTTCTCGTCGCCCGACTGGCGCTCCAGCAGGGCCTCGGCCTCCTCGCGGCCGTCGCGGCCGAAGTGCTTGTGCAGCAGGTAGACCATGGCCCACAGGTGGCGGCCTTCCTCCACGTTGACCTGGAACAGGTTGCGCAGGTCGTACATGGACGGCGCGGTCAGGCCCAGGTGGCGCTGCTGCTCCACCGAGGCGGGCTCGGTGTCGCCCTGGGTGACGATGATGCGGCGCAGGTTGGCGCGGTGCTCGCCGGGCACGTCCTGCCAGGCCTTCTCGCCCGCGTGGTCGCCGAAGTGCACCTTGCGGTCGGCCTCGGCCGGGTTCAGGAAGATGCCCCAGCGGTAGTCGCGCATCTTCACGTGGCCGAACTGGGCCCAGCCCTGGGGGTCCACGCTGATGGCGGTGCGCAGGTAGACGTCGTAGTCGGTGGAGCCTTCGGGGCCCACGTCGCCCCACCAGTTCAGGAAGTTGGGCTGCCAGCTCTCCAGCGCGCGCTGCAGGGTGCGGTCTTCGCCGAGGTTGACGTTGTTGGGGATCTTCTCGCTGTAGTTGATGGCGCTCATGGTGGGGTCTCCGTGGATGTTTCGGGGCGTGCCTGCGGTCAGACGCGGTTGAAGTCGAAGCCGGCCTTCTGGCCCGTGCCGTAGAGCTTGAGAGCGCCCTTGTCGCCCACGGCATTGGGGCGGTTGAAGATCCAGTTCTGCCAGGCCGACAGGCGCCCGAAGATGCGCGTGACCATGTTCTCGCGGCTGGCAAAGCGCAGGTTGGCCTCCAGGCCCGTGAGCGCATCGGGTGACATGGCGGCGCGCTCTTCCATGGCGATGCGGATCTCGTCGTCCCAGTCGATGTCGTCGGGCGCGGCCGTGACCAGGCCCAGGGCCAGGGCCTGGTCGCCGTCCAGCGCGCGGCCCGTGGCGGCGCGCGCGGCTTCCAGCGGTGCGGCCTCCTCGTAGAAGCGGCGCTGCAGGCGCGACTGGTCGTTGACCAGGGGCAGCAGGCCGAAATTGAATTCGTCCAGCTGGATGCGCGGGGCGCGCTCGGTGTCATCGGGCAGCACCAGCATGTAGGCGCGGTCGGCCGCGAAGGCCAGCTCGGCCAGCATGCCCACGAAGCAGGAGCCGGGCTCGATCAGCGCGAACAGCGTGCGCGAGGACACATCGAGCCGCGCAAAGCTGCGGCGCAGCAGGCCCAGCGTCTCGCGCGCCAGCCAGTGGTCCTGGTGGGCCAGCAGGGCGGCGTCTGCGGCCAGCACGCCGGCGGCATCGCCTTCGGTCTTGAGCAGCCAGGTGCCCACGTCCAGCTCGTTGGTGCGCAGGTGCAGGATGGCGTCGTCCAGCTCGCGGCCCATGGCCAGCGGCCACCAGGCGTCGCCGGCCTGCTCGATGGCTTCGATGCTTGCGGGCTGCGGGCCTTGCCCAAGCGTGGGCGCCTTCACGGTCAGCGTGGCGCAGCGGCGCGCGCGGTCGATCTGCACGCTGACATGGCGGTAGTGCAGCGCGTCGTCCGTGGCCTCGCGCTCCAGGCGCGTGAGCGTGATGCCCTGCGCATTGGCGGGGCGCGTGCTGCCCTCGGCCAGGCGCTGCGCGCGCTGGGCCACCACGGCCTCGAACTGCGCGGGCTTGGCCACGGCATCGACCAGGCGCCAGTCCACGGCGCGCTGGCCGCGCACGCCTTCCACGCTGGTGCAGAAGATGTCGGCCAGGTCATGGCGCACATGGCGCTTGTCGGTCACGCGCGTGAGGCCGCCCGTGCCGGGCAGCACGCCCAGCAGCGGCACCTCGGGCAGGGAGACGGAGGAGGAGCGGTCGTCGATCAGCACGATGTCGTCGCAGGCCAGGGCCAGCTCGTAGCCGCCGCCCGCGCAGGCGCCGTTGACGGCGGCCAGGAACTTCAGGCCCGAATGGCGCGAGCTGTCCTCGATGCCGTTGCGCGTCTCGTTCGTGAACTTGCAGAAGTTCACCTTCCAGGCATGGCTGGACACGCCCAGCATGAAGATGTTGGCGCCCGAGCAGAAGATGCGGTCGCGCCCGCTGGTGACGATGACGGTGCGCACCTGCGGATGCTCGAAACGGATGCGGTTGAGCGCGTCGTGCAGCTCGATGTCCACGCCCAGGTCGTAGCTGTTGAGCTTGAGCTTGTAGCCGGGCCGTATGCCGCCGTCCTCGGCGATGTTCAGCTGCATGCGGGCGATGGCGCCCTCGACGGTGAACGACCAGTGGCGGTACTGGGCGGGCTCGGTGCGGTAATCGACAGTGGGGCTGGACGGGTGCATGGACGGCCTCTTGGATGAAAAATAGTGCAGTTGCAGATACGGTGCAGGCACAATTATGCAGATTCATTCAGAAAATGCACGCAGCAACACGCACGATAGTGCGTGTTTTGGCCATATCCAGGGTAAACACCAGCCAGCACAGGCGAAAAAAATCCAGGCCTGGGGCCTGGATGCCGTGGGTTGCTGCCGCCGTCTCAGCGTGCGGGCAGGAACAGTGCCTTCAGCTGATCGAAGCTCTGCTCCAGCGTCTGCCCGCTGGTATCCACCACGTGGTCGGCCTTGGCGTAGAAGCCGGCGCGGCCTTCGAGGATGCTGCGCAGATCGTCCATGGCCTCGGGATTGGCGGCCATGGGGCGGGTGTCGCCCTGGGCCACGACGCGGGCCATGTGCTCCTCGGGCTGGGCCTTGAGCCAGACCGTGGTGCAGTGCGACAGCAGCTCGTTGAAGGTGGCCGGGTCGGAGACGATGCCGCCCGGCGTGGCGATGACCACGTCGCTGTAGATCTGCACGGCCTCCTCCAGCGCGCGGCGCTCGTAGCGGCGGTAGGCGTTGGCACCGTACAGATCGTGGATGGCGCGCACGCTGCAGCCCGCAATGCGCTCGATTTCCTGGTTGAGTTCGAGGAAGGACACGCCCAGCTGCTCGGCCAGCATGCGGCCCAGCGTGGACTTGCCCGCGCCGCGCAGGCCGATCAGGGCGATGCGCGTGTGGCGCTGGCGGTCGCTGGGCGCCGTGCCCAGCAGCTCGCCTGCGGCCAGGCGCACGCGGCGCAGATCCTCTTCATCGCGGCCTTCCAGCAGTTCGCGGATCAGCAGCCATTCGGCGCTGGTGGTGGTCACGTCGCCCAGCAGCTCGGCCATGGAGCATTGCAGGGCCTGTGCAATATGGTGCAGGACCAGCACCGACACATTGCCCGTGCCGTATTCGAGGTTGGCCAGGTGGCGCTCCGAGACATCGGCCGCCGCCGCCAGGGCGCGCCGCGTCATGCCCCGGCGCGAGCGCAGGCTGCGCACACGCTCGCCCAGCGCCTGCAGCACCTGGTTCCTGGGGGCTTCTGAGAGGGAATCCGCCGCCCCGGCGGACTGGGCTGCCGTCTCGAACTGGTCCATAGAGTTTCCTTGAAGAGGGCGTGAATGATAAACAGTCGGGGTTAACACCAGCCATGCAATATAGTGCTTGACGCTCGATGGTGTTCTAACTATCTTTCTGGTACACGCACAATATTGCATGTTGTGCGGAAGATCACAAGTCGGGCCGGATGCCCGATGTCGAAGGAGACCCCGATGATCGACTTCACCCAGCCCTTCAATTTCGCTGCGCACCTGTTCGCGCTCAATGAGGGGCGGCCCGGCAAGATCGCCTACATCGACGACCACGGCACGCTGAGCTACGGCCAGCTGCAGCAGCAGGCGCAGCGCATGGCCAGCGGCCTGCTGGCGGCGGGCATCCACCGCGAGGAGCGCGTGCTGCTGCTCATGCACGACCGCCATGAATGGGCCGTGGCCTTTCTGGGCGCGCTGTATGCGGGCGTGGTGCCGGTGGCGGTGAACACCTTGCTCACGGCCGACGACTACGCCTACATGCTGGGCCACAGCCGCGCCCAGGCCGTGCTGACCTGCGATGCGCTGCTGCCCCTGCTGCGCCAGGCGCTGGACCGGGCGCCCAACGAGGTGCGCCATGTCTGGGTGGCCGGCGACGAAGCGGCGGCGCGCGCAGCAGGCTTTGCGCCGATGCAGCCCTGGCTGGCGGCGCAGCCGCCGCTGCCCGCACCGGCGCCCACGCTGGGCGATGACCCGGGCTTCTGGCTGTATTCCTCGGGCTCCACGGGCAAGCCCAAGGGCGCGGTCCACACGCATGCCAATCCGTACTGGACGGCCGAACTCTATGGCGGCCCGGTGCTGGGCCTGGGCGAGGGCGACATCTGCTTTTCCGCCGCCAAGCTCTACTTCGCCTACGGCCTGGGCAATGCCCTGAGCTTTCCGCTGAGCGTGGGCGCCACCGTGCTGCTGATGGCCGAGCGGCCCACGCCCGAGGCCACCTTTGCGCGCTGGGTGCAGCACCGGCCCACGGTGTTCTTCGGCGCGCCCACGGGCTTTGCGGGCATGCTGGCCTCGCCCCTGCTGCCCGCGCGCGAG
Organism: Delftia sp. Lp-1; assembly: GCF_020523835.1. NCBI lineage: Bacteria > Pseudomonadati > Pseudomonadota > Betaproteobacteria > Burkholderiales > Comamonadaceae > Delftia > Delftia sp. Lp-1. Next base: position 565,056 of record NZ_JAJALJ010000004.1, on the reverse strand, counting down.
CAGGTCAGCCTGCGCATGTGCTCCTCGGCCGGCGAGGCGCTGCCGGCGGAGATCGCCCAGCGCTTCAAGGCGCATTTCGGCGCCGACATCGTGGACGGCATCGGCTCCACCGAGATGCTGCACATCTTCCTGTCCAACCGGCCCGGCGACATCCGCTACGGCACCACGGGCAAGCCCGTGGACGGCTACCGCGTGGAGCTGCGCGGCGAGGACGGCCGCCCCGTGGCCGATGGCGAGGTGGGCGACCTGTTCATCCAGGGCCCCAGCGCCGCCCTCATGTACTGGGGCAACCGCGACAAGACGCGCGAGACCTTCCAGGGCGGCTGGCTCAAGAGCGGCGACAAGTACGTGCGCGACGCCGATGGCTACTACACCTATGCCGGGCGCAGCGACGACATGCTCAAGGTCAGCGGCATCTATGTCTCGCCCTTCGAGGTCGAGGCCACGCTGATGCAGCACCCGGCCGTGCTGGAGGCCGCCGTGATCGGCAAGACCGACGCCGACGGCCTGCTCAAGACCAAGTCCTTCGTCGTGCTCAAGGACGGCTGCAGCGCCACCGAGGCCGAGCTCAAGGCCTTCGTGAAGCAGCGCCTGGCCGCCTACAAGTACCCGCGCTTCATCGAGTTCGTGGACGAACTTCCCAAGACCGCCACCGGAAAGATCCAGCGTTTCCGCCTGCGTGAACGCGAAGCCAGCGTCGGCTGAACAGCCCCTTCCGATTCCCCTGACAAAAGCAAGACCCATCGACCACAAGGAGACACACATGAACACCGATCGCAAACACTGGGCCGTCCTCGCCCTGATGGCCTCCCTGTCCTGCGGCGCATATGCGCAGGACAGGATCAAGGTCGGCTTCATGCTGCCTTACAGCGGCACCTATGCGGCGCTGGGCTCGGCCATAGAAAACGGCTTTCGCATGTTCGTGAACGAGCAGGGCGGCAGGCTGGGCGGGCGCGAGATCGAGTTCTTCAAGGTCGATGACGAGTCCGATCCGGCCAAGGCCACGGACAACGTCAACCGCCTGATCAAGCGCGACAAGGTCGATGTGCTGGTGGGCACCGTGCATTCAGGCGTGGCCATGGCCATGGCGCGCGCGGCCAAGGAAAGCGGCACCGTGCTCATCGTGCCCAATGCGGGCGCCGATGCGGTCACGGGCGCCATGTGCGCGCCCAACATCTTCCGTTCGTCCTTCTCCAACTGGCAGTCCTCCTATCCCATGGGCGTGGTGGCGGCCAGGCAGGAAGGCAAGAAAACCGCCATGACCATCACCTGGAAATACGCGGCCGGCGAGGAGATGACCAATGCCTTCAAGGAAGGCTTCGAGAAGGAGGGCGGCAAGGTCAGCAAGCAGCTCACCGTGCCCTTTCCCAACGTGGAGTTCCAGGCCCTGCTGACCGAGATCGCGGCCGCCAGGCCCGATGCGGTGTTTGCCTTCTTCGCGGGCGCGGGCGCCGTCAAGTTCGTCAAGGACTACCACGCGGCCGGCCTGCACAAGACCATTCCGCTGTACGGCTCGGGCTTTCTGACCGACGGCACGCTGGAGGCCCAGGGCGAGGCCGCCCAGGGCGTGCTGACCACGCTGCACTACGCCGACGAGCTGGGCACGGAGCGCGACCGGCGCTTTCGCTCCGCCTATGCCCAGGCCTACAAGCTGATGCCCGATGTGTATGCCGTGCAGGGCTACGACGCCGCCCAGATGCTGGGCGTGGGCCTGAAGGCGGCGGGCGGCGACATCGCGAAGAAGGCCGAGTTCCGCCAGGCCATCGAGAAGGCCACCATCCCCAGCCCGCGCGGCGACTTCACCATCAGCAAGTCGCACAACCCCGTGCAGGACATGTACCTGCGCAAGGTCGTGGGCAAGGAGAACCAGCGCATGGGCGTGGCCATCAAGGCCCTGGGCGATACCGGCCGCGGCTGCCGCATGTGAGGCGCGGGGCGCACTCATATACGGACGCATACGGACATCGCCATGGACCTTGCCACCTTTCTCGTGCAGTGCCTGAACGCCGTCCAGTACGGGCTGCTGCTGTTCCTGCTGGCCTCGGGCCTGACGCTGATCTTCGGGATCATGGGCGTGATCAACCTGGCCCATGGCAGCTTCTACATGATCGGCGCCTACATGGCCTTTGCGCTGTCCCCGCTGCTGGGCCAGCACTTCATCACCATGCTGCTGGCCGGCGTGGCGCTGACCGTGGTGCTGGGCTATGCGCTGGAGTGGGCCTTCTTCAGCTACCTCTACGAGCGCGAGCACCTGCAGCAGGTGCTGATGACCTTCGGGCTGATCCTGGTGTTCGAGGAGCTGCGCTCGCTGCTGGCGGGCAATGACGTGCATGGCGTGCCGCTGCCCGGCTGGCTGTCGGGCAGCTTCTCGCTGGGCGGGCTCATGAGCTATCCGTGGTACCGGCTGTTCGCCTCGTGCGTGTGCTTGCTGGTGGCGCTGGCGCTGTACTGGGTGGTCAACCGCACGCGCCTGGGAATGATGGTGCGCGCGGGCGCCAGCAACCGCGACATGGTGCGCGGCCTGGGCATCGACGTGAAGCGCCTGTACCGCATCGTCTTCGCCATCGGCGTGGCGCTGGCGGCACTGGCGGGCATGATCGCCGCGCCCATGAGTTCGGTCTATCCGGGCATGGGCGGCAACGTGCTCATCATCTGCTTCGTGGTGGTGGTGATCGGCGGCATCGGCTCGATCACGGGCGCGCTGCTGGCCTCGCTGCTGGTGGGCTTTGTCGATACCTTCGGCAAGCTGTTCTTCCAGGAGCTCAGCGGCATGAGCGTCTACCTGCTGATGGCGGTGGTGCTGGTGTGGCGGCCCCAGGGCCTGATGGGGCAAAGGAGCTGAACAATGGCCGTATCCAATCCTTCTCCGGCCCTGCTGGCGGCCGCCGTGCAGCCCGCGCAGCCCGTAGAGATGCCGCAGCGCGCCTGCCGATGGCAGGCCTGCGCCGTGCCGCTGGCCTGCGTGGCGCTGCTGGCGCTGGCCGGCCCCTGGTGGTCGGACTATCTGTCGGGCCTGGTGGTCAAGACCATGATCCTGGCCATCTTCGCGCTCAGCCTGCAGCTGCTGGTGGGCGGCACGGGCCTGGTGAGCCTGGGGCATGCGGCCTTCATGGGCCTGGGCGCCTATGCCGCCGTGCTGTCCGCAGGCAACGAGGGCGGCAGCCTGCCGGCCATGCTGGGCTGGGCGCTGCTGGCCTCGGGCGGCTATGCGCTGCTGGTGGGCCTGCTGAGCCTGCGCACGCGCGGCATCTACTTCATCATGGTGACGCTGGCCTTCGCACAGATGGCCTACTTCGTGGTCCACGACACGGGCATCGGCGGCGGCAGCGATGGCATCTACCTGATGGCCCGGCCCGCGCTGGGCGCCATCAACATGGAAATCCCGCGCGTGCAGTACTACGTGGTGCTGGCGGCCCTGGTGCTGGTCTATGCCTTCCTGGCCGGGCTGCGCCAGTCGCGCTTCGGCGCGGCGCTGGCGGGCATACGCGTCAACGAACAGCGCATGCGTGCGGCCGGCTTCACCACCTACGGGTACAAGCTCGCGGCCTTCGTGCTGGCCGGCATGCTGGCTGGCGTGGCGGGCTTTCTGCTGGCGGTGCGCGATGCCGTGGTCAACCCCGAGCTGCTGTCCTGGCACCACTCGGGCGAGGTGCTGCTGATGGTCATCCTCGGCGGCCTGGGCTCGCTGCGCGGCGCCGTGCTCGGCACGGTGGCCTTCATCGCGCTCAAGGAGGTGCTGTCCACGCATGCCATCGTCGGTCCCATGGCCGACCACTGGCAGCTGAGCCTGGGCCTGGCCATCATCGTGCTCGTGGCCCTGCTGCCGAAAGGACTGATGGGGCTGATCGGGCTGGCGGGCCTCGCACGGCAACGCGCCGGAGTGCACAACGAGGCCCGCCACAAGGAGGCCGACCATGGCTGATGCGGCACTGCTTTCGGTGCGCGGCCTCACGCGCCGCTTCGGCGGGCTCACGGCCGTGGGCGGCGTGGACCTGGACCTGCATGAGGGCGAGGTCCATGCCGTGATCGGCACCAACGGCGCGGGCAAGTCCACCCTGGTCAACATGCTCTCGGGCGAACTGGTGGCCAGCGCGGGGCGCATCGCGCTCGCGGGCCAGGACGTCACGCGCATGCCCCAGCCCCGGCGCGCGCGTGCCGGCGTGGGCCGCAGCTACCAGCGCACCACCATCTTTCCCGAGTTCTCGGCGCTGGAGAACTGCCGGCTCGCGGCCCAGGCGCAGATGGCGCTCAGGCCCTGGCAGCTGGGCCTGTCCGCACAGCGCTGCGCGGTCAGCCTGCGCCAGGCCCATGCGGCCCTGGAGCGTGCGGGCCTGGCCGGGCAGGCGCTGGCCGTGGCCGGCACGCTGAGCCATGGCGCCAAGCGCCAGCTGGAAGTGGCCATGTGCCTGGCCACCGGCCCGCGCGTGCTGCTGCTGGACGAGCCGCTGGCCGGCATGGGCGCCGAGGAAACCGAGCGCATGCTGGCCCTGCTGCAGGAGCTCAAGCGCGGCCATGCGGTACTGCTGGTCGAGCACGACATGGACGCCGTGTTCCGCATCGCCGACCGCATCACCGTGATGGTCAACGGCAGCGTGGTGGCCACGGGCACGCCCGCGCAGATCCGTGTCGATCCGGTCGTGCGTACAGCCTACTTGGGAGAAGACCATGAGTGAGCCCATGTTCGCCATCGACGAGCTGCATACCTACTACGGCGACAGCCACATCCTGCAGGGCGTGAGCCTGGCGCTGGGCGCGGGCCAGGCCGTGGGCCTGCTGGGACGCAACGGCATGGGCAAGACCACGCTGATCCGCACGCTCATGGGCTATGTTCCGGCACGCTCCGGCCGCCTGCGCGCCGATGGCCGCGACTGCACGGGCGCGCCGCCCGAGCGCATGGCGCGGCTGGGCATTGGCTATGTGCCAGAGGGGCGCGGCATCTTCCCCAACCTCAGCGTGCGCGAGAACCTGGTCATGAGCGCCCGCCCCGGCCTGCAGGGCGAGCGCCACTGGACGCTGGAGCGCGTGCTCGACACCTTCCCCCGGCTCGCGGAGCGCCTGGCCAACGGCGGCGACCAGCTCTCTGGCGGCGAGCAGCAGATGCTGTCCATAGGCCGCGCGCTGATGACACACCCGCGCCTGCTCATCCTCGACGAAGCCACCGAAGGCCTGGCCCCCCTGGTCGTCGCCGAAATCTGGCGCGTGATCGCCGCCATCCGCAGCACCGGCATCTCCACCCTGATCGTGGACCGCGACTACAAAAAGGTCCTGGCCCACACCGACCGCGCCGTGGTCATGGCCAAGGGCCGGCTGGCGCTGCAGGCCGACTCGCGGGAACTGCTGGCGCAGCCGGAGCGCCTGTCGGAGTTGCTGGGGGTTTGATCAGGGCTGGGCCGCCACCGGCGGCTGCGCCGCGAGCTTGACGTTCTGCGCATGCGTGGGCGGCAGCAGCGCCATGGTCAGGCTGCAGGTGCAGGTCAGGCGGCCGGTTTCGTCGTGCAGTTCGATGGCCCAGACATGGGTGGTCTGGCCCAGGTGCACGGGGCGGGCCGTGCCCGTGACCCAGCCCTGGCGCGCGGCGCGCACATGGTTGGCCGAGACGTTCAGGCCCACGCTGCGCCAGCCTTCGGGGATGGAGCAGGCCGCGGCCACCGAGCCCAGGGTTTCGGCCAGCACCACGTTCACGCCACCGTGCAGGATGCCGTAGGGCTGGCAGGTGCGCTGGTCCACGTGCACGCGGCCGCGCAGGAAGTCGTCACCGATCTCGGTGAACTCGATGCCCAGGTGCGAGACGGCCGTGTCGGCGCTCAGCGAGGTGATGTCTTCAAGGGTGAAGCTGCGCTTCCAGATCGGCATGGGAGAAGTCCTGTGGTGCAACGAAAAAGACGGCCCCGTGGGCCGTCCTTGCATGCTACGCCAGTCCAGGCAGCCATGCCGATGGCTGCCTGTAGCCCAGGAGACTGCGCGCTGGCGCGCTTGCGCGGTTCAGGCGCGCATGTCGCCCGTTTCGACAAAGCGCTGGTGCCAGCTCAGCGCTTCGCCCAGGATGTGCGGCGTGTGCAGCGCGCCCTGGTGCTGGGCGCGGTCGAAGTAGTCTTGCAGCTGGGGACGGAAGTCGGGATGGGCGCAGCGGTCGATGATGACCTGGGCGCGCTTGCGCGGCGACAGGCCGCGCAGGTCGGCCAGGCCCTGCTCGGTGACGATGATCTGCGTGTCGTGCTCGGTATGGTCCACGTGCGAGCACATGGGCACGATGCAGCTGATCTTGCCGCCCTTGGCCACCGAGGGCGTGACGAAGAAGGACAGGTAGCCGTTGCGCGCGAAGTCGCCCGAGCCGCCGATGCCGTTCATCATCCCCGTGCCCATGACGTGGGTGGAGTTGATGTTGCCGTAGATGTCGGCCTCGATCATGGAGTTCATGGCGATCACGCCCAGGCGGCGCACCAGCTCGGGGTGGTTGCTGATCTCCTGGGGGCGCAGGATGATGCGCTCGCGGTAGAAGTCGATGTTCTCCTCGAAGTCCCTGTAGGCGCTGCCGGACAGCGAGATCGAGGTGGCCGAGGCCTTGCTCATCTTGCCCGCGCGCAGCAGGTCCAGCATGCCGTCCTGCAGCACCTCGGTGAAGCCCAGCAGGTTCTCGAACGGCCCCGTCAGCAGGCCGGCCAGCACGGCGTTGGCCACGTTGCCCACGCCCGACTGGATGGGCAGCATCTCCTTGGGCAGGCGGCCCATCTTCATCTCGTGCGCGAGGAAGTCGATGATGGACGCGGCGATCAGGTTGGAGTTGGCGTCGGGCTGGGCGAAGACGTTGTCGCGGTCGCCCTTGTGGGTCTCGACCACGGCGACCACCTTGGCCGGGTCCACGCGCAGGTAGGGCTCGCCGATGCGGTCATCGGCATGGGTCAGGGCAATGGGCACGCGGCGCGGCGGGATGGCCGTGCCGTAGTAGATGTCGTGCATGCCTTCCATCTTGGCCGGCGGCTTGGTGTTGACCTCCAGGATCACCTTGTCGGCGATCTCCAGCCAGGTCTTGTTGTTGCCCACGGCGGTGGAGGGGATGAGGCGCCCGTCCTCGGTCACGCCCAGCACCTCGACCACGGCCACGCTCATGGGGCCCAGGAAGCCGAACCACGCATGCTGGGCCACGTGGGACAGGTGCATGTCGATGAAGTCGATCTCGCCGGCATTGATCCTGGCGCGGCAGGTCGGGTCGGTGTTGAAGGGCAGGCGCTGGCCCAGTGCGCCGGCCTCGGCCAGAGCGCCGTCCATCTCGGCGGCCGTGGAGGCGCCGGTCCAGACATTGATCTTGTAGGGCCTGCCGGCCGCGTGTTCGCTCTTGGCGTGCTGGGCGATGGCCTGGGGCAGGGCCTTGGGGTAGCCCGCGCCCGTGAATCCGCTCATGCCGACGTTGACGCCGTGGGGGATCAGGGCGGCGGCCTGCTCGGCCGTCATGGTGCGCGAAAGGAATTCTGGGAAACGTACGCGGTCTGCGAGGGACATCTATGGCTCCGGCTGACGGCTCGCGCCAGCCGGCAGGGTGCCGCAGCGCTGGCTTGCAAGCCTAAAAAAAACCGCCCCATGCAAGAACGCAAGGGCGGTATATCTCCGGAAACCGATGGTAGCAGCGCTGGCAGGGGTCCTCGGGTTTCCCCGTAAAGGCCCTGCCGCGCAGTCAAAGGCTCAAAGAATGTTTGCGTGTGCTCACATTCAATGGATCAGTGGCTGATCGTCGCGTGCGTGATCCAGCAGCGCGTACAGGATGATGGCGCCGAAAGTCGCGGTCCCGATGCCGCCCAGCGCGAAGTCGCCGAACTTGAGCGTGAAGTCGCCCGTGCCCAGGATCAGGGTGATGGCCGCCACGATCAGGTTCTTGTTCTGCGAGAAGTCCACGCGGTTGTCCACCCAGATCTTGGCGCCGGCCACGGCGATCAGACCGAACACCACGATGGACACGCCGCCCATCACGGGCAGCGGGATCGCCTGGATCAGCGCGCCGAACTTGGGCGAGAAGCCCAGCAGCACGGCCAGGACGGCGGCCACGAAGAACACGGCCGTCGAGTAGATGCGCGTGGCGGCCATCACGCCGATGTTCTCGGCATAGGTGGTCACGCCGGTGCCGCCGGCCGCGCCGCTGACCATGGTGGCCACGCCGTCGCCGATGAAGGCCCGGCCCATGTACTGGTCCAGGTTCTTGCCCGTCATGGCGGTCACGGCCTTGATGTGGCCCAGGTTCTCGGCCACCAGGATGATGACCACGGGCACGATGAGCACCATGGCCGGGCCGCTGAACACGGGCGCGTGGAACTGGGGCAGGCCGAACCAGGCGGCATTGATCACGCCCGACAGGTCCACGGGCTTGCCCATGCCCAGGACATTGGTGAACAGGCCGTACAGCAGGCTGGCGGCGATCAGGCCCACCAGGATCAGCAGGCGCTGCACCATGCCGCGCGTGAACACGGCCACCAGGCCCACGCAGACGAAGGTCAGGGCCTGCATCCACGACTCGAAGTTGTTGGCCGCCATGTTCTTGACGGGTATGGCCGCCAGGTTCAGCCCGATCACGGCCACCACGGCGCCCGTGACCACGGGCGGCATGAAGCGCTCGATCCAGCGCGTGCCCACCATCTGCACCACCAGGCCGATCAGCGCATAGACCGCGCCGCAGGCAATGATGCCGCCCAGCGCCACGCCGATGTTGCCGTTGGCGCCCTTGCCGCCATAGGCCGTGGCTGCGATCACCACGCCGATGAAGGCAAAGGACGAACCCAGGTAGCTGGGCACCTTGCCGCCCGTGATCAGGAAGAAGATCAGCGTGCCGATGCCGCTCATGAGCACGGCCACGTTGGGGTCGAACCCCATGAGGATGGGCGCCAGCACGGTGGAGCCGAACATGGCGATCACGTGCTGTATGCCCATCAGCCCGGTCTGGGGCCAGGGCAGGCGCTCATCGGGGCCGATCACGCCTCCCCGTTGCAGCTGGTTGGCGGATTTTTCCGTCCATTGGAAAAGGCCCATGTGGCATCGCTCCTTGTAAAAAATTGGCGCGATATTAGAGGCATTTGTTTTCTGGCAGGTGGGGTGGAGCGGAAATTTTTTCCCAGTGTTTGTGCGGAGATACGCGATCCGGCCCGCAGACTTTGTCGCCCAGGTGCCAGGCTAGTGGCTTTCCCGTCTGGGCTCGCGGGCAGCGCGCGCGTACCGTGGCCGGTCATGAGCCATACCCCTGCCTTCATCCCCCAGATCCGCCTGTACCAGGACTGGCTGCGCGAGCGCCATGGCCTGCAGTTCGACAGCTACGACGCCCTGTGGCGCTGGTCGGTGACCGACCTGGACGCCTTCTGGCAAAGCATCTGGGACTACAACGCGCTGCAGTCGCCCACGCCGCACACGGCCGTGCTGGAGCGCAACACCATGCCCGGCGCCCAGTGGTTTCCGGGTGCCCAGATCAACTACACGCGCCAGGCGCTGCGCCATGTGGATGCCGCCCATGCGGCCGGCATGCCCGCCGTGGTCAGCCGCAACGAGACGGGCCGCCACCGCGAACTGTCCTGGCCCGACCTGCGCCGCCAGGTCGCCGCCCTGGCCCTGCACCTGAAGGCCCAGGGCGTGGGCCGCGGCGACCGCGTGGCTGCCTACCTGCCCAACATCCCCGAGGCCATGGTCGCCCTGCTGGCCACGGCCAGCCTGGGCGCCGTGTGGAGCATCTGCGCGCCCGACATGGGCACCAACGCGGTGCTGGACCGCTTTCGCCAGATCGCACCCAAGGCGCTGATCGCCGTCGATGGCGTGCACTACGCCGGGCGCGATATCGACCGCATGGCCGTGCTGGCCGAGCTGCGCGCAGGCCTGCCCAGCGTGGAGCATGTGGTCCTTGTGCCCAACCTGGACCTGCAGGCCAGCCTGGCCGATGCCGCCGACTACGGCCAGGTCACGGCGCGCGACGACGCGGCCACGGCGGCCTTCGAGCCCGAATGGCTGCCTTTCGACCACCCGCTGTGGATCGTCTACTCCAGCGGCACCACCGGCCTGCCCAAGCCCATCGTCCACGGCCATGGCGGCATGGTGCTGGTGGCCCTGCAGCTCAAGGCCCTGCACAACGACGTGGGCTGCAGCTACCACCCCAACAGCTGGGGCGAGCGCTACCACTGGTACAGCTCCACGGGCTGGGTGATGTGGAATGCCCAGGTCTCGGGCCTGCTGGGCGGCACCACCTGCGTGATCTTCGACGGCAGCCCCGGCGGCAGCAAGGACAGGCCCGACTGGGGCGTGCTGTGGCGCTTCGCGGCCGAGACCGGCGTGACCAGCTTCGGCTCGGGCGCGGCCTTTTACGCCAACTGCATGAAGGCCGGCGTGGACCTGGCCCAGTGCGGCGACCTGTCGCGCATCCGCAGCCTGGGCACCACGGGCTCGCCGCTGTCGCCGGAGGTGCAAAGCTGGGGCACGGCGCAGTTCGCAGGCATGGGGCGGCCTGACATCTGGTGGAACAACATCTCGGGGGGCACCGACTTCGCGGGCGCCTTCATCGGTGGCCACCGCGAACTGCCCCAGCAGCCGGGCATCATGCAGTGCCGCCAGCTGGGCGCGGCCGTGGAGGCTTGGAACGAGCAGGGCCAGCCCGTCATCGACGAGGTGGGCGAGCTGGTCTGCACCCAGCCCATCCCCTCCATGCCCCTGTACCTGTGGGGCGATGCGGACGGCAAGCGCTACCTGTCCAGCTACTTCGACATGTACCCGGCCGGCCATGGCCGCGCGCCCGGCGGCGGCGACGGCCCCGCCGCCATGGGCCCGGTCTGGCGCCACGGCGACTGGATACGCATCCTCCCGGAGGGCGGCTGCATCATCTACGGCCGCAGCGACGCCACCATCAACCGCCACGGCCTGCGCATGGGCACCAGCGAGATCTACAGCGCCGTCGAGGCCCTGCCCGAAGTGCTGGACTCCATGGTCGTGGACCTCGAATACCTGGGCCGCGAAAGCTACATGCCGCTGTTCGTGGTGCTGCGCCCGGGCGTGGATCTGGACGACGCCCTGCGCGCGCGCCTGCAGGGCGCCATCCGCCAAGCCCTGTCGCCGCGCTTCGTGCCCGACGAGATCGTGCAGGTGGCCGAGATCCCGCGCACGCTCAGCGGCAAGAAGCAGGAGCTGCCCATCAAGAAGCTGATGCTGGGCCAGCCGCTGGACAAGGTGGTCAACAAGGAGGCCATGGCCAACCCGGGCTGCCTGGACTGGTATGTGGGCTTTGCGGCGCAGCATGCCAAGGCACAGGCCGCCTGATATTCAAACGGTATCAGTGGCTCGGTTTTTAATATTGGACTGCGACAGACCGGCTGCCTAGAGTGGGGTCCAACCATGGAGCCCTGCAATGAGCGTGCTTGATTCCCTTGCCCTGACCCGCATCCCCGCCGAGGACGAAGCCCTGCGCGCCGAGGTTCGCGCCTTCCTCGCCCAGGCCATAAGCGGCCTGCCGCCCCATGTGCGTGCGCGCTCCTGGGGCGGCTACAGCGCCGAATTGAGCCGGCAGCTGGGCGAAAAGGGCTGGATAGGCGTCACCCTGCCGCGCGAGTACGGCGGCGGCGGGCGCAGCGCCTTCACGCGCTACGTGCTGGTGGAGGAATACCTGGCCTGCGGCGCGCCCGTGGGCTCGCACTGGATTGCCGACCGCCAGAGCGGCCCGCTGATCCTCAAGTACGGCACCGAGGCGCAAAAGCGGTTCTACCTGCCGCGCATCTGCCGGGGCGAGGCCTTCTTTTGCATCGGCATGAGCGAGCCCGGCGCGGGCTCGGACCTGGCCAGCGTGAAGACGCGCGCCGTGCCGAACGACAAGGGCTTCGTGCTCAACGGCCAGAAGATTTGGACCACCAACGCCCACCACTGCCACTACATGATCGCCCTGGTGCGCACCTCGGGCGATGCGGGTGACCGGCACAAGGGGCTGTCCCAGGTCATCGTGGACCTGTCGCTGCCGGGCGTGACCGTGCGGCCCATCACCGACCTCTCGGGCGACAGCCATTTCTGCGAAGTCTTCTTCGACAACGTGCAGCTGCCGCCCGACGCCCTGATCGGCCAGGAAGGCCAGGGCTGGGAGCAGGTCACGGCCGAGCTGGCCTTCGAACGCAGCGGACCCGAGCGGCTGTTCTCCAGCATCGTGCTGTTCGACGAATGGCTGGCCTGGCTGCGTGCAACGGGCGAGCGCAGCGAAGGCGCGCTGCGCCTGGCCGGCCGCGTGTTCACCGAGCTGGCCCCGCTGCGCGCCATGTCGGTGGCCGTGCAGGACAAGCTGGTGCGCGGCGAAAGCCCCATCGTCGAGGCGGCCCTGGTCAAGGAGCTGGGCACGACGCTGGAGCAGTCCATTCCCGCCGCCATCGCCGACGACCTGTTCGCACGCGAGGCGTCCGAGGTTCCGCTCGAGCTGCTGCGCACCCTCAACTACGTGACGGAGGTTGCTCCTTCGTATTCGCTGCGCGGCGGCACGCGCGACATCCTGCGCGGAATGATCGCGCGTGGCCTCGGCCTGCGTTGAATAAGGTTCCCCCTGAGTTGGGGCGCGCCAGTTTCAAACGGAACGCCCAAGGCCTGGCGTCATGTGTCATGAATGGAGAGAGACATGGAAGACGATTTGTTTGCCGATGCCGCACGCCAGTTGCTGCAGGGCGAGTGCACGCCCGCGCGGGTGCGCGCCATCGAGGCCGGGGGCTCGCCCCGGGCGCTGTGGCAATCGCTGGAGCAGGCCGGCTTTGCCGATGCCCTGGTGCCTGAGCACGCGGGCGGCGCGGGGCTGGCGCTGGCGCAGCTGTTCGATGTGTGGTCGCAGGCCGGCGCCCATGCGCTGCCCGTGCCGCTGGGCGAGACCATGCTGGCGCGCGCGCTGCTGGCTGGCGCGGGGGCGGAGCGTCCACCAGGCGCCATCGCGTTGGCGCAAGGCCTGCTCCAGCCGGATGGCAGCCTGCACTGCGCACCCGTGCGCCTGGGAGCGGTGGCGGACAGCGTGCTGGTGCAGCATGCGCAGGGCTGTAGCCTGCTGCCCGTGGCGCAGGCGCAGTCCGAGCCGGCGGCCTTCTGCCTGGACGTGAACCTGCGCTGGAGCGCCGATCAGGTCCGCGCGGCGCCTGCTCCCGCTATCGCCCTGACGGATGGGCTGGACCTGCGCACGCTGCAGGCCGGCCTGGTGGCGGCGCAGCTTGCGGGCGCGCTCATGGAGGTGTTCCAGCGCACGCTGCAGTATGCGAATGACCGCCAGCAGTTCGGGCGCCCCATCGGCAAGTTCCAGGCCATTCAGCACCAGCTGGCGGTGATGAGCGAGCATGTCTTCGCCGCGCGCATGGCCGCCCGGCTGGGCTGCGCGGGGCAGGGCATCTTCCCCGATCGGCTGCGCGTGGCCGTGGCCAAGGCGCGCTGCAGCCAGGCCGCGCTGGCCGTGGCCGAGGCGGCCCACGCCATCCACGGCGCCATGGGCTTCACCGAGGAATACGACCTGCAACTGCTCACGCGCCGCCTGCATGCCTGGCGCCAGACGGCCGGCTCCGAGTCGTACTGGCATGGCGTGGCGGGTGCCGCGCTGGTCCATGGCCACGCGGGCAGCACGCTGGATCTGATCCGTTCCACCACCGATATCACCGCCAATATCACCGCCTGACAGGCTCTCGAAGGAACCCCATCCATGCCCTTTCTGAACATCGCGCGCGACGGCGCCATCTGGACCCTCACCATGAACCAGCCCGAGACGCGCAACGCGCTCACGGGCAACACGGCCGCGGAGGAATTCGTGCAGGTCTGCGACGAGATCCGGCGCGATGCCTCGGTCAAGGCCGTCATCCTCACGGGCGCCGGCCCCATCTTCAGCTCGGGCGGCAACGTCAAGGACATGCAGCGCTTCTTCGACGACGCGCTCACGCCCGACGCCATCCGCGAGGAGTACCGCCAGGGCATACAGCGCATTCCGCGCGCCCTCAACCAGCTGGACGTGCCCGTGATCTGCGCCGTCAACGGCCCGGCCATCGGCGCGGGGCTGGACCTGACCTGCATGTGCGACATCCGCATCGCCAGCGAGACGGCCACCTTTGCCGAGAGCTTCGTGCGCGTGGGCATCGTCCCCGGCGACGGCGGCGCCTGGCTGCTGCCGCGCGCCGTGGGCCGTGCCAAGGCGGCTGAGATGGCATTCACGGGCGAGGCCATCGACGCGCAGGAGGCCCTGGCCTGCGGCCTGGTCAGCCGCGTCGTGCCCGCCGACCAGCTGCTGCCCACGGCGCGCGCGCTGGCCGACAAGATCGCCGCCAACCCCGGCGCCGTCATGCGCATGACCAAGCGCCTCTTGCGCGAGGGCGAGCACAGCACGCTGGAGTCGCTGCTGGAGCTGTCCGCCGGCTACCAGGCCCTGGCCCACAAGACCGCCGACCACCGCGAGGCCGTGATGGCCTTCGTGGAGAAGCGTAAGCCCCGGTTTCAGTGACCGGGCCCGCCCGGCCCCCGCCACGGGGGCATGGGCCGTGTGTGACACAACACAAATGGACACTCCCCGGTGCCGGCCTCCCGGCGGGAGTGGGCGCCCATGTACTGCGCACACAGTACACTTTGCGCGTCGAGAGGCAACTCTCCCATCCACCGCACTCCCAGTCCCATGGCCGTTGAAACGACGAGTACTGCCCGCCCCAGCTTCGACCTCAAGAGCGCGCAGCTGCCCGTGGTGGCCGTGACCCTGCGGGATACCGACGTACGTGCGCTCGTGGCCGACCTGGCCCAGCGCCTGGCCGACGACCCGGATTTCTTCGACAACGACCCCGTGCTGATCGACCTGGCCCATGTGCGTGATGCCGAGGAGGCCATCGACTTCGCCGTGCTCGTGGAGGCGCTGCGCTTTCACCGCACCGTGCCCGTGGCCGTGCGCGGCGGCAGCCCGGCGCAGATGGAGGCGGCGCGTGCCGCAGGCCTGGCGCCCGCGCCCGAGGCCGCACCCGTGCGGCCCACGGTGCCCGAGATCGAGATCCAGGAAGTCGTGCGCGAGATCGAGGTGGTGCGCGAGGTGCCTGCTCCCCAGGCCGACGCCCTCATCGTGGACAAGCCGCTGCGCTCGGGCCAGCGCGTCTATGCGCGCGGCACCGACATCGTGGTGCTGGCCATGGTCAGCTATGGTGCCGAAGTCATCGCCGACGGCAACGTCCATGTCTACGCGCCGCTGCGCGGCAGGGCCATCGCCGGGGCGCGCGGCAACACCGAGGCGCGCATCTTCAGCACCTGCATGGAAGCACAGCTGCTGTCGATTGCCGGCATCTATCGCACAATCGAGACCGATCTCCCGGCGGACGTGGCTGCCAGGCCCGCCAAGGTGCGTCTCGACGGCGAGAAAATCCTCATCGAGCCGGTATGACACCGGACCCCTCTTCTTTGCTCTCCAGTCTTTAAGGAACCGTGCAAACATGGCCAAAATAGTCGTCGTGACCTCCGGCAAGGGTGGCGTGGGCAAGACCACCACCAGTGCCAGCTTCGCATCGGGCCTCGCATTGCGCGGGCACAAGACCGCCGTCATCGATTTCGACGTGGGCCTGCGCAACCTCGACCTGATCATGGGCTGCGAGCGCCGCGTGGTCTACGACCTGATCAACGTCATCCAGGGAGAGGCCAACCTCAACCAGGCCCTGATCAAGGACAAGCAGTGCGACAACCTCTTCGTGCTGGCCGCCTCCCAGACGCGTGACAAGGATGCGCTGACGCAGGACGGCGTCAAGAAGATCCTGGACGACCTGTCGGGCATGGACTTCGAGTACATCATCTGCGACTCGCCGGCCGGCATCGAAAGCGGCGCGCTGATCGCCATGCACTTCGCCGACGAGGCCCTGGTCGTGACCAACCCGGAAGTCTCCTCCGTGCGCGACTCCGACCGCATCCTGGGCATGCTCAGCTCCAAGACCGCGCGCGCCATTGCGGGCGAGAGCGTCAAGGAACACCTGCTGATCACGCGCTACAACCCCAACCGCGTGCAGGACGGCCAGATGCTGTCGCTGGAGGACATCCAGGACATCCTGCGCATCGAGCTGATCGGCGTCGTGCCCGAATCCGAAACCGTGCTGCAGGCCTCCAACCAGGGCATTCCCGCCGTGCACATGCAGGGCTCGGACGTGGCCGAGGCCTACCAGGACGTGGTCGCGCGCTTCCTGGGCGAGGAAAAGCCCATGCGCTTCACCGAAGCGCAAAAGCCCGGCTTCTTCAAACGCATGTTCGGGGGGAGGTAAGCGGCCATGTCCATGCTCTCTTTCCTGCTCGGAGAAAAGAAGAAGACGGCCTCGGTGGCCAAGGAGCGCCTGCAGATCATCCTCGCGCGCGAACGCGTGGGCGGCAACGGCGGCGGTCCCGACTACCTGCCTGCGCTGCAAAAGGAGCTGATGGCGGTGATCTCCAAGTACGTGGACATCGACGTCAACGACATCAAGGTGCACCTGGAGCGCCAGGAAAACCTGGAAGTGCTCGAAGTCAAGATCGAACTGCCCGACGCCTCGCGCTGAGCGCCGCCCGGCGCTGTGCTCAGCCCAGGCGCAGCGTGCAGCGCAACCCGCCCAGCGGGCTCGGCCCCATCTCCAGCGATCCACCATAGGTCTCGGCGATGTCGCGCACGATGGCCAGGCCCAGGCCGTGGCCCTGGGCCTGTTCGTCGAAGCGGACACCGCGCTCCATGGCCTGCGCGAGATGCTCCGGCGCCAGGCCTGGGCCGTCGTCATCGATCTGCAGCAGCGTCGTCGTGCCATCCTGGCATACGGTCAGCGTGACGCGGCTGCGTGCCCACTTGCCGGCGTTGTCCAGCAGGTTTCCCGCCATCTCCTCCAGGTCCGAGGCCGCGCCGCGCCAGCGCAGCCCATGGCCGGGCAGCGGCGTGGAGGTCTGGATGGACCAGGACAGGCGCCGCTGGGCGTGGATCTGGCGCATGGCATCCAGCAGCCGGGCCAGCACCTCATCCAGCGCCACGCTGCCGGCGCTGCCGGCGCCGCTGGCGAAGCGCGCCAGATGGCGGTCGATGGTGTGGGACATGGCCTGTACCTGGTCACGCAGCCACGGGCCATCGACCTGATGGCCGCGTGCCTGGATGCCGAGCACGGCCAGCGGCTTCTTGAGCGCATGGCTCAGGTCGGCCGCCTGGTGGCGCGCGCGCTCCACGACCTGGGCATTGCGCTGCAGCACCTGGTCCACGGCCTCGGCAATCGGGTCCAGGTCGGGGCCGAAGTGCCGCCCCAGCTGCGTGCGTGTGCCGTCTTCCATGTCCTGCAGCGCCTGCTGCAGGCTGCGCAGCGGCTGCAATCCCAGGCGCACCAGCGCCACCGTGCACAGCAGCAGCGCGGCGACCAGGCCCAGCTCGGTGACCAGCAGGATGCGGTCGATGCGGCGCCATTCCTGGCGCGTACCGTCCAGCGGGCCGAAGACATGCAGCTGCACGCGCCGGCCCGCGACATCGAAGCTGCGGCGCAGGCCCAGCAGTTCGCGCCCCTGCGGCCCGCGCAGCGACAGCAGCGTCTCGCTGCCCTTGTGCCGGGGCCAGGGACGGGCGTCGTCCAGCTCCAGGCTGTCGTCCCAGACCGAGCGCGACTGCTGCAGCCGCCCGTCCTGCTCCAGTGTCCAGTACCAGCCCGAGAAAATGCGGCCGAACTCGCCGCGATTGAGCCGCGTGCCCTGTCCGGTCAGGGGCCCCGGGGACTGCAGTTCGGCCTGCAGCCGCTCGGCGCGGTCCTGCAGGCCGGCCTTGAAGCTGCGCAGCACCGCGTCGTGCAACTGCTCGCGCAGCAGCCAGCTGGCGGCCGTGCCGCAGGCCAGCGTGGCCACCAGGCTCAGCGCCAGCAGGCGCTCCGACAGGCCCCAGTGCCTAGGACGCATGGTCGCCGCTGGCCTGCTGCAGGCGAAAGCCCCGTCCGCGCTCGGTATGGATCAGGCCATGCGGGGACAGTTTGCGGCGGATGCGGCCGACCAGCACGTCCACGGTGTTGGAGTCCGGGTCCAGGTCGCGTGCGTAGACATGCTCGCTGATGTCGGCGCGGCTGACGAGCTGTCCATGCCGGTTGGTCAGAAAGCTCAGGATGCGTTGCTCCTGCGCGGTCAGCGCAAGCGGCCGTCCTTCGAGCGTGAAGCGGTCTGCCATGGTGTCGTAGGCCAGCGGGCCTATCTGCACCAGGGGCCGGCTGCTGCCTGCTGCGCGCCGGTGCAGCACGCGCAGCCGCGTGACGACCTCCTCGTGCAGAAAGGGCTTGGTCAGGTAGTCGTCCGCGCCGGCCTGGAAGGCCGTGAGCTTGTCGCTCCAGCGGTTGCGGGCCGTGAGCACCAGCACGGGAAAGGAGCGGCCCTGCTCGCGCCAATGGCGCAGCACCGAGACGCCGTCCTGTCCTGGCAGCCCCAGGTCCAGCAAGGCGGCGTCATAGTGTTCGACGCTGCCCAGTTCCTGGGCGAGGCGGCCGTCCGCGCAGCACTCGGCCAGCATGCCGGCCTCCTGCAGGATGGCCTGCAGGCCTGCAGCAAGATCGGCGTCGTCTTCGACGATGAGCACCCGCATCAGCGCAGTCCGTCCTCTTCGATGGGCTGGCCGCTGTACGCATCCACATGCACTTCGATGCTGCGGCCGGCGCTCAGCTGCAACTCGACCTCGTAGTAGGCGCGCTGCCGGACGTCGATCTTGAGCTCGGCCTCTGTGGCGCGGGCCTGGTACTTGCGCTCCAGTTCCTCAAGAATGCGCGGCAGCGGTTGCAGCGTGGCGGCCTGCTCCCGGCTCAGGACAGGCTCCACCAGGATGCGGCCCGTCTGGGCGTCGGCGCGCAGCAGCTGCTCACGGCCTTCGCGCGTGAGCAGCTGGATCTCGTAGTAGGGCCTGGGGCTGCGCGTTTCCTCCAGCTCGATCTGCAGCACGGTGCCGGGATGCAAGCGGGTGACGGCTGCCGCCACGGCGGACATGGGTATCAGCACGGCGGTGGTCGCGCCCGGCCGGGGGATGTCCTGTCCCGTGACTGCATCGATATAGATCTCCGTGCGCTGGCCATTGGCGAGCTTGATTTCGTACCAGCGCCGGCCGTCGGCGCCGCGCTCGAGTTCGATGTCGATGACGCGCCCTTTGTGGCGCTGCTGCACGTCCTGGAGGATTTCCGCCAAGGGCCGCAGGCGCTTCGACTGCACCTCGCGGCGCACGCTTTCATGCTCCGCTGGCGTGGTGGCAGAGGCGGGCGCCAGCGGCAAGGCCAGCAAGGCAGCAAGTGCGAGGCGGAGTTTCACGGCCACGCATCTTATGTGCACGTTCTTAAACAGTGCATGAACGCGCCATTCATGCGCGGTTTAGGCGCCTTTGCCGACACTGCAGGCGGTTGCACCGATGGCCCCGCCGCGGTGCCTTTTCATCTGTTTCTTTCTGGCATCGAACACCATGCATTTTCTTCGCTTTTCCCGCTCTGCCCCGCCATTGCACCGGGTCCTGGGCGCTGGCGCGCTCTCGCTGTCCGTGCTGCTGGCCGCTTGCGGCGGTGGCGGCGGCGGGGCTGACAAGCCCGCCCCCACGCCGGTCACTCCCAGCGCCAGCTATGCGTCGGGCACCATTGACGGCTTCGGCTCCATCCTGGTCAATGGGGTGCGGTATGACGAGCGCCAGGCCCGGATCACCGATGGCGATGGCGTCCTGCTGGCCGGCGATGCGCTCAAGCTGGGCATGGCGGTCCATGTCACGGCCGACCCCGTGACCACCGGCAGCGATGGTGTGGCGCGCGCCATGGCCCGCCAGATTCTTGTGCGCAGCGATCTGGAAGGTCCGTTGAGCGCGGTCGTGGGCGACCGGCTGACCGTACTGGGCCAGACCGTGATCGTCGATGCGGCCACGGTGTTCGAGGACGGCCGCGCGGCGGCGCTGCAGGTCGGCCGTGTGCTGGAAGTCCACGGCCTGCGCGATGCGCAGGGCCGCATTCTTGCCAGCCGCATCGAGATCGAGGATGACGCCGACGAGCCCTGGCGCCTGCGCGCGCCTGTGGATGCCGTTGACGCGTCGCGCCGCACCCTGCGCATCGGCGAGGCCGTCGTCAACTGGAGCGGCGTGCAGGTTGCCGCAGCGCTGGCTGCCGGCGACGTGGTCAGCCTGCGCCTGGCGCGCCAGCCCGATGCCGCCGGCCTGTGGGTGGCCACCGCACTGTCGGTGCAGCGACCCACGCTGCCCGAACAGGCGGGAGTGGAGGCCGACGTCACCGGCCATATCACCCGGATGGACTCGCCGACCCGCTTCGTCGTGGACGGCCTGAGCGTGGACGCGGGCAGCGCCACACGCCTGCCCGCAGGCCTTGCCGTGGGCGACCTGGTCGAGGTCGAGGGTATGTTCCAGGACGGGGTGCTTCGCGCCTCCGAGGTCGAGCGCAAGCTGCGGCTGGACAGTGACGATGGCTTCGAGATCGAGGGTCGCATCACCGCTGTCGACAGCCTGGCCGGCATCTTCGAGCTGCGCGGCGTGCGCGTGGACTATCGCAATGCGCGCTTCGAGGATGGCAGCGCTGCCCAAATTGCCGTGGGGCGCGTGGTCGAGGTCAAGGGCCGGCTCTCGATCGATGGCGCGATGGTGGTGGCCACCGAGGTCGAGTTCGACTAAGGGTTCGCGTTCGCCGCAGGCCGCATCGCCTCGCTCTGCGCACGCGCGGCGGCGGGGCGCACCCACAGCAGGTAGGCGGCGCCCAGCAGCACGATCCACAGGCCGCCCACGACCAGGGCTGCACGGGTGTGGGGGAAGTAGCCGAGCACGCCCAGCACCAGCAGCATGAAGCCGATGGCGGCCAGCGGCGCGGCGGGCCACAGCGGGACCGGGAACTTCAGCGCGGCCACTTGCTGCGGGCTCATGCGGCGGCGCGCCGCGAACTGCGACAGCAGGATCATCAGCCAGACCCAGACCGTGGCGAAGGTGGCGATGGAGGCGATCAGCAGGAACACGTCCTCGGGGATCAGGTAGTTCAGCACCACGCCGGCCAGCAGCGCCACGGCCATCACCACCACCGTCATCCAGGGCACGCCATGGCGCGAGACACGGCCGAAGCCGCCGGGGGCCTGGCCCTGGTGCGCCATGCCGTACAGCATGCGGCCGGCGCCGAAGATGTCGCTGTTGATGGCCGACACGGCCGCCGAGATCACCACGATGTTGAGAATGGTGGCGGCCGAGGAAATGCCCAGGCCGCTGAAGATCTGCACGAAGGGGCTGCCCTGGCTGCCGATCTGCGGCCAGGGGAAGATGCTCATCAGCACGAACAGCGTCAGCACGTAGAACAGCAGGATGCGCAGCGGCACGGCGTTGATGGCGCGCGGGATCACGCGCGCCGGATCCTTGGCCTCGCCGGCCGAGATGCCGATGATCTCGATGCCGCCGAAGGCGAACACCACCACCGCCAGCGAGGCGATCAGCCCCGAGACGCCATGGGGCATGAAGCCGCCGTGCACCCACAGGTTCTGCACGCCGGTGGGCGCCTGGTCGGCTGCCATGCCGAAGCCGAACACCATGATGCCCAGGCCGCCGCCGATCATGGCGATGATGGCCGCCACCTTGAGCAGGGACAGCCAGAACTCCATCTCGCCGAACACCTTGACCGAGCACAGGTTGAGCGCGCCGATGAAGCAGACGATGGACAGCACCCAGATCCAGCGCGGCACCTCGGGAAACCAGAACCCCATGTAGATGCCGAAGGCCGTCACGTCGGCCAGGCAGACGATGACCATCTCGAAGGTATAGGTCCAGCCCGTGACGAAGCCGGCGAACGGCCCCAGGTAGTCGCTGGCGTACTGGCCGAAGGAGCCGGGCACGGGGTTGTGCACGGCCATCTCGCCCAGCGCGCGCATCACCATGTAGACCGCCGCACCCGCCAGCAGGTAGGCGATCAGCACCGAGGGCCCCGCCTGCTGTATGGCCTTGGCCGAGCCGTAGAACAGCCCCGTGCCTATGGCCGAGCCCAGCGCCATGAAGCGGATATGGCGGGCCGACAGCCCTCGGTGCAGGCTGCCTGCAGATGGTGAACTCATGCGCTGTCTCCCCCCGTCATTGGTGAAATGGCTGCCGCATCCACGGGCTTCATCAGCCTGCGGATGGGTCTGCGATCAGATGTATAAGCCTGTATATACAATATGCGCAGACACCGATTTCCCGGACCGGGGATTACCCGGAGGCGGAAAGGAACGGGAATTGGGGGAGTCGCCGAAAAATGCGACGAGAGTGCTGCCGCGGGCCCGGGCTCAGCCCAGGCCGCCCGTGTGCATGCGGCCTGCGTGGTACAGCAGCGGCGTGTGGCCGGCCTGGTGGCTGCACTGCTCGACCTCGCCGATGAAGATCACATGGTCGCCTTCTTCATGGCGATGGCGGTTGCGGCACTCGAAGACGGTGGTGGCTTCGGAAAGCAGTGGAACGCCCTGGGCCGAGCTGCGCCAGGCGGTGTTGGCGAAGCGGTCAACGCCCTTGCGCGCGAACAGCTCGGCCAGGGGCTTTTGCGAGGCCGACAGCACGTGGATGGCGTAGTGCGAGCAATGCTGGAACACGGGCAGCGAGGCTGCCGACAGCGCCATGCTCCACAGCACCAGCGGCGGCGTGAGCGAGACGGAGTTGAACGAGCTCACGGTGACGCCCACCGGATGGCCCTGCGGGCTGCGTGCGGTGACGATGGTCACGCCCGTGGCGAACTGGCCCAGCGCGTCGCGGAACTCGCGCGACGAGAACGGGGACTGTGGAGGCAGGGCGGCCATGGCGGCGGAAGGCAGTGCGGAATTCACGGGTGCAAGAACCAGGCGGCAGCAAGGCCGCAGCAGGGCTGCAGCGTTTGGGACGGGCGCCCGGAGCCGGGCAGCAACCTTGCATTATGGGTGCGGATGCCGGCAGAAGCGGCCGATGGGGCCTCTACCAGGGAGGTCTTTGCCCTGTGTGCGCGGCGCCGGCTCACAGCACCATGCTCATCTGGGCGGGCGCGGCGTTCTCGTTCAGCCAGGCCGTCATGCGGGCCCGCGTGCAGCGCTGCAGCTGCATCAGCAGGGCATGCTCGGGCCAGGCCAGCGCGTGGCGCCGGCACAGGTCCTGCTGCATGCGCGCCAGCAGGGCGGCGGCCATCTCGGCATCGGCCAGCGCCCGGTGGGCACGCTCGGCCACGGGCAGGCCCAGGTGGGCGGTGAGCCGGCTCAGGCTGTGGCTGGGCGCCTCCGGGTAGATGCGGCGCGACAGCAGCACGGTGCATGCAAAGGGCTGGGGCGCGGCCTGGCCGGCCAGGGCCAGCTCGGACTGCCAGAACTTGCTGTCGAAGGCCGCGTTGTGCGCCACCATGGGGGCGCTGCCCACGAAGCGCGCGGCATCGCGCATCACGTCCTCGGCGGGCGGCGCGGCTGAGACCATGGCATTGGTGATGCCGGTCAGCCGCGTGATGAAGGGCGGTATCCAGGCGCCCGTGCGCATCAGGCTCTGGAAGCGGTCCACCACCTGGCCGCCCTCGATCAGCACGATGGCCACCTCGGTGGCACGCGCGCCCTGGGCGGGCGCCATGCCCGTGGTTTCAAAGTCGATGACGGCAATCGGCTGCGGCATGGGGCGATTGTGCCCGGCAGTGCCCGACCGGCGTGCCGGGGCGGCTATTCCTCGGCCTGGCTGCCGTCGGCCGCGCCCAGGCGCTGCACGACCTGGTCGAGCAGGGCGTAGAGCTGCTCGATCTCTTCATGGCCCACCAGGCGCTCGATCTCGGCATAGGTCTCGGAGGAATGCGGCGCGATCTCGGCCACGATGGCGTGGCCGGCCGCCGTGAGTTCGAACTCGGCGCCGCGCATGTCGCTGGCGTGGCGCGAGCGCTCCACCAGCTGCCGGCCTTCCAGCGTCTTGAGCAGGCGCGAGAGGCTGGGCATGCTGATGTAGGTGGCCTGCGACAGTTCCATGGGCCGCAGCCTGTGCGTGACCGCCGCCATGGCGCGCAGCACGCGCCACTGCTGTTCGGTCAGGCCATGGGCGCGCAGCATGGGCCGAAAGCGCACCATGACCGACTCGCGGGCGCGCAGCAGCGCCATGGGCAGGGAGCGCGAGAAGGCGCGCAGCGGCTCGGGGGCAAAAGAGGGCGTGGTCTGGGGCATGTTCGGCAGCATCTGTCGGCTGGATTCTATGCAGCCGCCGCTCCCTCCCCGGAGCGGCGTTGCGGGCGCCTTGTCAGGCCGGGGCCTCAATAGGTCTGGCTTTTCGGCGCGGGGGCCGCTGCCTGCTTGAAGCGTGCAGCCAGGGCGCTGGTGGCCTGCACCAGCACGCTGGTGTCCAGGCCCACGGCCGTGAAGGTGCAGCCCAGCTCCAGGTACTTGCGCGCCAGGGCCTCGTTGGGCGTGAGGATGCCGGGCGCCTTGCCGGCGCGGCGTATGCGGGCGATGGCGTCGGCAATCGCCTCCTGCACCTCGGGATGGCCGGGGTTGCCGATGTGGCCCATGGAGGCCGACAGGTCGGCCGGGCCGATGAAGACGCCGTCCACGCCCTCGGTGGCGGCAATGGCGTCCAGGTGGGCCAGCGCCTGGCGCGTTTCCACCTGCACCAGCACGCAGACCTGGGCGTTGGCTTCATGGGCGTAGTTGGCGCGCCGGCCCCAGGCCGAGGCGCGTGCGCCGCCCATGCCGCGGATGCCGCCCTGGCCGTCGGCCTGCGGATAGCGCGCGGCACGCACGATGCGTGCGGCCTGCTCGGCCGTGTCCACCATGGGCACGAGCAGGGTCTGCACGCCGATGTCCAGGTACTGCTTGATCAGCATCTCGCCGACCTCGCCGTGTCCCATGGGCACGCGGGCAATGGCATGGCTGTCGGGATAGGCCGCGATGGCCTGCAGCTGCGCCAGCAGGGTGCGCGTGTCGTTGGGCGAATGCTCGCCGTCGATCAGGAGCCAGTCGAAGCCGGCGCCCGCGCAGATTTCCGCCGAATAGGCGTCGGCCAGGCCCAGCCACAGGCCGATCTGGGGTTGGTCGGCCGCAATGGCGGCCTTGAAGCGGTTCACAGGTGTCTGCATGGTGTGATTGTCCGGGCCTCAGTGGCCCATGCACAGGTACTTGGTGCTCAGGTATTCCTCTATGCCGGCGGCGCCGCCCTCGCGGCCCATGCCCGACTGCTTGACGCCGCCAAACGGCGCCACGGCCGTGCTGATGATGCCGCTGTTGATGCCCACCATGCCGTACTCCAGCGCCTCGCCCACGCGCCACACGCGGCCCACGTCGCGGGCGTAGAAGTAGGCGGCCAGGCCGTACTCGGTGTCGTTGGCCATGCGGATGGCCTCTTCCTCGGTCTTGAAGCGGAACACGGGCGCCACGGGGCCGAAGACCTCTTCCCTGGCGATGCGCATGCGGTCCGTGGCATGGGCCAGGATGGTGGGCTCGTAGAAGGTGCCGCCCAGCGCATGGCGCTTGCCGCCCAGCACGACCTCGGCGCCGTTCTTCACGGCGTCGGCCACCAGCTCCTCGACCTTGTCCACGGCGGCCTGGTCGATCAGCGGGCCCTGGCCCACGCCGGCCTCCAGCCCGTTGCCCACCTTGAGGGCCTGCACGGCGACCTTGAGCCTGGCCATGAAGGCGTCGTACACGCCGTCCTGCACCAGCAGGCGGTTGGCGCACACGCAGGTCTGGCCGGTGTTGCGGTACTTGGAGGCCATGGCGCCCTCGACGGCGGCATCCAGGTCCGCGTCGTCGAAGACGATGAAGGGCGCATTGCCGCCCAGCTCCAGCGACATCTTCTTGAGCGTGGGCGCGCATTGCTCGGCCAGCACGCGGCCCACTTCGGTGGAGCCCGTGAAGGTCAGCTTGCGCACGGCCATGCTGGCCGTGAGCACGCCGCCGATGGCGCGCGAGGAGCCCGTGATCACGCTGAACACGCCTTCGGGAATGCCGGCGCGCTGGGCCAGCTCGGCCATGGCCAGGGCCGACAGCGGTGTCTGCTGCGCGGGCTTGACGATGATGGTGCAGCCCGCGGCCAGGGCCGGCGCGACCTTGCGCGTGATCATGGCGGCCGGGAAGTTCCAGGGCGTGATCGCGGCGCAGACCCCCACGGGCTCCTTGGTCACGATGATGCGCTTGTCGGCCCAGGGCGCGGGCACGGTGGAGCCGTAGATGCGGCGGGCTTCCTCGGCAAACCACTGCACGTAGGAGGCCGCGTAGGCGATCTCGCCGCGCGACTCGGCCAGGGGCTTGCCCTGCTCGCTGGTCATGATCAGGGCCAGGTCCTCCTGGTTCTCCATCATCAGCTCGAACCAGCGATGCAGCAGGCGCGCGCGGGCCTCGGCGGTCTGCTGCTTCCAGAGGGCGAAGGCGCGTTCGGCGGCGGCGATGGCACGCTGCGTCTCGGCCTCGCCCATGCGGGGCACATGGCCCACGGCCTCGCCCGTGGCGGGGTTGTGGACGTCGATGCGGCTGCCATCGTCGGCGGCCAGCCATTGGCCGTCAATCAGGCAGAGGTTCTTGAGCAGGCTGGGGTCGCGCAGTGCAAGCGGCATGGGAAATCTCCAATAAGTGCGGGGCAGGCGTCGGGACGACGGCGCCTAGACAAAACGGAATTGCAGGCGGCCCAGCGGGCCGTAGTCGGCGTCGAACAGGTCGCCAGGCTTGGCGGCCACGGGGCGCGTGAACGAGCCGGCCAGCACGGTCTGGCCGGCCTCCAGGGCCTCGCCCCAGGGCGAGAGCTTGTTGGCCAGCCAGGCCACGCCGATGGCGGGATGGCCCTGCACGCCGGCAGCCAGGCCGGTCTCCTCGACCACGCCGTTGCAGCGCAGTATGGCGCCGCACCAGGGCAGGTCAAGCACCCCGGGAACAGCCTGCCCGGCGCCGACCACGATGCCCGCATTGGCCGCGTTGTCGCTGATGGTGTCGTAGACCTTGCGCATGGCCTTGGTGTGGCGGTCGAACTGCTCGATGCGCGCGTCGATGATCTCGATGGCCGGCGTCACGTGGTCGGTGGCGTCCAGCACGTCCTGCAGCGTGATCTCCTTGCCGCCGGGCAGGCCCGGGCCGCGCAGCGGCGCCTTGAGCACGAAGGCCAGCTCCACCTCCACGCGCGGCGCGATGAAGCGCGCGGCCGGGATGTCCAGCACCTGACCCGGCGTGCACCGGTAGAGCATGCTGTCGAGCAGGGTGCCGTAGTCGGGCTCGTCGATCTGGCTTGATATCTGCATGGCGCGCGAGGTCAGGCCGATCTTGTGGCCGATTACCTTGCGGCCCGCCGCGATCTGCAGGCGCACCCATTCGCGCGAGACGCGGTAGCCATCCTCCACGGTCATGCCGGGAAAGCGCTTGGAGAAATGCTCGACCTGAACGCGCGTCTTCTCGCTGCGGTCGAGTTCCTGGGCCAGTTGGGTCAACAGTTCTTGGGGAAACATTTCAAGGCCTGGAAAAGAGGGGGTGAAGGGTGCTGTGCTTGCCGTCGTAGACCTGGCCCGGGCTTTCATCGACCTGCACGGTCAGGCCCAGGTGGCGCTGCGCGAACAGCGGCTGCAGATGGCGGCGCGCGCAGGCCAGCAGGGCGTCGCCGGCCTGCTGCTGCACGGCGGCCGAGCGGCCCCGGCCCATGCGCAGGTTGATGTAGATGAAGCCGTAGTCGCCATCGCCGCCCGCTGCGCGGCCCGCGGCCCCGCCATCGGCCACGGCGCTGTGCGGCGCGGGGTAGGCCAGCACGCGCGTGCCGCCCGTGGGAAAGACCTGGGCGCCGTCTTCGGCACGCACGGTGAGCATGGTGTCGGCCAGGGCGCGGCACAGCTGCGTCATGTCGGTGTGCGCGTCCAGGCTGGCCGTGTAGAGGATGACCACGTGCGGCATTCAGGCCACCTCCATGGTGGCGGCCGTGCAGCTCACGGCGAAGATGGGAATGGGCTGGCAGTACAGCACCTGGCCCGCGCCGCGCGCGGCGGCGGCCACGGCGATGAAGCTGCGGATCTCGAAGCCGCCCTGGCCGCCGTCGCGGTAGGTCTCGGCGTCGGTGTACGACAGCAGCGCGTCCCGGTCGTTGCGGCACCAGCGGTCCATGAACTGCTGGTCCCACTCCCAGTTGACCTTGCCCGAGTCGGGCGTGGCCGGCCAGTGCGAGATGCCGCCCGTGCCCACGATGGCGATGCGCTCGGGCACCTTGTCGCAGGCGCGGCGCAGGGCCTCGCCAAAGGCCCAGGCGCGGTGCAGCGGCGTCAGCGGCGGGCCCTGGCAGTTGATGTTGACGGGGATGATGTCCTTGTCATAGGCCGGTGTCAGAAAGTGCAGCGGGACCATGATGCCGTGGTCGAACTTCCACTCCTCGGCAAAGGCCACGTCCACGGTCTGCATGACCTCGGTGATCAGGCGCCGCGACAGTTCGGCATTGCCGGGGATGCAGTGGCGCTCTATGCCCAGCCAGGCCGGGTCCTCGATGGGCCCTTCGTAGTGGTCTGCCATGCCGATGGCATAGGCCGGCATGTTGTTCATGAAGAAGTTGGCGAAGTGCTCGGCCGCGATGACGATCACGGCATCGGGCCGCGCCGCCTCCAGCCGTGCGCCCATGTCGCGGAAGGCGGCATGGAAGGCATCCCTGGTGGCCGGATCGGCCAGGTGTGCGCGGCCCGTGATGCCGGGCGCGTGGCTGCAAACGCCTGCAAATACCAGACTCATCTCAAACTCCTGCGATCTTTTCGTTGGTGGCTGTCGTCATCGCGTAGACGCCCGCGCGCACCGGTCCGTGCTTTTGCACGCCGTCGCGCATGGCCTGCAGGTAGTCGGCCCAGGGCATTCCCAGCAGCGGCGCGAAGTGCATCAGCAGCTGGCCGTTGCAGCCCAGCACGTAGAGCTTGCCGATGTCGCCGTGGAACATGGCTTCGTACTCCTCGGGCTCCAGCGCGTACTCGGCCAGCAGCGCGGCGCGGTCCTCGGCAAAGCGCCGCTGCACCTCGGGCTCGCGGTTGAGCTGGAACAGGAATTTCTGCATGGTGTACAGGCTCATGGCGTCTCCCGGTGGTCCAGCCTCAGCCCAGCGTGATGTTGGCGCGGCGGATGATGGCTTCGTACTTGGCGATTTCGCTGGTGACGAAGGCCGCGAACTGCTGCGCCGTGCCGGCCTGCGAGACGATGCCGCCGCGCGCGAAGGCATCCACCACGGCGGGCTCGGCCAGGGCCTTGACCACGGCGGCGTTGATGCGCTGCACCAGTGCATCGGGCGTGGCACCGGGTGCCAGCAGACCCTGCCAGGAGTTGGATTCCAGCGCCACGCCCTGCTCGGCCAGCGTGGGCACCTGGGGAGCGAACTGCGAGCGCTGGCGCGTGGCCATGCCCAGTGCCACCAGCTTGCCGCTTTGCACATGGCCACGGAACTCGGGCCAGTTGCCGAACATCACGTCCACCTGGCCGCCCAGCAGGTCGGCCAGCGCCGGGCCCTGGCCCTTGTAGGGGATGTGGACCATCTCGATGCCCATCTCCTGGCACAGCAGCGCGCCCGACAGATGGGCCGAGGTGCCGTTGCCGAACGAGGCATAGCTGAGCTCGCCGGGCCTGGCCTTGGCGCGGCTGCGCAGGTCCGCCAGCGTCTTCAGTCCGCTGCCCGGGTGGGTGGCCAGCACATGCTCGGACAGGCCCATCAGCGCCACGGGCTTGAGGTCGCGCGTGGTGTCGTAGGGCAGGTTCTTCACCAGCGTCTTGTTGGCCGTGAAGCTGTTGGCCACGCACACCAGGGTGTAGCCGTCGGTCGGCTGCTTGGACACATAGTCCACGCCGATCACCGTGCCCGCGCCGGGCTTGTTCTCCACGATGACGGGGTGGCCCATGCCAGGCTGGCCCAGGGACTTGCCCAGCTCGGTGCCCACCAGGCGCGCCACCAGGTCGGTGGTGCCGCCCGGCGTGAAGGGCACGATGATGCGCAGCGGCTTTGCAGGCCAGGTGCCGGCCGGGCTACCGGGCTGGGCCTGGGAAAGGCCCGGGAGCATCAGCGCTGCGGCCGTGGTGGCTGCGGTGGATTGCAGGAAATGGCGGCGTTGCATGTCTTGTCTCCTCGGTTCTCTTTGTCGTTGTCGCTGGTCGCCCGTTCAGACGCCCCAGTGCGGAATATGGTGCGAGCCCAGCGATACGGCCACGTTCTTGGGCTCGCAGAAGACCTCGTAGCTCCAGCTGCCGCCCTCGCGGCCCGTGCCCGAGGCCTTGGTGCCGCCGAAGGGCTGGCGCAGGTCGCGCACGTTCTGGCTGTTGACGAAGCACATGCCGGCCTCGATGGCGGCGGCCACGCGGTGGGCGCGGCCCACGCTCTCGGTCCAGACGTAGCTGGACAGGCCGTACTGGATGTCGTTGGCCAGGCGCACGGCCTCAGCCTCGTCGCTGAAGGGGATGATGCAGGCCACGGGGCCGAAGATCTCGTCCTGGGCGATCTGCATGCGGTTGTCCACGTCGGCAAACACCGTGGGCAGCACATAGTTGCCCTTGCGCACGCGCTCGGGCAGCACGGGCGCATCGAGCCCGCCGCACAGCATGCTGGCGCCTTCCTTCTGGCCCAGCTCGATGTAGTGGCGCACCTTGGCCAGGTGGCTGGCGCTGATCATGGGGCCGACGATGGTGGACTCCTCCAGCGGGTCGCCCACGGTGATCTTCCTGGCGCGCTCCACGAAGCGGTCCACGAACTTTGCGTAGATGCCCTTTTGCACCAGGATGCGGCTGCCGGCCGTGCAGCGCTCGCCGTTGTTGGAGAAGATCATGAACACGGCCGCATCCAGCGCGCGCTCGAAGTCGGCGTCGTCAAAGATCACGAAGGGGCTCTTGCCGCCCAGCTCCATGCTGAATTTCTTGAGGCCGGCGGCCTGCACGATGCGGTTGCCGGTCTGGGTCGAGCCCGTGAACGAGACGGCACGCACATCGCGGTGGCGCACCAGGGGCTCGCCCGCGTCCTTGCCGTAGCCGTGCACCAGGTTGAGCACGCCGGGCGGAATGCCGGCCTCCAGCGCCAGCTCGCCCAGGCGCGCGGCGGTCATGGGCGACAGCTCGCTCATCTTGAGCACGGCCGTGTTGCCGAAGGCCAGGCAGGGCGCCACCTTCCAGGTGGCCGTCATGAAGGGCACGTTCCAAGGCGAGATCAGCGCGCACACGCCCACGGGGTGGAACAGGGTGTAGTTCAGGTGCGTGGGCGTGGGATAGGTGTGGCCGTCCACGCGCGTGCACATCTCGGCAAAGTAGTAGAAGTTGTCGGCCGCGCGCGGCACCAGCTGCTTGCCCGTCTGGGCGATGACCTGGCCGCAGTCGTTGGTCTCGGTCTGCGCGATCTCGGGCACATGGCGGGCGATCAGGTCGCCCAGCTTGCGCACGAGCTTGGCGCGTTCGGTGGCGGGCGTGTTGGCCCATTTCGGAAAGGCGTTCTTCGCGGCGGCGACGGCGGCCTGCACCTCGGCCTCGCCGCCAGCGGCAACCTCGGCCAGCACCTCCTGGGTGGCGGGGTTGACGGTCTCGAAATAGTCCTTGCCGGCGACGGCCTTGCCGTCGATCAGGTGGTCAATGCGCATGGGGATTCCTTGGCGTGTGCGGTGGGTTCAGGAGGCGGCCGGCGCGTCGCCGACGATGGTGTTGACCAGGCGGCCCAGGCCTTCGATCTCGGTGACGATCTCGTCGCCCACGCGGGAGTCGGCCACGCCGTCGGGCGTGCCCGTGAGGATGAGGTCGCCGGGGTTCAGCGTCATGAAGCCCGACAGATGGGCGATCAGCGAGGGGATGTCATGCACCATGTCGCGCGTGCTGCCGTCCTGCTTGAGCTCGCCGTTGACCCAGCTGCGCAGGCGCAGGTTCATGGGGTCTGGCACATCGGCTGCATCGACGAACCACGGGCCCACGGGCGTGGCGCCGTCGCGGTTCTTCACGCGCAGGTTGGGCCGGTAGAAGTTCTCCAGGTAGTCGCGTATGGCGTAGTCGTTGGCCGTGCAGTAGCCGGCGACCACGCTGTAGGCGTCTTCGCGGCGCACGTTGCGGCAGGTCTTGCCGATGACCACGCCCAGCTCGCACTCGAAGTGCATGTAGGCCACGTCGGCGGGCCGGTACGTGCGGCCGTGGTGGCCGTTCAGCGTGTTCGGGCCCTTGAGGAAGACCAGCGGTTCCTCGGGCGCCTTGTTGAAGGCGATTTCCTTGGCATGGTCCGCATAGTTCAGGCCCAGCGCGAAGACGGTGCCGAACTGCAGCGGCGGCAGCCACTGCACGGCGGTCTCCGCCACCAGGCGGCCATCGGGCAACTGCACCTGTCCGTGCGGGCCTTCGGTGACCTGCAGGGTCTGTCCTTCGAAGATGACGCGTCCGTGCTTCATGCTGCTGCTCCCTGTTCTGCCACCACCGAATGCGTGAGCCGGCCCAGGCCGGGCACCTCGATGACCACGCGGCCCCCAGGCCGCGCCAGCGGCGCGCCTTCGCCCGGGCCCAGCAGCAGCACGTCGCCGGGCGACAGCGTCATGAATTCGGTCACGTCGGCCAGCAGCCTTGCGGGCGAGCGCACCAGGTCGGCAAAACCGCGCTGCCAGACCTGTTCACCATTGATGGACACCGTGAGCGTGGCCGCCTGTACGTCAAAGCCTGTGCCGCGAACGAGGGCGCCCAGCGGGCAGAAACCGTCGCGGCAGCGCTGGCGGATGGCGGGGCGGTAGTAGTTCTCGTGCGGCAGCGTGAGGTCGCTGGCGATCAGCCAGCCGGCCACATGGTCCAGGGCCGTTGCTTCGCTGACGCGCGTGGCGCTGCGGCCGATCACCAGGCCGATGCTGGCATCGACGCGGACCTCGCCGGGATCGGCCGGCACGGCCACCGCAGCGCCATCGCGCGCCCAGGTGTTGCGCGGCTTGAGATAGAGCACGGGGGCGCGCGGAGCGGCCTTGTAGGGCGCGCTGTCGAACTGCGGCGACAGGCGCTGCACGGTGGCCTGCTGGTTGAGCAGCGTGCCGTAGACCGTGCCCAGCGAAAGGCCGTCATCCAGGAGAAAGGGCTGAATCTGCATGGTGTGGATTTAGTTAACGTGGTAATTATTGTTTTTGCAACAAGCCCCGTCAACACGGTGGATTCAGGGTTTTCCCAGGCCGCAGCAAAAAGCCCCTGCGCGGCGAACCGTGCAGGGGCTTGAAGGGGCACCGGGCGCGGCCAGGTGCGGCGGGTGCAGAAGGCGCGCGGGCGTCAGCCGCGGCGGCGGCGGAGCAGTGTGGCCATGCCGCCCAGGGCCAGCGCCAGCAGCGCCTGGGCCAGTGTGGACAGGCCGGGCACGGGGGTGGCCGTGGCGCCGGGCGGCAGGGCCGCAGGCGCGGCCACCGCCACGGGGTCCACGATGACGCCGTTGACGGCCAGGTCGCTGTCGCCCGTCTGCCCGTCGGTGATGTCGAAGCTCACCGAGCGGCGGTCGGGTGCGAAGCGGTAGGCCGATGCGGCCAGCTCATACCAGTGCGCCGTGGGCGTGGCGGCCGTTGGGCCGTACTTCCAGAGCGTGGCCTGGGCGGGTGCGGCTTCAGGCAGGTCCATGCGGATGGTGGCCATGGAGCCCGGCGTGCCGCCCATGAGCACGAAGCTCAGGCTGCCGTAGGGCAGGCGCAGGTTGCCCGGCAGCGGGCTTTGCGAGGGCGCAGGCTGAAAGCCTGCCGAGTTCGAGGCGAACTGCCATTGGTCTGCACCCACATTGCCCGTGCCGTTGCTGACACCAGCCGTGTTGCTGCCCGTGCCGATCTGCATGCCGATGGGCACGGGCTTGCTCAGGGCCAGCACAGCCGGCGCGCTGGCCGTGCCCGATGCCGGCAGGTTGACCGCATGCACGCGGTAGCTCACGGCAGGGTCCAGGCCTGTGAAGGACAGCGTGGCGGCCGTGCCGGCTGCGGTGCTGACCGTGTTGCTGGCAGGGGCCGGCAGGCCGGCGGCATCCAGGCCGGCCATGACCTGTTCCCAACTGGGGACGGGCGCATTGGCGGGCAGGGCCACGGCGCGCAGGCTGCCGCCCATGCTGGGCGTGGCCTGGACCGCGGCCGATGTCTGGTCCACGGCCTGGGCGGACAGGGCCACGGTGGACAGCGCCGGCACCGCCAGGCTGTCCAGGCGCGCCTTTTTCCAGGCGGCATAGGGCAGGTCCTTGGCCACGGTGCCATCGCCGTAGAAATCGGCATCGCCGCAGTCGCTGATGATGTCCACGCTGCCGCCTGCGTCCAGGCTGGCCGGCATGGCGCCTATGCCTTCGGCCGAGCAGGCGGTATTGGGCACGGTGATGGCGGCCAGGTCGGCAGCGCGCGGGCGCAGGTTCAGTGCCAGGCCTGCGCTGTTCACGCGGCCATCCCAGGAATAGAGCTGGAAGTTGCGCGGCGCGGTGCCCGTGGCGCTGGCCGAGGGGCCGGCAATGATCAGGTACTCGCCCGCCGCGTTCTTGCGGATTTCGCGGATGCCGCGGCCGCCCAGATCCAGGCGAATCGGCTGGCCCATGGACGCGCTGCCCTTGCTGCCGCCATCGGCCGCAGGCAGGGCCGCGAAGTTGGTCACGGGCACGATCAGCGCATGCGTGCGGCCCGTGGCTTGGTCGGCCGTGACGGCGGGCGCGCCCGGTGCCGGCACCAGCGGCGCGCGAAAGCCCAGCCAGGCGGCGCCGTTGTCGGGGCTGGTGGACATGCCTTCGATGGAAAAGCCGCTCATCGTCTCGGCCTCGGGCGCCTTGGTGGCGCCGCCGTCCGAGCTGGCCACCAGGCCCAGGTAGTTGGCGGCAAGGCCGTCATGCGCGGCCGCGTCCCAGCTGCGCAGGTCCTCGCGCAGCCAGCGGTAGTAGCCACTGGCGGTCAGCGCCGTGGAGGCGCCGGAGCCGGTCACATCCATCGCCGCCAGGCGCCAGCGGTCGGTGCGCGACTTGCCGCTCTTGTTGTTGGAGTGCGAGCCCGCCACGTACACGCGGCTGCCCAGGGCAAAGCTGGCCTCGATGTCCATTTCCTCGTCGCTCTTGCAGCTGTCCAGGCCCGTGAGGCCGGGGGCGGTGCAGGCGGCGGCATCGGCCAGGCCCAGGGCGGTCCTGTCCAGCATCAGCGGCTTGATGGGCAGCCCGCCGGCCGGGCCATAGGCCGAGAAGGAGTTGCCGGCCGGCAGCGCATTGCCCGAGGCATCCTGGGCAGGTGCCTCGTCGTCGCCCACCAGCATGGTGGCAGCATCGATGACGATGGCCGTCGATGCGTCCGAGCGCCCGGCCAGCCAGCGCGGGCTGGTGTTGGCGGCGGTGTTGGCCGAGGCCGCGTACTTGATGGTGCGGCTGACGGAGGCGCCGCCCGCGTTGGTCAGTGTGACGGTGATTTCGGCATAGCCCACGCCGGTGGGCGTGATCTTGAGCACGGCGTTGCCACCGCTTTGCGTCGCCACCAGGCCGTTGGCGGCGACCACGGCGAGATTGCTGGACGTGGCGCTGACCGTGGCGGCCGGATCGCTGACGGTGAAGGACAGGCCCGTGCCCGCGAGGACATCGCTGGCATCGCCGACCACGCCCGAGTACGCGGTCAGCGCGGGCAGGGAAGTCGTCGGGGGCGGGCTGGTGGTGACGGGCGCGGAAACGCCGGCCGCCCCGCCGCCGAGGCTGTTCACCGCACGCACGCGCACCTGGTGGCTGCCGGCCGCCAGGCCGTCCACGGTCTGGCTGGTGCCGAACACCGCCAGGCTGTGCGACACGGTGGTGAAGCCGTCGCTGGACAGTTCGACCAGGTAGTAGGACGCGCCGTTCACGCTGGCCCACTGCGCCTGCACGCTGTTGCCCGAGGCGCTGGCATTCACGCTCGCAGGGGCTGCGGGCACGGCAGCCGGCGGGGACACTTCGGGTGCCCAGGCCAGGCCGTACAGCACGCCGTCGATGCCCGACGCCAGCGGCTGCGGCGTGCCCGCCAGCGTGCCGGTGCGGCCCGAGGCATCGAACAGGCGATACAACTGCCCGTCGGAGCCGGTGGCCAGCAGCATGACCGCGCCCTGGCCCAGATGCACGGCTGCCAGGCCATGGGCGCCTGCCAGCGGCGCCGAGCCCCGGGCCACCCAGGTGCCCGCTTCCAGCGTGTACTTGCGCACCGTGCCGGTGCCATCGTTGTTGGCGGCCACGTAGAGCGTGTCTGCGCCCGGCGTGCCATCGAGATCGAGGAAGGCCAGGCCGCGCAGGTTGTTGCCCGCCAGGCCCGGCAGCGCGCTGACTGCGGGCGTGCCTGTCGTGGGCAGCCCGGTTCCGATCCTGTTGAGCGTGTCGCCGCTGGCAAAGGCCGCGTAGAGCTGGCCATCGGCCATGGTGATGCCCTGGGTGTTCTTGTTGCTCAGCTGGGTGGCGCTGGTGGCATCTTTCTGGACGAACCAGATGCCGCGGTTGGCGTTGGGGCTGCCGCTGCCGCTGGCCCAGGCGCGGCTGCAGTCGTCGCTGACCACGCTGCGAAAGGCATCGCCGACCAAGGCCGTACCACCCAGTCGCGTGCCATTGCCCACCACACCGTCGGCATCGACAAAGGCCACGCCGCGTGCCGCCGCCGTCTTGGGATCGGCGCCGCCCGGTGCCACCGCATAGCCGGGGACCGTCAGGCACAGGCCGTTGGCCGAGCGGTTGAGCAGGCCTTCCGAGCCCGTGCTGCTGGCCGTCAGCGGCGTTGCACCGCCTGACAGCGGCAGCGATTGCACCAGGGTGCCGTCCACGCGGTACTCGTCCAGGTACACAGGCAGGGCGCCCGTGCCGGTGCCCACGCGGTAGGCCACCAGATTGCCCGGGGTGAAGGGCGCGGACCATGCAGCGCCACACAGGGCCAGGCAGGCCGTTGCAATCGCCTTGTGCCGCCAATCCAAAGTATCCATGCGCATGCTCACCATCCCCTGTGTGACAAATCGCGCGACTGTAAAAGGCGGCTGTGACAGCCCGGTGACGGCAGGCCATGCACGATGGCGGCAAGCTGCCATGCAAAAAAAGACGGCTCCCGCGGGGGAGCCGTCTTTGGTTCATTGCGCCGTGAAGCCTGCGCTTTGCTTTTTCTGGTTATGGGCGCCGCATGTCCACGGTGCAGCGGATCAGCGGATCAGCAGCACCGGCACCTGGCTGCCGGCCAGCACCTGGGTGCTGACCGAGCCCATGACCAGGCGGCCCAGCGCGCCATGGCCATGCGTGCCCATGACCAGCAGGTCGAACTTGCCTTCCTCGGCGGCCTTGATGATGGAGTCGGCGACCGGGCCCACCTTGCTCAGGCGCGTGGCCTGCACGCCGTGTTCGGCCAGGTAGCTGCACACGGGGTCCAGCACCTTGGTCGATTCCTCGGCGTAGTACTCGTCCACCACCTCCTTGCCCAGGGCGGCGCGCGCGCGGGCCGGCAGCTGGGGCTGGACGGTGATGGCGCTGTAGCTGTGGGCGGAGCCCAGGATCTCGGGGTGCGAGGTCAGGTAGGCCAGCATCTTCTGGGTGTAGGGGCTGCCATCGACTGCGAGCAGGATGTTCATGAAAGTCCTCCTTTGGTATGGCCCAAGACTAAGCCCAAGCCGGGATGGAGTGCTTGATCCAGGTCAAGCGCGGACCGGCGCATCTGCCACCTCTGCCGCCCCTGCGGTCATGTGCGCCGGCAACTCGATGGTAGAGCGAGGGAAAAAGCCCTCCTGCTCGCCCTTGCGTGCATAGCCCAGCGGGTTGGCCACCACGCGGCAGCGCCAGGCGCTGCCATCGTCGCGCAGGCCCTCGGCCACATAGTCGCTGGGCGAATGCAGGTGGCCGTGCAGCCACAGATCGGCAAAGGGCAGCAGGTCGTCGAGCACATTGCAAAAGCCGGCCGTGCCGGGCACCAGGCCATAGCGCGGATCGGCGCTGCGCAGGCTGGGTGCAAAGTGCGTGACGGCCACCGTGGGGCCATCGAAAGGCCGGGCCAGCGCCTGGCGCAGCCATTGCTGGCAGACCAGCGACTGCTCGCGCATGGGCTCGGCCAGAAAGGGCTCGCCGCCGCGCGTGCCGCCGGTCTTGTGCAGGTAGAAGTTGGCGGCGCGGAAGGCCTTCTCGCGCAGCTTGAGCAGCCGGGTCAGGTCGGTCACGCCTTCGTGCATGGACATGGCGTCGTAGTCGCTCCACAGCGTGGTGCCCACGAAGCGCACGCCGCCCAGCACGGCGGTCTCGCGCTCCAGCCAGACCATGCCCATGCGCTCGCAGGCGGCGCGCAGGCGGGCATGGGCGGCGTCGAAGTCCTGCATGTCGTACTCATGGTTGCCCGGCACGAAGATCACGGGGCAGGGCCAGCCCGCGTACTGGGGCAGGGGAGAGAAACGCTCCAGCCCGAAGTGCTCGCCTTGCAGCAGGCTGCCGCTTTGGTAGGAGCCTATGTCGCCGGCCAGCACCAGCACGTCGGCATCGGGTGCGGGCTCGGCGATGAAATGCGGATGGGCCTCGAGGTGCAGGTCGGACAGCAGCTGGATCTTCATGCGGCCAAGTGTAGAACCTGCGCTGGCGCGCGCCCCCGCAACACGCTCTCAGGTGTGCGGGAAGGTGGCTTCGGCCGAGCGCGTGAGCGTGCGCAGCAGCCATTCATAGGCCTGCGGATGCTGGCCGCGCCGGCGCCACAGCGCATCCACATGCACGGGCTGCACGTCGAAGGGCAGCTCGCGCAGCACCAGCTTGTCGGCCATGCCGGTCACGGGCACGAAGTGGCGTGGCAGGATGGTCAGCAGGTTGGAGTTCATGACCACGCGCCCGGCCGTGAAGAACTGGTTGACGGTGAGCACCACCTGGCGCGTGCGGCCCAGCGAGGCCAGGGCCTCGTCGATGAAACCGAAGGAGCGGCCTGAGAAGCTCACCAGCATGTGGCGCGCCGCGCAGTAGTTGTCCAGCGTCAGCGGCACATCGGCCAGGGGATGGCCCTGGCGCATCACGCACAGGTACTCGCCTTCATAAAGGCGCCGACTGTCGAAGGCCACCAGGGCGCCCGACTGCGCGCGCGCCGTCAGGTCGGCCAGCGCGGCGGGGAAGTAGCCCACGGCCATGTCGGCCTCGCCGGCCTCCAGCAGGCCGCGCGGGTCGCGCGTGGTCAGCGGCAGCACGCGGATGCCCACGCCGGGCGCCTCGCGCTCCAGCAGGCTGAACATGGGCGGGATCAGCGTGGCGGCCGTGGCGTCGGCCATGGCCAGCACAAAGGTGGCGGTGGCGGTGGAAGGATGGAATTCGCCCGGCGTCAGCGTGTCCTGCAGTTGCTGCAGCGCCTCCCGGATCACGGGCCACAGCGCCAGTGCGCGCGGCGTGGGCTCCACGCCCTGGCCCTGGCGCACCAGGAGCTCGTCGCCCAGGGCCTCGCGCAGGCGTCGCAGGGCGTTGCTCACGGCCGGCTGGGTGATGGCCAGCTTGTGGGCCGCCCGCGTCAGGCTGCGCTCTGCCATCACCTCGTCGAAGACGCGCAGCAGGTTCAGATCCAGTGTGCGGAAGTTCAGGGCAGACATGGCGGCGGGCGCTGAGTCATCACTGGCGTGAATGCTACAGATTCAAGATATAAATTTGAAGAGCTCTAGGGTAAACCCTATAGTTACACCTAGTCGCCCGCCACGCCGTCAAAAGCGGCTATTTAACTGGGTTTATCTGCCATGAGCAACTTCATTTACAACTCCTACTGTGTCGAGCACCCTGGTGTGGTGCATGTCTATCAAGCCGCCGATGACCGCAAGAGCGCTGCCAAGCGTTTCTCCGGCAAGCGTGGCGCCAGCGCCCTGCTGCTCGCTGCCCTGGTGGCCGCGCTGATGGTGGTGGTCAACGAGGTCGCCCACAACTGGACCGACGGCCACATGCTGGGCGCCTGGGTGGTGCTGTGGGTTGCCGCCTTCATGGGCCTGGCCCTGTTCTCCGCTCCCGCCCGCCGCGCTGCCATGACGGTCCGCGCCGGCTACCGCGCCTGGACCGAGAGCCGCCAGCAGGCCGCCGCCGACGAGCGCATCTGGAATGCCGCCCTGCAGGACGCCCGCCTGATGGCCGACCTGGCCCGCGCCATGG
Source organism: Delftia sp. Lp-1 (assembly GCF_020523835.1). Lineage (NCBI taxonomy): Bacteria > Pseudomonadati > Pseudomonadota > Betaproteobacteria > Burkholderiales > Comamonadaceae > Delftia > Delftia sp. Lp-1. Next base: position 525,185 of record NZ_JAJALJ010000004.1, on the reverse strand, counting down.
ATCGTCAAGGCAACTGATCTCTGCCTGGGGCGCCTTTCGGCGCTCCTCCAAAAAAGCCGCTGCCCACAAGGCGCGGCTTTTTTGTTGTCTGGGGGGCGTCGTTGAAACGCCACAAAAAAAGCCTCGCACTGCGAGGCTTTTTCCATGGGCTGGCGCCGGATCAGGCCGCCAGGCGCTTTTCCAGTTCGGCCTTGGTCACCAGCAGCTCTTGAGGCAGCTTGTGGGCCAGCTTGTCGAAGTGCTCGGTGTGCAGCTGCATTTCCTCGGCCCAGGCGGCCTTGTCGATGCTGGTCACGCTGGCGAACTGGTCGGCGGAGAAGTCCAGGCCGGTCCAGTTGATCTCGGCGTACTGGGGCGCAATGCCGAAGGCGGTCTGCTCGCCCTGTGCCTGGCCTTCGAGGCGGTCGATCATCCACTTCAGGACGCGCATGTTCTCGCCGTAGCCGGGCCAGACGAACTTGCCGTCGGCGTTCTTGCGGAACCAGTTGGTGGTGAAGATCTTGGGCAGGGCGGCGCCCTGGCCTTCGATCTTGGCGCCCAGCGTGAGCCAGTGCTGGAAGTAGTCGCTCATGTTGTAGCCGGCAAACGGCAGCATGGCGAAGGGGTCGCGTCGCACCACGCCCTGGGCGCCGAAGGCGGCGGCCGTGGTTTCCGAACCCATGGTGGCGGCCATGTAGACGCCTTCGGTCCAGTTGCGGGCCTCGGTCACCAGCGGCACGGTGGTGGAGCGGCGGCCGCCGAAGATGATGGCGTCGATCTTCACGCCCTTGGGATCGTCCCAGGCTTCGTCCAGCGCGGGGTTGTTGGTCGCGGCCACGGTGAAGCGGGCGTTGGGGTGGGCAGCCTTGGCGCCGGTCTCGCGGGCGATCTGGGGCGTCCAGTCCTTGCCTTGCCAGTCGATCAGGTGATCGGGCTGCTTGCCGGTGTCCTTGTCCATGCCTTCCCACCACACGTCGTTGTCATCGGTCAGCGCGACGTTCGTGAAGATCACGTTCTTGTCGAGGCTGGCCATGCAGTTGGGGTTGGTGTGGTAGTTCGTGCCCGGAGCCACGCCGAAGTAGCCGGCTTCGGGGTTGATGGCGCGCAGCGAGCCGTCGGCCTGGGGCTTGATCCAGGCGATGTCGTCGCCGATGGTGGTGACCTTCCAGCCTTCGAAGACCTTGGGCGGCACCAGCATCGAGAAGTTGGTCTTGCCGCAGGCGCTGGGGAAGGCCGCAGCCACGTGGTATTTCTTGCCCTGGGGGTTGGTCACACCCAGGATGAGCATGTGCTCGGCCAGCCAGCCCTGGTCGCGGCCCATGGTGGAGGCGATGCGCAGCGCAAAGCACTTCTTGCCCAGCAGGGCGTTGCCGCCGTAGCCCGAGCCATAGCTCCAGATTTCGCGCGTCTCGGGGTAGTGGACGATGTACTTGGTCTTGTTGCAGGGCCAGCTGGTCTGGTCCTTCTCGCCTTCGGCCAGGGGCGCGCCCACGGTGTGCACGCAGGGAACGAACTCGCCTTCGACGCCGATCACGTCATACACGGCACGGCCCATGCGGGTCATGATCTTCATGTTGACGGCCACATAGGCGCTGTCGGACAGCTCCACGCCCACGTGGGCGATGGGCGAGCCCAGCGGGCCCATGGAGAAAGGCACCACATACATGGTGCGGCCGGCCATGCAGCCGTCGAACAGCGGCTGCAGCGTGGCGCGCATCTCGTTCGGGGCCATCCAGTTGTTGGTCGGGCCCGCATCTTCCTTGTTGGCCGAGCAGATGTAGGTGCGGTCCTCGACGCGCGCCACGTCGGACGGGTCGGACCAGGCCAGGTAGCTGCCGGGGCGCTTGACGGGATCGAGCTTCTTGAAGGTGCCGGCATCGACGAGCTGCTGGCACAGCTGCTCGTACTCTTCCTGGGAGCCGTCGCACCAGTGGATCCGGGCGGGCTTGCACAGTGCGGCCATCTCGGCCACCCAGGCGATCAGTCGGCTGTTCTTGACGTAGGCAGGGGCCTGGATGTTCAGGCCTTGCATGACGGGTGCGTTCATCGCGGAGCTTCCTTCAATTGAAAAAACCAGTTTTTCAAAGGGGACACGCCTGTTGCCGCGCCAACTTTGAGAAACGGGCTCTTGTTCAGTCGGCGCGCGAAGGAAGCTCTTCTCGGGGCGGCGAGGCGGCGCTGGCGGAAGCTGGCGGCGCACCGGCTGGGGATTCGATTCTAGGGAGCGGTCACGAATTTGTCAGCAAACGAATAGCAAAAACTATGCATTCTGCGCATTGAAATATGCAAAATGATCTGTCTGTTTGCCTATGCAATAGGCAAACAAAAAGCCCCGCAAAGCGGGGCTTGGTGCAGGGGGCGAAGGGGCCGTATCAGGCCATGTTGACGGCGATGAAGGCCAGCAGAAACATCATCACGGCACCTGCCAGGGGCAGGATGACGGGCATGTAGGGGACGATGGCCTCGGTGGCGTCTTCGGGGGGCGACTGCTCGCCGTGGTTCGCTGCGGGATCATGCGACATGCAAAAGCTCCTGGCTGCCAATGGGGATGCCCCATTCTAGGCAGGCCTGCCCGCCAGCGCCTTCGGGGAAAGCCATGACACAAGGGGCCAGGGGCCTGCTAGGGCTCTAGACGGCGTTGACCTGCATGCCTTCGGCCTGCAGGGAAGCGATGACCTCTTCGATGTGGGCCTTGTTGCGGGTCTGCAGCACCAGCTCGATTTCCACGCTCTGCGCGGCCAGCATGGTGAAGGCGCGCTGGTGGTGGACTTCCTCGATATTGGCGCCCGCCGCCGCCACCGTGGCCGTGATGCGCGCCAGCACGCCGGGCACGTCGCGTGCGCTGACCTTGATGCGCGCCAGTCGCCCGGAGCGCACCATGCCGCGCCCGATGATGGCCGCCAGCAGCAGCGGGTCGATGTTGCCGCCCGACAGGATCAGCCCCACCTTCTTGCCCGCGAAGTGCTGCGGATGGCGCAGCAGCGCGGCCAGGCCCGCGGCGCCCGCACCCTCGACCAGGGTCTTCTCGATCTCCAGCAGCATGAGCACGGCCTGCTCGATGTCGCCTTCATCGACCAGCAGCATGTCGTCCACCAGGCGCGATACGACTTCCTGCGTGATCGCGCCGGGCTGGGTGACGGCAATGCCCTCGGCGATGGTCGAGGTGCCCATGGGCAGCCCGGCCTGGCGCACGGCATTGAACATGGACGGAAAGCGCTGGGTCTGCACGCCGATGATCTCGATGCCCGGGTTCAGTCCCTTGGCCGCCGTGGCCACGCCCGCGATCAGGCCGCCGCCGCCAATGGCCACGACCAGCAGGTCCAGATCCGGCTGCTCGGCCAGCATCTCCAGCGCCAGCGTGCCCTGGCCCGCCGCGATCTGCTCGTCGTCATAGGGGTGGACGAAGCACAGGCCCTGCTGCTCGGCCAGCGTGTAGGCATGCTGGCGCGCCTCGGCCAGGGAGTCGCCGTGCAGCACGATCTCGGCGCCGAAGCCGCGCGTGCGCTCCACCTTCACGCCCGGCGTGAAGCGCGGCATGACGATGACGGCACGCACGCCCAGGCGCTGCGCGTGGTAGGCCACGCCCTGGGCATGGTTGCCGGCGCTCATGGCGACCACGCCGCGTGCGCGCTCCTCGGGCGAGAGCTGGGCCAGCTTGTTGAGGGCGCCGCGTTCCTTGAACGAGGCCGTGAACTGCAGGTTCTCGAACTTGAGATAGACCTGCGCTCCCGTGATCTGGGACAGCGTGCGCGATTCCACGCAGGGCGTTTCGAGCACGGCGCCGCGCAGGCGGTCGGCGGCGTTCTGGATGTCTTGGAGGCTGAGCATCACGCATTGTGGCGCACGGCGGCCCGGGCGCGCGGCAGGGCACGCCATGGATTCCCCGCAGAAAGCGCCGCACCGGCGCGATCCATAAAATAAGAATCATTCTTGTCTGTGGGGCGCGCACCGCTCCGGCTGGCCATGGCTCTTTCCTCTGTCCAAACACCTGCACGCCCTCCACGCTGGCTGGGGCGGGGCACGCTGCGTGCCTGCGACTTCAGCGGTCCCGACTACCGCATCCTCGACGCCGAGGTCACGGCCGAGGACGCGCTGCTGGCCGGGCACCTGCAGTCCTGGCAGGTCCAGCCCGGCCTGTGGCTGCATGGCGTGGAGGCGCGCGACCTGCGCACCATGAGCACGCGTTCGCCGGCCGTGCCGGGGCTGCATCTGGTCGTGCTGCTGGAGGGCTGCGTGGACGTGGCCTTCGGCAGCCAGGGCCTGCAGATGCAGGTGGCGCCCGCCAGCCCGGCCGGTGCCCATGTGCAGGCCTGCGGCGCCGTCATCCATTCGCGGCCCGGCGACATGTTCATGCGGCATTGGCGGCGCGGCAAGTTCGAGCGCAAGCTCAGCATCACCGTGCAGCCGCAATGGTTTGCCGCCCAGGCCCTGCCCATGGTCGCGCCACCGCTGCTGCGGCACTGGATGGAGCAGCAGTTGCTGGCCATACAGCCCTGGCAGCCATCGCCGCGCGCCGTGGCGGTGGCCGAGCAGATCATCCAGCTGGCGCGCGAAGGCTCTGCCCCCCTGCTGCTGGCCAGCCGCGCGCTGGAGCTGGTGCACGAGGCCGTGCAGGCGCTGGACGCGCCCGAGCCCGATCCGGCGCAGACCGTGCCGGGCGTGCTGGGCGTGCGCGAACACCGGCGCATGGCGCGCCTCAAGGCCTTGCTGGACAGCGGCGGCGACGGCTGCCGCCCGCTGGCCGAGATCGCGCGCGAGGTCGGCCTGAGCGCCAGCGCCCTGCAGCGCCAGTTCCGCCTGGCCTACGGATCGAGCATCGACGGGTACCGGCGCGAGCAGCGGCTGGAACGCGCCTGGGCCGCGCTGGAGCAGACGGGTTGCAGCGTGGCCGAGGTCGCGCATGGGGCCGGCTATTCCAGCGCGGCCAACTTTTCCACGGCCTTCAAGCGCCGCTTCGGCATCTCTCCCAAGCTGGTGCGCGCCAGGCTCTGAGGGCCAGGGCCGCCGTATGGGGCTTTGGGCTTATGGGCGCGCTGCGCAAACGTCGGCGGGGCTGGCGCAAACCCCGCGGGCGCCGGGCGATGCTGCAATCACCGAACGAAAGGACATCCGTCAATGACACAGCTGCAGGCACGCACTTCGGTGCGCATGGACAGGGCCGAGGAGGCCATCGCCGCCATCGTCGGGCACATGCAGGAGCACGACATCACCGTGCGCCGCGAAGGCACGCGCTGGGTGGCCGACTACGAAGGCGGCCGGGGCCAGCTGTGGCTGGAGGGCCGGCAGGTCCATGCTGAGGTGGCGGCACCCGGCGTGGAGCTGCTGCAGGACATGAAGCTCATGCTGGCGCACCTGCTGCTGGAGGCCACGGGCGCCGCTGACGGCTCCCTGGCCTGGGAGGGTGATGGCGCCGCGCTGCAGCGCCCGCCGGCCTTCCGCGAACTGCGGGTGCTGGCCGTGCGCGATCTCACGCCGCACATGCGCCGCGTGCGCTTTGCCTGTGACGACATGGCGCGCTATGCGCAGGACACCAACATCCACGTCAAGCTGCTGTTTCCGCAGCCGGGCGTGGCCGAGCCCGAATGGCCCACGCTGTCGGCCAGCGGCCTGCTGCGCCTGCCCGAGGGCGACATGCGCCTGGACATGCGCACGTACACCATGCGTGCGATGGGAATGGCCCAAGACGGCGCCAACGGATGGATCGACGTGGACTTCGTGCTGCACGAGGACGCAGGCCCCGGGTCCGCCTGGGCCGCGCGCGCCCAGCCGGGCCAGCGCATCGGTATGACCGGCCCCGGCGGGCGCACGGCCACCCCGGCCGATTGGATGCTGCTGGCCGGCGACGACACCGGCCTGCCGGCCATGCTGCGCATTGCGGCTGCCCTGCCGGCGCACACGCGCGGCCATGTGTTTGCCGAGGTCCAGGGTCCGCAGGACGAGCAGCCCGTGCAGGCGCCCGAAGGACTGCAATGGCACTGGCTGCACCGCGGCGCTGCCGAGGCCGGCACCACCACGCTGCTGATCGACGCGCTGCGCGCCGTGCGCTGGCCGGATGCTTTGGCCGGTCATCCCGCCAGCCGCTTCGTCTGGGCCGCTGGCGAGTTCGACACCGCCCAGGCCGTGCGCCAGTGGGCGCGCGAGGAGCGCGGTCTGGAAAAGCACGAGCAGCTGGTCGTGGCCTATTGGCGTCGCGGCATGAGCGAGTCGGATTTCAAGGCAGCGAAGTAGGCCGCGGAGTAGGCCACGCAGCCACGCAGGAGGCCGGCACCTCAGGTGGCGCTGCGCTCCTGACGCAGCAGGAATTTCTGCAGCTTGCCTGTGGGCGTGCGCGGCAGGCTGGCCGCAAAGACGAATTCACGCGGGATCTTGTAGCGCGCCAGCCTGTCGGCCAGGAACTGCTGCAGTGCCTCGGCCTGCGGCGCGGCCTCGCCGCGCGTCACCACGTGGGCGACGACGGTCTCGCCCCATTCGGCGTGGGGCCTGCCCACGACGGCGACATCGGCGACCTGGGGATGGGCCGACAGCGCGTCCTCCACCTCCTTGGAATACACGTTCTCGCCACCCGTGATGACCATGTCCTTGGTCCGGTCCACGATGAAGAGATACCCCGCATCGTCCAGCCGCGCGAGATCGCCCGTGCGGTACCAGCCGCCCGGTGCGAAGGCGGCGGCCGTGGCCTGGGCGTCGTGCAGGTAGCCGTCCATCACGCTGCCGGTGCGCAGCCAGATCTCGCCGGTGTCGCCGGGGCCGGCATCCTCGCCGTCGTCGCGCACCACGCGCATGTCCACGCCGGGCAGGGCCACGCGGCCGATGGAGCCTGCCCGCTCCACCTGCTCCTCGGGGTAGAGCGTGGTGCCCGTGGGGCCGGTCTCGGTCATGCCGTAGACCTGGTAGAAGCGGTCGCTGCGGTAGGCCGTGGCCAGCTTGTGTGCCATCTCGGCGCCGATGGGGCCGCCGCCGTAGACCCAGGCGCGTACGCTGCTCAGGTCGTAGCGGGCAAAGTCGGGCAGCATCTGCAGCGGCGCAAAGTAGGAGACGGGGGCGCCGAAGTACAGCGTCACGCCCTCGTCCTGCACGGCCTGCAGGAAATGCTGCGGGTGGTACTCGCGCAGCAGCACCACGGTGCCGCCCATGTACAGCGTGCCGCCAAACCAGTTGTTGAGCGGCGAGGAATGCCAGATGGGCATGGCCATCAGCGTGCGTTCCTCGCGCGTGATGGACAGGCCCAGTGCGGCCGTGATCGCCGCCAGCGTGACGGCGCGGTGACTCAGCAGGCAGCCCTTGGGCCGGCCCGTGGTGCCCGAGGTGTAGAGCACCTGGGCGATGTCGCCATCGGCGGGCCGCGTGCCTTCCATGGGCCTGGCGGCCGCCACCAGCGTGTCCCAGTCCTGGACACCCGGGACGGCCTCTTGCGCCTCGGTCACAAGGCGGGCGCAGGGGTGTGGCGCGGCGGCGACCACGGGCGCGAGTGCGGCGTCAAACACCAGGGCCTTGCACTGCGCGTGGTCGAGGATGTACTGCAGCTCGGGCGCCTGCAGCTTGTGGTTGACGGGCACCAGCGCGGCGCCCAGGCGCCAGGCGCCGAACAGGGCTTCGACAAAGCCCGGCGTGTTCAGGCACATCAGGGCCACGGTATCGCCTCGGCCCACGCCCTGGGCCTGGAGCACGGCGGCCGCGCGCTGCGAGCGCCGCTGCATGTCGGCATAGCTGATGGAGGCGCCGCGGTCGCGCAGAAAGGCCTTGGCGGGCGTCTTGCGCACGGCGCTGTCGAAGGCGTCGAGCAGGTTCATGTCTTGTCTCCTTGTGCTTTGTTGTGTGGTGGGCCGGCGGCCGCTTCAGGCGGGCAGCGCGCGCTGCAGGATGGCGGCGATATCCAGGCCTGCCGGGTCGAAGGCGCCCGCCACCATGGCGCCCTGCTGCGCCCCCAGGCGCGTGGCGATGAAGCCATCGGCCATGGCGGGCGGCGCATGGCGGCGCAGCAGGCAGGCCTGGGCCAGCAGCACCAGGTCCTGCACCAGGCGGCGTGCCTGGGCCTCGAGCTGGTCAGGCGGGCCGGACAGGCGCCGTGCCAGCGATTGCGCCTGCTGCAGCAGCGCGGGCTCGCCCGCTGCCGTGTCGATCAGGTCCTGCAGCAGCAGCTGCGCGCCGTCGGGCTCGCGTGAGATGGCGCGCAGCACGTCCAGGCACATGACGTTGCCCGAGCCTTCCCAGATCGAGTTCACGGGCGCCTCGCGGAACAGGCGCGCCATCACGCCCGTGTCCACATAGCCGTTGCCGCCCAGCACCTCCATGGCCTCGCCCGTCAGCTCCACGCCGCGCTTGCAGACCCAGAACTTGGCCGCTGGCGTCATGATGCGTTTCCAGGCGCGCTCCAGCGGATCACCCTCGTCGCCTCCACGCTCATAGGCCTGGGCCAGGCGCATGGCGATCTGCAGCGCGGCCTCGCTTTCCAGCGCCAGATCGGCCAGCACGGTGCGCATCAGCGGCTGCTCGGCCAGCTGCTTGCCGAAGACGCTGCGCCGGCGCGCATAGGCCAGGGCCTGCACCGTGGCCGAGCGCAGGATGGCGGCGCTGCCCAGCACGCAGTTCAGGCGGGTGTAGGTGGCCATCTCGATGATGGTGGGAATGCCCCGGCCTTCCTCGCCCATCAGGATGCCCCAGGCGTCCTCGAACTCCACCTCGCTGCTGGAGTTGCTGCGGTTGCCCACCTTGTCCTTCAGGCGCTGCACGCGCACGGCATTCCTGCTGCCGTCCGGGCGCCAGCGCGGTACGTAGAAGCAGGCCTGGCCACCGTGGTTCCCCTCGTTCGTGCCCATGCGCGCCACCACCAGGTGGGCATCGCACATGGGTGCCGAGAAGAACCACTTGTGGCCGCGCAGCAGGTACTCGCCGCCACGCCCGCCGGCGTGCACCGGCATGGCCACCGTCGTGTTGGCGCGCACGTCGGAGCCGCCCTGCTTCTCGGTCATGCCCATGCCCAGCCACATCGATGCTTTGTCGGCCACGGGCAGGTCGCGCGGATCGTATTCGTGGCTGAACAGCTTGCCCTGCAGCTGCTGCCACAGCGCCGGTTCCTTTTGCAGCAGCGGGATGGCGGCCGTGGTCATGGTGGCCGGGCACAGCGTGCCCTGTTCGACCTGGCCGTGCAGGTAGAAACCTGCGGCCCAGGCGCTCCAGCGGCCCGCGCTGCTGTCCTCGAAGGGCAGGGAGATCAGCCCCTGCTGCCGGTATAGTCCCAGCAGCGTGTGCCAGCTCGGGTGGAACTCCACGGCGTCGATGATGCGGCCGCGCGCGTCGAAGCGGTGCAGCTCGGGCGTGTGGCGGTTGGCCTGCTCGGCCAGCTCCCAGGTGGCGCGCTCGCCCAGCTGCTGCGCATAGCGCGACAGCGAAGGGATGTGGCGCGCGGCGCCGTTGCGCTGAAGGGCCTCGGCCAGGGCAGGGTCGGCCTCCAGCAGGTTGAAGTCGGTGAGTTCGTCGACCTGGTTCAGGACGTCGTGCGTGTTCCAGGTGTGCCCTGTCTGCAATGTCTGGCCGGTGCTCATGCGTGTCTCCGTGATCGTTGGTCTCAACGCAAAAGTCTAGGAAAAATGCCCAGCAAAGGTGTTCGGGTTTCACGGCAGCAGCCGCAGCCGCCCAAAGTGCGGCGCCGCCCCCTGCAATCGCGCGCGCAGGCCACGTCGCAGGCGCTGCAGGACGCCTTTGTTCGGCTTGTGATCGAGCAGGGCTACGAGCGCACCACGGTGCGCGAGGTGGCCGCCGTGGCCGGCGTGGGCCTGGGCACCTTCTACGAATACTTCGGCAACATGGACACGCTGGCGGCCATGTGCATCCACCGCCAGGTGCAGGCCCTGCACGCCCAGGGGCTGCAGACGCTGCAGGACAGTGCCGGCATGCCGCTGGCCACGCGCGTGGACCGCCTGCTGGACACCCTGGTCGACGGCATTGCGCGCGAGGCGCCGATGTGGGCCGCGCTGTTCATGCTGGAGCGCAAGGTGTCCGCGCCCGAGCCCTTTCGCCGCCACTACCAGGCCTATGTACAGCTGTGGGGCACGGCATTGCAGGACTGCGATCCGCCGCTGCCCGCGCCGACCCAGCCCCTGGCACGGCTGCTGCACACGCTGACCTATGGCTGGGTGTCGCAGTCGCTGCTGGCGCTGGGGCCGCAGCAGACGCTGCAGCAGCTGCGCGCGCCGCTGGGCTGGGCCATCCATGCGCTGCTGCGCGAGGCGCAGGCTCCGTCCGCGTAGCGGACCCAGCCGCTGCCCCGGCTGCCTCCAGCGGCGCGGGATCAGACGCGCGGAAAGCGCAGCGTGAAGCGGGCACCGCCCTGCTCGGAGTCGTCGGCCTCTACGCTGCCGCCCTGGGAGACGGTCAGTGCCTTGACGATGGACAGGCCCAGGCCCGAGCCCTCGCGGCGGCGCTTGCCGGGCACCTGGGCAAAGCGCTGGAAGGGGTGGGCGCGCAGCTCGCTGGGCAGGCCGGGACCGGCATCGCTGATGCGCAGCACGGCCCAGGCACGGCCTTCGATATCGGATTCCACCGTCAGCGCCACGCCCAGCCATGCGCCGCTGGCCGCATGGCGGATGGCGTTGCTGACGAGGTTGGAGAGGATCTGGCGCATGCGGTCGGCGTCGGCACGGATGTCGGCCATGCCGATGTCACTGGGCGCGGGCAGGTGCATCTCCAGCTGCATGCCATGCTGCAGGAGCTGGGGGTGCAGGTGGTCCAGCGTCTCGGCCACGAGTTCGGCCAGGTCCAGGCGCTGCTTTTGCAGCGACAGCTGGCCGGCATCGGCCATGGACAGCGTGTGCAGGTCGCCGACCAGCCGGCCCAGGTGCTCGACCTGGAACAGCAGCGTGTTCAGCTCGGTGTCGTCTGCGGCGATGACGCCGTCGCAGATGGCATGCAGGCGCGCCTGCAGCACGGTCAGCGGCGTGCGCAGCTCGTGCGAGATCGAGGCCGCCGTGGCGCGGCGCTCGGCCTCCAGCGTCTCCAGCGAATCGATCATGCGGTTGAAGGCCACCACCATCTCGGCCATCTCGCCATGGGCCTTGCCGGGCAGGGCGCGCGCGCTGAAGTCGCCCAGCTCCACGCGCTTGGCCACCTCGACCATGGACGCCAGGGGCCGCGTCACCAGGCGCGAGACCCAGAAGCCCACGGCCAGCCCGAAGGGCAGGCACACCAGCAGGCCGATGACCAGGGACCATTTCTCGCCGAACAGCAGGTCGCCCGTCCAGTACTGGCCGTAGATCTGCATGGCGCGCGGGCTGTCTTCCAGCGACTGCGCGTTGAGTTCGTCCAGCTCGATCTGCACGGCCGGCGGCAGGCTGCTGTAGAAGTCGCGGTACTGGATCTCCGAGAACACCAGCACGCCGATGGCCAGCAGGGCAATGGTGCTGAGCACGGTGGCCGTGATCCACAGGCCGAAGCGCACCCAGATGCGGTTGGGCCTCAGTCCCAGGGCCATAGCCGGTAGCCAATGCCGCGCACGGTCTCGATCAGGCCTTCCTGGCCGGCCAGCTGCAGCTTGCGACGCAGTTTGGACAGGTGCGAGTCGATGACGCGCTCCAGCGCATCGCTCTCGGGCAGGCAGTGCTCGATCAGGTGGGAGCGCGAGAAGCAGCGCCGGGGCTGGGCCGCCAGGCAGGCCAGCAGGCGGAATTCGGTCAGCGTCAGGGGCAGCGGCAGGGCGCGGCCCTCGTTGTCGTAGACCACGGCGCTGTGCGCCTCGGAGTCGATCTCGATGGGGCCCACGCGGATGGGCGCGGGCGCCGGGTTCTTGCGTGCCTGGGTGCGGCGCAGCACGGCGCGCACGCGCGCCACGACCTCGGGCGGGTTGAAGGGCTTGACCACGTAGTCGTCGGCGCCCAGGCGCAGGGCCAGCAGCTTGTCCACATCGTCGGCCAGGGCCGTGACCATGATCACGGGCGTCTGGCTGTCATCGCGGATGGCGCGCAGCACGTCGATGCCATCCATGCCGGGAAGGTGGATGTCCAGCAGCACCAGATCGGGCCGCAGCAGGCGGAACAGCTGCAGCGCCTCCTGGCCGTCCGAGGCCATGCGCGAACGCAGCCCGTCCCGCTCGAGATAGGCCGTCAGGATGCTGGCGATGGCGGGCTCGTCTTCGACGACGAGCACGAGGGGGGTGGTTGCCGTTGGCTGTGCTGTGGAGTTCATGGGAAAGCTGGCAGGGCCAGGCGCACATTATGGTGCGATGCCCTGGATGCCGCCGCCCCTCCATATTGGCTCCACGAAGTCTGCAATCGCGCGCAAGGCTGGCGCTGTTCATTTCCTGCGGACCCATCAGCGGCTATTGGTAGCTCATCGTGAAGGTCGCCCTGCCATAGGCCATGCCAGGTGTCACGCTGCCGGCTGTCTGCACCAGGCGCGCGCTCAGCGGAATCTTCAGGCTGTTCTGCCCCTGTGCGACCTGGCCCGCATTCCATTGGTTGGCATTGCCCAGGCTGCCGGAGTCGGGGCCGAAGCTCACGGGCACGTTGTTTCTCAGTACCTGTATGCCGACACCCCGGGCCTTGGAATTTTGGGCCAGCGTCAGCGTGCTCGATCGGTTGGTCGCCTGGGTGGCATCCGTCAGCGTGATGAAGGCGGTCAGGCGTGTATTGGCTTCGCCTCCCGCGCAGGTCAACTCGATGCTGAAGTCCTTGGCTGCCGTGACGGTCCCGATTCCCTTGAAATCGGCGAACGGGGTGGGGGCCATGGTCACGTCGATCTTGCCCGTGGACACCCGGCAGGTCGGTGGCCTGGGGCGGCTGCTGACGTTGACGGTGATGCCACTCGAAAAGAATACCGTGGCCAGCAAGTCACGGGCATTGCTGGTCCCAGAGTAGATTCGTGCGAAGCTGCCATTCAGGGAGCCGCCAGATGTGAGTTCTCCGGTTTTCACGAGCTCGAGGGTCATGTTGTTGCTTGGCAGTGAATGGAATATGCCCTGTTTCAGCATGGACCCTGAATAAGGCGCGGCTCTTTCCCATGTGATTTTCATGCCCAGGTTGGGAATGGCGGTGGAATATATTCCACCGCTTTCCGTTCCAATGCCTTCTATGTAATAAAAATCATTGTCGCAAGAAATGTGGTAGCTGCCGGCTCCGGTATTTTGTAAATTCATTGTCCTGGAATAGACAACGCTGCCAATCGGATAATTTTCATTGACGATGGTGGGGGTGTTGGCTGAACCCGGAAACTGGGCATTCCAGCCCTGGGAGGAACAACGGGCCCAGGATGAAATAGGGGCCATACAAAAAATCAAGAGGAGAGGCGTGGCCAATGCATGGCGCAAGATGGCTGTGAAAGACATGCTGTGAACTCCAGCCTGGAAGATATGGATCAATGCCTTGGGACAGGTGGCATAGGGCGCGATATCCGGCCAATGTACTGACCTGCATGCGGCCTTGGAATTGGAGCGTTCTGAAAATAAACTCGGAATCATCCGAGTCCGGGGTGATCGGGCGGTCCGCAACTGGCTCTCGCCCGGGTTGGGGCAGAGAGGCTCCCGCAAGGCGCTGCGCTCTCCATGTTTCCTCCATAAAGCCTGCAACCTCGCGCAAGCTTGGCCGCGTCCAATGGCTATCCGGGGACATGGTTCCCTGGCCTCGTTTTCCCGGCCCTCCCCTCGATCATCCCCTCCCGCCTGTCCATCCCGTGAACCACGCCGCCGCGACGCATCGCCTCTCCAGCCTGTGCCTGGGCGCCGCCCTGGCGCTGGCCGGTTGCTCCTCGCCGCCTCCGGCGCAGCTTGACGGCTCGGTGCCCACGCAGTGGACGCAGCCCCTGCCAGCCGCCGCGCCGGGTGCACCTGGCTCGGCCGCAGCGCCCGACCTGCAGGGCTGGTGGAAGGCCTGGGGCGACGAATCCCTCAACACCCTGGTCGAGGAGGCGCTGGCCGCCAACCTCGACCTGTCCCAGGCCCAGTCGCGCCTGCGCCAGCAACGGCTGCTGGCCGGCACGGCCGGTTCGGCCTTCCGGCCCGTGTTCACGGCCGGTGCGCGCACGCTGCAGGACATTGCGGCCATCGACTCGTATTTCCACGCCAGCATCGACGTGAGCTGGGACCTGGGCCTGTTCGGCGCCCGCGAGGCCGGCGAGCGCAATGCCGCCGCCTCCGTGCTTGACGCACGGGGCCGACTGCAGGCGGCCCGCGTGGCCCTGGTGGCCGATGTGGTCCACCGCTATCTGGACATCCGCATGGCCCAGCGCCAGCGCGCCCTGATCGACGAACAGGCACTGCTGGATGCGCGTGCCCTGCAACTGGCCCAGGTGCGCCAGCAGCAGCGCCTGGGCACGGCAGAGGCCGTGCACCAGCTGCAACTGCAGGCCGGCCAGAGCGCCGCCTTGCGTGCCAGCCTGCGCGAAACCCAGGCCCGCAGCGCCCACATGCTGGCCGCCTTGCTGGGCCGCACGCGGCCCGATGCGCAGTGGCTGCAGGCCGATGCCAAGGCCCCGCTGCCCGGCCCCCAGGCACTGGGCGTGGCCGCCCTGCCGGCCGACCTGCTGCGCACGCGCCCCGACATCCAGGTGGCGCAGGCCGCCGTGGAACGCGCGGCGGCCGAGCAGGGCATTGCGCATGCGGCGCTGTATCCGCGCTTCGTGATCGGCGGCTCGCTGCTGTACTCGTTCAACATCACCCAGAACCTGCGTACCACGCAGGACAACGCACCCACCTTCGGGCCGCAGATCGACATTCCCCTGTTCGACTGGGGCCGCCGCCGCTCCCAGGCCGACGCCAGCGAGCTGGCGCTGCAGGCCGCCATCCAGGCCTACCGCCAGAGCGTGCTCGACGGCGTGGCCGAGGTCGAGTCCGCACTGGCCGCGCTGGACGCCCAGCGCGAGCGCATCGCCTCGCTGCAGTCCACCCAGCAGGTGCTGGCCGAGCGCGAGCGCGTGCAGGACCAGCGCCTGAAGCTGGGCCTGGACAGCGAATTCGGCGGCCTGGCGCCCCGTCGCGCCGCGCTGCAGGCGCGCAGCGAGCAGACCACGGCCCTGGCCGCCCATGCGCTGGCCTACGTGGCGCTGTACAAGGCCCTGGGCGGCGCGCCGCTGCCGGCCGAGGACCAGGACGCTGCCGACAGCGGCATGGCTCCACTGGCTCCGCTCGCACAAGGAGCGCCCTCATGATCGCCCTGGCACGCAAGACGCTGGTGCACGAGTGGCGCCGCTTCATTCCCTCCGTCTTCGCCGTGGGCTTCTCCGGCGTGCTGCTGGCCATGCAGGCCGCGCTGGTGCTGGGCATCTTCGGATCGGCCGCGCTGTATGTGACGGCTTCCTCGGCCGACCTGTGGATCGGCTATCCGGGCACGCAGAGCGTGAACTTCGGGCGCACCATCGGCCGCGATGTGGACATGCGCTTGCGCATGGACCCCGATGTCGCGGCGGTCGAGCCTTATGTCTGGGTGGACGGCGACTGGCGCTCGGACTCGGGGGCCGGCGGCGCGGCGAGCGAGCACGGCGGCGGCGTGTCGGTCTACCTGTCGGGCATTGCCACCGATGACGCCTCCATGCTGTTTTCCCACGTGCTCCAGCCCTGGCAGCGCCAGCGCCTGCGCGAGACCGGCGCCGTGATCGTGGACCGGGCCGACCTGCAGACCCTGGGCACCAGCGAAGGCGGCGTGGCCTGGGTCAACAACCACCGCGTGCAGGTGGTGGCGGCCGTGGACGGCCTGCGTGGCCTGGGCGGCGTGAACGTATTGGCCTCGCTGGCCACGGCCCGCGAGATTGCGGGCGACCCCGGCCAGGGCAGCACCTACTTCGTGGCGCGCGTGCGCCCGGGCGCCTCGGCCAAGGCCGTGAAGCAGCGTCTGAACCAGCCCACACCCAGCTTCGGCCCCTACGAGGCCTGGACGGCCAGGGAATTCGCGCGGCGTTCGCAGCGCTACTGGATGTTCGACACGGGCGCCGGCGCGGGCGTGCTGTTCATGGCCGTCATCGTCTGCCTGGTGGGCTCGGTGGTCACCAGCCAGTCGCTCAAGGCCGTGGTGGCCGCTTCCTCGCGCGAGTACGCCGTGCTCAACGCGCTGGGCGTGAGCCGCGCGGCACTGGGCCGCGTGGTGGTCGAGCAGGCCTGCTGGATCGGCGGCCTGGGCTTTGTGATGGCCGCGCTGGCCAGCGCCGTATTGCTGGCCCTGGCCATGGCCTACCGCGTGCCCGTGGCGCTGAACGCATCGGCCGTGCTGGCCTGCGCCGTGCTGGTGGCCGTGCTGTCCCTGCTGTCGGGCCTGGGCGCCATGCGCAGCCTGCTGCGTGCCGACCCGGCCACGCTGCTGCGCTGAAGACGGCCAGACCCCATGAACGTGATGAATGCCCACTCCCCCGCGCCCACGGCGGCGCCCCGCACGGCACCCAGCCTGGAGGCCGTGCGCCTGTGCAAGTCCTTTCTGTCGGGCATGGTCAGCGTGCAGGTGCTGCAAGGCCTGTCCGTGTCGCTGTACCCGAGCGAGCTGAGCCTGATCTCCGGGCCCTCGGGCTGCGGCAAGAGCACGCTGCTGTCGCTGATGTCGGGCCTGCAGGCGCCCGACAGCGGCCACGCCATGGCGCTGGGCGAGGACCTGGGCAAGCTGGGCACGCGGGCGCTGGAGAAATTCCGCCTGCGCCACACGGGCTTCGTCTTCCAGGGCTTCAACCTGTTCCCGGCGCTGACGGCCATCGAGCAGGTGCAGCTGCCCCTGGGCTACATGGGCCTGCGCAGCGACGAGGCCCTGCGCCGCGCGCAGCAGGCGCTGGACGAGGTCGGCCTGTCCCACCGCGCCCACATGCGCCCGGCCGAACTGTCGGGCGGCGAAAAGCAGCGCGTGGCCATCGCCCGCGCCATGGCCAAGGCGCCGCAGCTGCTGTTTGCCGACGAACCCACGAGTGCGCTGGATGCCGAAAGCGGCCAGCGCGTCATCGACATCCTGCACCGCGCGGCGCGCAACCATGGCACGACCGTGCTGTGCGTGAGCCATGACCCGCGCCTGGTGCGCCATGCCGACCGCGTGCTCGGCATGGAGGACGGCGCCATCCGCAGCGACTGGCGCCAGACCTCCCCGTTGAAGGAAAAAGAATGAAGTACCCCCTGAGCGGCCTTGCCGCGTCCACTGCCGGTCTGGCTGCGGCGCTGGCCGCCGCCGCGCTGCTGGCGGGCTGCGGTCCTTCGCACGATGCGCCTGCCAATGCCGGCCAGGCCAGCGCCAAGGCGCAGCAAAACGGCCCGGCGGCCGTGGCCGTGGCGCGCGGCAAGATCGAGGTGGAAGGCGGCCTGCTGGACCTGTCGCCCGCCGTGGCCGGCGTGGTGCAGCAGCTGTCCGTCAAGGAAGGCCAGTCCGTGCAGCGCGGCCAGTTGCTGCTGAGGCTGGCCGACGATACGGGCCAGGCCGACCTGGCCGTGGCCGAGTCCGAGGCCCAGCTGGCCAAGGCCCGCCAGAAGGCGCGCGCCGCGCGCCTGCCCCAGCTCAAGCAGACCCTGTCGCGCTGGCAGGCCGCAGCGCGCGAGGGCGCCGCCGATGCGCAGAACGTGGACGAGGCCGCGCAGGCGCTGCGCGATGCCCAGGCCGAGATCGACGTGGCCGCGGCCGAGGCCCAGGTGGCACAGCGCAAGCTCGAACAATTGCGCGCCCAGCACAAGCGCCAGGAACTGCGCGCGCCCGAGGCCGGCACCGTGGTGCGCCTGGCCACCCACGCGGGCAGCCAGGCCGTGCCCGGCACGCCGGATGTGGTGCTGCTGCCGCAGCGCCCGCTGCAGGTGCGCGCCGAAATCAACGAAAGCTTCGCCGCCGCCGTGCGCGAAGGCATGCGGGCCACGGTGACGCTGGACGCCGATGGCGCCGCACAGCAGCAACTGCCCTCGGCACGCGTGCTGCGCATCAGCCCCGTCTATGGCACGGCGCGGCTGCAGGACGACCAGCAGCGCGGGCCGGTGCGTGTCATCGAGTGCGTGCTGGTCTTCGAGCAAGCTCCCGCCGCCGCCGTGCGCGTGGGTCAAAACGTAAGGGTGCAGTTTCATGAATAAGCGCATTCCCCTGTATCTGGATACCGCCGCCCCCGGCTGGATGGTGCAAAGCGACTTCGACGGCACGATCAGCCTGCTGGACGTGACCGACACCCTGCTCAACCGCTTCGGCAAGCCCGGCTGGCAGGAACTGGAAGATGCCTGGGAGCGCGGCGAGATCGGCTCGCGCGAATGCATGAAGGGCCAGGTCGCGCTGCTGGACATGGACGAGGCCGAACTGCGCGCCCACCTGGACACCATTGAGATCGACCCCGGCTTTGCCGGCTTCGTGGCGGCCGCCCAGGCCCACGGCATGGTGGTGCAGGTGGTCAGCGACGGCATCGACTACGCCATACGCCATGTGCTGGAGCGCCATGGCCTGGGCCATCTGCAGGTCATCGCCAACCGCCTGGTGCAGACCGGCGAGCGCAACTGGCGCCTGGACTCTCCCTGGGCCAGCGCGCAGTGCGCGCGCGCCAGCGGCAACTGCAAGTGCGAGCGCCTGGCCGAGCAGCAGGCCCTGCACGGCCGCGTGCTCTATGTGGGCGACAGCACCTCGGACTTCTGCGTCTCGGGACGGGCCGATTTCGTGCTGGCCAAGTACAAGTTGATCGCCCACTGCGAAAGCCGGGGCATCGCCCATGCGCCCTTCGAGCATTTCGAGCAGGCCACGGCCCTCCTCGACAAGGTCGTCCTGGGCCTGGAGGCGCTGGCATGAACATGGCCGATGGATTCGACGTCGTTCAGCGCAGCGAGCCTGCCACGGGGCTGGACAGCGTCTGCGTGACCAAGCATGAATTCGTCATGCCCGGCACGGGCGCGGCCGCGCGCACCGGCGTGCTGCTGGTGCACGGGCTTACTGGCACGCCGGCCGAGATGCGCCTGCTGGCCAAGGGGCTGAACAAGCAGGGCTTCACCGTCTATGCGGTCCAGCTGGCCGGCCATTGCGGCAGCATGGAAGATCTCGTGGACACGCGCTGGACCGACTGGCTGGCCAGCGTGGAGGCCGGCCTGCAGCGGCTGTCGCAGCACATGGACCATGTGGTGGTCGGCGGCCTGTCCATGGGCGCCGTGCTCTCCCTGGCCGTGGCCCAGCGCCACCCCGACAAGGTGGACGGCGTCTGCGCCCTGTCCACCACCTTCCGCTACGACGGCTGGAGCATTCCCTTCTACACGCGCCTGGCCTTTTTGCTGCCGCTGTTCCGCGCGCTGGGCATTGGCCGCCACAGCGTGTTCATGGAGCAGCCGCCCTACGGCATCAAGGACGAGGCCCTGCGCGCGCGCGTGGTCGAGCAAATGCATTCGGGCGACAGCGCGGCGGCCGGCCTGCCGGGCAATCCCTGGTGGTCCATCATCGAGCTGCGCCGCCTCTCGGCCCATGTGCTGGCGCGCCTGCCCCAGCTGCGCTCGCCCTGCCTGGTCATCCATGCGCGCAACGACGACATCTCGTCGGTGGCCAACGCCCATGACATCGTGCATGGCGCCAGCCAGGCCCATGTCGAGCTGGTGCTGCTGGACAACAGCTACCACATGGTCACCATCGACCGCGACCGCCGCACCGTGATCGCGCGCACCACCGAATTCGTGGCGCGCATCGCCAGCGGTGCCGCCCCCCGCGAGGTGCGGGCTGCGGAGGCCGCACGGCATGGGCAGTGATCTCTCGCCGCTGGTCATCACGCTGTGGGTGCTGAACGTGCTGGTGGACAGCGGGGGCCAGCTGGCCTTCAAGGCCGCCGCCAGCCAGCCCGGTGACCTCGACGGCCTGGCACGCTGGCGCTTCATGGCCTCCAGGCCCTGGCTGTGGCTGGGCGTGGGCTGCTACGTGGCCGAGTTCGTGCTGTGGCTGGCCTTTCTCTCGCTGGTGCCGCTGTCCGAGGGCGTGCTGCTGGGCTCCATCAACATCGTGGCCATCATGATCGCGGGCCGGCTGCTGTTTGCCGAGAAGCTGGCACCCATGCGCGTGGCAGGCATCGTTCTGGTGTCCGTCGGCGTCGCCATCGTGGGCCTCCATTGAAATGAAGCGCTTTTATTTCATCGGCTTTCTGGTGCTCATGGCCTTCGACACGCTGGCCCAGCTGAGCTTCAAGCAGGCCGGCAATGCGGCGCTGCCGCTGGAGTTCTCCACGGCCTGGCTGGCGCGCGTGTTCGGCCAGCCCTGGATCTATGGCGCCTTCGTGGGCTACATCGGCGCCTTTTTCTCGTGGATGACCTTGCTCAAGCGCGCGCCCATCGGCCCGGCCTTTGCGGCATCGCACCTGGAGATTCTTTCCGTGCTGGCGCTGTCGTACTGGTTGTTCGACGAGCGCATAGGCATGCCCCAGATCATCGGCTGCCTGTTCATCGTGGCCGGCATCGCCTGTCTGGCCGTCAGCGAGACGCAGGAGGCCGAGGGGCCCTGCGCAGACGATGACACGCCGGGCCATGCGGGCGGCAACCCGGGCGCGGGCTCGGCCAGCGCGGGCGCCGCGCATCTGGCGGCCTCGGCCGAGCACGGCTCGCACCGTGGCTGAACGCGTGCTGCCGCCCACGGCGGGCCTGCCGCTGCGCGCGGCCGACCTGCTGCCCTGGGGCGACGCGGACCTGGCGACGGCGCTGGCGCAGTGGCTGGGCGTGCCCGCCGTGCAGCTTGAATGCTCGGGCACCTCGGCGCTGATGGTGGCGTTGCAGACCCTGCGCCGCCTGGCGCCGGGCCGCAGCGAAGTCATCGCACCCGCCTATACCTGCCCGCTGGTGGCCCTGGCCGTGGCGCACTGCGGCCTGCAACTGCGCCTGTGCGATCTGCATCCCGACACGCTGGACATGGACCCCACGCGCCTGCGCGCCCTGTGCAGCGAACGCACCCTGGCCGTGCTGCCCACGCATCTGTGCGGCCGCGTGGCCGACGTGGCCACGGCCGTGGACTGCGCGCGCGCCGTAGGCGCCTGGGTGGTGGAGGACGCGGCCCAGGCCCTGGGCGCGCGCCTGCGCGGCGAGTCCGTGGGCTGGCAGGGCGATGTGGGCTTCTACAGCCTGGCCGTGGGCAAGGGCCTGACCACCTTCGAGGGTGGCGTGCTGCTGGCGCGCGACCCCGCGCTGCGCGAGGCACTGCGCGAGACACATGCGGCCAGCGTGCGCCAGGACCGGGGCTGGGAGTTGCGCCGCAGCCTGGAGCTGCTGGGCTATGCGGCGCTGTACCGCCCCGCCGGGCTGGACCTGGCCTATGGCCGTCCCCTGCGCGATGCGCTGTCGCGCAGCGACTGGGTGCAGGCCGCCGGCGATGATTTCGACGACGCCATTCCCTGCCATGAACTGGGCGCCTGGCGCCGCCGCGTGGGCCGGCGCGCGCTGGCGCGGCTGGCGGATTTCCAGCAGCAACTGCAGCGCCAGGCCCGTGAGCGCGGCGCCTGGCTGTCGGCCATCGATGGGGTCGAGGTGGTGGGTGACACCGTGCCGGGTGCGCAAGGCGTCTGGCCCGTGCTGCTGCTGCGCCTGCGCGATGCAGCCACGCGCGATGCGCTGCTGCGCGCGCAATGGGGGCGGGGCTGGGGTTTGTCGCTGCCCTTCGTCCATGTGCTGCCCGACTATGGCCGCTACGACCATGTACTGGGCCTGGCGCGCCAGGACGTGGTGGACCAGGGGCGCGACTGGGCACAGCGCCTGGTGGCCGTGGGCAACAGCCTGTGGTTCGACGACGCGCGCTTTGGCGATCTGGTCGAGGTGCTGGAAAGCGCCACAGTGCAGGCTGCCGCCTGACGTCGTGGTCCCGGCTCCTCAACTGGCCTGCTGCAGACGCTCCACCAGGCGCTCGTTGAACGCATGCTGGCCCAGCTGCCAGGTGGCCAGCGTCTGTGCGTCGATCTGCGTGTCCTGGCCGTCTCCGGCGCTCATCCAGCGCTTCCACCAGGTCGTGTAGCGCCAGGAGGACACATCGCCCGTGATGTCGCTGCCCACGATCTGGCCGGCCAGCGCGCCGATGATGTCCAGGGCCTCGCCTTCCTGCATGCGACCCTGGTCCCAGTTGGTGCGCACCACCTCGGGCGCGAACACGTCCTTGTCGATGCTCAGGTAGGTGGGCTGGGCCTGCTCGCGCAGCATGCGCGCCAGCGTGCGCGACAGGTCGGCCACGCTGGCAAAGCCGCGAAAGGCGGCATCCACGCCCAGGCGGCGCGCCCAGCCCGTGTCCACGCCCGCGCTCCAGTAGCTCAGGCGGCCGGCGCGCAGCGGCGTGAGGTAGTTCTCCCAGGCGTGCGCGCGGCCGATGTCGCCGGAGGTGATGCCGGCCACATGCACATGCGAGACGGCCGGATGCAGGGCCACGTGCCGCACCCAGGAGCCGCAGTGCACGCCCCAGGGAAAGCGCATGTTGTCGGGGTGGTTGTCCAGCACGACCACGCGCAGCGGCCGGCCCGCGGACAGGGCCTGGGCGGTGATGCAGCGCTCGATCAGCGGCCAGCTCAGGTGGTGGAAGTCGCCACTGCCCATGAGGGCCGTGCCATGCGCGGCGGGCAGTTGCGCATCGAGCGCCGCGCGGAACTGCGCAAAGCGGCGCAGGCCGCAGCCAAAGCGCACCTGCTCCTGCCAGTCCTGCAGCGGCAGGCGCAGCTCGCCGGGCAAGGTCCCCACCGAGCCATCCACATCCAGCACGACCGGCTGGGCATTCAGTTCTGTTCGCTCCATTGGCGATCGCTTTCGAAGTGGCCGGCAAAGCGCCGGCCCAGTGCGCGCAGCAGCGGATTGCGGATGAAGACCGCATGCTGCGTGAAGGTGAAGCTGGCGCCCAGCTGGGCCTTGACCTCGGGGTCGGTCCAGCCGGCCACGTAGTGGCTCAGGCCGCGTTCGATGGCGTATTCAAGGTTGACCATCCAGCTCACGAAGTAGAGATTGGCCTCGCGCGCGGCCGGGTAGGACAGGCCGATGTACTTGTCGATCAGCTTGCCGCCGTGCTCGAAGCACAGGTTCCAGCCCAGCAGCGCGCCGGGCGTGCCGTCGTCCTGCAGCGCGCGGTACTCGAACACGGTGCCTCCGTTGCCTGCATCGCGCAGCAGGGCCGCGAAGAAATCGCGCGTGAGTTTGTCGAAGTGGATCTCGCTTTGCGCATACACCGCATCGAACAGCGCGTAGTAGGCATCGACGCAGGCGTCATCGGCAAAGGCCGCGCCCGTGGGAATGCGCTGCACCTGCAGCTGCGCGCGGCTCCTGAGCTTGCGGCGCAGGTTCTGGCGGCGGCTCCTGGACAGGCGCGCAAGGTATTCGTCCAGGCTGGAGAAGTCGATGGGCACATGGGCCAGGGCCTGGCCTTCGACCAGGATGAAGCCGGCATCGGCCAGGGCCTGCGCCAGCGCCCGTGCGTGGGCGTTGTCGGCGTCCGGCAGCAGCGGGGAATCCTGGGGCAGATCCTTGACGATGGTCAGCATGCGCCGGCCTGCGCGCGCACGCAGCGCGGCAGCCTGCTGGGCGGCAGGGATGCCCATGGGCAGCACGGCGTACTCGCTGACCGTGGTGCCCACGAAGTCGGTGGACAGTCGCAGCCGGCGCGACAGCCAGCCGCCACCGGGCAACGACAAAAGACGCGCCTTGAGCGCGTCGTCCGCCGTGGTCAGAAGATCGAAGGGCGCCGTGAAGGCCGGCGCCGGCCAGTCCTGCAGCAGTGCGAAGCCCTCGGGAGGATGGGCCGCGAACTGCGCGAGCAGGCCTGGGGGTTCGAGCTGGTTGTGCAGGCGCTCTGCGGGCATCGCGCCTTCAGGCCGCCTTGGCTTTCGTGAGCAACTGGTCCAGCAGGACCATGGCTTCGTCGATCTCGGGGCGCGAGATCATCAGCGAGGGCGCGAAGGTGATCACGTTCTTGTAGTAGCCGCCCACGTCCAGCACCAGGCCGCGTTTCTGGCCCTGGTATTCCAGGCCGCCTTCGAGGCCGATGTCCACCATCTTGTCCAGCAGCGCCTTGTTGGGCGTGAAGCCGTCTTCGGTGCAGATCTCGGCGCGCAGCGCCAGGCCCAGGCCGTCCACATCGCCGATTTCCTTGTGGCGCTTTTGCAGCTCCTTGAGGCCTTCGAGGAAGTAGGCGCCCGATTCGCGCACCTGGCGGCCGAAGTCCATCTCGTGGGTCATCTTCATGACTTCCAGGCCCAGGGCCGTGCCCAGCGGGTTGGAGGCGAAGGTGGAGTGGGTCGATCCCGGCGGGAAGATGGTGGGGTTGATCAGCTCCTCGCGCGCCCACAGGCCCGACAGGGCGTTGAGGCCGTTGGTCAGCGCCTTGGCGAAGACCAGCACGTCGGGCTTGACGCCGAAGTTCTCCACCGACCACAGCGTGCCGGTGCGCCAGAAGCCCATCTGGATTTCATCGACCACCATCAGCACGCCGTGGTCGTCCAGCACCTTCTTGAGGCCCTTGAAGAAGTTGGGCGGCGGCACGACGTAGCCGCCCGTGCCCTGGATGGGCTCCACGTAGAAGGCCGCGTACTCGCACTGGTTGGTCTTGGGGTCCCAGATGGCGTGGTACTCGTTCTCGAACTTGCGCGCGAATTCCCGGACGATGGAGTCCGCGTATTCCTCGGACGTCATGCCCTTGGGGCGGCGGAACGGGTAGGGGAAGGGGATGAACTGCGCGCGGTCGCCGAAGTGGCCGTAGCGGCGGCGGTAGCGGTAGCTGGAGGTGATGCTGGAGGCGCCCAGCGTGCGGCCGTGGTAGCCGCCCTCGAAGGCGAACATCAGGCTCTTGCCGCCGCTGGCATTGCGCACGACCTTGAGCGAGTCCTCGATGGCCTGGGCGCCGCCCACGTTGAAGTGCACGCGGCCGGCATGGCCCCACTTGCGCTCCGCATCCTGGGCGATGAACTTGGCCAGTTCGATCTTGGTGGGGTGCAGGTACTGGCTGGCGACCTGGGGCAGGGTCTGCAGCTGCTCGATCATCTTCTGCTCGAGGCGCTTGTTCTTGTAGCCGAAGTTCACGGCCGAATACCACATCTGCAGATCAAGGTAGGGCGTGCCGGCCTCGTCGTACATGTAGCTGCCTTCGCAGCCCGAGAAAATCTTGGGCGGGTTGACGTAGTGGACGGTATCCCCGAACGAGCAGTACTTGGCTTCGTCGGCCAGAAGTTGGGCGTTATTGATCACAGCAAAGGGCTCCAGATATTCAGCCGCCGCAGTGTGAGCGGGCAATCTTGCTGCGCTGTCGAGTCTTTGTGTGGGGTTTGTGGAGGAGGCCCGCGCGGTGCCTGGATCGGCCCCTGTGACGTAAATGAGACAAAACAAATGATAATCATTATCAATTGATGGGAGAATCGCGGAAAGCCAGCAGGAACAATCACACACGGGGGGAGCAATGGTCTCGCAAGAGCACTCCGCGGACAGGTCGGCAGCTAGCCAGCAACCCTCTTTCCCCGATTCCCGCCATGGCTGTGTCTTCGCGTTCGTCTTTCCTCTCCCTCTCCCGCAATCCCTCGCGCACGCCGGTATTGCGGCACAGCCTGCTGGCCGTGGCCGTGCAGGCCGCCGTGATCGGTCTGGCCTCGCCCGGCGCCTGGGCACAGACGCAGACGCATGCGCAGACTGCGGACGATGAGGCCCGGCTGATGGCACAGGCTCCCACCAAGGCGCTGGCCCAGGTCGATGTGGTCGATGCAGCCGAGCCCGTGCAGCGCACGCCGGGCGCCTCCACCACCGTCAGCGGCCCGGCGCTGGAGCAGGCCGGCAGCATGGCCGACGTGGTGCGCTACCAGCCCCTGGTCTCCGCGCCGGGCACGGCCTCGGGCACCAGCCGCAACCGCAGCAGCTTCGACCGCTCGGGCACCACGGGCTACAACATCCGCGGCATCGAGGGCAACCGCATCGGCATGGATGTGGACGGCGTCGAGATGCCCGACGCCACCACGCGCCCCTATGTGAGCCGTGTCGGCGCCAACACCTTCGGCGTGGGCCGCGACTTCATCGACCCCGAGATGTTCTCGGCCGTGGACATCCTCTCCGGCACCACCACGGCGCGGCGCGCGGCCGGTGGCATTGGCGGCTCGGTGGGCTTTCGCACCAAGTCCGCCGAGGACTACCTGGTGGGCGGCAAGACCTCCTACCTGGGCGGCAAGATCGGCCACGACACGGCCGACCGCTCCTGGAACGAGAGCTTCACGGCCGCTGGCCGCTCGGGCGACCTCGACGGCCTGATCGCCTACTCGCGCCGCGACGGACGCGAGACGCGCAACCACAGCGCCATCGTCAACAGCTATCCCGACGACTGGAACTCCAACGCGCTGCTGCTCAAGGGCGGCCTGCGCATCAACCCGGCCCACCGCCTGGTGCTGTCGGCCGACCTGTACCGCCGCAAGAACGACACCTCCTTCCACGGCTGGGACACCACCAACACCAGCATCACCGAAAGCTCGCGCCAGAACAGCGACACCAGTCGCAACACGCTGCAGCTGCAGCACCTGTGGACACCGGCCGGCGCCTGGGTGGACCAGCTGGACACGCGGCTGTACTTCCAGAACACGGACACCAACGACGTCACCGACACCACCACGCTGGCCACGGGCGCCAAGGTGCACAACGTCTCCGGCAACGAGACGCGCACCTGGGGTTTCTCGAGCACGGGCGACAAGCGCATCGACCGCCACCGCCTGAGCTTTGGCGTCAATGCATCGACACAGGACACGGAGCGTCCGTGGAACGTTTTCGCTACCGGCACGCCCGTTATGAAGCCCCAGCCCGACACCACCACCCGCCGCTACGGCGCCTTCCTGCAGGACGAGATCAGCTTCCAGGCCGGTGGCCGCCGCCTGGCGCTGATTCCCGCGCTGCGCGTGGACCGCGTGGAGATCAAGACGCGCGACCTGGACAACTTCGTCTCGGGCGTGCTCACGGCCGCCGACGTGGAAAAGATTTACGGCGGCACGCGCGGCAACACCATCCTCAGCCCCAGCCTGGCCCTGGTCTATGACCTCACGCCCACGTTCAGCGCCTATGCCCAGTTCAAGCGCAGCGGGCGAGCGCCCTCGGCCGGCGAGATCTTCGGCTCGTGGAACATGGCCAGCAACTACAACGCGGCAGGCCAGTACGCCCTGGTCGGCAACCCCAACCTGAAGGAGGAAAGCAGCAATGCCTTCGACTTCGGCCTCAAGGGTTCGCCCACGCCGGGCGTGACCTTCAACAGCTCGGTCTTCTATACCAGGTACTCCGACTTCATCGCCTACACGCGCTACCTGCGCGCGGGCCGTCCCGACCTGTTCGTCAACGTGCCCGCCCACATCGGCACCATCTACCAGGCCGAGAACCGCGACAGCGCAAAGATCTACGGCTTCGAGGCCAGCGCGCGCCTGGACCACGGCCAGTGGATGCCCGCCGCCAGGGGCCTGTACTCCACCTGGGCGCTGGGCATCAGCCGCGGCACCTCCAAGTCCTACTACGCAGGCGACAAGGATGTGCCGCTGGACAGCGTGCTGCCGCGCAAGGCCATCGTCGGCGTGGGCTATGACGCACCGGCCCGGCAATGGGGCCTGAACCTGACCGGCACCTTCGTCGCGGGCAAGCAGGCCGTGGCCACCAACCGCGACAGCTACCTGAACGCGGGCACCGGCCTGACCGACTCGACCACCGAGCTGTTCCGCGTGCCCGGCTATGCCATCTTCGACCTGGCCGGCTACTGGCAGGTCGCAAAGAACGTGCGCCTGAACGCCGGCATCTACAACCTGGGCGACAAGCGCTACTGGGACTATTCCAGCACCCGCAGCCTGCAGCCCGGCGTGGCGCGCGACCGACGCGACATCGAGCTGCTGAGCAACCCGGGCCGCACCTTCGCCGTGTCCATGAACGTTGCGTTCTGAGCACCCTGCGCACCATGCCATTGCATCCACGCCACCTTCACTTGCCGCGTGGCGCGGATCCGAGGAGTTTCTCCAGGGGCCGGCCGGCCTTCCCTACAGCGGCGGTGTCGGCCGGAAAGCCTCCACCACCATCGCAGCCGCCGCCGTATCTGCCTACTTCAGGAGTCGTTTCATGATCGAGTTCTCTCTGTCCCACCGCATGCTGGCCGCTGCCGGCCTGGCGGCCCTGCTCACCGCCTGCGCATCGCCCACGGCACCGTCCGCCAGCGGCCCGGCCCAGCCTGCGGGCGGGCATGGCCAGTCTGCCTTCATGGGCAGCTACGACGCCAACCGTGATGGCGTGGTCACGCGCCAGGAGTACGACACCGTGCGCAAGCAGCGCTTCCTGGCCGGCGACACCAATGGCGACGGCTGGCTCAGCGAGAAGGAGTACGTGGACGAGTTCGAGGCCCGCCTCAAGCAGCAGTACGCGGGCCGCCAGCCCGACGAGCGCTATGCCCAGTCCATGAAGCAGGCCCATGTGCGCTTCGGCATCGTGGACAGGAACCGCGACGGCAAATACACCGTGGAAGAAGACATGGCCATCGCCGAACGCAGCTTCAAGGAAGCCGACTTCAACGCCGATGGCGTCGTGGACAAGAACGACGTCAAGAAGCCCTGAGCGGACATGGCCAAAACCCCATCCAAGCGATTGGCCTGGTGGCTGCCGCTGCTGTCGGCCGTGTGCATCTCCGCCCAGGCCCACACGCCCTACCTGCTGCCCACCAGCTTCGAGGCTTCGCCCCGGGCCGTCATCAGCGTGGACGCCAGCTTTGCCGACAAGTTCTTCATCCCCGAAGTGGCTTTTGGCGAAACGCGCTTCACCGTGACGGCGCCCGACGGCTCGGTCACGCCCGTGGCCGATGTGCGCCAGTTCAAGACCCGCACCGTGGCCGAGCACCAACTGCCCGACGAGAAGGGCACCTACCGCGTGAGCACCGGCCCGCGCCTGGGCGCCGTCTTCCGTTCGTGGGAGCGCAACGGCAAGGTGGAGACCGCGCGTGATCCCGCCACGCCCACGCCGGCCGATGCCAGGCTGCTGAGCCATTACCAGTCGCTGTCGGTCTCCGAGACCTACATCACGGTGGGCAAGCCCAGCCGGGCCGCACTCGCGCCCTCAGGCAAGGGCCTGGAGATCGTGCCCGTCACGCATCCCGCCGACCTGTTCGCGGGCGAGAAGTTCGACTTCACCGTGCAATACGACGGCAAGCCGCTGGCCGCGCAGAAGGTGGAAATCTTCCGCTCGGCCATGGACCTGGCCAGCCAGCACAGCGTGGATGCACTGACCACCGATGGCGAGGGCCGCATCTCCTACGCCCTGCCCAAGTCCGGCATCTACCTGGCCCTGGTGCGCTACCGCGCCGACGCCCCCGCCGGCGCCGCCGCGCCGCAGTACGGCAACAACTACACGCTGACCTTCAGGGTGCTGGCGCAGTAAGGGGTTCCGGTTTCACGAAAAAGGCCTGCCGCCATGGAGGTGCAGGCCTTTTCTCATGGTGAAGCCCAGCCCCATGCGATGTGCATGAGGGCTATGCGCCTCAACCCGTGGCCACCACCCGCAGCACCTCGGCGCCATAGGCGTCCAGCTTCTTGGCGCCCATGCCGCTGATGCCCTGCAGGTCGTCCAGCGAGGCCGGGTTGCGTTCGGCAATGGCCGCCAGCGTGGCGTCGTGGAAGATCACGTAGGCGGGCAGGTTGTGCTCGCGCGCGACCTCGGCGCGCCAGGCCTTGAGGTTGATGAAGCGCACCTGGGCATCGGGGCCCAGGCTGGCGGCGGCCGCGTTGGGCTGGGTGGCGCGCTTGGAGGTGCGCGTGCGTGGCGCGGCCACGGCCTCGCGCAGCTGCACGGGGACATTGCCGCGCAGCACGTCGCGCGAGCCATCGGCCAGGCACAGGGTGTCGAAGCTGTGGCCGCTGTTCTCGCTGGTGATCTTGTGCAGGCCCAGGGCGCCCGTGGCCAGCAGCTGGCGCATCACGCCGCGCAGCTGGGGCTCGCTGTAGTCCTTGCCCAGGCCGAAGGTGGAGATCTTGTCGTGGCCGTACTGGCGCACCTTCTCGGTGTCCTTGCCGCGCAGCACGTCCATGATGTGGCCTGCGCCAAAGGTCAGCTGGCTGGCCTCGTGCACGCGGTAGATGGTGGACAGCAGCTTGCGCGCGGCGTCCGTGCCATCCCACAGGGCCGGGGGCTCCATGCAGTTGTCGCAGTTGCCGCAGGCGGTCTTTGCCACGCGCTGCAGCGGCCGGCCTTCAATGTCCGTCTCTGCGTCTTCTCCCGGTGCGCCCAGGCCGTACTGCTCGCCGAAGTAGGCCAGCAGCCGCACGCGGCGGCAGTCCGTGGCCTCGGCCAGGCCCAGCAGGGCATCGAGCTTGCCGCGCATGACCTGCTTGAAGGTGTCCTCGGCCGGGCTTTCGTCGATCATGCGGCGCTGGTTGACCACGTCGGACAGGCCGTAGGCCATCCAGGCATCGGCGGGCAGCCCGTCGCGGCCTGCGCGGCCGGTTTCCTGGTAGTAGCCCTCGATGTTCTTGGGCATGTCCACGTGGGCCACGAAGCGCACGTCGGGCTTGTTGATGCCCATGCCGAAGGCGATGGTGGCGACGATGACGATGCCGTCCTCGCGCAGGAAGCGGTCCTGGTGCAGCTGGCGCGTCTCGAAGGGCAGGCCCGCGTGGTAAGGCAGGGCGGGCACGCCGGCTTGGCTCAGCGTCTGGGCCAGCTCCTCCACGCGCTTGCGCGACTGGCAATAGACCACGCCGGCCTCGCCCTCGTGCTCGCGCTCTATGAAGCGCAGCAGCTGGTTGCTGACGTCCTTCTTCTCGGCGATGCGGTAGCGGATGTTGGGGCGGTCGAAGCTGCTGACGAAATGCCGCGCGCTCTCCAGTTGCAGCCGCTCGACGATGTCGGCGCGCGTGAGTGCGTCGGCCGTGGCCGTGAGCGCAATGCGCGGCACGCCCGCATAGCGTTCGTGCAGCACGCTCAGCGCGCGGTACTCGGGCCGGAAGTCATGGCCCCACTGGCTCACGCAGTGCGCCTCGTCGATGGCGAACAGCGACAGCTTGCCCTGGGCATGCAGGTCGTCGAGCAGGCCCAGGAAGCGCGGCGTGTTCAGGCGCTCGGGCGCGGCATACAGCAATGTGATGTCGCCGCTTTGCAGGCGCCATTCGACTTCCTGCGTCTCGTCATAGGACAGCGTGGAGTTCAGGTAGGCCGCGCTCACGCCGGCCTCGTGCAGCGCGCCGACCTGGTCGTGCATGAGCGCGATCAGCGGCGACACCACCACCGCCACGCCGTGGCCCTGCTGCTGGCGCACGATGGCCGGCACCTGGTAGCACAGGCTCTTGCCGCCGCCCGTGGGCATGAGCACCAGCGCATCGCCGCCGGCGACCACGTGCGAGACGATGGCTTCCTGCGGACCGCGGAATTGTTCGTAGCCGAACACGGCTTGCAGGACGGAATGCGCGGCGGACAACGGGGACTTCTTTCGGCAGAGGCGGCTGGCGCGGGAGGGAGCGGGATGCGGGCGCTTCCCGCAAAAAATGCGCTGCGGCCCGAAGGCCGCAACAGCCGCCATTTTGCGCCCCCTCGCAAGGTCCAGGGAAGACCTGGGGTTTGAGCCGCTCTGCATCAATGGCCTTTTCCGGGCGCGAGGGTGCCATTTTCAGATTTCTCCTAGCCACCCGCTGCTGCATTCAGCTGCCGCCCAGCACCCCGCGCGCAATGATGCTGCGCTGCACCTCGGACGAGCCTTCGTAGATGCGCAGGATGCGTGCATCGCGCACCAGGCGCTCCAGCGGCATTTCGCGCGTGTAGCCGTAGCCGCCGTGAATCTGCAGGGCTTCATCGGTGACGAAGCCCACCATTTCGGACGCATGGAGCTTGGCCATGGCCGAGTGCTGGGTGAAGGGCTGGCCGGCCTGGCGCAAGGCCAGGGCCTGCATGGTCAGTGCCCACGATGCCTCCAGGCGCAGCTTCATGTCTGCCAGCTTCCACTGGATGCCCTGTTTCGTGGCCAGTGGCTCGCCGCCGACCAGGCGCTGATTGGCCCATTGCGCGGCGGCGGCCAGGGCGGCCTCGGCCACGCCCAGGGCGGTGGCCGCCACGTCCAGGCGGCTGTTGTCCAGCACCTTCATCGCCGTCTTGAAGCCTGTGCCCTCGGCGCCCAGCCGGTGGCTGGCAGGCACGCGCACGCCGTCCAGCGATACCTCGAAGGCATGGCCGCCGCGGATGCCCATGAGCTTTTCGGGCGCCGAGATCTGGATGCCGGGCAGATCGCGCGGCACGATGAAGGCGCTGACGCCGCGCGCGCCGGCCTGCATGTCGGTCTTGGCGAAGACCACCATGAAGCGTGCCTCGGCGGCGTTGGAGATGAAGTGCTTGACGCCCGTGATCAGATAGTCGTCCCCATCACGCACGGCGCGCGTGCGCATGTCGGCCGGGTGGGAGCCGCCGCGCGGCTCGGTCAGCGCAAAGGCGGCCAGCCATTCGCCGCTGGCGCAGCGCGGCAGCCACTGCTGGCGCTGGGCGTCGTCGCCGCCGATGAGCACGGCGTCCGTGCCCAGGTAGTGGGCGCCGATCATGGACGAGGTGGCCGCGCAGGCGCGCGAGATGGCCACCAGGGACAGCAGCATGGCCGTGGGCGTGACGCCGGGGCCACCCAGCGCCTCGGGCAGGTTCATTCCCATCACGCCCAGGGCTGCCAGGCCCGGCACATGGCAGGTGGCGGACAGTGCCTCTTCGTCCATGCGCTGCGCCAGCGGGGCGAGTGAGTCGTCGGCAAATCGGGCCACGGCATCGGCAATGGCGTGGTCTTCGGCGGTGGTGCCCAGTCGTTGGAAGTTCATGGAAGTTCGCTCAATGTGATGGGGAAGAGGGGGCCGCGCCTGCGGTGCCCAGGGCACCGGATGCGCGCAGCGCGGCAATGGCTTCGGCGCCCCGGCCCAGCCACTGCGAGAGCAGGGCGTCGGTGTGCTCGCCCAGGGCCGGTGCGCGCTCGGCGCGGTTGGGTGCGGCGCCGCTGAAATGCACGGGCTGGGTGGGCAGGCGCAGGCCCGGCAGGCGCTCGTCCTGCACCGCGCCGAGCAGGCCGCGCGCCTGGCTCTGGGGCGACTCCAGCGCCTGGGCAATGTTCCAGATGGGGGCGGCGGGCACGCCCGCCGCATCCAGCGCGGCCACCACCTGCGCCACTTCATGCTGGCCGGCCCAGGCCTCGATGGCCGCGCGCAGCGCGGGTTCGTGGGCCGAGCGTGATTCATCGCTGGCAAAGCGCGGGTCGCCGGCCAGGCTGCCAAGTTCCATGGCCTGCAGGGCGGCAGCGAACAGCTTGTTGTTGAGCACGGCCAGCGCGAAGTGGCCGTCGCCTGCGCGGTACACGCCGAAGGGGGCCGACAGCGGATGGCGGTTGCCCACGCGGCGCGCGGGCCGGCCCGTGAACAGGTAGCGCGCCACCGAGGTGGCCAGAAAGCTCAGCGTGGTGTCGAACATGGCCACGTCCACCTGCTGGCCCTGCCCGGTGGCGCGGGCCTGCAGCAGCGCGGCCAGCGTGGCCCAGGAGGCGAACAGGCCGGCCACCACGTCGCTGACGGCCTCGCCCACCACGGTGGGCGCGCCATCGGGCTCGCCCGTGGCCTCCATGAGGCCGCTCATGGCCTGCACGATGATGTCGTAGGCCGGCCGGTGGGCCAGCGGCCCGGTCTGGCCGAAGCCCGAGACGCTGACATAGACCAGGCGCGGATTGAGCGCCCGCAACTGGCTTGCGCCTATGCCCAGGCGCTCGGCCACGCCGGGGCGGAAGTTCTCCACCACCACGTCGGCCTGGGCCGCCATCTCGTGGACCAGGGCCACGGCCTCGGGGTGCTTGAGGTCCAGCACCAGGCTTTGCTTGTTGCGGTTCATCACCGTGAACAGCGCGCTTTCTCCGTTGTTCATGGGGCCGATGGCGCGGTAGTCGTCGCCCTGCGGCGGCTCGATCTTGACGACCTCGGCGCCCAGGTCGGCCAGCAGGGCCGTGGACAGCGGCCCGGCCAGCACGCGCGTGAAGTCGAGGATGCGCACGCCGTCCAGCGGGCGGGCGGTGAGGGGGGTGGACTCGGTCATGGGTGCAGCCTTGGACGGGTGGTCTATGGCTGCATGCTGGCGCGTGATTGAATCAATGGAAAATATTCATTCCTGATTCACTGCATTCAAAAAGATGATCCAAATCAGCCTGCGCCAGCTGGAGTATTTCGTGGCCGCCGCACGCCATGGCAGCACGGCGCGCGCGGCCGAGGCCATCGGCGTGTCCCAGCCGTCCATCTCCAAGGCGATTGCCGACCTGGAGGCGCTGTGGGGCGAGGCACTGTTCGTGCGCCGCCATGCCAGGGGGCTGGATCTCACGGCGGCCGGCGCGGTGCGCAGCCGCGAGGCCCAGGCGCTGCTGGACGGCGCACGCAGCCTGCAGGGGCCGCGCACGGCGGCGATGGCGGGCGTGCTGCGCCTGGGCTTTCTGAGCACGCTGGGCGCGCGCTGGGTGCCGGCCCTGCTGGCGCAGATGCAGCGCCTGCACCCCGGCATTGCGCTGGAGCTGGTGGAGGGCGACATCGCCTCGCTCACGCAGCAGGTGGAGCGCGGCGAGCTCGATGCGGCCCTGCAGTACGACACAGGCCTGGCGCGTCCCCGCATGGAGCTGCTGCCCGTGGCGGCGTTGCCGCCCTATGTGCTGCTGCCGCAGCGCCATGCGCTGGCGGCCAGGACCAGCGTGGGGCTGGTCGAGGTGGCCCGCTACCCGCTGGTGCTGATCAACCTGCCGCACAGTCGCGAGTATTTCCTGTCGCTGTTCCGCGAGGCCGGCGTGACGCCGCTGGTGGCCCATGAGTTCGCCTCCATCGAGATGCTGCGCTCCATGGTGGCCAACGGCCACGGCCTGAGCGTGCTGACCACGCGGCCGGTGGTGGACCGCGCCCACGATGGCCAGCGCCTGGCCTGCCGCCGCATCCGGGGCCGCGTGGCCCCCCAGGGCGTGGTGCTGGCCGTGCCGGCGGGCAATGCCTCGCCGCTGATTGCACCGTTCTTGAAGGTGGCACGTGCCGTGATTGCACCGTAGCGGCGCGCAGCCCCGTGGCATGCACCACGGTGGTGAGGTGCTACCCGGGATTTTCCCCAGGTTGTATGGACAAGCTTAGTTGGCACGGCATTTGCTGTTGCTCTCCGTGTTGATCGCAGGTAGATGCAGGATGCTCGCTCCATCACCGGTTTGCCGGGTAATCCTGTATATACATGTCCGGTCGGCAAAAACACACTTCGGGCTCCCGCACTGGTCTGCCTGCGGACCCCGAAACTGCCATCGCCAACTTGCTTTCCCGACCGAGGAGTGCCACATGAGTTCGATCCCCACGTTCCGCCGCCTGCCCCTGGGGCCGCTGGCCGCCGCCCTCTGCCTTGCCGCCGCACTGCAGCCCGCTGCCGCGCAGGAGACCAAGATCACCCTGGGCATGTCGGGCTGGACCGGCTTTGCGCCGCTGACCCTGGCCGACAAGGCCGGCATCTTCAAGAAGAACGGCCTGGCGGTGGACCTGAAGATGATCCCGCAGAAGGACCGCCACCTGGCCCTGGCCTCGGGCGCCATCCAGTGCGCGGCCACCACCATCGAGACGCATGTGGCCTGGAACACCAACGGCGTGCCCATCGTGCAGATCTTCCAGATGGACAAGTCCTATGGCGCCGACGGCATTGCCGTGCGCAATGACGTCAAGGGCTTTGCCGACCTCAAGGGCAAGACGGTGGCCGTGAGCGCGCCGGGCACGGCGCCGTACTTCGGCCTGGCCTGGATGCTGCACAAGAACGGTATGACCATGAAGGATGTGAAGACCGTCTCGCTGGAGCCCCAGCCCGCGGCCCAGGCCTTCGTGGCCGGCCAGAACGATGCGGCCATGAGCTACGAGCCCTACCTGTCCACCATCCGCGCCAACCCGGCCGCGGGCAAGATCCTGGCCACCACCATCGACTACCCCATGGTCATGGACACGGTGGGCTGCGATCCCAAGTGGCTCAAGGCGAACACGGCCGCCGCCAAGGCCCTGGCCCAGTCGTATTTCGATGCGGTGGCCATGATCGAGGCCGACAAGACCAAGTCCTTCGAGATCATGGGCGCAGCCGTCAAGCAGGGTGGCGAGCAGTTCGGCAAGTCGGCCTCCTACCTGAAGTGGTCCGACAAGGAAGCCAACCAGAAATTCTTCGCCAACGAGCTGGTGCCGTTCATGAAGGAATCGGCCGTGATCCTCAAGGAGGCCGGCATCATCCGCTCCATCCCCGAGAACTATGGCGTGATGTACGACGCCAGCTTCATCCAGTAAGCCCGCCAGGGGATGACCATGCAAGCCGCATCCACTTCCGCAGTCCAGCCGGCTAACAAGCCCATGACCCACGCCACACCGCACGCTCCCGCGCCCGCTGCGGCGCCAGCCCCCGTCCGCCGCCGCCGCATGGCGCCGCTGGAGCCCGTCAGCCCCACGGCCAAGTGGGTGCTGGGTGTGGCCTTCTTCGTGCTGTTCTTTCTCGTCTGGGCGGCTGTGACGCTGGGCGGCTTCGTCTCCCCGACCTTCCTGGCCAGCCCCATGACCATGGCGCGCGAGGGCGTGCTGCTGTTCACCGAGTACGGCTTCCTGCACGACATCGGCATGACGGTCTGGCGCGTGATGGGCGGCTTCATCCTGGCCTCGGTCGTGGCCGTGCCGCTGGGCATTGCCATGGGCGCCTGGAAGCCGGTCGAGGCCTTCTTCGAGCCCTTCGTGTCGTTCTGCCGCTACCTGCCGGCCTCGGCCTTCATCCCGCTGCTGATCCTGTGGGCCGGCGTGGGCGAGACGCAGAAGCTGCTGGTCATCTTCATCGGCTCGGTGTTCCAGATCACGCTGATGGTGGCCGTCACCGTGGGCGGCGCGCGCAAGGACCTGGTGGAGGCCGCCTACACGCTGGGCGCCTCCAACACCGGCGTGGTGCGCCGCGTGCTGATCCCGGGCGCCGCGCCCGGCATTGCCGAGACGCTGCGCCTGGTGCTGGGCTGGGCCTGGACCTATGTGATCGTGGCCGAGCTGATCGGCTCGTCCTCGGGCATCGGCCACATGATCACCGACAGCCAGGCGCTGCTGAACACGGGCCAGATCATCTTCGGCATCATCGTGATCGGCCTCATCGGCCTGGTGTCCGATTTCATCTTCAAATCTCTGAACCGTCGCATGTTCGAGTGGAGCACCCTGTGATGAATCTGCTGTCCATTCAAGGTGTTTCGCGCACCTTCACCAGCCACAAGGGCACGAGTACGCAGGCCCTGCTGCCTGTGGATTTCGAGGTCCGCGAGAACGACTTCGTCACCATCCTCGGCCCCTCGGGCTGCGGCAAGTCCACCATGCTGCGCATTGCGGCGGGGCTGGATTTCCCGACCACGGGCCAGGTGCTGCTGGACGGCCGCGCCGTGGACGGGCCGGGCGCCGACCGGGGCATGGTGTTCCAGAGCTACACGCTGTTCCCGTGGCTGACGGTGGCGCAGAACATCCGCTTCGGCCTGCGCGAGAAGGGCGTGAGCGAGGCGCTGCAAAAAGAGCGCAGCGACTACTTCATCGCCAAGGTGGGGCTGCGCGGCTTCGAGAACCACTTTCCCAAGCAGCTGTCGGGCGGCATGCAGCAGCGCACGGCCATTGCGCGCGCGCTGGCCAACGATCCCAAGATCCTGCTCATGGACGAGCCCTTCGGCGCACTCGACAACCAGACCCGCGTGCTCATGCAGGAGCTGCTGCTGGGCATCTGGGAGGCCGAGCGCAAGACCGTGATGTTCGTCACCCACGACATCGACGAGGCCATCTTCATGGCCAACCGCGTGGCCGTGTTCAGCGCGCGGCCGGGCCGCATCAAGGCCGATATCCCCGTGAACCTGCCGCATCCGCGCCACTACACGGTCAAGACATCGCCCGAGTTCATGGAGCTGAAAGCCCGGCTGACCGAAGAGATTCGCGCAGAGTCGCTGGCCGCTGCTGCACACTGACGCTTTTCCATGACCACTGCCCACACCATGTCTTCGCGTTCCACGGCTTCCCGACTTTCCGCAACGACGGCGGAGGTGCCCATGGCCCTGTACCAGCAGGTCAAGGACCATGTGCTGCGCAAGATCGCCGATGGCTCGCTGTCGGCCGGCGAGCGCGTGCCGTCCGAGCAGGAGCTGGTGCAGGAGTTCGGCGTGGCCCGCATGACGGCCAACCGCGCGCTGCGCGAGCTGGCCGAGCAGGGCGTGATCGTGCGCGTGGCCGGCGTGGGCTCCTTCGTGGCCGAGGAAAAGCCGCAGTCCACGCTGCTGCGCATCGCCAACATCGCCGAAGAGATCCGCCAGCGCGGGCATGACCACCGCTTCGAGCTGATCAGCGTGCGCCGCGAGTCGGCCTCGCCCGAGGCGGCGGCTTCGCTGCAGCTGTCTGCGGGCAGCTCGGTGTTCCACCTGCAGGGCGTGCATTTCGAGAACGACGTGCCCGTGCAGCTGGAAGACCGCCATGTGAACCCGCGCATGGCGCCGGACTTCATGGAGCAGGACTTCTCGCTGATCCAGCCTTCGGTGTATCTGGTGCGCAACGTGCCCTTCGACCAGATCGAGCATGTGGTGGACGCCATGCTGCCCACGCCCGAGCAGGCGCGCTGGCTGCAGATGGACGCGGACCAGCCCTGCCTGACGCTGACGCGCCGCACCTGGTACCTGGGCACGCCCGTGACCTGGGTGCACTGCGTGCATCCGGGCATGCGCTACCGGCTGGGCAGCCGCTTTCGCACCGACGGCGGATCGCACGACGGCTGAGGCCTGAAAGGCGGGGTTCCCGCTCTTGCGCTGTTCCGCTTCGATTGATATTGTATAGACAGGCATAGACATCCATCCCGGCACACCCTCCCAGACACCGACAGGGCATCACCATGAACACCATCACGACTCCCGGCCTCACCTCCCGTCCCGGCACCGCGCTGACGCTGCAGCCCGGCCAGGTCAGCCTGGCCCAGCTGCGGGCCATCCAGCAGGGCGGCGTGCGCCTGTCCATGGCGGCGTCCGCCTACGAGCGCATGCGCGCCGCCCAGGCCCATGTGCAGCACATCGTGGATGAGGACCAGGTCGTCTATGGCATCAACACCGGCTTCGGCAAGCTGGCCTCCACCAAGATCGCCCATGACCGCCTGGCAGAGCTGCAGCGCAACCTCGTGCTGTCGCACAGCGTGGGCACGGGCGATCCGCTGC
The DNA here is from genome assembly GCF_020523835.1 of Delftia sp. Lp-1. Lineage (NCBI taxonomy): Bacteria > Pseudomonadati > Pseudomonadota > Betaproteobacteria > Burkholderiales > Comamonadaceae > Delftia > Delftia sp. Lp-1. The sequence continues at coordinate 486,162 of NZ_JAJALJ010000004.1, read as the reverse complement.
CTGACGCCGTGGTGCGCCTGGTGCTGGCCACCAAGGCCGTGAGCCTGGCGCGCGGCCACTCTGGCGTGCGCCCCGAGCTGGTCGATGCGCTGCTGGCCCTGGCCAACGCCGACGTGCTGCCCGTGATTCCCGCCAAGGGCTCGGTGGGTGCCTCGGGCGACCTGGCGCCGCTGTCGCACCTGGCCTGCGTGCTGATCGGCGAAGGCCAGGCCAAGATCGATGGACAGGTGGTGTCCGGCACCGAGGCCATGCGCCACGTGGGCCTGGAGCCCTTCGTGCTCGGCCCCAAGGAAGGGCTGGCCCTGCTCAACGGCACCCAGGTATCCACGGCGCTGGCCCTGGTGGGCCTGTTCCAGGGCGAGAGCGTGTTCGCCGCCGGCCTGGTGGCGGGCTGCCTGACGCTGGAGGCCATCAAGGGCTCGGTCAAGCCGTTTGACGCCCGCATCCACGAGGCGCGCGGCCAGCTTGGCCAGATCGCCGTGGCCGCCGCCGTGCGCGAACTGCTGGACGGCAGCGCCATCGACACCTCCCACCCCCATTGCGGCCGCGTGCAGGACCCGTACTCCATCCGCTGCGTGCCCCAGGTCATGGGCGCCTGCCTGGACAACCTCAGCCATGCGGCCCGCGTGCTGGTGATCGAGGCCAACGCCGCCTCGGACAACCCGCTGGTCTTCGACAACGGCGACGTGATCTCGGGCGGCAACTTCCACGCCGAGCCCGTGGCCTTTGCGGCCGACATCATCGCCCTGGCCCTGGCCGAGATCGGCGCCATCTCCGAGCGCCGCATGGCCCTGCTGCTGGACACCGGCCTGTCGGGCCTGCCGGCCTTCCTGATTGCCGACAGCGGCGTGAACTCGGGCTTCATGATCGCCCAGGTCACGGCTGCCGCCCTGGCTGCCGAGAACCAGTGCCTGGCCCATCCCAGCAGCGTCACCAGCCTGCCCACCTCGGCCAACCAGGAAGACCATGTCTCCATGGCCACCTACGGCGCGCGGCGCCTGGGCGAGATGGCGCGCAACACGGCCGTCATCGTGGGCGTGGAAGCCATGGCCGCCGCCCAGGGCATGGACTTCGACCGCAGCCTGAACAGCTCCGAGCTGATCGAGGCGCAATACGCGCTGATCCGCAGCCAGGTTCCGCACCTGGACCGTGACCGCTACCTGGCACCCGACATCGAAACCATGCGCCAGTGGGCGCTTGCCACGGACTGGCCCCAGGCCATCGCCCGCCACCTGCCCAGCCACCAGGCTGCCTGAACCCCGCAACCGCTCACCCCCCGCATCCAGGAGATCGCCATGAACGCCAACGACGCCATCCTCAACGCCAACGCTGCCACGGCTGCCACCAATCCCCGCTATGACGCCAGCCGCGTCATCCGCGCCCCGCGCGGCAGCGAACTGCACTGCAAGAACTGGCTGGCCGAGGCCGCCTACCGCATGCTGCAGAACAACCTGGACCCCGACGTGGCCGAGAACCCCAAGGCCCTGGTGGTCTACGGCGGCATCGGCCGCGCGGCGCGCAACTGGGAGTGCTATGACCAGATCCTGGAGTCGCTCAAGAAGCTGGAGGCCGACGAGTCGCTGCTGATCCAGTCGGGCAAGCCCGTGGGTGTGTTCAAGACGCACGAGAACGCACCGCGCGTGCTGCTGGCCAACTCCAACCTCGTGCCCCAGTGGGCGAATTGGGAGCACTTCAACGAGCTCGACCAGAAGGGCCTGTTCATGTACGGCCAGATGACGGCCGGCAGCTGGATCTACATCGGCGCCCAGGGCATCGTGCAGGGCACATTCGAGACCTTCGTCGAGGCCGGCCGCCAGCACTACAACAACGACCTCACGGGCAAGTGGATCCTCACGGCGGGCCTGGGCGGCATGGGCGGTGCCCAGCCCCTGGCCGGCGTGCTGGCCGGCGCCTGCGTGCTGGCCATCGAATGCCAGCAAAGCAGCATCGACTTCCGCCTGCGCACGCGCTACCTGGACAAGCAGGCGCGCGACATCGACCACGCGCTGGAGCTCATCGCCCAGCACACGGCTGCGGGCGAGGCCATCTCCATCGGCCTGCTGGGCAATGCCGCCGAAATCCTGCCCGAGCTGGTGCGCCGCGCCCAGGCCGGCGGCGCCCGCCCCGACATCGTGACCGACCAGACCTCGGCCCATGACCTGATCAACGGCTACCTGCCCGTGGGCTGGACCGTGGACGAGTGGCGTGCCGCCGCGGCCGATCCGTCGCGCCATGCCCAGCTCAAGGCCGCCGCTGCCCAGGGCTGCGCCCAGCACGTGCAGGCCATGCTGGACTTCCAGGCCATGGGCATTCCCACGGTGGACTACGGCAACAACATCCGCCAGGTGGCCCTGGATCAGGGCGTGAAGAACGCCTTCGACTTCCCCGGCTTCGTGCCCGCCTACATCCGGCCGCTGTTCTGCGAAGGCAAGGGCCCGTTCCGCTGGGTGGCCCTGTCCGGCGACCCCGAGGACATCTACAAGACCGACGCCAAGATCAAGGAACTGTTCCCCGACAACAAGCACACGCACCGCTGGCTGGACATGGCGCGCGAGCGCATCAGCTTCCAGGGCCTGCCCGCGCGCATCTGCTGGCTGGGACTGGGCGAGCGCCACAAGGCGGCCCTGGCCTTCAACGAGATGGTGAAGAACGGCGAACTCAAGGCCCCCATCGTGATCGGCCGCGACCACCTGGACTGCGGCTCCGTGGCCAGTCCCAACCGCGAGACCGAATCCATGAAGGACGGCACGGACGCCGTCAGCGACTGGCCGCTGCTCAATGCCCTGCTCAACACCGCGGGCGGCGCCACCTGGGTCAGCCTGCACCACGGCGGCGGCGTGGGCATGGGCTACTCCCAGCATGCGGGCGTGGTCATCGTGGCCGACGGCACGGACGAGGCCGCCGCCCGCCTGGGCCGCGTGCTCTGGAACGATCCGGCCACCGGCGTCATGCGCCATGCCGACGCGGGCTACGACATTGCCGTGGCGGCCGCCAAGCGCCATCAGCTGAACCTGCCCATGGTCAAGTGAGCCGCTTGCAGGACACCACGGCAATGCAGCGTTTCGACCTGAACCAGATCGCCGCCAGCCCCTGGAAGAACGGGGGCGGCAGCACGCGCGAGATCGCCTGCTGGCCGCCCGGGGCGGGCATGGAGGCCTTTGGCTGGCGCATCAGCGTGGCCACCATTGACCAGCCCGGCCCGTTCTCGGCCTTTGCGGGCGTGGACCGGCAGATCATGCTGCTCGATGGCGACGGCGTGCACCTGCGCGGCGAAGGCATCGACCATGTGCTGGACGCGCGCTGGCAGCCGTTTGCCTTCTCCGGCGATGTGGCGCTGGGCTGCTCGCTGCCGGGCGGCACTTCCACCGACTTCAACGTGATGGCGCGGCGCGGCCGGTGGCGGGCGCAGGTCCAGGTGCTGGACAGCGCTGCCGACGCCGGCCGCGCCGACGCCGGCCTGTGCATGGCGCTGCAGGGCAATTGGCAGGCGGATGGCGCTGCGCTCATCCCCGGCCAGGGCCTGTGGTGGAGCGCGCAGCAGCCCGACCCGCAGCATCTGGTGCCGCAGACCGACGACGCGCGGCTGGTGCAGGTGCTGCTGCAAGCCTGCTGACCCACGACATCCAAGGAATCACCTCCATGACCGAGCCCCACGCACCCGCTTCTGCACCTGCTTCCGCACTCGCTCCATCCTCTTCGGCCGACGGCTGCTGGCAGAACCTGCGCCTGGCGCCTGAGATGTTCGAGGCCGGCCAGGCCGTGGGTGACGGGGAGGATGCCTGCATCGTGGTGCAGCAGGGCCGCGTGGCCTGGGTGGGGCCGCACCAGGCCCTGCCGCCCGCATATGCATCCCTGCCGCGCCATGACGGCCAGGGCATGCTGGCCACGCCGGGCCTGGTCGATTGCCACACCCACCTGGTCTATGGCGGCGAGCGCGCCAACGAATTCGCCATGCGCCTGGATGGTGCCAGCTACGAGGAAGTGGCACGCGCCGGCGGCGGCATCGTCTCCAGCGTGCGTGCCACGCGCGAGGCCAGCGAGGACGAGCTGTTCGCCCAGGCCCTGCCGCGTCTGCAGCAGCTGCTGGACGAGGGCGTCTGCGCCATCGAGATCAAGTCGGGCTATGGCCTGGCGCTGGAGCACGAGCGCAAGCAGCTGCGCGTGGCCCGGCGCCTGGGCCAGGCCCTGGGCGTGACCGTGCGCACCACCTTCCTGGGCGCGCATGCGCTGCCGCCCGAGTACGCAGGCCGCAGCCAGGACTACATCGACCTCGTCGCCGGCACCATGCTGCCCGCGCTGGCGGCCGAGGGCCTGGTCGATGCGGTCGATGTGTTCTGCGAGCGCATCGCCTTCTCGCTGGCCGAGACCGAGCAGGTCTTCCAGGCCGCACGCCGCCTGGGCCTGCCCGTCAAGCTGCATGCCGAGCAGCTGTCGAACATGGAGGGGGCTGCCCTCGCGGCCCGCTATGGCGCGCTGTCGTGCGACCACATCGAGCACCTGTCCGAATCCGGCATTGCCGCCATGCGCGGCGCGGGTTCCGTGGCCGTGCTGCTGCCCGGCGCCTACTACACGCTGCGTGACACCCACATGCCGCCCATCGCGGGCCTGCGCGCCGCGGGCGTTCCCATGGCCGTCTCTACCGATCACAATCCGGGCACCTCCCCCTGCCTGAGCCTTTTGCTCATGGCCAACATGGCCTGCACCCTGTTCCGGCTCACCGTGCCCGAGGCCCTGGCGGGCATCACCCGCCATGCCGCGCGCGCCCTGGGCCTGCAGGACGAGCATGGCCTGATCGCGGCCGGCCGTCCTGCCCACTTCGTGCTCTGGCCCGTGCGCCATGCGGCCGAACTGGCCTACTGGTTCGGCAGCAAGCCGGACTGCACCATCGTGCGCCAGGGCCGCATCGTGCGGACCCGCCGCGGGCAGGGGAGCCACTGAAAGCCTGCTCATGTCCCATGCACTGTTTCTCGATGAATTGATTTCCACCCTGGGCGCCGAAGTGGCGCAGCGCGGCGACGATGTGCCCGCGCGCTACCACACCGACTGGAGCGGCACGCCGCCCCAGCGCCCGCTGGCCCTGGTGCGCCCGCGCAGCACCGACGAGGTCAGCGCGCTCATGCGCCTGTGCACGGCCCACCGCGTGCCTGTCGTGCCCCAGGGCGGGCTCACGGGCCTGGCCGGTGCGGCCGTGCCCGTGCCGGGTGCGGTGGCCGTCTCCATGGAGCGAATGAACGCCATCGAGGACGTGAACGCGCGCACCGCGCTGATGACCGTGCAGGCCGGCGCCACGCTGCAGGCCGTTCAGGAGGCGGCCGTGGCCGCAGGCATGGTCTTCGGCGTGGACCTGGGCGCGCGCGGCAGCTGCCAGATCGGCGGCAACGTGGCCACCAATGCGGGCGGCAACGGCGTGCTGCAGCACGGCATGATGCGCGAGCAGGTGCTGGGCCTGGAGGTGGTGCTGGCCGACGGCACGGTGCTGCCCATGCTGCGCCCCATGCTCAAGAACAACACGGGCTACGACCTCAAGCAGTTCTTCATCGGCTCGGAGGGCACGCTGGGCATCGTCACGCGCGTGCTGCTGCGCCTGCGCCCCGCGCCCCAGGCCCGCGCCACGGCCCTGGTGGCCGTGCCGGACTTCGATGCGGCGCTGTCCGTGCTCGCGCGCATGCAATCGCGCTTTGGCAACGGCGTGGCGGCCTTCGAGCTGATGTGGGACAGCTTCATCCAGGCCTCCATCCGCTGGCAGAAGCTGCAGCCGCCCTTTGGCCAGGCGCATGCGCTGCTGGCCCTGATCGATGTGGACGGCAAGGACGAGGCCACGCTGCGCGCCGACGTGGAAGAGGCCCTGGGCGAGGCCATGGAGGCCGGCGAGGTGGCCGATGCCGTCATCGCCCAGTCCGTGGCCCAGGCGCGCCAGCTGTGGAAGCTGCGCGAGGCGCCGGCCGAGCTCAACACGAACATGCATCCGCCCGTCAACTTCGACGTCAGCCTGCCCCAGGCCGACATCGGCCGCTTCGCCGATGCCTGCCGCGCCGCGTTCGACGCGCGCTGGCCCGGCCACCACTCGCTGTTCTTCGGCCATGTGGGCGACGGCAACCTGCATGTCTCCGTGGACGGTGCCACCGCCAACGGCGACTGCGAAGGCGTCGAGGCCGCGCTGTACCACCTGGTCGGCGAGTTCGGCGGCAGCGTCTCGGCCGAGCACGGCATCGGCCTGCACAAGAAGCCCTATCTCGGCGCCAGCCGCACGCCGGCCGAACTGGCCGCGATGCGCGCCATCAAGCAGGCGCTGGACCCCCTGCATCTGTTCAACCCCGGCAAGGTATTCGACCTATGAACGCTCCCGCCATCCACGCGATCCACACCCTGGCACGCCCCGAAGTGCCGCCGCTGCCGCCCTACAACGCAGGCCTGTCCTCCGAGGCCGTGCGGGCGCGCTACGGCGTCACCGAGATCGCGCGGCTGGCGAGCAACGAGAACCCCTTTGGCGCCAGCCCTGCCGTGGCCCGCGCCCTGGCCGACCTGGCCCTGCATGTGGGCACCTATCCCGACGCGCAATGCACGGCGCTGCGCGCGGCCATCGCGGCGCGCACCGGCGTGCCGGCCGAGGCCATTGCCGTGGGCAACGGCTCCGAGGACATCCTGCAGATGCTCTGCCAGGCCTTTCTCTCGCCCGGCGACCGCGTGCTCACCCAGCGCCCGGCCTTCGGCCTGCACGAGATCTACCCGCGCATGATGGGCGCCCGCGTCGAGCTGCTGGAGCTGACGACCGCGCTGGACTTCGACGTCGATGCCTGGTGCCAGGCGCTGGCGCGCGGCCCCAAGATCGCCATGCTGGCCAATCCCTCCAATCCCGTGGGCTGCATGTTCAGCGCCGGGGATTTCGCGCGCCTGCTGGACGCCACGCCGCCGCAGACCCTGCTGGTGGTGGACGAGGCCTACTACGAGTACGCCCTGCACGCCGACGGCTACCCCGACGTGCTGGCCCTGCTGCGCGGCCGCGCCATGCCCTGGATCGTGCTGCGCACCTTCTCCAAGGCCTGGGGCCTCGCCGGCCTGCGCGTGGGCTACGGCCTGGCCAGCGACGCGGCCCTGGTGCAACTGCTGGACCGCGTGCGCACGCCCTTCAACGTCAACCAGGCGGCCCAGGCGGCGGCGCTGGCAGCCTGGGGCGACGAGGACTTCATGCAGCGCGGCGTGGCCGAGACCGTGCGCCTGCGCGATGTGCTGGCGCAGCGGCTGGCCGCCCTGCCTGCACTGCCCGCACTTCGGATAGCGCCTTCGGCCGCCAACTTCCTGTTCATCGACATCGGCCGTCCCAACGGTCCCGTGAACGAGGCGCTGCTGGCCCGGGGCCTGATCGTCAAGCCCTGGAAGGAGCCGGGCTTCGAGCACTTCATCCGCGTCTCCGTGGGCACGGAGGCCGACAACGAACGCTTCGTGCGCGCGCTGGCCGAGATCCTGGAGGCCGTGCAATGAGCGGCATCGACCCGACACCCGACAGCCGCACGCTGTTCGCCGAGCATGCGCTGCTGCCCACGGGCTGGGCGCGCAATGTACTGCTGCGCTGGGATGAAGCAGGAACCCTGCAGGCCGTACAGGCCGACGCCCAGCCCGGCAGCGCGCCGCGCGCGCCCGGCCCCGTGCTGCCCGGCATGCCCAACCTGCACTCGCATGCCTTCCAGCGCGCCTTTGCAGGCCTGACCGAATACCGCGCCGAGGCCCAGGACAGCTTCTGGAGCTGGCGCGACCTCATGTACCGCTTTGCCGCGCGCATCACGCCCGAGTCGCTGGAGGCCATCGCCACCTGGCTGTACGTGGAGATGCTGGAGGCCGGCTACACCTCGGTCTGCGAATTCCACTACGTGCACCACGACCGGGATGGCCGGCCCTATGCCGACGACGCCACGCTGTCCCTGGCCCTGCTGCGCGCCGCGCGCAAGGCCGGCATGGGCATCACCCTGCTGCCCGTGCTCTACCAGACCAGCGGCTTTGGCGGCAAGCCGCCGCGCGCCGACCAGGCGCGCTTCATCCGCAGCACGGACAACATGCTGGCCCTGCTGCAGCGCCTGCTGCCCGAGGCGCGCGCACAAGGCGCGGCCCTGGGCCTGGCGCCGCACTCGCTGCGCGCCGTGCCGCCCGACAGCCTGCGCGTGGCCGTGGAGGGCCTGACGGCGCTGGACGCGCGCGCACCCGTCCACATTCACATTGCCGAGCAGACCCAGGAGGTGGACGACTGCCTGGCCTGGAGCGGCCAGCGCCCCGTGCAATGGCTGCTGGAGCATGCCCCCGTGGACGCACGCTGGTGCCTGGTCCACGCCACCCACATGACGCCCGGTGAATACGCGGGCGCCGCGCGCAGCGGCGCCGTGGCCGGCATCTGCCCCACCACCGAAGCCAACCTGGGCGATGGCATCTTCGACATGCCGCAATGGCTGGGCCACGGCGGCGCGTGGGGCGTGGGCTCGGACAGCCATGCCTGCGTCAACGCGGCCGAGGAACTGCTGATGCTCGAATACAGCCAGCGCCTGTCGCTGCGCCAGCGCAACGTGCTGGCCGGCCCCGACCCGCAGGTGGGCACCGCGTTGTGGACCGCAGCCGTGCAGGGCGGCGCCCAGGCCGCAGGCCGCCCCGTGGCTGGGCTGGCCGTGGGCCAGCAGGCCGACTTCCTGGCGCTGGACGCAGACCATGTGGCGCTGGCCGGACTGCCGGTGCAGGCCATGGTCTCGGCCCATGTCTTCGGCAGCCACCGCAGCAGCGCGCTGCACAGCCTCTGGGTGGGGGGCGAACGCCGCGTGCAGGCGGGCCGCCATGCCCTGCACGAGGCGGCAGCCCATGGCTTTGTCGCGGCGCGCACGGCCACCCTGCAATCCTGAGGCCCATGCATGCCATGGGTTCGCACAACCCGCCAGAACCGCTCCAGAATCACACCATGACCGATACCGCTCCCCCTCCCTTCGTCTTCCACCAGGGCACGGCGCCGCTGCTGATCTCCATGCCGCATGCGGGCACCCATGTGCCGCCCGACATCGCCGCGCGCCTGACCGAGGAAGCCCGCCACGTGCCCGACACCGACTGGCACCTGCCGCGCCTGTACGAGTTCGCCAAGGCCATGGGCGCCTCCATCCTGGTGGCCACGCATTCGCGCTATGTGGTGGACCTGAACCGTCCGCCCGATGGCGCCAGCCTCTACCCGGGCCAGAGCGTCACCGGCCTGTGCCCCGTGGACACCTTCGACGACACGCCGCTGTACGCCGACCCGGCCGATGTGCCCGCGGACGCCGAGATCGCCGCGCGCCGCGAAGCCATCTGGGGCCCGTACCACGCACAGCTGCGCGCCGAGTTGGACCGCCTCAAGGCCGTGCACGGCACCGTGGCGCTGTGGGACGCGCACTCCATCCGCTCGGTGCTGCCGCGCTTCTTCGAAGGCAAGCTGCCCGACCTGAACCTGGGCACCGGCAAGGGCACGAGTTGCGCGCTGGAGCTGGCCGAGCATCTGCTGGCCATTGCGCAGACCGCGCCGGGCCACACCGCCATACTCAACGGCCGCTTCACGGGCGGCTACATCACGCGCCACTACGGCCAGCCCGAGGCCGGCATCCACGCCGTGCAGCTGGAGATGACGCAGTGCAGCTACATGCAGGAAGCGCTGCCCTTCGACTACCTGCCCGAGCGCGCCGAACAGATCCAGCCCACGCTGCAGCGCATGCTGCAGGCGGTGCTGGACTTCGTCACGACACGGCGCGTGTCCTGATCAGCCTTCGTCGTGGCAGTGGCCCGGGCAGGGCCCGCCCATGGCCACGGGCGGCGGGTCGCCCAGCCAGCGGCGCGGCCCGGGGCCGTTCTGTGCGCACAGGTCGCCGGGGTTGTGCAGCACGCAGTGGCGCAGCGACAGGCAACCGCAGCCAATGCACTGGTCCAGGCTCTCGCTGAGCCGCTGCAGCTCGCCTATGCGGTCGTCCAGCCGCTGCTTCCAGACCCGCGACATCTTCTGCCAGTCCCCACCCGTGGGGACATGGCGGCTGGGCAGCTTGGCCAGCTGCTCGGCGATCTCCTCCAGCGTGAAGCCGATGCGCTGAGCGAACACCACGAAGGCGATGCGCCGCAGCGACGAGCGGTGGTAGCGCCGGTGGCCGCTGGCGCTGCGCACGGACTCGATCAGGTTCAGCGACTCGTAAAAGCGCAGCGCCGAGGCCTTGACCCCGCTGCGCTGCGCCACGTCGCCGATGCTGAGCAGCGGATCATCCTCGGTTTTCATGGTGGCTTTCCTTTGTGGCTTGACTTCAAGTTCACTTGAACTCGAAGAATGCGGCCATTCTGAGCGAAAGCGCAGGAACAGGGCAACCGGGTCTGTACCGCCCATGCGAGCGTCCTGGCCGGACTGCGAAATTCTTTGGCTGAGTGCTGCAATGACGCAGCTGCCGTTCATTCATACAGTAATGGGTCTCATTTGTATTGAATGGCATCGGCCGGAGGTTTCCATGTACATCGACAGCAGCAGCTTTCCCCTGGTCCGCATGGGCTACGAGCGCGACAAGGCCGTGCCTGTGGACCGCTTGCTGGAGGACTTCTCGGCCCTGCTGGCCCGCGGCCAGGCCTTTGTCTTCTTCAGCGACGGCGACATGGCCCAGGAGGAGCGCTCACCTGAGGAGCGCAAGCAGGTCGTGCTGTGGATGAAGGCCCGCCGCCCCGAGCTCAAAAGCCTGGTGCGCGCCCTGGTCCACGCCGAGCCCGATGCGCAAAAGCGCGCCGAGGCCGAGGCCTTCGCACAGATGTTCGGCAAGGCCTGGGGCTATCCCATGCTGCTGGTGGCCTCCCCCGAGGAGGCGCAGCAGCGTGCACGGGAGCTGCTCGGGTCCGATTGATGACCGATTGACATGAACTGAGAGAAACACCATGAATGCCGTGGATTCAGCCCTGCTCAAAGTCCTGCCCGAGAGGTGGGACCCCGACCATGTGGACCGTCCCGTGATCGTCCTGCCCATGCGGTCGGGCCCCGGCGACTGGGGGATGAACTTCCATGCCCACCGCAAGAGCCAGCTCATGGTCACCCATGCGGGGCTGATCACGCTGGAGACCGATGCGGGCGTCTGCGTGGTGCCGCCGCGCAGCGCCGCCTGGATTCCGGGCGGCACGCTGCACCGCGTCAGCTGCAGCGGTGCGGCCAGCGGCTACGTGGTCTTTGTCGAGGCAGGGGCCGTGCGCCCCGTGCCCGGACCCTGCCATGCGCTGGCCGTCTCGCCCTTTCTCAGTGCGCTGCTGGACCGCGTGCAGGGCCTGCCGCAGGACTACGAGCCCGACAGCGGCGATGGCCGGCTCATGCAGGTGCTGCTCGACGAGATCCAGGCGGCGCAGCCCGAAGGACTGCACCTGCCCCTGCCGCACGACCGGCGCCTGCGCCGCATGACCAACGCCCTGTGCGAGCAGCCGCAGCTGCAGGCACGGCTGGCCGACTGGGCCCAGCGCATCGGCATGAGCGAGCGCAGCATGACGCGGCTGTTCCTGGCCGAGACCGGGCTTACGGTCAACCAGTGGCGCCGCCAGCTGCATGTGCTCACCGCACTGCAAAAGCTGTCCGAGGGGCTGCGCATACAGACCGTGGCAGATGCCCTGGGCTACGAGAGCGCACCCGCCTTCGTGACCATGTTCCGCAAGGCGGTGGGCACCTCGCCGCGCCGCTTCCTGGCGCTGCGCAGCGCACCCTTGGCGGGCGGCGGCGCAGGCCTCTGAGGCCTGCGGCCCCGTGAACATCACGACAGCCGCAGCCCCAGGCCCAGCAGCACGGCCACCACCATCGCAGCGGCAAAGACATCCCAGCGCCGTATGCGCCGGTAGCGCAGGAGCAGGACCAGCACGATGCCGATCAGCGTGATCAGGCGTGCCTGGAACACCGTGCCCAGCAAGAAGCAGATCACGATCTGCGTCCAGTAGGTCAGCAGGCCGGGCATCGGCGATGGGCCGGGTGCCTGGGCGTCGGGGCTCGGCGCCTGTGCGGGCTGCTGCTGCGGCGTGTCCACGGCCGGCCGTGCGGCCGCAGCTGCCTGGGCGCGTGCGGCCTCGCGCTCCTGCAGCCGCTGTTCGCGCCGCTGCTGGTCGGTCTTCTCGATCACGGGTGCCGCCGGCTCGGCCGGCTGCCACCACGTCTTGCCGCTGGCCAGCGCAGGTGCCTGCCCGCTGGCGGCCAGACGCCGGAACTGTGCGCTTGCGGGCGGCTGCGCACGCGCCGCCGCGCGGTCCTGGTGGCTGGCCTGCAGCAGGGCATCGTTGGCGCGGTCGATGGGGCTGCGCGTGAGCTGGCGGGCCTGGCCCAGCAGCGGGCCGCCCTGCACGGGGTCGACCTGGTACACGAACTGCGCCAGTCCCAGCAATTGCGAGGGCTGGGCTGCCTGCCCCTGCCAGTGCGCCGGCTTGCCGGCGTTGGCCTGCGTGGCGCGGTGCAGGGCGGCGCGCAGGCGCCTGCGCGTCTCGCGCGATACGCCGGGCTTGTCTGCGTTCACCACCAGTCCCGTGACCTCCTGGCGGCGGCCCTTGCGCATCACGCGCTCCTTGTCGGGGTGGGGCGTGAAGCCTTCGTCGCGCAGTATCCAGCGCACGCGGCCCAGCAGCCGGCCCACGTTGTCGCGCGCGGCCTCGCCCGAGGCGGAGAAGGTCAGGTCGTCCGCATAGCGCGTGTACACAAAGCCCAGCTGCCTGGCCAGGCCCAGCAGGCGGCGGTCCAGGCGGCGGCACAGCAGGTTGGTGAGCATGGGGCTGGTGGGCGCGCCCTGGGGCAGCACGCGCTCGCGCGCCTTGCCGCCGACGAAGAGCTTCTCGCCATCCACCTGCCAGGCCTGGGCGCGGTTTTCGCTGCACAGCAGGGCCAGGAGGGTGGCCATGGCCTCGCCATAGCCCAGATGCCGGAATACGCCCTTGATGCGGCCGAAGGCAATGCTGGGAAAGAAGTCCTTCACATCCAGGTTGATGACCACGTCGTGGCCCGCATGCGGCGCGGCATTGCTCACGATGGAGCGGCCGGCCAGGAAGCCGTGGGCGGCATCGTGCGCGGGCACCTTGGCGAGGATGTTGTCCAGCACCCAGTACTGCGCGCGCTTGAGGCGCGGCATGGGCGCGGAGATCAGCCGCTCGCCGCCGGTCTTCTTGGGCAGGGTGAACGAGTGGTAGTGGTGGGTGCGGGCCACCTCGCGGTGAAAGCCCAGGAAACGCAGCTCGGCCACGGTGATGCCCATGGCATCGGCCAGCTGCGCCGCATCGGCAAGTTCCGGCAGGCCATGCCGGGCCAGGCTTTGCGGGTCGGCCTGCCGGCGTTCCCCGGCAGCAGGCGGTGCTTCACCGGCCTGCGGCCCCTGCAGGGCAGCGGAGACGCCGGGGCCCAGATAGCCCACGTGCGTGGCCCGCTTCGCATGCCAGGCCAGCGCCTTGTCGTGGCGCTCCTGGGCCTGGCGGCGTTTGGTTTCCTCGCGCTGGGCCAGCGCCTTTTGCATGCGCTCCTTGCGCATCTGGCGCAGTGCGCGCTCGGGGTTGTGGCGCACGGCGATCTGCTGGCGCAGCTCGGCGAGCTCGCGCTGCAGCTCGCCTTCGCGCTGGATGTGGGCTGCGGCCAGCTGCGGCTGCCCCTCGCCCTTGGGCCAGAAGCCCAGGCGCTGCATCTCGTCGAGGATGACTTCCTGTTTGCTGGAGGCCTTGATGCGCTCGTAGATCTCGGCGCGTGTGGGTTGCGGCTGGCTCATGCGGCCACCCCGGCAAGGCGGGCCCGGCCGCTGTGCGGCGGGCAAAGAAATGGAGCGACGCGCTTCTCGTCGAAGAGCCCGCAGGGCTCACGGGACGGGAGCTGTTCGCTCGACGCCACCCCGCGACGGTATGCGTGTTTCGCTTGTGGCAAGCCACTCAGGAAAACGCATACCGTCGCTGGGGTGGCACAGTGAAAACGGCGCCCGTGGTGCATGAAACGGCAGTTCACAAGGGTGGCGAAACACCACCCGGATTGCAAGAGCCTGCGCGTCGCTCCGCGTGGCAGTGTAGAGCAATTGAAGCGGTTCACGCGATTTCTCCTTGTCCTGCGGCCTTCATCTGCGGGCCGGTCGGCTGGCGGGCGGCATCGAGCTGGGGCTGCGCCACCAGGCGCAGCGCAATCATGTGCTCGCAGGGCCCCTGGCGCAGCCGGTACTGCTGGTAGTGGTTGCAGCTGCAGCGCGCATCGGTCAGGCGCTCGTCGGCATCGAGTTCGAGCTGGGTGTCGAACAGGCGCTTGCCGTCGGCGCGAGGGATCTGGCCGGTGATGCGGCTGAACCCGTCCTTGCGGTCGATGCGCGGCGGGGCAATGGCCTTGCCGCGCACCAGGGCCAGCGCCTTGTCTTGCTCGGGGTTGGCGGGCTGCAATTGCTGCGCCGTCAGCGGCTCGCGCAGCAGCTCGCGCCAGGCGTAGCGCCCGGCGTCCAGGTCGTAGACCGCGCGCCCGGCCTGCATCCAGCGTGTCATGGCCGTGTGCACCTGGGCCGGGGCCAGACCCGTGGCCTGGGCCAGTTCCTGCGCGCCGGCCTGCCAGCACGACTGCAGTTGCCGGCCCACGGCCTCGACCTGGGCGGGCGTGACCTCGGCCTGCGGCGCCATCAGGTGAAAGCGTGCGCTGGCGGCCCAGTCGTTGGCGCTCCAGCCCGACAGGCCCAGCGTGACCGTGACCAGGCCCAGCTCGATCACCCAGAAGCTGGGCATGCCGCTGCCCAGCAGGTGCACGCGCACGCGCGTGGCCTGGGAGATCAGCCGCTCCAGCGTGAGCAGGCGGCGGCGCCCCCACAGGCGGATGGTGCCGCCGCCCGTGCCCATGGCATCGCTGACGACGTGCGAGCGCCGGGTGGCCAGGCGTTCCTCCCAGGGCTCGAACACCACGGTGGGCGGCTGTCCCGGCGCCAGCTCGAAGCGCAGCGCGCGCGGGCCGTGGCGCTCGCGCCGGGCACGCAGACGCGCGCAGATGTTGAACAGGTCCATGGGGTGCAGCTCCAGCACGGTGGCGGGCAGGGCCATGGCGCTGGAGACCTGCACGAAGCCGCGCAGCCAGCTGTCGGGCAGGTCGATCTTTTCCTCGCGCAGCGCGGGGTCGCCGCCCACCTGCACGGCAAAGCCCGCCGGGTCCAGCGTCAGCCGCGTGTCCCGGTAGCTGCGGATCTTCTGGAATTCTTCGTAGAGGCTGGCCGAGTAATCGATGTTGGTCGTGCCGCAGATGCGCTCGCCCGCATGCTCGAAGGCCTCGTGCCGGATGCTGACCGCGCAGTAGCTCGATTCGTCCTGGCTGAAGGCCTCGAACAGCAGCCGGTCCGGGTGCACGGTGATCACGGGGTCCAGCACATACCAGGCATCGCGGTTGGCCACGAACAGCCAGTCGAAGTACTTGCGCTGGGCCTTGTAGAAGGGGGAGAGCACCTGGTTGCGGGTCTCGCGCAGGTCCTTGAGTTCGGCGCTGATTTCCTTGGCGCGCGCCTGGGCGCCGCCGGTGTCGGCCATGAAGGTGGCCAGCATTTGCGCTTCGTGCTCCTGCAGCCATTCGCGGTAGGCCGTCTTGTCGCGGCCGCGCGTGCGCAGATCGCTGACCACCACGCTGTGCAGCGCGGACAGTCCTTCGCGCACCTGCAGGTAGGCCGGGCCGTCGCGCCGGAGCAGGCCGTCGAAGCGCGTGGGTGGGCGCAGCAGGTCGGGCGCGAAGGAGAAGGCCTGCTCGGCCGCCGTGTCGTTGACCTGCGTGCTGCCGTAGTACTGATAGCGAAATTCCATGTCCGATCGACTCCGTGCCTTGTTGCGGCGCTCAGGTTGAAGACGGGGCCTGGCCGCGCCGCTCCGCCGCCAGGGGCTGCATGAAGCTTTGCGCCAGCTGGGGATGGCGCTGCACGATGTCGCGCAGCCCGGCCACATAGTCGGGCTGGTCGGCATGGCTGGCGCTGACCACCTGCCGCGCAAAGATGGCCGCCACCACGGCGGCGGTCTCGGGCGCCTGCACCTGGCTGCGCAGGAAATGCAGCACGCGCGTCTTGCTGGCGCGCGCGCGGTGCACCTGGCTGAGCACGGCCAGGAAGTAGGGCTGCAGCTCCTGCAGGCGCGCCGCGCGCTGCGGTGCGGGCTCGTCGGGCAGGGCGAGCAGCCATTGCGTGACGAACAGCTGCACGCTGGTGGCGGGGTGCTGGGCCAGGCGCGTGAGGAAGAGGCTGGCCTCGGGCGCGCTCATGTGCTGCGCGAGCCGCTGGCGGCCCAGGGCCTGCACCCAGGGCTGGGCGTGATCGACCCAGCCGAGCAGCAGCTGCGGCGACAGGGCGCCGTCCGGCAGCCGCTGGCCGAACATCTCGCGTGCGTACTGCTGCGTGTCGGAAAACAGGGCGTCGGCCAGCGGCAGCAGCTGTTCGGCCTGCTCGGGCAGGGTCCGGTCCATGGGGGTGAGCTGCGCATCGATGCTCTGGCGGCTCAAGGCGCGCACGTCGGCATCGGCATGCCGGGCCAGCGTGGACCACTGGCGCAGCGTGTAGGCCTGCAGGTCCAGCGCCTTCAGGCCCCAGGCGCCGTAGCGCTGTGCGCCCTTGGCCTGCGCCTGCAGGGCGCGCCAGATGCCCGAGGCATCGCGGGCCGGGGCCACGGCGGCCAGCGGGCCGGTGAGCAGCCGCAGCGCCGCGTCGTGGACGCCTTCGGCCTTTTCCGCGCGGAACAGCACTTCGTGCAGGCGTTCGGCGATCTGGGCATTGCAGCGCGTGTTGTACAGGGGAGTGCCGGCCAGGCGCTCGACCAGGGGCGCTGCCGCTGCGCGCAAGGCGGCATGCGGTGATACGGCGAATTCGGCCAGCATGGCGGCCTGCTCGCACAGCAGGTCATCGGCCAGGCTGCCCATGAGCCGGATGCCGCAGGCCATGCGCGCAGGTTCCTCGGATTCCAGCAGCCCGCGCAGCGCCGCCGGGGGCAGGGTCCGCAGGCCCTGCGGATGCGCCAGCAGCCAGGTGGTGGCCATCTCCACCAGCGCCGTCACCGAATGCGCCAGCAGGTGGTGCAGCGGCGGGGCCGGGACGCTGGCGGCCTGCGCAGCCAGCGGGCCGTTGCCATCGAACAGCGCCTGCACGGCATCGCGGATATCGGCCAGCGTGGGGCTTTCGGCGTCCAGCGTGGGCAGCGCCGCCAGCAAGGCCAGGGCCACGGCTGCACCATCGGCATAAAACAGCAGGGCCAGGCCCTGGGTGCGCGAGCTGGCGGCCGGTGACAGCAGCAGGGCGGCCACCAGTTCGGCATCGCGCGCGGCGCCTGCGCGGTCACGCGACAGCCAGGCGCCCAGGTAGCTGGCGGCAGGCCCGTCGCCGCATTGCGCAAGCGCCAGCAGCCAGGGCCGGCGTGCCGCATCGTCGGTCAGCGAGACCATGCGCTGCTGCGCGATCTGAAGGCCCAGCGCAGCCGCCGGTGCATAGGTTTTCTGCAGCAGCGGCGCGGTGGCCGCTGCATCGAGGCCGTCCAGAAAGGCCTTCTGGTCCTGCAGGGCGCGCGTGAGCGACCACAGCAGCAGCGTGGACTGCGAACGGCCCACCAGTTGCAGCAGTTGCCCGGGGTGGGCGTCCCACATGGCCGAAAGCCCTTCGACGCGCTGCGCGGGCAGCTGCTGCAGGTCCAGCGGCTCGTCGGTGTACCAGGTGTGGGCGCGGGCCGAGGCATGCAGTTCCGGCCAGCGTGGCAACAGCAGCCGGGCGGCGAGCAGCCAGCGCGATTCGGGCAGGCGGCCGGAGCGCGAGGCAGGCAGGCCCGCGCAGCAGCGGTCCATGGCCTGGAGCAGGGCTGCGGCATGCGCGGCGCTTTCGCTGTGGTCGGCCGAGGCCATGCGCCGCAGCTGGCGCCAGCCGCGCAGGCGCAGGTACAGCGAGGTGTCGCGGCTGAAGACGGCACCCTCGTCGCGCGGGCCATCGAAGCGCGCATGCAGCACGGCCAGCAGGGCGTGGTCGCGCCGCCACTCGGCACGCTTGTGGATGCGCCGCAGGGCCGGCCACCAGGCGCGCGTGAAAGGGATGCGCTCCATCCAGGCCAGCAGCTGCTGGTGGACGGCGCCGTCGTAGGCGCCCAGCGCATCGGCCGCCAGCAGCGCCTGTGGCCCAAGGGTCTGGAAGAAGGCCTGTTCGGCCTGCGGTCCGTCCTCTTTCGGGCCGATTTCCTGCGGGGGGATCCCGGCCCACTGCGCCTGGTACTCCTGCAGCGCCGCCTGGCGCTCCTGCGGCTCCAGCAGGGCCAGCCAGGCCTGGTGCGCCAGATCGCGCGTGGCCTCGCTGGTGCCGCGTTGCGAGAGCGCCTGCAGGGCCACCGCTGCGCCGCCATCGCCCAGGCGCCCGATGAGGTAGGCCAGGCAGTAGTCGAGCAGATCGTCCCCGGTGCCCAGCAGCGCCACCAGGCGTGGAACCTGGGCATGCAGCAGGCGCTGGGCGGCGCCGCTGCGCGCGGGGTCCGCATACTCGGCCAGCCGCCACACCAGCCGGGCCTGCTGGCCCGAGGGCATCAGCCGCCAGGCGCTGCCGTCCAGGCGTTTGCACAGGGCGGAAATGGCGCCGACCTGCAGGGCCGACTCCGGCAGGCCTGGCGGCACCGTGGCCTGTTCCCGGGCCTGGCCGGGGGAGGGCGCCGGGCCTGCTTCAGCATCCAGCTCCGCAAAGCCCTCATGGGACTGCAGCACATCGCCCGCGCCCAGGCGCTGGCGCAGGTAGGCCAGCGCGCGCTGGCGTGCAGGCTCCAGCGCCTGAGGCAAGGGGGTGAGCGTGCTGTCATCGACCTGCGCGACGACGCCGGCCTTCAATTGCGTGACCTGCAAGGTCACGACATGGCGCGCGGCGGTGGCCGTGGTGTCGCCGCCCGGCATCTCCAGGGCCAGCACCCTCACGGTGCTGATGCGTTCGTTGCGTCCCTGTGGCCGGGACAGTGTGGCGTGAGCAAGCAGATTCATGCGGCAGGCATCCAGTGCTTTTCCATGGAGGGTGTCGGCGTTCGTCGGCGTTTTTTGGCGGTACCTGGCGGTTCCTGGTGATACCTAGCCGCCACCCTGGGTCAGATGGCCTTGCAGTGTAGTGGTGGCGTCCTGCAGGTGCGGCAACGCGCGTGTGTCCGTCTGTGCGCGCCTGTCCAGGTCTTTTCAGGTCGTTCCTGGTCAATTGCCGCTGCGCTTGTCCGATCCGGCCAGCGATATCCCCGGCAAACCGTCCTCAATTTTCGTGGTGTCTTTGCGCGCGGATCTTGACTTCAAGTTCACTTGAACTTGAAGAATGCAACCCATTGTGAGCAACCGCCTGGAAGGCCTCCAGAGCCTGCGGTCCCGCCCCTTTTTCCGGCCCCGCCGCAGCCCCGGCAGCAGGGCCTTACCCATCCCCCTCAAGGAGAGTCGATCCATGCCCGTTCTTCCCCCGCCGCCGTTGCGGCGTGCCCTGTTCGGAGGCGCCCTGGCGGCGCTGGCCCTGCTTGCCGGCTGCCGACCGCAGGCCGTGGGCGATGCCCACGCCAGCGACGGCCCGCCGCCTGCGCCCGAGGTGCTGGTGAGCGAGGTCGTGCCGGCCAGCGTGCGCGTCTGGGACGAGTTCAACGGCCGCATCGATGCCGTGGAGTCGGTCCAACTGCGCCCGCGCGTGTCGGGCTATATCGAGCGCATTGCCTTCAGCGAGGGGCAGGAGGTCAGGAAGGGCCAGTTGCTGTTCGTGATCGACCAGCGGCCCTACCGCGCCGCCCTGGCCAGCGCCGAGGCCGAGCTGGAGCGCACGCGCGCAGGCGCCGCGCTGGCCCGCACCCAAGACCAGCGTGCCCGCCAACTGGTGGCCGAGCATGCCGTCTCGCGCGAGGAAGCCGATACGCGCGCCGGCGCCCTGGCCCAGAGCGCCGCCCAGGTGCGCGCTGCCGAGGCTGCGCTGGCGGCAGCCCGGCTCAACCTGGACTTCACCGAGGTGCGCGCGCCGGTCTCCGGCCGCGCGGGCCGCGCCCTGCTCACCGTGGGCAACCTGGCCCAGGCCGACCAGAGCGTGCTGACCACCGTGGTTTCGCAGGACCCGGTGTATGTCTACTTCGATGCGGACGAGCACAGCTTCCTGCGGCAGCAGCAGGCCGCCAAGGACACCAAGGGGCGGCCCGGTGTGCAGCGGCCCGTGCGTGTGGGGCTGGCTGGCGACGAAGGCTTTCCGCATGCGGGCAGCCTGGACTTCACCGACAACCAGCTCAACGCGGGCACGGGCACGGTGCGCATGCGCGCCCGCCTGCCCAATCCCGACCGCCTGCTGACGCCGGGCCTGTTCGCGCGCGTGCAACTGCAAGACGCGCAGGGCGTGGGCGGCGAGCGGCAGACGCTGCTGATCGACGACAAGGCCGTGCTCACCGACCAGGACCGCAAGTACGTCTATGTGGTGGGCGAGGGCAACAAGGCCGAGCGCCGCGACCTGGAGCTGGGCCGCATGGTCGATGGCCGGCGCGTGGTGGACAAGGGGCTGGCGGCGGGCGATAGGCTGGTGGTCGGCGGCCTGCAGCGCATCTACTACCCCGGCATGCCCATCAGCCCCAAGCCTGCGCCCGGCGATGGGCAGACGGCGGTGGCCAAGGCGCCGGCCGTGGCCGCGCAGTGAACCGGGAAGCACCATGGACTTCTCCAAATTCTTCATAGACCGGCCGATCTTCGCGGTCGTGCTCTCCATCATCCTGTTCGCCGTGGGGCTGGTTGCGATTCCGCAGCTGCCCGTGGGCGAGTATCCCGAGGTCGTGCCGCCCAGCGTGGTGGTGCGCGCCACCTATCCGGGCGCCAATCCCAAGGAGGTCGCCGAGTCGGTGGCCGTGCCGCTGGAGGAGGCCATCAACGGCGTCGAAGGCCTGATGTACATGAAGTCGGTCGCGGCGTCCGACGGCAGCCTGCAGGTGGTCTCCACCTTCCGCCCCGACGTCGACCCCGACACGGCCGCCGTGCGCGTGCAAAACCGCGTCAGCCAGGCCCAGAGCCGTCTGCCCGAGGAAGTGCGCCAGTTCGGCGTGACCACGCAAAAGCAGTCGTCCACGCCGCTGATGTACGTGGGCCTGGTCTCCCAGGACGGCCAGCATGACGCGCTGTACCTGCGCAACTACGTCACGCTCAAGATCAAGGACGTGCTGGCACGCATTCCGGGCATTGGCGATGTGGGCATCTACGGCGCGGGCGACTACGCCATGCGCGTGTGGCTGGACCCGGACAAGGTGGCCGCGCGCCAGCTCACGGCGCCCGAGGTGATTGCCGCCATCCGCGAGCAGAACATCCAGGTCTCGGCCGGGCAATTGGGCGCGCAGCCCAGTCCGCAGAGCGCGGACAAGCTGCTGTCCATCAACGTGCGCGGGCGGCTGAAGACGCCCGAGGAATTCGGCAGCATCGTGCTCAAGGGCGGCGCGGACGGCCAGGTCGTGCGCCTGGCCGACGTGGCGCGCATCGAGCTGGGCGCCAGCGACTACACGCTGCGCTCGTGGAGCGACAAGAAGAACATGGCGGCCGTGGGCATTTTCCTGTCGCCCGGCGCCAATGCGCTGGGCGTGGCCGAGCAGGTCTACGCGGCCATGGACAAGCTCTCCCAGGACCTGCCCGAGGGCGTGGCCTTCGAGACGGTCTGGGACCCCACGGTCTTCGTGCGCGACTCCATCAAGGCGGTGCAGAGCACGCTGATCGAGGCCGTCATTCTTGTGGTGCTGGTGGTCATCGTCTTCCTGCAGACCTGGCGCGCCTCCATCATTCCGCTGCTGGCCGTGCCCGTGTCCATCGTCGGCACCTTCGCGGGGCTGTACCTGCTGGGCTACTCCATCAACACGCTGACCCTGTTCGGCCTGGTGCTGGCCATCGGCATCGTGGTGGACGACGCCATCGTGGTGGTGGAGAACGTGGAGCGCTACATCGAGGAAGGGCACACGCCCCTGGAGGCGGCCCACCTGGCGATGAAGGAGGTCTCGGGCCCCATCATCGCCATCGCCCTGGTGTTGTGCGCGGTCTTCGTGCCCATGGCCTTTCTCAGCGGCGTGACGGGTCAGTTCTACA
Organism: Delftia sp. Lp-1; assembly: GCF_020523835.1. Lineage (NCBI taxonomy): Bacteria > Pseudomonadati > Pseudomonadota > Betaproteobacteria > Burkholderiales > Comamonadaceae > Delftia > Delftia sp. Lp-1. The sequence continues at coordinate 464,150 of NZ_JAJALJ010000004.1, read as the reverse complement.
AGCAGTTCGCCGTGACGATTGCCATCTCCACGGTGATCTCGGCCATCAACTCGCTGACGCTGTCGCCCGCGCTGGCGGCCAAGCTGCTGCAGCCGCGCGGCGCGCCGCGCGATCCGCTGGCGCGCGGGCTGGACCGCAGCCTGGGCTGGCTCTTCCGGCCCTTCAACCGCTTCTTCGACCGCAGCGCCCATGGCTACCAGAACTCGGTGGGGCATTCGCTGCGCCGCCGGGGCCTGGTGTTCGCGGTCTATGCGGCGCTGCTGGCGGGCACGGCCGTGCTGTTCCAGGCCGTGCCGGGCGGCTTCATCCCGCTGCAGGACAAGCTGTACCTGTTCGGCGGCGCCAAGCTGCCCGAGGGGGCTTCGCTGAACCGCACGGATGCGGTCACGCGCCAGATGGTCGATGCCGCCAAAAGCGTGGAAGGCGTGGACATGGTCGCCGCCTTCGCGGGCTTCAACGCGCTGCAGTCCACGACCACGCCCAACCTGACCAGCGCCTACATCATGCTCAAGCCCTTCGGCGAGCGCACGCGCAGCGCCGAGGCCATCAATGCCGAGCTGGGCGCCAAGTTCTCGCAGATCGAGGGCGGCTTCGCCTATGCGCTGATGCCCCCGCCCATCCAGGGCCTGGGCAACGGCTCGGGCTACTCGCTGTTCCTGCAGGACCGCGCGGGCCTGGGCTACGCGGCGCTGCAGCAGGCGCTGCAGGCCTTCCAGGCCGAGATCGCCAAAACACCGGGCATGACCTACCCGGTCAGCAGCTACCAGTCCAACATCCCGCAGCTGGAAGTCAAGGTGGACCGCACCAAGGCCAAGGCCCAGGGCGTGGCGCTGACCGACCTGTTCCAGACGCTGCAGGCCTACCTGGGATCGGTCTACGTCAACGACTTCAACGCCTTCGGCCGCGTCTGGCGCGTGATGCTGCAGGCCGACGCGGACCACCGCCAGACCGTGGAGGACATCGCCAGTCTGCGCACGCGCAATGCACGCGGCGAGATGGTGCCCATAGGCTCCATGGTCACCGTGGTGCCCAGCTTCGGCCCCGACCCGGTGCTGCGCTACAACGGCTTCCCGGCGGCCGATCTGATCGGCGACTCCGACCCGCGCGTGCTGTCCTCGGGCGAGGTGCTGGCCAAGCTCCAGGAGATCGCGCAGCGCACGCTGCCGCGCGGCATCGAGCTGGCCTGGACCGACCTGAGCTACCAGCAGGTGGAGCAGAGCAACGCCGCGGCCGTGGTCTTCGCCATCGCCGTGATGCTGGTCTTCCTGGTGCTGGCCGCGCTCTATGAAAGCTGGACGCTGCCGCTGGCCGTGATCCTCATCGTGCCCGTGTGCATCTGCGCGGCGCTGTTCGGCGTCTGGCTGGCCGGGGGGGACAACAACGTCTTCGTGCAGGTGGGGCTGGTGGTGCTGATGGGGCTGGCCTGCAAGAACGCCATCCTGATCGTGGAATTCGCACGCGAGCTGGAGCTGCGCGGCGTGGGCATCGTCGATGCCGCGCTGCAGGCCTGCCGCCTGCGACTGCGGCCCATCGTCATGACCTCGATCGCCTTCATCGCCGGGGCCGTGCCCCTGCTCATCGGTGGCGGCGCGGGCAGCGAGGTGCGCGCGGCCACGGGCGTGACCGTGTTCTCGGGAATGCTGGGCGTGACCCTGTTCGGCCTGTTCCTCACGCCGGTTTTCTACGTCACGCTGCGCCGGCTTTCGGGCCGCGCGCTGACGGGGCATGCGCCTGCGCATTCCACCGGGCCTGCCCAGCCCGCCTCCCTGGAGTCCCCACATGCCTGAGATACGCAAGTCCCTGAGCCGCCACGCGCTGGCGCTGGCATCCGCCGCCCTGGTGGGCGGCTGCGCGGTCGGCCCCGACTTCAAGGCGCCTGCGGCGCCGCGGGCCGCAGCGCAGTTCGCGCGGGCCGAGCCTGCACCGGCCACCCCGCAGGCCGAGCCCGATGCCGCCTTCTGGCGCCAGTTCCAGGACCCGCAGCTGACGCAGCTGGTGGAGCGCGCGCTGGGCGACAACCAGGACCTGCAGGTGGCGCTGGCGCGGCTGGACGGTGCCCAGGCGCTGCTGCGCGAAAGCCGCTTCGACCAGTTCCCCACGGTCACGATGTCGGGCCGGGCCACGCAGCAAAAGCTCAGCGAGAGCGAGGCCTTCTATGGCCCGCGCAGCCAGCGCAGCTACACCGCCGGATTGGCCGCCAGCTGGGAGATCGACGTGTTCGGCCGCGTGCGGCGCAGCATCGAGGCGCGGCATGCCGACCTGCGCGCCGATGCGGCCGACCTGGCGGCCCTGCAGGTGGCCATTGCGGCCCAGGTGGCGGGCAGCTACGCCGACCTGCGCGGCTGGCAGCAGCGCCTGGCCTTGGCGCAGGCCAACGCGGCCAACCAGCAGGACACGCTGCGCCTGGTGCAGCTGCGCCTGGCGCACGGCAGCGGCACCGAGTTCGACCTGGCGCGCGCCCAGGCTCAGCTGGAGGCCACGCGCTCGCGCATTCCCGCGCTGCAGGCGCAGATCGCCATGGCGCAGCACCGGCTGGCCGTGCTCACGGGCCAGGTGCCCGAGGCGCTGATTGCCGCGCTGGATGTGCCTGCCGCCCTGCCGCAGCTGCCGCCGGCCATCGACCCCGGCACGCCGGCCGGCCTGCTGCGCCGGCGCCCGGACGTGGCCGTGGCCGAGGCACGGCTGCATGCGGCCACGGCACGCATCGGCGTGGCCACGGCCGACCTGTTCCCGCGCCTGTCGCTGGGCGGGCTGCTGGGCAGCACGGCGTTGCACGGCGGCTCGCTGTTCGAGGGCGCCAGCGCCCGCAGCAGCGTGTTCCTGGGCGTGGACTGGTCCTTTCTCGACGTGGGCCGCGTGCGGGCGCGCATCGCGGCCAGCGAGGCCGGCGCCCAGGCCGCGCTGGCCCAGTACCAGCAGACCGTGTTGCTGGCGCTGGAGGACACGGAGAACGCCCTGGTGCGCCTGCAGCGCACGCGCAGCGAAGACGCCCACCTGGCGCAGGCCGCCGAGCAGCGCCAGCGCGCAGAACAGCTGGCGCTGCGCCGCTACCACCTGGGCAGCGTGGGCCTGTACGAAGTGCTGGATGCGCAGCGCGACCTGTATGCGGCCCAGGACGCGGCCGCCGACAGCCGTGCGCGCGGCCTGCGCGCCGCCGTGGCGCTGTACCAGGCTCTGGCCGGTGGCTGGGACGGAAAGCTGCCGCCGGCCTGAGCGTGCGGCGCGCATTGCCACAAGGGACGGCCAGGCGCCGTCCCTTTTTTCTTGTCCGGCGCCCCCGGTGAAAACCACGAGGACCAGGGGCTTGCCTCATTTTTTTCTTATCGGATAATTTTCTCATTGGAAAAAAATGGAGCAATGAATGATGGAAAGCCAGGTTCTGGATTTCGTGGTGATCGGTGGCGGCATGGCCGGTGCCTCGGTGGCCTGGCGGCTGGCCGGGGGTGGCGCCTCGGTAGTGGTGCTGGAACGCGAGCCGCAGCCCGGATACCACGCCACGGGCCGCTCGGCCGCCATGTTCATGGAGAGCTACGGCACCGCGCAGATACGCGCGCTGACACGCGCCAGCCGTGGCTTCTACAGCGCGCCGCCCGAAGGTTTTTGCGAGCACGCGCTGCTGCAGCCGCGCAGCGTGCTCTACATAGGAACGGCCGGCCAGGAACCCCAGCTGGACGAGGCCCTGGCCATGTACCGCCGCGACGGCCTGCGCGCCGAGCGCATCGACGCGCGCCAGGCCTGCGCCCTGGTGCCCTGCCTGCAGGAGAGCCTGCTCGTGGGCGCCGTGCATGACCTGGACGCCATGGACATCGACGTGGCCGAACTGCACCAGGGCTTTCTGCGCGGCATGGCGCGTGCCGGTGCGCGGCTGCGCTGCGGCGCCGAACTGTCCGGCGCCGAGCGTGAGGTGGATGGTGATGGCCAGGGCCTGTGGACCCTGGTGCTGCAGGACGGGTCGCAGGTCCGTGCCCGCGCCGTGGTCAATGCCGCAGGCGCCTGGGCCGATGCCGTGGCCCGGCTGTGCGGCGCGCGGCCGCTGGGCATCGAGCCCCGGCGCCGCTCGGCCTTCACCTTTGCCGCACCCGAGGGCGAGGACATCCACGGCTGGCCTGCCGTGATCGGCGTGGACGAGAGCTTCTACTTCAAGCCCGATGCGGGCCAGCTGCTGGGCTCGCCCGCCAATGCCGATCCCGTGCCGCCGCATGATGTGGTGGCCGAGGAGCTGGACGTGGCCATGGGCATTGACCGCATCGAGACACTGACCCGCCTGCGCATACGCCGGCCGCGCCATGTCTGGGCCGGGCTGCGCAGCTTTGCGCCCGACAACGACTTCGTGATCGGCTGGGATGCGCAGCGCGAGGGATTTTTCTGGCTGGCCGGGCAGGGCGGCTACGGCATACAGACGGCGGCCGGCGCCTCGGCCGCCGCGGCCGCGCTGCTGATGCGCGAGCCGCTGCCCGCCGAGCTGCTGGCGCAGGGCGTCGATGCCCTGCGGCTGAGTCCGGCGCGCTTCGCGGCCTGACCCGTCATCCCTTTTTCACCTTTTCAGCCCCCGCAACACACAACAATCCAAGGAGACAGGCATGGGTGCATTCAAGGAAGTGAGCAGGATTGCCGGCGCCTTCGTCGGCGTCATCGTCGGGGCGGGCTTCGCCTCGGGGCAGGAGATATTGCAGTTCTTCGCGGGCTTTGGCGCCATCGGCCTGGCGGGCTGCCTGGTGGCGGCCCTGGCCTTCGTCTTCCTGTCCATGGCGTTCTCCACCATGGGCCAGCGCCTGCAGGCCGGCTCGCACAAGGAGGTGGTGCAGGCCCTTCTGGGCCGGCATGTGGGCATGGTGTTCGATGTGCTGATCACCTTCTTCCTGTTTGCCATCACGGTGGTCATGCTGGCGGGCGCAGGCTCGCTGCTGCACCAGTGGCTGGGCCTGCCCGAGGTCTGGGGCAGCGTGCTGGCCACCGTCGCCACGGTGCTCATCGTCTGCCTGGACGTGGGCCGGGTGATCGCCTTCATCGGCGCCGTCACGCCGCTGCTGGTGTTCATGACCGTGGTGGTCGCCGGCTACGTGCTGCTGACTCCCCACGGCGACATGGCCGCGCTGGAAGCCGCCGCCGCCTCCCAGCCCCGGGGCGCCGGCCACTGGCTGGTGGCGGCGCTGCTCTATGTCTCCTACAACGTGGTGGCAGGCATGCCCTTCCTGGTGATCATGGGCGGGCAGGCCAGCTCGCGCCGCGTGGCGCTGTGGGGCGGCGTGGCGGGCGGGCTGCTGCTGGGCCTGCTGATGCTGATGATCGCGGCCGCGATGTACTGGCGCATGGACACGCTGGGCGGCCTGTCCATGCCCATGCTGTCGCTGGCCACGCAGATCTCGCCCTGGCTGGGGCACCTGATGTCGCTGGTCATCTTCGGCATGATCCTCAACACGGCCGTGGGCATGCTCTATGCCTTCGTGGCCCGCATCCTGCCGGCCGGCACGCCGCGTTTTCGCTGGGGCACGGGCGTGGCGGGCGTGCTGGCCCTGGGCGGCAGCTTCGCGGGCTTCATCACGCTGGTGGGCATGGTCTACCCGGTCTATGGCTACATCGGCTTCGCCCTCATGGCCTGCGCGCTGGTGGGCTGGCTGCGCATGGGCCGCAGGCAGGCGCCCGGGGCCGGCCTGCGCGGCGCCTGACGGCCGGGCCTGACCCTAGAATCGGGCGGTCGCCAGCCCCGATCGCCCGCTTCATGCCCAGCCCCCGCACCAGATCCAGCCCCAGGTCCAGCCCCAGGTCCAGCACTCTCCCCACGCCAGACCAGGTCCTCGCCGCCGTGCTGCCGGGCGCCCGCACGGCCGCCGCCATGCCTGCGGGCAAGCACGAAGTGGGCGCCAAGCTGCGCAAGGCGCGCAAGGAGCGTGGCCTGACGCTGCAGCAGGTGGCCGAAAGCAGCGGGCTGGCCGTGTCCACCATCTCCAAGGCCGAGCGCGGCCAGATCGCGCTGAGTTACGAGAAGGTGCTCATGCTGGGCAACGCGCTGGACATCGACATGACACGGCTGTTCATGGTCGGGGACGCCCAGCAGGCGGCCGGCGACACGCCCACCGTGGTCAAGGACTGCTTCGAGGACGTGCAGCGCTACGAGACCGACCAGTACCTCTACAGCGTGCTGTGCGGCGCCTTCCCGGGCAAGAAGATGCAGCCCCTGGTGGCCGTGATCAATGCGCGCGAGGCCGGCGAATTCTCCGAAACCATCCGCCATGCGGGCCAGGAGTTCGTGATGGTGCTCTCGGGCCGGGTGCGCATCCTGTTCGAGAACGGCGAATCGGTGGAGCTGGGCCGCCACGAGGCCGCATATTTCGACAGCGGCGTGGGCCATGTGTATGTGAGCCTGAGCCGCCAGCCGGCTCAAGTCGTCTCTGTCTGCAGCTGAAATGGTTAGCACCCCCTGAGCGGCTGAGCCGCTTCCCCCTCTCTCGCTACGCGGGAGGGGGACGACACCCTCGGTGCGGGGCGGCCCTTCCTCGGTGTCTCTGGCGTGGGGGTGCGCTAGTTTCATAGGTCGCGCCTCTTGTTTGGGGCGCAGACAGGTTTCCTGGGGGAATCCTCGTGCCCGGCACGGCCGCCCCGGAGTTCCTACAATCGCTGCCCATGAGCCTGCCCCAGTACACCCGCGCCAAAGAGCTTCCCGCCATCCTTGCCAAGCGCCTCGTCATTCTTGACGGCGCCATGGGCACCATGATCCAGCGCTTCAAGCTGGGAGAGGCCCAGTACCGGGGCCAGGGCTACACGGGCCCCGGCAGCGTGGGCGACCGCTTCAAGGACTTCCCGCATGACGTCAAGGGCAACAACGAGCTGCTGTCGCTCACCCGCCCCGACGTGATCCGCGACATCCACGACAAGTACCTGGCCGCCGGCGCCGACCTGATCGAGACCAACACCTTCGGCGCGACCACGATTGCGCAGGACGACTACCACATGGCCGATCTGGCGCGCGAGATGAATCTCAAGAGCGCCCAGCTGGCCCGCGCGGCCTGCGACAAGTACAGCACGCCCGGCCATCCGCGCTACGTGGCCGGCGCCCTGGGCCCCACGCCCAAGACGGCCAGCATCAGCCCCGACGTGAACGATCCGGGCGCGCGCAACGTGAATTTCGAGCAGCTGCGCCAGGCTTACCTGGAGCAGACGCTGGCGCTGATCGAGGGCGGCTCCGACGTCATCCTGGTCGAGACCATCTTCGACACGCTCAACGCCAAGGCCGCGCTGTTCGCGGTGGACGAGGCCTTCGAGCAAAGCGGCGAATGCCTGCCCATCATGATCAGCGGCACGGTGACCGATGCCTCGGGCCGCATCCTGTCGGGCCAGACGGTGACGGCCTTCTGGCACAGCGTGCGCCATGCCAACCCGCTGTCCATCGGCCTGAACTGCGCGCTGGGCGCGGCGCTGATGCGCCCCTACGTCCAGGAACTGAACAAGGCCGCGCCCGAGACCTTCATCAGCTGCTACCCCAACGCCGGCCTGCCCAATCCCATGAGCGACACGGGCTTTGACGAAACGCCCGAGGTCACCAGCCGCCTGGTGCACGAATTCGCGTCCGAAGGCCTGGTCAACATCGTGGGCGGCTGCTGCGGCACCACGCCGGACCACATCGGCGCCATCGCCAAGGCCGTGGGCAGCACGCCCACGCGCCGCCTGTTCTACCCGGAATCGGCCTGATGGCCCGGGCGGAGCCTCTGACATGAGTTCGCCGCTGCCGCCCGTCCCGTCCCCTGCCGCAGGGCTGCCGCTGCCAGTGGCGGCGCCTGTCTCCGGCCCGGCCGCTGGCGCGCCGGTGGCGCTACAGGCTCCGTCCGCTGCGGTGGCGCCGGCTTCGCCCGCGTCATCCGCCTCACCCTCCGTTCCCGTCACGCCGCCAGCGGCCACGGCCGTGCGCTGGTCGCCCGAGATGCTGCAAAGCCTGCGCCTGCAGGCCTTCGAGCAATTGGTGGCCCAGCTGGCGCGCCAGGTCCAGTCCAGCCCCGGCGCGCCCGCGCCGCAGTGGCCGGCCAGCGGCGTGTCCGAGGCGCTGGGCCGGCTGCTGGAGGCCTTGCTGGCCCAAGTAGGTACCCAGCAGGGCCAGGCCCTGCAACTGCTGGCAGCCCAGCCGGGTTCGGCGGCCTTGCTGCAGGCGCTGGCCGCCGGCACGACAGCTGGTACAGCGGCAGGTGCAACGGCAGGTACAGCGGCGGCCGGAGGGCAAGCGCAGCCATCGCAGAGTCTGCAGACGGGGACATCGACCTCTGCCCAGGCCGGCGCTGCTCCGCAGGCGGCGTCTTCCTCGCCTGCATTGCAGGCAGCAGCCTCCCTGCAGCCCTCTGCTGCCGCAGTGACGCTGGCCGTGGCAGCCGCCAAGGCCAAGGTGGTGGATGCGCTGCTGGCCGGATCGGGACTGGCACCGCAGGCCGGTGCCAGCGCGCCTGGAGGTGTTGCAGGCGGTGCCGCCCAGACCCTGCCCGCGCTGCAAAGCTGGTGGGTGCAGCAGGGCACGCTGCTGACGCCCCAGGGTGAGCGCGGCTTCACGCTGAGCCTGCAGGTGCCCCAGGCCTGGGCCCAGGCGCAGGGCGCGGCCATGGCGCTGGCGGCCGCATCGGCTTCCGCGCCGGGTGCGGCCCCTTTCACGGCGGCGGCGGCCCTGCCTGCGGGCGCTGCGCTGCCCTTGGCGGGCGCGCAGGCCACGGAGCCGGGCCTGCGCCTGCCGCTGGATGCCTCGCTGCAATCGCTGGCCTCGGGGCCGGTGGCCGTGGTGGTGCAGCCGCGTGGCGCCGATGCGCTGCGCACCAGCGCCCTGCTGCTGCTGGAGCTGCAGCCGCTTCGCCAGCCGGGCGGCGCCATGGCGTCGCCGGCCGGCCTGGCCTCGGTGGCTTCGCTGTCGCCTGCGCTTGCGCAGGAGGTGCAGCAGATGCTGCAGCAGCGCAACGATCCCTGGCTGCACATGGCGGCGGCCCAGGCCTCGGGCGCCTTGCCGCGCGAGCGCCGCGCCTTCGAGCACCAGTCGCATTTCTGCACCACCGAAGGCTGCCAGTACGAGGGCCGCGCGCCCTGCGCCCAGCCTTTTTGCAGCGAGATGAACCGTCTCTGGGACGTGTCGCGCACCGAGCGCAGCCGCTGACGACCTGGCCCCGGCCCGGGGTCTCCACGCTACGAAACTGACCGGGCCTGACGGTGGCGTGGTCATCGCCGGCCCCAGCTTTCATAATGCCGGCTGTCGTTCGCCATCTGCGCGGATGACGTCTTTGGCCGGGATGTGCAATGAATTTGCAGCGATCATGCTGCGATCTGCATCCTGGCTGCCTCCAAGTCGCTGCAAGCCACCAGCCCGCCGCGCACCTTCCAGCCACCTCTGTCGTGGCAACTACCGTCGCCGTTTGCGCATGCCCCCGGGCCGCGCCGGTGTTGTGCCATCTTTCATTTCCAGGAACCCGTTCAGGATGCGTTGTACCTCCCGCTTGACCCTTGCTTCTCTCGCCGTTGCGGCTGCCCTGCCGGTGGCTGCCCAGTCATCTGCCACAGGCTCCAACGTCACCATCAGCGGTTATCTCGACGCTGGCGTGTTCCGGGATTTCGACAAGACCAGCAAGCTGGGTACGATTCAGCGCAGCAACCTGGCGATTGCCGGTTTCGAGGACCTGGGCGGTGGCCTGAAGGCCACCTTCCGGCTGAGCACGCGTTTCGATCTGGACACGGGCCTCACCGAGGACTATCCGAAGAAGCCCTTCTGGCATGACGAGTCCACCGTTGGCCTGCAGGGCAGCTGGGGCCATCTGCGCCTGGGCCGCGCGCTCAGCGCCATGTGGAGCCAGGAGTGGCAGTTCGATCCCTGGGGCAACTTCAACCGCATCGCCTCGCCGGCCTGGCACATGGCCCACTACCTGACGCCGACCGACCGCGCCAGCAACAACGGCTCGCCCGAGTACGGCCGCATGTCCAACGGCGTGTTCTACGACTCGCCCAAGTTCGGCGGCTTTTCGCTGCACCTGAGCGCCTCGCCCGAGCGCACCGAGGCGCCTGGCCGCCAGGGCCGTGCGCGCTCGGTGTCGGTCAACTACGACCAGGGCGCAGTGGCGGCCATGCTGGCGCACGAGCGCAACGGCAGCGGCGACACCGACCTGTACATGGGCGGCAAGTACCGCATCGGCACGGCAGCGGTGATGCTGGCCTATGACCGCAGCAAGTCGGGCACGCCCGGCACGGGGCCCGACAAGTCGCGCATGGTCTCGCTGGGCGCCACCTACGGCATCGGGGCGACCACGCTCAAGGCCAGCTATGCACGCCAGCGCCTGGACCGCGATACCAACAACATGCTGTCGCTGGGTGCCGAGTACGCGCTGTCCAAGCGCACCATGCTCTACACCAGCCTGGGACACCAGCGCTACGAGAACCAGAGCTCGCGCACCGCCTTCGGCGTGGGCATGGCCCATTCCTTCTGATCAATGCGCTTCCCAGCGGCCTGACTGGGCAGCGCTGGTGATCCTGGCCAGGCCTGGAGCCAGCATGGGCTGAGGGGTTGCGGGCAGGGCGGTGAGTTCCAGGCCTTGCTCCAGCTTGAAGACGCTCACGGCCTGCTGCAGGCCATAGGCCTGTTCCTGCAGGGACTGGGCGGCGGCGGCGGCTTCCTCGACCAGGGCGGCGTTTTGCTGGGTGACCTGGTCCATCTGCGAGATGGCCTGGTTGATCTGCTCCAGGCCCGCCGTCTGCTCGACGCTGGCGGCCGTGATCTCTCCCATGATGTCGGTCACGTTGCGCACGCTGCTGACGATGTTCTGCATGGTCTGGCCGGCCTGCGCCACCAGGGCCGATCCGGTGCTGACCTTGCCGTTGGAGTCCTCGATGAGCAGCTTGATCTCCTTGGCCGCATCGGCGCAGCGCCGCGCCAGGGCGCGCACTTCGGCAGCAACGACGGCAAAGCCCCGGCCCTGCTCGCCGGCACGCGCGGCTTCCACGGCCGCGTTGAGCGCGAGGATGTTGGTCTGAAAGGCGATGGCGTCGATCACGCCGATGATGTCGGCGATCTTGCGCGAGGAGGCATGGATGGCGCCCATGGTGTCCACCACCTGGGAGACCACCTCGCCGCCTTGCTGGGCGACGGCCGAGGCCGAGGCCGCCAGCTGGTTGGCCTGGCGCGCGTTGTCGGTGTTCTGACGCACCGTGACGGTGAGCTGCTCCATGGAGGCAGCGGTTTCTTCCAGCGAGCTGGCCTGGTGCTCGGTGCGCACCGAAAGATCGTTGTTGCCCGAGGCGATCTGGCTGGAGGCCGTGGCGATCGAGTCCGTGCCACTGCGCACCTGCCGGACGATGTGGATGAGGCTCTGGTCCATGCGGTGCAGTGCGCGCAGCAGCTGGCCTGTTTCGTCGGTGGTGGTGGCCTGGATGCGGCGCGTCAGGTCGCCTTCGGCCACGGCCTGGGCCACGCCCAGGGCCTCGTTCAGCGGACGCGCCACGATGCGCGCCAGCGTGAGCGCCAGGGCCAGCCCCAGCAAAATGCTGGCTCCCAGCAGGCCGACCACCCAGATGCGTGCGCTGCGGTAGAGGGCATTGGCGTGGTCGTTGGCCTGCTGTCCGCCTTCGTGGTCGATCTGCACCATGCGGTCGATCTGGTCATACAGGCGTCGGCTCAGCTCCAGCGATTCGCCCTGGGCCAGCACCAGGGCTTCGTCCTTGCGGCCATTGCGCGCCAGGGCCATGACCATGGCGTGCTCCTTGGCGTACTCGTTGCGCAGCCGGCCCAGTTCGTCGTAGGCGGCCTTCTCCGGCGCGGAGCTGATGAAGCTGGCGTAGTTGTCGTAGCTGGTCTGGGTCTTCTTCCACAGCTCGCCCATGATCCTGTCGAAGGCACCGATGTCCTGCTCGCTGGTGGATATCAGGTACTGCAGCTCGTTGACGCGGTAGCGGGCCGTGGTGGCGCGGATGTCGAGCAACATGCGTGATGAAGGCATCCAGCGCGTGGCGATATCGATGGACGCCTGGTTGATCCGGCTGAGCTGCAGCACGGCATAGAGGCCCACGAAGGTGGTCAGCGCCAGGACGGCCACGAAGGCCAGCAGCAGCTTGGAGGAGATCTTGAGATTGCGAAAGGCTTGCATGGCGAAGTCCTGTAGGCGTGTCCCTTGAACGGCAAGGGGAAAAAAGGCGTGCAGCAGGGCGCACCTTGCCTGCCGTGCAGAGCAAGGTGGAACGGGTATCAGCGAAAGAGAAAACGAGGGCCGCAGTGCCCGCTCAGGGTGGGAACCAGCCCGAGGTCCGGCAGATGCGGCCCTTGATGCGGGGCCTCATGGCGCAGGCCCTGTCCGTGCGCCTGCGCTGCGGCGGGCGCTTCGCGGGCATGCCGCAGCAGCGGGGAAGATGCAGAGGATTGCGAACCGTCCGCCTGCACCGTTTGGCACGCGGATACCCGCTGCAGCCAGGCGTTCGGCGGCGGCTGCCGCGCGCTGAGGGCGGGCATTGCGGGTAGTTGTCCTAGGGACTTCGGACAGGGAAAAAGTGGCTATCTGCATCTGTGGTGGGGATTATTTCCGCACCGTCTGAGGATGAGGATGCCCACCATCTGATTTTGGATAGGACGTGTCCTAAAAGCCGTTTGCAGGCCCGCAGCCAAGCCATCCGCATCCGCGGATGGCCGGCTTCAAGGCATCGGAAACTTCAGCGCATCAAGGCGACCGGCATCTGTCGCCAGTCGCTCAGACCACGCCCTTGCCGCGCAGGGCCTGCAGCTGCTGCGCATCCAGGCCCAGGCGCTCGCGCAGCACCTCGTCCGTGTGCTGGCCCAGGGCGGGCGGCGCATGGCGCAGCGTGGTGGGCGTGTCCGACAGGCGCAGCGGGCTGGCCGTGGTCACCACGCGGTTGATGGTCTCGCCCGCAGGCGGTGTGGCGCCCGGATAGCGCTCCTGCTCCACGCGCAGGCCGCGCGCGCGCACCTGGGCATCGTCGAAGGCCTGGCCGATGTGGTTGATGGGGCCGCAGGGCACGGCCTTGTCTTCCAGCAGCGCGATCCACTCGGCCGTGGGCCGGCCGCGCGTGAGTTCGGCCATCAGCGGGATCAGCGCGTCGCGGTGGATGACGCGGCCGGCATTGGTGGCAAAGCGCTCGTCGCGCGCCCAGTCCACGCCGGCCGCCCCGCAAAAGCGCGCGAACTGGCCGTCGTTGCCGATGGCCAGCAGCATGCGGCCGTCGGCCGTGGGGAAGTCCTGGTAGGGCACGACGCTGGGGTGGGTGTTGCCCTGGCGGCCCGGCACATGGCCGGTGTTCAGGAAGCCCGCGCCCTGGTTGGCCAGCACGGCCATGGCCACGTCCAGCAAGGCCATGTCGATGTGCTGGCCCCGCCCCGTGTGGTGGCGCGCCTCCACGGCGCCCAGGATGGCCGTGGTCGCATACATGCCGGTGAACAGGTCGATCACGGCCACGCCCACGCGCAGCGGGCCGCCGCCGGGCTCGCTGTCGGCGCGGCCCGTGATGCTCATGAGGCCGCTCATGGCCTGCACCAGCAGGTCGTAGCCGGCGCGCGGCGCATACGGCCCGGTCTGTCCGAAGCCCGTGACCGAGCAGTAGATCAGGCGCGGGTTCAGCGCGCTCAGCGAGGCGTAGTCAAGGCCGTAGCGCTTGAGGCCTCCGGTCTTGAAGTTCTCCACCACCACATCGCTTTGCATGGCCAGCTCGCGGATCAGCTGCTGGCCCTCGGCCGTGGCCATGTCCACGGTGACCGATCGCTTGTTGCGGTTGCAGGCCGCGAAGTACACGGCGTTGTCCGAGGGATTGCCTTGCGCATCGGGAAAGAAGGGCGGGCCCCAGTGGCGCGTGTCATCGCCCTCGCCGGGCTTTTCGATCTTGATCACGTCGGCCCCCATGTCGGCCAGGTTCTGAGTGCACCAGGGGCCGGCCAGCACGCGCGAGAGGTCGAGCACGCGCAGATGGCCCAGCGCTCCTGCGGTCTGGGTGGCCGTGTTGTGGATGGGGCTGGGGGAGGGGGTTTCTGTGTGGTTCATGGACTGAGGCGGCTATCCCGGGCAGATGGGCCCATGCTACGGCGCGCGGGCCTGCTGCGGCTTCGCATTTGTGAAAGCGCGCGTTCGCGCACGGGCCGGCACTGCGGTTTGTACTGACGCGCGCGGCTCAGTGCCGGAGCCTGCGGCTTTCTACAATGCCGGATGGCCATGCATTTCGATCTTGTGGATCTGCGCCTTATGGTGCACATCGCCGACGCCAACAGCATGACGCGTGGCGCGGAACTTTCCTTCATCTCCCTGCCGGCGGCCAGCACCCGCATCAAGAACCTGGAAGAGAGCATCGGCACCAAGCTGCTGTACCGCACCAGCCAGGGCGTGACGCTGACGCCGCCGGGCCAGGCCTTCGTCACCCATGCGCGCATGGTGCTGGGCCAGATCGAGCATCTGCGCGGCGACATGCAGGAGTACGTGCGCGGCATCAAGGGCCATGTGCGGGTGTTTGCCAACACCACCTCGCTGGGCGAGTTCCTGCCGCCCGTGCTGCGCCACTACCTGCGCCGCAATCCCGACGTGAACATCGACCTGCGCGAGCGCCTGTCGCACGACATCGTGCGTGCCGTGACCGAGGGGCAGACCGACATCGGCATCGTCGCCGGCCTGGTGCGCACCGAGAACCTGGAGACCCTGCCCTACCGCCGCGACCGCCTGGTGCTGGTCGTGCCGCGCGGCCATGCGCTCGATGGCGAGATGCAGATGGCCTTTGCCGACACGCTGGACCTGGACCATGTGGGCCTGCACGAATCCAGTGCCATCCACGCCTTCCTGCGCCAGGCCAGCGACCAACTGCACCGGCCCATCAAGCAGCGCATCCAGGTGGGCAACTTCGAGACGGCCTGCCGCATGATCGAGTCCGGCGTGGGCGTGGGCGTGCTGCCCGAGTCGGCCGCCAGCCGCCATGCGCATTCCATGGACATCGCCATCGTGCCGCTGTCCGATGCCTGGTCGGTGCGCGAGATGCAGATCTGCGTGCGCAGCCTGGAGGCCCTGCCGTCCTTCGCCCAGGAGCTGGTGGAGCTGCTGGTGGCCGACGCACAGGGCCGGCTCACGCTGGAGTAGCTTGGACTCAACTATTCAGTGCTTGCGCACGGCCTACGCAACTGGCGTGTTCCAAGCGCGAGACGCCGAGCAAGGGCCGCCCCGCAGCGAGGGCGTCGTCCCCCTCCCGCGAAGCGAGAGAGGGGGAAGCGGCGTAGCCGCTCAGGGGGTGTTCATACCGTCGGTGCCAGCCAGTACTTGAAAGTGCCGGTGGCCGTGGCCACGAGCTTTCCGTCTTCATCGAGCAACTGCGCCGCGCAGCTGCACAGGCTGCGGCTGGCGTGCACCACCCAGCCTTCGGCCAGCAGCGCGCCCTTGCCCGGACGGTGGAAGCGGCTGCTCATCTCCACCGTCACGGCGGTCTGCGATGGCGCACCGGGCAACTCGCCCGCGGCGCGCGACATCACGGAGTCCAGCAGCGTCATGAGCACGCCGCCGTGCGCGGCGGGCAGCTGGTTGAGCAGTTCCTCGCGCATGTGGGGCAGGCGCACATGGACCTTGCCGGGCGGCGCGGGCACCTGCGAGGCGCCGATCAGCCGCATGAAGGCATTGCGGTCGGGGGGCGGTGCACTCATACGGCTCATGCGGCGCGCGCCTCGCGCACCATGTTGCGCGCGATGATGACCTGCTGGATCTGGGTCGTGCCTTCGTACAGGCGGAACAGCCGCACGTCGCGGTAGAAGCGCTCGATGCCGAACTCGGCCAGGTAGCCCGAGCCGCCCAGGATCTGCACGGCGCGGTCGGCCACACGGCCCACCATTTCGGTGGCGAACATCTTGCAGCACGAGGCCTCGGTGGAGACGTTGCGGCCTTCGTCGCGGCGGCGCGCGGCGTCGATCACCATGCACTCGGCCGCATACAGCTCGGCCTGGCTGTCGGCCAGCATGGCCTGCACCAGCTGGAACTCGCAGATGGGCTGGCCGAACTGCTTGCGCTCCAGCGCATAGTTCAGCGCGTCGCGCAGGATGCGCTGCGCCACGCCCACGCTCACGGCCGCGATGTGGATGCGGCCCTTGTCCAGCACCTTCATGGCGGTCTTGAAGCCCTGGCCTTCCTTCAGGCCGATGAGGTTGGCCGCCGGCACGCGCACGTTGTCGAAGAACACGTCGCAGGTGTGCGCGCCCTTCTGGCCCATCTTCACGTCGTTCTTGCCGAAGCTGATGCCCGGCGACTTCGCATCCACGATGAAGGCCGAGACGCCGCCCGCGCCCTTGTTGGCCGGGTCGGTGCGCGCCATCAGCGTGAACATGCCCGCATGCGGCGCATTGGTGATGAAGCGCTTGTTGCCGTTGACCACGTAGTGGTCCCCGTCCCTGATGGCGGTGGTGCGCAGCGAGGCCGCGTCCGAGCCCGCCTCGGGCTCGGTCAGCGCGAACGAGGCCATGATCTCGCCCGTGGCCAGCTTGGGCAGCCAGGCCGCCTGCTGCTCGGGCGTGCCGTCGATGAGGATGCCCTGCGAGCCTATGCCCACGGTCGTGCCGATCACCGAGCGGAAGGCCGGCGCGGTCTGGCACAGCTCGAAGAGCACGCGCACCTCTTCCTCCATGGTCAGCTCCAGCCCGCCGAACTGCTCGGGGATGGTCATGCCGAACAGACCCAGGTTGCGCATCTCCTGCACGATGGACTCGGGAATCTCGTCGGTCTCGGCCACTTCGTTCTCGGCGGGCACCAGGCGCTCGCGCACAAAGCGGCGCACGCTGTCCAGCAGGGCTTCGAGGGTTTCTTGGTCGCGGATCATTGCGGTGTTCTTTCTCTCTACGGAATCAAAGCGCCTCGGCCGTACCCAGCACAGCCGTGGACTGGCTGGAAAGGGTGCCGCCGTTGCCATGGACCACGGCCGTGCGGTGGCGTCCCAGCTGGCGCTGGCCGGCCTCGCCGCGCAGCTGGCGCACGGCCTCGATCAGCGCAAAGATGCCGTACATGCCCGGGTGCACGCAGGACAGGCCGCCGCCGTTGGTGTTGACGGCCAGCCGCCCGCCGGGCGCGATACCGCCCTTGGACACGAAGGCGCCGCCCTCGCCCTTGGCGCAAAAGCCCAGGTCCTCCAGGAACAGCAGGGTGTTGATGGTGAAGGCGTCGTAGACCTGGGCCATGTCCATGTCGGCAGCGGTGAGCCCCGCCATGGCAAAGGCCTGGGCGCCGGACTGCGCGGCGGCCGTGGTGGTGAGGTCGGGCATGCAGGAGATCTGGCGGTTCCAGATGGCCGTGGCATTGCCCAGCACGTAGACGGGGGGGTGCGGCAGGTCGCGGGCGCGCTCGCCGCGCACCAGCACGATGGCGCCCGCGCCGTCCGTCACCAGGCAGCAGTCGCGCACGCTCAAGGGGCTGGCGATGGGGCGGGCCGAGAGCACGTCCTCGATGGTCAGCGGGTCGCGCATGAAGGCTTCGGGGTTGAGCTGGGCCCAGGCACGCGCGGCCACGGCCACCTCGGCCAGTTGCTCGCGCGTGGTGCCGAACTCGTGCATGTGGCGCGCGGCTGCCAGCGCATAGGCGGTCACGGGCAGCACGGGCTCGTAGGGGAACTCGTAGGGCTGCGGGTCCAGGAATCGCCGCGCCGCCTGGCCTTCCTTGCGGCCGAAGGTGGCCGAGCGCTGGGCGCTGCCGTAGCACACCAGCACGGCCTTGCACTGGCCGGCCTCCAGCGCGCGGATGGCGGGCAGCAGATGGGCGATGAAGCTGCTGCCGCCGATCATCGTGCCGTCCACATAGGTGGGGTTGATGCCCAGGTGCTCGATCACGGGCATGGTCCACATGCTGGCGTTGACGCTGCAGGTGGCCAGGCCGTCGATGTCCTGCATGGTCAGGCCCGCATCGGCCACGGCCGCGTGGGCGGCGCGCACCAGCAGGGTCATGTCGTCCATGCCGGGTGCCTCGCCACAGCCATAGGTGGCGGCGCCGGCAATGGCCACGCGCCCGCGCAGCGGGCGGTTCACGGCGGCGGCGTCCAGGGTGGATTGGGGGATGCGGGTGTTCATGCTGCACCTCCCTGCGATCCCTGTGCCGCCTGTCCGAGCGCGGGCTGGAACAGCACCAGGCCGCGTCCGTCCTTGCTCGCCACATGGGCGCTCACGCGCTGACCTATGCGCACGTCGGCCGGCGCAATGCCTTCGACGCGGCCCATCATGCGCACGCCTTCGTCCAGGTCGATCAGGGCCACGTTGTAGTCGCCACCGGCATCGCTCTTGCGCGCGACGGTGCTGGTGGAGTAGACCGTGCCCTGGCCGCTGGCGCGCACCCAGCGCAGCGGGCTGGCGCCGCAGTGCGGGCACAGCTCGCGCGGGGTGAAGACATGGCGCGTGCATTGCGGGCACTGCTGTATGCAGAAGCGGCCGGCATCGAGTTCGGCCTGGTAGTGGGTCTGTGCGCTCAGGTGCA
The DNA here is from genome assembly GCF_020523835.1 of Delftia sp. Lp-1. NCBI lineage: Bacteria > Pseudomonadati > Pseudomonadota > Betaproteobacteria > Burkholderiales > Comamonadaceae > Delftia > Delftia sp. Lp-1. Next base: position 445,734 of record NZ_JAJALJ010000004.1, on the reverse strand, counting down.
TGGGCGGTGTCTCCGTTCTCGGTGTTCTTGGCGCTGCACCCGGCACGCGGGCGCAGCGGCTGTCCGCCAGCATGCCCGCATCGCGGGGCCGCTTCAATTCGCCAATCTGGAAGGGTGGCTTCACCAGTGCCGGCGCCCGGCTGTCAACCCAGGGTTGCTGCCTAGGCGGGCCGGCGGGCACGGCTGCTATGGTGTTTATGCATTCCCGGCCTTTTCTTCATACCCGCCCTGCGCCGCCTGCCGGCGCACCGAGGGCGCGCCGCTGCTTTGGCACAGCGTGGCGCCACAGGAAGGCCGGCAATGGCGCGCCGCACCCCGGCCCGTTCTCCGCTGTCGATCCCCACCCACCCAGGAGGTTTTTGCACATGACGGATACGCTGATCAAGGTTGACCTGAACCGCCCGCCCACCGACAACGAAAGAGTCCACAACCGCTGGCACCCGGACATTCCCATGGCCTGCTGGGTCCAGCCCGGCGACGACTTCATCCTGGAGACCTACGACTGGACCGGCGGCTTCATCAAGAACAACGACAGCGCCGACGATGTGCGCGACATCGACCTGACCACGGTGCACTACCTGTCCGGACCCGTGGGCGTGAAGGGCGCCGAGCCCGGCGACCTGCTGGTGGTGGACCTGCTGGACATCGGCGCCAAGCCCGACAGCCTCTGGGGCTTCAACGGCTTCTTCTCCAAAAACAATGGCGGTGGCTTCCTGACCGACCATTTCCCCTCGGCCCAGAAGTCGATCTGGGACTTCAAGGGCATGTTCACCAGCTCGCGCCACATACCAGGCGTGAACTTCCCCGGCCTCATCCATCCCGGCCTCATCGGCTGCCTGCCTGACCGGCCCATGCTGGAGATGTGGAACGAGCGCGAGCGCGCCCTGATCGCCACTGACCCCGAACGCGTGCCCGGACTGGCCAACCCGCCATCGGCCGGCACGGCCCACATGGGCCAGATGCGCGGCGAAGCGCGCGACAAGGCCGCCGCCGAAGGCGCACGCACCGTGCCGCCACGCGAGCACGGCGGCAACTGCGACATCAAGGATCTGTCGCGCGGCGCCAAGGTGTTCTTCCCCGTCTATGTGGACGGCGCCGGCCTGAGCGTGGGCGACCTGCACTTCAGCCAGGGCGACGGCGAGATCACCTTCTGCGGCGCCATCGAGATGGCCGGTTGGGTGCACATGAAGGTCAGCCTCATCAAGGGCGGCATGGCCAAGTACGGCATCAAGAACCCCATCTTCAAGCCCAGCCCCATCACGCCGCGCTATGACGACTACCTGATCTTCGAGGGCATCTCGGTGGACGAGAGCGGCAGGCAGCACTACCTGGATGTCAACGTGGCCTACCGCCAGGCCTGCCTGAACGCCATCGAATACCTGAAGAAATTCGGCTACAGCGGCGCCCAGGCGTATTCCATCCTGGGCACGGCGCCCGTGCAGGGCCATATCAGCGGCGTGGTGGACGTGCCCAACTCCTGCGCCACGCTGTGGCTGCCCACGGGCATCTTCGACTTCGACATCAACCCCAACGCGGCGGGGCCGGTCGTCCAGTTCGACGGCAGCATCGACATGCCCCTGTCTCCCGACCTGCGCTGACGCCAAGGAGTCCGCCCATGCCCACCTACGACTACGACTGCGCGCAATGCGGCGGCTTCGAGGCCCTGCGGCCGCTGCGCCTGCGCGACGAGCCCGCGGCCTGCCCCGGCTGCGGCACGGCGGCTGCGCGCGTGCTGGCCGCCGCGCCCCGGCTGGCGCTGATGGCCGACGGCACGCGCCGCGCCATGGATACCAACGAGCGCGCGCGCCACGAGCCCGCCAGCTCGCGCGACTATGACCATGGCTATGCGCGCTTCAAGCACCCGGCAGGCTGCGGCTGCTGCGGATCGGGGCGGCGCAGCGCCACGGTGACGGCGCCCAACGGCGCAAAGTCCGCGCCCTCGCGGCGGCCCTGGATGATCAGCCACTAGGCTGCAGCGGAGTGGACCGCTTCCCAGGGTTTCCACCGCTTGGGAGCCCTGGAAGCGCGCCTTCCACATTCGCGAAACACGGCGCAGGTCGGCTTGCCCAGAATGGGCCGCGCGGCAAGCCGCCGCCCGTTGCCCGGAGTTTCGCCATGCCCCCGTCTTCCCTCCCGTCCTCTTCCCCGTCTTCCTTTTCGTCGCGCCGCCGCCGCCTGCTGTCCGCCGGCGGCGCGCTGGCTGCCAGCAGCCTGTTTCCCGCAGCCCGGGTGGCCCATGCGGCCGATGCCTGGCCCACGCGGCCCGTGCGCTTCATCGTGCCCTTTCCGCCCGGTGGTCCCGTGGACACCACGGCGCGCGCCTTCACCCAGAAGCTGGGCGAGATCTGGCAGCAGCCCAACCTGGTGGACAACCGCGCGGGCGCCGGCGGCATGGTGGGCGCTGCCCTTGCGGCCAAGGAGCCTGCCGACGGCTACACGCTGTTCGTGGGCTCCATCCACCATGCGGTGAACCCTGCGCTGCAGCCGAAGATGACCTACGACATAGAGCGCGACTTCGCGCCCGTGAGCTTTGCGGCCATGTTCCCGGTCTTCCTGGTGGCCCATCCCTCGGTGCCCGCCAGCAATGTGCGCGAGCTGATCGCGCTGGCCAAGTCCGGCAACGGCCTGAGCTTCGGCTCCTCGGGCAATGGCGGCGGCACGCACCTGGCCGGCGAGTTGTTCAACATGCATGCAGGCATCAAGCTGCAGCACATTCCCTACAAGGGCAGCGCGCCGGCCATGAACGACCTGCTGGGCGGCCAGGTGCAGCTGATGTTTGCCGATGCGCCCAGCGCGCTGCAGCACATCAAGTCCGGCCGCATCAAGGTGCTGGGCGTGGCCAGCCGCCAGCGCTCGGCCATGCTGCCCGAGGTGCCCACCATTGCCGAGTCGGGCCTGTCCGAGTACGAGGCCTATTCCTGGGCCGCGCTGTTTGCGCCGGCCCGCACGCCGCCCGCCGTGCTGGCGCGCATCAACGCCGACTTCAACACCGCGCTGCGCGATGCCGCCGTGCGCCAGCGCCTGCTGACGGCGGGCGCCGAGGCCGACCCCGGCACCCAGCAGCAGATGCGCGAGCGCCTGAGCAGCGAGCTGCGCAAATGGGCCCAGGTGGTCAAGGTGGCCGGCATCCAGGCGGACTGAGCGCGGCGGCGGGCCGGAGTCGGGACAAACCCGGCTTCGCAGCGCTGCAACCCCGCCTTTCGCAATCGCGCATAGGCGGGCCGCTATGGCCTGCTTAGGCTTGCCTTCGGTATCCAGAAAAACAACCCCGAGACAAGGAGACGGATATGCGGAAAGGCTTGATGCGAGGCGGCTTGACCAAGGCGCGCGCTGCCGGCTGCGCACTGGGCGCCGGCCTGCTGTGGACGGCGGCGGCGCAGGCGCAGCAGATATCGGACGATGTGGTGCGCATCGGCGTGCTCAGCGACATGTCGGGCCTGTACGCGGACACGGCGGGGCGCGGCTCCGTCGAGGCCGCGAAGATGGCCGTGGCCGACTTCGGCGGCCAGGTGCTGGGCAGGAAGATCGAGGTGGTCTGGGCCGACCACCAGAACAAGGCCGACGTGGGCGCTACCCATGCGCGCACCTGGTTCGACCGCGACGGCGTGGACCTGATCGTGGACATCAACAACACGGCCGTCGCCATCGCCGTCAACAACCTGGCGCGCGAGCGCGGCAAGATGGTGATCAACACCGGCGGCGCCTCGGACATCCTCACCAACGAGCACTGCGCGCCCACGGCCATCCACTACACCTACGACAGCTATGCGCTGGCCAATGGCGCGGTGCGCGGCATCCTGGCGCAGGGCAAGAAGGACTGGTTCATCCTGGGCGTGGACTATGCCTTCGGCAAGGCCATGACGGCCAACGTGACCGACTTCCTGAAAGACGGCGGCGGCAAGCTGGTGGGCACCACCTTCCATCCGCTCAACGCCAGTGATTTCTCGTCCTTCCTGCTGCAGGCCCAGGCGTCCAAGGCCTCGGTGATCAACCTGGCCAATGCCACCAGCGACACGGTCAACGCCATCAAGGCCGCGCACGAGTTCGGCATCGCGCCCAGGCAGACCCTGGTGCCCAGCCTGCTGTTCATCAACGACGTGCATGCGCTGGGCCTGCGCTACGGCCAGGGCATGGTGCTGACCACGGGCTTTTACTGGGACCGCACCGAGGCCACGCGCGCCTGGTCGCGGCGCTTCTTCGAGAAGATGAAGAAGATGCCCTCCATGATTCATGCGGGCGCCTACTCGGCCGTCACCAACTACCTCAAGGCCGTGCAGGCCACCAGGGGAGACGACGGCAACGCGGTGGCGCGCCAGCTCAAGCAGATGCCCATCGAGGACTTCTTCGCCCAGAACGGCAAGGTGCGCGAGGACGGCCGCATGGTGCACGACATGTACCTGGTGCAGATCAAGAAGCCCGAGGAATCCAAATACCCCTGGGACTACTACAAGGTGCTTTCCACCATTCCCGGTGACGAGGCCTTCCGCCCCCTGTCCAAGAGCAGCTGCAAGCTGGTGAAGACATCATGAAGACACGCGCCGCCGTACTCACGAGAACGGGCGCAGCCGCGCCCTATGCCGACAGCCGCCCGCTGGAGATCTGGGAGGTGGACCTGGCGCCGCCCGGCCCCGGCGAGGTGCTGGTCAAGGTGGCCGCCGCAGGCGTGTGCCACTCCGACCTGTCCATCATCAACGGCGACCGTCCGCGCGACACGCCCATCGTGCTCGGCCATGAGGCCGCAGGCGTGATCCAGGCGCTGGGCGAGGGCGTGACCGACCTGGAGGTGGGCGACCACGTGGTCATGCTCTTCGTGCCCGGCTGCGGCAACTGCCAGCCCTGCGCCGAAGGCCGGCCCGTGCTCTGCGAGCCCGCAGGCCAGGCCGGCGTGGCGGGCACGCTGCTGTCGGGTGCCAGGCGGCTGTCGCGCAATGGCCAGCCCATCTCGCACTTCGTCGGCGTCTCGGCCTTTGCCGAGCATGCCGTGCTCTCGCGCCGCGGCGTGCACCGCATCGACAAGTCGGTGCCGCTGGAGCTGGCCGCGCTGTTCGGCTGCGCCGTGATGACCGGCGTGGGCGCCGTGGCCAATACCGCCAGGGTGAGCCCCGGCCAGAGCGTGGCCGTGGTGGGGCTGGGCGGCGTGGGCCTGTCCTCGGTGATGGGTGCGGCGGCGGCGGGCGCGGCCCGCGTGGTGGCCGTGGACCTCAATGCCGACAAGCTGGCCATGGCGCGCGATTTCGGCGCCACCGATACCGTCAATGCCGGCGACGAGGATGCCGTCAAGCAGGTGCGGGCGCTGACGGGCGGCGGCGTGGACCATGCCTTCGAGATGGTGGGATCGGCCAAGGCACTGGAGATGGCCTACCGCATCACGCGGCGCGGCGGCCAGACCGTGACGGCGGGCCTGCCCTCCAGCGCCCAGGCCATCAGCCTGCCGGTCTGGCACCTGGTGGCCGAGGAGCGCACGCTCAAGGGCTGCTACATGGGCAGCTGCGTGCCGCGCCGCGACATCGACCGCTACCTGGCCCTGCATGCGGCCGGCAAGCTGCCCGTGGACCGCCTGGTCACCGGCCACCTGACGCTGGACCAGATCAACGAGGGCTTTGACCGCCTGGCGCGTGGCGAGGCCATACGCCAGATCATCCGCATGGAGGCCTGATAGGAGGTCAGGCCGATCAGCGAGGACCGGGGCTGCTGCTGCGGCTGTGTCCAAGCCAAGCGCGGCGGTCAGGTGCCGTCGGGCAGCAGCTGGTTTTCCCAGCCGGTCAGCCGCTCGATGGCCCGGGCCACCTGCAGGATGCGGGCCTCGTCGAAGTAGCGTCCCACCACCTGCACGGCCAGCGGCAGGCCTTGGGGCGACAGGCCGACCGGCACGCTGATGGCCGGGTGCCCGGTCACGTTGAAGGCATGGGTCTGCACCGGCCAGTGGCGGAAATGCGGCATGGGGTCGAAGCGCGGCGCCGTATCCAGGGTGATGGCGGTCAGCAGCACGTCGCAGCGGTCCAGGGCCGCGTCCACGCGGGCCGCCAGCATGCGGCGCACGCGCAGGGCGTTCAGGTAGTCCTCCGAGGACACGGTGGCGCCCAGCAGCAGCCGCGCCGCCGTGAGCTCGCCATAGTCCAGCGGGCGCGAGCGCAGGTCCTGCGCATGGATGGTGAACATCTCGGCACTGAGGATGACGCGGCCGGCCGCCAGGAACTGCTGGCTGTGGGGCAGGCTCACGTGGATGGGGCGGGCGCCGGCCTCGGCCAGCAGGGCGGCCGTGCGATCGAAGGCCGAAAGGAACGTGGGCGACGCCTGGGGCGAGGACTGAAAGTGGTCCTGCGGCACGCCGATGGTCAGGCCCTTCACGCCCTGCTCAAGCCCCGTGCAGTAGTCGTCCACGGGTTCGGTGGAGCTGGCCGGGTCCAGCGGGTCGTGCCCGGCCAGCACCTGCAGCGCAATGGCCGCATCCTCCACGCTGCGCGACAGCGGGCCGCAGTGGTCCAGCGTCCAGGCCAGGGGGAACACGCCGTGCTTGGAGACGCGGCCGTAGGTGGGTTTCAGCCCCACGGCACCGCACCAGGCGGCCGGTATGAGGATGGAGCCGCCCGTGCAGGTGCCCAGGGCCAGCCGTGTGAAGCCCGCCGCAATGGCGGCGCCCGAGCCCGACGACGATCCGCCCGGGATATGGGCCAGGTCCCAGGGGTTGCGGGCCGCGGGAAACGGCAGGTCGGGGCTGGGCGCGCCGATGGCGAACTCGTGCGTGGCCAGCTTGCCCAGGATGATGGCACCGGCATCGCGCAGGCGCCGCACCGGCGTGGAATCCTCCTCGGGCACATAGTCCAGGCTCAGCCAGGACTGGCAGGTGGTCGGCAGGCCGGCCACGTCGTAGACGTCCTTGATGGCCACGGGAATGCCGTGGAGCAGCGGCAGGTCGGCGCTTTCGGCGCGCGCCATGTCTGCGCTGCGCGCAGCCTCCATGGCACCGCTGGCATCGAGATTGGTGAAGGCATGGATGTCGATGTCCATGGCGCGGATGCGTCCCAGCGCCGCCCGGGTCAGCATCTCAGAGGTGGTCTTGCCGGCGCGCAGCGCGCTGGCCATCTGCCGTATGGAAAGTTCAGGACTGCCGCGCATGGTTGCTCTGACGGGAAATGGTGGTGTGGATGTGCGAGGGACCCGCCTCATGCGCCAATTCGTTGACGAGGCCGCGGTGCTCCATCAGCAATTGGTGCTCCGCCAGGATGGGTCCCAGCCGCTCGAAGGGGATGTCGATGCCGTGCTTTTTCAGCGCATTGAGCAATTCGTGCAGCGCATTGACATCGGGCCCTGCCAGTTTCTGCGGCGAAGGGGGTATTTCAGATTTTCGCGATGCCGGCATCACTGACCACCTTTCTCCATTTTCTGGCGTCGTCGGATACGAATGCCTTGGTGCTGTCCACGGATTTCCAAAGGGGAATGCTGCCAAGCTCCATGAATTTCCGCTGCACCTTTTCATCGGCCAGGATATTTTTCATCTGTGCATTGATGGCGTTCACTATCGCGGCCGGCGTGCCCTTGGGTGCCATGAGCACATTCCATGAGGTCTCGTTGAAATTGCCGAGCCGGGCCGGGCTTTGCTCGCTGAGCGTCTGCCATTCGGGCATGAGGGGCGAGCGCTCGCGCGTGGCCACGCCCACGCGATTGACCTTGCCCTGGTTCACATACTGCTTGGCCGTGATCAGCAGGTCGAAGGCGATATCGACTTGGCCGCTGACCAGGTCGGCCATCATGGGCGCGGCGCCCTGGTACGGGATGTGCAGCATGCGTATGTCGGCGGCCAGGCTCAGGGCCTCGGCCGCCATGTGGCCCGCGCTGCCATAGCCCGGCGTGGCATAGGTCAGCTTGCCGGGGCTGCGCCGCGCCAGCTCGATCAGGTCCTGCACCGACGACAGCTGCAGGCCCGGGCGTGTGATGAGCACCAGAGGACTGTCGTTGATGGTGGAGATGGCTTCCAGGTCGCTGGCCACGTCATACCCGGCCTGCGTGTACAGCGCGCCCGAGATGGTCTGGGCCGTGGTGCAGATCAGCAGCGTATATCCATCGGGACTGGCCTTGGAGACCTGGCGCGCGCCGATGTTGCCCGAGGCGCCAGGGCGGTTTTCCACCACCACGTTGACGCGCAGGCGTTGTGCAAGCTCCTTGGCGATGATGCGCCCCACGACATCAGTGCCACCGCCTGCCGGGAAAGGTACAACCAGCGTGATCTGCCGGTCTGGCCAGGCCGCATGAACCAGGCTGGCAGCGACCAGGAAAATACCTCCGAGAAACAGGCTGAGGATTCTTTTCATGGGCTTGATTCATGTGGTTGCGGGGGGTGAGGATGCATGCCCTGTGCAGATCCGGGCCGACACGCCGGGATGCATCTCACGATGGATCCGGTAACTGCAGCCAAGGCCAAGGCAGGCAAAAAATAATGAATTTGTTAAAACTATTGAAACATTGAGTGCCATAGTTTTACATCATGAAGGATGGGGTGCAAGGCCTGCGGATGCGCAATGTAGGGGTGTTGCGTCCATGCTGCAGAGGCCGGCTCCGGAAGGCAGTGGCGCGTGCGCACATCCGGGCTTGGGGTAGGGAAGGGGCAGGGCAAGACAAAGGTTGCACCGGCAGCGGTGGCCGGCGCAACTGCTGGGCGGCCCGGGCTCAGGAAACGCGCAGCGCCTGTTCCTGCAGCAGGCGCTTGAGCACCTTGCCGTTGGGGCTAGTGGGCAGCTCGGCCAGGGGCACGATGCGGGCGGGCAGCTTGTAGGGCGCCAGCCGTTCGCGCAGGTGGGAGCGCGCTGCGGCGCTGTCCAGCGTGGCGCCGGGCTGCAGCTCGACGAAGGCGATGACCTCCTCGTTGCCATCGCCCTCGGGCCGCCCGACCACGGCGCTGCGCTGCACGCCGGGCAGCTCGTTGAGCGCCAGTTCCACCTCGGCCGGATAGACGTTGAAGCCCGAGCGGATGATCATTTCCTTGAGCCGTCCCACCACGAAGAGTGCGCCGTCGGCATGCAGCTCGCCCAGGTCGCCGCTGGCGTACCAGCCGCCCTCGCGCATCACGGCGGCCGTGGCCTGGTCATCGCGGAAGTAGCCATGCATCAGGCCGCGCCCGCGTATCCACAGCTCGCCGCGCTCGCCCACCGGCAGGCTGCGGCCCGTGGCCGGGTCCACGGCGCGCACTTCCGCGCCTTCCACCACGTAGCCCGCGCTGGTGTCGGGCCGCTGCTCGCCCTGTCGCGTGAGGTGGACCGACCCTGCGTATTCCGACAGGCCGTAGCCATGGTGCAGCGCCTGGCCGAAGGCGGCCTCCACGCGCTTTTTCAGCGTCAGGTCCAGCGGGCCGGCACCGGTATAGACATAGCGCAGCGCTGGCGCCTGCGGGTGTGCAATGCCCTGCTCCTGCAGATAGGCCAGCAGGCGCGCGTACAGCGCAGGCGGCCCCTGAAGCTGGGAGATGCCGTGGCGGGCCAGCGCGTCCAGCAGGTCGGCCGGGTCGAACTGCGGGCGCATCACCATCTGCGCGCCCGCATGCAGCGAGGCCAGCAGCACCGTGCCCAGACCGAAGATGTGGGTCATGGGCACGAAGGCGTAGCTGCGGTCCTGCGGACCCAGGCCGCGCGATGCGGCCGAGACGCGCGCGAACAGCGTCAGCGCGTCATGCCCCACCATCACGCCCTTGGGCGTGCCCGTGGTGCCCGAGGTGAAGATCAGCGCCGCCACCTCGTCCTGCAGCGCGCCGGATTCGGCCACGGCCTGCGCGCGCACCGGGCTGTGCTGCATGCCGGCCAGGGCCGAGTCGCCTGCGCCAAAGCGCCGCGCGTGGCCGCTGGCGCTGTCCGATGCGGCCGAGGTGAAATACACCACGCGCGCATCGGCCTTGGCCGCAAAGGCATCGATCTCGCCGGGCGCCATGCGCGCGTTCACGCCGCAGGACCAGGCGCCCACGCGGCTGCAGGCCAGGATCAGCGCCGCGTGCTCGGGGCAGTTCTCGGCCACGACCAGCACGCGGTCGCCGGGCCGCACCTGCAGCGCGCGCAGCTCGGCCTCGGCCGTGTCCGCCAGCGCGCCCAGGTCGGCAAAGCTCAGGCTGCTGCCGTCGGGCAGGTGGATGAAGGGACGCTGCGGCGCTTCGGCCAGCCAGCGGTCCAGCAGATGGTGTATTCGTTGACTCATGCTCCGCGTATCCCTCAGTCCACCACAATGCCTTGGGTGACGGTGGCCCACATCGCGCGTTCTTTTGCACCGCGCTCGGCCAGTTTCTGGGGTGCGCCGGTCCACTCTTCGTAGCCCAGTTCCTTGAGGCGCTTGCGCAGCTCCGGCTGGGCCAGGGCGGCGTTGATGGACTTGTTCAGGCGGGCCACGAGTTCGGGCGACATGCCCTTGGGGCCGTAGACGCCATACCAGCCGCCCACGTCGAAGCCCTTGAGGCCTTCGATGCCGGACTCGGCAAACGTGGGCACATCGGGCAGCGAGGCATTGCGCTGCGGCGAGGTCACGGCCACGGCGCGCACCTTGCCGCTCTGGATGTAGGTGCTGGCGGTGCTGATGATGTCCAGCATCATGCTCAGCTGGCCGCCGATCACGTCGGTCATGGCCGGTGCGTTGCCCTTGTAGGGGATGTGGTTCATCTCGATGCCGCTGCGCCGCGCGAACAGCAGCGCGCCCAGGTGGTTGGAGCCGCCCACGCCGGCCGAGCCGTAGTTGAGCTTTTGCGGATGGGCCTTGGCATAGGCCACGAGCTCGGCCGTGGTCTTGTAGGGCTCGTTGTTGTTGACCACCAGCACGTTGTAGTAGCTGAGCACGGGCGCCACGGGCGTGAGGTCACGGGCCGGGTCGAAGGACATCTTGCTCATCACGTTGGGGCTGATGGTGATGGTGGGGCTGGCCGCGAACCACAGCGTGAGGCCATCGGGCCTGGCGCGCACGACCTCGCTGCCGGCCATGGTGGCGTTGGCGCCGGGCTTGTTCTCCACCACCACCGAGGCGCCCAGCTCCTTGGTCAGCGCCACGCTGAGCAGGCGGGCGCCCTGGTCCACGGGGCCACCGGCCGAGTAGCCCACGATGAGGCGCACGGGCTGCGCGTCCTGCGCGGCGGCGGGGAGGGCGGTCAGGGCGCTCAGGGTGGCCAGGGCGGTCACCAGGGACGCCAGAAGCGGGGCATGGGCCAGGGTGGCCAGGGCCTTGCGGCGGTGTTGGGCGGGCATGTGCATGTCTCCTGCAAAAAATGAATGAAGCGCTGCCGTGGCCTGCACGGCGGCGCGCCCGGTCTGCGCCGGACATGCAGGCAATGGTGCGCACGCCGGCGCTTCTTGGGAATCTGCTTTTGCCTAAGCCGGGGTTTGCCGGCTGTTAGGACGTCCTAGGAAGACAGGTCCGCGCCCGCCTCCTCGGCGCCCGCCTGCCAGCTGGGCGCGGCGGTGACGATGGCCTCGCGCAGGAACTGCTGGAAGGCGCGGGCCGCCATGGTGGGCTGGCGGTCGGGCATGCGCACCAGGTACATGGCATTGCCCAGGCCGGAGAACACCACCTGGTCCAGCACGGCCACCAGGGTGCCGCTGGCCAGCGCGGCCGAGGTCACGTAGTCCGGGAGCAGGGCCAGGCCCAGGCCGTCCAGCACGGCGTCGTACAGCAGGCGGTAGTCGCCCGATTGCAGCGAGGGCAGCACATCGAGGGCAGCGGCGACGCCATCGTCGCCGCTGCCGGCAAGCCAGGCCAGCCTGCCGCCCATGGCCAGCGGCAGGATGAGGCGGGCCTGCAGCAGGTCGGCAGGCGCGCGCAGGGGCCGGCCCAGCGACTGCTCCAGCGCCTGCAGGCAGGCGGGCGTGGCCACGAAGTTCCAGCGCACATCGCACAGCCGCGTGGCCACCAGATCGTCCAGCGGCGCGGAGGTGATCTGCACCGCCAGATCGACCTTGGAGGCCACGAGGTCGGCCATCTGGTCGTTGATCAGCAGGCGCAGGCGGATGTCGGGATGCTCGCGGCAAAAGCCCAGGATCAGCGGCTTGAGATAGAAATGCCCGAAGCCGGTGGGCACGCGCACGCCCACCTCGCCGCTCACGGTGGAGCGCAACTGGTGGATGGCATCGCGGGCGCGCTGCAGCTCCTCCATCATGGCCAGGCAGCGCCGGTACAGCAGCTGGCCGGCCTGGGTGAGCTCCACATTGCGCGTGGTGCGGCGCAGCAGCTGCGTCCCCATCTCGGTCTCCAGCGCACGCAGCCGGCGCGAGACGTTGGAGCGCGTCATGCCGCCGCGCTCGGCCGCCCGCGTGAGGCTCTTGGCCTCGGCGATGTCGATGAAGACGCGGCACAGGTTCAGGTCCATCTCGGCATTCTTTGCGGGGCCGGGGCCGGCCATTGTTGATCGGGAGTCACCAGGCCTGGCCTGCTGGCGAGGATTGTGGCGCCAGCCCTGCCTCCCTAGCATGGAGGAAACCATGGCGAAAGGCCGCAGACCGTGAACCAAGAAGCTTTGCAAACCGCGCCGCCGGCGCCCCTGGCGCACTACCGTGTGCTCGATCTGAGCCAGGGCGTGGCCGGCCCCTACTGCACCCACCTGCTGTCGCGCCAGGGCGCCGAGGTGATCAAGGTCGATCCGCCCGAAGGCGACTGGGCGCGCCACGTGGGCATCTCGCGCAACGGGCACAGCAGCCTGTCGGCCACCTACAACGCGGGCAAGCGCAGCATTGCCGTCGATGCGCGCCAGGCCCAGGGGCGTGCGCTGCTGCTGCGGCTGGCGCGCGAGGCCGACATCGTGGTGCAGAACTTCCGCCCCCAGGTCGTGCAGCGCATGGGCGTGGACTACGACAGCCTGCGCGCGGCCGGCCTGGACCCGGTGTACGTCTCCATCAGCGGCTACGGACCCACGGGGCCGTATGCCGACCGGCCCGCCACAGACTCCGTCATGCAGGCCGACACGGGACTGATGACCAGCAACCGCGACGCGCAGGGCCAGCCCCAGCGCGTGGGCCTGCTGCTGGCCGACATCGCGGCCGGTGTCTACGCGGCACAGGCGTGCACGGCGGCCCTGCTGGGCAAGGCGCGCAGCGGGCGCGGGCGCCATGTGGAGCTGAACCTGTTCGAGGTCTGCTGCGCCCTGCAATCCACGGTGCTGGCCGAAGACACGCTGCGCGGCGGCCTGCCCGCCGAAGGCGTGAGCGCCCCCAACGGCGTGTTCGCCACGGCCGATGGCTTCATCACCGTGCTGGCCCTGAACAACGACCAGTTCGAGCGGCTGTGCCGCGCGCTGGACCTGCCGCACTGGCTGCAGGACGCGCGCTTTGCCTCCAATGCGGGCCGCATGGCCCACCGCCATGTCCTGCATGCCGGGCTGCAGGCCTTGCTGGCGCAGCAGCCGCGCGCCCACTGGGAGCAGCGCCTGGCAGCGCAGGGTGCCCTGCATGCGGGCGTGCGCACGCTGGCCGATGTGGTGGCGCACCCCCAGGCCGTGCACCGCGCATCGTTCGCCACGCTGGCGCAGCCCGGGTTCGGGCAGCTGCTGTATGCGGCGTCGCCCTGGCCGGCAGACGCAGCAGCTTCCGGTGCATCCCTTGGCGCCGCGCCGCGCACGGGCGAGCACACGCGCCAGATCCTGGCCGAGGCCGGCTGCACGCCGCAGGAGATGGAGCAATGGATGGCCAGCGGCGTGGTGCACCAGTGCGCGCAGGAGGTCATGGCATGAGCGCTTCCATATCCACGTTCACACCCACCTCCCCGGACACCTGCCCGGACACCTCCATGCAGGCCCTGGTCTGCCATCAATTCGGCGCGCCGCACGAGGTGGTCAGCCTGCAGTCCATGGACCGGCCCGGCCAGCCCCTGGGCGCGCACCAGGCGCGGATTGCCGTGGCCTACGCCAACGTCAGCCACGCCACGGGCCTGCTGATCGAGGGCCGCTACCAGCGGCGCCCGCCGCTACCCTTCGTGCCCGGCACCGAAGGCGTGGGGCGCGTGCTGGAATGCGGCAGCGCGGTGCAGCACCTGCAGCCCGGCGATGCCGTGGCCTTCATTGCCGACTGGGGTGCCTTTGCGCAGGAAACGGTGGTGCATGCATCCACCGTCTACCTCCTGCCTGCGGGCATGCCCTGGCTGCAGGCCCTGCCCATTCCCCTGTCCTACGGCACGGCCTACACGGCCCTGCACTGGCGCGCGCGCCTGCAGGAAGGCGATGTGGCGCTGGTGCTGGGCGCCGGCTCTGGCGTGGGCGCCGCAGCGGTGGAAGTGGCCCGGCAGACGCCCGGCGTGCAGGTCATCGCCTGCGCCAGTACCGAGGCCAAGCGCGCCGATGCGCTGCGCCGCGGCGCGCACCAGGCAGTCACCCCGCAGGACCTGGCCGCCCAGGTCAAGCAGGCAACCCAGGGCCGGGGCGCCTCCGTCGTCTTCGACCCCGTGGGCGGCGATCTCTTGCTGCAGGCGCTGCGCGCCGCTGCGCAGAACGCGCAACTGCTGAGCGTGGGCTTCGCCAGCGGCGCCATTCCCGCCGTGCCCATGAACCTGGCCCTGGTCAAGAACCTCACGCTGCACGGCTTCTTCTACGGCCGCTACATCGGCTGGACGCCGGCCGATGAGCGCCAGGCCTTCGCGGCGCAGCTGCAGCCCGTCATTGCCACGCTGCTCGACTGGGCTGCCCGGGGATGCATCCATCCCCAGGTCAGCCAGGTCTTCGACATGCATGAACTGCCGGCTGCGCTGGATGCGCTGCACGGCCGCAACGTGACCGGCAAGCTCGCACTCGCCATTCAAGGAGACAAGGTATGACAACGCAACGCACAGGCCCCGCGCTTTCCCGCCGCACCCTGCTGGGCGCCGCTGCGGCGCTGGCCGCATGGAGAACGGCAGGCGCGCAGCCATCCGCCGGGGCCCAGGGCTATCCCAAGGCGCCCATCCGCGTCGTCGTGCCCTATCCACCGGGCGGGCCTACCGATGTGGTCGGGCGCGTGGTCACCACGCGGCTGGGCGAGGCGCTGGGCCAGCCCTTGGTGGTGGACAACAAGGCCGGCGCCAGCGGCATGGTCGGCGCGGCGCTGGTGGCCAAGGCGCCGGCCGACGGCTACACGCTGCTGGTCAATGCCTCCATCCACGTCATCAATCCCTACGTCTATGCCAGCGCGCCCTACGACGCCTTCCGCGATTTCGAGCCGGTCACGCAGCTGGTCGATGTCCCGCTGGTGCTGGTCGTGGGCAGCCAGCTTCCGGTGCGCAATGTGCAGGAGCTGATCGCCTGGGCCAAGGCCCATCCCGGGCAAGTGAACTTCGGCTCTGCCGGCAATGCCTCGTCCCAGCACCTGTCGGGCGAGCTGTTCCGCCTGAAGACCGGCGCGCAAATGCAGCATGTGCCCTACAAGGGCAGCTCGCCGGCCCTGACCGACCTGATGGGCGGGCAGATCCAGCTCATGTTCGACTCCATGCCCTCGGCCATGCCCTTCATCGCCTCGGGCCGGCTGCGTGCGCTGGCCGTCACCTCGGCCAGTCGCTCGCCCTCCCTGCCCGATGTGCCCACCATGGAAGAGGCCGGCATGCCCGGCTTTCGCACCAGCACCTGGTACGGACTGTGGGCGCCGAAGAACACGCCCCAGGACGTGGTGCAGAAACTGTGGACCGAGTCCCGCCGCGTGCTTGCCGAACCCCAGATCGCCGCGCAATACCGCCGCCTGGGCGCCGAGCCCGTGGGCTCCACGCCCGCCGAGTTCGCGCGCTACATCCAGGCCGAAGCCCGCAAGTGGGAAGAGATCGTGAAGGCTTCGGGGGCGCGGGCGGATTGAGGCGGCCGCCGTCAGGCACCAGCCTTGATTCGGCTGGCTGCCTGCCTTCCCAGATCCGCGATAAAGAGGTCAAAGTCTTCATCCGGCACGTCAATGTAGTGACCCGAGGCGACATCCGCCCACCCCCGCATAGCCGCTTGCCGTAGCGCCTCCAGCTTGGTCGCTTGGGTCTGAGCTTCAACGATTCGATGTTGTTGCTGGCTCAGATTCACTGGACGTGTCGACATGACGGGTTCCTCACACCCGCTCGAACACCGCCGCAATCCCCTGGCCGCCGCCTATGCACATGGTCTCCAGCCCATAGCGGCCCTTGCGGCGCTCCAGTTCGTGCAGCAGGGTGGCCAGGATGCGCACGCCGGTGGCGCCTATGGGGTGGCCCAGGGAGATGCCGGAGCCGTTGACGTTGAGCTTGTGGTCTATGGCGCCCTGGTCGTTCCACTCCCAGCCCTTGAGCACGGACAGCACCTGGCAGGCAAAGGCTTCGTTGAGTTCGACCAGGTCCATCTGGTCCAGCGTGAGGTTCAGGCGCGCCAGCAGTTTCTTGACGGCGGGCACGGGGCCTATGCCCATGTGCGAGGGCTCGCAGCCTGCGGCGGCCCAGCCCACCAGGGTGGCCATGGGGGTGAGGCCCAGTTCGGCCAGCTTGTCCTCGGCCACGATCAGGCAGGCGGCGCTGGCGTCGTTCTGCTGGCTGGCGTTGCCGGCCGTGACCGTTCCATTGGGCATGAGCACGCGCAGCTTGCCCATGCTGTCGGTGGTGGCGTCGGCGCGAAAGCCTTCGTCGCGCGTGAACAGCACGGGGTCGCCCTTGCGCTGGGGCACCTTGACGGGGACGATCTCGTCGGCGAAGCGGCCCGCCTCCCAGGCGGCGGCAGCGCGCTGGTGGCTGCGCACGGCGTAGGCGTCGGCTGCCTCGCGGCTGATGCCGTAGTCGCGCGCCAGGTTCTCGGCGGTCTCGATCATTCCCGAGATCTTGCCGAAGCGCTCCACGGGCTGGGAGCGCTCGCGGCCGCGGTCCAGGCGGTCGTAGAAGCGCACATTGCCCGAGCGCGCGCCCCAGCGCATGTCGGTGCTGTAGTACTCGATGTTGCTCATGCTCTCCACGCCGCCCGCGATCACCACGTCGGCGGCGCCGCTTTGCACCATCATGGCCGCCGTGGCCACGGCCTGCAGGCCGCCGCCGCAGCGCCGGTCCAGCTGCATGCCCGGCACCGTCACCGGCAGGCCGGCCTGCAGCGCGGCCCAGCGGCCCACGCAGGGCGTCTCGCTGCTGGCGTAGGACTGGGCGAAGACCACGTCGTCGATGCGTGCGGGGTCGATGCCGCTTTTCTCGACCACGGCGCGCACCGTGGTGGCGGCCAGCTCCTCGACCGATACCGGCCGCAGGCTGCCGCCGAAGGTGCCCACGGGCGTGCGAAGGGGGGTGACGATGGCGGCTCTGCGCATGGTGTTGTCTCCTTGGGAATCAGTGGATCAGTGGATCAGGAAAAGGCTGCGCCGCATTGGCGCAGCAGGGTATGTGCCTGTTGTTCCAGGTCGGCGCGGTGCTCCGGTGCCGCGATGTCGATCAGCCGTTTCACGCGGCGCGACAGCGTCTGGCCGCGCAGGTCGGCCACGCCGTGTTCGGTGACGATGAGGCCGGCATCGCTGCGCGGCGTGCTGACGGGGCCGGACAGCCGCGCAACGATGCGCGTGGCACCCCTGGCCGTGGCGGGCAGGGCGATGATGGGCAGGCCGCCGCGGCTGCGTGCCGCGCCGCGCAGAAAGTCCACGGCGCCCCCCACGGCGCCCACGTAGACACCGCCCGCCACTTCGGAATTGATCTGGCCCGTGAGGTCCACTTCCACCGCCGAATTGATGGCGGCCAGCCGGTGGCTGGCGGCCAGCACCTCGGGGTCGTGCGTGTAGCGCGTCTCGCGCAGTTGCAGGGCGGGGTTGCGGTGGGCCCAGCGCCTGAGCGATTCGCCGCCCATGAGGATGCCGCCGATGCCCACGCCGCGGTCCTGGCTCTTGCGCGCGTGGGTCAGCACGCCGGCTTCGGCCAGGGCTGCAATGCCGTCGCCCACGGCGCCGCTGTGCAGGCCCAGGTCGCGGTGGCCGTGCAGCGCGGCGAGCACGGCCTCAGGCAGGTTGCCCACGCCCACCTGCAGCGTGGCACCGTCTTCGATGAGGGCGGCCACATGGCCGGCAATGGCCTGCTCGGCAGGGCCGGGCGCGCTGCGCGCCTGGTCCAGCGGAGGGTGTTCGGCATCGACCAGCAGGGCGAAGTCGCCGGCCTGCAGGTGCAGGCTGCCGTGCGTCCACGGAATGGCGGGGTTGACTTCGCCGATCAGCACGCGCGCCTTGCGTATGGCGGCCGGCAGGTATTCATGGACCAGGCCCAGGCTGTAGCGGCCTTGTGCATCGGGTGGCGAGACCTGGAGCAGCACCACATCGGCAGGCAGCAGGCCCTCGTCGATCAGGCCGGGCAGGTGGGAGTAGTGGCTGGGCAGGATGTCCAGCACGCCCGCCTGGGCCAGCGCGCGGTGGGGACCGCCGGCCGCGTAGCCGAAGAAGTCGATGGCGTCGGCATGCGCCGGTTGCAGCGTGTCCGATGCGCCCATGCCCACGAAGACGCGCAGCCGGCCCTGGCCACCGTGCCGGGCCAGTGCATGGCGCTGCGCGACCACGGCGCGCGTGAGCGTCAGCGGCTCGGCCGTGGCCTGGCCCCACCACAGGGTGTCGCCGGGGCGGATCAGGGCCTGCAGCCTTTCTTGCAGGGCGTCCGGCGACAGCACGCTCATGGCGCGCGGTCCCAGTCGAAGCGCGTGGGCTGCTTGTCCTTGAAGCGCTGCACCGCCTCCTGGTGGTAGTCGGAGCCACGGCACATCGTCTGGGCATAGGCTTCCAGCTCGGCCATGGCGCGTGCGTCCAGCTCGAAGGCCTGGTTCATGGCCGTCTTGGCCATGCCGATGGCGGCTGTGGATGCCTCGCCGAAGCGCCGCGCCAGTGCCACGGCGGCGGCCTGCAGGGCCTCGCCGTCTTCCACGATCTCGTAGACCATGCCCAGCGACCTGGCTTCCTCGGCCTGCACGGTGCGCGCGGTGAACACCAGCTCCTTGGCCTTTTGCAGGCCCACGATGCGCGGCAGCATGTGCATGGCGCCCAGGTCGGGCACCAGGCCGATGCGGCCGAACACGGCGCAGAACTTCGCGCGCCGCGTGCACAGCACGAAGTCGGCGGCCAGCGCCAGGCTCAGGCCCGCACCGAAGGCCGGGCCGTCCACGGCGGCGATCACGGGCTTTTCGAGGTTGACCAGCTCGGGAAACCACTGGTGCAGGCTGCGCATGCGCTGGCGCCAGGGCAGGCCGGCCTGGCTGGCATCCATCATCTGGCTGATGTCGCCGCCCGAGCAGAAGGCGCCGCCCGCGCCCGTGAGGATGACGGTGTGCACCTGCGCGTCATCGCGCATCTGCGCCACGGCGGCGGCCAGGGCCGGGCGCATGGCCTGGTTGAGCGCGTTGCGGGCCTCGGGCCGGTTCAGCGTGATCGTGCCTATGCCGTCCTGGACGGAGGTCAATACGGGGGAGGTTTCAGGTGATGTAGTCATGGTGCCGAGGTTGGATTCTTTGAGAACAAAAGCTGGAATGTCTTGCTTGCTCCTATGCGCACCTTTGACGAGGCGTCCAAATCGGCATGTCCCAAGCCAGGGACACCGAGCAAGGGCCTGGGCCGGCCGCGCCGCCCCGCAGCGAGGGTGTCGTCCCCCTCCCGCGAAGCGAGAGAGGGGGAAGGCGCACAGCGACTCAGGGGGTGATCCATTCAAGCGAGTTCGGCGTAGCCGTGGCTCAGAACGACCTTGTCACGTTCGAGCACGCGGGCGCGCAACTGCAGCTGGCAGGGCTGGTCGGGCGTGCGCCAGATCTCGGTGACCAGGGTCTCCCCGGGATAGACGGGCGCGGTGAAGCGCACATCCAGCGCCTTCAGGCGCGCGGGATTGCGGTCGCCGCATTGGCGCAGCACGGCATGGGCCACCAGGCCGTAGCTGGCCAGGCCATGCAGGATGGGCCGCTCGAAGCCGGCCTTGCGCGCCACGGCCGGGTCGGCATGCAGCGGGTTGTAGTCGCCCATCAGGCGGTACAGCAGCGCGGCTTCGGGGCGTATGGCCTGGGTGTCGGTGAAGTCGGGAGCGCGGTCCTCCGGCGTGGGGCGCAGCGGCGCCAGGGGCGCGTCGCTGGGCTGGCCGCCGTCCAGCAGGCTGTAGCCGCCATCGCCGCGCAGAAAGCTGACCTGCTGCACGGTGGCCAGCAGCTCGCCCCCGGCGGTCTCCAGGCGCCGCTCGGTGACCATGATGGCGCCCTTGCCCTCACCCTTGTCCGTCAGGTGCGTGATGCGGTTGTGGCCCACCACGTCGGCGCTGGCCGGCAGCGGGCGGTGCAGCCGCATGCGCTGCTCGCCATGCAGCAGCTTCACCCAGTCGATGCCCGTATCGGCCTCGCGCGCCCAGAAGCCCGGGTAGCCCAGCACCACGGCCTGCGAGGGCAGGGCGCGCAGCCCGCCGCGCGCCCCTTCGTAGAAAAAAGGCAGGGCGTCGGCGCTCAGCGGATCGCTGCCCAGGCCCAGGCTCAACGCATAGAGCATGGTGTCGCGCTCGCCATAGTGCTGGCGCACGGGCTCGAAGGGGCGCTGTTTCAGGTGCTGGTAACTGATGGCCATGAATCAGCTCCGGTCAGATCGGGTCCCAGCTGAAGACATCTGCCGAGCGGTCCAGGGGGACGAACGATGCCTTGAGCGCAGGCATGCCGTGCTCGGCAATGAACTGGGGAGACCAGCCTTCGCTGCGGTGCACCGAGCGCAGCGGGCGCGGCTGGCTCATGACGAAGATCTCGTTGTTGCGCACGGCAAAGACCTGGGCGTTCACGTCGCGGGCCGCGTCGGACAGCAGGTAGACGGCCAGCGGGGCGATCTTGTTGGGCGTCATCTGCTGGATCTTGGCCACGCGCGCCTGCTGCTCGGGCGTGTCGGTGGGGATGGAGCCGATCATGCGGCTCCAGGCGAACGGCGCGATGCAGTTGGAGCGCACGTTGAACTTCTGCATGTCCAGCGCAATGGACTTGGACAGGGCCGTCAGCCCCAGCTTGGCGGCGCTGTAGTTGGCCTGGCCCAGGTTGCCGATCAGGCCCGAGGTCGAGGTCATGTGCACGAAGGCGCCGCTTTCCTGCTCCTTGAAATGGTTGGCGGCCGCGCGGCTCATGTAGTAGCTGCCGTACAGGTGGACCTTGATGACGGCGTCCCACTCGTCCAGGCTCATCTTGTGGAAGAACCGGTCGCGCAGGATGCCGGCGTTGTTGACCACGCCGTCGATGCGGCCGAAGCTGTCCACGGCGCACTGCACGATGCGGGCCGCGCTGGCGGCCTCGGCCACGCTGTCGGTGTTGGCCACGGCCTGGCCGCCTGCGGCCTTGATCTCATCGACCACCTTCTGGGCCGGGCCGGCGTCCGTGCCCTCGCCCGTGGTGGAGGTGCCTATGTCGTTGACCACCACCTTGGCGCCCTCGGCCGCCATGGCCAGCGCCATGTCGCGCCCGATGCCGCCGCCGGCACCCGTCACCACCACTACCTTGTCCTGCATCATTTTCTGCGCCATGGCCTGTCGTCCCCGTTCAGTGTTCGTTGGAAAGAAGTCGGGACCAAGGATGCCGGCAAACGCCGGGCCGCGCCATTCGCCAATCACAAGGGCGGACTTCGCGGGAATGAAAGCAGCGGCGGACAGGCCGCGCCGGCCCAGCCTTCAGCGCGGCCAAAGGCTTGCTTAAGAAAACGCGGATTGCGGGCCGCCGCGCTTGCACCGACCATGGCGGCCATGACAGACAAGCAAGCTACCGACACCCTCGACGCCGCAGCGCTGGCGCATCTTCAGTCCTGGCAGGGCCGCAGCGAAACCCTGGCAGACAGCATCACGGCCGCGCCCGTGGCCGCGCTGTCGGCCACGCTGGACCGGGAAGACCCTGAGCCCGCCGACGGCACGGCGCTGCCGCCGCTGTGGCACTGGATGTACTTCCTGCCCCATGCACGCCAAAGCGAGATCGGCCCCGACGGCCACCCGCGCCGTGGCGGCTTTCTGCCGCCCGTGCCGCTGCCGCGCCGCATGTGGGCCGGCGGGCGCCTGCGCTGGGAGGCAGGCAACCCGCTGCAGGTGGGCCAGAAGGTGCAGCGCCGCTCCACCATCGGCTCGGTCAGCCACAAGAGCGGCCGCTCGGGCGAGCTGCTGTTCGTGCTGGTCGAGCATGCCTACAGCAACGACCAGGGCCTGGCGCTGACCGAGGAGCACGACATCGTCTACCGCGCCGCTGCCCAGCCCGGCGATCCCGCGCCCACGCCCCAGAAGCCGCCGCTGGACGGCCAGCAAGCCTGGTCGCGCACCATCGTTCCCGACGACGTGCTGCTGTTCCGCTACTCGGCCCTGACCTTCAACGGCCACCGCATCCACTACGACCGCCGCTATGTAACGGGCGTCGAAGGCTATCCGGGCCTGATCGTGCACGGCCCGCTGATCGCCACGCTGCTGCTGGACCTGCTGCGCCGCGAGCTGCCCCAGGCGCGCGTGCTGTCCTTCGAGTTCAAGGCTGTGCGCCCCACCTTCGACCTGCATGCCTTCAGCGTGCACGGCAAGCCTTCTGCGGACGGCAAGACCGTCGAACTCTGGGCGCAAGACCACGAGGGCTGGCTGACCATGACCGGAAAAGCCACCCTGGCCTGAGACCCCTGAACACCGAGCCTTGAGACCACCATGATCGAACACACGCTTTCCAACAATTTCCCCGAAATCCGCGACGCCATCCGTGCGCTGTGCGCCGAGTTCCCTGACGAGTATTTCCGCAAGATCGACGAGCAGCGCGCCTATCCCGAGACCTTCGTGGACGCGCTGACCAAGGCCGGCTGGCTGGCCGCGCTGATCCCGCAGGAGTACGGCGGCTCGGGCCTGGGCCTGACCGAGGCCAGCGTGATCATGGAAGAGATCAACCGCTGCGGCGGCAACTCGGGCGCCTGCCATGGCCAGATGTACAACATGGGCACGCTGCTGCGCCACGGCTCGCAGGCGCAAAAGGAGAAATACCTGCCGCGCATCGCCTCGGGCGAATGGCGCCTGCAGTCCATGGGCGTGACCGAGCCCACCACGGGCACGGACACCACCAAGATCAAGACCAGCGCCGTCAAGAAGGATGGCCGCTACGTGGTCAACGGCCAGAAGGTCTGGATCAGCCGCGTGCAGCACAGCGACTGGATGATCCTGCTGGCGCGCACCACGCCGCTGGCCGAGGTGAAGAAAAAGAGCGAGGGCATGTCCATCTTCATGGTGGACCTGGCCGAGGCGCAAAAGAGCGGCCTGACCGTGCGCCCCATCCCCAACATGGTCAACCACGAGACCAACGAGCTGTTCTTCGAGAACCTGGAAATCCCCGAGGAGAACCTGATCGGCGAGGAAGGCAAGGGTTTCAAGTACATCCTCGACGGCCTGAACGCCGAGCGCACGCTGATTGCGGCCGAATGCATTGGCGACGGCTACTGGTTCCTGGACCGCGTGACCAACTACGTGCGCGACCGCAACGTGTTCGGCCGCCCCATCGGGCAGAACCAGGGCGTGCAGTTCCCCATTGCCGATGCCTTCATCGAGGTCGAGGCCGCCAACCTCATGCGCTGGAAGGCCTGCGAGATGTTCGACGCCAACCAGGCCATGGGCGCCCAGGCCAACATGGCCAAGTACCTGGCGGCCAAGGCCAGCTGGGAGGCGGCCAATGCCTGCATCCAGTTCCACGGCGGCTTCGGCTTTGCCTGCGAATACGACGTGGAGCGCAAGTTCCGCGAGACGCGCCTGTACCAGGTGGCGCCGATCTCGACCAATCTCATTTACTCCTACGTGGCCGAGCACATCCTCGGTCTCCCCCGCTCGTTCTGAAATGGAAAACCCCCTGAGTCGCTTCGCGCCTTCCCCCTGGAAGGGGGACGACAGCCTCGCTGCGGGGCGGCGCGGCCGGCCCAGGCCCTTGCTTGCTGTCCCTGGCTTGGAGCGCGCCAGTTGGTCGGGTCGTGGGTTTCGCCAAAGTGCAATGGATTTCCAAGATGAAAAAGCAAAGTCTTCGGCCGCTTGACGGCACCACCGTCGTCTCGCTGGAACATGCGGTGGCCGCACCGTTTTGCACGCGCCAGCTGGCCGACCTGGGCGCGCGCGTGATCAAGGTCGAGCGGCCCGGCAGCGGCGACTTTGCGCGCGGCTATGACCAGCGCGTGCAGGGCCAGTCCTCGCACTTCACCTGGATCAACCGCAGCAAGCAGAGCCTGGCGCTGGACCTCAAGCAGGACGAGGCCATGCAGGCGCTGCTGCAGCTGCTGGAGGGTGCCGACGTGCTGGTGCAGAACCTGGCGCCCGGCGCTGCCGCGCGCATGGGCCTGTCCTATGCGGCGCTGCGCGATCGCTTTCCGCGCCTCATCGTCTGCGACATCAGCGGCTACGGCGCCGACGGCCCCTACCGCGACAAGAAGGCCTACGACCTGCTGATCCAGAGCGAGGCGGGCTTTCTCTCGGTCACGGGCACGCCCGAGGTGCCGTCCAAGGCCGGTATCTCGGTGGCCGACATCGCGGCCGGCATGTATGCGTACACCAACATCCTGTCGGCCCTGCTGCTGCGCGGGCGCACGGGCGAGGGCAGCCACATCGACGTGTCCATGCTGGAGGCGCTGGGCGAGTGGATGGGTTACCCCATGTACTACGCCTTCGACGGCGCGCCGCCACCGCCGCGCACCGGTGCCTCGCACGCCAGCATCTATCCCTACGGGCCTTTCGAGGCCGGTGACGGGGGGACGGTGATGCTGGGCCTGCAAAACGAACGCGAGTGGAAGCTCTTTTGCGAACAGGTGCTGCTGCAGCCCGCGTTGGCTGCAGACGCGCGCTTCGACAGCAATGCGCGCCGCAACGCCAACCGCGAGGAGCTGCGTGCGCTGATCCTGGGCGTGTTCAACGCGCTGGATGCCGCCCAGGTGGTGCAGCGGCTGGATGCGGCCGGCATTGCCAATGCGCGCGTCAACGACATGGCCGGCCTGTGGGCCCATCCCCAACTGGCCGCGCGCCAGCGCTGGTGCAGCGTGGACACGCCGGCCGGTCCGGTGCAGGCCCTGCTGCCTCCCGGTGCCAACAGCGCCTTCGACTACCGCATGGAGGCCGTGCCCGCCGTGGGCGAGCACAGCGCCGCCATCCTGGCCGAGCTGGGCTGGAGCGCCGAGCGCATCAGTGCCCTGTGCCCGCCCCCGGGAAAAACCGCCCCCTGAAACCAGGGCGCATGCCCAAGAATGCGCCGGAGACCCAACCCATGAAAAACGACACCCAAGTGAGCATCCATCCGCTGGCCCAATTCGCTGCCTCGCTGCGCTGGGACGACGTTCCCGCCGCCGTTCAGCAGCGCGCCGAAGACCTCTGGGTGGACTGGTTCGGCTCCGTGCTCGCAGGCCAGGGCGCGCGCCCCGTGCAGAGCATCACGCGCTTTGCGCTGTCCCAGGGGCCGGCGCAGGGGCCTAGCGAGATCCTGGGCAGTGCCGACACCACCTCGCCCATGATGGCGGCCCTGGCCAATGCCGCGGCCTCGCATGTGGCCGAGCAGGACGATGTGCACAACGGCTCGGTCTTCCACCCCGCCGCCGTGGTCTTCCCGCCCGCGCTGGCCGTGGCGCAGAGCATCGGTGCCAGCGGCGCCGAGCTCATGGCCGCCTGCGTGGCCGGCTATGAGGTCGGCATCCGCGTGGGCGAGTTCCTGGGCCGCAGCCACTACCGCATCTTCCACACCACGGCCACGGCCGGCACCCTGGCCGCCGCGGCCGCCGTGGGCCGGCTGCTGGGCCTCACGCCCGCGCAGATGCAGCATGCCTTCGGCTCGGCCGGCACGCAGTCGGCAGGGCTGTGGGAGTTCCTGCGCACGGGCGCCGACAGCAAGCAGCTGCACACGGCGCATGCGGCCGCTGCGGGCCTGATGTCGGCCTATCTGGCCCGGGACGGATTCACCGGTGCGCAGGACATCTTCACCGGGCCGCAGGGCCTGGCGGCAGGCATGTCCACGGACGCCGATCCCACGCGCCTCACGGACGGCATCGGCACGCGCTGGGCCACGGCCGAGACCTCGTTCAAATGGCATGCCTCCTGCCGCCACACGCACCCGGCCGCCGACGCGCTGCTGCAGGTCATGCAGGACCACGGCCTGACCCCCGCCGACCTGGCGCAGGTTACCTGCCACGTGCACCAGGGCGCCATCGACGTGCTGGGCCCCGTGGTCGATCCCGGCACGGTGCACCAGAGCAAGTTCTCCATGGGCACGGTGCTGGCGCTGGCCGCGCGCCACGGCCATGCGGGCCTGGACGAGTTCGACAACGAATACCTGGCCGCTACCACGGTGGCCCTGCGCGAGAAGGTGGGCATGGTGCTGGACCCTGAGGTCGATGCCGCCTACCCGCAGCGCTGGATCGGCAAGGTCACCGTGCTCACCACCGATGGCCGCTCGCTGCACGGCCGCGTGGAAGAGCCCAAGGGCGATCCGGGCAACACGCTGTCGCGCGAGGAGATCACGGCCAAGGCGCTGCGACTGATCGCCTATGGCGGTGCCCTGCAGGACGACCCCGCACAGGCCGCCGTAGCGCGGCTGTGGCAGATCGCGCACTGGCCGCGTGTGCAGCGCCTGCTTGACTGAGTTTTTGACTGAGTTTTCGCGCCGGCCCCGGCCGGCGAATCCATGGGAAAGGCGCCACCACAGAGCGCCTCCCGCTTCCACCAAAGTGCACAGGAGACAAACCATGCAACGCACCACTTCTTTCCGCCGCCGCCTCGTTTACGCAGCGGCCGCCGCCTGCGCCCTAGCCGCCGGCGGGACGACCACCGGCGCCCTGGCCGCGGCCTGGCCCGACAAGCCCGTCGTCCTCGTCGTGCCCTACAGCGCTGGCGGCCCCACCGATGTGGTGGCGCGCCTGCTGGCCGTGCCCATGGGCCAGGTGCTGGGCCAGAGCGTGCTGGTCGAGAACACCGTGGGAGCGGGCGGCACCATTGCGCCCAACCGCGTGGCCAAGGCCAAGGCCGACGGCTACACCATCCTCATCCACCACATGGGCATGGCCACGGCGCCTGCGCTGTACAAGAAGCTGCCCTATGACCCGCTCAAGGACTTCGAGTACATCGGCCAGGTGCTGGACGTGCCCATGACCCTGCTGTCGCGCAAGGACTTCCCGGCCAACAACTTTGCCGAGCTGCTGGACTACGTGAAGAAGAACCAGGAGAAGGTCTCGCTGGCCAATGCCGGCATCGGCGCCGTCTCCCAGCTGTGCGGCATGCTGTTCATGCACCAGGCGGGCGTCAAGCTCACCACCGTGCCCTACAAGGGCGCAGGCCCGGCCATGAACGACCTCATGGGCGGCCAGGTGGACCTGCTGTGCGACCAGACCACGCAGACCGTGCCCGTGATCAAGGACGGCCAGCGCGCCAAGGTCTTCGGCGTGACCACGCCCAAGCGCCTGTCCTCGCTGCCCGACATCCCCACGCTGGACGAGCAGGGCCTCAAGGGCTTCGACGTCAAGGTCTGGCACGGCATGTACGCGCCCAAGGGCACGCCCAAGGAGGTGGTCATGGCCATCAACAAGGCGCTGAACGTGGCCATCAAGGACGAGAACGTCAAAAAGCGCATCGCCGAACTCAGCTCCGACCTGGTCACGCCCGACAAGGCCACACCGGAAGGCCTGCGCACCCACCTGCAGGCCGAGGTGGCGCGCTGGGACAAGGTCATCAAGGCCGCAGGCGTCTCGGCCGAATAAACCTCTCTCCCAAGGACATCCGCATGCACGATCTGGCGCGACAGGCCACTTCCTTTCTCTTCGTCCCCGCCACGCGGCCCGAGCGCCTGGGCAAGGCCCTGGACAGCGGTGCCGACATGGTCATCGCCGACTGGGAGGACGCCGTGGCCCCGGCCGACAAGGACGGCGCCCGCCAGGCGCTGGCCCAGGCCGTGGGTGCGCTGGAAGGCCCGGCCCGTGCCCGCCTGCTGGTGCGCATCAACGCCGAAGGCACGCCCTGGCATGCGGATGACCTGCGCGCGCTGGCGCAGTTGGTGGAGCAGGGCGTGGCCGGCGCCATGGTCTCCAAGGCCGAGCGCGCCCAGACACTGCATGCGGTGGCCCAGGCTGCCGGTGCACGGGCGGCCGTGCTGCCCCTCATCGAAAGCGTGGCCGGCCTGGACGCGGCCGACGCCCTGGCCGCCGCGCCCCAGGTGGTGCGCCTGGCCTTCGGCCACCTGGACTTCCAGGTCGATGCCGGCATGGCCTGCGGGCAGGGCGAGGAAGAGCTGCTGCCCATGCGCATGGCCCTGGTCCTGGCCTCGCGCCGCGCCGGCATTGGCGCGGCCGTGGACGGCGTGACGGTGGACACGCGCAACCCCGAGCGGCTGGCCCAGGACGCGGCACGCGCGCGGCGCATGGGCTTTGGCGGCAAGCTGTGCATCCACCCGGCCCAGGTCCAGCCCCTGCACGCCGTATTCGACCCCGATGCAGCGGCCGTGGCCCACGCGCAGCGCCTGCGCCAGGCCCTAGCCGAGGCCGGAGGCGGCGTCTGCGTGCTGGACGGCCGCATGGTCGATGCGCCCGTGCTCAAGCAGGCCGAACAGGTGCTGCTGCGCCATGCCTGGGCGCAACAGAGATCTGCAGCACGATCTTGATAAAAATGAGACTGAAAGGCCGTTTTGCACTCAGAGTTTTCTGATTCTGGTGAAAGCAGTCCAATGATTTCCCTGATGGTGAATCCATCTGCCTCGAATACGCTTGGTCAACTCGATTGATTTCGAGACGGCGGTTTCTTGATCCGGTGTCTCCGTCCATGGTGGCACCCAGGCAAAGGAGCGTGTGATGGCAGTGATCTCGGGGACGGCATCGAACAGCGGGTTCAACGGCCAATTGAATGACCGACTTGAAGACCGAATGAATGACCGACTTAACAACCGATTGAATCGGCGCCAGGCACTGGCCCTGGCGGCCGGCGCCGTGGCGGCAGGGCCCGCCAGCGTGCTGGCGCAGGCCGGCTTTGCCACACGGCCCGTGCGCATCGTCGTGCCCTTTGCGGCGGGCGGTGCCACCGACGTGATTGCGCGCATCCTGGGCGAGCGCATGGCCCAGCAGCTGGGCCAGACCGTGGTGGTGGACAACAAGCCCGGTGCGGCTGGACTGATCGGCGGCGAAATGGTGGTCCGCTCCGCGCCGGACGGGCTCACCCTGCTGCTGGGCACCACCTCCACCATGC
This sequence comes from Delftia sp. Lp-1, assembly GCF_020523835.1. Taxonomy (NCBI): domain Bacteria; kingdom Pseudomonadati; phylum Pseudomonadota; class Betaproteobacteria; order Burkholderiales; family Comamonadaceae; genus Delftia; species Delftia sp. Lp-1. Next base: position 416,679 of record NZ_JAJALJ010000004.1, on the reverse strand, counting down.
TCACCAACAAATACCTCTACAAGAAGACCGCCTACGACCCGCTGACCGACCTCACGCCCCTGTCGCGCGTGTGCATGGCGCCCATCGCCCTGGTGGTCACGACCGACGTGCCCGCCACCAACCTGCGCGAATTCATGGCCTGGGCCCAGGCCAACGCGGGCAAGCTCTCATATGGCTCCTACGGCATAGGCTCGCACGGCCACCTGGCCTGCGCCGTGCTCAGCGACATGGCCGGTGCCGGCATGGCGCATGCCGCCTACCGGGGCGAGGCGCTGATGGTGCAGGACATGCTGGGCGGGCGCATCCCCATCGGCATGGGCAGCCTGCTCACGCTCAAGCCCCACATCGATGCAGGCAAGCTGCGCGCCCTGGCCGTCACCGGCACGCGCCGCGTGCCCCTGCTGCCCGAGGTGCCCACCTTTGCCGAGGCCGGCTACCGCCACGAGGCCATGGAACTGTCCGGCTGGCTGGCCATCGCCGGCCCCAAGGGCCTGCCGGCCGACCTCACGCGGCAATGGGGCGAAATCTCCAACCGCGCCGTGGCCAGCCGCGAAGGCACGGCCCGCATCATCGCGGCCGGCTTCGTCCCTGTCGATGACGACAGCCCTCAGCGCTTCGGCAAGGCCTGGGCGCAAGAGGCTCCGGTCTGGGGGCGGCTGCTGCAGTCGGCGGGGGTGCAACCCGGTTGATGGCGCACAGCGGCCCTGGTTGCCCAAGGCTGCACTCATGCCCTGTGCTGTAATCGCCCCTCCTCAGGCGGCCCCGGTGGTGCAATGCCATGACGGGACAGCCCGTGGTTTCTCAAACATTCAAGAGAGGGTATTACCGTGAGTGCATTGGTCATCAAGGCCTGGAAGGCCAGCGAGCAGCCCATAGACGACAAGGGCAACCACATTGCCATCACAGGCCGCGAAGGCGGCCTGGTCGCCTGGATCCTGTCCAAGGTCAACATCGATCCCACCACCACCATCCGCGTGGGCAGCGAGCGCCTGGAGTTCAGCAGCGCCTCGCTGTCGGGCACCCAGTCGCGCCTGATCCCGCTGCAGGGCATCTGCTCCACCTACTACGGCTATCACAAGCCCTGGAAGACGGCGCTGGGCATCGGTGCCCTGTCGCTGTTCATGGGCGGGTCCATGATGGCCCAGAGCTTCTTTGCAGGCCTGGTGGTCATGCTGATCGGCTGGGGCATCGCCGCCGTCATCTACTTCCTGAACCGCACCCTGACGCTGGGCTTCATCGAGAACAGCGGCGCAGTCAACGGCATCCAGTTCAAGCGCTCGGTGATCGAGAACATCGACATCACGCAGGAGCAGGCCAGGCAGGTCTGCGAACTGATGCAGAAGCTGATCGAGGCCAAGGAAAAGCGGCTCTGACCGCTTGAGTGAAAAGGAAAGCGCGGCATGCGCTTTCCTTGTGCGCGCCGTGATCTGGGGGCAAGACCCGGCGCGCGCTATTGGGCAGATGGGGAGCAGTCGGGCTCCACGTCCATGCCCAGCGGCAGGTAGTAGTGCTGCTGGCCTGTGGCTGCCATGGAGTCGCCCGATGCCGAGATGGCGGCTAGCGGTTTGCGGGCGTCGAGAAGGGTGATGGAGTGCCCCGGATCAGTCCAAAGGCCAGAACCATATTTCTCTTGAATCGAAATAGCATGCGGAGTTACACACCTGAGTGCTATTTTGGGATTCAATCACATCAATATGGCCTCCGTTGTAGCCTGCAATCTTCCAGAAGAAGATTACCCCTTTCTTGCCGGATAATTTGGTATGTGCATCGGCAGCGCTAAATATCTGAGGCTTGCCAAGTATATGGGGCTTGGCAAGCTGATCAGCGAGTAGTTTTGCGCCGGGCTCGAACGTCCGGTCTTTGTATTTCCCGGTTTTTATCTTCAATCGCCCGTTGATGATGACGCCTGACTTGATCAGGGCCAGGCTCAATCTGGTTGCGCAGGTGTTCTGATAACCGGCGTTTTGCCGAATCAATGCTGCATCGTCGTATCCAAGCTCCTCATAGAGTGCTGTGCGAGACACATGGCTGGAGTTCAGCTCGTTGGCCGAATAGTGATGAGATTTGAGCGTTGCGTAGGACGGTTTCATTTTTTCCCGCCTTTGCAAGGAAACTCTTTTCCGAGAATGTCGCTGATGACATGGGCAGCCCGTGACTCACGCTGTTTGAGATCCAATTTGCTCAATCCGCTGTGAAGTACTTCTGCCAGAGTGATGGTCTTGAAATGCTGGTAATCGCACCAGACCCGTCCTTCCGTGGCATCCAGAACACCGAGCAGATACATCTCCGCATATCTTCTTTCCATGAGGTTTTTGCTCATATATGCAGTAAAAAACGTGTCCGCCGATAAATTATTGTTCTCGATGATCAGACGCTGGGAATCTGGAACTGGTCGGGCAAGCCGGGTCTCAGCGTTGGCATGGGGAAAGACACCCAGTATCAAAGTAGAAATAATGAGAATAGGGCTGGAAAGATACTTCCAAAAAAAGAACGGCATCGAATTGCCAAAGGCTGGTGATTTTCTGCTGTCTGTGTGAACCCTCAAGAATCCGTACATTGCCATCTCTGCCTTTCATGATGAAGCGATGATTTGAGTGCGAGAGTTCTTGGCTCAATCAACATGCACTGGCAGTTGTATTCTGGCTGGAAGCTCCGGGTCGAAGGGCAATTATTGACTGGCCAGGCATGTCTGGGCAATAGCCATCATTCCTGTTTGAGTGAATTGCCATTCATTTGGGCATGTACGAGCCTGCCGGAATGCAGTCATACGGCAAGATTGCTCTTGGGGAATGGTGGAGTCTTTCGCGTCTTTGTCAGGGAGGTAACAATAAGTGTCTTCAAAAAAATACCGCTTCAGATGAGGCGGTATTTCCTGGGGGCGTGCCGTGCGCCAGCGAAAGAGGGGATCACTCAGGCCTGAGCCCCGCCACGCGCCATCAGCTTGAACGTTCCCGTGGCCAGGGCCACCAGGGTGCCGTCCTCGGAGCGCACTTCGCCGCGCGCGAAGCTGATGGAGCGGCCGCGCCGCTCGCAGTGGGCGGTGGCGATGAGATCGCCGCTGCCGGCCGAGACGTAGTGCAGCGTGAGATCGATGGTGGCCACGCCGAAGGCCGTGGGGTCGTGCGAGCGGCAGGCCGAGGCCAGGGCGCAGTCCAGCAGCGAGGCGATGGCGCCGCCGTGCACGTCGCCGCGGCTGTTGGCCTGATCCGGTTGAAAGCCCATGCGGATCTGGGCGCGGTCCTCGCCGATGCGTTCACCGCTGAGCTTCATGGCGCGGGCCATGGGCATGGGCAGGCCGAAGAGGATGCCGGGCGCCTCGCCTTCGAAGGGGTTGGCCGGGTGGTCTTTGATGGGTGTATTCATGCGGGCAATCATCGCATCGGCATGACTCAATCCACCCGTGCACCTGTCGATTTGACGACAGTGGCCCAGCGCGTGATTTCCTTGTCGATATGCGCCTGCAGCGCCTCGGGCGTGGAGCCCACGGGCTCGTAGCCGCCGGCGGCCAGTTGGGCCTGCAGCGCGGGCTGGCGCAGGGCGGTGGCGATCTCGCGGCTCAGGCGCTGGGTGGCTTCGGCGGGCGTGCCGGCCGGCGCGATGACGGCGTACCAGCCGGTCACGTCGAAGCCTGCGATGCCCTGCTCCTGGATGGTGGCCACCTCGGGCGCCAGCGCCGAGCGCTGCGGGCTGGTGACGGCCAGCGCGTGCATGCGCCCGCTGCGGATGTGGGGCATGGAGGTGGAGATGCTGTCGAAGGTCAGGTCGATGTCGCCGGCCAGCATGGCGTTGACCACGCCCGCGCTGCCCTTGTAGGGAACATGGGTCATGCGCACGCCTGCCATGGAGCCGAAGTACTCGGCCGCCAGATGCCCCGTGTTGCCGTTGCCCGCCGAGCCGAAGGTGAGCTTGCCGGGGTTGGCCTTGGCGGCCTGGATGAGTTCCTGAATGTTCTTTGCCGGCAGCTTGCTGCTGGCCGCAACCACCATGGGCAGGTTGGCCACCAGGGACACGGGCGCGAAGTCGCGGCGGGTGTCGTAGGGCAGCTTGGGATAGAGGCTGTCGTTGATGGCATGGGCGGCCAGCACCATGAGCACGGTGTAGCCATCGGGCCTGGCGCGCGCCACGTATTGCGAGGCCAGCGTGCCGCCTGCGCCGGGTTTGTACTCCAGCACCACGGGCTGGCCCAGCTGCTGCTGCAGCTGCACGGCCAGCGGGCGGCCCAGCAGGTCGGCGCTGCCGCCGGGTGGATAGGGAATGACCAGCTGTATGGGCTTGGCAGGCCAGGCCTCGGCAGCATGGGCGGCCGGGGCCAGCAGGGCGCAGGTCGCCAGGGCCAGGCAGGACAGCAGGCGGCGGCGCGGGAGTGGGTGCATGGGCATGGGCATGGGGGGACTCCGTTTCATGAAGAGGACAGGGCGCCGGCCTGGTACTGCTCGCGCAGCGCGCGCTTGAGCACTTTGCCGATCTCGCTGCGCGGCAGGCTGGCGGCCAGCCGCAGCTCGGCCACGCGCTGGGTCTTGCCCACGCGGGCGTTGAGCCATTCGCGCAGCTCGGCGGCTGAGGGCGTGGCATCGGGGCGTGCCACGGCGTAGGCCACGGGGGTCTCGCCCCAAGCATCGGAGGGCACGCCGATCACCGCGCATTCGACCACCTGCGGGTGCTGCAGCAGCACGGACTCGATGTCGCTCGGGTAGACGTTGAAGCCGCCCGTGATGATCATGTCCTTCTTGCGGTCGCCCAGCACGATGAAGCCGTCCTCGTCCAGGCGGCCCACGTCGCCGCTGCGGATGAAGCGCAGGCCCTGGGCATCGAACCATTCGGCCTCCTGCGTCTTGTCGGGCAGGCGGTGGTAGCCGCTCATCATCCCGGCCGAGCGGCCCACGATCTCGCCCTGCTCGCCGGGCGGCAGTTCGCGGCCCTGCTCATCGATGAAGCGGATGTCGGCGCCCGGTCCCGGCCTGCCCACGGTGTGCAGCTTGTCGGGGAAGTCATGGCAGTGCAGCTCGCAGCGCACGCCGCCTTCGGTCATGCCGTAGTACTCGATGAGCCGTCCGGGCCAGCGGCGCAGCACCTCGGCCTTGAGCGCGGGATGGAAGGGTGCGCTGGTGCAGAACTTGTGCTGCAGGCGGCTCAGGTCGGCGCCGTCGAACCCCGGGCACTGCATCAGCCGCTGGTACTGCACGGGCACGAGCATGGTGTGGGTGGCATGGTGGCGCTCGGCCAGTTCCAGGTACTGCGCCGCGTCGAACTTGCGCATCAGCACCAGGGTGCCGCCCAGCCCCAGGGTGGGCAGGGCCGCGACCAGGGTGGTGTTGGAGTACAGCGGCGTGGAGCACAGCGAGACGGCATCGGGCCCGTAGCCGTTGTGGATGGCGCGCTGCACATGGGCCCAGCGCATGGCCCAGGACTGGACGATGCCCTTGGGCACGCCCGTGGTGCCCGAGGAGTAGATGACGTTGAAGGGCCAGTCGGGCTGGGGGTGGATGGGCGTGGGTGCCGTGCCATGGTCCGTTTCGTCCGCAGCCAGCCATTGCGACCACGGCATGCCGGCTTCGACAGCGCCGTCCAGAGCGACGCATTGCAGATCCTGTCCGGCCTGCAGCGGCCATTGCGCTGCGGTGTCCGCGTCGCGCAGCACCAGCCGGGCGCCGCAGTTGTCCAGCATGGCGCTCAGGTGGCCGGCCGTGGCCGACGGGGCCAGCGGCGCCACGGCCACGCCCGCGCGCAACGCACCCAGGAAGGCCAGCACGTACTCGGGCGAGCTGCCCGCGCAAATGGCCACCACGTCGCCGGGGCCCAGGCCCTGGCGTTGTAGGCGCAGGGCCACGCGGTCCATGCCCAGGCGCAGCGCGGCGTAGTCGAGGCTGCGGCCATCCATGGCCAGGGCGGTGTGGCGGGGGCGCTGGCTGGCCTGCAGCGCGACGAGTTCGGGCAGCGAGCCAAAGGGCTGGCGCAGCAGGGCGGCGATGTCTTCTTGCATGGGAGGGGCGGGAGGGGAGAACTATTCCAGCGACAGGCCTGCGGCCTTGACGATCTGGGCCCAGCTCTTGCGTTCCTGGGCGATGAAGGCGTCGTACTCGGCCGGTGTCTCGCCACCGGGCACGCCGCCCAGGTCGGCAAAGCGCTGGCGCACCTCGGCCGTCTGCATGGCGCGCCGCGCAGATTCCTGGATGCGGCCGACCACGGCATCAGGCGTGCCGGCAGGGGCCAGCAGCCCGAACCAGGCCGTGACCTGCATGGGCACGCCGGCCTCGGTCATGGTGGGCACCTCGGGCAACTGGGCCGAGCGCGTGGCGCTGGTGATGGCCAGCGCACGGAACTTGCCGCTCCTGATGTGCGGCATGGAGCTGGGCAGGTTGTCGATCATGTAGTCCACCTGCTGGCCCAGCAGCGCCGTGACCGCAGGCGCGGCCCCGGGAAAGGGCACGAGCGTGACCTCGATGCCGGCCTTCTGGCGGAACATCTCCGAGGACATGTGCGGCGACTGGCCCACGCCCGACGTGGACACGTTCAGGCGCCGGGTCCTGGCCAGCTCCACCAGCTCGCGCACGCTGCGCACGGGCGAATCCGCATGGACCACGAGGATATTGGGCACGGAGATCACATTGGTGATGCCGCGCAGATCGCTTTCCTTGTAGCTGAGCTGCTTGTACAGACTGAAATTGATGGCCACCGGGCCGATGTTGCCCATGAGCAGCGTGTAGCCATCAGGCCTGGCGCGCGCCACCTGGGCCGTGCCGATGCTGCCGCCGCCACCGCCCTTGTTCTCCACCACCACCGAGGTGCCCAGGTCCTTGCCCATCTTCTCGGCCAGCACGCGCGCTGCAATGTCCGTGGTGCCGCCTGCGGCGGCCGGCACCACGATGGTGATGGGGCGTTCAGGCCAGGCCGCCGCCAGCGCGGCGGCAGGAGCCAGGGAGAAAAAAGGCAAAGCGGCCAGCAAGGCCAGCAGGCTGCGGCGGACGGTCATGGGCAGTCTCCAGTTCACTGCCCGCAACGATAGAAAACCCTGGGCCCCAGGGCACCAGGGTTTGACTGGAGATCCGCTTCGCCATTCGGAAACCCGCGCTTAGGCCTGCTGGAACGGGTGCTAACCCGTTGCCGAAAAGGCGGCCACAAGAAAAAAGGCGCCGAAGCGCCTTTTCTTTTTCGCAGAATGCACAGCGCATGAAACTGGCGCGGCCCAAGTCAGGGACACCGAGCAAGGGCCGCCCCGCCGCGAGGGTGTCGTCCCCCTCCCTTGCGAAGCAAGCAGAGAGGGGGAAGGCGCGTCAGCGCCTCAGGGGGTGATCAAGGATACAGTCCCCGCATTTCGCGCGCATGCAGGATGCGCTGGCAGGCCACGATGAAGGTGGCGGTGCGCAGCGTCACGCCGTGCTGCTGGGCCACCTGCCAGATGGCCGCGAAGGCGTCCTGCATGATGCGCACCAGGCGGGCGTTGATCTCGTCCTCGCTCCAGAAGAAGCTGGAGAAGTCCTGCACCCATTCGAAGTAGCTCACCGTCACGCCGCCGGCATTGGCCAGCACGTCGGGCAGCACCAGCACGCCCTTTTCGGTCAGGATGTCGTCGGCCTCGGTGGTGGTGGGGCCGTTGGCGCCCTCGATCACCATCTTGGCCTTGATCTTGCCGGCGTTGTCCTTGGTGATCTGGCCTTCCAGTGCGGCGGGGATCAGGATGTCGCAGTCCACGCTCCAGAAGTCGGCAGCGTCCATGGCCTCGGCGCCGTCAAAGCCGCCCACGCCGCCCTTGGCGGCCACGTGGGCCAGCAGGGCCGGCACATCCAGGCCATTGGCGTTGTGGATGGTGCCGGTGTGGTCCTGCACGGCCACGACCTTGGCGCCCACGTCGGCGAACAGCTTGCCCGCCGTGCCGCCCACGTTGCCGAAGCCCTGCACGGCGATGCGCGCACCCTGGACCGACAGGCCGGTCAGCTTGGCCGCTTCCACGCCCACGGTGAACACGCCGCGGCCGGTGGCCTCGACGCGGCCCAGCGAGCCGCCCAGGTCCACGGGCTTGCCCGTGACCACGCCGGTGGCGGTGGCGCCGGTGTTCATGGAGTACGTGTCCATCATCCAGGCCATGATCTGGCCATTGGTGTTGACGTCAGGCGCGGGGATGTCCTTGGAGGGGCCGATCAGCAGGCCGATCTCGCTGGTGTAGCGGCGCGTCAGGCGCTCCAGCTCACCGCGCGACAGCGTCTTGGGATCGACACGGATGCCGCCCTTGGCGCCGCCGTAGGGCACGTTGACGGCCGCGTTCTTAACCGACATCCAGGCCGACAGGGCCATGACTTCGGACAGGGTCACGTCCTGGTGGAAACGCACGCCGCCCTTGCCGGGGCCGCGGCTCAGGTTGTGCTGCACGCGGTAGCCTTCGTAGTGGGCGATGGTGCCGTTGTCCAGCTCGATCGGCACATCGACGATCAGGATGCGCTTGGGGCGCTTGAGGGTTTCGACCCAGCGGGCGAGATGGCCCAGATAGGGCGTGACGCGATCGACCTGCTGCAGGTAGTTGCCCCAGGGGCCGAGGTGATCGGCCTGCAGGTAGGAAGGGATGGCGTGGTTGGTAACGCCGGCCGAAGCGGGTTGCTGCATGGTGGTTCCACACAAGAGTTGTCTGAGGGTTTTGAGCTTATTCCCGGGGCTATGCGCTGTCCAACGCCTTATGAGCGAGAGCCTTATGCATTTAATGCATAACCCTGGGAGCGCCTTGTCCAGCGGACAATCGGGGCCGCTTGAGACCCACCGATGCACTCCAGGAAAGCCGCTCCATGACGAATACGCCCCGCACTCCCACAGCCTTGGCCCATGCGCTGCTCCAGGCACGCCACAGCGGCGAATTGCTGGATGCCGACGATTGGGCCGACGTGGTGCGCACGCCCGCAGATGCACAGGCCGTGCAGGCCGCCATGGCGCCCGCCCTGGGCTGGCGCGTGGCCGGCAGCCAGCAGGGACCGGGCCGCGTGCCGGGCTATTGGAAGTCTGGCGCGCCGCGCCGCGATGCCCCGCTGACCCATGCGCCGCTGCCCGAAGAAGGCGTCTGGGCCAGCCCCTCGGTCGCTGGCGGCGCGCCGCTGCACCTGCGCGGCATCGAAGCCGAGATCGCCCTGCGCCTGGGCCGCGAGGTGACGGCCGAGATGGCCGCCGCCCTGCAGCCCGGCGAGGGCCTGGAGCTGATCGACGGCATCACCGCCGCCATCGAGGTGGTGGATACGCGCTGGCGCCAGCATCTGAAGGCACCGCCGCTGCTGCTGGCCGCCGACGGCCTGTGCCATGGCGCGCTGGTGCTGGGACCTTGGCAGGACGCTTCGCGGCTGCTGCCGCGCGAGTCGCCGCGGGACTGGTCTGCCCAGGTCTGCCGGCTGCGCGTGGGCGCGGCGCCGCTGCAGGCGTTCACCGGAACGCATCCGCTGGGCGACCCGCTGTGGCTGCTGGCCGGCTGGCTGCAGGAACTGGTGCGCCGCTATGGCAGCGTGCCCGCAGGCACGGTGGTGACTACGGGCACGTGGAATGGCCTGGCCTTTGCCCAGGCCGGTGACCTGGTGGTGGCCGAGCTGGACGGCATTGCCGAGGCCCGCCTGCAGCTGTGAGGCTTCAGGCAGGCCATCGAGTGATCAGGTGATCTTGTAGTCCTTGAGGGCCGGATCGCCGGGCGGAAAGCGCAGGTCCAGGTTGCGCATCACCTCGCGCAGCAAGGTGGCGATCATGAGGTTGCGATGCGTCTTGGAATCCGCGGGCACGATGGTCCAGGGCGCCCAGGGTGTGTGCGTGGCGCCCAGCAACTGGCCGTAGGCCTGCTGGTAGTCCTTCCACTGCGTGCGCACCTTCATGTCGTTCTCGTCGAACTTCCAGTGCTTGGCCGGGTCGTCCAGGCGCTCCTGCAGGCGCGCGCGCTGCTCGTCGGCGCTGATGTGCAGCAGGAACTTGACGACCACGGTGCCTGTCTCGCTGAGCATGCGCTCGAAGTCGTTGATGTGGGCAAAGCGCTGGCGCTGCTGCTCGGGCGTGATCCAGCCGTTGACCACGGGCACCAGCACATCCTCATAGTGGCTGCGGTTGAAGACCGTGATCTCGCCCGCCCCCGGCACGCGCTGGTGGATGCGCCACAGGTAGTCGTGCGCGCGCTCCGCATCGGTTGGCGCCTTCCAACCCACGGCGTTCATGCCCAGGGCGCTGGTGCGGCCGAAGACGCCACGGATGGTGCCGTCCTTGCCCGCCGTGTCCGTGCCCTGCAGCACGACCAGCAGCTTGTAGCGGCGGTCGGCGTACAGCAGGTTCTGCAGCGCGTCGATCTCTTCGGCCAGGGCCTCTACGGCGGCCTTGTCCTCGGTCTTGCCGTTGCCGTTGGAAAAGGGCTTGGCGCCCGGGTCGAAGTCGGCCAGGGCAATCGGCTTGTCCTTGTCGGACTTGGCGGAGCGCGGCTGCCACTGCTCCCAGAGCTTTTGCACGGCCGCATCGCGGCTGGAGAAAGGGTTGAAGGCGTCCATGGCTTGAGCGGTGGGTGAGCGGGGAAGGTCAGGGCTGGGCGCGAATGGCTTGCACCTGTAGCTGCGGCGACACCATCGAAGGCGCGGCGCCAGCGGCGGGCCTGGGGCCGGGCTGGCCCCGGACCTCCACGTTCTGCCGCTGCCACTGCGTGACCTGCTCGGCGCTCAGGCCCTGGAGCTGCCAGGTCTCGCCGGAGGCGGTCTGCAGCACGGGCTGCTCATGGGGCGCATTGCCACGCAGCACCAGACGGCCTTGCAGGGTCAGGGGCTGGCCCGGTTCGGCCGCCGCGCCCGAGGCTGGCGCAGCCGCGCTGGCGGCGGGCGAAGCCGGGGCCGAGCAGGCGCTCAGCAGGGCCAGGCCGCTGGCCAGCAGCAGCGGCAGACTGCGGCGCAGGCCGCGGGCGGAAGCAGTCGGGTGTGCGTGGTTCATGGCGTTCAGCGTACGACGGCTGTCAGCGTGCTGCCTGCCGGAACACGCAGCTGTTCCTGGTAGGTGCCTTGCGCATCAGGCTGACGCAGGAAGGGGAAATGGCCGCGCGCATTGAGGTTCACCGGCACCGTGGTGGGCAGGACCCGGGAAGACGCCAGGCTGCTGCCGTTGATCGCCGCCAGGGTGAAGCCCTGCTCCGTGCGCGCAGGCCAGCCAAAGCCGCTGGGGCTGTCTGCGGGCAGCAGGGCGATGTTCGCGCCCCAGCGCTGGACGGCAACGGGCAGCGTGGGACCGCCGGCCTGCTGGATGGCATTGCCCAGGACCTGCAGCGAATCGGTGGACGTGGTGTTGCTCAGCAGCTGCTTGTAGAAGCCCACGCCGTACTGGCGCACCAGATAGGCGCCCAGGCTGCCGTTGACGTCGTAGCCAAAGCAAGGCGCGGCGGTGTCGGCGCTCCAGGCGGCCGGATCGCAGTTGAAGCCCGAGCGGGACAGCCAGGAGGGGACGCGTCCGCTGGCGATGGAGTTGAAGCCGGGCGTGACGCGCTGGGCCACGATGTCTTCGCCCATCATGGCGCTCATTTCCTCCAGGAAGGTGTCGAACGCGTAGTCGGTTCCCGGCTTGGACAGCTGGACGCTGCGGCGGTAGAAGTTCGTCATGTGGACGAACTCATGGGACAGCGTGCTGATCTGGTTGGTCATGCCGGCGGCAGGGTCCAGGTACAGCGTCTCCGTGTCCATATAGAAGGACAGCGATTGGTTGCTGTACTTGACATCGGGATCTGCAGGGTCCGCCTTGAAGTTGTTCAGAGACCAGAAATAGCCCAGCAGCCCGTACGGAGTGCGGTCCGGCACGAAATTCACGAACACGATGTCCAGGGGCTGGTCGGGGTCGATGAGGTCGCCGTAGGAGTGTGCTCCCCAGGGCTCGCCAGACAGTCCGGTGATCAGGGGGTAGACCGCGTCGGAGCCGCTGGTGAATCGCTGTACCAGCGTGTCGAGCATGGCATCGCTGACCTTGGCCGCGTCGTACTCGCTGTCTTCCAGCCAGACGTTGATGGTGCGGGTGCCGGTGGGCGTGGGCACGCTGGCCTGGCGCCTGAGCGTGGCCTGGCGGGTCTCGATCTTCGAGCTGCCGGTTTCCACGAACCAGCTGCGCTGGCTGCCCACGGGCAGGATGGCCGCTGCCTGCGGCTTGATGGATTGCCGCGCCTGCGTGTCCGCTGCCGTCAGGCGGGGCTTGAAGTTGCGGATGCGCTCGGGAATCTGGTTGCCCGTTGCGGGTGCGGCGCTGAGGCTTTTCTGGGCCGTGGCGGTGGTCGCCGCGGGCGGTGTCAGCGTCAGGGCGGGCATGGGCACGCTGGCGTCGCCGTTGTTGGTGTAGATCAGCGTGACCTGCTTGCTGCCCAGGTTGGTCAGCGCCACAGGGATCTGCTGCTCGGCCTGCGTGGTGTTGGTGTAGCTCCAGACGCCCACGCCCTGGCCCGAATAGGTGGTGGCATTGGCCGCGCCGCAGGCCGTACCCGAGCAGGCGGCCGTCAACTGGGAAGACGGGCCGGACGGCCCGCCGCCTCCACCGCCGCCGCAACCGGCCAGGACGGCGCCCAAAGCCAGTGCGATGGCGGTTTTGCTGTGCTGATGATCAAAGAACATGTTTTCCCTTCCTCTTGTGTGACCTGCTGCTGGAGATGTGGATTCTTGATCCGATATGGCGAGAGATGCTACCCGATGCGATCCGCATCGCTGTCCGGCTCCAGCCGCACCGGCACCTGCAGCTGCTCCACGAACCGCCGCGCCGCCAGCCCCAGCGGGCGCTCCTTGGACCACACCCAGTCGACGAACAGCTGGGTGCCGTTGCTGATGTTGCACAGCGGGATGCGCAGCAGCGCGCCCGTTTGCAGCAGGGGCTCGGCGACGCTGAAGGGCAGCCACCCCCAGCCCAGGCCGGCCGAGACCAGCGACAGGGCCGCCAGATGGCTGTCCGTGCGCCACAGCTGGTGCGAGAACACGAAGCGCGGATCGGTATGGGCCAGGTCGCGGCTGGCCAGCAGGATCTGGCGCGCGCCGGCCAGCTGGCCCACGTCCAGGCGTTGCTGCCCGTCCACGCCCAGTTGCCGGGCCAGCGGGTGCCTGGCCGCCATCACGGCGACCATGGTTTCCTGACCCATCTCCTGGAAATCCTCGCGGCCGTCGATGGCCGGGCGCTCGAAGACCAGGGCCAGATGCGCGCGGCCCGAATGCAGTTCCTTGAGCGCATCGACCTGGGCGGCCACCAGCACCTCCACCTCCAGCCCCGGGAATTCCTCGACCAGCGGCTGCAGTGGCGCGGCCCAGGCCGTGGACAGCAGCTCGGGCGCGATCACCAGGGTCAGCCGCTCCTCCAGTCCCTGGTGCAGGGCCAGCGCCTGGTGGTTGAGCTGCTGCAGCTGGGCGGCCAGCAGCCGGGCCTGGGGCTCCAGTGCGCGCGCCGCCGCCGTGGGCCGGGGCTCGCGGCCGCTGCGGTCGAACAGCTGCAGGTCCAGCTCCGCCTCCAGCTGGGCGATGGCCATGCTCACGGCCGAGGGCACCCGCCCCAGCCGGCGTGCGGCGGCAGAAAACGAACCGTGGTCTAGCACGGCAAGGAACAGCGGCACCTGGTCAGCGGGGAAGGACATGGCGGGAACCTGTCAGTTTTATTGAAAGAATCTGACTTTAACGTTCAATTCCGGACAAATAAACTGCGCCCCTTATGACCTTGCAGACACACAAAAAGGGCCTCCAGGGGCCCAAGCGCAAAGTGGTCTTCGTGACCCTGTATGAACTGATCGCCATCGCGGCCTCCAGCCTGCTGTTCATGGCCATCGGCCAGAGCGCCGGGCATTCGGGCGGCATGGCGATTGCCGCCTCCACGCTGGCCATCGTCTGGAACCTGACCTTCAACCACCTGTTCGAGCAATGGGAGGCGCGCCAGAGCGTCAAGGGCCGCTCGGTGATGCGCCGCGTGGTGCACGCCCTGGGCTTCGAGGGCGGCCTGGCCATGGTGCTGATTCCGCTGATGGCCTGGTGGTTCGGTGTCACGCTGTGGGAGGCCACGGTGATGGAGGCCGGCCTGCTGGTCTTCTTCCTGGTCTACACCTATGTCTTCAACTGGTGCTTCGACCATGTGTTCGGCCTGCCGGCTTCGGCCTCGGCGTCCGCTGCGGTGGCCCCCCGTGCTCAGGGCGAGCCGGCCTGCAGCAATTGACCGGCCACGGCGGCGGCGGCCGTGCGGGTCTCCACGCCGAGTTTCTCGAAGATGTGCTCCAGGTGCTTGTTCACCGTGCGCGGGCTCATGCCCAGGATGTCGGCGATGTCGCGGTTGGTCTTGCCCTTGCTCAGCCATGACAGCACCTCGGTCTCGCGCGGGGTGAGCGCCACCTGCTGCAGCCGGCGCGCGGCAGGCGTCTGCGGCGCCTCGTGGCTGAGCAGCACCATCGACTCCCCCAGGCCGCTGGCGCCCATGTGGCGCGCCAGCAGCTGGCGGCCATCGGCCAGGGCCAGCGCCAGATCCTGGGGGGTGGGCTGGCCCTCCTGATCCGCCTGGCCGGGCTGATCCGGCTGGCGGGCGCCGGCCAGCCAGTCCCCGGCCGCCTCCAGCGGGAAGGGCTGGTCCGCAAAGGCCTCCTCCAGCCAGCGCGATGCCTGGGGAGAGCGCCAGGCCACGCGGCCCTGGCCGTCGAGCACCACCACGCCCAGCCCCGCCACGTCCACGGCCTCCTGCGCCTGGCGCGTGGCGCGGGCGTTGCGCACATGGGTGGCCAGGCGCACCAGCACCTCGGGGATGCGCAGCGGCTTGACCACGTAGTCCACGCCACCGCTGGCAAAGCCGCGGATGATCTGGTCCGTGTCAGACAGGCCGGTCATGAACACCACGGGCACATGGGCCCAGGCCGGCGTGGCCTTGAGCGTGCGGCACAGCGTGAAGCCGTCCATGCCGGGCATGACGGCGTCCAGCAGCACGCCGTCGGGCACGGTGAGGGCGAAGCGCTGCAGGGCCTCGTCGGCGTCGCGGGCGGCGAGCACCACGTAGCCTTCGGCGGCCAGCGCGTCGCACAGCATGCGCAGGCTGTCCAGCGCGTCGTCCACCACGAGGATGACGTGGGCGTTGTGAGGGGGGTGGCTGGGGTGGCTGCTGCTGTCGGCGGTCGTCATCTGTGGCCTTTGCGGGTTCTCATTCATCGGTCTCCTCTCTTTCTTCGTCTTCTTCATCCTCTTGCTCGGGCCGCGGCAGCATGCGCGCCAGCGCATCGAAGTCGAAGCGGTTCGCGCAGGCCTGCAGCGCATCGAGCAGCGCGGCATGCGCGGGCGCCTGCTGGCGCGCCTGGCGCAGGCGCTCGCGCAGGGCGGTGGCCTGGCCCGAGCGCGCCAGCCGGGCCAGGTCTTCACGCAGGTCGGGCGGGAAGGGGGCGGCTGGCGGCGCCTCCTCTGCCTTGGCCTCTGCCTGCTCTGCACGTGGCGCCGGCAGCAGCAGCGGGCGGTTGTCATGCACCCATTCCAGCCGCAGCACGCGCTCGAGCACCTGCAGCAGCTCGGACTCGGTCACGGGCTTGGCGACAAAGCCCTGGCAGCGCGCATCGGCCAGGCGCGGCGGGTCGTTGTCGAACAGGTTGGCCGAGACGAAGACCACGGGCAGCTGCTGCGCATCCCAGCGCGCGCGCAGCAGGGCGGCGGTCTGCCAGCCGTCCAGGTCGTCCATGCTGATGTCCAGCAGCACCAGGTCGGGCGGGCTTTGCTCCACGATCTCCAGGCACTCGCGGCCGCTGGCGGCCTCGCGGATCTCGAAGCCCAGCGGCAGCAGCAGGCCGGCCAGCAGCTGGCGCTGCAGCGGCTGGTCGTCCACCACCAGCAGGGTGCGCCGGGGCGGCAGATAGCCGATGACGGTGTGCAGCGTGGCGGCGGCGCCCGGAGGGACCCAGGACGCGTCGGGCGCCATCTCGGGCAGGTACAGGCGCACGGTGAAGCAGCTGCCCTCGCCGGGCGTGCTGCTCAGGGTGAGCTGCCCGCCCATCAGCTCGGTCAGCAGGTGGGTGATGGTCAGCCCCAGGCCCGTGCCCGCCTCGCTGACGCGCCGCCCCGCGCTGCCGCGCTCGAAGGGCACGAAGATGCGCTCCATGTCCTGCGGTTCGATCCCGATGCCGGTATCGATGACCTCGATGCGCGAGACATGGGGCCTGAAGTCCATGCGCAGCCGCACCTCGCCGTGCTGGGTGAAGCGCACGGCGTTGGACAGCAGGTTGATCAGGATCTGGCGCAGCCGCTTGGCGTCGGCCCGCACCCAGCGCGGCATGGTGCCCAGCGTCTCGACCGAGAACTGCAGCCCCCTGGCCTGTGCCTGGGGCCGCATCATGGCCTCGATGCCGTCGATCAGCGCGGGCAGGGGCAGGGGGGCGAGGTCCAGGCGCAGGCGGCCGGCCTCGATGCTGGCCAGCTCCAGCGATTCGTCGATCAGCGCGCGCAGGTGCTGGCCGCTGTGCTGCATGGTGGACAGGGTCTCGCGCACCCAGCCATCGACCTGCGGGCTCTTGAGCAGGATCTGCGTATAGCCCAGCAGGCTGTTGAGCGGCGAGCGCAGCTCGTGCGTCATGCCCGCCACGTAGCGGGTCTTGGCCTGGCTGGCCTGCTCGGCATGGTCCTTGGCGGCCTGCAGCTCGGCATCGGTGCGCTTGTGGGCGGCGATCTCCTGCAGCAGCAGTTGGTTCTGGCGCTCGGACTCGTCCTGCGCCATGCGCCGGCTGTCCGTGCTCAGCACCACCCACCAGGCGGCCACGGCGCACAGCAGGGCCAGCAGCGCGAAGACCTTGAGGAAGGGGATGCGCAGCGCGCCGCCATCGACGCTGCCTGCCTGCAGGCTTTCCTGCATGTAGACCACGCCCACCATGAAGGCCGTCACCGCGCACAGCGACAGCATCACCACCAGGTACTGGCCCGCGCGGAAGTTCACCTTGGTCGCCCAGCGCGGCGGCAGCAGGGCCGAGGCCAGCGCATGCAACTGCTCGCCCGCGCGCGATCCGGTCTTGCAGCGGTCATGGCAGCGCGACTCCAGCGAGCAGCACAGCGAGCAGATGGGCGCGCCGTAGGCGGGGCAGTGCGCCATGTCCTCGGATTCGAAATGCTTCTGGCAGACGGCGCAGCGCACGGTCTCGCCGGGCTTCCACAGGTTGCCTGCGGGCCGCGCCAGGTAGTAGCGCCCGCCCGTCAGCCAGGCCAGCAGCGGCGACAGCAGCATGGACAGCGCCAGCGCGATGAAGGGCGAGAAAGCGGCCGCCGTCTCGCCCAGCAGGCCCGCATAGGCGCAGCAGGCCACGGCGGCGGCCAGCAGCATGGCGCCCGGACCCACGGGATTGAAGTCGTACAGATGGGCGCGGCGGAACTCGATGCCCGGCGGACTCAGTCCCAGCGGCTTGTTGATGACCAGGTCTGCCACCAGCGCGCCCACCCAGGCGATGGCCACGTTGCTGTAGATGGTCAGCACCTTCTCCAGCGCGCCGAACACGCCCAGCGTCATCAGCAAGGTGGCGATGACCACGTTGAACACCATCCAGACCACGCGCCCCGGATGGCTGCGCGTGATGCGCGCGAAGAAGTTGGACCAGGCAAGCGACCCCGCGTAGGCATTGGTCACGTTGATCTTGACCTGCGAGATGACCACGAAGACCACGGTCACCGCCACGGCCAGCCCCGGCAGGCCCAGGGCCTGCAGCACCTGCTGGAAGCCCACCAGGAACATCTGCGTGGGCTCGGCCGCGCGCGAGGCGTCCACCCCTTCCAGCTGCATGGCCGCGAAGGCGAGAAACGCGCCGCCCGCCATCTTGAGCATGCCCATCACGGCCCAGCCCGGCCCGGCCACCAGCACCGCGCCCCACCAGCGCAGGCGGTTGGCCCGGGTGCGCGGCGGCAGAAAGCGCAGGAAGTCCACCTGCTCGCCGATCTGCACCACCAGCGCGAAGATCACGGCCGCCGCCGCGCCGAACATCAGCGGATCGAACTGGCTGCTGCCCGAGCGCAGGCCGGTGAGGCTGGCAAAGTCGCGGTACAGCTGGGGCTGGGACAGCGCCATCCACACGAAAGGCAGCACCAGCAGGAACAGCCACAGCGGCTGCGTCCAGGCCTGCAGGCGCGAGATCAGCGTGATGCCGCGCATGGCCAGCGGCAGCACCACCAGGGCCGACAGCGCATAGCACCACTGCAGCGGCCAGTCCACCACCAGCTGCAGGGCCAGCGCCATGATGGCCGCCTCCAGCGCGAAGAAGATGAAGGTGAAGACGGCGTAGATCAGCGAGGTGATGGTCGAGCCCAGGTAGCCGAATCCCGCGCCCCGCGTCAGCAGGTCCATGTCCAGTCCGTAGCGCGCCGCGCAGACGGCGATGGGCAGCCCCGTCAGGAAGATCACCAGCCCCACGGTGACGATGGCCCACATGGCGTTGGCAAAGCCGTAGTTCAGGGCAATGGCGCCGCCGATGGCCTCCAGCGCCAGGAAGGACAGCGAGCCGAAGGCCGTGTTGGCCACGCGGAACTCGCTCCAGCGCCGGAAGCTGCGCGGCGTGTAGCGCAGCGCGTAGTCCTCCATGGTCTCGTCGGCCACCCAGGCGTTGTATTCGCGCCGGAACCGGAAGATGGTCTGCGGCGCGGGCGAGGTGCTGGCGGGGCTGTCGGGCGGGGGTGCGGAGTGCATTCCCAGGTCTAGCAAGAAACGTGCGGGGCCAATGCTGGCGCGGCTTTCAAGAGGAGCGCGCGGGGTGCGTACGCAGATGGCTACGTCAATTGACGTATGGGCGGTTTCAAGGGTTCTTCCTAATCTTGGACCCAGCGCGGAAACAAGCCGTAACCGCAACGCCAGTTTTCAGCCACTTGCAGATCACCCAACCGATCCTTACAGGAGAGTCACCATGAGCCACCCCTCCGACCCCCGCACACCTGGTTCCCCCGGCACGGAAATGGGCCGCCGCCGCGTCCTGCAGGCGCTTGGCGCCGCCTCGGTGGCCGGGCTGCCAGCCTGGTCCTTCGCCCAGCCCACGGCCCAGGTCAACACCACCAAGCTGGCCGTGACCGATACCGAAGTCGTCGTGGGCCAGCTGCACTCGGCCACGGGCACCATGGCGATCTCCGAGACCGGCTCCATCCAGGCCGAGCAACTGGCCATCGACCAGATCAACGCCATGGGCGGCATCCTGGGCCGCAAGATCCGCGTGATCAAGGAAGACGGCGCCTCCGACTGGCCCACCTTTGCCGAGAAGTCCAAGAAACTGCTCATCAACGACCGCTGCGCCGCCGTCTTCGGCTGCTGGACCAGCGCCTCGCGCAAGGCCGTGCTGCCCGTGTTCGAGAAGGAAAACGGCCTGCTGTACTACCCCACCTTCTACGAAGGCCTGGAGCAGTCCAAGAACGTGATCTACACGGGCCAGGAAGCCACGCAGCAGATCCTGTACAGCCTGGACTGGGCCAAGGCCGAGAAGAAGGCCAAGACCTTCTTCCTGATCGGCTCGGACTACATCTGGCCGCGCACCTCCATGAAGATCGCGCGCAAGCACATCGAGAACTTCCAGAAGGGCAAGGTCGTCGGCGAGGAGTACTACCCGCTGGGCAGCACCAACTTCGGCTCGCTGGTCAACAAGATCAAGCTGCAAAAGCCGGACTGCATCTTCGTGGCCGTGGTGGGCGGCTCCAACGTGGCCTTCTACAAGGCGCTCAAGGCTGCAGGCATCACGGGTGACAAGCAACTGCTGGTCACGCTGTCGGTGACCGAGGACGAGATGACCGGCGTGGGCGGCGAGAACTTCACGGGCTTCTACTCCTCGATGAAGTACTTCCAGACGCTGGACAACGAGAACAACAAGAAGTTCGTGGCCGCCTTCAAGGCCAAGTACGGCCCCAATGCCGTCATCGGCGACGTCACCCAGGCCGGCTACCTGGGCCCCTGGCTGTGGAAGGCCGCCGTGGAAAAGGCCAAGAGCTTCGACGTGGACAAGGTGGTGGCCGCATCGCCGGGGCTGGAGCTCAAGACCGCGCCCGAAGGCTACGTGAAGGTGGACGCCAACCACCACCTGTGGAGCAAGTCGCGTATTGCCGTGGGGCAGCCGGACGGCACGTTCAAGGTGGTCTCGGAATCTCCGGAATTGATCAAACCCGATCCCTTCCCCAAGGGTTACCAGTAAGTCCTGATCCGTTCAGGCAGGTGATGCGTGGCGGCCTGCGGCCTGGTGGGCGGGCCGCCGCGTGAACCGTTTCCCCCTCTCCCGATTGGCTTGCGCGCAGGAGCAGCACCATGAGTTTTTCCGACATGATGAACATCGGCCTGATGCAGGGCTTCGCGGGGCTGAGCCTGTTCGCCGTGCTGCTGCTGATGGGCCTGGGCCTGGGCATCATCTTTGGCCAGATGGGCGTAATCAACATGGCGCATGGCGAGTTCATGACCATTGGCGCCTACACCATCTACCTGGGCTCCACGCTCACGGCGCAGCACGCGCCCGAGTTCATGCCCTACTACTTCCCGCTGGCCATCGTGGCCGCCTTCCTGTTCGCCTTCGCGGCCGGCTGGCTGGTGGAGTGGGGGCTGATCCGCCATCTCTACAAGCGCCCGCTGGACACGCTGCTGGCCACCTGGGGCGTGAGCCTGGCGCTGCAGCAGTGCTTTCGCACCTTCATCGGCCCCAAGGAAGTCAGCCCCACCCTGCCTGACTGGCTGATGGGCTCGTGGGCGCCGGCCGAGGGGCTGGACATTCCCATCAACGGCCTGTTCGTGCTGGCGCTGACCGCGGTGGTCACGGCCGGCGTGCTGATCGCGCTGCACAAGAGCCGCTGGGGCCTGCGCGTGCGTGCCACGGTCAGCAACCGCGTGATGGCCAATGCCATCGGCATCGACACCAAGAAGACCGACCGCCTGACCTTTGCCATCGGCTGCGGCATCGCAGGCGTGGCGGGCGCGGCCTTCACCACCATCGGCTCCACCGGCCCCACCTCGGGCTCGCTGTACATCGTGGACGCCTTCCTGGTGGTCACCTTCGGCGGCGCGGCCAGCCTGCTGGGCACCGTGGTCTCGGCCTTCGGCATTGCGCAGACGCAGTCCATCACCGAGTTCTTCCTCGCGGGCTCCATGGCCAAGGTGATCACGCTGTCGCTGATCGTCTTCATCCTGATGCTGCGTCCCCAGGGCCTGTTCGCTTCCAAGGTGCGGCGCTGATCCCGGCGCCGGCCCTGTCCACGAATTCCCCCGCGTTCCCCCGATTTCCCCTGAGTTCACCGGAGTCATTCCATGCAAGCCCTCAAAGCCTGGATACAGCGCTACCAGCTCGCCAGCCTGGTGCTGCTCACCGTCCTGCTGGCGGTGGTGCTGCCCCTGGCGCTGGACATCTTCCGCCTCAACCTGGTCGGCAAGTACCTGACCTATGCCTTCGTCGCCATCGGCCTGGTCATGGTCTGGGGCTATGGCGGCGTGCTCAGCCTGGGCCAGGGCGTGTTCTTCGGCCTGGGCGGCTACGCCATGGCCATGTTCCTGAAGCTGGAGGCGTCCGACCCCATCAGCACCAAGATCCAGTCCACGCCCGGCATCCCCGACTTCATGGACTGGAACCAGCTGACCGAGCTGCCCTCGTTCTGGCTGCCCTTCAAGAGCCTGCCGTTCTCGCTGGCCGCCGTCATCGCCGTGCCCACGCTGCTGGCCTGGCTCATCAGCTTCGCCATGTTCAAGCGCCGCGTGGGCGGGGTGTACTTCGCCATCATCACGCAGGCCGTGGCGCTGATCGTCACCGTGCTCATCATCGGCCAGCAGGGCTACACGGGCGGCGTCAACGGCATGACCGACCTCAAGACCCTGTGGGGCTGGGACACGCGCACGGACAGCGCCAAGTACATCCTCTACTACGTCTGCGTGGCCCTGCTGATCGGTGCCATCGTGCTGTGCCGCTGGATACAGACGGGCAAGGTGGGCACCCTGCTGCTGGCCATGCGCGACAAGGAAGACCGCGTGCGCTTTTCCGGCTACGACGTGGCCAACTTCAAGGTCTTCGTGTTCTGCCTGGCCGCTGCGCTGTCGGGCATAGGCGGCGCCATGTTCACGCTGCAGGTGGGCTTCATGTCGCCCAGCTTCGTGGGCATCGTGCCCTCCATCGAGATGGTCATCTACGCCGCCGTGGGCGGGCGCATGAGCCTGGTGGGCGCCGTGTACGGCACGCTGCTGGTCAACGCGGGCAAGACCTATTTCTCGGAGAGCTTCCCGGACCTGTGGCTGTTCCTCATGGCGGGCCTGTTCATCGGCGTGACCATGGCCTTCCCGATGGGTCTGGCCGGCCTGTGGGAAAGCCGCATCGTTCCGTGGTGGAACAGCCGCCGCAAGGGCACGGCACCTGGCGCAGCGCCTGCCGCAGCGCAGGGAGCCCAGGCAGCACCTGCCCCGGCCCCGGCCGCCACCAAGCCCACGTCCGCCCTGTCCGAAGGCATGGGCCGCCAGGGCGCCTGAACCACAGCGGGAGCACACCATGAGCAATACCGACTTCACGCTGGCCGTGGAAGACCTGACGGTCTCCTTCGACGGCTTCAAGGCCATCGACGCGCTGAACCTGTACATCGACAAGAACGAGCTGCGCGTCATCATCGGCCCCAACGGCGCGGGCAAGACCACGCTGCTGGACCTGATCTGCGGCAAGACCCGCGCCACGGCCGGCAGCATCAAGTTCAAGAACGAGGAACTCACGCGCATGGCCGAGCACAAGCGCGTGCGCCTGGGGATCGGGCGCAAGTTCCAGACGCCGTCCATCTACGAGAACCTCTCGGTCTTCCAGAACCTGGAGGTCTCCTACCCGCAAGGCCGCTCGGTCTTCGGCGCGCTGGCCTTCAAGTGCACGGAGGCGGTGCGCGATCGCGTGCAGGCCGTGGCCGCCGACATCGGCCTGGACGAGCGCCTGGACACCGAGGCCGGCCTGCTCAGCCATGGCCAGAAGCAGTGGCTGGAGATCGGCATGCTGCTCATGCAGGAGCCCGAGCTGCTGATGCTGGACGAGCCCATCGCCGGCATGAGCGCCCGCGAGCGCGAGCTGACGGCCGAGCTGCTGCAGCGCATCTGCAAGAACCGCTCCGTCATCGTCATCGAGCACGACATGGAGTTCGTGGCGCGCATCGCGCACAAGGTCACCGTCATGCACCAGGGAAAGATCCTCGCCGAGGGTCCCATGGACAAGGTGCAGGCCGACCCCAAGGTCATCGACGTCTACCTCGGCCACTGAGGCACGCACAAGGAATTCACATGCTGCAAGTCAAGGATCTGTACGTGGCCTATGGCCAGAGCGAGGCGCTGCACGGCATCAGCTTCGAGGGCCGCGAGAACGAAACCGTGGCCATCATGGGCCGCAACGGCATGGGCAAGACCACGCTGTTCAAAAGCCTGATGGGCGTCATGCCCGCCAAGAGCGGCCAGATCACCGTGGCCGGCCAGGACGTCACGAAGGACGAGAGCTTCCGGCGCGTGGCCAAGGGCATTGCCTACGTGCCCCAGGGCCGCATGATCTTCCCCACGCTGACCGTGGAAGAGAACATACAGACGGGCCTGGAGAACGCGAAGACGCGCCAGGTGCCCGACGACATCTACGCCCTGTTCCCCGTGCTCTGGGACATGCGCCGGCGCAAGGGCGGCAACCTCTCGGGCGGGCAGCAGCAGCAGCTGGCCATTGCGCGCGCCCTGGTCACCGACCCCAAGGTGCTGCTGCTGGACGAGCCCACCGAGGGCATACAGCCTTCCATCATCAAGGACATCGCCAAGGCGCTCAACGAGATCCGCAAGCTGCGCCGCATCACCATCGTGGTCAGCGAGCAGGTGCTTTCCTTCGCAATGGATGTGGCTGACCGGCTGTTCGTCATCGAGGGCGGCCGCCTGGTCCATGAGACGGCCAGAGCAGATACCGACGAGCAGCGCATCAAGTCCTACCTCTCCGTCTGATCCGTTTTTTCCCACTGCCATCGCAAGGAGCACACCATGGCCGAAACCCTGATCAAGGTCGATCTCAACCAGTCCCCCTACGACAACCCGCAGGTGCACAACCGCTGGCATCCCGACATCCCCATGGCGGTCTGGGTGGAGCCGGGCGCGGAGTTCAAGCTGGAGACCTATGACTGGACCGGCGGCGCCATCAAGAACGACGACAGCGCCGAAGACGTGCGCGACGTGGACCTGTCCACCGTCCACTTCCTGTCCGGCCCCGTGGGCGTGAAGGGCGCGCAGCCCGGCGACCTGCTGGTGGTGGACCTGCTGGACATCGGCGCGCGCGACGACAGCCTCTGGGGCTTCAACGGCTTTTTCTCCAAGCAGAATGGCGGCGGCTTCCTGGACGAGCATTTCCCGCTGGCCCAGAAGTCCATCTGGGACTTCCACGGCATGTTCACCAAGAGCCGCCACATCCCCGGCGTCAACTTCGCAGGCCTCATCCACCCGGGACTGATCGGCTGCCTGCCCGACCCCAAGATGCTGGCCAGCTGGAATGAGCGCGAGACCGGCCTCATCGCCACCGATCCCGACCGCATTCCCGGCCTGGCCAACCCGCCCAACGCCACCACCGCCCACATGGGCCAAATGCAGGGCGAGGCGCGCGACAAGGCCGCCGCCGAAGGCGCACGCACCGTGCCGCCGCGCGAGCACGGCGGCAACTGCGACATCAAGGACCTCTCGCGCGGCTCGCGCGTGTTCTTCCCCGTCTACGTGGATGGCGCGGGCCTGAGCGTGGGCGACCTGCACTTCAGCCAGGGCGATGGCGAGATCACCTTCTGCGGTGCCATCGAGATGGCCGGCTGGGTGCACATGAAGGTCTCGCTGATCAAGGGCGGCATGGCCAAGTACGGCATCAAGAACCCTATCTTCAAGCCCAGCCCCATGACGCCCAACTACAAGGACTACCTGATCTTCGAAGGCATCTCGGTGGATGAAAAGGGCAAGCAGCACTACCTGGACGTGACCGTGGCCTACCGCCAGGCCTGCCTGAACGCCATCGAGTACCTGAAGAAATTCGGCTACAGCGGCGCCCAGGCCTACTCGCTGCTGGGCACGGCGCCCGTGCAGGGCCACATCAGCGGCGTGGTGGACGTGCCCAATGCCTGCGCCACGCTGTGGCTGCCCACGGAGATCTTCGACTTCGACATCAATCCCACGGCCGAGGGACCACAGAAGATCATCACGGGCGGGGTGGACCTGCCCATCGCCCAGGACAAGTAAGCCCGACATACGACACCCGCTATCCACCATCCGCCAGAGGCCGCCCATGCCCACCTATGACTACCACTGCACCGCATGCGGCGGCTTCGACGCGCTGCGCAGCCTCTCGCAGCGCAACGAGCCCGCGCCCTGCCCCAGCTGCGAGGCGGCCTCGCCCCGCGTCTTCGTCAGCGCGCCGCGCCTGGCCTGCACCAGCCCCGAGCAGCGCCGCGCCCATGACACCAACGAGCGCGCCCGGCACGAGCCCAGGCGCTCACGTGATGTGGCCGAGGGCAGCTACGCGCGCATGCGCCACCCTTCGGGCTGCGGCTGCTGCAGCGGCGCCAGCAAGCGCGGCTCCACGGTCACGGCGCCCAACGGCGCCAAGACCTTCCCGACCAAGCGGCCCTGGATGATCAGCCACTGACCGCGGCCCCTGCGCCGCGCCAATGCAAAAAAGGCCCGCGATGCGGGCCTTTGTCCTGCCTGGCCGTCCCGCTCAGTGCACCGCGCCGATGAAGCCGGCCAGCTCCGGCGTCTGCGGGTTGGCGAACAGCTGCTTGGCCGGGCCGCTTTCGTGGATCAGGCCCTGGTGCATGAACACCAGCTGGTCGCCCACGTCGCGGGCAAAGCGCATCTCGTGCGTGACCATGATCAGCGTCATGCCCTCGGCGGCGAGCTGCTTGACCACGGCCAGCACCTCGTTGACCAGCTCCGGGTCCAGGGCCGAGGTGATCTCGTCGCACAGCAGCACCTTGGGCTGCATGGCCAGCGCGCGTGCAATGGCCACGCGCTGCTGCTGGCCGCCGCTGAGCTGGTCGGGGTAGCTGTCGTACTTGTCGCCCAGGCCGACCTTGGCCAGCATCTGGCGCGCCAGCGCCGCCGCCTCGGGCTTTTTCACGCCCTTGACCACGGTGGGCGACAGGGCCACGTTCTCGCCCGCCGTCAGGTGGGGGAACAGGTTGAACTGCTGGAACACCATGCCCACGTTCAGGCGCAGCGCGCGCAGCTGGGCGGGCGAGGGCGCACTGCCCTCCGAGCCCTTGAGCACGGCGTCGTCCACCACGATCTGGCCGGACTGGATGGCCTCCAGCCCGTTGATGGAGCGCAGCAGCGTGCTCTTGCCCGAGCCGCTGCGGCCGATGATGGCGACCACCTGGCCGCTGTCCACGCTCAGGTCCACGCCCTTGAGCACATGGTTGTTGCCGTAATGCTTGTGAACGGCGCGCACATCAACGAGCGGCATAGAGTTTCTTCTCCAGATGGGATGCGTAGAGGGACAGGGGCCAGCACAGCAGGAAGTAGCCTGCGGCGACCAGGCCGTAGATGAGGAAGGGCTGGAAGGTGGCGTTGGCCAGCATGGAGCCGAGCTTGGTCAGCTCGCTGAAGCCGATGATCGAGGCCACGGCCGTGCCCTTGATGATCTGCACCGAGAAGCCGACCGTGGGCGCTATCGACAGGCGCAGCGCCTGCGGCAGCACCACATGGCGCATCTGCTGCAGGTAGCCCATGGCCAGGCTGGACGAGGCTTCCCACTGGCCGCTGGGGATGGACTCCACGCAGCCGCGCCAGACCTCGGCCAGGTAGGCGCTGGTGTACAGCGTCAGGCCGATGGCGGCCGCCGTCCAGGGCGAGATGTCCAGGCCGGCCATGGACGAGCCGAAGAACACGATGAACATCTGCATCAGCAGCGGCGTGTTCTGGAAGGCCTGGATATAGGCCTTGGCCAGGCGGCGCAGGTTCTGGCTGCGGCCCACGCGGGCGAACAGCACCAGCAATCCGGTGGCGCCGCCCAGCACGAAGGCCAGCAGCGACAGCGCCAGCGTGGCCAGCAGGCCCTCGGCCAGCTTGGCCAGGATGGGCAGCAGGGGAATGTCGGCAATCATGCGGCGTCTCCGGCAGTGGTTGCAGGTGCAGCGGGTGCAGCGGGCCGGGCTGCACGCGGCGTGCGGCGGCCCACCACGAAGCGCTGGCCTATCCAGGCCAGCAACTGGCGCAGTGCCAGGGCCAGCACGAAGTACGCCGCCGTCACCACCAGGTAGGTCTCGAACGCGCGGAAGTTGCGCGACTGGATGAAGTTGGCGGCGAAGGTCAGGTCCTGGGCGGCGATCTGCGAGACCACCGAGGTGCCCAGCATCACGATCACGATCTGGCTGCTCAGCGAGGGCCAGACCCGCTGCAGCGCAGGGCGCAGCACCACATGGCGGAAGACCGCCCAGCGGCCCATGCCCAGCGCGCCAGCGGCTTCCAGCTGGCCGCGCGGCGTCTCCTGGATGCCGGCGCGCACGATCTCGGTGATGTAGGCGCCCAGGTTGATCACCGTGGTCAACAGGCAGGCCTGCCATTCGTTGATCTGCACGCCCAGCGAAGGCAGGCCGAAGAACACGAACATCAGCTGCACCAGGAAGGGCGTGTTGCGTATGCCCTCCACGTACACCTTGAACAGCCAGTGCAGCGGCGCAATGCGCCAGGCGCGGCTGACGCCGCCGGCCACGCCGATGGCGCCGCCCAGCACGGCGCCCGCTGCCGTCAGCGCCAGCGTGAAGCCTGCGCCCTGTGCCAGCAGGCCGCTGTAGTCGAACACGGCGCCGAAGTCGAATTGATAGGCCATGGAAGGATTTCCGGGAACAGGGGCGCAGCGGTTACAGGGTGGCGGGCAGCGGCATCTTCATCCAGCGCTGGGACAGGTTGCCCAGGCGGCCGTCGGCCTTGAGCTTGGTGATGATGGCGTCCACCTTCTGCAGCAGCGCCGGCTCGCCCTTGGCCACGCCGATGTAGCAGGGCGTGTCCTCGACCGCGAACTTCGCGTCCAGCTGGCGCAGCCTGGTGCGCTCGTTGACGGCGTTGGCCACGATGTTGCCCAGCGTCACCAGCTGCACCTGGCCCGTCAGATAGCTTTGCGCGGTGGCGTTGTTGTCCTCGTAGCGCTTGATGGTGGCCGAGGCCGGCGCCACCTGCGTGAGGGCCAGGTCCTCGGTGGAGCCGCGCGTCACGCCCACGGTCTTGCCGGCCAGGTCGGCAGGGGCCTTGATGCTCACGTCCTTGGGGCCGTAGACGCTCTTGGGGAAGGGCGCATAGGCCTGGGTGAAGTCGATCACCTTGGCGCGCTCGGCGTTCTTGCCCAGGCTGGAGATGACGATGTCGGCCTTGCCTGTGGTCAGGAAGGGGATGCGGTTGGTGCTGGTCACGGGCACCAGCTCCACCTTCACGCCCAGCTCCTGGGCGACCAGGGCGGCCATGTCGATGTCATAGCCCTGCAGCTTCAGGTCGGTGCCCAGCGAGCCGAAGGGCGGGAAGTCCTGCGGAATCGCCACGCGCAGCACGCCGGCCTTCTGGATGTTGGCCAGCATGTCGGCATGGGCTGCGCCGCCCAGGCCGGCAGCGGCCAGGGTGGCGGCCGCCAGGGCGGTGCGGATGAATGCGCGGCGGGGTGTCAGGGGGGAAGTCATGCGAAAGCTCCTTCGGAAGGTGGGGTGAGGCGAAAGGAAAGCGGGTCAGGGTCGGGCGCAGATGTATCGGGCGCTGTTGCGTCGGGCGCCGTCGCGTCGTCCGGTGTGTCGAGATCGATGCCGCTGCGCCTTGCGGCCGACAGCAGGTGGGCGCGCATGGCGCCCGCGGCACCCGGTGCATCGCCCGCGCAGACGGCCTGCACGATGGCGTCGTGCTCGCGCACGGGCTGGTCGTCGGCGCCGCTCCAGGCAAAGGGCAGGCGCAGGCTGTGGCTGATGGCCAGTTCCAGCTGGCGCGCCATGGCCACCAGGCCCGGGTTGCCCGACAGCTGGGCCAGCAGCAGGTGGAACTGCAGATCGGCGTCGGCGGCGGCCAGCAGGTCGCTGCGGGCCAGTGCGTGGGCCAGCTGGGACTGGGTCCATTGCAGCTGGCGCAGGCCGCTGTCGTCGGCGCGCACGGCCGCCAGCGCGGCCCAGCCGGGCTCCAGCACCAGGCGCAGCTCGATCAGCTGGCGCGGCGACAGCGTGCCCAGCGCCGGGGTGGCATAGGCGCGGTGCATGCGTGCACGGCCGCTGTGCGGGCCGTTGATGCGCACGCCCTTGCCCGGCTGGATCTCGACCAGGCCCAGGGCCTCCAGCATGGACAGTGCCTCGCGCAGCGAAGCGCGGCTGATGCCCAGCTGCCGGGCCAGCTCGCGCTGCGGCGGCAGCTGGCTGCCGCCGGGGTAGTGGCCGCTCAGGATGTGCTGCTGCAGCGTCTGGGCCATCGAGATCGGAATGCTTTGCATGGGCTGGCGCGGGTGGAGGGTTTTGGCCTGACTGGTCAGACCACGTACCCAGCAGATAGCGAATTGCGTGCCAGATGCAAAAAAAGGAGCGTTGTCCTCAGGCGCTGCAAAGAATCCGGGGCGATGGGGTATCGACAATCCGCCCCGAAGGCGCCGCCGGCGGCCCGCGCTGCCGCGCTTTGGTGCAGTGCCGCATGGCTTTGTGCAGGCCTGCCCCGAATGCGGGCGTAAAACCCGCACTGCAGGCCGCCGCCAGCCGCCGTAGAATCCCGGGCTTTGGCCCGAGGAGCGTTGCAGCGCGGCACCCGCCCATCCGTACACCGGATCGCGTGCCGCGTCAGGCTTGGGCCAGGTGCAGGTTCCCGGCCGGACCGCGCCCACGGTGCCAACGACGCTCACCTGTTGCCATGCCGTTTTTGCAGGTGAGCTTGATGTCGTCCTCTTTCACTCCCCCTCCCATGCGTCTGTCGGGCCTGGAGCCCGTCTCCATCGGCGAGGGCACGCTGTTCGTCAACGTGGGCGAGCGCACCAACGTCACGGGCTCCAAGGCCTTTGCGCGCATGATCCTCAACGAGCAGTACGAGGAAGCGCTGTCCGTGGCACGCCAGCAGGTGGAAAACGGCGCCCAGGTCATCGACGTGAACATGGACGAGGCCATGCTGGACAGCAAGGCCGCCATGGTGCGCTTCCTGAACCTCATCGCCTCCGAGCCCGACATCGCCAAGGTGCCGGTCATGGTGGACAGCTCCAAGTGGGAAGTCATCGAGGCCGGACTGCGCTGCCTGCAGGGCAAGGGCATCGTCAACTCCATCTCCATGAAGGAAGGCCTGGATGAATTCAAGCGCCAAGCCCGGCTGATCAGGCGCTACGGCGCGGCCGCCGTGGTCATGGCCTTCGACGAGAAGGGCCAGGCCGACACCTATCAGCGCAAGATCGAGATCTGCGAGCGCGCCTACCGCATCCTGGTGGACGAGGTGGGCTTCCCGCCCGAGGACATCGTCTTTGACCCCAACATCTTCGCCGTGGCCACCGGCATCGAGGAGCACGACAACTACGCCGTGGACTTCATCGAGGCCGTGCGCTGGATCAAGCGCAACCTGCCCGGCGCCAAGGTCTCGGGCGGCGTCTCCAACGTGAGCTTCAGCTTCCGCGGCAACGACCCTGTGCGCGAGGCCATCCACACCGTCTTCCTGTACCACGCCATCTCGGCGGGCATGGACATGGGCATCGTCAACGCCGGCATGGTCGGCGTCTATGACGACCTGGAGCCCCAGCTGCGCGAGCGCGTGGAAGACGTGGTGCTCAACCGCCGCCCTGACGCTGCGGAACGCCTGCTGGAGATTGCCGACGCCGCCAAGGGCGCCGCCAAGGACGACAGCAAGAAGCTCGAATGGCGCGGCACGCCCGAGAACCCGAAGACCGTGGGCGAGCGCCTGTCGCACGCCCTGGTGCACGGCATCACCGACTTCATCGTCGCCGACACCGAAGAGGCCTACCAGCAGATCGTGGTGCAGGGCGGCGGCCGCCCGCTGCACGTGATCGAAGGCCCGCTCATGGACGGCATGAACATCGTGGGCGACCTGTTCGGCGCCGGCAAGATGTTCCTGCCCCAGGTAGTCAAGTCGGCGCGCGTGATGAAGCAGGCCGTGGCCCACCTCGTGCCCTACATCGAAGAGGAAAAGCGCCAGCAGGAAGCGGCGGGCCTGGACGTGTCCAGCAAGGGCAAGATCGTCATCGCCACCGTCAAGGGCGACGTGCACGACATCGGCAAGAACATCGTCACCGTGGTCCTGCAGTGCAACAACTTCGAGGTCATCAACATGGGCGTGATGGTGCCCTGCCATGAGATCCTGGCCCGGGCCAAGGCCGAGGGCGCGGACATCATCGGCCTGTCGGGCCTGATCACGCCCAGCCTCGAAGAGATGCAATACGTCGCCGGCGAGATGCACAAGGACGACTACTTCCGCATCAAGAAGATTCCGCTGCTGATCGGCGGCGCCACCTGCTCGCGCGTGCACACCGCCGTCAAGATCGCGCCCAAGTACGAAGGCCCCGTGGTCTACGTGCCCGATGCCTCGCGCAGCGTCAGCGTGGCCCAGAGCCTGCTGGGCGAGAACAAGGGCAACTACCTGGCCGAGATCCAGGCCGACTACGACAAGGTGCGCACCCAGCACGCCAACAAGAAGAAGACACCGCTGTGGCCACTGGCAAAGGCCCGCGCCAACGCCACGCCCGTGGACTTTTCCCAGGCCCCCGTTGCGCCGCGTGCCCTGGGCCGGCGCGTGTTCCGCAACTTCGACCTGGCCGAGATCGCCGAATACATCGACTGGGGCCCGTTCTTCCAGACCTGGGACCTGGCCGGCCCCTATCCGGCCATCCTCGACGACGAGATCGTCGGCGTCGAGGCGCGCAAGGTGCTGGCGGACGGCCAGGCCATGCTCAAGAAGATCATCGAAGGCCGCTGGCTGCAGGCCAACGGCGCCATCGGCCTGTTCCCTGCCAACCGCGTGGGCGATGACATCGAGTTCTATGCCGACGAGTCCCGCAGCCAGGTGCTGATGACCTGGTACGGCATGCGCCAGCAGACCGAAAAGCAGATGGTGGAAGGCCCGGATGGCCAGCCCGTGATGCGCCCCAGCCGCTGCCTGTCCGACTTCGTGGCCACCAAGGAATCGGGCATCCACGACTACGCGGGCCTGTTCGCCGTCACGGCCGGCATCGGCGCCGAGAAGAAGGACAAGGAGTTCCAGGACGCGCTGGACGACTACTCCGGCATCATGTTCAAGGCCCTGGCCGACCGCCTGGCCGAGGCCTTCGCCGAATGCCTGCACCAGCGCGTGCGCAAGGACCTGTGGGGCTATGCGCCCGACGAGGACCTCAGCAACGAAGCGCTGGTCAAGGAACAGTACAAGGGCGTGCGCCCCGCGCCCGGCTACCCGGCCTGCCCCGACCACAGCGCCAAGACCGACCTGTTCGCCGTGCTCAAGGCCGACGAGATCGGCATGACGCTGACCGAAAGCCTGGCCATGAACCCGGCCTCCAGCGTCAGTGGCTTCTACATCGGCCACCCCGACGCCGTCTATTTCAACGTCGGCGAAATCGGCGAGGACCAGCTCGCCGACATGGCCGCGCGCCGGGGCATGGACATCGAGGAGCTGCGCCGGTTGCTGGCGCCGAATCTGGGGTGAGAAGGTTTGGCCGCGCGGACTGGTGCCGCGCGTTGCAAGAAAAAAGCCAGGGCATGCCCTGGCTTTTTTATGGACGCCGCCGCAGCGGCATTCAGCGCTCGATCAGAGCCCGATTTCCTTGTTGTAAGCCTTGCGCGCCGCCACGGCCGTGTCCGTGAAGTCGGTGAACACGCCGTCGATGCCCAGGCGGTAGTAGGTCAGGTATTCCTGCACGGGGTCGCCCTTGTACAGGCCGGCGAGGCGGCCCGGCTCGTTGCGGAAGGTGAAGCTGTGCACGATCAGGCCGGCCTTGTGGGCGTCGCGGATCAGGCCCGTGTCCTTGACGGTGTTCACGTCCTTGAGGCCGGCGCCGTCCTTGTAGGGCACGACGGAGTGGGCCAGGACCTGGGGCTTCCAGGGGCCGATGCCGTCGGCATAGGTCTTGATGTCGGCCAGGCCTGCGGGCGTGAGCATGGCGGCGAAGGTGCGGGCGTCGCCGGCCAGGGTCCAGCTGTAGGGGCGGCCGCTGATGAAGGTCCACTCATCGTTGGTGATGTAGATCATGGAGCCGTCGCGCAGGCTGAAGTCGTTGCCGTCGATCAGCTGCACGCCCTTGGCCTTCATGCCGGCCTGGCGCAGGTACTTGAGGCTGGCCGGGTCGAAGCTCTGGATGTAGATGGCCGAGTCCTTGGCGTTGAGCTTGTTCTGGTCCAGCAGCTTGATCACCGCGTCTTCAAACGGGCGCGAGCCAGGTGCGCCGCAGCCGTTGGCGATCGCCTGCTGGTTGTTCCAGTAGGGGTTCTTGGTCTCGGCGTAGACGGGGATGGTGCGGCCCAGGGCCTTGCCCTTGGCGGCGGCGATGTCCAGCACGTCCTGGGCGCTGATCAGGGGCAGCTTGCCGTTCCACTCGGTGGGGCGCTCGCTGCGGTTGTCCAGGATGGTGCCGGTCAGCCAGCTGCGCAGCTCCTGCAGCGTGAAGTCGCTGATGGACCAGTCGTTGCGGTGGTCCTCGCCATCGACCACCAGGGCCTTGAGCACGGACTTGGGATCGTTGGCGTCCAGCTGGTCGCTCAGGTATTGCGAGGGGCCGTTGGCAGGCACGGCGGGGTACTTCACGTTGACCAGCACGCCGGCCGCAGTGCGCTGGCGGCGCGCCACTTCGGCATTGGTCTTGGCGACGTCGGCCACGTTGGTGCTGTCGCTGAGCCAGGCGTTGTGGCGGGCGACCAGCTGGCAGTCCTTCGTCATGTGCATGTCGAGTTCGAGCATGTCCGCGCCTGCATCGGCGGCGGCCTCGTAGGCCATGCGCGTCTGCTCCGGGAACTTGCCCGAGAAGCCGCGGTGGGCGATCACCTGGGGCTGCTTTCCGTCGAGCGTGAGGTAGAACGAGCCGCCGTCACCGCCGCAGGCCGTGAGGACTGCAGCCGCGCACAGGGACGCGAGCAGGGGAGTACGGGAAAAGGACATAGGACGTTGGGTCATATCCGAAGCAGTGGTGGGTTGATGAACGGCGCGCAATGCGCCAACTCAGCAGCGTATGCAGTCAGCCGTGTCGGCACCATGACAGTGCGCCCCCTATGAGCCAGATTGGCGTTTTAGCGACGGTCGACGGGAATTTGCCGACCCTCCGACACAGGGTTATCCCCCGAACAGGGGCGCCAGCGTGGCGCGCAGGCGGTCGCTGGCGTCGGGCGCCTCGGGCGGGCGGATTTCCAGCGAGCGTTCCACCGTGCCGATGTGCTCCAGCAGCAGGGCCTTGGCGCCCTCGGTGTCGCCGCGCTCCAGGGCCTCGACGATGCGTTCGTGCTCGGCGCAGGACTGGCTGGCGCTGTGCGTGGACTGGAACAATGTGGCCGCCAGCGTGGTGCGCGCCGTGAGGTCGCGCAGCGTGAGCGCCAGCAGGCGGTGGCCCATCTGCTCGGCCAGGCAGACGTGGAAGTCGGCCAGCAGGAAGGCGCGCGTGGCCGCGTCGGCGCCGGCAATGGCGTCCTGCTCCTGGGCGATGTGGCGGCGCAGCTGGCCGATCACGCTTTGCATCGGGCGGCCGGCCTCGCCCAGGATGCCGGTCTCGATGATGCGGCGCGCTGCAAAGGCGTCCTGCGCCTCCTCGGCCGAGGGCTGGACCACGTACCAGCCGCGCCGGGGCTGCACCTGCACGAAGCCGCGCGCCTGCAGCTGCATCAGCGCCTCGCGCACCATGGTGCGGCTGACCGCGAAGTTGTCGGCCAGCTCCTGCTCCCCCAGCCGTTCGCCGGGCGCCAGTTTCTGGGCCAGGATGGCTTCGACGACGCGCTCGGCGATGTGCTGGGGGCTTACAGGTGTCATTGCGTTGCAGGGTGGGCAGGAGTCACGGTTGCGGGGACGGCGGCGGCGCCGGAGGGCTCGGCGTCGGGCCCCTGATTGTCGGCCAGGCCGTTGAGCACGGCATGGGCGCGCTCGCGGTCGATGTCACCTTCCCAGGCGGCGATGGCCACGGTGGCCACGCAGTTGCCGATCAGGTTGCCCAGCGCGCGGGCAATGCCCATGAACCAGTCCACCGACAGCACCAGCACCAGGCCGATGGCGGGGATGGCCGGAATCGCATGCAGCGTGGCCGCTAGCACCACGATGGCCGAGCCCGGCACGCCGTGGGCGCCCTTGGAGGTCACCAGCGCAATCGCCAGGATGGTCAGCAGGTCGGCCATGCCGATGGGCGTGTTCGTGGCCTGGGCGATGAACACGGCCGCCAGCGTGATGTAGATGGAGAAGGCATCCAGGTTGAACGAGTAGCCCGTGGGAATCACCAGGCCCACGGTGGAGTCGCGCACGCCCATGTTGCGCAGCTTGGCCATGATCTGGGGCAGCACGCTGTCCGAGGAGGTGGTGGCAAAGACCACCATCAGCTCCTCGCGCAGGTAGCGCAGCAGCTTGATCAGGCTGAAGCCCGAAAAGCGCATCACCAGCCCCAGCACCACGAAGACGAAGAAGATCACCGCCACGTAGAACAGCAGCACCAGCATGCCCAGCTGCTTGAGCGAGCCGATGCCGTACTGGCCCACGGTGAAGGCGATGGCGCCCAGCACGCCCAGCGGGGCCAGCTTGATGAGGATGCCCATGATCTTGAACAGCACGTTCGACAGCGTGTCGATCAGCGCATGCACGGGCGCGCCGCGCTCGCCCAGCATGGTCAGCGCGCAGCCGAACAGCACGGCGAACAGCAGCACCTGCAGCACGTCGCCCGTGGCAAAGGCCTGCACCACGGTGGTGGGGATGAGCTTCATCAGGAAGTCCACCGTGCCGCCGCTGGTCAGCTTGTCGGCGTTGCTGGCGTAGGCGCTCATGGCCGAGGCGTCGAGCTTGCTTGGGTCCACGTTCATGCCCGCGCCCGGCTGGAACACGAAGGCCAGCACCAGGCCCAGCACCAGGGCGATGGTGGTCAGCACCTCGAAGTAGATCAGCGACTTGACGCCGACCCGGCCCACGCGCTTGAGGTCGCCTGCGCCCGCGATGCCGTGCACCACCACGCAGAACACCAGCACGGGAATGATCATCTTGATGAGCTTGATGAAGCCATCGCCCAGGGGCTTGAGCTTCACGGCCCATTCAGGGGCCAATATTCCGGCGAGCACACCCAGGATGAGTGCGATCACCACCTGTCCGAACAGTGATCTGGCAAAGCGGCGCATAGTCGTCTTTCGCAAGTTGTGGAATCTTGTATGCAAGTGGATTTACAACTTGCATGCAAGAATGTAGACAAGCGAAACGCGTGCCAGCAGAGGGTATTCCCTGCAGATTTGCGGCACTCCAGAGAGCATCAGCCCTGACTTTTTCTGCATGAAATCCGCCGATGCGGGCGGGCCTCCCCGCCGTGGTGCAGGGCGGGTGGCCGTCATGCCCGCGCATGGTGCGCAGGCGGGTGCGCGTGCGGGGCGCAGGCCCCGTGGCGGGGCATGCGGGGTATGCGCGGCATGCGCGGGCGCGGTGCCTTGCGCACCGCACCGGGATCAGCGCAGGTTGCGCTCCATCGCGCGGTCCTTGATGAAGAAGGCCGCGAACAGGCCCAGCGTCACGCCGAACATCACATAGAAGGCCGGCGCCATGGGCGAGCCCGTGGAGCGGATCAGCCAGGTCACGATGAACTGCGCGAAGCCGCCGAAGATCATCACCGCCACGTTGTAGGCCATGGACATGCCGGCCGAACGCACCTGGGGCGGGAACAGTTCGGCCATCACCGTGCTGAACACGCCGAAAAACACGGCCACGAACACGCAGACCACCAGCTGGGTGATCAGCAGCTTCTGCACCGTGGGGCCGTCCGTCAGCCAGGCATACAGCGGGTAGAGCACGACCAGGTAGCCGATCAGCGAGCCGATGGTCAGCATGCGGCGGCCCACGCGGTCCGACAGGGCGCCGAAGAACGGCATGATCACCACCATCAGCGCGGCGCCGGCCATCTGCACCATGAAGGCATCGCGCATGGGCAGCTTCAGCGTCACCGTGGCATAGGTCACCAGATAGGTGAAGGTGATGTAGATGGACACCGTGGCCGTGACCACCAGGCCCATGCCCACCAGCGTCTCGCGCGCATGCGTGCGCAGCATCTCCATGATGCCGATCTGGCGCGCCTTGCCGCTGGCCTGCGCGGCCTGCATTTCCTTGAAGACCTCGGGCTCCTCCACATGGCGGCGGATGTACAGCGCCACGGGAACGATCAGCAGGCCCACGGCGAAGGGCACGCGCCAGGCCCAGGCCATCAGCTCCTCCTCGGTGAAGATCTCGGTGATCAGCGTGCCCGTGGCCGCGCCGATCAGCAGGGCCAGCATCTGGCCGGCCATCTGCCAGGAGCCATAGAAGCCGCGCTTGCCGGGCGGTGCCAGCTCGATCAGCAGTGCCGTGGACGTGCCGAACTCGCCGCCGGCCGCAAAGCCCTGCAGCAGCCGCGCCAGCACGATGAACAGCGGCGCCAGGATGCCCACGGCCGCATAGGTGGGCGCCAGCGTGATCAGCGCGATCGCCACCGCCATCAGGCCCGTCACCATCACCATGGCCGCCTTGCGGCCCTTGCGGTCCCCGTACAGGCCCAGCAGGATGCCGCCCACGGGCCGCATGAAGAAGCCCACGCCGAACACGGCCGTGGTCATCAGGATGCGGTTGATGTTGTCGTCCGGATTGTCGGGATTGCTGGGGAAGAACAGCTTGGCGACGATGGGTGTCATGAAGGCGAACACCAGGAAGTCATACCACTCCAGCGCGTTGCCGATGACGGCAGCCACGATGTTGCGGGTCGAGACGGTTTGCTTGGTCAAAGCAGAGTCCATTTCCGAAAAGGGATTGAAAAGACGGCAGTCACGCCCGGGGCATGGGTCGGCGTGCCTGCCCGGGCCGCAACCCGGGCGTACACTGCTTCGCCATATGCAATGCCTATGCCATGGCCTGCGTCGTCCACGAAGGGCGGCGCAGGCCATGGCGCAGATGGAACCACATGACTACCTGGAAAAACACCCGCGACTGGCTGGAAACACTGGTCGCATTCGACACCACCAGCCGCAACTCCAACCTGGCGCTGATCGAGTGTGTACGCGATGAGTTGGCCACGCTGGGCGTGAGTGCCCGATTGTTCCACTCTCCGGACGGCGCCAAGGCCAATCTCTTCGCCACTTTGCCCGCCCACAACGGCGAAACGCAGGGTGGCATCGTGCTGTCCGGCCATACCGACGTGGTGCCGGTCGATGGCCAGCAGTGGAGCACCAACCCCTTTGCGCTCACCGAAAAGGGCGGGCGCCTGTATGGTCGCGGCAGCTGCGACATGAAGGGTTTCATCGCCGCCTCGCTGGCGCTGGTGCCCGAATTCCTGGCCACGCAGCGCGCCAGGCCCGTGCACCTGGCCTTCTCGTACGACGAGGAAATCGGCTGCGCGGGCGCACCCGTGATGATCAACCAGCTCAAGGCCGAGGGCGCGCGCTTCGACGGCTGCGTGGTCGGCGAGCCCACCAGCATGCAGGTCGTGGTGGCGCACAAGGGCATCAACCTCTACCGCTGCCGCGTGCACGGCAAGGCCGCGCATTCGTCGCTCACGCCGCGCGGCAGCAATGCCATCGAGTACGCGGCGCGGCTGATCTGTCGCATCCGGGACATCGCCGACCACTTCAAGGCGCACGGCCCCTACGACGAATTCTTCGACGTGCCCTTCACCACCATGACCACCAACCAGATCCAGGGTGGCATCGCGGTCAACACCATCCCCGAGCTGTGCGAATTCGCCTATGAATTCCGCAACCTGCCCGGTATGTCGGTGGATGGCATCCAGGCCCAGGTCGAGTCCTATGTGCGCGACGAACTGCTGCCGCGCATGCGCGCCGAGTTCGCCGACGCGCGCATCGAGATCGAGACCGGCGCCAGCGCCCCCGCGCTGGAAGCCTCGGAAGAAGCCGCCATCACCCAGCTGGTGCGCGCGCTGACCGCCGACCAGGAAAAGCGCAAGGTGGCCTACGGCACCGAGGCCGGCCTGTTCCACAACGCCGGCATTCCCACCGTGGTCTGCGGCCCCGGCTCCATCGAGCAGGCGCACAAGCCCGACGAGTTCGTCGAGCTGGCCCAGCTCGACGCCTGCGAGCGCTTCCTCAGCAAAATGGGCACGAGTCTGTGATCACCCCCTGAGTCGCTTCGCGCCTTCCCCCTCTCTTCGGAGGGGGGCGTACGGGCAGCCGGCGACACCCTTGCTGCGGGGCGGCGCGGCCGGCGTAGGCCCTTGCTCGGTGTCCCTCGCCTTGGGGGCGCGGGAGTTTCGAGGTCAAGCTCAAGAAATCTCGTCTTGCCCCGCTCAGCGTACAGGAATGGCGATGGGCCGCAGCGGCGCGGCGTCGCCGCCGCGGATCTTGAGCGGGCCGCCGATGAAGGCGAACTCGTAGACCTTGTCGCGCGACAGATCGTCCAGTGCCACCAGCTCCATGATGGGCACGCCCTTTTGCGCCAGCAGGTAGCTGTGCAGCGGTACGTAGTCGTCGTCCACCTCGGACGGGAACGTCTCCAGGCTCAGGTTGTCGGCGCCCACGATCATGGCGCCGCCTTCCTCCACCAGAAAGCGCGCGGCATCCAGGCCCAGGCCCGGCGGCTTGGCCATGTAGGCCTGGGGCTGGCCGTACAGCTTCATGCGGCCCGTGCGCACCAGCACGATGTCGCCCTCCTGCAGCGTCACCTTCTGGCGTGCCAGCGCATCCTTGAGGTCCTGGCGCGTGATGCGGTACTGGTCGGGCAGCATCTCCAGGCCCTTGGCGGCCGCCACGTCGATCAGCACGCCGCGCGCCACCAGCGGCGGGAATTTCTCTATGCCCGTGCGCTGCCAGCCCCGGTCGCCCAGATGCTGGTCTGCGCTGAAGCCGTTCCAGATCCTGCCGCGGATGCCGAAGTGGTTGAGCGCATCGATGTGCGTGCCCGTATGGCTGTACATGGAAAACGCCGTGCCCGTGTAGCTGCGCGTGGCGTTCATGTCCTTGCCCACGTTCATGGGATCGTCCACCACGGTGCCGCGCGGCGTGTGCGTCATCCAGAACTGGTAGTGCGGATCGCCCGCGTCCTGCCAGCTGGGCATGCCCACGTAGTACTCGGTGGCCAGGTCATAGACCTGCCCGCCCGTGATGCGCTGCAGGATGGCCGCGCGCGAGGCCGGCGTGATCAGGTTCAGGCGGCCGATCTCGTCGGCCGGCCCCCAGGGGCTGGTGCCCACGTCCTGGCGTGCGCCGGCCGGGGGCTCGTGGCCGCCATGGGCCTGGGCCGCGGTGCCCGCGAAGGCGGCGGCCAGGGCGATCACGAGAGAGGGCAGCGCCATGCGGCGAGCGAAGCGTTGGAGAGTCATGCAAGAGTCCTTGGTCTGCTGAAAAAGGGCGCGCATGCCGCGCGCGAGGGAAGGCGGAAAAACGCCGATGAAAAAAGCAAAGACGGGGGCGCTCAGGCCGCCAGGAAGTGCAGCCGTTCGCGCAGCGCAGCCAGCGACTGGGTCTGAAGCGGCGGCAGGCGCGGCGCGATCAGCGTGGGAATGGAGCGCAGGCCCATGCGCTGCGCCAGCGCGCGGTCCTGGCGCACCTGCTCCAGCGCCTGGGCGCCTTCCATGCAGCCCGCGAAGGCATTGCGCTCGAAGCCCGTGCGCGTGGCGATGTCCAGCAGCACTTCGGCGTCGCCGATGTTGCGGTGCTCGCTCATGTGGGCGTGCTGGATGGCGTCGAACAGATCCCAGTGCGCGTCATCGCCACCCAGGATCTGGGCCGCCTGGCAGGCCAGTGCGCCGGCCATGCCGCTGGGGTACTCGAAGGCCTCGCGGCGCATGCCCTCGATGTCGATGCGGTCCTCGTCGTCATGCTCCGCGCAGGCCTGCCAGTGCTCCAGGATGACCTGCTTGGCGCGCTCCATGGAGCCGAAGGCCGCCACCATCTCGGCGCGCGAGGCCTGCAGCACGAAGCTGCGGTGGCGCACGCGCAGGCCCAGCTCGCGCGCCACCTGGCGCAGGCGTGGCGACATCACGTAGCACCAGCCGCAGACCACGTCATGGAAGAAGTCGATGGCGGGGGCGACCGCAGGCGCCGCTGCGGGCGCCGCCTGCAGGGCCTGCTGCGGCGAGGGGGCCGCCGCATCCTGCGCGGGCAGGGCGCAGGAAAAATCATTGCATTGCGTCATGCTTGTGTCCTTCATGGCTGTGATGGACGGCAAGCGTAGGTCGCAGGCCCGGCGCGAAAAAGGGGCGCGCGCTTGAGGAACTCTTAACGCGGCGTCAACAATCCTCGCCCATGGCGGCAGGCAGCTCCTCGGCCAGGAAGTCCACGAAGGCGCGCACCTTGGGCAGCAGATGGCGCTGCGTAGGATAGACCGCGTAGACATGGCGGGCCTGCGCGGCCTGGTCCGCAAGGTCCAGTGCGACCAGCTGGCCTGCCGCAATCGCCGGCCGCGCCAGGAACGAGGGCAGGGCGCCAATACCCAGGCCCGCCACCAGCAGGTCGCGCAGCATCAGGCTGTTGTTGACGTTGGCGCGTGCCTCGGACGGCGCCTGGGGACTCTCGCCCGCTTCGCGGGGCGCATGCGCCAGGCTGTAGTTCAGCAGCGCATGGCTGCGCAGCGCGGCGGCACTGGCCGGGCGGCCATGCGCCTGCAGATAGGAAGGGGCCGCGCACAGCATCTGCGACAGCGAGGCCAGGCGCCGCGCGATCAGCGAGGAGTCCGCCAGCTCCGCGCTCAGGCGGATGGACACATCGAAGCCCTGGCCCACCGCATCCACCAGCCGGTCTTCCATGGACAGGTCGATCTGCAGCTGCGGATGGCGCTGCATGAAGCGCGCCAGCAGCGGCGACAGCGTGCTCAGCGCAAACGACAGCGGCGCATTCACGCGCAGCCGGCCGGCCACCTGCTGCGACTGCGCGCGCACCGACTGCTCCAGCGCATCGAATTCATCAAGCAGGCGGCAGCACTCGGCGTAGTAGGCCTGGCCCGTGTCGGTCAGGCTCATGCGGCGCGTGGTGCGCTGCAGCAGCACGGCGCCCAGATGGGCTTCGAGCGCGCGCAGCTGCTTGCTCAGCGCGGCCGAGGACAGGTCCAGTGCGTCGGCCGCCTTGGCGATGGAGCCCAGTTCTACGATGCGCCGGAAGGCGCGCAAGGGGGTCAGCGTATCCATGGGGAAAAAGCAAAGAGTGGCGCGCAGCGTAGCAGGCCGCTCGGGTTTGCCGGGGCATGCCTGCGGGGGCAGGGGCGACAATCGCCAGGTACGGCGCGCCCGCCGCGCCCCTTTGTCTTCACCGAATCTGTCCATCCCATGCCCCAGACCACTCCCGCCTGCCCCCAGTGCGGCCTTGAAAACACCTATCCCGACGCCGCCAGCTACATCTGCCCCGACTGCGCCTTCGAATGGCCCATGCAGGCCGAAGAAGAGTCCGGCGAAGCCGCCGCTGGCGACGGCATCGTGCGCGACGCCAACGGCAATGCGCTGGCCGACGGCGATGCCGTGATCCTGGTGAAGGACCTCAAGGTCAAGGGCTCGTCCACCGTGCTCAAGAAGGGCAGCAAAATCAAGGGCATCCGCCTGGTCGATGGCGCCGACGGCCACAACGTGGACTGCAAGACCGAACTGGGCTCCATGCTGCTCAAGTCGGAGTTCCTCAAGAAGGCCTGAGCATGCTGGCGCTGTCGCTTGCGGTATCGGCGGTCCTCGGGCTGCTGGCGCTGTGGGTGTTTGCGCCCCTGTTCATTGCGCTGACCGCTGGCGCGGTGGTGGCCCTCATGCTGCTGACACTGGCCGGCCGTACGGGTCTCACGGGCCGCACCGCGCGCACCCTGCCCGTGGCGGGCTGGTGGGCCGTTGCGCTGTGCGCCGGCGCGGCCTGCGTGGCCATGCTGGTGCTGCTGCCCGACCGGCTCGATGGCGCGCCCTTCCTCGCCTTCGGCATGGGCCTGCTGGCAGCCACCTGCGCCGGGGCGCTGGTCTGGTTGACGGGCTGGCTGATCGCAGGGCGGCAGCCTGTGCCGGTGTCCTGGTGGACCGGCTCGGCCCTGGCCGGCCTGGGCGCCTTCCTCGCCCTGCTGCTGGGCGGCCCCGACACGGCGGGCTGGATGGCCTGGCGCGACCAGCTGCGCGGCTACGAGGCCGTGCCGCTGCGCATCACGCTGGCCGAAGCGCCCACGGCGCAGCGCGAGCAGGCCCTGGCCGAACTGCTGCAGCCCTTGCTGGAGCAGGGCAGCCGCGCCGTCAGCCATCGCCAGTCCACGCGCTTCGGCAACTCGGTCGAGCATGCCGTGGTGCCCGCCCGCTGGCGCATCGATGGCAGGCTGCTGGAGATCATGCTGGCCGAGAAGCCGCCCGCGCCCCTGCTCAGCGCCCATGTCGCTTTGCTGGAGCAGTTCGCCGCCAGCGGCCCGGCCCAGGCGGGCCAGGCACCGTCCTGGCTGATGCTGGCCAGCGCCCAATGCCTGCCGCCGCCGCGCCTGCGCGAGCTGTCGCGCCTGCTGGGCCAGGGCAGCGAGCTGCTGGCCCGCGCGCGGCGCTGCACGCAGCAGCGCTCGGCGCAATTGCAGCGCCTGTGGCCGCTGCTGGCCGGCAGTGTGGAGCGGGTGGAAGTGGGCGAGGCGCGGCGCTTTCATCCGTGGCTCGGCCTGCAGCGCTGGAAGGCTGCGGCACTTCCCGACAATCCGGAGCCTTAGGCGGGCTCCACGTCCTTCCACTGGCCGGGCTCCAGGCCGTCCAGCGTGTAGGGCCCGATGGCCGCGCGCACCAGCCGCAGCGTGGGGTGGCCAATGGCCGCCGTCATGCGGCGCACCTGGCGGTTGCGGCCTTCGCGGATGACCAGCTCGATCCAGCAGTCCGGAATGTTCTGGCGCACGCGGATGGGCGGGTCGCGCTGCCACAGCACGGGCGGCGGCTCCAGCCGGCGCGCCTGCGCGGGCAGCGTCATGCCGTCGTTGAGCTGCACGCCCTGGCGCAGGGCCTGCAGCGCGGCCTCGTCGGGCAGGCCCTCGACCTGTACCCAGTAGGTCTTCTCCATCTTGAAGCGCGGATCGGCGATGCGCGCCTGCAGCGGGCCGTCATTGGTCAGCAGCAGCAGTCCTTCGCTGTCGGCGTCAAGCCGGCCTGCCGCATGCACGCCCGGCACGTCGATGTATTCCTTGAGGCCACGCCAGCGGCCCTCGGGGGTGAACTGGCTGAGTACGCCGTAGGGCTTGTTGAAGCACAGCAGGCGTGAGGGGCCGGTGTCGGGCCGGTCGGCGAAGGCGGGGCGGGCGCGCAGGGCCGGGCCTGCAAAAGGGCGCAAGGGTGGGCGTTTTCTGGGTTGCATGGACTCAGCGATTGTCGTCGGGATAGACCGCACGCACGCACTCCAGCCAGGCCCTCGCCGCGCGCGACAGATAGCCGCTGCGCCACAGCTGCACCACGTCCCAGTGCAGTTCAGGCCCCACCAGCGGGCGGCTGGACACGCGCCGCGGGTCGAACCGCGCGATCACGTGCTCGAACATCACGGCCA
Source organism: Delftia sp. Lp-1 (assembly GCF_020523835.1). Lineage (NCBI taxonomy): Bacteria > Pseudomonadati > Pseudomonadota > Betaproteobacteria > Burkholderiales > Comamonadaceae > Delftia > Delftia sp. Lp-1. The sequence continues at coordinate 372,199 of NZ_JAJALJ010000004.1, read as the reverse complement.
CGCCCACGCCTTCTGCCACCAGGTCGCCGATGAAGTCCCAGTAGCGCGTCTGCAGCCGCACCTGTGGGCTGAAGCCTGCCGCCGCGCAATGCTCCAGCACGGCCTGGTGCAGGGCGAAGTCCGAGGTGTAGAACACAAAGGGCCGCCGGGCCAGCTCGCTCCAGTGCACGGGTGCGTCCGGGTCGGGCACCTCGTGCGCGGCAAAGGCCACGCGTGTCTTCTGGTGGGCGATGGTGCAGTACTCCAGGCCCTCTCCGGCCAGGTCGCCACCCGCCTCGCCCGCGCCGTGCAGGCCCAGCGCCATGTCCAGCTTGCCGTCCAGCAGCAGCTGGCGCTGGGCGCGTGCGCCCTGCTCCTGCACATGCAGTTCCACGCCCGGATGCAGTTGCTGAAAGCGCGCGATCACGGGCGCCATGTAGTGCCCGGCCGTGGGCATGATGCCCACGCTCAGGCTGCCGCGCGCAATGCCGTCCACCTCGGCCACCTCCTGCAGCAGCTGGCGTGACTGCTCCAGCACCTGCAGGCCGCGCGCATGGACCACCTGGCCTGCGTCGGTCAGTTGCACACCGCGCCCCTCGCGCAGCAGCAGCGGGCCGCCCAGCTCCTCCTCCAGCGCCCGCACCATCTTGCTGATGGTGGGCTGGGTCACATGCAGCGCCTCGGCCGCACGCGTGAAGCTGTTGCAGCGCACCACCTCGACAAAGTAGCGCAGCGCGCGCAGGTCCATGAGGATTCCTTTTGTGCATGGGAAAAATGGAAATTATTCATTTTACGAATCTGAGTGCAAACCCTAGGATTGCCCCATGTCAAAGATTTCCGCCATGCCCGTCCTGCGGCCGCAGGTGTTTCAGGGCCTGCTGCATCGCTGCTGGCCGCTGCTGCGCGGCGTGCTGCAGGTGGGGCTGCTCAGTGCGCTGTGGGTGGCCATGGAGGCCGTGCGCGCGCATTTCGGCTGGGGCATGCCGGCCGGGCTGATCGGCTTCGCGCTGCTGGCCACGGGCCTTTTCAGCGGGCTGGTCAAGGCGCGCTGGCTGCAGGGCGGCACCAACTGGCTGCTGGCCGAGATGCTGCTGTTCTTCGTGCCCGCCATGCTGGTCGTCACCGAATACACCGACCTGATCCAGCACCAGGGCCTGCGCATCCTGGGCGTCATCGTGGCCAGCACGGCCTGCGTGATGGCAGCCACGGCGCTGGCCGTGGACCGCGTCTACCGGCTGGAGCTGTGGCTTGCCCGGCGCCGCTCCACGCGCGCCGGGCTGCACAGGGAGCAGGAATGAACGCCATGTCCGACCAGACGATAGGCCTGCTGTCGCTGCTGGCCACGCTGGCCTGCTATGCGGCCAACAAGCGCGTGTACCGCCGCCATCCGCATCCGCTGCTCATGCCCATCGTCGCCACGCCCATGGTGCTGATCGCGCTGGCGCTGCTGACCCATGTGCGCTACCCGCAGTACATCGCCCAGACGCACTGGCTGGTCTGGCTGCTGGGCCCCACCACGGTGGCCTTTGCGCTGCCCCTGCACGAAAACCGCCACTTGCTGCGCAAGCACTGGATGTCGATCGCCACCGGCGTGCTCGTGGCCAGTGGCGTGTCCATTGCCACCACCATCTGGTTCGCACAGGCCTTCGGACTGCCCGTGGACCTGCAAAAGGGCCTGGCCGTGCGCTCGGTGACCACCCCCTTCGCCATCGAGGCTGAGCGCGTGCTGGGCGGGCCCACCGACCTGGCCGCGCTGTTCGTGCTGCTCACGGGCGTCAGCGGCATGCTCATGGGCGAGACCATCCTGCGGCTGCTGCCGCACGTGCGCAGCAAGCTGGCTGCGGGCGCCATTCTGGGTGGTGCCGCGCATGGCAGCGGGGTGGCGAAGGCGCGGCAGTTTGGGGATGTGCAGGCGGTGGTTGCTTCGTTGGTGATGATGATTGCGGGGGCGTTGAATGTGGTGGTGGCGCCTTGGGTGCGGGTGCTGTTTTTCTGAAGTGATTTGCTGAAGTGATGCGGGAGCTACTATCCGTGACCGGGGTTTGATGGCTGGGGCTTTTGGGGACCCGGCTGTCTTTGGGTTTGGGGCGGGATGGGGCTACCCGTGAGGGCGTCCGCATGCCTTGCACATGTTCTTAACTCCCGCCCACCTTGTTTGCTTTTGGCTTAGGTGCATTTTTAGCCCCTGCCGGGTGGTTGTTTTTCGAGGCCGGGTCTCGGCCCGGCAGCCGACTCACTTTCTTGTCTTGCTACAAGAAAGTGAGCAAAGAAAAGCGCCCGGATGTCCGCGACCCCTTCGCTTCGCTGCGGCGCAGGCGCGGACATACGGGGAGTGGGTGCGGGCCTTCGCTGCGCTCGGCCTGGAGTGCTGGGGCGCTTGCCATCTTGAAAGCCTCTATCATCGCGGCAGCCCCCTGTTCCGGGGCCGGTGCGTAAGAACACCCAAAACGAAGCGGTGCGGCCTCGCCGTCAAGGAGGCCTTGTCACGTCTGATTTCCGGAGCGTGGGCGCAAGCCTGCGTTCCTGCGGTTACGGACGGGATGGGGCTACCCGCAAGGGCGTCCGCACGGCTTCGTTCGTGTTCTTAACATCCCGTCCACCTGTCTGTGCGTAAGAACACGGGCCGGTGGTTTTTGTTCTCACGAAGGAGTACGAAACCATGCACGGCATTTCTTCTTTTGCATTCCCCTCTGCTACCCGAGCGCCTCACTCTCGCGCATCTGCCGTGGGAAGGGTGGCGCCATGAGTACCGCTTCCACAACCCTGACCCAGCCCACGCCGCAGCAGTTGAGCCATGCCGTGACCGAGATCGGCCGGCTGACGCTGCAGGGCAGCAGCGAGGTGTATTCCCTGGGCCAGCTGGCGCTGGCCTGGCTGGAGCGGCCCGAGGGCTACCGCAATCTGGAGGTGGTGGCCAATGCGCTGCAGGCCATTTGCGGGGCCGCGCAGCGGATGGAGGAACTGGTGGAGGACGAGGTCAACCACGTGCATTGCCTGCAGGAAGACCCGGCGTATCTGCGGCGGATGGCGGCCGCTGCGGCAGCGTTTCAGCGCTGATTCAGGCTTTCTTGTGACAGGCCTGCCGTGGCATTGCGCCCCGGGTTTCTGCAAATCAATCCAGGTCAGTTAGTTTCTTGAACCTTCCTGATTTATCCCATCCCCGGCCCTTCTCGCAGGAGACCTGTGCATATCCAAGATCCTTTCTTAGGATGATGTCTTCGCTGATGGCACATATTTCTCCTTTTTCCAACACGAAGGCGACAATCAATGGATGATTGTTGTTTTTATAAATATCCACGGTATCCATTGCCTCCCATTGGCCCGTTGGCTCATAACTGCAGGCGGTCAATGCTATTGCGGAGATGATTCTGGTAGTGTTGGTGATTATTCTCATTAAATAGTCTCCCTAAGGTTGGTTCTATTGTTTTGACTATTCAATTTCGAACTGACTTCATGCACTTTTGTCTGATTTTTGAGTGACCGCTATATTTTTTTGATGGCTGCCCAGGTATAGCATCCTATTCACTCAATTTCTTGAATTTTCCTGTTATCTCCCATCCACTCCCCTTTGCGCATGAGACCTGTAAATAGCCCAAGTCTTTTCTGATAACGGGTTTTTTGCTTACAGCGCAAATCTCACCTTTTTCTATAACGAATGCAATTTTCAACGGATGGTCATTTGTAGTGTAGACATACAAATCTTCTGTTGCTTCCCATTGCCCTGCCGGCATGTATTCGTCGGGGTTGCTGCATGCGCTCAGTATGGTGGCAATGCAGGCTGTTGCATATGCTGCGAAAGCTCTTGATTTCATGGATTCTTCTGGTAATTTATTCTTCTCAAAATTCTATTGGATCTTGAGATTATGATCAATAACTCCTTTGGTGAAACCAGGCGGGAAGTAGATGGCGACATTTGAAACCGCGGGTCGTGTGCCAGAATCCCAACTGACTCCAATACCTCTGCAACATTGGTTGAGCAACTATTTTCGGTAAGGCTGTACGGTTTTTGAGCAGCAACCCGCTTTTCAAGTTCTGCTTTGATTTTCGTCTTTTCCTCGCTAGACACTCTCAGCACCAAGCCAGTGACATCTCTTTTGACGGTTGCCAAATTCGATGAAAGATATTGCTCGCGCTCCAGTACAGCATATCTTGTTGGAGCCTGACTGTAGGTCTTTCCATCAATATCGATTGCAGCATGTCCCCACTGTGATCCCGGCCTGGTGAGAAGTGCGTCGTAAATGAACACCTCGATCGTAGGCTCCTCGCTCATCGGCTCCGGCCCCATGAATTGCGCCATGCGCCGTTCGTAGCCAAAGATTGCCGGAGGCTGGGCCAGCAGTTCGAACATGCGGGTCGCTGGTGCAATCCGGCCCTGGGTCATGACGGGCGAGCCGGACAGTTGCTGAAAGGTGGCGATTGAGCGCTCCAGCGCCCTGGACCATCTGCCGTCCTCACGCAGCAGTTTGCGGCAGGGATCGCGCTGCATATGTCCGTTGAGCAATTGCTGGACAGTGAACACGTCTTTGGGATGATTCATTGCCGCCCGCCCCACGGGGCCGGAAATTCTTGCAGTTGTTGCCATGGTCTCCCTCCGGTATGGACGCCGGCCGGCTGAAGCCGGCTCTCACGTTGAGGAAGATGCTATGCAAGGCCCTGGTGCAATGGACGGGGCGGTCTGCACTTTCGCGCACGAGAATTGACTGTGGGCGCAACGACGAATGAAAAAACGCCATCCGCATCGTCTTGTTGCGGATGGCGTCAGTGATGAAAGCAGTCGCCAGCACCTGGCGGCTGCTTTGGGTCCAGCCTCAGGCCAGCGTATACGCCGTCTTCACCGTCGTATAGAACTCCTGCGCATAGCGGCCCTGTTCGCGCGGGCCGTAGCTGCTGCCCTTGCGGCCGCCGAAGGGCACGTGGTAGTCCACACCGGCCGTGGGCAGGTTGACCATGACCATGCCGGCCTGGCTGTGGCGCTTGAAGTGGGTGGCGTGCTTGAGGCTGGTGGTGGCAATGCCTGCGGCCAGGCCGAAGGGGGTGTCGTTGGCCACGGCCAGGGCTTCTTCGTAGTCCTTCACGCGGATGACGCTGGCCACGGGGCCGAAGACTTCCTCGCGGTTGATGCGCATGGCGGCCTGGGTGTCCACGAACAGGGTGGGCGCCATGTAGTAGCCCTTGTTGCCGCTGCCGGTGTGGCAGGCGGCGGCTGCGCCGCCCGCAGCCAGCACGGCGCCTTCGGCCTTGGCGATTTCCACGTAGCTCAGGTCCTGCTCCAGCTGGGCCTGGCTGACCACGGGGCCCATGTCGGTGCCTGCGGCGCGGGCGTCGCCCACCTTGATCCTGGCCATGCGGGCCTGCAGGGCCTCGATGAAGGCGGGGTAGATCCTGTCGGTGACGATGAGGCGGCTCGATGCCGTGCAGCGCTGGCCCGTGGAGTAGAAACCGCTTTGCGCGGACAGCTCCACGGCCTGGGTGAGGTCGGCGTCGTCCAGCACGATCTGCGGGTTCTTGCCGCCCATCTCCAGCTGTACCTTCTTGCCGCTTTCCACGCAGGCGCGGGCAATGCCGCGGCCCACGCCCACGGAGCCGGTGAAGCTGATGGCGGCCACGTCGCTGTGGCGCACCAGGGCATCACCGATGACACGGCCCGGGCCCATGACGAGGTTGAACACGCCGGCCGGAATGCCCGAGCGGTGAATGATGTCGGCCAGCGCCCAGGCGCTGCCGGGCACGAGGTCGGCAGGCTTCAGGACCACGCAGTTGCCGAAGGCCAGGGCCGGGGCGATCTTCCAGGCGGGAATGGCGATGGGGAAGTTCCACGGCGTGATCAGGCCCACCACGCCGACGGGCTCGCGCGTGATTTCCACGCCGATGCCGGGGCGCACGGAGGGCAGGGTTTCGCCGGCCAGGCGCAGGCATTCACCCGCGAAGAACTTGAAGATCTGGCCTGCGCGGCCGACTTCGCCAATGGCTTCGGGGCGGGTCTTGCCTTCCTCGCGCGCCAGCAGGTCGCCCAGCTCTTCCTTGCGGGCCAGGATTTCGTTGCCGATCTTGTCCAGGGCGTCGTGGCGGGCCTGGATGCCCGAGGTGCTCCAGGCGGGAAAGGCCGCGGCTGCCGCGGCGATGGCGGCTTCCACATCGGCGGCATTGCCCTGGGCGTACTCGCCGATCACATCGGACAGGTCGCTGGGGTTGGTGTTGGCGCTGTAGCCGTCGGCGGCCTTCCATTGGCCGTTGATGAGGTTGTCGTAGCGGGACATGAGGTGCTCCGGGAAAGGGGTAACGGAAGGAAGGGGTCAGCGGACCATGCAGGGGCGCTTGTTGTCGAAGGTCCAGCCGGGAATCAGGTACTGCATGGCCATGGCGTCATTGCGCGCTCCCAGGCCGTGCTCCAGGTACAGGGCGTTGGCGCGCTGCAGCGCGGCGCGGTCCACGGTGACGCCCAGGCCCGGGGTCTTGGGCACTTCGACGAAGCCGCCCTTGATCTGCAGCGGGTTCTGGGTGAGGTACTGGCCGTCCTGCCAGATCCAGTGCGTGTCGATGGCCGTGACCTTGCCGGGCACGGCGGCGGCCACGTGGGTGAACATGGCCAGCGAGATGTCGAAGTGGTTGTTGGAGTGCGAGCCCCAGGTCAGGCCCCAGTCGCGGCAGGTCTGGCCCACGCGCACGGAGCCGGCCATGGTCCAGAAATGCGGGTCGGCCAGGGGGATGTCCACGGACTGCAGCGACAGCGCGTGCACCATCTGGCGCCAGTCGGTGGCGATCATGTTGGTGGCCGTGGGCAGGCCGGTGGCGCGGCGGAATTCGGCCATGACTTCGCGGCCCGAGAAGCCGTTCTCGGCGCCGCAGGGGTCTTCGGCATAGGCGAGCACGCCGTGCATGTCGCGCATGAGGCGGATGGCGTCCTTGAGCAGCCAGCCGCCGTTGGGGTCCAGCGTGACGCGCGCCTGCGGAAAGCGCCTGGCCAGCGCGGTGACGGCCTCCACCTCCTGCTCGCCGGCCAGCACGCCGCCCTTGAGCTTGAAGTCGTTGAAGCCGTAGCGCGCGTGCGCCGCCTCGGCCTGGCGCACGATGGCGGCCGGGTCCATGGCGGTCATGTGGCGCACCTGCGTCCAGTCGTCGCTGCCGCTTTGGTCTTCGCCGGGCTGGACGTAGGGCAGGTCGGTCTTGTCGGTGGGGCCGGTGAAGAACAGGTAGCCCAGCATCTCCACGCGGTCGCGCTGCTGGCCTTCGCCCAGCAGGGCTGCCACGGGCACGCCCAGGTGCTGGCCCAGCAGGTCCAGCAGGGCCGATTCCACGGCGGTGACGGCATGCACGGCAATGCGCAGATCGAAGGTCTGCAGGCCGCGCCCGCCCGTGTCGCGGCCGGCCAGGGCCTGCTGCAGGTTCTGCAGCAGCTTGAGGTGGTTGCCCACGGACTGGCCGATGAGCAGCGCCTTGCTGTCCTCCAGCGCCTGGCGTATGCCTTCGCCGCCAGGCACCTCGCCCACACCGGTGTGGCCCGCGCTGTCGTGCACGAGCACGATGTTGCGCGTGAAGTAGGGCGCATGCGCGCCGCTGAGGTTCATGAGCATGCCGTCGCGGCCGGCGACGGGAATGACTTCGATCTCGGTGATGGTCGGGGTGGAGGACATGGCGTGCTCTTGGATCGTTTGGATCGGTCTCTGGGAAAAAACGGCTATGCGGCGGCGGTGGCCGCCTGCTGCGCGGCGGACCACGGCACCTCGGCCTCGGGCCGGCCCGTGGCGATGAACTGCGCCAGGTTGTGCAGCACGAGGTCGGCCATGGCGCGGCGGGTTTCATGCGTGCCGCTGGCGATGTGGGGCGCAAGCACCACGTTGTCCTGCGACAGCAGCTCGGCACGGGGGCGTGGCTCGTCCTCGAACACATCCAGGCCCGCGCCTGCGATGCGGCCCTGCTGCAGGGCCTGGACCAGTGCGGCCTCGTCGACCACGCTGCCGCGCGCCACGTTGATCAGAAAGCCCTGCGGCCCCAGCGCGTCCAGCACCTCGGCGTTGACCAGGTGCTGCGTGCCGTCGCCGCCTGCGGCCGTGATGACGAGGAAGTCGGCCCAGCGCGCCAGCTCCAGCAGCGAGGGCTGGTAGAGGTGGGTCGATCCCTCGACCGGGCGGCGGTTGTGATAGGCCACCTCCATGTCGAAGCCGGCCGCGCGGCGCGCCACGGTGGAGCCGATGCGGCCCATGCCGAAGATGCCCAGGCGCTTGCCGCTGGCGCGCGTGCGGATGCCGAAGCGGCCTCGGCTCCAGTCGCCCCGGCGCACGAAGCGGTCGGACTCGCTCAGGCCACGCGCGGCGTCCAGCAGCAGGGCAAAGGCCATGTCGGCCACGCAGTCGTCCAGCACGCCGGGCGTGTAGCCCACGCGGGCGCCCTGGCGCAGCAGGGACTCGCGGTCCAGCGCGTCAAAGCCCACGCCGAAGCTGCTCACGAAGCGCAGCCTGGGCAGGGCCTGCACCACGCTCGCGGGCACGCCCATGGCGGCCGAGGTGACCAGGTATTCGAACTGCGCGCCGTGCTTGGCGAGAAAGCGCTCGCGGTCGGGCTGCTCGGACAGCAGCGTCACCTCATAGGCCTGGGCCAGTTCGGCATCGAGCTGGGGCAGCGGCATCTTGCCGAACTGGAGAACGCGTGGACGGGAGGTCGCCATGCCTTGGAATCCTTGGAACTTGCAGGGGCTGGAAGCCCCGGTGAAAAGGGCCTGCGGTGCGCAGGCCAGCGGGAACGGCCCTGGGGCCGGCCCGTTGTTTCTAGCTCAATCAGCAGTGATTTTTCGGGTCTGGATCAGCTGCTTCCAGCGCTCCGACTCCTGGGCTTGGTAGCGCGTGAATTCCTCGGGCGTGTTGCCCACGATCTCCAGGCCCTGCTCCACGAAGCGCTTGCGGATGTCGGGCTGCTGCACGGAGGCGATGGCGGCCTTGGCCAGCTTGGCCTTCACATCGGCGGGCAGGCCCTTGGGCGCGGCCAGGCCTTGCCAGGAGTAGACCTCGGCGCCCTTGACGCCGGCCTCGGCCAGGGTGGGCACATCGGGCAGCACGGGCGAGCGCTGGCTGCCGGTCACGGCGATCGCATGCAGCTTGCCGCTGCGCAGATGGGGCAGCACGGCGTTGACGTTCTGGAACGAGAAGTCCACCTGGCCGCCGATCAGGTCGGTGATGGCCGGGGCGCCGCCCTTGTAGGGCACGTGCATGCCTTCGGTGCCGCTTTGCTGCCAGAACAGCTCGGCCGACAGATGGTCCGAGGAGCCGTTGCCCGAACTCGCGAAACTGATCTTGCCGGGGTTGGCCTTGAGCGCGGCGATGACCTCGGCTACGGTGCGGGCCTTCTGCGCGGGGCTGGCCACGAGCACGTTGGGTGCCTGAACGGGGATGGTGATGTAGTCGAAGTCCTTGCCTGCGTCATAGGGCACGTTCTTCACCAGGTGCGGCGTGACCACGAAAGGGCCCAGCGAGGCCACCAGCAGCGTGTAGCCATCGGCCGGGGCGCGCTTGACGGCGCCTGCGCCGATGGTGCCGGTGGCGCCCGGGCGGTTTTCCACCACGAAGGGCTTGCCCAGCTGCTCGCCCATGCTCAGGGCCATGGCGCGCGCCACGGTGTCGGTGGAGCCGCCGGCCGGGAAGGGCACGATGATGTTGACGGCCTTGTCCGGAAAGCTGCCGGCCGCCTGCGCCGTGAGGGCCAGTGCGGCACCCAGCGTGATCAGAATCTTCTTCATGTTCTTGTCTCCTGGGGGGCGCAAGGGCCGGACTGGCCCCTGCGTCCGGTCTTGTGGCTTATTGCGGGCCGAGCTTGTCGATCAGGGCCTTGAGCTCTTCCAGCTCGGAGGGCTTGAGGTCCGTCAGCGGGGCGCGCACGGGGCCTGCGTCGTGGCCGACCAGCTTGGCGCCGGCCTTGATGATGCTCACGCCGTAGCCTTCGACGCGGTTGCGGATCTTCAGGTAGGGCATGAAGAATTCCTTGAGCAGCTTGTGCTGCGTGGCCATGTCGTCGGTGCGCACGGCTTCGTAGAACGCCATCGCCGTCTTGGGGATGAAGTTGAAGACGGCCGAGGAGTACACCGGCGTGCCCAGGGCCTTGTAGGCGGCCGCATAGACCTCGGCCGTGGGCAGGCCGCCCAGGTAGGCGAAGCGGTCGCCCATCTTCATGAAGATGGCGGACATGGTCTCGATGTTGCCCATGCCGTCCTTGAAGCCCACCAGGTTGGGGCAGCGCTCGGCCAGGATGGCCAGCGATTCGGGCGTGAAGCGGGTGCGGTCGCGGTTGTAGACGATGACGCCGAACTTCACGCTCTTGCAGACCTGCTCCACATGGGCGATCAGGCCTTCCTGGCCGGCTTCGGTCAGGTAGTGGGGCAGCAGCAGGACGCCGTGGGCACCCAGGCGCTCCGCCTCCTGGGCATGGGCAATGGCCGTGCGCGTGGGACCACCGGCGCCCGCGATGATGGGCACCTTGCCGCGGCAGGTGTCCACGGCGGTCTTGATGATCTGGCCGTATTCCTCGCCGTACAGCGAGAAGTACTCGCCTGTGCCGCCTGCCGCGAACAGTGCGCTGGCGCCGTAGGGGGCCAACCATTCGAGGCGGGCCGCATAGCCCTTGGCATTGAAGTTGCCGTTGCTGTCGAAGTCCGTCACGGGGAAGGACAGCAGGCCGGAACTCATCACGTCTTTGAGGTCTTGGGGGGTCATGGTGCTCTCGGGAATAAGGTGGGGAAGAAAGAAAAAAGGGTGGAATCAGTCGAGCTTCAAACCGGCTGTTTGAACCACTTTTTGCCAGCGCTGGCGTTCGGTGGTCAGGAAGCGCGCGGTCTCGGCGGGGTTCATGGTCACGACCTCGGCGCCCTGGCCCGTGAGGCGGGCGCGCACCTCGGGCGAGCGGATGGCGGTGATCAGGGCCTCATGCAGGCGCTGGACCACGGCCTCGGGCGTCTTGGCCGGAACGACCACGCCTTGCCAGGTGCCGGTCTCGAAGCCGGGCACGCCCTGCTCGGCGATGGTGGGCACGTTGGCGGCCAGCGGCATGCGCGTGCCCTTGGACAGGCCCAGCAGCTTGAGCTTGCCGCTTTGCACATGGGGGTAGGTGGCCAGCATGCCGTTCATCAGCACCTGGGTCTGGCCTGCCACCGTGTCCTGGATGGACTGCACGCCGCCCTTGTAGGGCACGTATTCCCAGCGGGCGCCCGTGGCGCGCGCCAGTTCCACGCCGGCCAGGTGCGGGGCGCTGCCCGTGGCGGTGACGGCGAAGCTCAGGTCTTCCTTCTTGGACAGGGCCACCAGCTCCTGCAGGTTGTTGGCCGGCACCGAGGGGTGGACCACCAGCAGGTGGGGCGAGTAGGCCAGCATGGCCGTGCCGCGCAGGTCCCGGGACAGGTCGAAGGACAGCTTGGTGTAGAGCGAGGGCGAGATGGCCAGCGCACCCAGGTCGCACAGCATCAGCGTGTGGCCGTCGGGCTGGGCCTTGGCCACCATGTCGGCGCCCAGGTTGCCGTTGGCGCCGGGCTTGTTCTCGATGACCACGGGCTGCTTGAGTTCTGCCGACAGCAGCGGGCCGATGGCGCGCGCAATGATGTCCGAGCTGCCGCCCGGCGGGTAGGGCACCACCAGACGCAGCGGCCGCGTGGGCCAGTTGCTCTGGGCCAGCGCACCGGCGCCGGTGGCTACGAGGGCGGTGGCGCCAGCGGCGCGCAGGAACTGCTTTCGGCTCAGGGTCATGCTCTTGTCTCCGGGTTTTATGTTGTCAGTTGTCGTACAACTGAAGCCGATTTTTAACCGAGATCTGCAAGCAGTGATAAAGGGTTTTCCCTTGGTTGTCTGAATTCCCGTGACAAAGCCATTGGCCCCGAAAGGCCCATGGGAGTACTCAGGAGGCGCTGGTCTTTTGCGCCAGGCGCAGGCGCTCGCGGCTGTTGGTCAGGTGGATGCGCATGGCCGCGCGGGCCGAGTCGGCATCCTGGCGCTCGATGGCGGCGAGGATTTCCTCATGCTCGCGGTTGACGCGGCGCAGGTAGTCGGGGTCGCGCTGGGGCTGGTGGATGGAGGCGATGCGCGTGCGCGGAATCAGCTGGGCGCCGAAGTGCCGCAGGATGTCGCCGAAGTAGCGGTTGCCCGTGGCCTCGGCGATCTGGGTGTGGAAGGCCAGGTCATGGGCCACCGTGTCCTCGCCGCGCGCAAAGGCGATCTCGAAGGCCTGCAGCGCCATGCGTATGCCCTGCAGCTGCTCGGGGCTGCGGCGCAGCGCGGCCAGGCCGGCGCTTTCGGTCTCCAGGCTGATGCGCAGCTCCAGCACGGCCATCACGTCCACGGCGGCCGTCAGCTCGTCGGCATTGAGCATCAGCGTGGATGCGGGCTGGGCGGCGCGCACGAAGGTGCCTATGCCGTGGCGCGTCTCCACCAGGCCCGAGGCCTGCAGGCGCGACAGCGCCTCGCGCACCACGGTGCGGCTGACTTCGTAGGTCTGCACCAGCGACGACTCCGTGGGCAGCTTCTCGCCTTCGGCCAGCAGGCCGTTGCGGATCTTGCTCGCGAACTCGTCGAACAGCAGGGCGGCCAGATTGCGGCCGCTGCGACCGGACTTTCCTCGCAGGGGAAGCTCGATCGTTGGGGGTGATGCGGGAAATCCCTTTGCCGAACTTTCCATGGTGCTGATCATAATCGCTCCAAGTTGTACGACAACGTATCACAAGACGTCCGCGCCATCGAGTTTTTCTGATCCTCCTGAACCCGCATTCCAGATGAGCACCACCCACGCGACCCACGCGATCCGCCACATACGCATCACGCCCATTGCCTTCCGCGATCCGCCGCTGCTCAATGCGGCCGGCATCCACGAACCCTGGGCGCTGCGTTCCATCATCGAGATCGAGACGGCCTCGGGCCTGGTCGGCATCAACGAAAGCTATGGCGACCAGCCCATGCTCGATGCGCTGGCCAAGGCCGCGCCCGCTCTGGTGGGGCTGTCGCCCTGGGCGCTCAACGAGATGGAGGTCCGCGTCGCGGCCCTGGTGGCGCCGCCTGCGCTGACGGCGTCGGAGTTCCTGGGCCAGCAGGTGTCGCTGGCGCCGGGCACGCATGTGTCCAAGACGGTGGCCAAGGTGGTCAGCGCCTTCGAGGTCGCCATGCTGGACCTGCAGGGCCAGATGGCGGGCGCCCCCATCGTGGACCTGCTGGGCGGCGCCGCGCGCGACAGCGTGCCGTTCTCGGCCTACCTGTTCTACAAGTACGCCGAGCACATCGACAGGCCCTATGGGCCAGATTCTTCGCCCGACGCCTGGGGCGAGGCCCTGGCGCCGCAGCAGCTGGTGGAGCAGGCGCGGCGCATGATTGCGCAGTACGGCTTCCAGAGCATCAAGCTCAAGGCCGGCGCGCTGCCGCCCGCGCAGGAGGCGGCCGGCATCCTGGCGCTGGCCGAGGCCTTTCCAGGCACGCCGCTGCGCATCGATCCCAATGGCAACTGGACGGTGGAGACCAGCCTGAAGATCGTTCAGCAGCTGCAGGGCGTGCTCGAGTACTACGAGGACCCGGCGCCCGGCCTGGACGGCATGGCCGCCGTGGCACGCGAGTGCGATGTGCCGCTGGCCACCAACATGGTGGTGACGGACTTTGCCGAGTTCCGCCGCAACGCCGACATGGGCTGCCCCGTGAAGATCGTGCTCAGCGACCACCACTACTGGGGCGGGCTGCGCGCCACGCAGCGCCTGTCCACGCTGTGCCGCACCTTCGACCTGGGCCTGTCCATGCACAGCAATTCCCACCTGGGCGTGAGCCTGGTGGCCATGACGCACCTGTGCGCCAGCGTGCCCCTGCTGACCTATGCCTGCGACACGCACTACCCCTGGCAGGACGAGGAAGTCGTCGAGGGCGGCCGGCTGCAGTTCGAGCAGGGCAGCCTGCGCGTGCCCACGGCGCCCGGCCTGGGTGTGCGGCTGGACCGCGAGGCCCTGGCCCGCCTGCACGACAACTACCTGCACTGCGGCATCCGCAACCGCGACGACCTGGGGCAGATGCGCAAGTACGACCCCGCGTTCACCGGCCACCAGCCGCGCTTCTGAACCCGCTTTCACACCATTCCAACGACAAGCCCTTCCCGGAGACAAGCACCATGCAACGCCGCACACTCATCCAACATTCCCTCGCCAGCGCCCTGCTGCTGGGCACGGCCCTGGCCGCCATGCCCGCCGCCGCGCAGGGCAACTGGCCCACGGGCAAGCCCATCACCTACCTGGTGCCGTTCCCGCCTGGCGGCAATACCGATACGCTGGCGCGCGTGATCGCCCAGCCGCTGAGCAAGGCCCTGGGCACGCCCGTGGTGATCGAGAACAAGGGCGGCGCGGGCGGCAGCGTGGGCTCGGCCATTGCGGCGCGCGCACCGGCCGATGGCTACACCATCCTGGGCGGCACCATCAGCTCGCACGCCATCAATGTGAGCCTGTACGCCAAGCTGGACTACGACCCGGTCAAGTCCTTCACGCCGGTGGCCATGCTGGGCTCGGGCCCGCTCGTGCTGGTGGTGCCGGCCTCCAGCCCCTACAAGACGCTGGCCGACGTGCTGGCCGCCAGCAAGGCCAAGGCGGCGGCGGGCGGACTGACCTCGGCCTCGCCGGGCAGCGGCACCTCCAACCACATGGCGCTGGAGCTGCTGGGCTACCAGACGGGCGTGAAGTTCACCCACGTGCCCTACAAGGGCAGCGGCCCGGCCGTGCAGGACGTGATCGGCGGCCAGGTGGACATGATGTTCGACACCGCCCTGGTCGTCGGCCCCCACGTGCAGGCCGGCAAGCTGCGCCCCATTGCCGTGACCAGCTCGCGGCGCCTGGAGTCCCTGCCCGATGTGCCCACCATCGCCGAGGCGGGCGAGAAAGGCTTCGACATGGGATCGTGGCAGGCCGTGTTCGCGCCCGCAGGCACGCCGGGGCCCATCGTGGACCGGCTGCATGCGGAGATCATGAAGATCGTCGCCACGCCCGAGGTGCAGGCGCGCCTGAAGAACTTCGGCATGCTGCCCTCGCAGATGACGCCGGCCGAGCTGGGCGAGTACCAGAAGGCCGAGGTGGTCAAGTGGGGGAAGGTGATCAAGGCTGCTGGAATAAAAGCAGAGTGACCCCCTGAGGCGCTTCGCGCCTTCCCCCTTCTCGCTTCGCGGAGGGGGACAACGCCTTCGGCTGGGCGCCCCCGCCGCGAGGCGGCTCTTGCTCGGCGTTCCTGAGTTGGGACGTGACGGTTGCGAGGGCTGCACTCCGATTGCGACAGGCCCCTAGAAAATTGAGACATTGCCATGAGTACCCCACTTCCTCTTTCCATCCGCATGCATCCGGCCGACAACGTGGCCATCGTGGCCAATGACGGGGGGTTGCCTGCGGGCACGGTGATGCCCGGGGGGCTGGTGCTGGTCGACAAGGTGCCGCAGGCGCACAAGGTGGCGCTGGTGGATATTGCCGAGGGCGGCGAGGTGCGCCGCTACAACGTGGTGATCGGCTATGCGCTGCAGGCCATTGCCGCGGGCAGCTGGGTGCATGAGCGGCTGCTGCGCATGCCGGGGGCGCTGTCTCTTGAGGGGTTGCCGATCGCCACGGTGCAGCCGCCCGAGCTGCCGCCGCTGACGGGCTACACCTTCGAGGGCTACCGCAATGCCGATGGCACGGTGGGCACGCGCAATATCCTGGCCATCACCACGACGGTGCAGTGCGTGGCCGGGGTGCTGGATTTCGCGGTGGGCCGCATCAAGGCCGAGCTGCTGCCGCGCTATCCGAATGTGGACGATGTGGTGGGCCTGGAGCACAGCTATGGCTGCGGCGTGGCCATCGATGCCGTGGGCGCCGAGATTCCGCAGCGCACGCTGCGCAACATCAGCCACAACCCGAATTTTGGCGGCGAGGTGATGGTGGTGAGCCTGGGCTGCGAGAAGCTGCAGCCCGAACGGCTGCTGCCGCCGGGCTCGTTTCCCATCGTCGATGAGCGCGAGCCCGCGCTGGACGTGGTCTGCCTGCAGGACGAGGCGCATGTGGGCTTCATGTCCATGGTGGACTCCATCATGGGCCGCGCCAGGGTGCATCTGGAGCGGCTGAACGCGCGCCGGCGCGAGACCGTGCCGGCCAGCGCCCTGGTGGTGGGCGTGCAGTGCGGCGGCAGCGATGCGTTCAGCGGCGTCACGGCCAATCCGGCCGTGGGCTTTTGCACCGATTTGCTGGTGCGTGCAGGCGCCACCGTGATGTTCAGCGAGGTGACCGAGGTGCGCGACGGCATCGACCAGCTCACCTCGCGCGCCTCCAGCCCCGAGGTGGCCCAGGCCATGATCGAGGAGATGGCCTGGTACGACGCCTACCTGGACAAGGGCCGCGTGGACCGCAGCGCCAACACCACGCCGGGCAACAAGAAGGGCGGCCTGTCCAACATCGTCGAGAAGGCCATGGGCTCCATCATCAAGAGCGGCACGGCGCCCATCACCGGCGTGCTGTCGCCGGGCCAGCGGCTGGCCGACCGGGGCATCCAAAGCGGCCTGGTCTATGCAGCCACGCCGGCCAGCGACTTCATCTGCGGCACGCTGCAGCTGGCTGCCGGCATGAACCTGCATGTGTTCACCACGGGCCGGGGCACGCCCTACGGCCTGGCCCAGGTGCCCGTGATCAAGGTGGCCACGCGCAGCGACCTGGCGCGGCGCTGGCATGACCTGATGGACGTGAACGCGGGCCGCATCGCCGAAGGCCAGGCCAGCATCGAGGACGTGGGCTGGGAGATGTTCCGCCTGATGCTGGACGTGGCCAGCGGCCGCAAGAAGACCTGGGCCGAGCAGTGGAAGCTGCACAACGCCCTGGTGCTGTTCAATCCAGCGCCCGTGACCTGAGCCATGCCCACAGGCCCCTGTCGGCACAGGCTGACAGGGCGCTGGTGCGCCGCTGAGCACAATGGGGGCCATGCCCTCAGATACCCCGGAAACTCCCCCCGCCTCGTCCTGGTCCGCACGCCTGCAGCGCCTGATGGAACTGAACCCGCTGCGCGCCATGTGGAATGCCGTGCAGCTGTGGCTGGACGCCGATGGCCTGCGCATGAGCGCGGCCATGTCCTTCTACGGCATCCTGAGCCTGGCGCCGCTGCTGCTGCTGCTGGTCGGCCTGCTGGGCTGGTGGGTGGACCGCAGCTATGTGGAACACCAGCTGATCGACCAGGTGCAGGACGTGATCGGCGAGCGCGGTGCCCAGGTGGTGCGCGGCGCGCTGGAAAGCGCCCAGCGGCCCGACGAGGGGCGGCTGGCCTCGCTGTTCGGCTTCATCCTGCTGATGTCGGGCGCCACGGGTGTCTTCGTGGAGCTGCAGTCCGCGCTGGAAAAGCTCTGGACCTCGAACGGCGAGCCACCGCCGCCCAAGGCCGTGTGGTGGCGCATGGCCGCGCTGCGGCTGCGCGGCCTGACCTATGTGCTGGCGCTGGGCTTCTTGCTGCTGGTGTCCATGGCCCTGTCCACGGCCATCCAGCTGATCACCAACTGGGCCGGCACCAAGCTGCAGATGCAGCCGCTGGGGCCGCTGATCAGCCTGATCAACGAATGCGTGTCCTTCGGCATTGCCGTGCTGCTCTTCGTGGGGCTGATGCGCATCGGCAGCGGCCCCAAGCCCCGGCTGCGCTATCTCATCTTCGGCGCCATCGTCGGCGCCCTGCTGTTCACGCTGGGCAAGCAGGCCCTGGCCTGGTATCTGTCCACGGCGGCCGTGGTCTCGGCCTATGGCGCGGCGGGTTCGCTGGTGGTGCTGTTGATGTGGATCTATTTCTCGTCGGCCATCCTGCTGCTGTCGGCCGCCACGGCCAAGGCCTTCAGCGACGCCGAGGTGCGCTTCACCCACCCCATCCGCTGGGCGCCGCCCGCCGGTCCATCGCAGGCCAGGGACACTTCGGACGACAAGGGCTGAGTGGCTGCATTTCGACGAAGATGAACGCCTGCGCCGCGGCCCGCAAAGCCGCGGCGCAGGGCGTTTGGGAGTGGAACAATGCAGCGAAAGTCCCCGGGCACCGAGGCCCGGGGCCAAGGACAACATGGACCGATTGCAGACCATGCGGGTGTTTCAGACCGTGGCCGACGAGGCCGGGTTTTCGGCGGCGGCGCGTCGCCTGGACATGTCCGTGCCCACGGTCACGCGCCTGGTGGCCGACCTGGAGCAGCACCTGGGCACGCGGCTGCTGCAGCGCACCACGCGCAGCGTGTCGCTGACCGAGGCCGGCGAGGCCTATCTGGAGCGCGTGCGCGGCATCCTGGCCGATGTGGAGGATGCCTTCAGCCTGGCGCAGGCGCACACGCTGGAGCTGTCGGGCGCCGTGCGCGTGCTCACGCCGCCCGTGTTTGCCGAGCATGTGCTGGCGCCGCTGGTGGCGGATTTCCACCGCCTGCACCCGCGCATCTGCATCGAGGTCTTCGTGGAGTCGGCCAGCGAGGCCGCCGTGGGCGAGTACGACATCACCTTCCTCAACGCCGAGGAGGGCTATGACGGCAACGTGGTGGCGCGGCCCATCGTCACCACCTGCGGCCTGGCATGCGCCTCGCCCGAGTACCTGGACGCCCATGGCGTGCCCGCCGTGCCCGAGGATCTGGCGGGCCACCAGTGCCTGCTGCGCCGCCGCGCCCAGGGCCGCTCCGACGTGCTGCGCCTGCGCCGGCTGGACGGCAATGCGGGCGAGGCCGAGGTGGCCGTGCAGCCCGTGCTGGTGGCCAACCACACCGGCACGCTGCTGCGTGCCACGCTGGACGGCGCGGGCATCAGCACCCAGCCGCTGGACCTGATTGCGCGCCACCTGCGTTCGGGCCGCCTGCGCCATGTGCTGCCCGAATGGACCACGGGCCATTTCACGCTCTACGCCACCTTGCCCACGCGCAAGTTCATGCCGGCACGCGTGCGCAGCTTCCTGGACTTCGTGGCCGAGCACACGCAGCGCTCCATGCAGGGCCTGCCCGCCAACTTGCCGGCCCTGTCCATCTGAGCGCGGCTGTCATCTAGGTTACTGGCGGGGCCCTGAGGGTCTCGGGGTTTCCCAGGTGAATTCCGCTGTGCGGAATCTTCGGGTTGATCGTGGCGCCACCCCCCTCCTAAGCTGGCCTTGCCTGTCTGCCGCATGCGTTGTCGCGCCGCGCCGGCCGGCCATGCAAAGGAGACAAGACAATGCAAGCACAGACCCTGGCCGGGCGCCGAGCCGCGCCTTTCCGCAGGAGGCGTTGAATGGACGTTTTTCTGCAGCAAGTGCTCAACGGCCTGACCCTGGGCGGCATCTACGGCCTGGTGGCCCTGGGCCTGACCCTGGTCTACGGCATCCTGCACGTGCCCAATTTCGCGCACGGCGGCTTCTACATGATCGGCGCCTTCGTGGCCTTCCAGGCCATGGTGGCCTGGAGCTGGGGCTACTGGGCGGCCATGCTGACCGCAGCCATCGCGGTGGCGGTGCTGGGCATCGTCAGCGAGCGGCTGATCTTCCATCCGCTGCGCAAGGCCTCGCCCCTGCATCCCAAGATCGCCTCCATCGGGCTGCTGCTGTTCCTGGAGGCGGGTGCCCAGGCGCTGTGGGGCGCGGACTTCCAGCGCATGCCCACGCCCTACACCTCCATCGTGGAGATGGGCGGCATCACGGCGCCCGCGCAGCGCCTGCTGATCATCGGCGCGGCCTTTGCGCTGATGGTGGCCCTGCACCTGTTCCTGACGCGCACCATCACGGGCGCGACCATCATCGCCATGGCGCAGAACCGCGAAGGCGCATCCATGGTGGGCATCGACGCCAACCGCGTGTCCATGCTGACCTTTGCCATCTCGGGCGTGCTCGCGGCCGTGGCGGCCACGCTGTATGCGCCCATCAACCTGGTCTATCCGGCCATGGGCCACCTGGTCATCACCAAGGCCTTCGTGATCATCATCCTGGGCGGTATGGGCAGCATCCCGGGCGCCGTGCTGGGCGGGCTGATCATCGGCTTTGCCGAGAGCTTCGGCGCCTACTACATCTCCACCGACTACAAGGACATCATCGCCTTCGTGCTGCTGGTGGTGATCCTGTCGCTGCGCCCGCAGGGCCTGTTCGCCAAGAGGAGTCATTGAATGAACGGATTCATCGACTCCCGCGTTGCCTGGGGCCTGCTGCTGGCCGCCGGCATCGCCTTCCCCTGGCTGGCGGGCAATGACTACCACCTCACGGTGATGAGCACGGCCTATATCTTCGCCATTGCCACGCTGGGCCTGAACCTGATCACGGGCTACACGGGCCAGCTCAACCTCGCGCATGCGGGCTTCATGGCCGCGGGCGCCTATACCGTGGGCATCCTCACGGTGGACCATGGCTGGCCGTTCTGGGGCGGGCTGGTGATGTCGGGCGTGGTGTGCGCGGTGCTGGGCTACCTGATCGGCATCGTCTCGCTGCGCCTGAAGGGGCATTACTTCTCGATCTTCACGCTGTGCGTGGGCTACATCATGTTCCTCGTGATCGAGAAGTGGGAGGGCCTGACCCACGGCACGGTGGGCATCATGGGCATCCCCGCGCCCGAGGCCCTGGGCGCGCTGAGCTTCGAGTCGCCGCTGGCGCTGTACTACCTGGTGCTGGCCTTCCTCGTGGCCTCGGTCTGGGTGATGCGGCGCATCGTCCGGTCGCTGCTGGGCCGCACCTTCATGGCCATCCGCAACAGCGACGAGCTGGCCGAGGCGCTGGGCATCAACCTCATGCGCAACAAGGTGCTGGCCTTCATGCTGAGCGTGGTCTACGCGGGCGTGGCGGGCGGCCTGTATGCGGGCTTCGTGCGCTTCATCGGTCCCGACATGGCCGGCGTGCACCACACCTTCGACATGATGATCTTCGCCATGGTCGGCGGCATGGGCACGGTGCTGGGGCCGCTGCTGGGCGCCATCGGCATGCCCTGGATCACGCAGTACCTGCAGTTCCTGCAGGAGTACCGCTTCATCGTCTTCGGCCCGATTCTCGTGATGCTGGTGATCTTCATGCCCTACGGCGTGGTGGGCAGCTTCACCGCATGGCGCGCGCGCCGCAATGCCAAGGAGGGCAAGCCGCATGCTCAAGATTGACCACCTGACCAAGACCTTCGGCGGGCTGGCCGCCGTCAACGATGTCAGCACCGTGATCGAGGAAGGCCGCATCAACGCCATCATCGGCCCCAACGGCGCGGGCAAGACCACGTTCTTCAACCTGATCAGCTGCGTGCACAAGCCCACCTCGGGCACCATCACCTTCAACGGCCAGGACGTGACCTCTCTGCGCACCGACCAGGTGGCGAAACTGGGCGTGGCGCGCACCTTCCAGACCACAGCGCTGTTCGACCGCGCCACGGTGCTGGACAACCTCATCGTGGGCCACCGGCTGCGCACGCGCTCAGGCCTGTGGGACGTGCTGCGCGGCTCCAGCCGCCTGCGCGAGGAAGAGCGCGTGTGCCGCGAGAAGGCGCGCGACGCGCTGGACTTCGTGGGCCTGTCGCATGTGGCCGGCCGCATCGCGGGCGACATCACGCAGGAGGAGCGCAAGCGCGTGGCCTTCGCGCTGGCCCTGGCCACCGACCCCAAGCTGATGCTGCTCGACGAGCCCGCCGGCGGCGTCAACCCCGAGGAGACCGAGGGCCTGGCCGAGCTGATCCGCAAGCTGGTGCGCCACGGCATCACGGTGGCGCTGATCGAGCACAAGATGGGCATGATCATGAGCCTGGCCGACAAGATCCTGGTGCTCAGCTACGGCGAGAAGATCGCCGAGGGCACGCCCGAGGAAATACGCCGCAACCCCGCCGTCATCGATGCCTACCTGGGGAGCGAGCATGCTGAAGTTTGAGAACGTGTCGCTGCGCTACGGCAGCTTCCTGGCGCTGGACGGGGTCAGCCTGCATGCCGACCGCGGCGAGCTGGTGGTGCTGCTGGGCGCCAACGGCGCGGGCAAGAGTTCGCTGTTCCTCACGGCCAGCGGCATCCACAAGGCCGCAGGCGGCTCCATCGTCTGGAATGGCAAGGAGCTGGCTGGCAGCAAGCCATCGGCCATCGTGCAGTCCGGCGTGGTGCAGTGCCCCGAGGGACGCAAGCTGTTCCCCCAGATGTCGGTGCTGCGCAACCTGCAGCTGGGCGCCTACGTGCACCGCCGCGACCCCGGCCCCAGCCAGAAGACGCTGCAGGAGGTGATGGAGCTGTTTCCCATCCTGCGCGAGAAGCAGCACGACCCGGCCGGCTCGCTGTCGGGCGGCCAGCAGCAGATGGTGGCCATCGGCCGCGCCATGATGGGCCGGCCCCAGGCCCTGCTGCTGGACGAGCCCTCGCTGGGCCTGGCGCCCCTGGTCATCAAGCAGATGTTCGAGGCCATACAGCGCATCAACGCGGCCGGCACCACCGTGCTGCTGGCCGAGCAGAACGCCTATGCGGCGCTGAAGATCGCGCACCGCGCCTATGTGATGGAAAGCGGTCGCATCGTGCGCGAGGGCAAGCCCGCCGAATTGCTGGCCGACGACTCCATCCGCAAGGCGTACATCGGCGCATGACATGACACTGCACCCCCTGAGCCGCTGCGCGGCTTCCCCCTCTCTCTCGCTTCGCGAGGGAGGGGGACGACGCCCTCGCTGCGGGGCGGCCCTTGCTCGGCGTCCCTGGTCTGGGCTGCGCCGGATTTATGCGTTGCGTCAGCAGCGATTCGTTCTTCACTATCCAAGGAGACAGACATGACAGCATTCGCACCATTGACCCGCCGCAGGGTGGGCACGCTGGCCCTGGCCTGCGCCGCCGTGGCCGCCGCCGGCCCTGCATTGGCGCAGGAGGTGGTCAAGATCGGCTACTCCGGCCCGCTGTCGGGCGGCGCTGCCCAGTACGGCAAGAACGTGCTCGACGGCATGCAGATGGCCGTCTCCGAGATCAATGCCGCAGCGCCCGAGATCGGTGGCAAGAAAGTCAAGATCGAGATCGTGCCGCTGGACGACAAGTACAACCCGTCCGAGACCGCGATCAACGCCCAGCGCCTGGTGCAGCAGCACAAGACGGCGGCCATCCTGGTGCCGCATTCGGGCGGCATCTTCGCGCTGCAGACCACCAACGAGCGCAGCAACTTCATCGTGCTGGCCTACAGCTCGGTGCCGCAGATCACCAACCGGGGCAACAAGCTGACCCTGCGCATCCCGCCCGAGTTCACCTCGTACATCGACCCGTTCTCCAAGTACGTGATGGGCCGCTTCGGCAAGAAGGTGGCCCTGGTGGGCGCCGACCACGACTACGCCAAGGCCTGGGTCGCCGCCTTCAAGCCCGGCTGGGAAAAGCTGGGCGGCACCGTGGTGGCCGAGAACGCCATGAGCTAC
This sequence comes from Delftia sp. Lp-1, assembly GCF_020523835.1. Classification (NCBI taxonomy): domain Bacteria; kingdom Pseudomonadati; phylum Pseudomonadota; class Betaproteobacteria; order Burkholderiales; family Comamonadaceae; genus Delftia; species Delftia sp. Lp-1. Next base: position 348,931 of record NZ_JAJALJ010000004.1, on the reverse strand, counting down.
AACCGCGCCACCGATTTCTACAGCGGCGTGAGCAAGGCCCTGGCCGAGAAGCCCGACGTGCTCTTCGTGGGCGGTGCCTCCGAGCCCACGGCCCTGGTCGTCAAGCAGGCGCGCGAGCTGGGCTTCAAGGGCGGCTTCGTGGTCATGGACCAGGCCAAGCTCGACGAAATGGCCCGCGTGGTCGGCGGCTATGCGCCGCTGGAAGGCGCCATCGGCGTCATGCCCGTCTCCGAGGACACCAAGCCCGAGAACAAGGCCTTCGTCGAACGCTTCGGCAAGGTCTACCCGGGCCGCATCCCCGGCTCGGAGGCGCAGTGGAACTACACGGCCGTGCACGCCACCGTCAAGGCCATGCAGCTGGCCGGCTCGGCCTCGGACACCAAGGCCATCCACGCCAAGCTGGACGAAGCCTACAAATCCCTGCGCCCCGACGTGAACCCCGGCGGCGTCAAGGGCGTGGATGAGCGCGGCGGCACCCTGACCACCGAGCGTGGCGCAGCCGTGCGCGACGGCAAGATCGAGGCGGTGATGACGGTGGCGAACAAGTAGAGCGCCGCTCAGTTTTTCGACCGAAAGCGCCTGGTGCCAGCTTGATCTGGCCCAGGCGCTTTCTTGTGGACTCAGCTGCCTGGTACTTGCGTTTGACGTTACTGACGCGGCACGTTATTATTTGCTTCCATGACGATCCAGTCATTCAAGTGCCCCGACACCGAGCAACTGTTCCAGCAGAGGCGGGTGCGTCGGTGGAGCAGCATTGAAGTGGTTGCGCTGCGCAAGCTTCGGATGCTGCATGCCGCTCATGTGCTTCAGGACTTGAGGGTCCCGTCCGGAAACCGGCTGGAGGCGCTACAGGGGGATCGCAAGGGGCAGCACAGCATCCGCATCAATGATCAGTGGCGCGTGTGCTTTGTGTGGACCCATGAAGGCCCGAGTGAGCTGGAGATCGTCGATTACCACTGAAGCGAAAGCGTTGATCCTGGATCTGGCGCAGGAGTGCTGACCATGAACAAACCTTTGAACCTCCCCACGCCAGGCGAAATCCTGGCCACTGAATTCCTGGAGCCCATGGGCCTGACGCAATACCGCCTGGCCCAGGCCATCCATGTCCCGCAGACACGCATCGCGGCCATCGTCAAGAACGGCCGCTCCATCACCGCGGATACGGCGCTGCGCCTTGCGCGCTTCTTTGGCACGTCCGTGGAGTTCTGGATGAATCTGCAAAGCCAGTACGACGCCGACATGGCACGCAAGTCCATCGGCGACGATCTGGAGTCCATCGAACCGTTTGCCCTGCAGGCTTGAAATTACGCCGTACGGCCTCTTGGCCTCAGAGGCTGCGCTTGAGGCGCCCGGATTCGATATCCGCGCGCAGCAATTCGTTGACGCGTGTTTGCCAGCCCTGGCCGGTGGCCTTGAGCGCTTGCAGTACGTCGGGGTCGAAGCGGATGTTGGTGGCGATCTTGGCATCTGCCTTGACCGAGCCTTGCGGGCGGCCCCGTTTGCGCGAGGCAATCTGCTCGGGCGTGTGCACGGCGGCAAACTGGCCTGTCTTGGCCTCTTGCAGCGCCTGACGCAGGCCGGGAACCGCCTCGCCCGCGTTGGCCTCGATGGCCTGGGCCAGCTTTTCCGTGTCCATGGCCTGCAGGGCCTTCAGGGACTTCACCATGGTCAACTCCTTCGGATGTCCTTGGGTAGGATGTTTGTTTGCTCGGCCTTGGCATACATGGCTGCCAACAGCACGATTTCTTCGGCGCTGAAGTTGAAATAAATCACTCTGACGCCTGCTCGTTTGCCCCGGCCTTTCACTGTCCAGCGGATCTTGCGGGCGCCGTCTGTGCCGGGTATCACGTCACCTGAGCCAGGGTTGGCAGAGATCCAGGAAATGAAGTCCAGGCGCTCTGTCTCCGTCCACAGGCTGGCGGCCTGCTTCTGGAATGTCGGGGTTTCGATGACGGTGAACATGAATTTATCGTATCCACAGAAAATCATCCGACAAGGGCTTTTATTGAAACAAAAAGGAGCGCCGCGGCGCTCCTCTGTGATTAGTGCGATGCGCCTTACAACAAGCTCGCTCCACCATCCAGCACCAACGCCTGCCCCGTCATGTGCCGCGAGGCATCGGACGCCAGGTAGACCACGGCGCCCTTGAGGTCCTCCTCGCCGCCGATGCGGCGCAGCGGGGCGCGGGCGATGAGCTGGTCGCCGAGCTTGTCGATGAGGCCGTTGGCCAGCTTGCTGGGGAAGAAGCCCGGGCAGATGGAGTTGACGCGGATGCCGTAGTGGCCCCATTCCGAGGCCAGCGTGCGCGCCAGGTGCACGGCGGCCGCCTTGGAGGTGTTGTAGGCCACGGTGTTCATGCCGGGCGGCGTGCCCTTGAAGGCCGCGACCGAGGCCGTGATGATCACGTTGCCCTGGCCCTTGGGGATCATCACGCGCCTGGCCACTTCGCGGGTGAGGAAGAAGGGCGCGGAGACGTTGAGGTTCATGACCTTGTTCCAGGCCTCGTCCGGGTATTCCTCGGCCTTGGCGCCCCAGGTGGCGCCGGCGTTGTTGACGAGGATGTCGATGTCGCCGCAGCGCGTCAGCACGTCATCGACCAGGGCGGGGATGGTGTCGAACTTCTGCAGGTCGTTGGTGAAGGTCTCGACCTGGTAGCCCAGGCCCTGCAGGTGGGCCTTGGCCTCGGCCAGTTCATCGGACTTGCGCGCCGTGATGGCGAGGCGGGCGCCCATCTCGCCCAGCGCCTCGGCCATCTGCAGGCCCAGGCCGCGCGAGCCTCCGGTGATGAGGGCGGTCTTGCCGGTGAGGTTGAACAGTGCTTTCACGCTCATGCTGGGTGTCTCCTGCCTTGGTTTCCTGATGGTTGAGCAACGCCCTCCATGCTAGGGCGGCAGTGCGGCGCGCGCTGTCGTCTTGGCTACTGTGCGGGCGCCTGCGGGACAGCCGGCCAGGCCCGGTCTGCGGTCAGGCGCGGTCTATGTCCTGCTGCAGCCGCCGCACCATGCGCTGCAGCGCAGGCACGCCGTCCTGGCGCAGCGCATCGGCCGTGACAAAGCGCGAGGGCCCGCCCAGGCTGACGGCCATCAGCGGCAGGCCACGCCCCGGCGAGAAGGCCAGGGCGATGGCGTTGACCTCGGGCTGCCAGTCGCCGAACGAGCACGACAGCCAGGGTTGCGGATGGGTGCTGGCGCCGGGCCACAGCGGCAGCTGGGCCTGGGCGGCGGCCCATTGCTCGGGTGCGTGTGATTGCAGGTAGTCCAGCGCGCGCTGGCGCTCGGATGCGGGGCTGGCGGCCAGCCAGGCGCGGCCCACGGCCGTGGTGGCCAGGGGGATGCGCGAGCCCATGTCCAGGTCGCGGTGCGTGAAGCGCGCGCTGGGGCAGTGCTCGATGTAGACCATGTTGTGCCGGTCGCGTGCGGCCAGGGCCACCTCGGCATCGGTGGTGGCGGCCAGCTTTTGCATCAGCGGGCGCGCGATCTGGCGCACGTCCAGGCGCGAGAGCATGGCGCTGCCCAGGGCCAGCGTGGCTGTGCCCAGGCGGTATTTGCCCTCTTCGGGCACGTGGATGAGGTAGCCCAGCGTGGTCAGCGTGTGCGTGAGGCGCGAAACCGTGGACCTGGGCAGTCCGCAGCGCCTGGCGATGTCCTGGTTGCCCAGCAGCTTTTCGCCGGAGCGAAAGCAGGACAGGACATCAAGGCCGCGCGCCAGGGCGACGATGAAGTTGCGGTCATCGTCGCTGGGCTGGGGCGGCGGGGTGCGGGAGGGCGGCATGCGCCGATTATCGGCAGCCGCCCCGCCGCGGGGTGTCGTGGGCTTTACTTCTCGACGAAGGCGCGCTCGACCACGAAGTCGCCGGGCGTGGTGGTGTTGCCTTCCTTGAAGCCGCGGTGCTCCAGCAGCTCCTTGAGTTCGTTCAGCATGGCGGGGCTGCCGCACAGCATGACGCGGTCGGTCTCGGGGTTGAGCTCGGGCAGGCCGATGTTCTGCGGGAAGGTGCCGGCCGTGATCTGGTTGGAGATGCGGCCCTGGTTGCGGAAGGGCTCGCGCGTCACCGTGGGGTAGTAGACCAGCTTGTCCTTGACGATTTCGCCGAGGAATTCATGCTCGGGCAGTTCCTTCTCGAACAGCTCCTGGTAGGCCAGCTCGCTGGCGTGGCGCACGCCGTGCACGACGACGACCTTCTCGTAGCGCTCGTAGGTCTCGGGGTCGCGGGCCACGGCCAGCCACGGGGCCAGGCCCGTGCCGGTGCCGATCAGGTACAGGTTCTTGCCGGGCAGCAGGTAGTCGATCAGCAGCGTGCCCGTGGGCTTCTTGCCGACGAGGATGGTGTCGCCGACCTGGATGTTCTGCAGGCGCGAGGTCAGCGGACCGTCGGGCACCTTGATCGACAGGAACTCGAGGTGCTCCTCGTAGTTGGGGCTGGCGATGGAGTAGGCACGCAGCAGGTTCTTGCCGTCGACCTTCAGCCCGATCATCGTGAAATGGCCGTTGGAAAAGCGCAGCGCGGTGTCACGGGTGGTGGTGAAGGAGAAAAGGCGGTCGGTCCAGTGGTGGACGGACAGCACGCGTTCTTCAAGAAAAGCACTCATGTTGGCAATACGGTGAATTCGGGGCAGGCAGTGCCCGCCGGGACGTTGCAATGAGAGGTCAGTGCCATTCAGGCACGCGGTGGCGGGAAGCACAGGGGGCAGGCGCGGTGTGCGCGTTGCCGCTGCTTCGTGGCGGCCGGTGACCGGGGCAAGGTCGCTATTGTCCGGTAAATGGCGTCAAAAGGGGCAGGCGCGAACCTTTGTCTTGATACGGATTAGTGATAAGCAAAATGACGCTGGCTGAATCCCTGCAGCGCTCGCTAGGGCTTTGCGGCCGGGCCAGCGCCAAGCGTCCAGGGCAGGACCGCTTCGGCCAGCCAATCCATGAGCACGCGCACGCGGCGCGGCAATTGGCGGCGCTGCGCGTAGATCAGGTGCAGCGGCATGGGCGGCGGCGGGTGGCGGGGCAGCACCTCGACCAGTTCCCCTGCGTCCAGCAGCGGCTGCACGGCCAGGCGCGGAACCTGGATCAGCCCCAGGCCGGCCTGGCAGGCCGCGAGATACGCCTCGGCGTTGTTCACGGTGAGCGCGCCCGTCATCGGCAGGTACCGTGGCTGGCCATCCTCCTCGTACTCGAAGCCCAGCGGCCGCGCGCCCAGCGTGCGCTGGTAGTGCACCAGCCGGTGACCGCCCAGATCCTGCAGCGTGGCGGGCAGCCCGTGGGCCTGGACATAGCCGGGGCTGGCGCAGGTGGCCAGCGCCAACAGGCCCAGCGGGCGTGCCACCAGGCCGGGCTCGTCCACGGGGCCCAGGCGCAGCACGCAATCAAAGCCTTCGCGCACCAGGTCCACGCGGCGCTCGGTGCAGCTCAGTTCCAGCTCCAGCGCCGGATGGATTTGCAGCAGTTGCGGCAGCAAGGGCATGACGACGTGGCGCGCCAGGCCCGTGGTCATGTCCAGCCGGACCTTGCCCTGCAGCGGCGCGTCGCCGGCCTGTTGGAACTGGCCCTGGAACTCGTCCACGTCGGCCAGCAGGTCCTGGCAGCGTTCGTAGCAGGCCTGGCCGTCTTGGGTGAGCTGCACGCGCCGCGTGGTCCGGTGCAGCAGCCGCGTGCCCAGCCGCGCCTCCAGTTGCTGCACGGCCTGGGAGACGCTGGCCTTGGGCAAACCCATGCTGTCGGCCGCACGCGTGAAGCTGGCCATCTCGGCCACGCGGCTGAAGATCTGCATCTGCTCCAGAAGCTTGATTGTTTGCATGGGGTGAACAAATAAATCAGAAACAGCCAATTTATCCAAAAATAGACCTTCAATACAGTCGCTGTCATTGCAAACCACCTAACGAGGTCCGCCATGACAGCTTCTCCTTCGACCGCTTCTTCCCCTGCCGCCCGCCGCATCGTCCTCGTCACGGGCGGCAGCCGCGGCCTGGGCCGCAATACGGCCGAGCACCTGGCGCGCCAGGGCTTGGACGTGGTGCTGACCTACCGTGAGCGTGCCGACGAGGCCCAGGCCGCCGTGGCCGCCATCGAGGCGCTGGGCGGGCGGGCCGCCGCCCTGCAGCTGGACGTGGCGCGCAGCGCGGGCTTTGCGGACTTTGCGGCCCGCGTGCGCCAGGCGCTGGCCGATACCTGGCAGGCCGACCGCCTTGATGCGCTGGTGCACAACGCCGGCATCGGCATCAACGCGCCATTCGCCACCACCACCGAGGCGCAGTTCGATGAATTGGTCGCCATCCACCTGAAGGCGCCGTTCTTCCTGAGCCAGCACCTGCTGCCCCTGCTGCGCGACGGCGGCAGCATCATCCATCTGTCCAGCGGGCTCACGCGCTTCACCCAGCCGGGCTATGCGGCCTATGCATCCATGAAGGGCGGGGTGGAGGTGCTGACGCGCTACCTGGCGCGCGAGCTGGGGGCGCGCGGCATTCGCGTCAACACGGTGGCGCCGGGGGCGATTGCCACGGATTTTGGCGGTGGCCGTGTGCGCGACGATGCGCAGGTCGGCGCGGCCCTGGCCAGCCAGACGGCACTGGGCCGCGTGGGCCAGCCCGACGACATCGGCCCCGTGATGGCCGCCCTGCTGCAGCCCGGCATGGGCTGGGTGCAGGGCCAGCGCATCGAGGCCTCGGGCGGCATGTTTCTCTGAAGGCGCCGGGAGGGTCGTCAGCGCAGGCGCTCGCGCGCCACCATGGACAGCAGCACGATGGCGGCTGCTGCGGCGATGTGGCCGAACCAGGCCACCAGCCCCAGCGACCAGGGCTCCACCTGCAGCGCCGCCCATAGCGACAGCGCCAGCAGCACCCAGCCGGCCGCGCGCAGGCGCCGGGTGCGGGCGGGTGGCAGTTCCTTGCCGAACAGGTCGCTCTGGTGGCGGTCCATCGCCAGGGCCAGGCAGGCGAAGGCGCCCAGGGCCAGCAGCTGACAGAACAGGTGGGCCATGCTCATGCGCTGGTCTCCGCTGCGGCGGCCGCTGCTGTGGCGGCCACTGCTGTGGCGGCCACTGCCGTGGCGGCTGCCTTGGGCGCGGGCCGGGCGGCGCGCACCGGTTTGGCCTTGGGCTGGTGGCGCTGGGTGCGCAGGGCCAGATGGGCATGCAGTGCGGCCAGGGCCAGCAGCATGAGGTCCATGCCCGCGAATACCCAGTCGCCCGCGCGCAGGCTGGCCAAGAGGCCGCGATCCGTGGTCAGCGCGTTGACCACGGGCAGCAGGGCCAGAACGGCGGCGCCGGCCCACAGCAACTCGATCCAGGCCCGCTTGGCGGGCCGGCCCATCGCCCAGAACAGGGTGGCCCCCCAGGCGATGAACATGGCGTGCACCTCCCACTCGGCGCGCTGCGCCATCTCCACCGGCAGCAGGCGGTTGGCCCAGAGCATGCCGGCCATGCCGATGGACAGGCCGGCAATGGTGGCGATGTTCAGCCGTTCCACGAGCCGGAAGCCGAAATGCGGCCTTTCCGGGTCGGGCAGCTTGCTGCGCCGCTTCACGTTCCACAGCACCAGTCCCGTTCCCACCATGGCCGTGCCCGCAAGGCTGACGATGAAGTACAGCCAGCGCGTGGGCAGGTCGCCGAAGCGGCCCATGTGCAGCGCATAGAGCACGCCGCGCGTCTCGGCGGCGGCGCCCACGCTGTCCTGGGCCTGCAGCAGCTGGCCGCTGACGCCGTCGAACATCATGAACTGCGGGCTGATGGAGACGCGGCCGTTCTCGCCGCGGATGGCGGTCACGCGCGCATTGGCATCGCCGGGCAGGTTGACGTTCAGGCGTTCCACCTGGCCCGCGCCCCAGCGCTGCTCGGCCTGGCGGACCATGTCGGCCAGCGGTGCCAGGGGCGCGGCCTGGCCCGAGGGCTTGCCTGCGGGAACAAAGGCACTGAGCTGCTGGCCGGCCACCACGCGCTGCTCGGGCGTCATGGTGGTGGCCAGATTGGCCCAGGGCATGTACATCAGGGCCAGGGTCACCAGGCCGGTGTACGTGATCATCAGGTGAAAGGGCAGGCCCAGCACCGACAGCGCGTTGTGCGCGTCCAGCCAGGAGCGCTGGCCCTTGCCCCAGCGGAAGGTGAAGAAGTCGGCAAAGATCTTCTTGTGCGTGATCACCCCGCTGACGATGGCCACCAGCATGAACATGGCGCACAGCCCCGCCAGATAGCGGCCCCAGAGCACGGGCATGTAGTGGAACTGGAAGTGGAAGCGGTAGAAGAACTCGCCGCCGCGCGTCTCGCGCACCGGGCCTTCGAGGCGCGTGCCGGTGGCCGGGTCGAAGCGGCCGTTCTCGAAGCGGCGCCTGGCGCCCTTTTCGGTCTGCGGCGGGCTCCAGAACACCGTGGCCACCGTGCTGCGCGCATCGGGCAGGTTGATCAGCCATTGCGGGCTTTGGGGCGCCACATGCGCCATGGCGTCACCCACACGCTGGGCCACGAGCGCGGGCTCGCTCGCCTGGCTCTGGTGCGGCTGCTCGGGCTGCATCCACTGCGTGATCTCGTTCCTGAAATAGCTCACCGTGCCCGTGAGGAACATGGCGTAGAGGAACCAGCCCAGCAGCAGGCCGACCCAGGTGTGCAGGTCTGACATGGTCTGTCGGATGCCGGGCGCCTTGGCAGCTTTCCCGGGCTTGGCGGGCTTGCCGGCCGTGTTCGTGGTGTCCGTGGTGTTCGTGTTCATGCGCCCAGCCCCTTGCCCCAGGTCCACCACGCGGCAGGCGCCAGCACCAGGGCGGCGACCAGCAGGCCGGCCCAGGCGCGCGTGGCGCTGCGCACGGCAAACACCCAGATCACCGCGCCCGCATAGACGGCAAAGCTCAGCAAGGTACCCGAGATCGCCGCCTGCGTGCGGTCGGCCGGCAGGGCCAGCACGGCCACGCTGGCCAGCGCCGCCACGGCGTAGCCGCCAAACAGCGCGGCGAGGATGCGGGAGATCAGCGGCCCGTAGTCACGGAACCAGTCATGGGTGCGGGCAAGAGTGGGAGATGGCATGGCACGGGGGCCTGGAAAGGCTCGAAAAACGCCGGCCGGAGGGGGCGGCGGTGGCGCGGATGTTATTTGAGAATAAGTCCCATTACAAGCTGTGCAGTCAAGTGCGCCGCCACATCCAGCACTGCCGCGCGCCAAGCGCCCCGGCGCTCAGCCCGCCGGCTGGCGCATGCGGGCCTGCAGGTTCTCGAAGATCTGGCGTGTCACGGGGCTGATCACATGGCTGCGGATGTACAGGCGGTAGGCCAGGTCCGGCAGCGGGGGCATGCCGTCGCCCGCGCCCAGCACGCGCAGGCCCGGGTCGAGCTGCTCCACGCCGCGCGCCGTCACGCCCAGGCCGGCGCGCAGCGCCGCGCGTATGCCCACCAGGCTGGTGCAGGTGTGGCGCGGCGTCCAGGCGATGCCGGCCGCATCCAGCGCATCGCAGCCCAGGCGCCGGAAGATGCTGGGCCCGTCGGCCATGACCAGGGGAACGGGCTTGCCCGGGTCATGGGCATAGCCCGCGCCGCACAGCCACACCGTGGGTGTGGAGCGCAGGGCAAAGCCCTCGAAGCCCTCATCCTCCCGGTTGGAGATGGCCAGGTCCAGCTCGCCCTGCTTGAGCGACTCCATCAGGAACGGGCTGCGCCCCACATGGATGTCGATCTGCATGGCCGGAAAGTTCAGCGCGATCTCCTGCAGCACGGGCGGCAGCATGTTGTCGGCCGCGTCGTGGGGTGCGCCAATGCGCACCAGGCCCTGCACCTGGCGGTGCTGCAGGTTGCGCAGCGCCTCGTCGTGGATGGCCAGCATGTGGCGCGCATAGCCCAGCAGGCGCTGGCCGTGGTCGGTGAGGCGTTTTTGCCGGCCCTGCTTCTCGAACAGCGCGTGGCCGATCTTCTCCTCCAGCCGCTGCATCTGCTGGGTGATGGCCGATTGCGTGCGCCCCATCTGCACGGCGGCGGCGGCAAAGCTGTCGTGGCTGGCAATGGCGGCCAGGGTGCGCAGCAAGTCCAGGTCAAGCGTCTCCATACTTCAATTTTATTGAAGTATTTATTGGGCATGCGTGGATTGTTGCGGGCCGGGCGCCTCACTACAGTGGACTTCAACGACGACAAGGAGCCCCCTTTGAACACCACCACCAACACCATCACCGAACAGCGCAGCGCCGCTGTGACAGCAGCCATCGACAGCATGAAGCAGGCCATTGGCGAGGACGCGGCCACGCGTGCCAGCCTGGACACCGTGCTCCAGCAACTGCTGGGCCTGGCCGCGCGCCGCGATTTCTGGCAACAGACCGACTACGCTGCGCCCGAAGAGGGAGAGCACCAGGCGCGCTACCTGATCGCCGAGGACGCCGACCAGAGCTATGCGCTGTACCTCAACGTCATGCGCCCGGGCAAGCGCATCGTGCCGCACAACCACACGACCTGGGCCTGCATTGCCGCCGTGGAAGGCACGGAGCACAACCGCGTCTACGAGCGCACCGACGACGGCTCCGTCCCCGGCAAGGGCACGCTGCGCGAGACGGAGCTTGTGGTGGTCGCACCAGGCCAGGGCATCGCCCTCATGCCCGAGGACATCCACTCCGTGGAGATCCAGGGCGAGCAGGTCATCCGCCACCTGCACATGTACGGCCGCGCGCTGGAGACGCTCAACGAGCGCACCAGCTACGACCTGGCCACCGGTACCTGCCAGACCATGGCCATCGGCGTGCAGACGCGCCGCTGAGCCCAGGCCTTCCGGCCGCTACCTCCCGCTTCCTGCCTTTTCACTGTCCATGCCGCAGCGCGCCCCACGGGGCGCGCGTGGCACGGCTTTGCCCGAAATTCCTTGCCGATCTTTTTCCCGGACCGCATGCAATGACCGCATCCATTGACGCCCACACCCTCAAATCCTGGCTGCACGACGGCCAGGAGATCGCGCTGCTCGACGTGCGCGAGCACGGCCAGTACGGCGAGTCGCACCTGTTCTACGCCACGCCCCTGCCCTACAGCCGGCTGGAGCTGGATGTGCCCCGCCTGGTGCCGCGCCGGCAGGTGCGCGTCGTCACCTACGACGGTGGCGAGGGCGATGCCAGCGCGGGCGTGGCCGAGCGCGCCGCGCGCCGCCTCGAAGCACTGGGCTATACCCAGGTCGCCGTGCTCGAAGGCGGTGCCAAGGCCTGGAGCGCTGCGGGCTACACGCTGTTCGCCGGCGTGAACCTGCCCTCCAAGACCTTTGGCGAACTGGCCGAACACGCCTATGGCACGCCGCGCATCACGGCACAGCAGCTGGCGGCGCGCCAGGCGGCGGGCCTGCCCCTGGTGGTGCTGGACGGCCGGCCCGTCTCCGAGTTCCACAAGATGAACATCCCCGGCGCCATCTGCTGCCCCAATGGCGAGCTGGCGCTGCGCGTGAGCCGCCTGGTGCCCGATGCGGCCACGCCCATCGTGGTCAATTGCGCGGGCCGCACGCGCTCCATCATCGGCGCGCAGACCTTGATCAACCTGGGCATTCCCAACCCCGTCTACGCGCTGGAGAACGGCACCCAGGGCTGGTACCTGGCCGACCTGCCGCTGGAGCACGGCGGCACGCACCGCTATGGCGACGACTCGGCCAGCAGCGCGCTGCAAACACAGGCCCGTGCCCTGGCCGAACGCTTCGACGTGCCCGAGGTCGATGCCGACACCGTGCGCGCCTGGAGCCAGGATGCTGCGCGCACGCTGTTCCTGTGCGATGTGCGCACGCCCGAGGAATTCAAGGCCGGTTCGCTGCCCGGCGCCCAGCACACGCCCGGCGGCCAGCTCATGCAGGCCGGCGACCAGTACGTGGGCGTGCGCGGTGCGCGCCTGGTGCTGTTCGACAGCGATGGCGTGCGCGCCCCCGTGGTGGCCAGCTGGCTGCGCCAGCTCGGCCATGACGCCTGCGTGCTGCGGGGCGGCCTGCAAAGCGGCCTGGACCTGGCACCGGCCCAGCCGCCCCAGGTCCCCGCACTGGCAGGCATCACGGCGCAGGCCCTGCACGAGCGCATGCACCAGGGCGAGGTGGCCGTTGTCGATCTGCGCGCGGGCATGAAGTACCGCGCAGGCCACATCGCCGGGGCCCGCTGGTCCATCCGCCCGTGCCTTGCCAGCGATCTGGCCGGCGAGACGCGCCAGATCGTGCTGGTGGCCGACGAGCCCGGCATGGCGCAATGGGCCGCACTGGAACTGCAGGGCGCCGCGCCGCTGCTGCTCGAAGGCGGTCTGGCCGCATGGCAGCAGGCCGGCCTGCCCGTCGAGGCCACGCCCGACAGCCCCACCGACGCCGAGTGCATCGACTACCTGTTCTTCGTGCACGACCGCCACGACGGCAACAAGGAAGCGGCACGCCGCTACCTGGCCTGGGAGACGGGCCTGGTGCCGCAGCTCGATGCCCAGGAACTGGCCGCCTTCCGCCTGCCGGAGCCGGCAATGTCCTGATCCACGCAAAGAGCATCCGAACAGCCCAACACCACATAACGACAGGAGACAAGACATGTTCGCAACTCTCAACCTTGCCAGGATGCTGGTCGCCAGCCTCGCGGCCCTGGCCATGCTCTCGCAGGCCACGGCCGAGCCGCTGGCTGCGCGCAACGGCTATCCGGCCCAGCCGATCCGCTTCATCTCGCCCTTCCCGCCGGGCGGCGGCAACGACGCCAGCACACGCTGGGTCACCACGCGGCTGACCGAGGCCACGGGCCAGCCCTCCGTGGTGGAAAACCGGGGCGGTGCGGGCGGCAATATCGGCGCCAAGGCCGTGGCCGAGGCCAAGCCCGATGGCTACACCGTGCTCACGGGCCAGGTCTCGCTGATGGCGGTGAACCCCGCGCTCTACAGCGCGCCGGGCTTCGATCCGCTCAAGAACTTCGTGCCCATCACGCAGATCAACGCGGCGCCGCTGGCCATCGTGGTGGCCTCGGCCTCGCCCCTCAAGAGCTTTGCCGACCTGGTGGCGCGCAGCAAGGGCGAGCCGGGCCGCGTCACCTATGCCACGCCCGGCAACGGCACGCTGTCGCACCTGGTGGGCGTGGTGCTGTCCAAGGAAAACGGCGTGCCCATGACCCATGTGCCCTACAAGGGCGCGGGGCCGGCCATCAACGATCTGCTGGGCCAGCAGGTCGATGTGCTGATCACCTCCACCTCGTCCGTGGCCGGCATGATCCAGGCGGGCCAGGTGCGCGCGCTGGCCGTCACCAGCCCGCGCCGCATCGGCGTGTTCGGCAAGGTGCCCACGCTGGAGGAACTGGGCCTGCGCAATGCGCGCTTCGAGGACTGGTACGGCTTCTTCGCTCCCGCCGGCACGCCGCCTGAGCGTGTGGCCTTCTTGCACGACGCCATCGTGCGCACCCTGCAACTGCCTGAAGTGACCAAGCTGGTCGTCGATGGCGGCAGCGAAGTCGTGGCCAATACGCCCGAGGCCTTTGCCGCCCAGCTGCGCCAGGACATGGAGCGCTGGTCGCGCGTGGTCAAGCTCTCGGGCGCGAAGATCGACTGATGGCTGCCGCACACGCCCCCGTGCCTGGCTCATCGGCCCCTGGCGCCCCCGCGCTGGACCTGCAGACCCGGCTGCTGCATGCGGGCAAGCGCCCGGCCTATGCGGGCGGCACGGCCGTCAACCCGCCTCTGGTGCGCGCCAGCACCGTGCTGTTCGAGAGCACGGCACAGCAGCGCGAGATGCGCGAGCGCCGCGCCGGCGAGCGCATCTTCAGCTACGGCGCGCGCGGCACGCCCACCGGCTTTGCGCTGGAAGATGCCGTCAGCGAGCTGGAAGGCGCCCACCGCACGCGGCTGCTGCCCACCGGCCTGGCGGCCATCGGCATGGCCCTGCTCAGCTACCTGCGCCCCGGCGACCATGTGCTGCTGACCGACAGCGCCTACCAGCCTGTGCGCCACCTGGCCGGGCAATGGCTGCGGCCCTACGGCATCGAGTACGACTTCTTCGCGGCCGATGGCAGCGACGCCCAGGCGCGCATGCGCCCCAACACCCGCATGGTCTATGCCGAATGCCCGGGATCGCTGGTCTACGAGATGTGCGACCTGCCCGCGCTGGCGGCCATGGCCCATGCGCGCGGCGCCCTGGTTGTGGCCGACAACACCTGGGGGTCGGGCTGCCAGTACCGGCCGCTGGCGCTGGGGGCCGATGTCTCGGTGATGGCAGCCACCAAGTACCTGTCGGGCCACTCCGACGTGATGATGGGCACCGTGGCCACCACCGAGGCCGCCTGGGAGCCGCTGGCCGCGCGCTGCGATGCCTTCGGCATGGCGGTCAGCCCCGACGATGCCTGGCTGGTGCTGCGCGGCATGCGCTCGCTGGCCGCACGGCTGCAGATGCACGAGGCGCATGCGCTGGAGGTGGCGCACTGGCTGCAGCAGCACCCGGCCGTGGCCACCGTGTTCTGTCCCGCGCTGCCCACGCACCCTGGCCACGCGCTGTGGCTGCGCGACTGCCAGGGCACGAACGGCCTAGTGTCGCTGGAGCTGCAGCCCGGCACCACCGAGGCCGCCGTGGACCGCTTCATCGACGGCCTGCGGTTGTTCGGCATAGGCGCCTCCTGGGGCGGCTACGAGAGCCTGGCGACGGCCGCGCACATGGCGCAGGCGCGCAGCGTCACCGACTGGAGTGCGCGCGGGCCCGTGGTGCGCCTGCACATCGGCCTGGAGTCGCCGCGCGATCTCATCGCCGATCTGGAGCAGGGGCTGGCGGCACTTTAGTGGATAACACGCTCTAGCGGCCTGCCTGAGCACTCGCCAGCTCGCCGGCCAGCGTCTGCACCAGCGCGGCGGCCGGCATCTCGCGCGCCAGCGGCGCACCCTGGCCGGCCCAGTGGGCTGCGTAGTCGGAGCTGCCCTGGGCGGACGCCGCCTGGTGCAGCGCCTTGCCCGCGTCGTAGACGCGCGGGTAGTCGGGCAGGGGCTGGCCATGGCTGGCGCCCAGCGCATGCAGCCGGTTGACCATGCCGCGCGCCGGCCGGCCCGAGATGGCGGCGGTGATGCCCGTGTGGTGGGCGCGTTCGCTGCGCAGCTCGGCACGGTAGGCCGGGCTGGCGGACGATTCAGGGCAGAGGATGAAGGCCGTGCCCAGCTGCGCCGCACAGGCGCCCAGACCCAACGCGGCCGCAATGCCCTCGCCGTCCATGATGCCGCCCGCCGCGATCACCGGCAGGGCGGTGTTGCGCGCCAGCACGCGCACCAGGGCGAAGGTGCCCATCATGCGGTCCTGCGCGGGGTCGAACGTGCCGCGGTGCCCCCCGGCCTCCACGCCCTGGGCCACGATGGCATCGACACCGGCCTGCTCCACCTGGCGCGCCTCGTCCAGCGACGTGGCGCTGGCCAGGGTCACGACGCCGGCCGCGCGCAGCGCGTCGATGAAGCCCTGCTCAGGCAGCCCGAAATGAAAGCTCACCACGGCGGGCCGCTCCTGCAGCAGCATGGCCTGCAGCGCCGCGTTGCCGACGGCGGTGGCGTAGATCTCGTTCAGGCCGGCCGGCGGCTTGGCGCCAAAGCGCGCGAACTCGGGCGCCAGATGGGCCAGCCATGCTGCCTCGCGCTGTGCATCGGCCCGGGCCGGCCGGTGGCAGAACAGGTTGACGTTGAAGGCGCCCGATGTCAGCGCGCGCGTCTGCACGATCTGCTGGCGTGCCTGCTCCGTGCCGCTGGCGCCAATGCCCAGCGAGCCCAGGCCGCCCGCATCGGTGACGGCTGCCGCCAGCGCGGGCGTGGACGTGCCGGCCATGGGGGCCTGGATGATGGGATGGCGCATGCCCAGGCGGGCCATCCATGCGGTCTTTGCGGTGCTCATACGACTCCTTGTTTTCTGTCTCGAATCCGCGCACTCATGCGGCGGCCTGTCGGCGCGCGCTGGCGCGGCTGGTGGCGATCATGAGCGTGCCCAGCAGCAGCGACACGCTGCCGATGACGAACAGACGCTGGTACGAGCCCAGGCCCGCATAGCTCCAGGCCATGAAATATCCCGACACGGCCTGCATCAGCGCAAAGGCCGCCGTCGCATAGCCCCACATGCGCTTGTGCTGCGCGGGGCCGATCAGCTGCATCAGGTAGCCCGAGGTGATGGCCGCCATGCCCGGCGACAAGGCGCCCACCAGAAAGGACGAGGTCGCATGCCCCGCAAATCCCACCCAGAACAGTGGCATGGCAATGGCCAGGGTCTTGACCGCATAGGCGCCCGTGGTCGTGCCCCACCAGCCAAAGCGCGTGGCGCACAGCGAGGCCACCAGCGGCCCGGCAATGGCGCCCAGGCCGAACACGGCCCACTGTGTGGAGGCGTAGGCATCGCCCAACTGCAGCTCGCGCGCCAGGTAGTCCACCCAGAACACCGTGTGCGGCACAAAGCCGAAGGCGTCCGTCATATAGGCCAGCATCACCAGCACCACGGGCAGCGTCCACAGGGGTGCAGCGGGCACGGGCCGTGCATGGGGCGTGATGGCAATGGGCGCAGGCACCGGCAGCCGCCGCACATGGCGCCAGCCCAGCCAGCCGGCCCAGGCGCAGACCGCCGCCAGCGCCCACCAGACGGCGCCCAGGCTCTGGCGCGCCAGCAGCGGTATCAGCGTGGCCGACAGCAGGGCGCCGGCGCCTATGCCGCAGAACATCAGCGGCCCCAGGGCCGCACGCCGCTGCACGGGCGTGGCCGCCAGGGCCACCGAGGGGCCCAGCACCATCAGGATGGCGCCGCCAATGCCCGAGATGCAGCGCCAGGCAAAGAACCAGGGCATGGGCAGAGGCCAGGCGCAGGCCGCAAAGCTCAGCGCCAGGGCCACCCAGCACCACAGCAGCACGCGCAGCGCGCCCAGGCGTTCGGCCAGCGGCGCGGCGGCCAGCGCCCCGATCAGATAGCCCAGCAGGTTGGCCGCACCCAGGTAGGCCACCTGCTCGCCGCTGAACCAGCCGGCATGCACCATCTGCGGCATCAGCGCCGTGTAGGCAAAGCGCGCCAGGCCGACGCCGCTGAGCGTGGCCATGAAGCCGGTCAGCAGCAGGGAAGTTTCGTTGCGTTGGATCACGGGAGTGGGCGCCATGCGGGGAGGATGGGCATACATTAGGCGCTGCCGCTCATCATGTCCAATGATTCAAAATGATGGCGTCGATCTCGATTGAAGATGGACGTCACTGGAGCCGCGATGCAACTGAAGTCCCTGCGCATGTTCCTGGCCGTCTGCGACAGCGGCAGCTTCGGCGCCGCCGCGCAGCAACTGCACACCGTGCAGTCCAACGTGACGGCACATGTGAAAAAGCTCGAGGACGAGGCCGGCGTGCAACTGCTGGAACGCAGCGCTCCCGTGCACGCCACGCCTGCCGGCCGCCTGCTGGAGCAATACGCGCGGCGCATGCTGGCCGACCATGACGAGGCGCTGGCCCTGCTGCAAGGCAGCGCCCGGGCCGCAGGCGCGCTGCGCATAGGCTCCATGGAAACCACGGCCGCGCTGCGCCTGCCGCCGCTGCTGGCGCGCCTGCACCAGGCCCAGCCCGGCCTGGACCTGGAGCTGCGCACGGCCACCACGGCCGAGCTGCTGGCCGATCTGCTTGCCGGGCGGCTGGACTGCGCCTTCGTCTCCGGCATGCCGCCCCAGTCCCGCCTGCAGGGCTGGCGCGTCTTCGAGGAGGAACTGGTCCTGGTCACCGCCTTCGCGCTGCCGCGCTTTCCCGATGCCGCCCAGCTCAGCGCCGTGCCCTTCCTGGCCTTCCGCCAGGGCTGCAGCTACCGCCAGCGCATCGAACTGCTGCTGGCCGCGCGCGGCGTAGCGGCACGCATCATGGAAATGGGATCGCTGGACGCCATCCTCGGCTGCGTGGCCGCCGGCATGGGCTACGGCCTGCTGCCGCGCAGCGTGGTCCAGGCACAGCAGCACCGCTTCGGCGTGCACATCACGGCCCTGCCCGGCGCACTCGCCCAGGAAGTCGCCCGCGTGGAAACCTGGTTCGTCGTGCCCGCGCGCCAGGGCTGGTCGCCTGCGCTGCATGCGTGCGTGGAGGTGCTGGGGATCGACCAGGGGGTTGCGGCTGTCGATGCGCAAGGCCTGGTGCCTGCCGGCTCATGACGGCAACCGCAACACCCTCCGATACTGCATGGCCTCGGCCACATGCCCGGTCTCCACTGCCGCGCTGCCCGCCAGATCCGCAATGGTGCGCGCCACCTTGAGCGCGCGGTGGGTGCTGCGGGCCGACCAGCCCAGGCGTGCGGCGGCCTTGTGGGCGAAGGCCAGGGCCTCGGGCGACAGGCCCAGGTGGTCGTCCAGGGCCTGGCCCTGGAGCTGGTGGTTGGCACTGCCCTGGCGCTGCACGGCCAGCGCGCGGGCCTGGACCACGCGCCCGCGCACGGCCTCGCTGGTTTCGCCCGAGCGCGCGGCCAGCAGCTCCTGCGGGGGCAGGGCGCCGACTTCCACATGCAGGTCGATGCGATCCAGCAGCGGGCCGCTGATACGCGCCTGGTAGCGCGCCACCTTGTCGGGCGTGCAGCGGCAGCGCTGCACCGTCGACCCCCAATGGCCGCAGGGGCAGGGGTTCATGGCCGCGACCAGCTGAAAGCGCGCGGGGAATTCGCAGCGCTGGGCGGCTCTGGCGATGGTGATCTGGCCGGTCTCCAGCGGCTCGCGCAGCGCCTCCAGCGCACTGCGCGCGAACTCGGGGAATTCGTCCAGAAACAGTACTCCGTGGTGGGACTGCGAAATCTCGCCGGGACGCGGTGGCGAGCCTCCTCCGACCAGGGCCACGGCACTGGCCGTGTGATGCGGGCTGGCCGTGGGGCGCTGGCGCCAGCGCTCCGGCGTGAAGCGGCCGGCCAGGCTGGCGATGGCGGCGGCCTCCAGCGCCTCGTCATCGCTCATGGGCGGAAGCAGGTCGGCAAAGCGCTGGGCCAGCATGGACTTGCCCGAGCCCGGCGGCCCCACCAGCAGCAGGCCGTGGCCTCCGGCCGCAGCGATTTCCAGCGCGCGCCGCGCCTGCGCCTGGCCGCGCACCTCGGCCAGGTCCAGGCTGCTGCGCACTGGGGCAGCGGGCTGCGGCTGCACCGCATGCCAGCCCGGGCCGGGGCAGGACCGGACATCGCTGGCTGCCGACAGATCGTCGGTGCTGTCGATGTCATGGGCGCCATCGACTCCATCGGCATCCTCGCCGTTGTCCGTGTCGTCGGCACCGTCCGTGTCCTGCTCCGTCTGCACCAGGGCATTGGCCGAGCGAGTGATGAAGCGGCGCACCACGTCCAGCAGGTGGTGCGCGCAGAAAACCTGGGCCGACGGCACGAAGGCCGCCTCCTGCGCGCTGCCCGGCGGCAGCACCAGGCGGGCGCCGTCCTGCTGGCGGTGCAGGGCCAGGGCTGTGGCCAGCGCGCCGCGCACGGGCCGCAGCGCACCCGACAGCGACAGCTCGCCCGCGAATTCGTAGTCGGCCAGCGCATCGCCATTGATCTGGCCGCTGGCCGCGAGAATGCCCAGAGCAATGGGCAGGTCGAAGCGCCCCGAATCCTTGGGCAGGTCGGCGGGCGCCAGGTTGACGATGATGCGTTTGTTGCTCGGGAACTCCAGCCCGGAGTTCAGCAGCGCCGAGCGCACGCGTTCACGCGCTTCCTTGACCTCGACATCGGCCAGACCCACCAGCGTGAACGACGGCAGGCCGTTGGCCAGATGCACTTCCACAGTGACACGCGGGGCGGCCAGCCCCAGCAGCGCACGACTTTGAACCAGGGCCAGACCCATGGGCACCTCGCAGAAACGACAGACACAAAGCCAGACACAAAGGAAGAGGCCGCCAGCGGTGTGGCGGCCTCGGTAACCCAGTATGGCAACGGCCTTGGGCCTTGTGGGCGGCGGGTGCGGCGCTGCCCCCAAATCTCAGAATGTTCTGACCCTTGTGGCGCAAAAATCAGAACAGCTTCACCAGCGCCGGAACGCTCAGCACGGCCGTGTAGTAGCCCATGAACTGCACGCCGGTGTTGAAGCCGAAGCCGCGCGACAGCAGGCCGCCGAGCAGGCCCATGGTCAGGATCACGAGCAGGCCCAGCAACTGGCCTTCCCAGACGCTGATGACGATGATCAGGCCGACAAAGGTGGCGATGATGGCTTCGTGGCTGACCCGGCGCGAGACGAACAGCGCCGCGCTGCGCGCGAAGTTCATGGCGAAGGGGTAGGACACGAGGGCCGCCAGCACCACGGCCAGCATGCCGTAGCCCAGGAACTCCCAGTGGCTGAGCAGGTTGTGCAGGTTGTTCACCTGGCCCGTGGCGGCATCGACGGTGAAGCGCGGCGGCGCGTTGAACAGCGGCGCGGCGGGGCCGGCGGCCACCGGGCTCAGCGGCAGGCCGAAGGCGATCAGCGGGATCAGCGCCTCGGCGATGTAGGTGGCCTCGGTCACGCCGTTGCGCGCGCTCAGCACCGTGGTCAGGCGGTGGTAGGCATGCTTGATGCGCGAGCCCACCAGCTCGCCCAGCACCACGGTCATGGCCACGGGGCTGAAGACGAAGGTGGCGCTGGAGATGGTGGCCGTGGCCAGGGTCCAGCGCGTCTGCACGCGGTCCAGCACCTTGAGCGGGTTGGGGAAGTAGCCCGACCAGCCCTTCACGTCGGGCGCCAGGTTGAACTGGCGCACCTTGTCGCGCAGCATGCGCTGGCGGCCGGCCGGCGAGATCACGGTGAACAGGTCGGCGATCAGCGGCCCGATGGCAATGCCCAGGAAGTAGCTGATGCTGAGCTTGACCTCGTACTTGGCGGTGAGGCTTTGCAGCGCAATGATGACGACCACGAACGGAATCAGCAGCATCACCGAGGCCCAGCGCCCCGCCGAGAAGTAGGCGATGAGGAGGGCGGCGGCCAGGAAGATCCAGGGCGCCGTCTTGGTGATCATGCTGCCGAAGGGCGCCAGCATCACGGCGAACAGCACGGCCAGCGGCACGGCGACAAAGGCCGCGACGATGCCGCCCGAGACCATCTTGCGCAGCGCGATGTGGGGCACGCCCAGCTTGCGCAGCATGTTGGCGTCCTGCAGCAGCGGCGTGGCCAGCGTGTCGCCGGGAATGCCCAGCAGCGCTGTGGGCACGGCATGCGTCATGTGCTTGGCCACGGCGCCGGCCAGGAAGAAGGTGAACACGCCCGCGGGCGGCACGCCCAGCAGCACCACCAGCAGGGTGAGCGGGGCCAGCGTGGTGGTCTCGTCCGTTCCGGAGACCAGGCCGATGGCGGCGAACACCACGGCGCCTATCAGTCCCATGGCGGCTGCGACGGCGATGTCATTGGTCAGCAGGGCTTCCATCTCATGCCCTCCCGGCCTTGTCGGCGAACAGCTCGTAGAGCTTGAGCTCCTTGAGCTCCTGCACCACGGCGGGCGGCAGGTCCTGCACCGTGCCCAGGCCTCCGGGCTGGCGCGCCAGTTCCTCCAGTACTTCGCGGCGCCATTCGGGGTCGTTCGAGGTGTCCAGCTCGGTCACTTCCCGCTTGGGCGGAAAGGCGCGTGCGCAGATCACGCCGGCGATCACGCAGCCGGCCAGGCCCGCGAGCATGGCGTAGGCGTGGGCCAGCTGGCGCGACTCGACCACCGTGGCCAGCCAGCGGCTGGCCAGGTAGAAGCCCAGCACGCTGATGCCGGTGCCGATGGCAATCGCCCAGGCCAGGTGGCGCAGGTCCACGGTGTCGCCCCAGACCTCGGCCAGCCGCCAGTCGGCGGGATCCTTGCTTGTCATGTGTGTCTCCTTGGGTTTTTGTTTGTGTGGCCGCGCGCTGGTCAGGCCCTGGCGCGCAGCGCGGCCAGCACTTCCAGCGCGCGGTCGGTGCGTACGTCGTGCTCTGCGGCCAGCTGGCGCGCCACGGCATCCACCTCGTCGCCCGTGGCACCGGCCACCAGGGCGATGTTGCGGGCGTGCAGGGCCATGTGGCCGCGCTGAATGCCTTCGGTGGCCAGGGCGCGCAGGGCGCCCAGGTTCTGCGCCAGGCCCACGGCGGCGGCGATCTCGCCCAGTTGCTGGGCGGACTGCAGGTCCATGATCTTCAACGCCAGGCGTGCCAGCGGATGGGTCTTGGTGGCGCCGCCGACCAGCCCGACCGGCATGGGCAGCTCGATGCTGCCGACCAGGGCGCCGCCGGCGTCCTTTTCCCAGCGCGTGAGCGAGGTGTAGCTGCCGCTGCGGCTGGCATAGGCATGGGCGCCGGCCTCGACCGCGCGCCAGTCGTTGCCCGTGGCCACGATGACGGGGTCGATGCCGTTCATGATTCCCTTGTTGTGCGTGGCCGCGCGGTAGGGGTCGATGGCCGCGAAGGTATAGGCGTCCAGCACGCCTTCGATGATCTCCTCGCCGCTGCGCTCCTGCGTGGCCAGGGTCTGCGGCGTGAGCCGCACGCGGGCGCGGGCCAGCCGCAGGTCGGCCAGGTTGGACAGGATGCGCAGCCGCACGCTGCCGCCCGTGATCTGCTCGACCAGGGGCGCCACCGATTCGGCCATGGTGTTGACGGTGTTGGCGCCCATGGCGTCGCGCACGTCCACGATCAGGTGGACCACCAGCATGGGGCCGCGCGGCGTGTCGGGGAAGACGTGGACCTCGATGTCCTTGCAGCCGCCGCCCAGGCCGATCAGCACCTTGTCGCGGCTGTTGGCGCGCTCGATGATCTGCGCACGCGCCTGCAGCACGGCCAGGCGCGCGCCGTGCGGATCGGTCACGCCCAGCACCTGGACCTGGGCGCGCATCAGCGGCAGCGTGCTGGAGGTCTGAAAGCCCCCGTCCTCGCGCGCCAGCTTGGCCATGTACGAGGCGGCGGCCACCACCGAGGGCTCCTCCACCGCCATGGGCACCAGCACGTCGCGGCCGTTGACGCGGAAGTTGCCGGCCACGCCCAGCGGCAGCTCGAAGCTGCCGAACACGTTCTCGATCATGCCGTCGGCCAGCGCCAGGGGCAGTGCGCCGGGGGCGGCGAGCAGGGCGCGCTCGGCATCGGACAGGCCGCAGGCATCGGCCAGGAAATCCCGGCGCTGGGCCGGGGTGAGGGCACGGAAATTGGGCAGGCGCGAATCGGCAACCATGGAAGAAATCTCCTCGGATCAAAACTCTGGTCGCCGGACTGTAGGAAAACTGTACCGCTTTCAAAAGGTACAGTTTCGGGGAACAGTACCATCGCACTGCAACATGAACGGAGGGCGCATGGCAGACACCAGAGGGCGCTCGGCCCCCATTGCCGAGAAGCTGGCCGACCTGATCGGCCAGCAGATCGCCGACGGCGTGTACCGCCCTGGCGACAAGCTGCCTTCGCTGCGCGAACTGGTGCAGCTGCACCGCTATGCCAAGAACACCGTGGTCTCGGCCTTCGATCTGCTGGTCTCGCGCGGCATCGTGGAGCCGCGCCGGGGCTCGGGCTTTTACGTGCTGGGCACGGGGCGCGGTGCCCAGCGCACCGATGAGGACGCGGGCCAGCTGGGCCGCGCCATGGACATCGTCTGGCTGATGCGCGAGCAGCTCAAGACCCAGCCCGACTGCGTGGGCGTGGGCGACGGCTTTCCGCCCGTGGAATGGCTGGCCGACATGCGGCTGGACCGCTACCACCAGAAGGTGGTGCGCACGGGGCTGGGATCGCTGTTCCGCTACGGCAGCCGCTACGGCTATGCGCCGCTGCGCGATAGCCTGGTGCGCAAGCTGGGTGACTTCGGCCTGCAGGCCACGCCGGGCCAGCTGGTGCTGACCCATGGCGCCAATGAGGCCATGGACCTGGTCATTCGCTACTTCGTGCCGCCGGGGGCCTCCGTGCTCGTGGACGAGCCCGGCTACTACCCGCTGTTCGGCAAGCTCAGGCTGGCCGGCGCCCATGTGGTCGGCGTGCCGCGCCTGGCCGACGGGCCCGACGTGGCCGCGCTCGAATCACTGCTGGCCCAGCACCGGCCGCGCCTGTTTTTCACGCAGTCGCTGGCCCACAACCCCACGGGATCCGACATCTCAGCCGCCAAGGCCTACAAGGTGCTGCAGCTGGCCGAGCGCCACAACCTGCTCATCGTCGAGGACGACCCGCTGGCCGACTTCAAGCCCACCTCGGCCGTGCGCCTGTCCACGCTGGACCAGTTGGAGCGCACCATCTACATCGGCAGCTTCTCCAAGTCCTTCTCGGCCGCGCTGCGCGTGGGCTTCATCGCCTGCAACGATGCGCTGGCCAGCGACCTGGCCGACCTCAAGGCGCTGATCCACGTCAGCGGCTCCGAGTACTGCGAGCGCATGGTGGACGTGATGCTGCGCGAGGGCCACTACGAGCGCCACCTGGTGCGCCTGCGCCACAAGCTGGGCCAGGCCACGGCCCAGGCGCTGGGCTGGCTCGATGCAAACGGCTGCGAAGTCTTTGCGCGCAGCCCGCAAAGCCTGTACCTGTGGGTGGCTTTCGCAGGTGTGCAGGACTCGCTGCGGCTGGCCGAGCAACTGGTGCCGCGCAAGCTCAGCATGGCGCCAGGCCGTGTTTTCCACGTCGATCCCTCGGCCGTCTCGCGCTGGTCGCGCTGCAACGTCAGCGCCATGCTGGATGCGCGCTTTCAGGCAGCGATGGGGCAGGTGCTGGCTCAACCCGCCTGAGCCAGCCCCCGGGCCTGCGCACGCAGCAGCGCGATGAAGCGCTGCTGCTCCTGCGTGGGCGCGTCGTCGGTGCGGGTGAGGATGCCGAAGGGCGCCATGGGCACGTCGATGCAGACCGGCAGCGCCCTGACCAGGCCCATGCGCAGATAGTCCTTGAGCGCGGATTCGGACAGCAGCATCACGGCATCGGTCAGTTGCACCAGTTGCTGCATGGAGTACACCGAGCTGCATTCGATGATGTCGGCGGGCGCGGGCAGCTCCAGGCGCTGCAGCAGCTGGTCGAGCGCGATGCGCGCGGGGCTGGTGGCCGGCTGCAGTATCCAGGGCCAGTCGCCGACAAGCTCTTGCCAGCCCAGCTTGCGCCGGCGTGTCAGCGGATGGCCGCTGCGCACGACGACCAGCAGCCGCTCGTTGCCCAGTTCCTCGAAGCTGTAGCTGCTGCTGTGGGCCGCAGGGCTGCGCCGCGCAATGGCCATGTCGATGCGCCGCTGGTCCAGCAGGCGAAGGATCTGGTCGCTGGTGTCGCCCATGATGCGCAACCGCAGCTGCGGGCTTTGCGCCTTCATGCGGGCCACGGCCGTCATCACCAGGTCGGGTGCGGCGCCCATGATGGTGCCGATGGACAGGTAGCCGTAGCCGCCCTGGCGGCGCGCGGCCAGGTCTTCGGCGCAGCGGTCCAGGCTGTTGAGCGAAGCCTCGGCAAACCGCACCAGCTGCGCGCCCAGCGCCGTGGGCCGCATGCCGCGCGGCAGGCGCTCGAAGAGCTGGCAGCCGAACATGTCCTCGATCTCGTGCAGCATGCGCGTGGCCGCAGGCTGGGACATGGCCAGGCTCAGCGATGCGCGGTGAAGGTTCAGGCTCGATCCCAGCGCCACCAGCATGTGCAGGTGCTTGTAGCGCAGGCGGTTGAGCAGGCTGCGGTGCAGCACGGGCGGGGCGGATTCGGGCGTGTTCGCAGGCATAAGCGCAAGGTATCGGATGTGACCGAAATTCGATTTGTTGAGCATCGATCATGCGCCGTACATTGGCCCTGCGACAAGAAAAAACAGACCCAATCCAGGAGACAAGACATGCACAGCCCATCGCCTGTTTCATGACGCGCTGACGCGGCCGGCACCAACGCCGCGGCCGCGCTCGCACCTTCACAAAGCACGCCTTCAGCGCTCCGGACGACCGGGCGTGATGGCCTCTCATTGCCTGCAAGGAAAGTCATGAAAAAACTCCCCGCTCCCCTGCTCGCCAGGATCTCCTGGCGCCTGCTGCCCTTTTTGCTGCTCATGTACATCATGGCCTTCCTGGACCGGGCCAACGTGGGCTTTGCCAAGGTGGCCTTCCAGGCCGATACCGGCATCAGCGATGCTGCCTTCGCCTTTGGCGCGGGCGTGTTCTTCGCGGGCTATGCGCTGCTGGAAGTGCCCAGCAACCTGATCATGCACCGCGTGGGCGCACGCATGTGGATGTGCCGGATCATGGTCACCTGGGGCCTGGTGTCGGCGGCCATGATGTTCGCCCACGACCAGACCACGTTCTACGTGCTGCGCTTTTTGCTGGGCGTGGCCGAGGCGGGATTCTTCCCCGGCGTCATCCTGTACCTGACCTACTGGTTCCCGGCAGCGCACCGCGCGCAGGCCATGGGCTTTTTCTACTTCGGCGCGCCGCTGGCCTTCATCTTCGGCAGCCCGCTGTCGGGCCTGCTGCTGGAGCTGGACGGCATGGGTGGCTGGCACGGCTGGCAGTGGCTGTTCGCGGTGGAGGGGCTGATGGCGGTGGCCGTGGGCATCTGGGCGTATTTCCACCTGGACAACCGCCCCGCCGACGCCACCTGGCTCAGCCGCGAGGACAAGGCGCTGCTGCAGGACATTCTCGACAGCGAAGAGCGCGCCAAGGGCAGCCACAGCCACAGCCTGCTGGCCGCGCTGTGCCAGCCGCGCGTGCTCTACCTGGCGCTGATCTACCTGCTGATCCAGGCCAGCGTCTATGGCGTGGTGTTCTACCTGCCCAGCCAGGTGGCGGGCCTGCTGGGCACCAAGGTGGGCCTGCTGGTGGGCGTGGTCTCGGCCATTCCCTGGCTGTGCGCGCTGCTGGCCGCCTGGTGGATTCCGGGCCATGCCGAGCGAACAGGCCAGCCGCGCGGCATCGCCAGCCTGACGCTGGTGATGGCTGCCGTGGGCATGGCTGCATCGGTGAGTTTCTCCAGCCCCCTGCTGGGTGTGGCCGCGCTGTGCCTGGCGGCGGCCGGCTTCATCGCCGTGCAGCCCGTGTTCTGGACCTTTCCCGCCAACACGCTGGCCGGCGCTGCGGCCGCTGGCGGCATCGCCTTCATCAACTCCCTCGGCGCCGTGGGCGGCTTCATCGCCCCCATCGTCAAGAACTGGGCCGAGGGCTTTTTCCACTCCCCGGCGGCCGGCCTGTACCTGCTGGCCGGCACCACGCTGCTGGCTGCGGCCCTGGTGCTGGGCGTGCGCGCACGCCTGGCGCCGGCCCTGGCCGCACCGTCCGCCGCCTGAACCACTTGCACACGGAGAAAAGCCATCCCATGACACAGATCCCCACCATCAAGCAGGTGCGCGCCTTCACGCTCAAGGGCGGCGGCGCCGACTACCACGACCAGTCCGATGGCCACTGGATCGACGACCACATCGCCACGCCCATGGCCAAGTACCCCGAGTACCGGCAAAGCCGCCGCAGCTTCGGCATCAACGTGCTGGGCACGCTGGTGGTGGAGATCGAGGACAGCGCCGGACGCGTGGGCTTTGCCGTGACCACGGGCGGCGAGCCTGCGGCCTACATCGTCGAAAAGCACCTGGCGCGCTTCCTCGAAGGCGCCCGGGTGACCGACATCGAGCGCATCTGGGACCAGATGTACCTGTCCACGCTGTACTACGGTCGCAAGGGCATCGTCATCAACACCATCTCCGGCGTGGACCTGGCGCTGTGGGACCTGCTGGGCAAGGTGCGCGGCGAGCCCGTGCACCAGCTGCTGGGCGGCGCCGTGCGCGACGAATTGCAGTTCTACGCCACGGGCGCGCGGCCCGACCTGGCGCAGAAGATGGGCTTCATCGGCGGCAAGATGCCGCTGCACCACGGCCCGGCCGAAGGGGAGGAGGGCCTGCGCCGCAACCTGCAGGAGCTGGCCACCATGCGCGAGCGCGTGGGCCCGGACTTCTGGCTCATGCTGGACTGCTGGATGAGCCTGGACGTGAACTACGCCACGCGCCTGGCCCAGGGTGCGCAGGCCCATGGCCTCAAGTGGATCGAGGAGGCCCTGCCGCCCGACGACTACTGGGGCTACGCGGCCCTGCGTAAGAACGTGCCCACTGGCATGCTGGTGACCACGGGCGAGCACGAGGCCACGCGCTGGGGCTTTCGCCAGCTGCTGGAGATGGGCTGCTGCGACATCATCCAGCCTGACGTGGGCTGGTGCGGCGGCATCACCGAGCTGCTCAAGATCTCGGCCCTGGCCGATGCCCACCAGGCCCTGGTCATCCCGCATGGCTCCAGCGTCTACAGCTACCACTTCGTGGCCACGCGCCACAACAGCCCGTTTGCCGAGTTCCTGATGATGGCCCCCAAGGCCGACGAGGTCGTGCCCATGTTCCATCCGCAACTGCTGGGGGAGCCCGTGCCCGTCAACGGCCGCATGCGCCTGTCGGCGCTGGACAAGCCTGGCTTCGGCGTGGAGCTCAACCCCGAGTGCGCGCTGCACCGCCCGTACACGCACTGAAGGAGCCCGCCATGCAACTGCCTGCCAACCCCTTCAAGGCCGCGCTGCGGCGCGCCGAGCCGCTGTACGGCATCTGGGCCGGCTTTGCCACGCCCTATGCGGCCGAGATCATCGCCACCACGGGCTACGACTGGATGCTGGTCGATGGCGAGCATGCCCCCAACACCGTGCCCACGCTGCTGGGCCAACTGCAGGCCGTGGCGCCTTACGCCACGCACCCGGTGGTGCGGGCCGTGCAGGGCGACACCGTGCTCATCAAGCAACTGCTGGACGTGGGCGTGCAGACGCTGATGGTGCCCATGGTGGAGACGGCCGAACAGGCGCGCGAACTGGTGCGCGCCATGCGCTACCCGCCCCACGGCGTGCGCGGCGTGGGCGGCGGCCTGACGCGGGCCACGCGCTGGGATGCCGTGCCCGACTACATCCGCACGGCGCATGAACAGCTGTGCCTGATCGTGCAGATCGAATCGCCCCGGGGCGTGGCCAACGCCGCCGAGATTGCGGCCGTCGATGGCGTGGACGCCGTCTTCATCGGCCCGGCCGACCTGTCCACGGGCATGGGCCACGCGGGCGACGCCAGCCAGGGCGAGGTGCAGGACGCCATACGCCGTACCGTCCAGGCCACGCTGGCCGCCGGCAAGGCCTGCGGCATCCTCGCGCCGCGCGAGGAGGATGCACGCCGCTATGCGGACTGGGGCTGCCGCTTCATCGCCGTGGGCATCGACATCAGCCTGCTGCGCCAGGCTGCGCTGGCCAACCTGGGGCGCTATCGCGCCACCCAAGCCACGGACCAGGCGGCCCCTGCATCCCGCACCTACTGAACCCAAGGAGAACTCCATGGCATCCCTTCCCGTGCTGCGCAATTTCATCGCCGGCAGCTTCACCGACAGCGCCGAACTGCATGAGGTGACCAACCCCGCCACGGGCGCGGTGCTGGCGCGCTCGCCCCTGTCCACTCAGGCCGATGTGGACCGCGCCATCGCCGCCGCGCGTGGCGCCCACAGGGCCTGGGCGCGCCGCCCGGCCGTGGAGCGCGCGCAGTACCTGCGCCGCGTGGCGGCCCGCATCCGCGACAACGCCGCGCGCATTGCGCGCACCATCACCGAGGAGCAGGGCAAGGTCCTGGGCCTGGCCGAGGTCGAGGTGAACTTCACCGCCGACTATCTGGACTACATGGCCGAATGGGCACGCCGCATCGAGGGTGAGGTCATCACCAGCGACAGGGCCAACGAGCAGATCTTTTTGCTGCGCAAGCCGCTAGGCGTGGTCGCGGGCATCCTGCCCTGGAACTTTCCCTTCTTCCTGATCGCCCGCAAGATGGCGCCGGCCCTGCTCACGGGCAACACCATCGTCATCAAGCCCAGCGAGGAAACGCCCATCAACTGCCACGCCTTCACCGAGCTGCTGGCCCAGTGCGAGCTGCCGGCCGGCGTGTTCAACGTGGTCTATGGCCAGGGCGGCACGGGCGCTGCGCTGGCCGGGCATGCGGGCGTGGACATGGTCAGCTTCACGGGCAGCGTGGCCACGGGCGAGCGCATCGCGGCAGCCGCCGCGCCCCACATCACCAAGCTCAACCTGGAGCTGGGCGGCAAGGCCCCGGCCATCGTGCTGGCCGATGCCGACCTGGACCTGGCCGTGCGCGCCATCCGCGACTCGCGCATCATCAACACCGGCCAGGTCTGCAACTGCGCCGAACGCGTCTACGTGCAGCGCCAGGTGGCCGACGAGTTCACGGCCCGCATCGCCCAGGCCATGGCCGCCACGCGCTACGGCGACCCGATTGCGCGCCCCGACGTGGAAATGGGCCCGCTGATCAACCAAAAGGGCCTGGACAGCGTGCAGGCCAAGGTGCGCCAGGCCATCGCCGACGGCGCGCAACTGGTCACGGGCGGGCAGGCCGCAGACCTGGGCGCGGGCTTTCACTTCCAGCCCACGGTGCTGGCCGGCTGCCATGCCGGCATGGAGATCATGCGCAAGGAAATCTTCGGCCCCGTGCTGCCCATCCAGGTGGTGGAGGACCTGGACGAGGCCATCGCCCTGGCCAACGACTGCGAATACGGGCTGACCTCGTCGCTTTACACGCGCGACCTGTCCAAGGCCATGCAGGCCATGCGCGAGATCGACTTCGGCGAGACCTACATCAACCGCGAGAACTTCGAGGCCATGCAGGGCTTCCACGCGGGCGTGCGCAAGTCCGGCGTGGGCGGGGCCGACGGCAAGCACGGCCTGTACGAGTACACGCACACGCACGTGGTGTACCTGCAGGGTTGAGGTGCCTCCTGAGCCTTGGCGTCAGGGCGCTGCCGGTTTCTTGCGGTTGCGCGGCGCCTTGGGCGGCGGGCTGCTGGCCTCCAGCTCCCGCGCCCGGGTGCGGATGCGGGCAAAGGCGCTGGCCATGGCCTGCAGCTCGGGCTCGGGCACGGCGTCCATGAGCTCGCGGTTGATGGCCTGCACCTGCGGGAACAGCTCGGCATGCAGGGCGCGGCCCGTGTCGCTCAGGCGCAGCAGCGCGCGGCGCGCATCGCCCACCTGGCTCTCTTTCCACAACAGCCCCTTGGCCAGCAGCGCCGTGACCGCGCGCGAGGTGCGCGTGCGGTCCAACTGCGCCTGCTCGGCCAGCTGCGAGGGCTGCAGCTGGCCGGCCTCGGCCAGCAGGCAGAGCATGCGCCACTCGCGCCGCGTGATGCCGTAGCGGCCCTCGCACAGGCGCACCACGCGGCTGCCGGCGGCCGCTTGCAGCCGCGCCAGGTGGTAGAGGAACATGTCGTCGAGCACGGCGGGGTGGCGCCAGCGGTGGAGGTCGGTCATGGGCTCGCGGGCCGGTTTCGGGTTTACGCTAGGGATGATGGATTAGATGCATTGTCTGCGGCCTGCGTACATTGGCCGCAAGACAACGACAAGGAGACAAGTATGCCCAGCCCCCTCGCAGCCCTGGCGCGTGCCGCCCTGGCTTTGGTCGCCGCCAGCCTGTGCGCGGCGCCCGCCCTGGCCCAGGAATGGCCCAAGGCCAAGCCCATCCGCATCGTCGTGCCCAATCCGCCGGCCGGTCCGTCCGACATCTCGCTGCGCCCCGTGGCCGCCGCCATGCAGGCGGCGCTGGGCCAGGCCGTGGTGGTGGACAACAAGCCCGGCGCCAACGGCAACATCGGCGCGGCCGAGGTCGCGCGCTCCGCCGCCGATGGCTACACTTGGCTGTGGGCCATGGACCCCGTGCTCACCGTCAACCCCCATGTCTACAAGAACATGGGCTACAAGGCCGACGCGCTGGAAACCCTGGTCGTGGCTGCGCGCTTCTCGCAGACCCTGGTCTGCGGGCCTGGCACGGGCTTCAAGTCCGTCAAGGACATGGTGGCCGCCAGCAAGACGCGCGAGCTGACCTATGCCTCGGGCGGCGCGGGCTCGCCGGGCCACCTGGTCATGGAATCGCTGCTGGCCACCTCGGGCGCCAAGATGGTCCACGTACCCTACAAGGGACCGGCGCCGGCCATGCAGGACCTGCTGGGTGGCCAGGTGGACTGCGGCTTCCTGGCCGGCCCCACGGTCTTCCCCCAGGTCCAGAGCGGCAAGCTGATCGCCCTGGCCACCTCGGGCAAGACGCGCTCGGCGCTGGCGCCCGAGCTGCCGACCATTGCCGAGTCGGGCTTTCCCGAGTTCGACGGCACCTTCTGGATCCTGCTGGCCGCACCCAAGGGCGTGCCGCCCGCTGTGCAAAAGCGCTTTGTCGATGCCATGAACGAGGCCATCCGCGCGCCCGAGCAAAAGGAACGCGCCAAGGCCCTGGACATCGAGATGGTCGGCTCCACCGTGGCCGAGGCCCAGGCGCGCGCCAAGGGCCAGTCCGCGCAGTGGGCCGCCCTGGTCAAGCGCATCCACCTGACCAACGACTGAAGCCGCCACTAGGGCCTGTGGCCCTGAGGCACCGCCGTTTTGGCGATACTCCCTTTCCCAACGCATCCACTGTCTCCTGGCTCCCATGGCAACCCAGCGCCCCAATCTGATCTTCATCCTGGCCGATGACCTCGGCTACGCCGACCTCGGCTGCACGGGCGCGCGCGATGCGCACAGCCGCGCCACCGATGTCTCGCCCCGCCTGGACGCCATGGCCGCGCAGGGCATGCGCTTCACGCGTGGCTATTCCAACTCGGCCGTGTGCTCGCCCACGCGCTTTGCGCTGGCCACGGGCCGCTGGCAGTACCGCCTGCGCGGCGCGGCCGAGGAGCCGATCGCCAGCGTCCACGGCGACAAGGTGCTGGGCCTGCCGCCCGACCATCCCACCGTGGCCTCGCTGCTGCGCGACGCCGGCTACGCCACCGCCCTGGTCGGCAAATGGCACCTGGGCTACCCGCCGCATTTCGGCCCGCGCATGTCGGGCTACGAGGAGTTCTACGGCTTTCACGCAGGCGGCGCCGACTACTTCGCCCACTGCGACCCGCGCGGCCGCCCCGACTTCTGGATCAACGAGGAGCCGCACGAGGAAGAGGGCTACCTCACCGACCTGCTGAGCCGCCGCGCCGTGGACTTCGTCGAGCGCCAGACGGCCGACAAGCCCTTCTACCTGTCCCTGCACTACAGCGCCCCGCACTGGCCCTGGCTCACGCGCGACGACCTGGAGGAATCGCGGCGCATCGGCGGCTTCGGCAAGCACACCGACGGAGGCACCATCGAGACCTACCAGCGCATGATCCACCACATGGACGAAGGCATTGGCTGGGTGCTGGACGCGCTCGAGAAAAAGGGCATGGCCGAGAACACGCTCATCGTCTTCACCAGCGACAACGGCGGCGAACGCTTCTCCAACAACTGGCCCTTCATCGGCCAGAAGATGGACCTGCTCGAAGGCGGCATCCGCGTGCCCCTGGTGGCGCGCTGGCCTGACCGCATGCCGGCAGGCGCCGTCAGCGACACCCCCAACCTGACCATGGACTGGTCGGCCACCTTCCTGGCCGCCGCCGGCGTGCACGGCCACGCCGACTACCCGCTGGACGGCATCAGCCTGCTGCCCCTCATGGACGATGGCGCCTGGAACCCCGAGCGCGACCTGTGCTGGCGCATGAAGCACCGCGCCCAGCGCGCCCTGGTGCGCGGCGACTGGAAATACCTGCAGATCGAAGGCGTGGAATACCTGTTCAACGTGGCCCAGGACCCGCGCGAACGCGCCAACCTGCGCGACCGCGAGCCCCAGCGCCTGGCTGAACTGCGCCGGGCCTGGACGGCCTGGGATGCCAGCCTGCCGCCCATTCCCGAGGAGGCCAAGGTCTCCCTGGTCTTCACACGACAGGACCTTCCTTCGGCCACCTTCTGAGGCCCGGACGGCGCAGGCAGCAAAGAGGTGGCGCTCAGCCTTGCGCCGCCTTGTCTTCTTCCTGGATGGCGTCGTTGTCCATCGTCAAATAGACCAGCACCAGCAGCAGCGTGATGAAGAAGCGGAAGGCATCGGGCACGCCATTCCACTGCTTGGACATCCACATGCCGAACCACTCGCCGCCCACGGACATGAAGCCGACCTGCCAGGTCAGAAAGCCCAGGGTCAGCCCAGCCACCGCCCATGACTTCGCGGCGCGGAAGGCCCGGGTGCCGGCCTGTCGCGCCTGCAGCAGCCGCCAGCCGCCGATCCAGCACAGGACGGCGGTCGTCGTCTCCAGTGCAATGATGCCGATATAGCCCGCATGGTGCACCCATGGCGTCTGGATGGCGCGGTACATGATCCCGTTGCCGGGGAAGGTCGTGTCCATCAGGAAGACGTGGTGCACGAAGGCGAAGTTGGTTGCGTAGTCGGTGATGTTGCCGAAGGCGACCAGGGACGCGAAAAAGGCCATGGCAAGCACCATGGCGGATTTGGACAGGCGAATAAACATGAGGAACTCCGTATGGGCGGGCGCGCGCAGGCCTGCATGCCGGCGCACCGGCACGCATGGAGGCGACCCGTAGACAGGGGAAGACGCCAGCCGTGGTGGGGGGCTGGCAAACAGACGTGCGGACGCACGAAGGCGCGGAGATCGGGACTGGAAAACCTGAAGCCGGCAGTGCGTCTGGGAAACGCCCACACCAACTGGATCGAGTGCCACGCCAGGAGGGAGCCGCGATTGTGGGGGTTGGCATTGATGCGCGTCAATCTGGCGCTGCCGGCAAGCACATCGGATCTGGTTGCACTGTTTTGGTGCAATACGCCATTGCAGCCATGTGAGCGACCGCTATCACCGTAACGGTGCAGAACTTCTGCACAAAGCCGGTGCATGCGAGGATGCTGCGGTGCCGCATTGGTGAGTCGGAAGGCGCACCACCGAGCAAAAAAGACTGGCACGGTCCGTGCTTAACCCGGTTGTCACGAAATTTTTCAAACCGGAGGATCCCATGTCCCGTGCCAGCCTCAAGTCGCTCGCCATCGCCTGTGTCGCCATCGCTCCGCTCTGGGCCCACGCCCAGCTCACAGCCAATGTGTCCCTGACGACGAACTACAAGTTCCGCGGACAGGACCAGGACACGGGACGCAACAAGGCCGTCAAGCCTGCCCTGCAAGGCGGTTTCGACTACACCTTCGGCGACAGCGGCTGGTACATCGGCAACTGGAACTCCAGCGTGGACTGGCTCCCCCGCAATTCGCTGGAAACCGATTTCTACGGCGGCTACAAGTTCAAGGCCGGCGAGGTGGACCTGGACTTCGGCGCGCTGCAGTACCTGTACTCGGGCAATTCCAGTGGCAACACCACCGAGCTGTATGGCGCGGCCACCTATGGACCGTTCACGGCCAAGTACTCGCACACCGTGTCCAAGGACTACTTCGGCTGGGCCGGCGAGAAGGCCGGCTCGGGACTGTCGGGCCGCAACACCGGCTACCTGTGGCTGGGCTTCACCCAGGAAGTGATGCCCAAGGTGACGGTCAAGGCATCGCTGGGCTTCACCCGCTTTGCCAGCGACATCAAGGGCCTGGGCGTGCCCAACTATATGGACTACAGCGTGGGCGGCGCCTACGACTTCGGCGACGGCGTGTCGCTGGGCGCGGCCGTGACGGGTGCGAACAAGAAGTCGTACTTCGGTGACGTCAACAAGGCGCGCCTGATCGTGACGCTGACCAAGACCCTGTAACCGGACCTGAGGAGCAAAGCATCATGAAACTGGTGACCGCCATCATCAAGCCCTTCAAGCTCGACGAGGTGCGCGAGGCGCTCTCCGACATCGGCGTGCAGGGCATCACCGTGACCGAAGTCAAGGGCTTCGGCCGCCAAAAGGGCCATACCGAGCTGTATCGCGGCGCGGAATACGTGGTCGATTTCCTGCCCAAGCTGCGCCTGGAGGCCGCCGTGCCCGACGCGCTGGTGGACCAGGTGATCGATGCCATCGAGGCCGCTGCGCGCACCGGCAAGATCGGTGACGGCAAGATCTTCGTGCTGCCCATCGAGCAGGCCGTCCGCATCCGTACCGGCGAGACCGGCGACAGCGCACTGTGAGTTTCAACCCCTCGTTTCCCGAAAGACTGCCATGACCAAACGACTTCTTTCCATGGGCCTGGGGCTGGGCCTGCTGGCCGCAGGCGCCGCTGCCCTGGCACAGGAGCCCGCCGCCGCTGCAGCCGTTGCCGATGCGGCCGCTGCAGCAGCCCCCGCCGCCGCGGCCGCAGCCGAGGCGCCGGCCCCCGCACTCAGCGCCGGTGACACGGCCTGGATGCTGACCTCGACCATGCTGGTGATCCTGATGGTGATCCCGGGCCTGGCACTGTTCTACGGCGGCCTGGTGCGCACGAAGAACATGCTGTCCGTGCTCTGCCAAGTGTTCGT
The DNA here is from genome assembly GCF_020523835.1 of Delftia sp. Lp-1. NCBI lineage: Bacteria > Pseudomonadati > Pseudomonadota > Betaproteobacteria > Burkholderiales > Comamonadaceae > Delftia > Delftia sp. Lp-1. Next base: position 312,921 of record NZ_JAJALJ010000004.1, on the reverse strand, counting down.
GATCTTCTCGCTGATCACGCTGCTGTGGGCCGTCTACGGCTACTCGCTGACCTTTGCGGGCGAAGGCAACTTCTTCGGCGGCTTCAGCAAGATCTTCCTCAAGGGCATTGCTCCCGACACGCTGGCCGGCGCGCTGCCGACCATTCCCGAGTACGTGTTCGTGGCCTTCCAGTCCACGTTCGCCGCCATCACCGTGGCCCTGATCGTCGGCGCCTTCGCCGAGCGCATCAAGTTCTCGGCCGTGATCCTGTTCTCGGTGCTGTGGTTCACCTTCAGCTACATCCCCATGGCCCACATGGTCTGGGGTGGCGGCCTGCTGGGCAAGGACGGCGCGCTGGACTTCGCCGGCGGCACCGTGGTGCACATCAACGCCGGTATCGCCGGTCTGGTGGGCTCCTACATGCTGGGCAAGCGCATCGGCTTCGGCCGTGAAGCCCTGCCTCCGCACAGCCTGACGCTGACCATGGTCGGTGCCTCGCTGCTGTGGGTGGGCTGGTTCGGCTTCAACGCCGGCTCGGCAGGCGCTGCCAACGGCATTGCCGGCCTGGCCTTCATCAACACCATCGTCGCCACGGGCGCCGCCACCATCTCCTGGCTGGCTGCCGAAGCCCTGCACAAGGGCAAGGCCTCGATGCTGGGCGCCGCCTCGGGCGCCGTGGGCGGCCTGGTGGTCATCACCCCGGCGGCCGGCCTCGTGGGCCCCATGGGTGCCATCGTCATGGGCCTGATCGCCGGTCCCGTCTGCCTGTGGGGTGTGTCGGGCCTCAAGAAGCTGCTCAAGGTCGATGACGTCTGCGACGTGTTCGGCGTGCACGGTGTGGGCGGCATCCTGGGTGCCATCCTGACCGGCGTGTTCTGCGCCTCCAGCCTGGGCGGCATCGAGCCCGCAGACTTCAACATGGGCCATCAAGTGTGGGTGCAGGTCAAGAGCGTGCTGCTGACCATCGTCTGGTCCGGCGTGGTGGCTGGCATCTCCTACAAGATCTGCGACCTGGTCGTCGGCCTGCGCGTCAGCGAAGAGTCCGAACGCCAGGGCCTGGACATCACCACGCACGGCGAGGTGGCGTACTACCGCTGATCGGTTTTCAGGGAGTTCATTGCGGATTGGCCTCGGTGCTTGCACCGGGGCCTTTTTTGCTTTGGAGCCGCTGCAGAGATAGCGTCTTTGCTTTTTCGTCCCGGCTGTTTTGCGCCGCCCGCAGAACTTCAAGCGCGCCGTTCAAAAAATTCACGGGTCCGTACCGAGGCGCAAAAGGGCCCAGCCGCTACGATGCAGGCCATGGATTCAGCCCAAAGCCACCTCCTCCAGATCGCCCAGCGCGTGCGCGCTGCTGCGGCCGACGCCACGCCGCTGCGCATACGCGGCGGCGGCACCAAGGATTTTCACGGCCTGGCCCTGCAGGGCGAGCTGCTGGATACGCGGGCGCTGGCCGGCGTGATCAGCTATGAGCCCAGCGAGCTCGTCGTGACCGTGCGCGCCGGCACGCCGCTGGCCGAGGTCGAGGCCCTGCTGGCCGCACAGGGCCAGTGCCTGGCCTTCGAGCCTCCGCATTTCGATGGAGACAGCCGCAACGCCACCGTGGGCGGCATGGTGGCCAGCGGCCTGTCCGGGCCTTCGCGTGCCAGCGTGGGCGCCGTGCGTGACTTCGTGCTGGGGCTGGAGATGATCAACGGCCAGGGCGAGTTGCTGCGCTACGGCGGGCAGGTCATGAAGAACGTGGCGGGCTACGACGTCTCGCGGCTGATGGCGGGCTCCTGGGGCACGCTGGGCCTGATCACCGAGGTCAGCCTCAAGGTGCTGCCCGTGGCGCCGGCCGAGGCCACGCTGCGCTTCAAATGCACTGAGCAGCAGGCGCTGGACTGGCTCAATGCCTGGGGCGGTCAGCCGCTGCCGCTCAATGCCAGTTGCTGGCTGCAGGAGGAGGGCGCAGCCCAGGGCGTGCTGTACCTGCGCCTGCGCGGCGCACGTGCCGCCGTGCAGGCGGCCTGCGAGCGCCTGAGTGGCGAGCGCATGCACAGTGCCGCTGCCGACTGGCAGGCCTGCCGCGAGCAGCAGCTGCCCTGGTTCACCGCACGTGCGCCGGGCCATGCGCTGTGGCGCCTGTCCGTGCCGCAGACGACTCCGGCCCTGACGCTGCCGGACGGCTGCACGGGGCCGCTGATCGAATGGCACGGCGCACTGCGCTGGGTACAGGCGCCGCGTGCGCTGGGCCATGCGCTGCGCGCGCTGGCAAAAGCAGCGGGCGGATCGGCCACCTTGTTCCGCTCCGAGGCCGCAGACCAGCCCGGCGCCGAGCCCGATTTCGACGCCCAGGCGGCCGATGCCACGGCCGCGCTGCATGCGCGGCTCAAGCAGGCCTTCGATCCTGCGGGCATCTTCAACCGCGGCCGGCTGGCCGCCGCCTGGTAGGCCGGGCCAACGCCTGGCTCCGCCCATGCGCATGCGCCACCACCTGCACCTGCTCACGGACCGGCACCGCACGGTGGCCAGCAACCGCACGCTGGGCCTGCTGCTGGCCTTCAACGCGGGTGCGGTGAATGCGGGCGGCTTTTTGCTGGTGCACTCCTATACCTCGCACATGACGGGCTTTGTCTCGCTGCTGGCCGACAACCTCGTGCTGGGCAATACGGCGCTGGTGCTCAGTGCCTGCGGCGCGCTGCTGGCCTTTCTGTGCGGCGCGGCCGCGACATCGCTGCTGGTCAACTGGGCGCGCCACCACCGGCTGCGCAGCAGCTATGCGCTGCCGCTGCTGCTGGAAGCCGCGCTGATGCTGCTCTTCGGCGTGCTGGGCGCGGCCATGCTGGCCTGGCCCACGCCGTTCGCCGTGCCGCTGGCCGTGCTGCTGCTGTCCTTCATCATGGGGTTGCAGAACGCCACGGTGACCAAGATGTCGTCCTCGCAGATCCGCACCACGCACATGACGGGCGTGATCACCGACCTGGGCATGGAGCTGGGCCGAGCCCTCTACTGGAATCGCCATGGCAGCCCGCCCGAGCACCGGGTCCACGCCAACCATGTGCGGCTGCGATTGTTCGCAGGGCTGCTGTCCATGTTCCTGCTGGGCGGCATTGCGGGTGCGCTGGGTTTCCGGCACCTGGGCTTTGTCTTCGTCGTGCCGCTGGCCGTGGTGCTGTGCCTGCTGTCCCTGCCGCCGCTGTGGGCCGACCGTGCGCGGCTGCCGCTGCTGCTGGGCCGGCGCCCCGCGCCTCGCGCGTGACCGCCGCGTCCGGCTGCCGTGCCTGATCGTTCCCCGATACCCATACAACAAGAGCCCCACCATGCAGACCCAACTCGCACCCCAGTACCGCGCCACGCCCGAGGGCCAGGAGGCCGAAGCCATTCTGCGCAAGTGCGTGCACTGCGGCTTTTGCACGGCCACCTGCCCGACCTACCAATTGCTGGGCGACGAGCTGGACGGGCCGCGTGGCCGCATCTACCTGATCAAGCAGGTGCTGGAGGGCGAGACGCCCACGCGCGCCACCCAGCAGCATCTGGACCGCTGCCTGACCTGCCGCAACTGCGAAAGTACCTGCCCCAGCGGCGTGCAGTACGGCCACCTGGTGGACATAGGCCGCAAGATCGTCGAGGAACAGGTACCGCGCCCCTTCGGCGAGCGCGCCAAGCGCTGGGCGCTCAAGGAGGGGCTGAACTCGCCGCTGTTCGCCCCGGCCCTGAAGCTGGGCCAGGCCGTGCGCGGCCTGCTGCCCGAAGACCTGGCCGAGAAAGTGCCCCAGCCCCAGGATGCCGGCGCCTGGCCCGTGCGCGAGCATGCGCGCAAGGTGCTGCTGCTGGCCGGATGCGTGCAGCCGGCCATGATGCCGCGCATCAACTTCGCCACCGCGCGCGTGCTGGATGCGGCCGGCATACAGACCGTGATCGCGCCCAAGGCCGGTTGCTGCGGCGCCGTGAAATTCCACCTCAACGACCAGGAAGGCGGCAAGGCGCAGATGCGCGCCAATATCGACGCCTGGTGGCCGCAGGTGGACAGCGGCGCGGTGGAGGCCATTGTCATGAATGCCTCGGGCTGCGGCGTCACCGTCAAGGAATACGGCCATCTGCTCAAGGACGATGCGCAGTACGCGGACAAGGCTGCCCGCATCAGCGCCCTCACGCGCGACCTGAGCGAGCTGCTGCCTGAGCTCCTGCCCGAGCTGGCCGAGCGCCTGCAGGGCCGGGTGCGCGCACCGGCCGCGCCCATGGCCTACCACCCGCCCTGCACGCTGCAGCACGGGCAAAAGCTGCGCGGCGGCGTGGAAACCCATCTGGCCAGGCTGGGCTTCGAGCTGCGTGTGGCGCGCACCGAGTCGCACCTGTGCTGCGGCTCGGCGGGAACCTACTCGGTGCTGCAGCCCGAACTCTCGCACCAGTTGCGCGACCGCAAGATCGGTGCGCTGACCGAAGGCTTCGATGCCCAGCGGCCCGCCGCCATCCTCTCGGCCAACATGGGCTGCATCGTCCACCTGCAAAACGGCACGGACCTGCCCGTGCGCCACTGGATCGAGGTGCTGGACGAGGCCCTGCTGGCCTGAGACCCGCCGCGTACCGACTGCGCATCTGTGCCTCCAGCGCGACGCCGTGGGGCCTATGCCCGCGCAAGCCTTTGCAATGCTGGCATGATGCGGGGTTTCGTTTTCTCCAAGCCCACGTGCTCCGCCATGACTGAATCCGTGTCTGAACCGCAAGAACAGAGCGCCGCGCTGCCGGCGGACGCCGCTGCCGGCACCGAGCCGCAGGCTGCAGCCAGCGCCGATGGCCAGGGCCGCAAGCGCTCGCGCCGTGGCGGACGTGGCCGCAACAAGGGCAAGGCCACCGAGCCTGCCGCCGATGCCGCATCCGGCACGGCCGCCAGTGCCGAGGCCAACGCTTCCAGGCCCGTGCGCACCCAGCACCCGCTGCTGGCGCAACTGGCCCAATGGCATCCGAACCTGTTCGGCGAGCAGCCGCTGCCGCTCAAGCGCGGCATTTTCGAAGACCTGCTGGCCGCCCATCCTGAAGCCATTGACCGCGACCAGCTCAAGCTGGCCCTGTCCCAGCACACGCGCTCGAGCCGCTACCTCACCGTGGTGGCCAGCGGCCAGGCCCGGCATGACCTGCAGGGCCAGTCGGTCGAGGCCATGGCGCCCGAGCATGTGCACCATGCGCTAATCGAAGTCTTCCGCCGCCGCCAGCACCGCTCGCCCGAAGACCTGGCGCCCAAGCTGCGCAACCGCATCATCGCGGCCTACGAGGCATCGGGCCTGTCGCGTGACGACTACGCGGCGCGTGTGCAAGGCCGTGACGAGGCCACCAACACCCTGGTGGCCGAGGCACTGGCCGAGGCCGATGCGCGCACCGCCCGCGACGAGGCGCTGCTGCGCGCCTTCGAGGCCAGCGGCCAGACTTCCGAAGCCGGCTTTGCCGACATGTACGGCATGAACCCGCGCCAGGTGGCGCAGCAGCTGGAACGCGCCCGCCGCCGCCTGCAGACGCAGGCGGCCTGAGGCACAAGGACCGGCACCAAGGACCGGCACCAAGGACCGGCAGCACCGCCTGCCGGCACACTCCACCGCCGCGTGCCCGGCAAGGGCCGCGCCGGTGCACCTGCCCTGGATCACAGGCGGCATCTCTGCAGCGGACCCTTCCGCCAGCACGCAGATGCCCACCAGGGGCGGGCCCGGGGATGAACTGTTTCACGGACGCCGCTGCACCCGGCCACGGGGCGGCGGCGCCTTGCCGTGCGCGCTCGTTCCGGGAAATGAACACGGCGCGCAAGGCACTTCAAAGCAAAAAAGCAAAAGGAGACTTGCGATGTGGCTGGGTTTGTCGTTGTTCTACGTGGGCGCCGTGCTGTGCCTGAACGGCCTGTGGATGCTGGGGCGCATTGCCGACCGGGAGATCTGGGTCATCAACGTGTTCGCGGGCCTGGTCTCGCTGATCATCGGCCTGGCCTCCGCCTTCGGGCCCGAGCCTGATGCGGCCTCGGTCAAGACCGGCGCGCTGACCCTGCTGTTCGCCTTCACCTACCTGTGGGTGGCCATCAACCGCTTCACGGGCGCCGATGGCCGGGGCCTGGGCTGGTTCAGCCTGTTCGTGGCCATCACCGCCGTGCCCGTGGCCATCGACACCCTGCTGGGCGCGCGCACCGCCATCGACTGGTGGATGGCGGCCAACTGGGCGGCCTGGGCCGTGCTGTGGGCCATGTTCTTCGTGCTGCTTGCCCTGGGCCGCAACATCGGCCGCGTGACGGGCGCCCTGTGCATTGCGCAGGGCGTGCTCACGGGCTGGCTGCCGGGCTACCTGCTGCTGGCGGGGCAGCTCACGGGCTGACCGCCTAGTCCACACCCTAGCGCCGCCCGCATCGCGCGATGGGCAAGGGCGTCAGGCCGCGCGCCTGCGTGCATGGGCCAACGCAGACAGCAGTGCTGCCGCGATGATGCAGGCGCCCCCCAGCAGCGTGCGCGGCGTCAGCACCTCGCCTGCAATCAACACCGAGGAGACGCTGGCAAACACCACCTCGGCCAGCATGACCACGGCGGTCACGCCGGCCGGCAGGCGTGCGGCGCCGAACTGCAGCGCCCAGTTGCCCAGCATCAGCAGCACGGCCAGGCCGGCGGCAATCAGCATCCAGCCGGCCTGCGGCGCAGGCATGGGCGGCACCAGCCCCACGCTGCTGCCCGCGAAGGCGCTGGCCAGCCCCATGGCCATGCAGCCGCTGAACATGGCCAGCATGCGCGCCTGCGCCGGCACGGCCTGCAGGCGGCGCAGCAGCACATTGGTCAGCGCAAAGGTGAAGCCGCCGAACAGTGCCAGGCCGTCGGCCAGCGACAGACCGCGCAGCAGCCCGGGCGAGCCGCCGCTGAATGTGCCCTCGGGCACCAGCACCAGCGCCACCCCGCCAAAGGCCAGCAGCAGCCGCGTCAGCGCGGCCGGCGTGGGCCGCTCGCCCAGGATCTTCCAGGCCAGCAGCACGGACCACGCCGGCATCAGATAGAACAGCAGCACCACGCGCACCACATCGCCAATGGTCACGGCCCAGTTGAAGGCGATGTTGTTGCTGCCCGCGCAGGCGCCCAGCAGGATCAGCGCCGGGTACTGCAGCGCCTGGCGCAGGCTGGCCGGGCGCAGCGCCACCAGCCCCACCAGCACCAGGGCATACATCAGCGCCGTGGCCCACAGCGGATGCAGGCCAGCCTCGTGCATGGCGCGAAACGGCCACCAGGCCAGACCCCAGACCAGGGTGTTGAACAGCAGGGCGAGAACGGGCAGGGGGCTGTGCATAAAACCACGAAAAAGTGCCCGGTCAGGCAAAGCCCGCACCGAACACAATACGAGAAGACCATTTAGACCAGGCCTATCAATCGATAGCGCCCTATGGAACTGGCGAGGCCCAAAGCGAGAGACACCGAGCCAGGGCCGCCCCGCCGCGAGGGTGTCGTCCCCCCTGGGGGAAGGCGCGAAGCGCCTCAGGGGGTAGTCTCAATGACAATCCTTGCGGGCAATCACCAGCAGGCGCTCGACTTCCTCGGGATGGTTGCGCACATTGCTGACGTGCCAGCGGCCGATCAGCCACATGATGCCGGCCACCACCAGGCCGAACACCGTGATGGCGCCGAAAGCCGACAGTCCGAACTTGGTGGACAGCGCATAGAAGGCGCCCAGCGCCAGGATGCAGGCCTGCTCGTTGAAGTTCTGCACGGCAATCGAGCGGCCCGCGCCCATGAGGTTGTGGCCGCGGTGCTGCAGCAGCGCATTCATGGGCACGACCAGGAAGCCGCCCAGGCCGCCCAGCAGGATCAGGAAGGGAATGGCCACCCACACGCTCTTGATGAAGATCATGGCGATCACCAGCAGGCCCATGGTGATGCCCAGCGGAATCACGCGCGTGGCGTTGTCCAGCCGCATGCGCATGGACGCGAGGATGGCGCCTGCGGCCGTGCCGATGGCCACCACGCCCACCAGGGCCGATGCCTGGGAGGTGCCGTAGCCCAGGGCCGCCGCGCCCCAGGCCAGCACGATGTAGCGCAGGTTGCCCGACACGCCCCAGAACAGCGTGGTCGTGGACAGCGAGATCTGGCCCAACTTGTCCCCCCACAGCCGCTGGCTGCAGGTCCAGAAGTCGGGCAGCAGGGCCAGGGTGTTGGCCAGCAGGCTCTTGCTGGGGTCCTGGCGCAGCGGGCGCAGGATGGTGTCGGTCAGCGGAATGCGCAGGTTGAACCAGGCGGCCAGCGCATAGACGCCGACCAGCACGGCAATCGCCGCTTCAGCGGCCGTGTCCACGCCCGTGTCCAGCAGCGGCAGGTCAAAGTCCAGCAGATGGGCCGAGATGCCCGGGCTCAGCAACTGCCCACCCACGAGCACGCCCAGGATGATGGAGGTGATGGTCAGCCCCTCGATCCAGCCATTGGCCTTGACCAGCTGGGAGGCGGGCAGCAACTCGGTGAGGATGCCGTACTTGGCCGGCGAGTAGGCCGCTGCGCCCAGGCCCACCACGGCGTAGGCGATCAGCGGGTGGTTGCCGAACAGCATCATCAGGCAGCCCACGATCTTGATCGCATTGCTGATGAACATCACCCGCCCCTTGGGCAGGGCGTCGGCAAAGGCGCCGACGAAGGGGGCCAGGATCACGTAGAACAGCGCGAACATGGGCACCAGGGCGGCGCGCTGCCACTCGGGGGCGCCATTGGTGCGCAGCAGTTCCACGGCGGTCACGAACAGGGCGTTGTCTGCCAGCGAGCTGAAGAACTGCGCTGACATGATGGTGTAGAAACCGCGCTTCATGGATAGGCAGATGGGGTCAGCTGCAGGGCTGCTGACCGGTTAAATAAGGACCCCGTGGCAAGTGACTGGCGGTTATATCACGCGGCCTTTGGCTGGCAGTGCCAGAATCCCAAGCTTCTGACTGAGTGAAAACCATGCCGCGTCCCATTCTTGCCACCATCCATTCCGCCGCGCTTCGCCACAATCTGGAGCGGGTGCGGCAAGCGGTCCCCGATGCCAAATTGTGGGCCGTGGTCAAAGCCAACGCCTATGGCCACGGTATCGAGAACGTGTTCGAGGCCCTGCGCGGCGCCGACGGCTTCGCCATGCTGGACCTGGCCGAGGCCGAACGCGTGCGCCAGCTGGGCTGGCGCGGCCCCATCCTGCTGCTGGAAGGCGTCTTCGAGCCGCGCGACCTGGAGCTGTGCTCGCGCCTGTCCATCTGGCATGCCGTGCACTGCGACGCCCAGATCGACTGGCTGGCCGCGCACAAGACGCAGAACGGCCACCGCGTCTTCCTCAAGATGAACTCCGGCATGAACCGCCTGGGCTTCACGCCCGAGCGATACCGCGCGGCCTGGGCCCGGCTGAACGCCTTGCCCCAGGTGGAGGAAATCTCGTTCATGACCCATTTCAGCGATGCCGACGCAGGGGCTGGACAGCCCGGAATCTCGGCACAGCTGCAGCGCTTTCATGACGCCACGCGCGACCTGCCCGGCGAGCGCAGCGTGGGCAACAGCGCCGCCACGCTGCGCCAGGGCGACGACGCGCTGGTGCGCTGCGACTGGGTGCGGCCGGGCATCGTGCTCTACGGCAGCTCCCCCGACTATCCGCAGCACACGGCGGCCCACTGGGACCTGCAGCCCACGCAGACGCTGAGCTCGCGCATCATCGGCGTGCAGCAACTGACCGAGGGGCAGAGCGTGGGCTATGGATCGCGCTTCACGGCCGACGGCCCCCTGCGCCTGGGCACCGTGGCCTGCGGCTATGCCGACGGCTATCCACGCCACTGCGGCACGGGCACGCCCGTGCTGGTGAACGGCGTGCGCACCCGCACCCTGGGCCGCGTGAGCATGGACATGCTGGCCGTGGACCTGACGCCCGTGCCCGATGCCGGCATGGGCAGCGAAGTCACGCTGTGGGGCCGCGCCAGCAACGGCGCGGTGCTGCCCATCGACGAGGTGGCCGAGGCCGCAGGCACGCTGGGCTATGAACTCATGTGCGCCGTCGCGCCGCGCGTGAACAAGACCGTCGATTGATCAGGGCGCGGCTTCCACGCTGTCCCTGGCCCGCTCCAGCAGCGCCATCAACTGCTGTTGCGCGGCGGGCTCCCAATCCTTGAGCAGCCGGGCCGCCAGCGCCTGGCGCGACTGGCGCAGCCGGTCGAACAGGGCCTGCCCCTGGGGGCTGAGGCTCAGGCAGCGCACGCGGCGGTCGCGGGCGTCCGGTTCGCGGTCCAGCCATCCCTGCTCCTGCAGCTGCGCCAGCATGCGCGCAAGCTGGGCCTTGTCCATGTGGCTGTGGTCGACCAGATCCCTTTGCGTGCGGCCCGGGTGCCGGCCCACGTACATCAGCACGCGCACCTCGTTGGGCGTCAGCCCGGGCTCCATGGACTCCATGTCCTCGCGCATGCGCGACCGGAACAGGTGCAGCAGCTCGTGCATGGCCTCGAAGATATCGGCGGGCAGGGAGGCATTCATGGCAGGGTCTTGTGGAAATATGTTGACAAAGTCAACGGACGACAGAGAATTGGTGGACTAAATCAACATTCTAGGCCGTCACAGGCCGTTTCGCCAATGAACTTGCCCAATCCAGCCACCTCTGCCGTGACACCGGCCCCCGTCGTCCACCGTGTCCGCCATTCCTTCCGCGCCCGCCATGTGCAATTGCTCTCGCGCGAACAGCCCAGCCCCGGCTTTGTCCGCCTGACCCTGGGCGGCCCCGATCTGGAGGACTTCGTGAGCGCCGGTTTTGACGACCACGTCAAGCTCATCCTGCCGCAGGCCGGGCGCGAACTGCCCGCGCTTCCCGTGCTGCTCGATGGCCGCCCGACCTTCGTGGAGGACGAGCGCCCCACCTTGCGCGACTACACGCCGCTGCGCTACGACGCCGCGCGCCAGAACCTCATCATGGATTTCGCGCTGCACGATGCCGGCCCCGCCACCGAATGGGCGCTGACCGCCCCGCTGGGCCAGTGGGTGGGCCTGGCCGGTCCGCGCGGCAGCCTGGTGATCTCGGCCAACCTGCCATGGCATTGGCTGTTCGGCGACGAGACCGCCATGCCCGCCATCGAGCGGCGCCTGGCCGAGCTGCCCGCCGGCAGCCGCGCCGTGGTGCGCGTGCAGCTGCGCAACCCGGCCGACCGCCGTCAGTGGAGCAGCACGGCCCGGCTGGACTGCGACTGGGTCGAATCGCTGGCCGATGCCGTGCAGGCGCTGGAGCTGCCCCAGGACGACGGCTATATCTGGGCGGCGGGCGAGCACAGCGCCATGGCCGAGCTGCGTCGCCTGCTGCTGGCCAAGGGCGCATCTCCCAAGCGCATGCGCGTGGCCTCTTACTGGAAGCAGGGCACGGCCGACCACCATGAAGACCTGAACGATCCCAGCTGACCTGCCTGGAGAAAAGAACGGAAGTACAGACGAAAAAAAGCCCACCGAAGTGGGCTTTTTTTCGTGGTGGTTGCGCGAGAAGGATTTGAACCTCCGACCTTTGGGTTATGAGCCCAACGAGCTACCAGACTGCTCCATCGCGCGGTAATCCGCAGTAATTTCGTTTTCACTGCATTTTCTGCAGCGAAGAAGTGAACTATAACCGATATCTTTCCGTCACGCAACTGCGATAGGCGCGAAACATGCGTGCCAGGGCGGCAACCACCGCTCGGTATAGTGCTCACCCCATGGCCAAAGACAAAACCACGTTCATCTGCAATGCCTGCGGAGGCACCAGCCCGCGCTGGCTGGGCAAATGCCCGGCCTGCGGGGCCTGGAACTCGCTGATCGAGGCCGTTGCCGAGCCTGCGAGCGCGGGCAAGAACCGGCTCAGCCAGCCCCAGGGCTATGCGGGCCTGGCCAATGTCCAGGCCGTGATGCCGCTGTCGGCCATCGAGGCCCAGGACGTGGCGCGCACGCCCAGCGGCATCGAGGAGCTGGACCGCGTGCTGGGAGGCGGCATTGTCGAAGGCGGCGTGGTGCTGATTGGTGGCGATCCCGGCATCGGCAAGTCCACCCTGCTGCTGCAGGCCATGGACGCGCTGCACCGCGTCGGCCTGCCCACGCTGTATGTCACGGGCGAGGAAAGCGGTGCCCAGGTCGCGCTGCGCTCGCGCCGCCTGGGGCTGGAGGCCAGCCAGGTCAACGTGCTGGCCGAGATCCAGCTGGAGAAGATCCTCGCCACCATGGAGGCCACCCAGCCGGCCGTGGTCGTCATCGACTCCATACAGACCGTGTACTCGGATCAGCTGTCCTCGGCACCGGGCTCGGTGGCCCAGGTGCGCGAATGCGCGGCCCACCTCACGCGCGCGGCCAAGACCACGGGCATCACCGTGATCCTGGTCGGCCATGTGACCAAGGAAGGCGCACTGGCCGGCCCGCGCGTGCTCGAGCACATGGTGGACACGGTGCTCTACTTCGAGGGCGACACGCACAGCAACTTTCGCCTGGTGCGCGCCATCAAGAACCGCTTTGGTGCCGTCAACGAGATCGGCGTCTTCGCCATGACGGAGAAGGGCCTCAAGGGCGTCACCAACCCCAGCGCCATCTTCCTGTCCCAGCACAGCGAGCCCGTGCCCGGCTCCTGCGTGCTGGTCACGCTGGAGGGCACGCGCCCCATGCTGGTGGAGATACAGGCCCTGGTCGATCAGGGCGGCCCCGCGCCGCGGCGCCTGTCCGTGGGCCTGGACCGCGACCGGCTGGCCATGCTGCTGGCCGTGCTCAGCCGCCACGCGGGTGTGGCCTGCGCGGACCAGGATGTGTTCGTCAACGCCGTGGGCGGCGTGCGCATCAGCGAGCCTGCGGCCGATCTGGCCGTCATGCTGTCCATCACCTCCAGCCTGCGTGGCCGCGCCCTGCCCAAGGGATTCCTCGCCTTTGGCGAAGTGGGCCTGGCCGGCGAAGTCCGCCCCGCGCCGCGCGGCCAGGAGCGCCTGAAGGAAGCGGCCAAGCTGGGCTTCACCATGGCCGTGGTACCCAAGGCCAATGCGCCCAAGAAGGCTATTGCCGGTCTGACCGTGCATGCCGTCGAACGCGTGGACGAGGCCATGAATATCGTCCGAGGGATGGGCTGACGCTCTTGCCGAGCGCATTGCGGGGGCATACGCACTGTCCGCAGCGGCCCTGCGGCGCCTCCATAAGACAATCGGCGCCATGAATTTGCGCAATATCCTGATTCCTCTGGGCCTGCTCGTACTGCTGGTGGCTGCGCACCAGTCCTATGGCTGGATGGGTGTGGTCGCCGTGGGCGGCGGCATCATGATGTGGCTGTTGCTGCATTTCACGCGGCTGATGTCCATCATGAGGAAGGCATCGGACCGGCCCATGGGCTATGTGGGCAGCGCCGTCATGCTCAACGTCAAGCTCAAGCCCAAGGTCTCGCTGATGCACGTGGTGGCCATGACGCGCTCCCTGGGCGAGCGCCTGTCCGAGGAGGGCCAGCAGCCCGAGATCTACCGCTGGACCGACGGCACGCAGTCGTATGTGACCTGCGAGTTCAAGAGTGGCCGTCTCATGAAATGGACCCTGGTACGCCCCACGCCCGAGCCCGAGCCGGCGTCTGCGGCCCCCGAGGCAGCCCCTGCGCCCTAAAATACCGGGTTGGTGTTCTGTTCAATACCCCCAAGGATGTTCCTATGAGCCCCGTTGTTCCCTCGATGGCCGACCGTGACGGCAAGATCTGGATGGATGGCCAGCTGGTGGACTGGCGCGATGCCAAGATCCATGTGCTGACCCACACGCTGCACTACGGCTGCGGCGCATTCGAGGGCGTTCGGGCCTACAAGACCGAGCAGGGGCCGGCCATCTTCCGCCTGGAAGACCACACCAAGCGCCTGTTCAACAGCGCCAAGATCCTGCGCATGCAGATCCCGTTCACCCAGGAAGCGGTGAACCAGGCCCAGGTCGAGGTCGTGCGCGCCAACCAGCTGGAATCGTGCTACCTGCGCCCGCTGACCTGGATCGGCGACCGCAAGCTGGGCGTCTCCCCCAAGGGCAACACCATCCACCTGATGGTCGCGGCCTGGGCCTGGGGCGCCTACCTGGGCGAAGAAGGCATGCAGCGCGGCATACGCGTGAAGATCTCCAGCTTCACGCGCCACCATGTGAACATCACCATGAGCCAGGCCAAGGCGGTGAGCAACTACACCAACTCCATCCTGGCCAACACCGAGGCGCTGGACGACGGCTATGACGAGGCCATCCTGCTGGACGCCTCGGGCTTCGTCTCCGAAGGCTCGGGCGAGAACATCTTCGTCATCAAGGACGGCGTGGTCTACACGCCCGACCTGTCGGCCGGCGCGCTCAACGGCATCACGCGCAATACCGTGATGCACATCTGCAAGGACCTGGGCCTGGAAGTGGTGCAAAAGCGCATCACGCGCGACGAGCTGTACATCGCCGACGAAGTCTTCTTCACCGGCACGGCCGCCGAAGTCACGCCCATCCGCGAGGTGGACCGCATCGAGATCGGCGCGGGCAGCCGCGGCCCTCTCACCGAAAAGATCCAGCAGGCCTTCTTTGACATCGTCAACGGCCGCAACCCCAAGTACGCCCATTGGCTGACTCGGGTCTGAACATCCCTAGAGACCCACGAAAGAGATAAGCAAGCATGACAACGAATGCCACCGTCGAACTGGCGGCCAAGGACCTCAACGCCCAGGGCGGCGTGTTCTGCCCCAGCCCCAAGGCCGACATGAAGCTGTGGAACAGCCATCCCAAGGTCTACCTGGACGTGGCCCACACCGGCGAAGCCAAGTGCCCCTACTGCGGCACGCTGTACCGCCTGAAAGCCGGCGAAGTCTTCGCAGGCGGGCATTGAACAAAGCGGGCCTCGGCCCGCTTTGTGTGTCTCAGCGCGCCGACAGCGCGCGGCTCCAGATGCTGCCGGGCGCAGCACCTCCGTGCAAAGCCAGCATGTCCGTGAAATGGCGCCGCTCCCCGCCGCGCAGCTTGACGATGGGCGCCGCCACCTGCGGCGCCTTCGCCAGGCACAGCTGGGGGTAGAGCAGGTACCACTTCCAGCGCAGGGCAGAGTGATAGAAGAAGGCCGTGTCCTCGGCCTTGAACAGCGTGAACCGGGCATCGGGCAGGCGCCGCATCACCTGCTGGGCCGTCACATGGATCAGAAGGTAATTTGGATCGGGAATGCCCTGCAGCACCTCGGCGGCGTCGGGCCGCGACTGCAGGCGCAGCAGATAGGCCTCGGGGCCGTCCACGATCAGCGCCTGGTGAAACTCCTTTTGCCATTCCGATACAAAGCGCGAGCCGGCCGGAGCGCAGAATGACCAGCTTTCGATCACGGGGTAGCGCCTGTCCCTGGTGAAGCCCTCAAGGTAGAAGCCTGCCAGCTCGGCAGCGCCTGCGCCGGGGCAGGCGCCCATCCAGTCCAGTGGCGCGGTCAGCAGCGTGGTGGCGTCGAACCAGTAGCCGCCGTGGCGTGCCACCAGGTACAGGCGAAGCCAGTCCGATTGCTTGGTGGGATGGAGTTCGGCAAACGCCGCAGGAAGGTCGCCGGGGGCGACGTACTGGCCCAGGTTCTCTGGCGTCACGACGATGACCTGGTGATCCGGGCACTGCCGCCGCCAGCTGTCCACGCACTGCTGGACGAAGGGATCCAGGCCGGACTGGTTCCAGTACGTCCAGATCGTTTTCGGGATTTCCGCTGCAAGACCATCGGCTGCCGGGGGCGATGGGGGCAGCTGCAAGGGCGCAGGCATGGTGTAATCTGCGCCGATTTTGGAAGGCGCCGCCCAGCGATGGAGCAGCCTGAATAAGACCGCAGGAATTTTTTTCATGAGCGGATGGAAAGCGGAATGCCCGCATTTTGGGGCAGAAAGTTGCGGTCTTGATGAGATTTGACAAGTCGAAGCTGCCAGGAGTCCTCACGACCCTGGCAGCTGTTCTGGTGCCCGGGCTGGCCTTGTGGCTGCGCTCGGGCTATTCCTATGGCGCCGGCCTCATGGTCCTGGGCGCCTTGTGTTTTCTGCCCCGCTGGGTCCGGTACAGGCAGTCACCTGGCACTTGGCTGCTGGTTGCACTGTTCATGGGCATGGCGGTGATGTGGTACCACCTGTCCGTGCTGGACGGGGGCACCGGGCAGTTCGACCGCCCCGTGAAGTTCATCCTGGGCGCCGTCAGCCTGCTGTTTGCCATGTGCTATCCGCCCACGGCGCGGATCTTCCTGTGGGGCATTCCGCTGGGCAGCGCAGGCGCGGGCTTCATGGCCCTGTGGCAGGTCTGCGTGCTGGGCATGGAACGGGCCACAGGCTACACCAATGCCATCCAGTGGGGCAACATGGCCTTGCTGCTGGGCTGCTTCTCCTGCATCTATGCCCTGTCCTTCTGGCACCAGCGCTCCCTGCTTTGGCGCCTGCTGGTGCTGGCGGCCGCCGCGCTGGGGGCGCTGGCTTCGCTGCTGTCGGGCTCGCGCGGCGGGTGGCTGGCGCTGTTGCCGATGTTCTTCATGCTGACGATTCTGGTGCGCATGTACCGTCCGCAGTACTTCGGCCGCCTGTTGCTGGGCTGCGCCGCATTGCTGGTGGCGCTGGCCACCGTGATGGCCTTCATCCCGCGCGTCAGCGAGCGCGTGGATGAGGTCTACCTGGATGTGAGCACCTACCTTCATGCCGGCAACTCCAACACCTCGCTGGGCACCCGGCTGGAGCAGTACCGGCTGGCCGTGCAGATGATCGGCGAGAAGCCCCTGCTGGGCTGGGGCATGCAGGGCTATGTGGACGAGATGCACCGGCGCGTGGACGCCGGCAGCTATGGCCAGTCCATCCGCGAATACAACTTCATCCACAACGACTTCCTGGACATCTGGGTCAAGCTCGGCGTGCCGGGCGTTCTGCTGCAGGCAGCGCTGTTCATCTCGCTGCTGTGGCTGTTCTGGCCCTCGCGGCGGCGCATGGCGCTGTGGCCTGCGGACAGCACCCCCTGGCGCGAGGCCCTGCTGCTGCGTATCCTGGGCAGCCTGATGCCAGCCATGTACCTGGCGTTCGGCATGTCACAGCAATTTTTCGTGCACAACAGCGGCATCGTCTTCTTCGTCTTCCTCGTGGTGGCCCTGTGGTCATCGCTGCATGGCCTGGAAAGGGCCAGCGGAGCCGTGCGGTGACAGAGCGCGCCACCACGGCCCGGCCCCGGGTGCTGCACTTCGTGACGGGCGGCTTCTCTGGTGCCACCCAGGTGGCGGTGGATCTGGTGTCGGCGCACCGCGCGTCGGGCCGCTTCGACGCCCGGCTGGTGCTGCGGCGCAAGCGCAATACCTCCGATGAACGCGTGCAAAAGCTGCGCGACGGCGGCATCGATGTCGACGTGGTGGCCGGCTGGTCCCATGCCGCCACCGTCTGGCAGCTGCGCCGCATCTGCCTGGACTTTCGGCCGGACATCGTGGTCGCCCATGGTTTCAGCGACCACCTCTGGGGCCGCTTTGCCGCGCTGTGGGCCGGCGTGCCCTGGCTGGTGCATGTGGAGCACAACTCGCGCGAGCGCTACACGCGCTGGCGGCTGGCTCAGGCCCTGTGGCTGACCGAGCGCACGGCCGCCATCGTCGGCTGCTCCGAAGGCGTGCGCCAGAGCCTGCAGGACCGTGGATTTCCTGCCGCCAAGCTGATGGCCATCAGCAACGGCATCCGGCCCGAGCCTTATCTGCAGGAGCCACCCCCCTTGCTGCAGCGCCGCCCGGACATCGTCATGGCCGCGCGCTTTGCGCGGCAAAAGGACCATGCCACCTTGCTGCGCGCGCTGGCCGTGCTGCGACAGCGCGGCATCAAGCCCACGCTGACCCTGGCCGGCGGCGGCAAGGCGCGCGCCCAGCAGGCGGCGCAGCGGCTCAGCGCCGAACTGGGTCTGCAGGACCAGGTGCAATTCATCGGCATGTGCAACGACGTGCCCGGCCTGCTGCGTGCGCACCGCGTCTGCGTGCTGTCCACGCACTACGAGGGCATGCCCCTGTCCCTGTTGGAAGGCATGGCGGCGGGCTGCGTGGTGGTGGGCAGCCGCGTGGTGGGCGTGCAGGAAGTGGTGCGGCCCGGCGACAACGGCCTGCTGGCCGCGCACGCCGACCCTGAATCGCTGGCCGACGCCCTGCAGCAGGCGCTGCAGGATGACGAGGCCGCCGTGCGCATGGCCGCCACCGCGCGGCAGGAAGCCCTTTCGCACTACAGCCTGCAGCGCATGACCGGCCAGTACGAAGACCTGTTCGCCCGCCTGCTGCAGGGGGAGCGTCCGTGACCTGGCTCAGCATCCTGGTGCCCGTCTACAACGTGGTGCCCTACCTGGAGGAATGCCTGCAGTCCGTCATGGACCAGGCCGATGCCGGCATGCAGGTGCTGGTGCTGGATGACTGCTCCACCGATGGCTCCTGGGCCCTGATGCAGCAGCTGGACCAGCGCTGGCCCGGCCGCCTGCAGCTCATGCAGCATGAGCGCAACGCCGGCCTGAGCGCGGCGCGCAACACCATGATCGAGGCGGCCACGGGCGACTACCTGTGGTTTTTGGACTCCGACGACAAGCTGCTGCCCGGTGCGATTGCCGGGCTGTCGGCCATCGTGAAACAACATGCGCCCGATGCCGTGCTCTGCGACTTCTCCGTCTGGCGCGAGGCCCCGCGCCTCAAGCACCGCCTGCGCGGCGAGGCGCACCGGCACAGCTTCCAGGGCCCCACGCTGCAATGCTCACAGGACCGGGGCGCCCTGCTGGCCGGCCTGCTGCGCACGGGCCAGCTGCATGCCTGGTCCAAGATCTCGCGCCGCAGCCTGTGGGATGCCGGCCTGCGCTTTCCTGCAGGCCGCTATTTCGAAGACATGATGACCATGCCGCAGATGGCGCTGCGCTGCGCCAGCTTCTACTACCACCCCCAGCCCTGGGTGGCCTACCGGCAGCGTGCCAACTCCATCCTCGCGTCCATGACGCCGGCCAAGGCCGCAGACCAGTCCGCCGCCCTGTGGCCCCTGGCCCAGGCCGTGCAAGCCCTGCAGGACGATGCGCTGCGCAACGACGGGCGCCTGCAGTTCGCCTGGGCGCACCAGGCCGCGCGCAACCTCATCGGCGCCCTGCGCTTTCTCGACCGGCAGCGGGACATGCCGCCCGCGCAGCTGCAGGCACTGGCCCAGCAGTTCCTGGCGGACTTCGGCCGCATCTCCCCCTTGGCCCTGCCGGCCCTGCGCCAGGCCTATGTGCGCAGGGGCTGGGTGCTGCGCGCCTGGAAGCTGCGCCGCTGGGAGCAGTGGGCACGCCAGCAAGGAGCCCCTGCATGAGCGGCCTGAAACTGAAAACCCGGGGCGAGCTATGGCTGGCGGCCGGTATGCGCCGCTTCTACGCCACCTTCCCACGCCGCCTGGAGCAGGGCCCCGCGCCCGACTTCCGCAGCCATGACATCGGGCCTGCGGCGCCCGTGCCCGTCTCCACGCCCATTCCCCGCATCATCTGGGCCTACTGGAACGGCGACTCGGTGCCCCTGCTCATACAGCGCTGCTTTGACAACTGGGCCCGCCTGAACCCCGGCTACAGCCTGCGCATCCTCAACGACGCGCAACTGCCGCAGTACGTGCCGCAACTGCCGGGCAACCTGCAGCAGCTGCCCGTGGCCAAGCGCTCGGACTGGCTGCGCCTGGAATTGCTGCACCGCCACGGCGGCATCTGGCTGGACGCCAGCACCATCCTCACCGAGCCGCTGGACTGGCTGCTGGAGCAGCAGCAGCGCAGCGGCGCCGACCTGGTCGCCTACTACCTGGAGCGCTACACCCGCGACCCGCAGGTGCCCGTGGTCGAGAACTGGCTCATGGCCGCGCCCCCGGGCAGCGCCTTCATCGCGGCCCTGCACAAGGAATACGTGGAGCAGGTCCTGCCGCAGACGGGCGAGGCCTATATCGCCCAGCTCCAGCAGGCCGGCGATTACGAACAACTGCGCCAGGGCATCGACATGCCCGCCTACCTGAGCATGCACCTAGCCATGCAGCGCGTGCTGCGCGCCGGTGGCAGCTACCGCCTGCGGCTGGCCAAGGCCGAGGACGGACCCTTCTTCCTGCACGTGCAGGGTAACTGGGGCCGCACCCCGCTCAAGATCCGCCTGATGTTCTCGCGCGCCGAACAGGCGCCCGTGCCGCTGATCAAGCTGCGCGCCCCCGACCGCAAGAAGCTGGACTTCTATCTGGAGCGCGGCCTCTACGTGCCCGACAGCATCGCCGACCGCTACCTGCGGGGCTGAGCGGCGAGCGCGGACTGGGCCATCAGCCCATTGCCGTCTCATGCAGGTAGTGCCACAGCACCCCTTGGCCCGCACGTTTGAGGATGACCACCGAGCGGCGCGAAGTCTCCACGCCGTCCAGGCGATGGGTTTCCAGGTAGCGCATGGCCAGGCCGGCCGTGTCCCGCCATACGGGCTGCATGTCGCAGACGCATATCTCCAGCCCTGGCCGCTGGCCGGCCGCGCGCCGGAACATCTGTTCCACATCGTCCAGGCCGACAAGTCTGCCCGTGGTGGTCACCATGCTGAATTCCGGGCTGAACTGCGCCATCAGCGCCTGCAGCGCGGCCTGTGCGCCCGCTGGTTGGGTGAAGACGGTGTGGATCAGCGCGTGCACCTGGTGGATGCTGCGTTCGGCGATGCCGATGTCAATGTCACGGTCGATGGGCTTGTCGTCTTGCATGGTGGTCCTTGGGAGTGTGCAGCGATCGCAGGTGCAGCAGGGGCACAAGCCCTGCCAGCGACGCGATCAGAAACGTCATGTGATAGGCCCGGCCTGCGTCCAGGCGGGTGGCGAGCGTGTTGAAAACCATCAGGAAAAACGCAGCGCCCACGCTGAAGGCCATCTGCCGGTTGAGGTTCCAGATCACGCTGGCCTGCTGCGTCTGCCGGCCGTCGAAGTCCAGCAGCGCCGTCGTCTGCGCGGTATTGGCCCCCAGGCCGCCGCCCAGGCCCATCAGGCCGTAGGCGGCCGCCAGCAGCCAGGGGTCGGCAGGGGCCGCCACGGCGGCCAGCGCCGCAATGCCCAGGCTGTGCAGCACCATGCTGGCGATGAACAGGGGCCGTGCGCCCGCGCGGTTGTACAGCCGGCCGCCCACCAGCATGGACACCAGGGCGCCGCCGGCGTAGACCATCATGAATCGGCCTGTGGCCTGCGCGCTCAGGTGCAGCATGTCCTGCAGGTAGAAGATGTTGAGCAGGTTCACGCCCGTGAACACGCCGGGAATGGCGTGGTAGACGGCCACCGACATGCGCAGGCGCGGGCTTTTGAGCAGTTGCAGTTCCACAATGGGGTGGGCCGTCTTGCGGGCATGGAGGGCATACAGCACCGTGAAGGCCAGGCCCGCCGCCATGCCCAGCCAGGCCAGCGCCAGGCCCTGGCCCGAGCCTTGGCCTGCGCCATAGAGCGACATGCCTAGCAGCCAGGCGGCCAGCGCGGCGCTGACCAGCACCAGGCCTTTGAGGTCGGGCCGCTGCCGGGCCGTGGCCGGTGCATCGCGCACCCACAGCCAGGCCAGGCCTGCGGCGGCCAGGGCCAGCGCAATATTGGAATGGAACACCCAGCGCCAGGAGCCGTGGTCCACGATCAGCCCGCCCAGCCAGGGCGAGAGGGCCGGTGCAATCAGCGCCACGGCCATGACCAGCGTGGAGACACGCGCGCGCGCCGGTCCCTGGAACCGGTTGAAGGCCAGGGCCTGGCCCACTGGGATCACCAGGCCGCCCGCCATGCCCTGGATGAAGCGCCAGCCCACCAGCTGGCCGAAGCTGCCTGCCTCGCCGCAGGCCCAGGCGGCCAGGGCGAAGGCCAGCATGGAGCCCGCCATCAGCCCGCGCGCGCCCCAGCGGTCGGCCAGCCAGGGGGCGAGGGGAATGGCCAGCGTCAATCCCAGCATGTAGGCATTGGCCACCCAGGCCCCGGCCGAGATGCCCACATGGAACTCGGCCGCAATCGTGGGCAGCGCGACGGCGGGCATGAAGATGTTGATGCAGTCGACGAAAAAACCCATCAGGAAAACGGTGGCCAGGCGGTATCGGTATGTCATCTTGCGCTTTCAGGAGGGGCAAGACTAAAGAGCGCGGGCGGCCACGTCGATGGGGCTATGCTGGACTCTTTGTTTGACTGGATTGAACAATGACCCCCACAAGCACGGCCATGCACACACTGCTCCACCGCGCGCAGACCTTTCTGGCCGTGGTGGATTTCGGCTCCTACACCAGGGCGGCGGACTTCCTGGGCATCAGCAAGGCCATGGCCAGCCTGCACGTCAAGGCGCTGGAAGAGGCGCTGTCGGTGGCCCTGCTGGTGCGCAACACCCGCAGCATCGCCCTGACGGAAACCGGGCGGGAGTTCTACGACGAGTTCAAGGGCATCGTCCGCGACGTGGGCAGCGCCTTCGACAACGCCATGCACAGCGGCAACCGCATCGCGGGCCGGCTGCGCATCAGCACCACCAGCGAATACGGGGAGAAGTACATTCTTCCGCTGATCCCGGCCTTCCTGGAGCGCTACCCGGGCATCTCGGTGGCCTATGACGTCAACTCTTCGCTGAGCGACCTGGTGGCCGAAAAGCTGGACCTGGTCGTGCGCCTGGGCCATCTGGCGGACTCCAGCTTCAAAAGCCGCAGGCTGGCCGGCTACGACATCGTGCTGGTGGCCTCGGCCGCCTTCCTGCGCAGCCATCCCGTGCGCAGGCCCGAAGACCTGGCGGACCTGCCCTGGATTGCCAACAGCAACCTCACCCACCCCACGGCCTGGACGCTGCGCACTGCCGGCGGCCAGGGCGTGGACGTGGTGGGCCGGGCGGCCCACCAATCCAACTCCTCCACCGCCATCCGCGCCCTGGCCCGGTCCTCGCTGGGCGTGGCCGTGCTGCCTGCGTGGTTTGTGGAGGACGACCTGGCCGGCGGCGTGCTGCAGCGCGTGCTGCCGGACCACGCGCTGCCGCCCCAGCCCATCAGCGTGGTCTTTCCCGACAGCAGCCACCTGCCGCGCAAGACCCGCGTGTTCATCGACTTCCTGTGCGAGCACCTGGGCCGGGATTGAGGGTGCGGCTGGCCGGCCCGCCCTGGCCCCGTTAAACTGGCCGCAAGCCGAAAGGCCCGGTGCGTAGAAACACCTTCCGTGAGGTTGCAGCCCCCACCTTAAAGCGGGGCTTTGTCATGCCTTATCTCGTCGGATTGGCGCATTTGCTTGCGCCTGTCCGCATGGTTTCGGGCGTGGTGGGGGCTATCCGCAAGGACGCCCGCACGGCTACGGACGTGTTTCTAACCACCACGCCCACCTGTTGTGCGTAGAAACTCAACCGGTGGTTTTCTGTGATCTCGTAGGAAAACAGACCATGACCCTCCCCATCCTTGCCAGCCCCAGCGCTGCGCTTGCCCCTTCCGGCCCTCTTCTCTATCAGGAGGGCTGACCCCATGACATCCCGCAAAAACACTGCCGGCGCGGCAGTGCAGGCGCAGCCGTTGCCGAAGCGATCACAAGCCGCAAAGACTTCCGACTGGCCCAGCGCGTGGCAGGCCATGCATGTCTGTCTGGTCGTCATCGAGGGGAGGCTGGTCACCCTGGCGGAGGTCTGTGGCAAAAAGCCCGACCGCAAGGCCCGCCAGTTCGACGTGGAATGCGCGGTGGAGCTGGCGCTGGCGCACATACGCCGCATGCGCGCCGACCCGCCGGACAGCCACCAGGCGTTCGAGCAGCAGTGGCACCTGGCGTCCTGCGCCATCGAGCTGGCCGATGGCGCCTACCGCTTCCCCCGCTCGCGCTACGGCCGCCTGCTCAAGCGCACCCGCTGGCATTTCGACCTGCTCAGGGATCTGGTGGAACGTGTGGAGTGGCAGCACCGGCGCGGCTGAGCCGCAGGCGGCAGCTCAGGCCAGCGGCAGCCGCAGCACGAAGCAGGCGCCCGGCTGGCCGTCGGCGCGGCCTTCGCAGTGCACGCTGCCGCCGTGGCGCTGGGCGATGGAGCGCACCAGGGCCAGGCCCAGGCCCACGCCGCCCGAGCGCTCGCTGGCGCCGGGCAGGCGGAAGAACTTCTCGAAGATGCGCTCGCGGTGGGCCGGGGCCACGCCGGGACCATGGTCGCAGATGCGGATCTCGGCCATGGCGTCCTGGCGCGCCAGCTCCAGCGTGATGGCGCCCTGGCTGTAGCGGCGCGCGTTCTCCAGCAGGTTGCGCACGGCACGGCGCAGCAGCTTGGAGATGCCGGGCACTTCCAGCGCGTCGGTGGACTGCAGGTCCAGGTCGGCATCCACGCGCGCGCATTCCTCGGCGGCCAGGCCGATCAGGTCCACGGGCTCGATCGTGCCCACGTCGCCCTCATAGGTCTCCAGCCGGCTGGCCAGCAGGATCTCGTCCACCAGCTGGTCCAGCTCGCTGATGTTGCGCTGGATCTCGGCGCGCGCGCGGGCGCTGGCGGGGTCGTCGCCCATGAATTCCAGGCCCATGCGGATGCGCGTCAGCGGCGAGCGCAGCTCGTGCGAGGCATTGGCCAGCAGCGATTTGTGCGAGGTCACCAGGGTCTCGATGCGTGCGGCGGCGGCGTTGAACTGGTGGGCCAGGTCGGCCACCTCGTCGCTGCCGTGCTCGGGCACGCGCACCGACAGGTCGCCCTCGCCAAAGCGCTTGACGCCGCGCTGCAGGTTCTCCAGCCGCTTGAGCAGGCGGCGGATGATGGGGAACACGCCCACGGCCACGGCCACGCCCACCAGGCCCAGCAGCCACAGAAAGCCGAAGGGCGGGCGCAGCCAGAAGGCGGCGGCACCGTCGTGCGGCGGGCGGTCGCCGCGCGGCGGGCGCGGCGCCATGTGCAGCATGTAGGTCTGGCCGTCCGTGCCCTCGATCTCGAAGCGCAGGCCCTCTTCGGGCGGGCCGGGCAGGCGCCGCGCACGGCCCTGGGCGATCACGTTGCCCTGGCCGTCGCGCATGGCCACGTCGCGCGAGGGCGGCGAACTGGCGCTTTGCACGTTCTGCGCGTTCTGCTCGGCCGCGATCTGCCAGGCCCAGGCCACCGTCAGCGTGAGCACGGCCACGCCGCCCACCACGGCCAGCCAGATGCGCAGGTACAGGCGCTGGGAGAAGAGGGACAGCAGCTTCATTCGCTTGGCTAGTCTTGTTGCTTGGCGAAGACGTAGCCCACGCCGCGCACCGTCAGGATGCGCTTGGGCGCCTTGGGGTCGGCCTCGATGGCGGCGCGGATGCGGCCCATGTGCACGTCGATGGAGCGGTCGAAGGCCTCCAGTTCGCGGCCTCGCACGGCCTCCATGATCTGGTCGCGCGTGAGCACGCGGCCCGCGCGCTCGGCCAGCGTGACCAGCAGGTCGAACTGGTAGGAGGTCAGCTCGCAGGGCTGGCCCGCCACGGTGACGCTGCGCGCGTCGCGGTCGATCTCCAGGCTGCCGAAGCGCAGTGCCGTGGTCGGCTGGCCTGCTGCCGCGCCCTCGCCGCCGCCGCCGCGCCGGCGCAGGATGGCGCGGATGCGCGCCAGCAGCTCGCGCGGCTCGAAGGGCTTGGGCAGGTAGTCGTCGGCGCCGATCTCCAGGCCGATGATGCGGTCCATGGGGTCGCCCTTGGCCGTGAGCATCAGCACCGGCACCTGGGCTGCGGGGCCGGGCAGGGCGCGGATGCGCCGGCAGACCTCCAGGCCGTCCATGTCGGGCAGCATGAGGTCGAGGATGACGAGGTCGGGCAGGTCGGCGCCGGCCACGCCGTCGGCGGGCTGCAGCTGCTCCAGGCCGCTGCGGGCGTCGCCCATGTGGGTGACCTGCAGGCCGTTGTTGCCCAGGTAGTCACCCACCATCTGCGCGAGGCGGGTGTCGTCTTCGATCATCAGAAGATGGTGCGTACTCATGGAGGGCAGTGTATTCATGCTGGGGCCTGGCGTCGTATTGCGACGATGCTCGCAGCGCCCCGTCAGCCGTGCTTGTCGCTTGCGTAAAGTTCGGTAAAACAGCGCAGCCTGCGGCCAGCCGCTCAACTGCCGCGTTGCGCGGGCCGCACCGCATGCACGCGCGAGGCCAGCGCGATCAGCACCAGCACGGGCAGGCCCAGCAGGGCCGTGGCCTGGAAGAAGCTCACGTAGCCATGCGCATCGACAAAGGCGCCCGAGAAGCCGGCCAGCCACTTGGGCGCCAGCAGCATCATGGAGCTGAACAGCGCGTACTGCGTGGCCGAGTACTGCACATTGGTCAGCCCCGACAGGTAGGCGATGAAGGCCGCCGAGGCGATGCCGCCGGCCAGGTTGTCCGCGCTCACCACCCAGACCAGCGCATTCACGTCATGGCCGCGCGTGGCCAGCCAGGCGAACAGCAGATTGGTGGCGGCCGACAGCGCGGCGCCCAGCATCAGCACGCGCATCACGCCCCAGCGCATGGCCAGCGCCCCGCCCAGGAAGGCGCCCGCCAGCGTCATGATCACGCCGTACACCTTGGTCACGGCGGCCACCTCGTCCTTGGTGAAGCCCATGTCCACGTAGAAGGGGTTGGCCATGATGCCCATGACCACGTCGCTGATGCGGTAGATGGCGATCAGGCCCAGCACCAGCAGCGCCTGCCAGCGGTAGCGGCCCAGGAAGTCGGCAAAGGGCTCGACCAGCGCGCTGTGCAGCCACTCGGCCGCGTTGCGGGCAGGCGCCAGCGGGCGCGGCACCGGTTCCGGCGAGAGCAGCACGGTCAGCATGCCCACGGCCATGGAGGCGGCCATGGCCAGGTAGGCCACCTGCCAGGCGCCGCTCTGGTAGCCCGCCGTGCCCGCCACCTCGGCGCGGGCGGCCAGCCACAGCACGCCGGCGCCGGCCCAGATCATGGCCAGCCGGTAGCCTGTCTGGTAGGTGGCGGCCAGCGCGGCCTGGCGCTCGGTGTCGGCCGATTCGATGCGGTAGGCATCCAGCGCAATGTCCTGCGTGGCCGAGCCGAAGGCCACGGCCAGCGCGCACCACACCAGCGGCGTGAGCGAGACGCGCGGATCATTGAACGCCATGCCGCACAGCCCGGCGACGATGAGCATCTGCGCGAACAGCAGCCAGCCGCGCCGCCGCCCCAGCCAGCGCGTGAGCAGCGGCAGCGGCATGCGGTCCACCAGCGGCGACCAGACCCACTTGAAGGCATAGGCCAGGCCCACCCAGCTCAGGTAGCCGATGGTGGTGCGGTCCACGCCGGCCTCGCGCAGCCAGAACGACAGCGTGCCCAGCACCAGCAGCAGCGGCAGGCCTGCCGAAAAACCCAGGGCCAGCATGCGCAGGCTGGCCGGCTCGGCATAGACGCGCAGGGTCTGGCCCCAACTGCGGCGGGGCGTTTCGGCGGCGGTGGAGGGGGCGGAGGGGGGGGTGGTGGACGGCTCGGTCATGTTGTGCTGCGGCAGGCTGCGGCCATTATCGGGCCCATGGTGGCGCGGACTGGCGCGCGCTACCATCGCGGGCACAGGATGCCGCCATGGCCTACACCCTCTCTTCCCTCCACAGCGATGCCGCCGCGCAAGACGGCGCGGCCGATGCCACCGATACCGCCTTCGCGCCGCACAGCTCGGTGCGCAGCTACAGCGGCGAGCACCAGGCCCATGCCCACGGCCATGCGCAAATCCTCTATGCGCTGCAGGGCCGCATGGAGCTGGAAGTGGGCGGGCGCAGCGCCTTTGTGGACGCCGTCAGCGGCATGCTCATCCCCGCCGGCGTGGACCACGGCTACCTGGCGGCGCCGCGCTCGCGCGTGTTCGTCATCGATGCGCCCAGCGGCCCAGGGCTGGACCGAATGCGGCGCTTTTCCGTGCCGCCCGCCCTGCGCGGCCGGGAGTCGGAAGGCCCGGCCACAGAGCAGTTGGCCCAGGTGCTGCAGGCGCCCGGCCTGCTGGCGCGTCGGGGGCTGGACCTGCAGCAACTGACCACGAGCGTACAGGCCGCATTGCACGAGGACTGGCCCACGGCCCGGCTGGCCGCCCTGTGCCATATGAGCGCCCAGCGCTTTCACGCACGCTTCGTGGAGCTGGCGGGCCAGCCGCCCCAGGCCTGGCTGCGCGGCCTGCGCCTGGATGCGGCCGAGCGCGGGCTGGCGCGGGGCCTGCCCCTGGAGGCCACGGCGCTGCGCTGCGGCTATGCCTCGGCCAGCGCGCTGGCCTATGCGCTGCGGCGCGACCGGGGCGTGACGGCGCGGCAGCTGCGCGGCTAGCCCGTTCACAGTCTTGCGGACTACGAGCGTTTCTCGACAAGTGCCCGGCCGCGCCAGGCGCAACATGGCGCCATGGTTCGCAACTCTTCCGCTTCTTCCTCCGCCGTCGGCATCGCCTTCGTTTCGGTGGCTGCCGTGCTCTGGGGCACGACGGGCACGGCGCAAAGCCTGGGCGCAGGCGGGCTGTCGCCGTTCTGGGTGGGCGCCGCGCAGCTGGCGGTTTCCAGCCTGTTTCTGGGGGCGCTGCTGGCGGTTTCTCATTGGAGGCTGCGCGGGCGGGCGGGGCAGGGCGTGGCATCCGTCCAGCCGCTGCTGCCCAACCCCGTGCACCTGGGCCTGCGTCCGGCCTGGTTCGTGCTGGCATCCATGGGAATCGGCGGCTACAGCATCTTCTTCTACGAGGGCGTGACGCTCACGGGCGTGGCCGTGGGCACGGCCGTGGCCATTGGCAGCGGCCCCATCTGGGCCGGGCTGATGCAGGCGCTGGTGCTGCGCGCGCCCCTGTCTGCCCTGTGGTGGGCCGGCACGCTGGTGAGCGTGGCGGGAGGTGCGGCCATGGTGATGGCACGGGGCGGCGCCACGCTGTCCTGGAGCGGCCTGGCCCTGTGCCTGCTGGCGGGGCTGTCGTACGCGGGCTATGCGCTGATCAACAAGCGCCTGGTCACCCACATGTCGCCGCGCGTGGTGAATTTCTATGTCTTCACCGGGGCCGCCTGCATGGCGGTGCCGATTGCTCTGGTGCAAAGCGGCCTGCCGCAGTGGAGCCTGGCGGCCGTGCTGGTGGTGGTCTACCTGGGCGTGGTGGTGTCGGGCCTGGCGCACATGCTGTTTTCCATCGGGCTGCGCAGCATCTCCGGCCCCACGGGCGTGACGCTGAGCCTGATCGAGCCCGTGGCGGCCTTCGTGCTGGCGGTGTGGGTCGTGGGCGAGCGGCAGCCGCTGCAATCGTGGCTGGGGCTGCTGGCCGTGCTGGCGGGGCTGATGCTGGTGATCGGCGCCGAGATGCGGGCGCAGCGGGCCGTGATGGCCGCGCAGATGGCGTAACTCTTTGTAGGCCGGCGCCGCTCTTCACGATGCGCTGTTCTCCGCATGTTTCAGGCATGCGTGGCCGCTAGACTTGGCGGCATGCAGCAGCCATCCCATCTCTTCTCCGAATCCTGTGCCCCGTCCGCCTGGGGCTGTGCCTGCGCGCCCTGGCGCGCGCGTCGCGGTTTTCTGCTGGCCGGCAGCGCGGTGGCCATGGGGCTGGCCACGGCGCCGGTGGCGGCACAGGTGCAGGTGGGCGGTGCCTCGGGCCTGCGCAAGCTGGTGCCGGCCGAGACGCTGGAAGGCGCCGCCACCGACCAGTACCAGCAACTGCTGGCCAAGGCCCGCGCCCAGGGCGCACTGGCTGGCGACAGCAACCCGCAGCTTCAGCGGCTGCGCGCCATTGCCCGGCGGCTGATTCCGTACACCGCCCAATGGAACCCGCGCGCCAATGCCTGGCGCTGGGAGGTGAATCTGATCGGCAGCAAGGAGATCAATGCCTTTTGCATGCCGGGCGGCAAGATCGCCTTCTACACGGGCATCATCGACCAGCTGCAGCTGACCGACGACGAGATCGCCATGATCATGGGCCACGAAATGGCCCATGCGCTGCGCGAACACTCGCGCGAGCAGTTGGCCAAGAACCAGGCCACCAGCATCGGCATCTCGCTGGGCGCCCAATTGCTGGGCCTGGGCGACCTGGGCAATGCGGCGGCCCGCCTGGGCGGCCAGCTGCTGTCGCTGAAATTCAGCCGGGGCGATGAGAGCGAGGCCGACCTCGTGGGCCTGGAGCTGGCCGCGCGCGCCGGCTACAACCCCCAGGCCTCGGTCTCGCTGTGGCGCAAGATGGGCCAGGCCACGGGCGACCGTGGTGGTCTGGAATTCCTGTCCACCCACCCCGCAGGCCCCGAGCGCATCCGCGAACTGGAGCGCAACATCCCGCGCGTGGAAGGCCTCTACGAGGCCGCACGGCGCGGGTAGGCGTGCCAGCAAGCTAAGACCCGGGCAGCTTTTTGGGCGCAGTGTTTGAAACTGGCGCGGCCAAAGATCAGGGACACCGAGGAAGGGCCTAAGCCGGCCGCGCCGCCCCGCACCGAGGGTGTCGTCCCCCTCCCTCGCGTAGCGAGTAGAGAGGCGACGTGCTACGGGGGGAAGGCGCGTAGCGACTCAGAGGGTGGTGATTTTTTGCTTGGGTTGGTAGCCCATCACGGCTTTCACTTCAAGGTACTCCTTGAAGCCGTGCTCGCCCCATTCCCGGCCCGTTCCTGACTGCTTGTAGCCACCGAACGGCGCGCCGAAGTCCGGCCCTGCGCCGTTGAGGTGGACCATGCCGGTGCGCAGGCGCGAGGCCACACGGCGCGCGCGCTCCAGGCTGCCTGACTGCACATAGCCCGACAGGCCGTAGGGCGTGTCGTTGGCCTGGGCGATGGCCTCCTCCTCCGTGTCGTAGGGCAGGATGACCAGCACGGGGCCGAAGATTTCCTCGCGCGCAATGGTCATGTCGTTGCGCACGTCGGCAAACACCGTGGGCCGCACGAAGTAGCCGCGTGCAAGGCCCTCGGGGCGGCCCGTGCCGCCGGCCACCAGGGTGGCGCCTTCGGCGATGCCGGCCTCGATCAGGCCCTGGATCTTGCGGAACTGCGCCTCGCTGACCACGGGGCCCATGTGCATGGCGCCGGTGTCGGCCAATGCATCGCCCACCTTCATGCCCTCGGCAGCGGCCTTGGCGGCCGCCACGGCGCGCGCATGCAGGGCGCGCGGCACGAACATGCGCGTGGGTGCGTTGCAGCTCTGGCCCGAATTGGTGAAGCAGGCGTTCACGCCCTGGGCCACGGCCTTTTCGATGTCGGCGTCGTCCAGCACGATGTTGGCCGACTTGCCGCCCAGCTCCTGCGTCACGCGCTTGACGGTATCGGCCGAGGCCTTGGCCACGGCAATGCCCGCGCGCGTGGAGCCGGTGAAGGTCATCATGTCGATGCCGGGGTGCACGGACATGGCCTCGCCCACCGAGGGGCCGTCGCCGTTGACCAGGTTGAACACGCCGGCCGGCACGCCCGCTTCGTGCAGGATCTCGGCCACCAGGATGGCGTTGAGCGGCGCGATCTCCGAGGGCTTGAGCACCATGGTGCAGCCCGCCGCCAGGGCCGGTGCCACCTTGCACATGATCTGGTTGATGGGCCAGTTCCAGGGCGTGATCATGCCCACCACGCCCACGGGCTCATGCACGATGCCGGTGGTGCCGCGCACGCTCTCGAACTCGAATTCCTTGAGCACCTGCAGGGTCTGCTTCAGGTGCCCCGCGCCCACCGTGGCCTGGGCGGCGCGCGACAGCCACAGCGGCGCGCCCATCTCCAGCGAGATGGTCTGCGCCACCTCGTCGATGCGGCGCATGTAGACCGCCAGCACCTTGTCCAGCAGGGCCAGCCGCTCGTCGCGCGTGGTCTGCGAGAAGCCGTCGAACGCTCGGCGTGCGGCGGCCACGGCTGCATCGACATCGGCGGCCGAGCCCATGCTGATGCGAGCCGCCACCTCCTCGGTGGACGGATTGATCACATCCAGCGTGCGCGGCACGGCCGGGGGAACCCATTGGCCGTCGATATAGAACTGCAGGTGCTCTTGCGTGCTCATGAAGCTGTCTCCGTTAGTTGGAATGGGAGGCGGTCCGGGGGCGCCGCCGACTGTGCCGGGCATGATGCCCGATGGACGCAGGCGCGCGGAGTCCTGTAGGGGACTCCCGTACGGCTCAGGTACCGCCCACGTAGGGGTTGCTCTTGCGCTCGCGGCCGAAGCTGCTTTCGGGGCCGTGGCCCGGGATGAACACGGTCTGGTCGCCCATGGGCCACAGGCGCTGGACGATGCTGTCGATCAGCTGCTGGTGGTTGCCCTGGGGAAAGTCGGTGCGGCCGATGCTGCCCGCGAACAGCACATCGCCCACGAAGGCGCGGTCGATCTGCGGCGCATGGAACACCACGTGGCCGGGCGTATGGCCGGGGCAGTGGCGCACCTGCAGCGTTTCCTGGCCGATGCTCACCGTGTCGCCATCGTGCAGCCAGCGCGTGGGCGTGAAGGGGTCCGAATGCGGGAAGCCGAACATGGCGCCCTGCTGGGGCAGGGCATCGATCCAGAACTGGTCTCCGGGATGGGGGCCGATGATGGGCAGCTGCTGTGCATCGGCCAGCTCGCGCGTGCCGCCCGCGTGGTCTATGTGGGCGTGCGTGAGCCAGATGGCCTTGAGCGCCAGGCCCAGGCGCTCAATCTCCCAGCCGATCTGCTCCAGGTCGCCGCCCGGGTCAATGACGGCGGCTTCCATGGTCTGGTCGCACCAGACCAGCGAGCAGTTCTGCTGGAAGGCGGTGACGGGGATGGTGTGGTACTGGAGCATGGGCGGCGTGGGTGCTTCTGGCGAAAGCGCCCATTATTCCCGCTCCTTCCCCTGATGGCAGCGCAGGGCCGCCCCCGCTTGCGCCGTCAGGTGGTCGGCTGGCCGCATTGCCCGCAGAACCGCGCGCCGGCCGGATGGCTGGCGTTGCAGTTCCTGCAGGCCTGCGGCAGCACCGCGCCGCCACACTGCGGGCAAAAGCGCGAGCTTGCGGCAATGGATGCACGGCAGCCGGGGCAGACCGCCGCCACGGCTGCGGCACGGTATGCGCCGCCCCCGTGGTGGCCGCCGCGCGAATGATTTCCGAACAGTCTTTGCAAGAGTCCCATGGTGCATTCCTTCGCACTGCGCGGATGCGCCGCTGCAGTCGTTCAAAGGTGCATTGGGACACGGCAGCGGTCCGCCGGGCCGTGGATGGCGATCATTTAATGTGGCTGTCATCTCGTGGCAATCCAGGTCCTGTGACGGACAGGAGACAGCCTCGCGGGCAGACCCCGTGGCTGCGGCAACGCCGCCGTGTTACAAGCTAGCCGTGCCGCCAAGCCAGCCTGCCCCCGATGCAGGCACGCAAGGATTTTTTCGAGGATGGGCCGGGCCGCCACCTGCGCAATGCAGGGCGGGTACCGGCATCACGCGAGGGAGAACCGGTATGTTGATTGGCGTGCCTGCCGAGACCATGGCAGGAGAAACCCGGGTGGCTGCGACCCCCGAGACCGTCAAGAAGCTGCGTGCGCAAGGCCATGTGCTGCGCGTGCAGGCGGGGGCGGGAGTGGCGGCCAGCGTGCCCGATGCCTTGTACGAGGCGGCGGGCGCGGAGATCGTCGATGTGGCAGGCGCCCTGGGCGCCGACCTGGTGCTCAAGGTCCGTATCCCTTCGGAGGACGAGTTGCCCGGCATCCGCAAGGGTGCAACGCTGGTCGGCATGCTGGACCCGTTCCAGCCCGCAGGCCTGCAGCGCCTGGCCGATGCGGGCATCACGGCCTATGCGCTGGAGGCGGCTCCGCGCACCACGCGTGCGCAGAGCATGGACGTGCTGTCCAGCCAGGCCAATATCGCCGGCTACAAGGCCGTGATGATCGCGGCCAACCAGTACCAGCGCTTCTTTCCCATGCTGATGACGGCGGCCGGCACGGTGAAGGCCGCGCGCGTCGTGGTGCTGGGCGTGGGTGTGGCCGGCCTGCAGGCCATTGCCACGGCCAAGCGCCTGGGCGCCGTGATCGAGGCCAGCGATGTGCGGCCCAGCGTGCGTGAGCAGGTCGAATCCCTGGGCGGCAAGTTCATCGACGTGCCCTACGAGACCGCCGAGGAAAAAGAGGCCGCCGAAGGCGTGGGCGGCTACGCGCGCCCCATGCCGCAAAGCTGGCTGGACCGCCAGAAGGCCGAGGTGGCCAAGCGCGTGGCCCAGGCCGACGTGGTCATCACCACGGCGCTGATCCCGGGCCGGCCCGCGCCCGTGCTGGTCACGGCCGAGATGGTGCAGGCCATGAAGCCCGGCGCTGTCATCGTGGACCTGGCGGCCGAGCGCGGCGGCAACTGCCCGCTGACCCAGGCCGGCATGACCGTGGTCACGCATGGCGTGACCATCGTGGGCCTGACCAACCTGCCCGCCATGGTGGCGGCCGATGCCTCGGCCCTGTATGCACGCAATGTGCTCGATTTTCTCAAGCTCATCATCAACAAGGATGGCGCCCTGCATGTGGACATGGAGGACGACATCGTGGCCGCGTGCCTGATGGCCCATGAAGGCCAGCTGCGGAGGAAATGACATGGAAGCCGTATCCCCCACCATCATCCATCTCATCATCTTCGTGCTGGCCATCTACGTGGGCTACCACGTGGTCTGGACCGTCACGCCCGCGCTGCACACGCCGCTGATGGCGGTGACCAATGCCATCTCGGCCATCGTCATCGTCGGCGCCATGCTGGCGGCGGCGCTCACGGAAACGGGCCTGGGCAAGACCATGGGCGTGCTGGCCGTGGCGCTGGCCGCGGTCAACGTGTTCGGCGGCTTCCTGGTCACGCGGCGCATGCTGGAGATGTTCCGCAAGAAAGAGCGCAAGAGCGCTCCGGCCAAGGACGGCAAGGACGCCAAGGCGGAGGGCCAGTCATGAGCATGAACCTCGTCACATTGCTCTACCTGGTGGCCAGCGTCTGCTTCATCCAGGCGCTCAAGGGGCTGTCGCATCCCACCACCTCCATACGCGGCAACCTGTTCGGCATGGCCGGCATGGTGATCGCCGTGCTGACCACGGCGGCGCTCATCGTGCAGCTGGCGGGCGGCAATGCATTGGGGCTGGGCTGGGTGCTGCTGGGCCTGCTGGTCGGCGGCACGGCCGGTGCGGTCATGGCCCAGCGCGTGGAGATGACCAAGATGCCCGAGCTGGTGGCCTTCATGCACAGCATGATCGGCCTGGCGGCGGTGTTCATCGCCGTGGCCGCCGTGGCCGAGCCCTGGGCCTTTGCCATCACGGCCAAGGGCGGCGCCATTCCGGGCGGCAACCGCGTGGAGCTGGCGCTGGGCGCCTTCATCGGCGCCGTGACCTTCACGGGCTCGGTGATCGCCTTCGGCAAGCTCAGCGGCAAGTACAAGTTCCGCCTGTTCCAGGGCGCGCCCGTGCAGTTCAAGGGCCAGCATGCGCTCAACGCCGTGCTGGGGCTGGCAGCGGCCTTCTTCGTCTTCGGCTTCTGGCACAGCCAAAGCTGGATGGACATCGTGCTGGTCATCGCCCTGGGCCTGCTGCTGGGCGTGCTGCTGATCATTCCGATCGGCGGCGCGGACATGCCGGTGGTCGTGTCCATGCTCAACAGCTACTCGGGCTGGGCGGCGGCGGGCATCGGCTTCTCGCTGAACAACAGCATGCTGATCATTGCGGGTTCGCTGGTGGGCAGCTCGGGCGCCATCCTGAGCTACATCATGTGCAAGGCCATGAACCGCTCGTTCTTCAGCGTGATCCTGGGCGGCTTCGGCGGCGAGGCCACCAGCGCGGCGGCAGGCTCCCAGCAGCAGCGCAACGTGAAAAGCGGCAGCGCCGACGATGCGGCCTTCGTCCTGGGCAATGCCGAAACCGTGGTCATCGTGCCCGGCTACGGCCTGGCCGTGGCGCGTGCCCAGCACGCGGTCAAGGAGCTGGCCGACAAGCTCACCGAGCGCGGCGTGACGGTGAAGTACGCCATCCACCCGGTGGCCGGCCGCATGCCCGGCCACATGAACGTGCTGCTGGCCGAGGCCGAGGTGCCCTACGACCAGGTCTTCGAGATGGAGGACATCAACAGCGAGTTCGGCCAGGCCGACGTGGCCATCATCCTGGGCGCCAACGACGTGGTGAACCCCGCCGCACACGTCAAGGGCAGCCCCATCTACGGCATGCCCATCCTGGAGGCCTACAAGGCCAAGACGGTGATCGTCAACAAGCGCTCCATGGCGGCCGGCTATGCGGGCCTGGACAACGAGCTGTTCTACATGGACAAGACCATGATGGTCTTCGGCGACGCCAAGAAGGTGGTGGAGGACATGGGCAAGGCGCTGGAGTGAGGTGCTGCGTGGAGCACAAGGTACAAGGGGCGGCGCGAGCCGCTCCTTGCGCTCACACCTTCATGTCATAGCCGATGGTGACCGGCGCATGGTCCGAGAACTTCACATCCTTGTAGATGTGCTCGGTGCGAGCCAGTGCGGCGGTGGCCGGGGTGGCCAGGTGGTAGTCCAGGCGCCATCCCACGTTGTTGGCATAGGCTTGGCCGCGGTTGCTCCACCATGTGTAGCAGGTGTCCGTGGTGTCGGGCTGGAGCAGGCGATAAACGTCCACAAGACCGCCCGTGGGATCAGTTTTGTGTAACAACTTTGTCATCCACTCGCGCTCTTCGGGCGTGAAACCGCTGTTTTTCTGGTTGCTGCGCCAGTTCTTGAGGTCGATCTGCTGGTGGGCGATGTTGATGTCGCCGCACAGGATGAACTCGCGCTCGCCCTTCATGCGCATCAGGTGATCGTGCATTTCGGCCAGGAAGCGGAACTTGGCCGTCTGGCGCAGTTCGCCCGAGCTGCCGCTGGGAAAGTAGGCGCTGATGATGGACAGCTTGCGCGCAGGCGTGTCGAAGCGCGCCTCCACGTAGCGGCCCTCGGCGTCGAACTCGTGCGAGCCGAAGCCGACCACGACATCGCTGGGCTCGTGGCGGCTGTAGACGCCCACGCCCGAGTAGCCTTTCTTCTCGGCGTAGTGGAAGTGGCCGCGCAGGCCGGCCAGCAGCTCGAAGCGTCCGGTCATGTCGGCGGCCTGGGCCTTGATTTCCTGCACGCAAATACAATCCGGCGCAGTGGCCTCGATCCAGGCTTCGACGCCCTTGGTCGAGGCCGAGCGGATGCCGTTGAGGTTGAGGCTGGTCAATTTGAACAAGGATGAATCCATGGTGGTGAGTAATCTGCAGGCCGATGACACAGGCCGTCTGGCGCAGGAATTTGTGCAATTCGCCGTTGATGCAGGGGTGCTGCGTTTCGGCGAGTTCAAGACCAAGGCCGGGCGCATGAGCCCGTACTTCTTCAATGCCGGCCTGTTCGATGACGGCGGCAAGATGGGCCGTCTCGCCGAATTCTATGCAAAAGCCATCGCAGCCAGCGGCATCGAGTTCGACATGATCTTCGGCCCCGCCTACAAGGGCATCCCGCTGGCCGCCACCGTGGCCGTGGAGCTGGCCCGCATGGGCCTGAACAAGCCCTTTGCGTACAACCGCAAGGAAGCCAAGGACCACGGCGAGGGCGGCACCCTGGTGGGCGCGCCCCTCAAGGGCCGCGTGCTGATCGTGGACGACGTGATGAGCGCTGGCACGGCCGCGCGCGAGTCCATCGCCATCATCCGCGCCGCAGGCGCCACGCCGCATGCCGTGGCGATCGCGCTGGACCGCCAGGAAATGGCCACCGAGAATGGCCAGGACGTGCCCCACAGCGCCGTGCAGTACGTGCGCAACCAGCTGGGTATGCAGGTCTGCACCATTGCAAAGTTGGCAGACTTATTGCTTTATCTTGAGATTCAAGGTGGCAGCGAAGGCAGCGGCCACCATGAGCGCGTGCTGGCCTACCGCCAGCGTTACGGAGTCAACGACAAGGAATAAGGGTTTGATGAACAAGGCGTTGCATGCACGGTTCCTGTGGTGCGCCCTGGCTGGTGCCGCGGCTGGCCCTGCCTGCGCCTTGGATGCCGGCGTGCCGGCCGGCATCTATGCATGCACCGACGCCAAGGGTCGGCGCCTGACGGCAGACCGCCCGATTGCCGAATGCGTGGACCGCGACCAGCGTGTGCTGGGCAGCTCCGGTGTGGAGCTGCGCCGCGTCGGCCCCACGCTGACTGACAACGAGCGCGCCGAACTCGATGCCCAGCGCCGCCGCGAGCAGGCCGAACAGCGCCGTGTGCGCGAGGAGCGCTCGCGCGAGCGCGCCCTGATTGCGCGCTATCCCAACCAGGCCGCGCACGACGCCGAACGCGCCGAGGCCCTGTCGCAGACCGACCAGGTCGCCAACCTGGCGCGCCAGCGCATACAGGAGCTGCAGGCCCAGCGCGTCAAGATCGATGGCGAGATGGAGTTCTACCGCAAGGACCCGTCCAAGGCCCCCGCCTCCCTGCGCCGCCAGCTCGATGAAAACCGCAGCAGCCAAGAAGAGCAGCAGCGCTTCATCCAGCAGCAGGAGCAGGAAAAAAGCCGCATCAACCAGCGCTTCGATGCCGAGCTCGTGCCGCTGCGTGCGCTGTGGAGCGCGGCCGCCGCCGCTGCGGCTCCCACGGGCCGCTGAACGGCCCTTGCCCCCTGTCTTTCCCGTCTGGCGCGAACGGCCTGCCGCACGCCCGGTGCGCGTGAATCGGATTCGTCCTGCAAGCGCTGCCATTGCGGCGGTCTAGGCTGTCACTACATTCCCGGCCACGGATTTTCCCGGGCCCTCAGGGCCTGGCTGCTGGTGTGCGCTGCAGCCACTGGTGCCGGGCCGCCGCGAGAAGGGAGCATGCATGACGGCATGGCGATGGTTGACGGTGCTGTGGCTGTGGGCCGCCGGTGCCTGGCTGGCCTGGGGAGGCGCCCAGCTGCTGTGGGCCGGGGGCAGCGGCTACTACGTGGTGGCAGGTGTGCTGCTGTTGGCCGTGGGCCTGGGCGTGGCGCGCCGTTCGGCTGCGGCGCTGTGGCTGTTTGCGCTGTGGCTGCTGGGCACCGCGCTGTGGGCGGTCTGGGAGATAGGGCTGGACTGGTGGCCGCTGGCGGGGCGCCTGGGGGTGCCCTGGCTGATGGGCCTGCTGCTGGTGCTGCCCTGGTCGGTGCGTGCGCTGCGCCATGAGCCCGACATGGGCCAGAACCGGGGCCTGGCACCGGCCCATGCGGCGCTGGCGCTGGTGGTGCTGGGCACAGCCATTCTTGCGGGCCTGTCATTCGGGCGCCAGCGCGATGCCCATGAAACCCAGGGCCAGTTTGCGGGCGCGGCCGCCGCCGCGTCGGACCTTCCGGCCGATGGCCAGGTCACGGCCGTGCAGAAC
Source organism: Delftia sp. Lp-1 (assembly GCF_020523835.1). Classification (NCBI taxonomy): domain Bacteria; kingdom Pseudomonadati; phylum Pseudomonadota; class Betaproteobacteria; order Burkholderiales; family Comamonadaceae; genus Delftia; species Delftia sp. Lp-1. Next base: position 273,938 of record NZ_JAJALJ010000004.1, on the reverse strand, counting down.
ATGTCCATGGTGGCCTCCGATGCCGGTGGCCTGCGCAGCCCGCCGGTGCTGCAGGGCGATGCCACCGATGCCGTGCCCGATGGCGAATGGCACGCCTACGGCCGCACCGGAGCGGGCCAGCGCTATTCGCCGCTGCGCCAGATCGGCCCGCACAACGTGCGGCTGCTGCAATTGGCCTGGGAGTTCCGCACGGGCGATGTGCGTGGCAAACCCGGCGATCCCGAAGAAACCACGTTCGAGGTCACGCCGCTGAAGATCGGCGAGCGCCTGTTCCTGTGCACGCCCCACCAGTCGGTGATTGCACTCGATGCCACCACGGGCAAGCAGCTGTGGCGGCGCGACCTGCCCATGCCCAAGGGGCTGGCGCTGCAGCATCTGACCTGCCGGGGCCTGTCCTACCAGTCGGCGCAGGCGGCCGCGCAGTTCGATGCGGCGGCAGGGCAGACGCATTCGGCGGTGGCGCCGGCTGCAAGGAAGTCCGGCGCGCAGGCCATGCCTGCACCCACCGCCGCATCCACGGCTTCGGCTTCTGCAGCCCCTGGCGATGACGGCCGCTGCACCGCCAAGCTGTTCATGGCCACGGCCGACGGCAAGGTGGTCGCGCTCAATCCCGCAGATGGCCAGACCTGCAGCAATGTGGCGGGCGGCCAGGGCCAGATCGACCTCTGGCAGGGCATGCCCGAGCGCAAGCCGGGCTCGTACTACTCGACCTCGCCGGTGGTGGTGGCGCGCGACCGCATCATCGTGGGCGGCACGGTGCTGGACAACCATTCCACGCGCGAGCCTTCGGGCGTGATCCGTGCGTTCGACATCCGCTCGGGTGCGCTGCTGTGGGCCTGGGACCCGGGGCGGCCAGGCAACAGCACGCCGCTGCCCCCGGGGCAGACCTATGTGCCCAGCTCGCCCAACAGCTGGTCCATCTCCAGCGTGGACGAGACGCTGGGCCTCGTCTTTGTGCCCATGGGCAATGCGCCGCCCGACCAATGGGGCGGGCGGCGCAGCGCCGAGGCCGAGCAGTATTCGTCCTCGGTGGTGGCGCTGGACATTGCCACGGGCGCCGTGCGCTGGGTGTTCCAGACCGTGCACCACGATCTCTGGGACTACGACGTGCCCTCGCAGCCCAGCCTGATCGACCTGGAGATCGGCGGCCACAGCGTGCCCGCCCTGGTGCAGCCCACCAAGCAGGGCGAGCTGTTCGTGCTGGACCGGCGCACGGGCCAGCCGCTGCTGCCCGTCACCGAGGTGGCTGCGCCGCAGGGCGCGGCGCGCGGCGACCGCACGGCGCCCACGCAGCCGCATTCGCAGCTGAGCTTCAACCCCCCGGCCCTGACCGAGCGCGACATGTGGGGCGCCAGCCCCTTCGAGCAACTGTGGTGCCGGCTGGCCTTTCGCCGCCTGCGCTACGAGGGGCGCTTCACGCCGCCCTCGGAGCAGGGCTCGCTGATCTATCCGGGCAACTTCGGCGTCTTCAACTGGGGCGGCGTGGCCGTGGACCCGCGCCGGCAGGTGGTGTTTGCCACGCCCACGCGGCTGGCCTTCGTCTCCACCCTGGTGCCGCGTGCGGACGATACCTCGCTGCTAGTGCAGGATGGCGGCCCGCCCAAGGACGGCCTGCCCGCGCTCAACGAAAACTTCGGCGCACCGTTTGCGGTACGGCTCAAGCCCTTTGTCTCGCCGCTGGGCATTCCCTGCCAGGCGCCGCCCTGGGGCTTTGTGGCGGGTGCCGACCTGCGCACGGGCCAGATCGTCTGGCAGCGCCGCAACGGCACGCCGCGTGACCTGAGCCCGCTGCCGCTGGGCTTTCGCATGGGCGTGCCCGGCATTGGCGGCCCGGTGATGACCGCTGGCGGCGTGGCCTTCTACTCAGGGGCATTGGACAACTATGTGCGCGCCTATGACGTGGACAGCGGCCGCCAGCTCTGGCAGGACCGCCTGCCCGCAGGCGGCCAGGCCACGCCCATGACCTACCTGGGCACGGACCAGCGCCAGTACCTGGTGGTGGTGGCGGGTGGGCATGGTTCGACCGGAACCAAGGCCGGGGACAGCGTGCGCGCCTATGTGCTGCCCAAGGAGGTGGCGGCGCCCTGAGCACTCAGCACCATGGGGGTCTGCGCCGGCTCATGCCGATCCGGCCCGGCCCAGCATGCGCAGCACGCGCGTGACCAGCAGCGCGGCCACCCAGGCCAGTCCGCCGATCAGAAACGGCAGGCGCAGCAGCGCGCCTTGCTGGGCAAACAGCATCAGCGCGTCGGCCTTCCACAGCGCGGCATAGCCCGTGTACAGGCCGTAGGCCAGCCAGGCCAGCGCCCCCAGGGCGAACAAGGCCGCCATGCGCCGGGCGCTGCGGCCATCGCGCGAATCTGCGGGCAGGGCGCGCGTGCCGTGCCAGACCCAGCCGATGGAGGCGAGCACCAGCAAGGCACTGGCTGCCACGGACAGCTGCAGCCAGGTATGGGGAGAGAGTGAGGACATCAAAAGAAAACTGCGCGCCGGCACCGTGCCGGCCGCAGCGAGTGTAGCGGCGCCGTGCTTTGCGCCGCCTGCGCGCTCAGGCCGGCTGCCAGACGGTGGCGCCGTGGCCCTGGCCGCCGCTTCCGGGCACGGCATGGATGCCCAGCACGGCCGCGTGGCGCTGCAGCAGGGCGTCGAATTGCTCGGTGCTTTCCGCCGTGGCCGGGGCGTCGTCGTATTCGCTGGCCACCTGGTCCGTGGTGAAGGAGCTTGCGCCGAACTTCTGGACGATGTTGCGCAGCTTGTCGAGATTGGGGCTGGTGGATGGGGTCATGGCAACTCCTTGGGGTCATGGACGCCTGCTGCGCTGCAGGCCTGTGGGCCAGTGTAGCCCCGGGGCCTGGGCAGGCCATCCGGGGCATCCCCGCAAAGCGGCGTAGGACTTGGAACCCGCCGTCAGCCGCCCGTGGCCACGGGGCCGGCGCTCAGCACTTCGGCCAGCGGCTTGCGGGGCGAGGGCACCTCGCGCTCGCGCAGATCGTCGGGCAGGGTGGCCGCATCGCCACGCCAGCCCACGGCGATCACCACCTCGGGCTCCAGGTGCTCGGGCAGGCGCAGCACCTCGCGTGCGGCGTCGGCCGAGAAGCCGCCCATGGCGTGCGTGGCCAGGCCCATGGCGTGGGCTTCCAGCGCCAGGTAGCCCCAGGCGCAGCCCGCGTCGAAGCTGTGCTTGCCGGGCGAGGCCTGGCGGTCGGACATCAGCACGATCAGCGCGCCCGCCTCCAGGCACCAGCGGCGGTTGAACTCGTTGGGGATGGTGCTGAAGGCCTGCCAGTTCGCATCGCCGCGCAGCGCATAGGCAAAGTGCCAGGGCTGCTTGTTGCTGGCCGAAGGGGCCCAGCGCGCGGCGTCGGCCAGTTGCTCGATCTGGGCCTGGCTCAGTGCCTCCGGCTTGAAGGCGCGCGGCGACATGCGGCCCAGGAACTGGGGATGGATGGGGGTGGTGGTGTTGCGTGTCATGCGGATGGGCGGCAAGCAGAAAGGAAAGCGGCAACGATAGCGCAAGGCCTCAGGGCTGGCGCGGTGCCTGGCCATGCTGCTGGCTGATCACGCGCAGGTGGCGCTCCATGCGGATGAAGACCAGCACCATCACCACCAGCACGAGGAATGACATCAGCATGCTCCAGAAGGCCGTCTCCACGGCGCCGAAGCGCTCCTTCCAGGAGCTGCTGCCGTGGCTGTCCTCGCCGCGCAGCGCGCGCGCCGCATTGTCCAGGGACAGCGTGTAGTTCAGCAGCACCGTGGACAGGATCTGCTGGGCCGTCTGCGCCTGCAGCCGCGGCTCCAGCGCGGCATTGCCGAAGACCTGCTCCAGCGCGGCGGGCAGACCCTGCACGTAGGCCGCATAGGCGCCCTTGCCGTGTTCCAGCTCGGCGGCCTGGGCACGCTCATGGATGGCGGCGGCGGTATCCACGGGCTCGACCATCCAGCCGTCTTCCTCGTCGGTGGAGGCTGCAGCGGCAGCCGCTGCATCGGCAGCCGCTGCATCGGCTGCCGCATCCACGGCCCCGGCATCGCCTTCGCGCTGCCCGCGTTCCTGGATGCGGCGCTGCACATCGGCCTCGGATGGCAGGGCGTCGCCTTGCAGCAGCGGGTGCAGCGGTGCCAGGCCCCGGGCCTGGTTGTCCCGCTCGGTGCGCTCGCGCCGCGCGGGATCCTTGTTCACGAAGGCGCGCACCAGGGCGTCGGCCTTCTGGAAGGCGGGGCGCAGCGCCGGATCGGCCAGGCGCTTTTCCATGGCGGGTTCGCCGCCGCCCGCGCCCAGGTCTCGGCTGGTTTCGTCCACGACGAACTGCAGGTCGGGCCTGGCGTCCTTCCAGTTCAATTCCTGGGCCACGGCCTGGGGTGCCTCGGCCTTGCCGGGCCTGAAGCTCTCCCAGGTCCACAGTGCCATGCCCACCAGCACGAGCAGGGAGAACACCAGCAGCACCACGCGCACCACCTGCACCAGCAGGTCCTCGATCCTGCGCAGCATGTTTGTAATCATCGGAATCCTCGGTTGGTTCGTAAAACAAGGGCGCGTCCGGCCCGCCTGTAGGCCTGTTCTGTTGCTATTGATTTGAAAGCGCCGGACACAGACGCGCGAATTCTAGGAAGGCTGCCGCGCACGGGCGCACCGGTTCTCAATGTTTTACATTTCGCGCCAATCTCGAAGTGTGCATGTGCTCCCGTGGCATGCGCTGTCCTGCAATGGGTGTCTGCCGGATGGCGGGATGTTCATGGCCGCAGGGCGCATGGTTCTCCCGCTTGCGGGCGCGCAGGCTTTGGGCCTACCGGCTGTAGCGGCTTCCCGAATCCGCTGTAATGCTCGCTCTGATTTCTGACTGACTAGAGAGGGCTCGCCCATGACCAAAACGTCGCTGGATAAATCGAAGATCAAGTTCCTGCTGCTCGAAGGCATCCATCCTTCCGCACTCGAAGTGCTGCGCAACGCGGGCTACACCAATGTGGAGACCGTGACGGGCGCGCTGGAAGGCGAGGAGCTCAAGCGCAAGATCGCCGACGTGCACTTCGTCGGCATCCGTTCGCGCACGCAGCTGACGGCCGACGTGTTCGCCGCCGCGCAAAAGCTCGTGGCCGTGGGCTGCTTTTGCATCGGCACCAACCAGGTGGACCTGGACGCGGCGCGCGAGCGTGGCGTGGTGGTCTTCAACGCGCCTTACTCCAACACGCGCTCGGTGGCCGAGCTGGTGCTGGCCGAAGCCATCTTGCTGCTGCGCGGCGTGCCCGCCAAGAACGCCTCCGCCCACCGCGGCGGCTGGCTCAAGAGCGCCGAAAACTCCTACGAAATCCGCGGCAAGACGCTGGGCATCGTGGGCTACGGCTCCATCGGCACCCAGCTGTCGGTGATGGCCGAGTCGGTGGGCATGCAGGTGCTCTTCCATGACGTGTCCACCAAGCTGCCGCTGGGCAATGCGCGCCAGGCCGCATCGCTGGCCGATCTGCTGGCCAGCAGCGACATCGTCACCCTGCACGTGCCCGAGCTGCCCTCCACCCAGTGGATGATCGGCGCCAAGGAAATCGCGGCCATGAAGCCCGGCGCCATCCTGATCAATGCCTCGCGCGGCACCGTGGTGGAAATCGAGCCGCTGGCCGAGGCCCTGAAGGCCGGCAAGCTGCTGGGCGCCGCCATCGACGTGTTCCCCACCGAGCCGCGCAGCAACAAGGATGAATTCGTCTCGCCCCTGCGCGGCCTGGACAACGTCATCCTGACCCCGCACGTGGGCGGCTCCACCATGGAAGCCCAGGCCAACATCGGCCTGGAAGTGGCCGAGAAGCTGGTCAAGTACAGCGACAACGGCACCACCACCTCGGCGGTGAACTTCCCCGAAGTGGCCCTGCCCGCCCACCCCGGCCAGAACCGCATCCTGCACGTGCACCACAACCAGCCCGGCGTGCTGTCGGCCATCAACCAGGTGTTTGCCGAGAACGGCATCAACATCGCCGGCCAGTACCTGCGCACCGACGAGAAGGTGGGCTATGTGGTGATCGACCTGGCGGCCCAGTCCTCGGGTCTGGCGGTCGAGAAACTGACCCAGGTTCCCGGCACCATCCGCTGCCGCGTGCTGTTCTGATGGCCAGGTTTCAGGATGCTGCGCTTGGGCGCACTTCCTGAAACTGGCGCATTGCCGGGTCGCCCTATCTGCCCGGCTGCAGCAGCAGCCGCATCAGATCCGTGCGCGTGATCAGGCCGGTCAGCCGGCCTTCGCGCATCACGGGAATGCAGGGCACGCTGTGCCGGGCCAGGGCGTCCAGCAACTGGCCCACGGGCGTGTCTTCGTCCACGCTGAGTTCAGGCGCATGAACCAGCTGGGGCAGCTCCGACAGGCGGGGCGCGGCCCGGGTCTTGCCGGGCAGGCGCTGGCCCAACCAGTTCAACAAAGAAGGTTTTGCCGCAGATTCGGCCGGGCGCACGGGGCTCATCCACAGCCACTCGTACAGCTCGGCACGGGAGACCGTGCCGGCCAGGCCGCCATCGGCGTCCAGCACCGGCAGGCTCTTGGCCGGGTGCGCGCGAAAGCGTGCCGCCACGGCGTGCACGTCGTCGTCCAAGGCGCAGCTCACGGGATCGCGCGTCATCAGCTGGGCGCAGCGCACGCCGCCCAGGCGGTGCTCGATGGCGGTTTCCTCGGCGGCGGCCAGCAGCTCGGCCAGGTCATCGGCTTCCAGGTTGTTTTCCTGGCCGAAGCGCAGCAGCAGCCCCTCCAGATCGGCATGGGACAGGCCCAGGCGCGAGGCATGGCGGTGGGCTGCATCGGCGGGCGCGGCCTTGGGCGCCGTGTCGGCATGGTGGGGATAGCGCCGGCCCGTGGCGCGGTGGAGCGCCGTGGCCGCCAGGACCAGCCCCAGTGTCAGCGCGCCCACGGGCAGGAAGGGCAGCATCCAGCCGGCGGCCAGCGAGGCCTTGGCGTTGAGCACCGTCAGCAGGGCCATGGCGCCACCTGGCGGGTGCAGCGAGCGCGTCAGCAGCATGCAGCCTATGGCGCCGCCCACGGCCAGCGCAGGGGCCAGCTGGGGCGGGCACCACTGCAGCACGAACAGGGCCCAGAGCGCCGACACCGTATTGCCCACCACGCAGGACCAGGGCTGGGCCAGCGGGCTGGTGGGCACGGCGAACAGCAGCACGGCCGTGGCGCCCAGCGGTGCGAACAGGCGCAGGGGAAGATCCCAGGTACCCGCATGCGCCAGCCAGACCAGGGCCGTGGCCAGCCCCATGCCCACGATGGAGCCCATGGCCACGCGCCACATGTCCGCAGGCGCGGGGCGTGGCACCACCGGCCCCCATGCTTTTCTGTTCCAGCCCATGGCCTTGTTGTCTTTTTGTCTTTGCCTGCGCGGCCCCGGGGGAGGGCTGCAAAAGCGCGTCATTTTAGGAAGGGACGCCGCTCTTGCTGGCAGCATGGGCTTTGCACTGCCTTGGTGCAAACCTGGAAGATTCAGTCCACCACGGACTGGTACACGCCCTCGCGCATCACCCAGCGGTAGGGAATGCGCTGGGCCATGGACTGCATCATGAGGATGGCGAACAAATCCTCCTTCGGATCCACCCAGAAGAAGGTGCCGTAGATGCCGCTCCATGAAAAGTCGCCCACGCTGCCCGGCAGCGGGTTGAGGCCGGGCGCCGTGCGCACCGCAAAGCCCAGGCCGAAGCCCTGGCCCACCTCGGGCGAGGGCAGCTGGGCGCCGAAATACGCCATGTCCGGCCCCATGCGCACGCTGGCGGGCAGGTGGTTGGTGGTCATCAGCTCCACGGTCTTGCGAGAGACCAGGCGCACGCCGTCCAGCGTGCCGCCGTTGCACCAGAACAGGCACAGCCGCGCATAGTCGGCCATGGTCGAGACCATGCCCCCGCCGCCCGACTCGAACATCATGGCGCGCGTGACCGAGGGGATGGGCGGCATCTGTTTCTGTGGCCCTTCGGGCTGGGGCCGGGCGGCCCGTGCGATCTCGCTGTCGGGTGCATGAAAGCCCGTGTCGGCCATGCCCAGCGGCCCGGTGATGTGCTCGCGCACGAAGGCGGCCAGCGTCTGGCCGCTGACCACCTCGACCACGCGGCCCAGCACGTCGGTGGACATGCCGTATTCCCAGGTCTCGCCGGGCTGGGCCACCAGCGGCAGCTGCGCGAGTTTGGTGATGAACTGCGCATTGGTGAACTTGCCGCTGAACAGGCCCGCATCCAGGTACATCTTCTTGACGGGGTGCTCGGTGCCGGCGAATCCATAGGGAATGCCGGAGGTGTGGCGCAGCAGGTCCTGCAGCGTGATGGGCCGCGCCAGCGGCGCGCGCTCCAGGCCCACGCGCAGCGCGGCCAGCTCGGGCAGGTACTGCTCCACGGGCTCGATGATGGACAGCCGCCCCTGCTCGGCCAGCATCATGATGGCCAGCGAGGTGATGGGCTTGCTCATGGAGGCGATGCGGAAGATGGCATCGGGCCGCATGGCCGTGCCGGCCTCGGGGTCCAGCAGGCCGAAGCTCTCCAGGTAGGCCAGCTTGCCGCGCCGTGCCACCAGGGCCACGGCGCCCGGGATCTCGCCGGTGTCCACGCCGCGCTGCAGCCGGGCCGACAGGCGCGCCAGGCGCGCGCTGCCCAGGCCCACGGTTTCAGGGGAGTCGGCCCAGGGCAGGCCGGGGATGTGCAGGCGGTCGGTGCTGGCGGTCATGGAGTCTCCTGTGGTGTGCGCCGATTGTTCCGGCAGATGGCCTAGTGCGCTGTTGGCTGCGGGACAGCGGCGTGCAGGTGCAGCGGGCATGCCGCCGCTAAACTGGCCCGCAGGAGACAACGACACCATGAAGCAGATCATTCTGGCCGCCGCAGCCTGCGCGGCCGCCGCCTTTGCCATGCCGGCCAGCGCCGCCTATCCCGACAAGCCCATCCGCCTGGTCGTGCCCTTCCCGCCCGGGCAGGCCACGGACATCTTTGCGCGCGCGCTGGCTGAAAAGCTCGCCCAGAAGCTGGGCCAGCCGCTGGTGGTGGAGAACAAGGCCGGGGCCGGCAGCAACATCGGCAGCGAGCAGGTGGTGCGCAGCCCGGCCGACGGCTACACGCTGCTCGTGGCCGGCAGTGCCATGGCCGTGAACCAGACGCTGTACAAGAAGGTGAATTTCGACCCGCGCACCGACCTGGTGGGCATCACGCTGATCGCCAAGGTGCCGCTGGTGTTCCTGGCGCACCCGGGTGCGGGCATCCAATCGATGAAAGATCTGGTGGCCAAGGCGCGTGCCGAGCCGGGCCGCTGGAACTACGCCAGCGCCGGCATCGGCGGCACCCAGCACCTGAGCGCCGAGATGGTCAAGGCGCGCGCCAAGATACAGATAGAGCACATCCCCTACAAGGGCAGCGGCCCCGCGCAGGCGGACTTCGTGGGCGGCCAGGTGCCGCTGATGGTGGATTCGGTGACGGCCGCCCTGCCCAATATCCAGGCGGGCAAGGCGGTGCCGCTGGGTGTGACCTCCAGCGCCCGCTCCAGCCAGCTGCCCGAGGTGCCGGCCATTGCCGAATCGGGCCTGCCCGAGTTCCGGGGCTTCGAGGCCGTGGGCTGGCTGGGCCTGATGGCGCCCAAGGGCACGCCGCAGGAAGTGATCGACCGTCTCAACCGCGAGGCCGTGGCCATCCTGCGCAGCCCCGAGATGCGCAAGTTCATCAGTGACCGGGGCTCGGAGGCTGCGCCCACCACGCCCCGCGAGATGGATGCCTTTGTGGCCTCCGAGATCACGCAGTGGGGCCAGGCCGTGCGGCAGTCGGGCGCCTCGGTGGATTGAGGCAGGCGCCCCCCGGAGCGCGTGGGGCGCCCGCTGCGGCCGGTCAGGCCAGCTTGGCCTTGAGCAGCTCGTTGACCTGCGCCGGGTTGGCCTTGCCCTTGGAGGCCTTCATGACCTGGCCGACCAGGGCGTTGAAGGCCTTGTCCTTGCCTGCGCGGTACTGCTCCACGTTGGCCGGGTTGGCGGCGATCACCTCGTCGATGATCTTCTCCATGGCGCCCGTGTCGTTCATCTGCTTGAGGCCCTTGGCCTCGATGATGGCATCGACATCGCTGCCTTCACCGCTCCACAGCGCCTCGAAGACCTGCTTGGCGGCGTTGTTGGAGATGGTGCCGTCGCCGATGCGCTGTATCAGCGCTGCCAGCTGGGCGCTGGAGACCTTGGCGGCCTCCATGCCGATTTCCTCGGTGTTCAGGCGGCGCGAGATCTCGCCCATGATCCAGTTGCTGGCCAGCTTGGGCGCATTGCAGGCCCGGGCCGTGTCCTCGAAGTAGGCGGCCATGGCCTGGCTTTGCGTCAGCGTGGTGGCGTCGTACTCGGGCAGGGCGTACTGCTCGACAAAGCGCGCGGCCATGGCGCGCGGCAGCTCGGGCATGTCGGCCCTGACCTGTTCCACCCATTCGGGCGCGACCACCAGCGGCGGCAGGTCCGGGTCGGGGAAGTAGCGGTAGTCGGCCGCGTCTTCCTTGGTGCGCATGGAGCGCGTCTCGCCCGTGTCGGGGTCGAACAGCACGGTGGCCTGCTGGATGCGGCGGCCGTCCTCGATTTCCTCGATCTGCCAGCGGATCTCGTAGTCGATGGCCAGCTGCATGTTCTTGAAGCTGTTGAGGTTCTTGATCTCGCGGCGCGTGCCCAGCGGCTGGCCGGGCTTGCGCACGGAGACGTTGGCGTCGCAGCGAAAGCTGCCTTCCTGCATGTTGCCGTCGCAGATGCCGATCCAGGTCACGATCTGGTGCAGCGTCTTGGCGTAGGCCACGGCTTCTTCCGTGCTGCGGATGTCGGGCTCGGTCACGATCTCCAGCAGCGGCGTGCCGGCGCGGTTCAGATCGATGCCCGACTGGCCGATGAAGTCCTCGTGCAGCGACTTGCCGGCGTCTTCCTCCAGGTGGGCGCGCACCAGGCGGATGGTCTTCTTCTCGTCGCCGAGGAAGAAGGCCACCTCGCCGCCCTGGACCACGGGAATCTCGAACTGCGAGATCTGGTAGCCCTTGGGCAGGTCGGGGTAGAAGTAGTTCTTGCGCGCGAAGATGCTGCGCGGCGCAATGTGCGAGCCCAGCGCCAGGCCGAGCCGGATGGCGCACTCGACGGCCTTCTTGTTCATCACCGGCAGCGTGCCGGGCAGCGCCATGTCCACGGCGCAGGCCTGGGTGTTGGGCTCGGCGCCGAAGGCGGTGCTGGCGCGGCTGAAGATCTTGGACTGGGTGGCCAGCTGGGCGTGGGTCTCGAAGCCGATGACGACTTCATAGCCATGGATGAGTTTCGCGGTCATGGGAGATCAGATGCCCTTCGGAGCTTGAAGGTGGAAGTCGGTGGCCTGCTGGAAGCGGTGGGCGGCGTTGAGCAACTGGCCTTCCTTGAAGTAGTTGCCGATCAGCTGCAGGCCCACGGGCATGCCGGCCTCGCCAAAGCCTGCGGGCACGCTCATGCCGGGCAGGCCGGCCAGCGATGCGGGCAGCGTGAAGATGTCGGCCAGGTAGTTGGCCAGCGGGTCGCTCTTTCCGCCCAGCTGCCAGGCCACGGTGGGCGCGGCGGGGCCGGCGATCACGTCGCACTGCTGGAAGGCGGCCTGGAAGTCGTCGGCGATCATGCGGCGGATCTTCTGCGCCTGCAGGTAGTAGGCGTCGTAGTAGCCCTCGGACAGCACATAGGCGCCGATCATGATGCGGCGCTTGACCTCGTCGCCGAAGCCTTCGGCGCGGGTCTTCTTGTACATGTCCACCAGGTCCGTGTAGTCCTTGGCGCGGTGGCCGAACTTCACGCCGTCGAAGCGCGACAGGTTGGACGATGCCTCGGCCGGGGCCAGGATGTAGTACACGGGAATCGACAGCTCGGTGCGGGGCAGCGAGATGGGCACCAGGCGGGCGCCCAGCTTCTCGTATTCCTTGAGGGCGCCATCCACGGCGGCGCGCACGTCGGCCGACAGGCCTTCGCCGAAGAACTCGGCGGGAATGCCGATGCGCAGGCCTTCGATGCCGTCGTTCAGGCGGGCCGTGAAGTCCTCGGCCGGCACGTCCAGGCTGGTGGAGTCGCGGTCCAGGTCGGGGCCGCACATCTCGGACAGCAGCAGGGCGCAGTCCTCGGCGCTCTTGCCCATGGGACCGGCCTGGTCCAGGCTGGAGGCGAAGGCGATCATGCCGTAGCGGCTGGCGCGGCCATAGGTGGGCTTGATGCCCGTGATGCCGCAAAACGATGCGGGCTGGCGGATGGAGCCGCCCGTGTCGGTGCCGGTGACGGCGGGCGCCAGGCCGGCGGCCACGGCCACGGCCGAGCCGCCCGAGGAGCCGCCGGGCACGCGGTCCGTGTTCCAGGGGTTGCGCACGGGCGCGGGGGCGTCGAAGCCCACGGGCGCGATGGCCGAGTTCTCGTTGGCCGAGCCCATGGCGAATTCATCGCAGTTGAGCTTGCCCAGCGTCACGGCGCCGGCCTCGGCCAGGCGCGTCACCACGGTGGCGTCGAAGGGCGAGCGGTAGCCGGCCAGCATCTTGCTGGAGGCCGTGGTCGGGAAGTCGCGCGTGACGAAGATGTCCTTGTGCGCAATGGGCACGCCAGCCAGGCGGCCGCCCTTGCCCTGGGCAATCAGGGCGTCGGCAGCGCGGGCCTGGGCCAGGGTGGCCTCTTCGTCGATGCTGACGAAGGCGCCCAGGTTCTGGTGCGCCTGGGCGCGGGCCAGGAAGTGCTGGGCGGCTTCGACGGCGCCGAGCTTGCGCTCGCGCAGCAGGGCCGACAGGGCCGACACGCCGAGCGTGTGCAGATCAGTGGTTTGCTGGGTCATGTATGGGGTGCGGAAAACGGGGACGGATGCCAGTGACGAGGGCGCGCGACGCTTACTCGATCACCTTGGGGACCAGGAACAGGCCGCGCTCGACGGCCGGTGCGCTGCGCTGGTTGGCGTCGCGCTGGTCGGGCTCGCTGGCAATGTCCTCGCGCAGACGCAGGGCAATGTCCTGGATGGCGGCGACCGGATGTGACAGCGGGCTGACGCCTGAAGTATCCACAGCCTGCATCTTCTCCACGATGCCGAAAAAATCATTGAGCTGGCCTAGCATGCGCTCACTCTCGGTGGAGGAGAGCTCAAGTCGTGCCAGGTTCGCGATGCGTGCGATGTCTTGTGCGTTCAGTGCCATAGGATTTTTGAAGGGGGCAACGGGATGTAAACCCGTATTTCAAGCCCCGGCAGTAGAAGTTATTCACAGGGGATACGGTATTATCTCGGCTTTGCCGCAATACCCTCTCCGAGCCGGTCATTGTGCGAAAAGCCAACCCCATCCAGACTCCCTAACTTTCATCCCGGCGATGGCAGGCCGACGAGCATGCCGTGCCTGAGAGGACTCTCGTAATGTTCGGAGCTTTCCGTCGGTATTTCTCCACCGACCTTGCCATTGATCTTGGCACAGCCAACACCCTGATTTTCGCCCGCGACAAGGGCATTGTTCTGGACGAACCCTCCGTTGTCGCGATCCGCCACGAAGGCGGGCCGCACGGCAAGAAGGTGATCCAGGCGGTGGGCCGCGAGGCCAAGGCCATGCTGGGCAAGGTGCCCGGCAACATCGAGGCCATCCGCCCGATGAAGGACGGCGTGATTGCCGACTTCGTCATCACGGAGCAGATGATCAAGCAGTTCATCAAGATGGTGCATCCGCGCTCGGTGCTCACGCCCAGCCCGCGCATCATCATCTGCGTGCCCTGCGGCTCCACCCAGGTCGAGCGCCGCGCCATCAAGGACGCGGCCGAGGCGGCAGGCGCCACCTCCGTCTACCTGATCGAGGAACCCATGGCTGCCGGCATCGGCGCCGGACTGCCGGTGTCCGAGGCTTCGGGCTCCATGGTGGTGGACATCGGTGGCGGCACCACCGAAGTCGGCGTGATCTCGCTGGGCGGCATGGTCTACAAGGGCTCCGTGCGCGTGGGCGGCGACAAGTTCGACGAAGCCATCATCAGCTACATCCGCCGCAACTACGGCATGCTGATCGGCGAGCCCACGGCCGAGTCCATCAAGAAGAACATCGGCTCGGCCTTCCCCGGCTCGGAAGTCAAGGAGATGGAAGTCAAGGGCCGCAACCTCTCCGAAGGCGTGCCGCGCAGCTTCACCATCTCGTCCAACGAGGTGCTGGAAGCCCTGACCGATCCGCTCAACCAGATCGTCAGCGCCGTCAAGAACGCGCTGGAGCAGACACCGCCCGAGCTGGGCGCCGACATTGCCGAGCGCGGCATGATGCTCACCGGCGGCGGCGCGCTGCTGCGTGACCTGGACCGCCTGCTGGCCGAAGAAACCGGCCTGCCCGTGCTGGTGGCCGAAGAGCCGCTGACCTGCGTGGTGCGCGGCTGCGGCATGGCGCTGGAGACCATGGACCGCCAGGGCAGCATCTTCACCAGCGACTGATGCGGCGCAGGCCGGGGCCCGTTGTCGCGGGCCCGGGGCCGCAGCCGTCTGACTGCAACGATTTTTCTCCCCCTTCCGTGGTGACCTGCATGCTTGCCCTGCCTTCCTTCGCACCGGGACCGGCCCGTGCTTTCCAGGCTGCAGCAAGTGCGGCAGGGCAGGCCCTGCCACGCGGGAGGGCCGCATGAATCCCAATACCCTGGACCACTCGGCGCCCTCGCTGTTCAAGCGTCGGCCCTCGCGGGTCTCGCAACTGGCCCTGTACAGCGCCCTGGCGCTGTTCCTGATGGTGGCCGACGCGCGTTTCAGGATCACCGATCCCGTGCGCGTGGCCGTGGCCACCGTGCTGTACCCCGTGCAATGGGTGATGCTCAAGCCGGTGCAGGCCGTGCACGACGCCAGCCGCTACCTGGGCTCGCTGGACGATGCCCAGGCCCGCGAACAGGCCGCGCGCAAGGAACTGGTGGCCATGGCCCAGCGTGCATCGCTGGCCGACGAGCTGATCCAGGAAAACGACCACCTGCGCGAGCTGCTGCAGTTGCGCGATCGCCTCACCACGCCCGGTACCGCTGCCGAGGTGGTCTACGACAGCCCCGATCTCTATACGCGCCGCGTGGTCATCGACCGCGGCCAGGTGGATGGCATCGACCAGGGCTCGCCCGTGCTCGATGAAAAGGGCGTGGTCGGCCAGGTCACGCGCGTGTATCCGCTGCGTGCCGAGGTCACCCTGCTCATCGACCGCGACCAGGCCATTCCCGTCTTCAACCCGCGCACCGGCGCGCGCAGCGTGGCCTATGGCGATCCGTCGCCGCTGCGCACCGGCGGCATCGAGCTGCGCTTCATGCCCAGCAATGCCGATGTCCAGGAAGGCGACCTGCTGACCACCAGCGGCGTCGATGGCCTGTACCCGCCGGGCCTGCCCGTGGCCAAGGTGGTCTCGGTGGAGCGCCGCGCCGACTCGGCCTTCTCGCGCATCTACTGCGAGCCCGTGGGCCGCGTGCAAGGCGTGCGCCACGTGGTGGTGCTCAAGCCGCTGGACCGTGCCACCCACCCCGAGGCGGAAGGCGCCGCCGAACCCCTGCGCGCCGGCAAGGGCAAGGAAAAAGACAAGGGCAAGGAAAAAGACAAGGCCAAGGACGGCAAGGGCAAGGAAGCCTCCAGGGACGGTGGCAAGGCCGGCAAGACAGATGCACCGGCCACGCCTGCAGCACCCGCTGCTCCCGCCGCACCCGCCTCCGCCAGGAAGGAGCCCGCATGATCATGCCGCGCGGCCAGCAGCTGCTGCTGCCGGTCAACCCCCTGTTCATCGTCGTCAGCCTGTTGGCGGCGCTGGCACTCAACATGCTGCCGCTGGGCCGCCAGGCCTGGCAGCCGGACCTGCTGATGGTGCTGCTGGCCTTCTGGGCGCTGAACCAGCCCCAGCGCGTGGGCATGGGCGTGGCCTTTTTGCTGGGCCTGTGCATGGATGTGGACCGCTCCTCCCTGCTGGGCCAGCATGCGCTGGCCTATGCGCTGCTGGTGTTCGCGGCCGGCGCCATGGGCCGGCGCCTGTCCTGGTTCTCCACGCCCGTGCAGGCGCTGCACCTGCTGCCCCTGTTCGCCGTCGTGCACGGCCTGCAGGTGCTGCTGCGCATGGTGGCCGGCGGCATCGTGCCCGGCCCGCTGGTGGTGGTGGCTCCCTTGATCGAGGCCCTGCTGTGGCCCCTGGTCAGCGGCCTGCTGCTGGCGCCGCAGCGCCGCCCGCCGGACAGTGACGAGAACCGTCCCCTGTGAGGCTTGACGCGTGATGGAAATCCGCAATACAGAAGCCGAGCTGCAGCGATTCAGGCTGCGCGCATGGGTGATGAGCGTGGTGGTGCTGCTGGCCTTCGGGCTGGTGGTGGCTCGCTTGCTGGTGCTGCAGGTGCAGCGCCATGAGGAGCTGGCCGAGCGCGCCGAAAGCAATCGCACGGCCGTGGTGCCCATCGTGCCCAACCGGGGCCAGATCCTGGACCGCAACGGCGTGGTGCTGGCCACCAACTACTCGGCCTATACGCTGGAGATCATGCCCTCGCGCGCGGGCAACCTTGAAGAGACCATCGACGGCCTGGCCGAGATCGTCGAGATCACGCCGCGCGACCGGCGCAAGTTCAAGCGCCTGGTGGATGATTCCCGCAGCTTCGACTCCCTGCCCATCCGCACGCGCCTGACCGATGACGAGGTCGCGCGCTTCGCCGCGCAGCGCTACCGCTTCCCGGGCGTGGACATCAAGGCGCGGCTGTTCCGCACCTACCCCATGCAGGACACGGCCAGCCACGTCATCGGCTACATCGGCCGCATCAACCAGCGCGAGAAGGAAGCACTGGAAGACTCCGACGACGCCGCCAACTACCGGGGCACCGACGTCATCGGCAAGCTGGGCGTGGAGCAGAGCTACGAAACCGACCTGCACGGCCAGACCGGCTGGGAAGAGATGGAAACCTCGGCCGGCGGCCATGCCGTGCGCAAGCTCGGCAGCCGCCCCGCCACGCCCGGCGACAGCCTGGTGCTGTCGCTGGACATCAAGCTGCAGCGCATGGTGGAGGAGCTGTACGGCGACCGCCGTGGCGCCCTGGTGGCCATCGATCCGCGCAGCGGCGAGCTGCTGGCCATGGTCAGCCGACCGACCTTCGACCTGAATCTCTTCGTCGATGGCATCGACCAGGAAAGCTGGGCCGCGCTCAACGAATCCATCAACCGCCCGCTGCTCAACCGCGCGCTGCGGGGCACCTATCCGCCGGGCTCCACCTACAAGCCCTTCATGGCGATTGCCGCGCTGGAGTCGGGCAAGCGCCGCCCCGACACCACCATCATGGACAACGGCAGTTGGACCTTCGGCGGCCACACCTTCCGCTCGGGCCACCCCAACGGGCCGACCAATCTGCGCCGCTCCATCATCAAGTCGTCCAACGTGTACTACTACATGCTGGCCAACGACATGGGCGTGGACATGATCCACGACTACATGAAGCCGCTGGGCTTCGGCCAGATCACCGGCATCGACGTGCGCGGCGAGGCGCGCGGCGTGCTGCCCAGCACCGAGTGGAAGCGCAACACCTACAAGCGGCCCGAGCAGAAGAAGTGGTACGCGGGCGAGACCATCTCGCTGGGCATCGGGCAGGGCTACAACAACTTCACCATCCTGCAGCTGGCCAACGCCATGTCCACGCTGGCGGCCAAGGGCGTCAAGCACCGGCCCCACCTGGCCGTGGGACGTGTCGATGCCGTGACGCAGCAGTTCTCGGCCATCAACAAGGACCCCGGCACCAGCATGGGCTACAAGCCCGAGAACGTGGAAGCCGTGCGCGCCGCCGTGGCCGCCGTGACGGTGGAGGGCACCTCGCGCGGCATCTTCGGCAACGCGCCCTACACCTCCACCGGCAAGACCGGCACGGCCCAGGCCGTGGGCGTGCGCCAGAACGAGAAGTACAACGCCTCGCGCCTGTCCGAGTTCCAGCGCGACCACTCGCTGTACATCGCCTACGCGCCGGCCGACAACCCCACCATCGCCGTCGCCGTCATCGTGGAGAACGCCGGCTTTGGCGCCGCCGCCGCCGCGCCGCTGGCACGCCGCGTGTTCGACTACTGGCTGCTGGGCCGCTACCCCAGCCTGGAGGACATGGCCGCCATGCGCAAGGGCCAGGCTGGCGTGCCCATAGGCGCCCCGCGCCGCGTCTCCGAAATCACGCTGGACGCAGAAACCGTGAACCTGCCCGGCCTGCCGCGCTACGAGCCGCCCGAGGCATCGGCGCCCGTGGCATCCAACCGCGCTGCCGCGCTGCCACCGCCGTCTGCTGGCGAGCTGGAGGATTGAGAAAGCAAAAGAGCCGGCATTGCCGGCTCTTTGTTTTCTTGAGCAGCCTGCGTGCGCAGGCCCAGGCCTCAATGCCCCATGCGCCCGATGAACGCCGCGATCCGCTCGCTGGCCGGGTTGCCGAAGAACTCGGCCGGTGGCGCCTCGTGGGCGATGCAGCCCTGGTCGAAGAACATCACGCGGTCGGCGACCTCGCGGGCGAAGCCCATTTCGTGGGTGACCACGATCATGGTCATGCCGCCGCGTGCCAGCTCGCGCATCACGTCCAGCACTTCCTGGACCATCTCCGGGTCCAGCGCGCTGGTGGGCTCGTCGAACAGCATCACCTGCGGCTCCATGGCCAGGGCGCGGGCAATGGCCACGCGCTGCTGCTGGCCGCCCGACAGCTGCCAAGGGTACTTGTGGGCATGGGCCTGCATGCCCACGCGCTCCAGCAGGGCCATGGCCTTGGCATTGGCCTGGGCGCGCGGCGTTTTGTGGATGCGGCGCGGCGCCAGGGTCACGTTGTCCAGCACCGTCATGTGGCCGAACAGGTTGAACTGCTGGAACACCATGCCCACTTCGCAGCGCTGCTTTTGCAGCGTGGCTTCGTTGTCGGTGACTTCGACGCCGTCGATGGTGATGCGCCCGCCGTCGTGCGGCTCCAGCCGGTTGATGGCGCGCAGCAGCGTGGACTTGCCCGAGCCCGAGGCGCCGATGATCACCGTCACCTCGCCCGTGCAGAACTGCGTGGAAACGCCCTTGAGCACCTGGTGGCTGCCGAAGGACTTGGTGACCTTCTCGGCCACGATGTAGGGCATGCCCCGTGCCAGCTTGTCGGCGCTCATTTGTGGCGGCCCTCCACGTCGAAGCGGTACTCCACGGCAGCCGTGACCTGGGTCACCAGCGTGGTCAGCACCAGGTAGGTCACGCCCACGGTGACCAGGGTCTCCACGGGCTGGAAGGTGGCCGACTGGATGCGGTTGCCCACATTGGTCAGCTCCACCACGCCGATGGCGTACGCCAGCGACGAATCCTTGAGCAGGGCCACGAAGTTGCTCACCAGCGGCGGCAGCGAGATCTTGAAGGCCTGCGGGAACACCACGTCCATGAAAACGCAGATGCGCGGCAGACCCAGGGCGCGTGCGGCCTCGGCCTGGCCGCGCGGCACGGCCTGCAGGCCGGCGCGCACGGCTTCGGCGTTGTAGGCGCCCACGTTCAGCGCCAGTGCAATGCAGGCGGCTGCGAAGTCGGGCAGGTTCAGGCCCGGGATCAGCACCGGCAGCGCGAAGTAGATGAACAGGATCTGCACCAGCAGCGGCGTGCCGCGGATCGCCCAGACATAAAAGCCCGCGGCCCAGCGCAGGGCGGCCGTGCGCGAGGTGCGCGCCAGCGCGGCGGCGATGCCCAGCACCAGGCCGGCGGCGCCGCTGACCAGCGTCAGGTACAGCGTGGTGCGCGCGCCTTCGGCGAAGGTGTCGGCATTGGAGCCTATGGGCTCGGGCAGCAGGGACAGCAACTGCCCCAGCAGCGAAACCACGAGCACCATCAGCAGCAGGGCCGTGACCAGGGTGGCGTTGCTGCGCTGCGAGCGGCTCCAGTGGGCGGGCCAGAGGACGGTAAGCATAGGTGGGCTAGAAACAAAAAGGCGCCCTGCAAGTGGGCGCCGGTCGGGCAGATCTGCCCGGGGCCTCAGTCAGGGCAGCGGATGTCTTCGTGGAAGTATTTCTGCGACAGCTTGGCGTAGCTGCCGTCGGCCAGGGCTTCCTTGAAGGCCTTGTTCCAGGCATCGGCCAGCGACTTGTTGTCCTTGGCCACGGCGGCGGCAATGCGCTCGACCAGCAGCAACTCGCCCTGCTTGAGCTGGGCATTGGGGTTCTTCTGCTGCAGTTCCTTGGCAATGAAGCGTTCGGTCACCCAGGCGTCCACGCGCTTGGACAGCAGCGCATTGCGGGCTGCCTCGTTGGTGGGGAAGTTGACCAGGCGCTTGATGCCGGGCAGGTTCTTCTCCATGTACTGCATATAGGTGGTGCCGGTCTGCACCGACACCGTCTTGCCCGCCAGGTCCTTGGCCGAGCGGATGGCCGGGTCCAGCGACATCACGATGGCGCCAGAGCAGTAGTGGGGCTGGGTGAAGGTCACGGCCTTCTCGCGCTCGGGCGTGATGCCGTGCGAGGAAATCACCAGATCCCAGCGGTCCTGCTGCAGGCCGGTGAGCAGGGCATCGAAGCTGATGGTCTTCCACTCGTACTTCACGCCCATCTTGGCGGCCATCATCTGGGCCAGCTCGACTTCGAAGCCGGTCAGCTGCTTGCCCTCGAAATGGGCGAAGGGCGCGTAGTAGCCCTCGGTGGCCAGGCGCAGCGTGCCTTCCTTCTGGATGGCGTCGAAGGGGCGGGCCTGAACGCCGGCGGCGGTCCACAGGGCCAGCGCGGCGGCGGCGATGACGGTAAAGCGTTTCATGGAACTCCTGGGCTGTCGCTCAAGACCTGACCCCGGCGCCGCAGCATGAAGAAAGCGCCAAGGCACGCATCAGTGCATGGGCCATGGACGGCGGGGCCGGTTTTTTGCGGCTGGTCGGCTGGTCGGGTACGGCCGCTGGCAGGGGTGCGACATGCACCAGCCGCCGCAGCTCAAGGCGAAAAGTCGGCAATTATAGAAGGTTGCCGTCGCCAACGCCGATGGCAGGTGTTGCGAACGCCGCTGGCCCGTGCTCAGGCGATGAAGGCGTCGTAGCCGGTCTTGAGGATCAGCAGGCTCACCACGCCGATGAAAATGCCGCGCACAAAGCCCGTTCCATGGCGCAGGGCCATGTGCGTGCCCAGCATGGCGCCCAGCACATTGGCCACCGCCATGGGCACGGCCAGGTGCCACCAGATATGGCCCTTGAGCGCGAACAGCGCCAGCGCCGCCAGGTTGGTGGCCATGTTCAGCAGCTTGGCCGAGGCCGATGCGTTCAGGAAGTCATAGCCCATCAGCCGCACGAACAGGAACACGAAGAAGCTGCCCGTGCCGGGGCCGAAGAAACCGTCGTAGAAGCCAATCACCAGGCCGATGGCGCAGGCGATCAGCGTCTCGGCGCGGCCCGAATAGTGCGGCGTGTGGTGGCGGCCCATGTCCTTGCGCGCCAGCGTGTAGACCAGCACGCCCAGCAGCACCAGCGGCAGCAGCCGGCGCAGGAAATCGGGGGAGATCTGCGTGACGGCCCAGGCGCCCGCAAAGGAGCCCGCCATGCCCACGCAGGCCGCCGGCATCATCGCGCGCCAGGGCAACTGCACCTTGCGGCCGTACTGCCAGGTGGACATGGCCGTGCCCCAGACCGAGGCGCTCTTGTTGGTGCCCAGCAGCGTGGCGGGCGGTGCGGTGGGGAAGGTGGCGAACAGCGCGGGCAGCAAGATGAGGCCCCCGCCGCCCACGATGGCGTCCACGAAGCCGGCCAGCATCGAGGCCAGCGAGACGATGATCCATTCCATAGGGCGGCGATTGTCGCACCGCCCAGGTGCCGCAGCAGGCTGGCCGCAGGCATAAAAAAAGCGCCGGACTTGCCGGCGCTCTGGGAAATGCATCTTGAGATGCTATTTATGAATGTTGATCTGGTTGTGTACGAGTTGTCTCCTCGGCCCCTCTTGTGCAGCACTGTGGTGCCGCGAGAGTGGGTGGACTTTAATGGTCGCACCTGGGTGGTGCATCGGGGATTTCCCGCAGTTACCGCAAAAGTGCGGGATTGCACCAGCAAAGGGCTGGAGCGATGATTGTCGGTTGCCGGACGTTCAGCGCATGCGCAGCACCAGCTTGCCGAAAGCACCCCGCTCCAGATGCTTCAGGGCTGTCGGCAGATCGGCCAGCGCGTATTCGCTGTCGATCACAGGTTGCAGCTTCAGCCAGTCCACGGCCCGCACCAGATCCTGCAGCGCACGCCGGTGTGCCACGCCGATGCCCTGAACGGTGGCGCGCCCCAGCAGCAGCGGATAGACCGAGCCGTGCAGCTCATCGCCCTGCAGATTGCCGATCACCGACACGCGACCGCCCTGTGCCAGGGCCGATAGCGAGCGGCCGAAGTTATCCCCCCCGGCCAGTTCCAGCACATGGTCGGCACCACGCCCTCCCGTGAGGGCGCGCACTTCGGCGGCCCAGTCGGGCGTGCGGTGGCGGTGGATGCCGTGGTCTGCACCCAGCTGCGCAGCCCGCGCCAGCTTGTCGTCGCTGCCCGAAACCACCACCACGCGCGCACCCTGGGCATGGGCAATCTGCATGGCGAACAGTGCCACGCCGCCCGTGCCCATGATGACCACCGTGTCGCCGGGCCGCGTCGGCGCGGACTCGGCCAGCGCGAACCAGGCGGTTGCGCCCGCGCACGTCAGGGTGCTGGCCTGCGCAAAGTCCAGCTGAAGGGGCGCGGCGACCAGGTTGTCTTCGCCCAGCACCACGTATTCCGACAGCATGCCCGGCCCGGGCGAGCCCAGCGGCAGGCTGGTGCGCGGCTGCACGCCGTCCTGCCAGCCGGCGAAGAATGTGCTGATCACGGCGTCGCCAACCGCGAACTCCGCGACACCCGGGCCGAGGGCGACCACCTCGCCAGCCATGTCCGAGCCGGGCACCAGGGGCAGGGCCGGCACCATGCCCATGCCATCGCGCAGGATCATCAGATCGCGGTAGTTCAGCGATGCCGCATGCACGCGCACCAGTACCTGGCCCCGCCGGGGCTCGGGAATGGGTACTTGCACCAGCTGCAGGTTTTCATGGCCCAGAGCGGGCAGTTGCCATTGCTGCATGAATGGGGAAGACGCAGGCACGGTCATGGAAGGCGGTCCTTTCGAGGCAGGTATCAAACAGGACTTCAGTCTATTGATTCCTTCATAATTGCATTGATTCAATTGAGGCTATGGTTTGTAGAATTTATGGAACCAATTGCAAATGACAGGCTGGCAGGCGTCAGCGCTTTCGTCGCCTCGGCCGAGGCCGGCAGCTTCGCCCAGGCGGCCGAGCGCCTGGGCCTTACGCGCTCGGCTGTCGGCAAGGCCGTGGCGCGGCTGGAAGAGCGCCTGGGCGCGCGGCTGTTCGTGCGCACCACGCGCAGCCTGGGGCTGACCGAGGACGGCCAGATGTTCTACGAGCGCTGCGCGCAGGCGCTGGAGGACCTGGATGCCGCCCGGCACATGCTGGAAGCCGGGCGGCGGGAAGTGGTGGGCCGGCTGCGCATCAGCGCACCCGTGGTCTTCGGCCGCCACCACGTGGCTCCCTTGCTGCTGGAGCTGGCGCAGCTGCATCCGCGCCTGCGCATCGAGGCCAGCTTCACCGACCGCCAGCTGGACTTCGCCGATGACGGCATCGACCTGGCCATACGCAGCGGGGAACTGTCTGACAGCGACTGGCTGGTTGCGCGGCCCCTTGGCATGCAAACCATGGTGCTGTGCGCATCACCCGCCTATCTGCAGGCCCATGGCGCGCCGCGCAGCGTGGCCGACCTGGCCGGGCATCGCTGTATTGCCTATATGCGCAGCGGCCGCGCCGCCCCCTGGAGGCTGGCAGGTGAGGATGGATCGCTGGCCGCGCCCGTGCTGGAGCCGGCGCTGGGCTTTGACGACATAGAAACCATTGCCACGGCCACGTTGCAGGGCGCGGGCCTGGCCCACATGCCGCTGTGGCGGGTGCGCAGTGCTCTGGACAGCGGGGCGCTGGTGCGCCTGCTGCCCGACGTGCCGGCCGCGCGCATTCCCCTGCATGTGCTGTGGCCGCGCACGCGCTTTCTGCCCTACCGGCTGCGCGTGACCATCGATGCGCTGCTGGCGGCGATTCCGCCGCTGCTGCAGGAGCAGTCCTAGGCGGCCAGCGCAACGGCCGGTTCCGTGCTCTGCCGTGCCGGCCCCTGGCCCCGGCCCTGCCGGTCCGCAAGAATCCAGCCGGCCGCCTTCTCCGCCATCATCAGCGTGGGGCTGTTGGTGTTGCCGCTGGTGATGCGCGGCATGGCGCCTGCATCGATCACGCGCAGGCCCTGTACGCCGCGCACGCGCAGGCGGCTGTCCAGCACGGCCATGGGGTCGTCGGCGCGGCCCATCTTCGTCGTGCCCACGGGGTGGAAGATGGTGGTGGCGATGTCGCCGGCCAGGCGCGCCAGATCTTCGTCGCTCTGGTACTGCACGCCGGGCTTCCATTCCTCGGGGACGAAGCGCGCCAGCGCGCTCTGGCTGACGATGCGCCGCGTCACGCGCAGGCTGTCGGCGGCCACCTGCCGGTCCTCGGGCGTGGACAGGTAGTGCGGCGCAATGGCCGGCGCCTGGCGGAAGTCCCCGCTGTGGATGCGCACCGTGCCCCGGCTCGTCGGATTGAGGTTGCAGACGCTGGCCGTGAAGGCCGGAAAACCGTGCAGCGGCTCGCCGAAGGCGTCCAGCGACAGCGGCTGCACGTGGTACTGGATATTGGGGTGCTCCTGCTGCGGGCTGCTGCGCGTGAAGGCCCCCAGTTGGGAGGGCGCCATGCTCATAGGCCCGCTGCGGCGCAGCAGGTATTCCAGGCCGATGCCGGCCTTGCCCCACAGCGAATTGGCCATGGTGTTCAGCGTGCGCGCGCCCTTGATCTTGTAGACCGAGCGGATCTGCAGATGGTCCTGCAGGTTCTCGCCCACGCCGGGCAGGTCGTGGCGCACGGCAATCCCGTGGTTCTGCAGCAGCGCGCCCGGGCCGATGCCCGACAGCTGCAGGATCTGCGGGGAGTTGACGGCGCCCGCGCACAGCAGCACCTCCTGGCTTGCCTGCACGTTGACCATTTCCGAGCCGGTCCAGACCTGGGCGCCGCTGCAGCGCAGGCCGCCGGCGGGCAATGGCTCGAACAGCAGCTGGCTGACCTGGGCATGGGTCCACAGCTCGAAATTGGGGCGGCCATAGCAGGTGGGCCGCAGGAAGGCCTTGGCGGTG
Organism: Delftia sp. Lp-1; assembly: GCF_020523835.1. NCBI lineage: Bacteria > Pseudomonadati > Pseudomonadota > Betaproteobacteria > Burkholderiales > Comamonadaceae > Delftia > Delftia sp. Lp-1. The sequence continues at coordinate 248,845 of NZ_JAJALJ010000004.1, read as the reverse complement.
TTCCAGCGCAGGCCGCCCTTTTGGTTGACCTCGAAGTAGCCCACCCCCTCGTTGCTGCCGCCGTTGAAGTCCTCGGTGGCCGGAATGCCGGCCTGCTGCGCGGCTTCGGCAAAGGCGTCCAGGATGTCCCAGCGCAGGCGCTGCCGCTCCACGCGCCATTCAGCGCTGCCGCCTGTGCCCGTGCCGCCGTGCAGGGCACGAAAGCCTGCATCGGCATTGCCGCCGGCATCAAGCCGCCAATGGCTTTCATGCTGGCGGAAGGCCGGCAGCACCTGGTCCCAGCGCCAGGCGTCGTCCCCGGTCAGCTCGGCCCAGCTGTCGTAGTCGCGGGCCTGGCCGCGCATGTAGATCATGCCGTTGATGCTGGAGCAGCCGCCCAGCGTCTTGCCGCGCGGATAGCGCAGGCTGCGGCCGTTGAGCCCTGCGTCGGGCTCGGTCTGGTAGAGCCAGTCGGTGCGCGGATTGCCGATGCAGTACAGGTAGCCCACGGGGATGTGGATCCAGTGGTAGTCGTCCTTGGCGCCCGCCTCGATCAGCAGAACGCGGCTGCGGCCATCGCGCGAAAGCCTGTTGGCCAGGAGGGCGCCCGCCGTGCCGGCGCCGATGACGATGTAGTCGAAGGTGGTGTTGCTCATGGAGATGGGCGGGCGTCCGCTGCGGGCCGGAACGTCCTTGGGAGCCGGGGTTGGTGCTTCGGCCCATTGTGCGGACGGCATGCGCACTGTCGAGAGGGAAAGCGCGCTGGACTCCTTTTTTTGCAGCATCGCATGCAGCAGTCATGGCTGTCGCGCTGGTTTTTTGATAAAAATTGCACGCGTAGGGCAAAGCTGTCGTGCGCACGGCGCCGCCAGGCAATCTGCGGCCCGTGCCGCTCGGTTATCCTGCGGTCTTGGCTGCAATGCCGCCCGGCCCTGCCTGCGCGCCCCGCCTTCGCAACCCCCAAGGACTTTCCGCACTTGTCTGCCCTCAACAATCCCCCCCAATGCAGCCTGCGCCGCGACAACGACGGCCAGTGGGCGTTGCTGACCGGCTCCTGGGGCGCGGCCGAGCTGGGCCGGCGGGCGCAATGGCGCAGGCTGCGTGCGCAGCTGGCCGATGCCAAGGGCGATGACCTGGGCTGGAACCTCGAAGGGCTGGACTGGCTGGACCACGTGGGCGCGCAGCTGCTGTGGAATCACTGGGGCCGTCGCCTGCCCGCGCGTCTTGCGGCCAGCGATGCGCAGCGTGCCATGCTCGAACGCGTGGGCCGTTTCTCCAAGGAACCTGCGCCGCCGCCCCCGCGCCCGAACCTGCTGGAGCGCATCGACAGCCTGGGGTGCCTGGTGATCAACGCCTGCGGCCATTTCGCGCAGATGACGCGGCTCATCGGCCAGTTGCTGATCGACCTGCTGCGCTTTGCGCGTGCCCCGCACCGGGGGCCCTGGCGCGACATCTCCGGCCATCTCTATTCCATGGGCGCCACGGCCCTGCCCATCACGGCCCTGGTGGGCTTTCTGATCGGCGTGGTGCTGGCCTACCTGATGGCGCTGCAGCTGCGCCAGTTCGGGGCTGAATCCTTCATCGTCAACATCCTGGGCATCTCGCTGATCCGCGAGCTGGGTCCGCTGCTGGCGGCCATTTTGGTGGCCGGCCGCACGGGCTCGGCCATCACCGCCCAGATCGGCGTCATGCGCGTGACCGAGGAATTGGATGCCATGCAGGTCATGGGCATACCGCACGGCTTTCGCCTGGTGCTGCCGCGCGCGCTGGCGCTGGCCATCGCCATGCCCCTGGTCTCGCTGTGGACCACGCTGGCCGCGCTGGCCGGCGGCATGCTCGCGGCCGACCTCACCATGGGCGTCACGGGCGCCTACTTTGCCGAGGCCCTGCCTGCCGCCGTGAAGATCGGCAACCTCTGGATCGCCATGGGCAAATCCGTGGTCTTCGGCGCCCTCATCGCCCTGATCGGCTGCCACTGGGGCCTGCGCGTGGAGCCCAATACGCAGAGCCTGGGCAAGGGCACGACGGCCTCGGTGGTGACGGCCATCACCATGGTCATCGTGGTGGATGCGATCTTCGCCATCTTGTTCAAGGACGTAGGCATCTGATGGCCATGGACACCGAAACCTCCTCCACGCCCGCAGCCGACGAGCCCATCGTGCGCATCGCCGGGCTGTGGAGCGTGTTCGGCGAAGGCGAGAACGCCTTTGCCGTGCACCAGGACCTGGACCTGGATGTGCAGCGCGGCGAGATGCTGTCCATCGTCGGCGGCTCGGGCACGGGCAAGACCGTGCTGCTGCGCCAGATGCTGGGGCTGCTGGAGCCCACCAAGGGCCGTGTCGAAGTGCTGGGCCGCCCGGCCAGCGAAATGGGCCGCGAGGGCGCCGCCAGCCGCGTGGGCATGCTGTTCCAGCATGGGGCGCTGTACTCGGCCTTCAGCGTGCTGGACAACGTGGCCTTCGCGCTGCGCGAGCAGGGCACGCTGCCCGACGAACTGGTGCGCGACGCGGCCCTGGTCAAGCTGCAGATGGTGGGCCTCAAGCCCGAGCATGCCTCGCGCATGCCGGCCGATCTCTCGGGCGGCATGATCAAGCGCGTGGCGCTGGCGCGGGCGCTGATCATGGACCCGCCCCTGCTGCTGCTGGACGAGCCCACGGCCGGGCTGGACCCCACCAGCTCCGACGAATTCTGCGAACTGCTGCGCGAGCTGCGTGCCGAGCTGGGCCTGACCGTCATCATGGTCACGCACGACCTGGACACGCTGTTCGCCCTGTCCTCGCGCGTGGCCGTGCTGGCCGAGAAGAAGGTGCTGGTCAGCGGCCCGCCGCGCGAGGTGGCCGAGTTCAAGCATCCGTTCATCGAGCATTTCTTCCAGGGGGAGCGCGGCAGGCGCGCGATGAGCACGGTATGAGAAGCCCCCCTGAGTCGCTTCGCGCCTTCCCCCCTCTCGCTTTGCGGGGGGGGGCGACACCCTCGCGGCGGGGCGGCCCTTGCTCGGTGTCCCTTGCCTTGGGGTGCGCCGGTTTTGAAGGCCGCGCTCTGAGTGCTGGCCCTTGGGGCTGTGGCCCCATGCCTTGTTTTGCTGGGCTCAACGTTATGGACCATTGATATGGAAAACAAATCACATGCCATGGCGGCCGGCATTTTCGTGCTGGTCGTGGCGGCCCTGCTGGCGGGGCTGGCGATCTGGCTGACGCGGGATACGCGGCAGTACAACGAGTACGAGCTGTCCACCAAGGACGGCATCAGCGGGCTGCAGGCCCAGGCTGCCGTGCGCTACAAGGGCGTGGCGGTGGGCAAGGTCACGCGGATCGGGTTCGATCCGCAGACCAATGGCAATGTGCTGATCCGCATCGCCATCGGTGTGAACACGCCCATCACGCCCACCACGTTCGCCGTGCTGGGCTACCAGGGCGTCACGGGCCTGGCCCATGTGCAGCTCGATGATGCGGACCAGCCGCAGCCCCAGCTGCCCCCGGGCCCCAGCGGGCTGCCGCGCCTGCCGCTGCGCTCGTCGCCGCTGAGCATGCTGGCCGACCAGGGGCAAGTGCTGCTGGAGCGCGCCGATGAGATCTCGCGCCGCCTCAGCGACATGCTGGACACCGACAACCAAAAGCGCGTGAGCCAGGCGCTGGAGAACATTGCAGCGGCTGCCGCAGGCGTGCAGCAGCTCACGCAGAACCTGGACCGCACGCTGTCCACCCAGGTGCCGCAGCTCGCCGCCGACGCCCACAACACCCTGCAGTCGCTGGAGAAGGCCAGCAACGGCGCCTCTGCCGTGGCCTCCGAACTGCAGCAGACCGTGCGCCGCGTGAACGCGCAGGACGGGCCGCTGGAGCAGATCGCCCAGAGCACGCGCGCGCTGACCCGCATGGCCGATTCGCTGGGCCGCAGCACGGTGCCGCACGCCAACCGCGCGGCCGACGATGTCTCGCGCGCCGCGCGCCAGATGGGCACGGCGGCCAGCCGCTTCAGCGACAACCCGCAGGCCGTGATCTACGGGCCGGGCCAGGCCCGCCCGGGGCCGGGCGAGCCCGGCTTCGTCGCCCCGTCCGCAGCCACCCAGCCCTGACCCAAGGAACCCGCATGCCCCTATCTCGCAAGACCGCCGTGGCCAGCGCTGGACTGGCTGCCGCCCTGATCCTGCTGGCCGGCTGCTCGGCCCTGCCGCAGCCCCCCGCCCAGCCCGCGCGCTATGACTTCGGCCTGGCGCCGCTGTCTGCGCCCGCGCAGTCCGCCACATCCGCCGCCCCGCAGGCACGCACGCCGCTGGCGCTGGCCGATGTGGAGGCGCCCGCCCTGTCCGACGGCAGCACGGCCATGTTCTACCGCCTGGCCTATGCCAACGGCCAGGAACTGCGCCCCTACCAGCTGGCGCGCTGGAGCCAGCCTCCTGCACTGCTGCTGCAGCAGCGCCTGCGCAGCCAACTGGGCCTGCAGCGCCCCGTGCTGGCCAGCAGCGAAAGCGTGGCCCAGCCGCGCCTGCAGGGCGCCGTGCCCACGCTGCTGCGCGTGGACATCGAAGAGTTCAGCCAGGTCTTTGACGCGCCCGGCTCCAGTGCCGGCGTCGTGCGCCTGCGCGCCACCCTGGTCGAGCAAAGCGGTGCCGTGGACCGCCTGCTGGGCCAAAAACTCTTCGAGGTGCGCAGTCCTGCAGCTTCGGGCGATGCCGCAGGCGGCGCGAAGGCGCTGGCGACGGCGGCCGATGCCGCCATTGCGCAGATCGATGCGTGGCTGGGGCAGCAGGGGCACTGAGCGGCGGCTGGATTTCCAGCCCATCCATTCTCTTGAGAACGGCTGGTGGGTGCATTGCATCCGCTGGCCGTTTTTTGTTCTCGGGCAATTGGCTCTGCAAGCAAGTGGGGCTTTTTCCGCCCCTGCCGGGTGGTTGCTTTTCGAGGCCGGGTCTCGGCCCGGCAGCCGACGGCCCTTTCTTGATTCGCCAAGAAAGGTCAGATCAAAGAAGGCGACCCGAATATCCGCGACCCCTTCGCTTCGCCACGGCGCAGGCGCGGACATACGGGGAAAAGGCCGGGTACTCAGGGCAGGGGCGGGCCGCGCCTGACCCAGCGCTTCCCGCGCGTCCGTCAGGGGCTGTAGTCCCGATCCCACCGTCTCGGCTGCCCCTGGGACGACCGTCAACACTAGGTCCAGACTACGACGCGCAGCCCCCAGGTTTTTTACAGTGGAACCGTCGCTGATGCAGATCGCGGCTTTGAAAAAACAAGGCCTGATTGCACAGCGCTACTTCAACATCACTGAAAGGACCAAGCCATGAATGAAGACCGCATCAAGGGCAACTGGAAGCAATTCACCGGCAAGATCCGTGAGCAATGGGGCAAGCTCACCGATGACGATCTGGACGTGATCGCCGGCAAGCGCGAGCAATTCCTGGGCAAGCTGCAGGAGCGCCAGGGCCTGGCCCGCGACGCTGCCGAAAAGCAGCTGACCGACTGGCAAAAGCGCAACCCCGACTTCCGCTTCGAAGACTGACGAGGGTGGACTGCGGATGGGCTGGACGCCCTGGCCGGCGCCGCCATCCGCTCCTCGACAGCCAGCGTGCCTGAGGGCACGCACCAATGGCCCGCCGCCGCAGGCACCAAGGGCCGCTTCAGTACAAATACAAGGAGTTCCATCATGCAAACACCGCAACGCTTTCGCCACATGCTGTCCGCCGTCGCCCTGGGCCTGATGGCCTCCGGCGCCATGGCCATGACCAATGCGGAGCACACGGCCGCCAAGAACCAGATCGAGGCCGACTACAAGGCTGCCAAGGAACAGTGCAAGCCGCTCAAGGACAACGCCAAGGACGTCTGCGAGAAGCAGGCCAAGGGCCAGGAAAACGTGGCCAAGGCCGAACTGGAATCGCGCCGCAATCCTTCGCCCAAGAACAGCGAAAAGGCACTCAAGGCCAAGGCTGATGCGGACTACGACATCGCCAAGGAAAAGTGTGACGACCTCAAGGGCGACGCCAAGGATGTCTGCGTGAAGGATGCCAAGGCCGCCCACGTGCACGCCGTGGAAGCCGCCAAGGTGAACAAGGCCCAGGCCGAGCCCGCTGCCAACTCCGCAGCCAAGGCTGCCAACGTGGCCGAAACCCGCAAGGACGCTGCCGAGGAAACCCGCGAAGCGGACTACAAGGCTGCCAAGGCCCGTTGCGACACCATGAGCGGCGCTGCCAAGGACACCTGCGTGGCTGATGCCAAGCGGAAGTTTGGACAGTAAGCTGGTAGGCACCCCCTGAGGCGCTGCGCGCCTTCCCCCTCTCTACTTGCTTCGCAAGGGAGGGGGACGGCACCTTCGCCGCGAGGCGGCTCTTGCTCGGTGCCCCTGGCCTTTTGGCCGCGCCAGTTTTATCCGCCTTGACCAAGCCCCGTTCGCGGGGCTTTGCTGTTTTCGGGTTGGCTGATGTGGGTCAAACGGGTTGGGCGGTGCTGTTCCTAAGCTGCAGGCTTTCACGATGAAGGCAGGAGAAGCATATGGCCGTGCTGGAATGGAGCGGAGCGCTGGCATTGGAGTTGCCGGCCATGGACGAGGTGCATCAGGAGTTCGTCCTGCTGCTGGCCGAGGTGGAGGCGGCCGATGATGCGCAGCTGTGCGCGCGCTGGGATGAGTTGATCGCGCATACGCAGGTGCATTTCGACCAGGAAGACCGCTGGATGCAGTCCACGCGCTTCACCAGCACCAACTGCCACAGCCTGCAGCACAAGGTGGTGCTGCAGGTGATGCGCGAGGGGGCGGCCAAGGCGGCGGCCGGTGATCTGGCCGTGATCCGCAGCATGGCGGGCGAGCTGGCGGCGTGGTTCGTGCACCATGCGCAGACCATGGATGCGGCGCTGGCCCTGCATCTGCGCAGTGCGGGCTTCGATCCCGCCACGGGCTCCCTGGCGCACCCTGAGGCCTTGCCCGAGCAGCCCATCACAGGCTGCGGCGGTGCCTGCGACGGCAGCGCCGACCGCGCGCGGGCCGTGCCGGCCTGAGCCGGCGGGCCTTCAATCGGCCAGCCAGCCCGCTCAGGGCACGATCGCGGGCGAGGCCAGGATGGGGAAGATCTTCACCAGCCCGCCCGCCATCACCTCCACGGCCAGGGCCGCGAGGATCAGGCCCATGAGCCGCGTCATCACGTTGATGCCGGTCTTGCCCAGCACGCGGGCGATCGGGTCGGCCAGCGAAAAGCAGACCATCACCACCAGCGCCACCACCACGCCATAGCCCACCAGGGCCAGGTGCTGCCAGATGGTGCGTGCCTGGTCGGCGTAGATCACCACGGTGGACATGGAGGCCGGCCCCGTCAGCAGCGGAATCGTCAGCGGCACCACGGCAATGCTGTTGCCCATGGCGGCCTTTTCCGCGCCAGCGACCAGCGTGGGCGCGTTGGGCCGTTCCTCGGCCGGGCGGGCGTTGAGCATGTTCATCGCGCTGATCAGCAGCAGCAGGCCGCCGCCCACCTGAAAGCTCTGCAGCGAGATGTTGAAGAAGTCCAGCACCTGCAGCCCGATGATGGCGCAGGCCGCGATCACGCAGAACGAGGCCAGCGCCGCCGTGCGAATGGTCTGCTGGCGCTGCTGCGTGCTGAATCCCTCGGTGTAGTGGATGAAGAAGGGGACGATGGCCAGCGGGTTGATGATGGCCACCAGCGTGATCAGCGGTTTGAGGTCCATCGCATTCCCTGTAGGTTGCCGCCGCCCACCTGTGCCCGGCGCTTGCCGGTACGCACGACTTTTCGTTCCATCGAATGTCTCCTGTGAAAGAATTGCCGCACGGGCCGGCCCGCCGCCATTACAGCATTGCGGGGCGCGTCCGCCCACCGGGAAATCACAACAGGTTCTCAGACAGAAAGGAACGCGGGCATGGGCAGTTTTGTGCAGTTGACTTCATTGGATGGCACGGCTTCGCCGGCCTGGGTGGCCCGGCCCGACGTGCCCGCGCGCGGTGCCGTCGTGGTGCTGCAGGAGATCTTCGGCGTCAACGCCCATATCCGCGCCGTGGCCGACCGCCTGGCAGCCCGCGGCTATGTGGCCGTGGCGCCGTCGCTGTTCACGCGTGTCGAGGCCGGTGTGGACCTGGGCTACGGCGACGCCGACCGTGCCAAGGGCATGGCGCTGAAATCCGCCGCCGAGGCGCTGCCCCAGCCCGGCGTGCTGCCCGAGATCGAGGCCGCCATCGCCCATGCCGCCACGCTGGTGCCCGGCGGCAAGGTGGGCATCGTGGGCTTTTGCTGGGGCGGCCTGTGGGCCTGGCGCGCGGCCTGCAACCTGCCCAGCCTGTCGGCTGCAGCCTGCTACTACGGCGGCGGCATGACCACGCCGCTGGAGATGGGCCGCGAGCCGCTGTGTCCCGTCATCGCCCACTTCGGCCGGCGCGATACGCACATTCCCGTGGACGCCGTGCAGGCCTTCGCCCAGGCGCAAAAGCATGTGCAGGTGCACCTGTACGACGCCGACCACGGCTTCAACTGCGACCAGCGCAGCGCCTACGACGAGGCCAGCGCCCTGCAGGCGCGCGACCGCACGCTGGCCTTCTTCGACCAGCACCTGGCCTGATCTGCCGTGCCGGGCGTGGCCCGGCATGGAAAATCCAGGCATCGGGATTTCCGGGAGTGCTGCTTGAAACCCGGTGCCTGATGCAATAGGCTTTCCAGAAGTCTCAACAGGAAAGGATGTCCATGCGACCGTCCGTGGTGCTCGACATGAATCGCAGCGCAGTGCGTGAAATGGCCAGCCGTTTCCGCACTGCGAACCCGCGCGTTTTCGGCTCCGTGCTGCATGGCACCGACCGGGACGGCAGCGACCTCGACCTGCTGGTCGATGCATTGCCGGGCGCGACGCTGTTCGACCTGGGCGGCCTGCAGGTCGAGCTGGAATCGCTGCTCGGCCTTCGCGTTGATCTGCTGACGCCCGGAGACCTGCCGCTGAAGTTCCGTGCCCAGGTGCTTGCGGAGGCGCAGCCGATATGAACGGGCATCGCCTTCCCGATTACCTCGGCGACAAGCTGTGCTGATCGGTGCTGCGCGAGTGTCCGCAACTGGCCTGATCAGTCCCCGGGGTCAGGATCACAGGCTGGCCCCGGCGTCGCCTTGCGTGCCTGCACGGTCTGCAGCGTGCCCCGCAGCGCGCGCTGCTGCGCGGTCAGGAAGCTCATCAGCCCGCCCAGGTCGTTCAGCTGTTGGTCGGGGCCGGCCATGCAGCACAGGTCGATCACCAGGCCCATCTGGTGCATGCAGTCCTTGATGCGATAGACCTCGTATTCGGAAATGGGGTAGTACAGGCTGGTCTCTTCCCTCGGCAGTTGCGGGGAAGAAAAGAAAGGCGGGGAGGCGTGTGCTCCGCTGGGTGCATCGAGGTCAGGCATGGCGGCTCCTTTGGCATTGGACTGGCACCCCCTTGCGGAGGTCCCGCACAGCCCCGCCAAAACGGAACTGTGCCCAGCGCAGCACACTGGGAAGATGGAAAAGCCGCTGTCTCGTTGTAAAGACAAACGGCTGCTGCTCCTTTGCTTTCGGGCCGCCAAGCCCGTATCCCCCGAGGGGATCGCGAAATGGTACTCCAAATGCGCGCCCTGCCGCGCTCTGAAGCCAGGTTCAGCCCTGGGGCTGCTGCGCGTGCAGCCCCATGTGGTACAGCCCCCAGGGCGCCTGCGCAAAGCGTTCCTTCAGGGGCTTGCCTGCCAGATCGGCAATGCGGTCGGCGTCGTACATGGCCCATTGCGGGCCCAGGCCGCCCAGGCCCAGGCGCCGGCCGTCCATGTGCGTGGCTAGCAGCATGCGCCATTGCAGGGCCTGGTCCAGCGGCAGCTGGGCGCGGTAGCCGTCGATGGCCTGCAGGGTGATCCACTGGCCCTTGGCCGCTGCGGCGGCGCTGTCCACTCCGGCCGCCTGCAGCACGGTGGCCAGCAGCGGGCCGCGCAGCCGGTGGGGCTGGCCGTCGTATTCGATATGGGGCGTGATCTCCACCGTGGGCAGGCGCTCCAGCGCACCGGCCCCTGTGGTCCAGGCCGAGTCGAAGGCCAGGCCATGGTTTTTCAGCAGCAGGTCGGCCACCGGGTCCAGCGGCCCCCGGTTGCCGCGCACGCCGGGGCCGCTGATGGTGAGCACGGCGGCTTCGGTGCTTTTCCCGGGGGCGGCGGGGGCGGCCAGGGCGCTTTCGCACAGGGCCAGGCCGGTGGCTGCGCTGGCGGCCAGCAGGCTGCGGCGTGAAAGCGGGCTCCGGCTTGCGGATGCGGTCATGGGGAACTCCTGGGGGTGCGTGGCGATGTGCCAGCGCCGATTTTCCGTGAAGTGCCCTGCCTGCGCGACAACGCCGCGCCCGCTGCGGTCAGCAGGCCCAGCAGCGCCAGCCCCCCGGCGCCCAGCGCTGGAATGGGCGCCGCAGATGGTGCGGGGGCCGCCGTGACGGTCACGGTGTTGCTGTCCGAGCCGGAGGTATTGCCATCACCGGGCACATAGCGTGCCTGCACCGTGGCCGTGCCCGGGGGCAGCCGGGGCACGCTGCAGCTGGCCTGCCCGCCGGTCACCGGAACGCTGGCGCACAGCACCTGCGTTCCGTTCAAGAAATCCACCGTGCCGCTGGCGCCGGCAGGCAGCGTGACCTGGACGCTGAAAGTCACGCTCTGGCCAGGGCCTGGCGCAGAGGGGGAGGCCGACAGGTGGGCGCTGGTGGCTGCCGGGCCGATCACCACGGTCACGGCTGCGGGTTCGGTGGTGGCGCCGTTGGCATCGGTGGCGGTCAGCGTGAAGCTGTAGCTGCCTGCCGCCTGCGTGGCCGGGGCCGAGAGCGTGCCGGCGGCCTGGCTGAAGCCTGCGGGCAAGCCGCCCACGCTGTAGCTGAACGGCCCCACGCCGCCGCCGGGCACGGGCGCCAGCGGCTGGCTGTAGGCCGTGCCGTAGGTGCCGGAGGGCAGGCTTGCCGTGACGCTGAATGCCGTGAAGCTGGCCTGCACGCTCCTGGCTGCATCGATGGTGACGCTGCAGGTGGACATGCTGCCGCTGCAGGCACCACCCCAGGTGGCAAAGGCATGGCCAGGGTCGGGGGTGGCGGCCAGGGTCACCAGGGTGGGCGCGCCTTCGAAGTAGCCATAGCCGGCCTGGCACAGGCCGCCTGGGCGGCCGCAGTCCTGTATGGCACCCGTGGCCGCAGGCGGGAAGGCCTGCGCCGATACGCCGCCCACGCCGCTGGTCAGCACGGTCAATGCCGCCTGGAAGACGTTCGCCTCCACGGCACCGATGTCGCACCGCGCACCCTGGGGCCTGACCACGCCGCGCTGGTCCGTGCCGGGTGCGGCCGTGCAGGCCACCCCGTCCAGTGCCGGGCTGCCGGTGCTGTTCAACATGGTCTGGGTAGGGCCGCCGTGGCTGGCCAGGGGGCCGAGCTGCGGGTTGCCCGTGGTGAAGGCCAGGGCGCTGATGTCGGCATTGTTCAGGGCCTGCGCCAGGCCCAGCAGATTGTTGCTGCCGCTGGCATCGCTGGTGCCGCCATTGCGCAGGTCCAGCACCACGTCCCTGCCAGCGGGCTGTTTGGTGGCCGGCTCGAACACGCTGCCCTGGGCAATGCTGGCCTGCATCTCCAGCGAGGCGCCGCTGCGGGTGCAGCTGATGTTGCCACCCGAACTGCAGGCGGCCTGGGAATCGCCCAGGCTGTAGATGGCGCCGCCTTGCGCGGCCGGGTTGTCGTCGCCATTGGCCTGCACGGTATTGCCGGCCAGGGTGGAGAAACGGATGGTGAGCGCGCCGTTGTAGTTGAAAACGGCGCCACCCAGGCCGGCGCCGCCGCCGCTGCTGTTGCCCAGCCCGCCGTGTGCACCGTTGCCAGCCAGGGTGACCTGGTTCAGCGTCAAGGTGCCTGCGTTGTTGAAAATGGCCCCTCCCATGCCGCCTGCGCCACCGCCAGCGTCGAAGGCGCCGCCCCCACCGTTGCCAGCGCCGAAGCCGCCACCGCTGCCACGACGGCCACCACCGCCGCCAAATCCGCCACCGCCGGAGCCGCCGCCGCCACCACCGAAGCCGCCGTTCTTGCCGCTGGCGCTGCCACTGCCACCGCCCAGGCCGCCATCGTCCGGGCCACCAGCGTTCGGCCGTCCCCCCGGGGACAAAGTCCCATCCTCGCCCACGCCGGCACCTGCAAAGGAGTTCAAGGAAAGCCTGCCTCCTTGCCCCCCTTGTGCGTGATTGCGCGTGAGCGTGCTGCGTTCGATGGTGAGCTGGCCCCGATTGAAGATGGCACCGCCCGCACCCAGCGCGCCGCCGCCAAAGCGGCTGGAGCCGCCTGTGGCCTGCCCCCCGGCCAGGGTCAGGCCGCGCAGGACCAGTCCACCCTGCGCATCGATGTCGAACAGCCGGAAACCGGGTGCGGTACCGAGGCGCTGCACGCTCACGCCCTGGGGCGTCATGCCATTGGCGGTGGCATCGATGGTGATGCGCTTGCCGCTGATGAAGAAGGCGCTGGGGCCGAACTGCGAGACGTAGCCGGGCCAGCTGGCCAGCGGCAGGCAGGTGGCGCCGGCGGCCTGCCCGGTGTCCATGCAGTTGGTAAAGCGGGTCAGCGAGATGGTCTGCCCATCCAGGGCCGCGCCGAAGACGATGGTGTCGCCATCGGCGGCATGGTTGATGGCGTCGCGCAGGGTGTCGCAGTTGCGGTCGCCTGCGGCAGGCGAGCATTGCGCACGAGACAGCGGCTCGGTGTCTGCAATCTCGCCGGCGGTGGTGACGGTGAGTGTGGCGGCCTGGGCCGCGGCGCCGGCAAGGGCCAGTGCCAACCCGCCCGCCAGGCCCGGCAATGTCCGGCCCCGGGGGCTCGGCGTGGGTATGGGTGGTACGTCGGCTGCAGCAGACGGGTGGATGATGGACATGGCGGACCCCCTCGGTAGGCACAGCATCTCGGTGATGTGCTGAAGAGGGCAAATCTATGGGGTGTCCGGCTTTCTGTATGTCCCCCGTTCGGGCTACATGGCCGATGAGAGGGGGCAGGGCGCCATGCCGCCCATGTCGCCTATCCGGGCGACATGACAGCGGTCTTGTTCCATGTGAACATGCGGCCCTCGCCACGCACTCCACGTCCATGGACACGCACACAGACCCTTACTCTGCCGCCGCGACGGGTGGCGCCACACCCATCCGCGTGGCCGTGGTGGAGGACGACGCCGCCTGCCGCCACGCCCTGGTGGGCGTGATCAATGCTGCGAAGGACATGGTCCTGTGCTGGGCGGCAGCCAGCCGCGCGGAGGCCCTGCACCAGCTCGGCCGGGCCGATGGGGCCGGTGCCATGGACGTGATGCTGGTGGACCTGGGCCTGCCCGACGGCAGCGGCCTGGAGGTGATTGCTGCCGTGCGCACCCGCCATCCGGGGGCGGCGGTGATGGTCAGCACCATCTTTGGCGACGAGCAGCATGTGCTGGCCGCCATCGAGGCCGGCGCCATGGGCTATCTGCTCAAGGACCTGGCCGCCGACGCGGTGCTGGAGGAAGTGCGCAGCCTGCACGCGGGCGGCAGCCCCATCAATCCCATGGTGGCGCGCAAGCTGCTGCTGCGCCAGCAGCGGGCCGGGGCGGTGGCCGGGCTGCAGCCGCCTGCCGAGCCGCAGGCCGCCGCGCAGGCGCTGTCTGCGCGCGAGCTGGAGGTGCTGCGCCTGGTGGCGCGCGGCCATACGCTGGACGAGGTGGCGCGCCAGCTGGGCGTGTCGCGCCATACGGTGCGCACCTTCGTGCGGCGCATCTACGGCAAGCTGCAGGTGTCCAGCCGCACGCAGATGATGCATGTGGCGTTGCAGCGGGGCTGGCTTGCCGAGGGGCGGCAATGAGCGCCGCCAGGGTGGGCAGATGACGCAGCCGCTGCTGCGGGGGAGGGTCTTGCTGGTTTCGGCGGGGCTGGTGGCGCTGGCGATGCTGCTGGCGGGGGCGTTCGGGCTGCGTGGACCCGCCGCAGGCGAAGCGGTGCAACTGCGCCAGGCGCAGCTGTGGCGGTCGGACAGCCCGCACTGGGCGCCGCCTGCGGCGCTTGCGTCGGCCGACGATGCGGTGCTGGATGCATCGACGCCGTGGAGCGATGTGGAACTGCCCTATGGGGGCGACAGGGCCGTGTCGGGCAGCGACGACCTGGCCGCGGCGCCGCCAGAGGTGCGCTGGTTCCGCGCCGTGGTGCCGCCCGGGGCGCTGGCGCCCACGCCCCAGGGCGCGCGCCTGTACATCCCGCGCTGGCAGACGGTGGGCACGGTGGCGGTGTATGTGGACGGGGCGCTGGCCTGGCAGACGCGCGGCAGCCGGGTGTGGAACAGTTTCAACCGGCCGGTGTGGCTGGACCTGGGCGGGCTGGCGCAGCCGGGCAGGCCGCTGCAGGTGCATGTGCGCATGGCCAGCCAGCAGGGCGTGGGCGGGGCGCTGTCCAGCCTGTGGGCGGGGCCGGCCGAGTCGCTGCGCCTGTCCTGGCGGCTGCGCAGCCTGCTCCAGGCCGATCTGGTGGTCTACACGGCGGGCTCCTACCTGGTGCTGGGCCTGTTCGCGCTGGCGCTGTGGACGCTGCAGCGGCGGCGCGGGGATGTGGTGTTCCTGCTGTTCTTCCTGATGTCGCTGTGCCAGTTGCTGGGCTCGCTGCAGTTCATGGTGGACGGCGAGGGGCTGGCCCTGTCGGACGGCTGGTTCTCCTGGCTGACGCTGGCCGGCCTCATGGGCGCCACGGTGGCGGCCTTCCATTTCCTGTGCCTGATGCAGCGCAGGCGCCGGCCATGGCTGGGCCGGGTGCTGCAGGGCTATGTGGGCACGGTGCTGCTGGTGGCGGTGCCGCTGTGGGGGCCGGCGCACGAGACCATCCTGCCGCTGCTGCGGCTGCTGATGGTGCCGCCGGAGATCCTGGTGCTGTGCATGGCCGTGGCGGGCGCCTGGCGCATGCGCGATGGCGGCAGCACCATGCTGGCCGTGTGGATGCTGCTGTCGTTTCCCATCGGCTTCCATGACCTGGCGCTGCAGAGCTACCTGATCAGCATAGAGAGCATCTACCTCACGCCCTATGTGTACCTGGGGCTGTTCACGCTGTTCCTGCTGGTGGCCTACCGGCGCTACAACGGCGCGCTGGCCGTGGCAGAGAACGCCAACCTGCATCTGGCGGAACGGCTCAAGGCCCAGGAGGCGGAGCTGGCCCAGGCCCATGAACGCCTGCTGGCCGTGGAGCGCGAGCAGACGCTGATGCAGGAGCGCCAGCGCCTGATGCGCGAGATGCACGACGGCGTGGGCTCTTCGCTGATGAGCGCGCTGCGCGTGGTGGAGTTCAACCAGGCCGGCACGGTGGACCTGGTGCAGCTGCTGCAGGAGTGCATCGATGACCTGAAGCTGTCCATCGATTCGCTGGAGCCGCTGGACTGCGACCTGCTGGCGCTGCTGGCCGGGCTGCGCTACCGGCTGGGGCCGCGCCTGGAGGGGGCGGGGCTGCGGCTGCACTGGGAGGTGAGCGACCTGCCCGCGCTGCCCTGGCTGGACGCGCAGGCCGCCCTGCATGTGCTGCGCATCCTGCAGGAGGTGCTGACCAACATCATCAAGCACAGCGGCGCGCGCGAGATCACGGTGCGCACGGCCCAGGCCCCGCTGCAAGGCCGGGCCGGCGTGCAGGTGCTGGTGGTGGACGACGGCCACCCCTTCGACCGCGCCCAGGCACCCACCGAGGGCCGCAAGGGACTGGTGAACATGCGCACGCGCGCGCTGGCGCTGCAGGCGCGGCTGGACTGGGCGCCGCTGGCCGGCGGCAATCGCTTCACGCTGTGGATGCCGCTGGAGCGGGCAGGGCCCTAGTCCTGCGCCGTGCGCGCCATGTAGCGCTTGCGCCAGAAGAACACGGTCAGGCCCACGGCAATCGTCGTCATCGAGCCCATGGCCCACCAAAAGCCGTCCTGCTTGTGCACCAGGGGGATGAATTCGAAATTCATGCCGAAGATGCCGGCAATCAGGTTCAGCGGCAGGAAGACGGCCGTCAGCGCGGTGAGCGTGCGCATGATGTCGTTGGTGCGGTTGCTCTGCACCGAAAAATGCATCTGCACCACGGTCTCGGTGCTTTGCTCCAGCCGCCGCACGTGGTGGACCACGCGCTCTATGTGTTCCAGCACGTCGCGGCTGCGCACCTTGAGCAGGTCCAGCTCGCGCAGCGCCGCCGCATCTTCAGGCGGCGCCCAGGTCTCCAGCGCGTCCGTCCAGTCCTGCACGGCGGCTCGCTGGTCTTCGCAGACCTCGTCCAGCTCGTGCAGGGCCAGGCGTGCGTCCAGCAGGGCGCTCCAGTTGGCAAAGCGCGTGCGCGGGCGCAGCAGCTCGGTCTGCCAATGGTCCAGCTGGCGCGACAGTTCGCGGCGCAGGTCCAGGAAGCCGTCCACGATGAGGTTGACCACGCGCAGCATGAGGTCGGGCGGGCTGGCAGGCAGCCGCGTGCCGGAGGTGGGGTTCAGCCGTCCCTCGCGCGGGTCATTGGGCACGGCGGCCAGCAGCCGCGCGGCATAGGCGTCGCGCACGGTGCAGTCGTCGGGGTGCACGGACAGCAGCACCTGATCGAACATGGCAAAGCCCACGGGGCTGGTGTCGATGTTGCGCAGCACGGGCGGACCTGTGCGGCGCACGGGAGGTGAGGGGGGCACCGCCTGCGCCGCAGGCGAAGAGGCCGTGCCGGCCTGCGGGGCGGCACGTGCCTGCCCGCTGGCCAGGCGGCGAAACACCAGCAGGTCGTACTGCGAGGTGTAGTCGTAGCGCGAGGGCAGCTGGGCGTTGAGCAGGTCCGAGACATGCAGGTCCACCAGCTGCTGGCCCGACAGCAGCTGCAGCGTGCGCTGCACCTCGGCCAGCCGCTCCTGCAAGGTGGCGCGGGTGCAGGAGATCCAGACGAATCCCTGCGCAGGCGCCTGGTCGGGCAGGGCGGCCAGCTCGGTGGCGCCGCCCGGCTGCAGGTGGAAGATGCGCATGTTCCTGGCGGCGGGAGCGGCTCCCGCGGGCGGCGTCACCGGCTGCATGCGCTCAGCCGCGCAGCTTGCGCGCGGCGTCGATGGCGAAGTAGGTCAGGATGCCGTCGGCACCCGCGCGCTTGAAGGCCAGCAGCGATTCCATCATCACCTGGTCATGGTCCAGCCAGCCGTTGGCGGCGGCGGCCTTGAGCATGGCGTACTCGCCGCTGACCTGGTAGGCGAAGGTGGGCACGCCGAACTCGTCCTTGACGCGGCGCACCACGTCCAGGTACGGCATGCCGGGCTTGACCATGACCATGTCGGCGCCTTCGGCCAGGTCCTGGGCAACTTCGCGCAGGGCCTCGTCGGTGTTGGCGGGGTCCATCTGGTAGACGTTCTTGTCGGCCTTGCCCAGCGCGCCGCGCGTGCCCACGGCATCGCGGAACGGGCCGTAGAAGGCGCTGGCGTACTTGGCGCTGTAGGCCATGATGCGGGTGTGGATGTGGCCGTGGGCCTCCAGCGCCTCGCGGATGGCGCCGATGCGGCCGTCCATCATGTCGCTGGGCGCCACCATGTCCACGCCGGCCTCGGCATGGTTCAGGGCCTGGCCCACCAGGACCTGCACGGTCTCGTCATTGATGATGTAGCCGGACTCATCCAGGATGCCGTCCTGGCCGTGGCTGGTGTAGGGGTCCAGGGCCACGTCGGTCATCACGCCCAGTTGCGGGAATTCCTTCTTGAGCGCACGCACCACGCGCGGGATCAGGCCGTCGGGGTTGAGCGCTTCCTTGCCGTCGGGCGTCTTCAGCGAGGTCTCGATGGCGGGGAACAGCGCCAGGAACGGGATCTCCAGCTGCACGCACTGCTCGGCCACGGGCAGCAGCAGGTCCAGGCTCAGGCGGTCCACGCCGGGCATGGAGGGCACGGCCTCGCGCTGGTTCGTGCCTTCGTGCACGAACACGGGGTAGATGAAGTCATGGGCCGTGAGCACGTTCTCGCGCACCAGATTGCGCGTGAAGGCATCGCGGCGCAGGCGGCGAGGGCGGTTGTGCGGGAAGGGGGTGGGGCTGGACAGATGCATGCCGAAAATTGTGCCCCATTCCCGCCGCAGGCCCCGCAACCCTGGCGACGACGCCGGCACGCGGGACTCGGCTTTTGCGCCTGCGCAGCCTGGCGCACCCCTGTACGCACGTACACTGCCCGCATGCTGTGGGTCAAAGCCTTTCATATCGTGTTCGTGGCAAGCTGGTTCGCGGGCCTGTTCTATCTGCCTCGCATCTTCGTCAACGTGGCCATGGTCACGCCCGGCTCGGTGGCCGAGCGCGAGCGCCTGCTGCTGATGGCACGCAAGCTGCTGCGCTTCACCACGCTGCTGGCCGTGCCTGCACTGGGCCTGGGCCTGTGGCTGTACCTGGGCTACGGCATCGGCAAGGGGCCGGGCAACGGCTGGATGCATGCCAAGCTGGCCGGCGTGCTGCTGGTCATCGGCTACCACCACGCCTGCGCGCGCCTGCTGCGCAAGCTGATCGACAACCGGGACCAGCACAGCCACCGCTGGTTCCGCTTCTTCAACGAGGTGCCGGTGCTGCTGCTGGTGGCCATCGTCATCCTGGTGGTCGTCAAACCTTTCTGAGAAACCGATCCAACGAAGAGGGAGGCAGGGCGTGGTGCAAAAGACTTCGGCCTGGCCGCTGGCACTGGTCTATGCGGTGCTCATCGTTTTCGCCAGCCTGTTTCCTTTCGATGGCTGGCGTGCCCAGGGCATTGATCCGCTGGTCTTCCTGACGGCAAAGATCCCGCCGCCGTACTGGACCTGGTTCGACATCAACATCAATATCGTCGGCTACGCGCCGCTGGGCTTTTTCCTGGCGCTGGCCCTGGTGCGCAGCGGCAGCCCGCGCGCGGCCGTGCCGCTGGCGGCGCTGGCAGGCACCATGCTGTCGCTGTCCATGGAGTTCCTGCAGATCTACCTGCCGCGGCGTGTTCCCTCCAATCTGGATCTGGTGCTCAATGCGGGCGGCACCCTGCTGGGGGCGCTGGTGGCGCTGCTGCTGGAGCGACTGGGCGCGCTGGCGCGCTGGAGCGCCTTTCGCACCCACTGGCTGGGCGAGGACGGCGGCGGCGCCATGGTGCTGCTGGCGCTGTGGCCCTGGGCGCTGCTCTTTCCCGCCGCCGTTCCCTTTGGCCTGGGCCAGGTGCTGGAGCGGCTGGAGCAGGGGCTGCTGGATCTGCTCGAAGGCACGCCCTTCCTCATGTGGCTGCCTCTGCGCGAGTCGGCCCTGACGCCGCTGTCGCCCGTGACCGAAATGCTGTGCGTGATGCTGGGCCTGTGGGTGCCCTGTCTGCTGGCCTACTGCGTGATGCGCCACATGGGCCGGCGCGCCATGCTGGCGGGCTCTGCGGTGGTGATCGGCATCGGTGTCTCGGCACTGTCGGCTGCGCTGAGCTGGGGGCCGGCCCATGCCTGGGAGTGGGTGGACCTGCCGGTGCGCATGGGCGTGTGGGGTGGCCTGGGCCTGGCCATGGTGGCCATGCCGCTGCCGCGCCGGGCCTGTGCTGCCCTCTTGCTGCTGGTGCTGGTGCTGCAATTGAGCATCCTGAACCAGGCGCCCACCAGCGCCTATTTCTCGGAAACGCTGCAGGCCTGGGAGCAGGGCCGCTTCATCCGCTTCTACGGACTGGGCCAGTGGCTGGGCTGGCTGTGGCCCTATGCGACCCTGGTCTATGTGCTGCTCAGGCTGGCGCGCCGCGATGCGGCACCGCCGCCGCCCCCGGCGCCTGCAGTGCCGCAGGCCTAGAATCCGCTCCATGAGCGAACACCCACGTCCCTGGGCCGACAGCGGCCAGCAAGGCGCAGGCAACTACTATGCGCGCCACATCTTTTTTTGCCTCAACGAGAGGCCCAACGGCGAGGACTGCTGTGCGCTGCACGGCGCCAAGGCGGGCTTTGACCACTGCAAGAAGCAGGTCAAGCAGCTGGGTCTGGCCGGCAAGGGCCAGGTGCGCGTGAACAAGGCCGGCTGCCTGGACCGCTGCGCGGGCGGTCCCGTGGCCGTGGTCTACCCCGAAGGCACCTGGTACACCTTCGTGGACGAGTCCGACATCGACGAGATCGTCGAGTCCCACCTCAAGAACGGCCAGCCCGTGGAGCGCCTGCTGCTGCCGCCCGACGTGGGTCGCTGAGCACCGGCTGGAACTTTGGGCCTTTCCGGGCATCAGTGCTTTGTCAGCTTGGATTGGCTGCTACTACTAGGATAGCGATTGTGAATGCGCAGACCGAACGTTTGACCTTGACCGGCCTTGCCGGGGCCGTGGAGGCCCTGCGCGATGCGCCGGCCGCCGATGCACCGCCGCGCGGCGTGGCCATCATCGCCCACCCCCATCCGCTGTTCGGCGGCACCATGGACAACAAGGTGGTGCAGACCCTGGCGCGTGCCTTCGTGCAGTGCGGCTACACGGCCGTGCGATTCAACTTCCGCGGCGTGGGCGCCAGTGCCGGCGAGCACGACGCAGGCGTCGGCGAGGCCCAGGACATGCTGTCCGTGGTCCGCCAGGTCGCCCCCGAAGGACCGATCGCGCTGGCCGGCTTCTCATTCGGAGCCTTCGTCACCAGCCATGTGCTGGCGGGGCTCTGGAACGAGGGCCGGGTGGAAAAGGCGGTGCTGGTGGGAACGGCGGCCAGCCGTTTCACCGTGGCGCCTGTCCCGCCCGAAGCCCATGACCGGACCCTGGTGGTGCACGGCGAAGCCGATGACACGGTGCCTCTGTCTGCCGTCATGGACTGGGCGCGCCCGCAGATACTGCCTGTTACCGTCGTGCCCGGGGGCGGTCATTTCTTTCACGGACAATTGCCGCTGCTCAAAAGCCTCGTGGTCCGCCATTTGCGCTCACTCCCCTAGCGGCCCGCGCCGCTGCTCAACAGGCCTGCCCCATCGGGCGGGCATGTTTTCGCCTTTCCTGCATTCCCTGCCCTTTAGCGAGAGTTTTCCTCATGAAGCCACTTTCCTCCACGCTGCGAGTCCTGGCACTGGCGGCCGCCATGGCGCCGGCCCTGGCGCTGGCGCAGATCACCCCGCCCCAGCCGCCCGAAATCGCGGCGCGCAACTATCTGCTGGTCGATGTCACCGCCAATCAGGTGCTGGGCGCCAAGGACATCGATGCGCCCATCGAGCAGGCCTCGCTGACCAAGCTGATGACCGGCTACCTGGTCTTCGACGCGCTGCGTGCCAAGAAGATCACGCTGGAGCAGCGCCTGCCCGTGAGCGAACGCGCCTGGAAGATGCCCGGCTCGCGCATGTTCATCGACCCCAAGATGCAGGTGCCGGTCGATGACCTGGTCAAGGGCATGATCGTGCAGTCCGGCAACGACGCCACCATGGCCCTGGCCGAAGGCGTGGGTGGCTCGGCCGAGAACTTCGTGCGGCTCATGAATGAGCAGGCCAAGGCGCTGGGCATGAAGAACACCAGCTACAAGAACCCCGAAGGCCTGACCGAGCCCGGCCACCTGACCACGGCGCGCGACCTGTCCATCCTCGCCCAGCGCCTGATGCAGGACTTCCCCGAGTACATGCACTACTACTCGACCAAGAAGTACTTCTATCCGGGCACGCCGGCCTCCAACGGCACCAACCGCAACTCGCTGCTGTTCCGCGACCCGACCGTCGATGGCCTCAAGACCGGCCACACGGCCGCCGCCGGCTACTGCCTGGTGGCCACCGCCAAGCGCGACCTGCCCAACGTGGGCAGCCGCCGCCTGATCTCCATCGTGCTGGGCGCGGCCAGCGAGAACGCGCGTGCCAATGAAAGCCAGAAGCTGCTGAACTGGGGCTATGCGGCCTTCGATTCGGTCAAGCTGTTCGATGCCGAGCAGGCCGTGGCCACGCCCGAAGTCTGGAAGGGCAAGGCGAACACCGTCAAGATCGGCCGCACCACGCCCATCGTGGTCACCGTGCCGGCCGGCAGCGGCGGCAAGCTGAGCACCGAAGTCGTGCGCCAGGACCCGCTGATCGCCCCGTTCACCAAGGGCCAGGCCATGGGCACGCTCAAGGTCAAGATGGGTGCCGACACCGTGGCCGAAGTGCCGCTGGTGGCGCTGGAAGGCGTGGAGCAGGCAGGCTTCTTCGGCCGTGCCTGGGATGCGATCCGCCTCTGGATCAAGTAAGCCCCGCGCCTGTCGCGCAGGCCCTCGCGTACTGGCTTGGAGGGGGTGCAGTTGTGCGATCTCCCGCAAGCTGGTACAGTCGAGGGCTTTTCGGAATTTCCGAAGGGATTCACGTTTTCGCTTTTCGCAAGCAATTCACGTTTAGGGACGTTTATTAATGCCAACCATTAACCAACTCGTGCGTCAGGGCCGCACGGTCGAAGTTGTCAAATCCAAGAGCCCTGCTATGGAAAACTGCCCTCAGCGCCGCGGCGTGTGCACCCGTGTGTACACCACGACGCCTAAGAAGCCTAACTCCGCTCTGCGTAAGGTTGCCAAGGTGCGCCTGACCAACGGCTTCGAGGTCATCTCCTACATCGGTGGTGAAGGCCACAACCTGCAAGAGCACAGCGTTGTTCTGGTGCGCGGCGGCCGTGTGAAGGACTTGCCCGGTGTGCGTTACCACATCGTGCGTGGCTCCCTTGACCTGCAAGGCGTCAAGGACCGCAAGCAATCCCGTTCCAAGTACGGCGCGAAGAAGCCCAAGGCCAAGTAAGCCCTGCGTTTTTTCGAGGAAGGTGCTGTATCCCGCGTGGCGCGAGATTCAGCGTAGTGACCCCAAACGCAAGTGTTTTGCGCGGGTCGAGTAAGTGGGAGTCCTGTTGACTCTCGCGGTGTCTGAAAAGATGCCAACTGAAGCAAGATAGAGGTAAAAAATGCCACGTCGTCGCGAAGTCCCCAAACGTGAAATCCTGCCGGATCCCAAGTTCGGCAATGTCGAGCTGTCCAAGTTCATGAACGTGATCATGGAAGGCGGCAAGAAGGCGGTCGCAGAACGCATCATCTACGGTGCCCTGGACCTGATTCAAAAGAAGCACCCTGACAAAGACCCGCTGGAAGCATTCGTTGTTGCCATCAACAACGTCAAGCCCATGGTCGAAGTGAAGTCCCGCCGTGTTGGCGGTGCCAACTACCAAGTGCCCGTCGAAGTGCGCCCCGTGCGTCGCCTGGCCCTGTCCATGCGTTGGCTGAAGGAAGCCGCCCGCAAGCGCGGCGAGAAGTCCATGGCCCAGCGCCTGGCCAACGAACTGCTCGAGGCCACCGAAGGCCGTGGCGGCGCCATGAAGCGCCGTGACGAAGTTCACCGCATGGCCGAAGCCAACAAGGCATTCAGCCACTTCCGCTTCTAAGAGCGCTTCGCTCCCGATCAGACAGGCCGCATGCATTTTTGCCTGCGGCCTTGTCTCGATTAGGAGCATCCCCAGATAAGACTGCTGTCCGTCTGCACCATGAGGCTGGAACGGGCAGAGACTCCCTCCATACGATCAAGGATCCATCATGGCTCGCAAGACCCCCATCGAGCGCTACCGCAACATCGGTATCTCCGCCCACATCGACGCAGGCAAAACCACCACCACGGAACGTATCCTGTTCTATACCGGTGTGACCCACAAGCTGGGCGAAGTGCACGACGGCGCTGCTACGACCGACTGGATGGAGCAAGAGCAAGAGCGCGGCATCACCATCACTTCCGCTGCAGTGACCTGCTTCTGGAAGGGCATGGACCTGTCCTACCCCGAGCACCGTTTCAACATCATCGACACCCCCGGCCACGTGGACTTCACCATTGAGGTGGAGCGTTCCATGCGCGTGCTGGACGGTGCCTGCATGGTGTACTGCGCCGTGGGCGGCGTGCAGCCCCAGTCGGAAACCGTGTGGCGCCAAGCCAACAAGTACAAGGTGCCCCGTCTGGCCTTCGTGAACAAGATGGACCGTACCGGCGCCAACTTCTTCAAGGTCGTTGACCAGATGAAGCTGCGCCTGAAGGCCAACCCCGTGCCCGTCGTGATCCCGATCGGCGCCGAAGACAACTTCAAGGGCGTGGTCGACCTCGTCAAGATGAAGGCCATCATCTGGGACGAAGCCTCGCAAGGCATGAAGTTCGAATACCACGAGATCCCCGCCGAGCTGGTGGAGACCGCCAACAAGTGGCGTGAGAACCTCGTGGAAGCCGCCGCTGAAGCCAGCGAAGAGCTGATGAACAAGTACCTGGAAGAAGGTACTCTGTCCGAAGAAGACGTGAAGGCCGGCCTGCGCGCTCGTACGCTGGCTACCGAAATCCAGCCCATGCTGTGCGGTACCGCTTTCAAGAACAAGGGTGTGCAGCGCATGCTGGACGCCGTGATCGACTACCTGCCGGCGCCTGTGGACATCCCTGACGTCACCGGTACCGATCCCGAAAACGAAGAAACCAAGCTCAGCCGCAAGGCCGACGACGGTGAAAAGTTTGCGGCACTGGCCTTCAAGCTGATGACCGACCCGTTCGTCGGTCAGCTGACCTTCGTGCGCGTGTACTCGGGCGTCCTGACCAAGGGCGACACCGTGTTCAACTCGGTCAAGGGCAAGAAGGAACGCATCGGCCGTATCGTGCAGATGATGGCCAACGAGCGCGTGGAAGTCGAAGAAATCCGCGCCGGCGACATCGCTGCCTGCGTGGGCCTGAAGGACGTGACGACCGGCGAAACGCTGTGCTCCGTGGACGCCCCCATCGTGCTGGAACGCATGGTCTTCCCCGAGCCCGTGATTGCACAGGCCGTGGAGCCCAAGTCCAAGGCCGACCAGGAAAAGATGGGCATCGCCCTGTCGCGCCTGGCTGCCGAAGATCCGTCGTTCCGCGTGCGTACCGACGAAGAATCGGGCCAGACCATCATCGCCGGCATGGGCGAGCTGCACCTGGAAATCATCGTTGACCGCATGAAGCGCGAATTCAACGTGGAAGCCAACGTGGGCAAGCCCCAGGTTGCCTACCGCGAAACCATTCGCCAGAAGGTCGTGGACGTGGACGGCAAGTTCGTTCGCCAGTCCGGCGGTAAGGGTCAGTACGGCCACGTGGTGTTCACGGTCGAACCCCAGGAACCCGGTAAGGGCTTCGAGTTCGTCGACGCCATCAAGGGCGGTGTGGTTCCTCGCGAATACATCCCCGCAGTCGAGAAGGGCGTGATCGAAGCGCTGACTTCCGGCGTGCTGGCTGGCTACCCTGTCGTGGACGTGAAGGTCACGCTGACCTTCGGTTCGTACCACGATGTGGACTCGAACGAAATGGCGTTCAAGATGGCCGCCATCTTCGGTTTCAAGGAAGCTGCCCGCAAGGCCAGCCCCGTCATCCTGGAACCCATGATGGCTGTGGAAGTCGAGACGCCCGAAGACTACGCCGGTACCGTGATGGGCGATCTGTCCTCGCGTCGCGGCATGGTGCAGGGCATGGACGACATGGCCGGCGGCGGCAAGTCCATCAAGGCTGAAGTGCCTCTGTCGGAAATGTTCGGCTACGCCACGTCGCTGCGCTCGCAGACGCAAGGCCGCGCTACGTACACGATGGAGTTCAAGCACTACTCTGAAGCTCCCCGTAACGTGGCTGAAGCCATCGTTGCTGCTCGCTCGAAGTAAGCTTTTTTGTATAATTGAAGGCTTTTGAATCGCAGCACCCAGGCGTTTTGGCGCCGGGGTGCTGCGATTTTTGCCGGTCTGCGATCCCATGCCGCCCTGTCACCTGTGCGGGGCGACCAAGCAATGGGGTGCAGACCTTAAACATCACACAGGTTTTGCTCTTTCGGAGAAATCATGGCAAAAGAAAAATTCCAGCGGAACAAGCCGCACGTCAACGTTGGCACCATCGGTCACGTGGACCACGGCAAGACGACCCTGACGGCTGCTATCGCTACCGTTCTGTCCAAGAAGTTCGGCGGCGAAGCCAAGGCTTACGACCAGATCGACGCAGCACCTGAAGAAAAGGCTCGCGGCATCACGATCAACACCGCCCACGTCGAGTACGAAACGGCCGGTCGCCACTACGCTCACGTTGACTGCCCCGGCCACGCCGACTACGTCAAGAACATGATCACCGGCGCTGCTCAAATGGACGGCGCCATCCTGGTGTGCTCGGCCGCTGACGGCCCCATGCCCCAGACCCGCGAGCACATCCTGCTGGCCCGTCAGGTGGGCGTGCCCTACATCATCGTGTTCCTGAACAAGTGCGACATGGTGGACGACGAAGAGCTGCTGGAACTGGTCGAAATGGAAGTGCGCGAGCTGCTTGCCAAGTACGACTTCCCCGGCGACGACACCCCCATCATCCGCGGCTCGGCCAAGCTGGCCCTGGAAGGCGACCAGTCCGACAAGGGCGAACCTGCCATCCTGCGCCTGGCTGAAGCACTGGACTCCTACATCCCCACGCCCGAGCGCGCTGTGGACGGTGCCTTTGCAATGCCCGTGGAAGACGTGTTCTCGATCTCTGGCCGTGGCACCGTGGTGACTGGCCGTATCGAGCGCGGCATCATCAAGGTCGGCGAAGAAATCGAAATCGTCGGTATCCGCGACACCCAGAAGACCATCGTCACCGGCGTGGAAATGTTCCGCAAGCTGCTGGACCAAGGTCAAGCTGGCGACAACGTGGGCCTGCTGCTGCGCGGCACCAAGCGTGAAGACGTGGAACGCGGCCAAGTGCTGTGCAAGCCCGGCTCCATCAAGCCCCACACCCACTTCACGGCTGAGGTGTACGTGCTGTCCAAGGACGAAGGTGGTCGCCACACTCCGTTCTTCAACAACTACCGTCCCCAGTTCTATTTCCGTACGACCGACGTGACCGGCTCCATCGAGCTGCCCGCCGACAAGGAAATGGTGATGCCTGGCGACAACGTGTCGATCACCGTCAAGCTGATCGCCCCCATCGCCATGGAAGAAGGTCTGCGCTTCGCTATCCGCGAAGGTGGCCGTACCGTGGGCGCTGGCGTGGTTGCAAAGATCATTGCGTAATTCTTGGAAAACTAGGAATACACAATGTCCAAGCAAAAAATCCGCATCCGCCTGAAGGCGTTTGACTACAAGCTGATCGACCAGTCGGCTGCTGAAATCGTTGACACTGCCAAGCGCACCGGCGCGATCGTCAAGGGCCCCGTGCCCCTGCCGACACGCATGAAGCGTTTCGACATCCTGCGCTCGCCGCACGTCAACAAGACCAGCCGCGACCAGTTCGAAATCCGCACTCACCAGCGCCTGATGGACATCGTTGACCCGACTGACAAGACGGTTGACGCTCTGATGAAGCTGGACCTGCCCGCAGGCGTGGACGTCGAGATCAAGCTGCAATAAGAACTTCACGGCCCCTTGCGGGGCCGTTGAAGGGCTTTGATTTAACGCGAACTTGCTTGAAAAGGCAGTTCGCGTTAAAATTTGGGGCTTCGCCTTTCTTGAGCGAAGTTTTATCAACCTTCTTTCGTGCGCAAGGCCTTGGACATCTGGGGCGGGAGCGCAACGCTGGGCCAATTGCAGTTTCAGCGGCGAAAGTTTTGGAGCAAACAAATGAGTCTGAGCAACTCCCTCGGGTTGCTGGGTCGCAAGGTGGGCATGATGCGTCTGTTCACCGATGACGGGGACGCAGTGCCCGTCACGGTGGTGGATGTGTCCAACAACCGTGTGACTCAGGTCAAAACCCAAGAGAACGATGGCTACGTGGCCCTGCAGGTCACTTTCGGTTCGCGCAAGGCATCTC
This sequence comes from Delftia sp. Lp-1, assembly GCF_020523835.1. Lineage (NCBI taxonomy): Bacteria > Pseudomonadati > Pseudomonadota > Betaproteobacteria > Burkholderiales > Comamonadaceae > Delftia > Delftia sp. Lp-1. Next base: position 221,280 of record NZ_JAJALJ010000004.1, on the reverse strand, counting down.
GCGTGACCAAGCCAGAAGCCGGCCACCTTGCCAAGGCAGGTGTCGAAGCCGGTGAAGTGATGGGTGAATTCCGCGTGACCGAAGAAACCGCTGGCAAGTACGCCGCAGGCTCCGTCCTGCCCGTCGCCGAGCTGTTCTCGGTGGGCCAGAAGGTGGACGTGCAAGGCACTTCCATCGGTAAGGGCTTCGCCGGCACCATCAAGCGTCACAACTTCCGCTCGCAGCGCGCCTCGCACGGCAACAGCCGTTCGCACAATGTTCCCGGCTCCATCTCGATGGCCCAGGATCCAGGTCGCGTGTTCCCGGGCAAGAAGATGACCGGTCACATGGGCGATGAAACCATCACCACCCAAAATCTCGACGTGGTTCGCATTGACGAAGCACGCCAACTGCTCTTGATCAAGGGCGCTGTTCCGGGCTCCAAGGGTGGCTTCGTGACGGTGCGCCCCGCCATCAAGGCCAAAGCTTCCAAGGGAGCGAACTAATGCAGCTCGAACTCCTGAATGAACAAGGCCAGGCCGCATCCAAGTTCGATGCGCCCGAGACTGTTTTCGGTCGTGAATTCAACGAAGACCTCGTCCACCAGATCGTGATCGCCTACCGTGCCAACGCACGTCAGGGCACTCGCGCTCAGAAGGACCGCGAGCAGGTTCGTCACACGACTGCCAAGCCGTTCAAGCAAAAGGGCACCGGCCGTGCTCGCGCTGGTATGTCTTCCTCGCCTCTGTGGCGTGGCGGCGGCCGCATCTTCCCGAATCTGCCTGAAGAAAACTTCACGCAGAAGATCAACAAGAAGATGTACCGCGCCGGTATGGTTGCCATCCTGTCGCAGCTGGCCCGCGAAGGCCGTCTGGCCGTGGTGGACTCGCTCAAGCTCGAAAGCCCCAAGACCAAGGTGCTGGCCGACAAGTTCAAGGCCATGAACCTGGAATCGGTCATGGTGATCGCTGAAGAAGTCGACGAGAACCTGTACCTGGCTTCCCGCAATCTGAAGAACGTGTTCGTGGTCGAGCCGCGCTACGCCGACCCCGTGTCGCTGGTGCACTACAAGAAAGTGCTCGTCACCAAGGGTGCGATCGACAAACTCAAGGAGATGTTCGAATGAGCACGCTCAAGTTTGACGAAGGTCGTCTGATGCAGGTGTTGGTTGCTCCCATCGTGTCCGAAAAGGCCACCATGGTTGCCGAGAAGTCCAACGCCGTGACGTTCAAGGTGCTGCAGAGCGCCACCAAGCATGAAATCAAGGCCGCCGTGGAACTGATGTTCAAGGTGGAAGTTGCTGGTGTCTCCGTGGTGAACATCAAGGGCAAGACCAAGCGCTTTGGCAAGACCACTGGCCGCCGCGACCACGTTCGCAAGGCCTACGTGATGCTCAAGCCCGGTCAAGAGCTGAACCTGTCCGGGGAGGCTGCGTAATCATGGCTGTTATCAAGCTCAAACCGACGACCCCCGGCCAACGCGGCACGGTCAAGGTCACGCGTGACCATCTGCACAAGGGTGCAGGTTTCGCCCCCCTGCTGGAGCCTCAGCACCAGAAGTCGGGCCGTAACAACAACGGTCACATCACCACCCGTCACAAGGGCGGTGGCCACAAGCACCACTATCGCGTGGTGGACTTCAAGCGCACCAAGGACGGCATCCCCGCCAAGGTCGAGCGCATTGAGTACGACCCCAACCGTACGGCCCACATCGCTCTGGTGTGCTATGCCGACGGCGAGCGTCGCTACATCATTGCTCCGCGCAACCTGGAAGTCGGCGCAACGATCGTCAGCGGTTCGGAAGCCCCGATCCGCGTGGGCAACACCCTGCCGATCCGCAACATCCCCGTGGGTTCGACCATCCACTGTATCGAACTGAAGATCGGCGCTGGCGCGCAGATCGCCCGTTCGGCAGGTACGTCGGCTACGCTGCTGGCCCGTGAAGGCATCTACGCCCAAGTGCGTATGCGTTCCGGCGAAGTGCGCAAGGTGCACATCGAATGCCGCGCGACCATCGGTGAAGTCGCCAACGAAGAGCACAGCCTGCGCCGTCTGGGCAAGGCCGGTGTGAAGCGTTGGATGGGTATTCGCCCGACCGTTCGCGGCGTGGTGATGAACCCTGTCGATCACCCGCACGGTGGTGGTGAAGGCAAGACCGGTGAAGGTCGTCACGCTGTTGACCCATGGGGCAACCTGACGAAGGGCTACCGTACCCGTAACAACAAGCGCACGCAGTCGATGATTGTGTCGCGTCGCAAGAAGTAAAGGGTAGCAAATGACTCGTTCTCTTAAAAAGGGTCCGTTTGTTGACCATCACTTGCTGGCAAAGGCCGAAAAGGCCGTCGCCACCAAGGACAAGAAGCCCGTCAAGACCTGGTCGCGTCGCTCCATGGTTCTGCCCGAGTTCATCGGTCTGACCATCGCCGTGCACAACGGCAAGCAGCACGTGCCCGTGTATGTGACTGACCAGATGGTCGGCCACAAGCTCGGCGAATTCGCGCTGACCCGTACCTTCAAGGGTCACCCGGCGGACAAAAAAGCCAAGAAGTAAGGAATAGAACATGTCTGAAACACGTGCTGTTCTCCGTGGCGTCCGCCTGTCTGTGGACAAGGGTCGCCTGGTCGCGGACCTGATCCGCGGCAAGAAAGTGGACCAAGCCCTGAACATCCTGACGTTCACGCAGAAAAAAGCTGCCGTGATCATCAAGAAGGTGCTCGAGTCCGCCATCGCCAACGCCGAGCACAACGACGGCGCCGACATCGACGAACTGAAGGTCAAGACCATCTTCGTCGAACAAGGCACCACGCTCAAGCGCTTCACCGCGCGTGCAAAGGGCCGCGGCAATCGCATCAGCAAGCCCACGTGCCACGTGTACGTGACGGTTGGCAACTGAAAGGCCTGGGAAGAATATGGGACAGAAAATCCATCCTACCGGCTTCCGCCTGGCTGTTAGCCGCAACTGGGCCAGCCGTTGGTACGCAAGCAACCGTGACTTCGCCGGCATGCTGGCCGAAGACATCAAGGTGCGCGAGTTCCTGAAGGCCAAGCTGAAGAATGCCGCCGTGTCGCGCATCCTGATCGAGCGTCCTGCAAAGAACGCCCGCATCACGATCTTCTCGGCACGTCCTGGTGTCGTGATCGGCAAGAAGGGCGAGGACATCGAGAACCTGAAGAAGGAACTCGCAACCCGTCTGGGCGTGCCCGTGGCTGTGAACATCGAAGAAGTGCGCAAGCCTGAAATCGATGCCAAGCTGATCGCCGATTCGATCTGCCAGCAGCTCGAAAAGCGCATCATGTTCCGCCGCGCCATGAAGCGTGCAATGCAAAACGCCATGCGTCTGGGTGCCCAAGGCATCAAGATCATGTCTTCGGGCCGTCTGAACGGTATCGAAATTGCACGTTGCGAGTGGTATCGCGAAGGCCGTGTGCCACTTCACACATTGCGCGCCGACATCGACTATGGCTTCTCCGAAGCCAAGACGACCTACGGTGTGATCGGTGTGAAGGTCTGGGTCTACAAGGGTGACACGCTGGGTCGTAACGACCTGCCGGCAGCCGAGACCCCCCGCCCCGAAGAAGAACGTCGTCCTCGCGGCCCCCGCCGTGATGGTCGCGGCGATGGTCGTCGTGACGGTGCTGGCCGTGGTGCCCGCCGCCCCGCAGGCGCTAACGCAGCACCTGCTGACGGCAGCGATAAGCCCGCCGGCGCTGGCGCTGATTCCGTTAAGCGCGTTCGCAAGACTGACGCGCCCGCTACAGCAGCGGACGGTAAAGGAGAATAAAGATGCTGCAACCTGCTCGCCGCAAATACCGCAAGGAGCAAAAGGGTCGCAACACCGGTATCGCAACGCGTGGTAACTCCGTTGCTTTCGGTGACTTCGGCCTGAAGTCCACTGACCGTGGTCGCCTGACGGCGCGTCAGATCGAAGCGGCTCGCCGCGCGATCTCGCGTCACGTCAAGCGTGGCGGTCGTATCTGGATCCGCGTGTTCCCGGACAAGCCAATCTCTACCAAGCCCGCAGAAGTGCGTATGGGTAACGGTAAGGGCAACCCCGAGTACTACGTGGCCGAAATCCAGCCCGGCAAGGTGCTCTACGAAATCGTGGGCGTCCCTGAAGAGCTGGCTCGTGAAGCGTTCCGCCTGGCCGCTGCAAAGCTGCCGCTGCGTACGACCTTCGTGTCCCGTCAAATTGGTGCCTAAGGAGAACAACATGACGAAAGCTGCTGAACTCCGCCAAAAAGACGTTGCCGGCCTGGAAGCCGAAGTGAAGTCCCTGCAAAAGGCTCACTTTGGCCTGCGTATGCAAAAGGCTACGCAACAGCTGGGTAACACGAACACGCTGCGTACCACGCGCCGTGACATCGCCCGCGCCAAGACCATCCTTGCTGAAAAGCAAGCTGCCAAGTAATCAGGAAGCCGACATGACGGAAGCTAAAAAATCCCTCAAGCGCACCTTGATTGGCAAGGTGGTCAGCGACAAGCGTGCCAAGACCGTGACGGTCATGGTTGAACGCCGCGTCAAGCACCCGATCTATGACAAGATCATGATCAAGTCCAGCAAGTACCACGCTCACGACGAGCAAGGTGAATACAAGCTGGGCGACGTGGTTGAAATCACGGAAAGCCGCCCGCTGTCCAAGACCAAGAACTGGGTTGCTACCCGCTTGGTGCAAAAGGCTGCTCTGGTGTAAGCCTACACAGGCCCACCGGCTGCAAGGCCACAGGAAACGACCCACAATGTGGGTCGTTTTTTCGTTTGGGGACCGCCATTTCGGCGGCCCCCGGTTTTGCACCACAAAGGAGATAGAGATGATCAAAGTCGGAGATGCCCTGCCCGCTGCCACCCTGATGGAATACGTGGAAGTCGAAGGCAATGGCTGCAGCATCGGCCCCAACCCCGTGAAGCTGCCCGAAGCCGCTGCCGGCAAGACCATTGCAGTCTTCGCCGTGCCCGGCGCATTCACTCCCACCTGCTCGGCCAAGCATGTGCCCGGCTTCGTGGAGCAGGCCGAAGCCTTCAAGGCTGCGGGCGTGGACGAGATCTGGTGCCTGTCGGTCAACGACGCCTTCGTGATGGGCGCGTGGGCCCGTGACCAGAAGACCGACGGCAAGGTGCGCATGCTGGCCGACGGCGATGCCGCCTTCGCCAAGGCCACCGGCCTGACGCTGGACCTGAACGGCAAGGGCCTGGGCCTGCGCAGCAACCGCTACTCCATGCTGGTCAAGGACGGCAAGGTCGCCACGCTGAACGTGGAAGGCCCTGGCAAGTTCGAAGTCAGCGACGCTGCCACCCTGCTGGGCCAGGCCAAGGCCTGATCCTGATCGTGCTGCAGGCCTGCCGGGCCTGGGCATCGCGCTTTTGCGAAAAAAGGCATTGCACCCAGGTGCAATGCCTTTTTGTATTTGAGGGGGCTGCCTCAGCCGGCCCTAGAAGATATCGGCCTTGAGGTAATGCGCCCCTGCGATGGGGTTGTGATAGTAGGGCGGGATTTCCTCGAAGCCCAGGTCCGTATAGAGGGCGCGCGCCGACTCCATGTCGTCCAGCGTGTCCAGCAGCACATGGTCATAGCCGGCCTGGCGCGCCACATCGAGCATGGCCTCGGCGAGCTGGCGGCCCAGGCCGAAACCGCGAAAGGCCTTGCGCACGAACAGGCGCTTCATCTCGGCAGCGTTGGCGTAATCGCAGTTGTCCAGCGGACGCAAGGCGCAGCAGCCGGCCACGGCGCCATCGACCTTGGCCAGCAGGATGTGGCCGCGCGGCGATGCGTAGTCGCCAGGCAGATCGGCGATCTCGGCCTCGAAATCTTGAAATTGCAGATCGACATCCAGGCTTGCGGCGTACTCCTGGAAGATCTGGCGGACTTCGTCCATGTCTTCCAGGGGATTCGGCGCCAGCAAGGCGACAGCAGGCTTGTCCACGGGCACTTGACTAAAACGACGGAAAACGCAGTGTAGCGGCAAGCTGGCAACGTCTGGCCACGCAGTCAGAAAGCACCCCCCAGCTGCTGCACCCACCATGCGGCGGCCCCCGCCACCAACGCCAGGACCAATGCCAACAGGCGGCTGGCTGCCGTGTCGCGTGAAGAGTGCAGGGGTTCGGGCAAGTGCTTGTCTCCCGTTACCATGGCGCGCACCAGACCCCGTCCGCGCCAGGCATAGAACATGATGGCCAACAGGTGCAGGGCCACCAGCGCGTACAGCAGATACTGCCCCCAGTGCGCGTGGTAGGCGGTGGCCTGTGCCACGGTGTCCCCCGATACAAAGCGGCCCAGCGGGCCGGAGAACGCAATCTCGTCGTCGCTGAGCAACCCGCTGCCCACCTGGGCGATCAGCACGGCCAGCATGGCAAACACGGACAGGGCGCCCAGCGGGCTGTGGCCTGCGCTGTCGCTCTCCGTTCCTTGTCCCCGCACATGGCGCAGCACGGTGGCCGGCGCGTGGATGAAGCTGGCAAAGCGCGACCAGCGGCCGCCCACCAGGCCCCAAAGCAGGCGAAACAGCAGCAGGGCCAGCATGGCATGGCCCAGCAGCAGATGCCAGTTCATGGCATTGCCGCCCAGCTTGGCCGTCACGACCAGGCCAACCACCGTTGCGGCCAGCAGCCAGTGAAACAGCCGGGTAGGCAGGTCCCAGATGCGGACCTTGTGCTTGGCGGCGCCTTGTGTGGTCGATTCTTGTGCCATGGCATGAAAGCTGGGATGGGGATGAGGGCATTGTGCCGCCCCGCATTCCTGCGAGGACCAGGAATGCACCCTGGCCGTGGTCAATCAAAGCGGCGCCGGCAAGACGCCGCTGCCATACTGGCCCGGCAGATTTCCCCACACTCCCAAAGGAAAACCACGATGAAGAAAGTTTCTGCATGGGCGCTGGCCGCCCTGGTGGCCGCCACGGCGCTGCCCGCGTCCGCACAGTTCGCCAAGTCCGAAGACGCCATCAAGTACCGCCAGGGCGCGCTCGCCGTGCTGGGCCAGCATTTCGGGCGCCTGGGCGCCATGGCGAACGGAAAGATCCCCTTCGATGCCAAGGCGGCCCAGGAAAACGCCGAGGTGGTGGCCTTCATGGCCAAGCTGCCTTGGGCCGCGTTCGGCGCGGGCACGGAAGGTGGAAAGGCCAAGCCTGAAATCTGGAAGGAGCAGGCCAAGTTCCAGGACCTGTCTGAGAAGATGCAGGCCGAGACGGTCAAGCTCGCGGCTGCGGCCAAGTCCGGCAACCTGGAGCAACTCAAGGCCGCCTTCGGCCCGGCTGCCGCCAGTTGCAAGGCCTGCCACGACAGCTTCCGCAGCCGTTGAGCGGCGGGCGGAGGATGCACCAATGAAAAACCGGCCTGGTGCCGGTTTTTTTGTACCTTGGTCTGCGCTGTATCAGGCCTCGGCCAGCAGCTTCTCGATCAGCCGATGCAACTCAGCGAAGTCAGGTGCGCCCACATAGCGCTTCACGATGTCGCCACGCTTGTTGACGATGTAGGTGGTGGGAGTCAGTTGCACATCGCCCCAGGCCCGGGCCACGGCGCCGGTGTTGTCCAGCGCGACCTTGAAAGGCAGCTTGCGCGAATCGGCGAAGTTCACCACATAGCTGGGCGGGTCGTAGCTCATGGCCACGGCCAGGGTCTCGAAGCCCTGGCTCTGGAATTTCTGGTGGGTGGCAACGATCTCGGGCATTTCGGCCACGCAGGTGGTGCAGCTGGTGGCCCAGAAGTTCACCAAGGTCACCTTGCCCTTGAGGTCGGCCGTGGTCTGCTTGCTGCCGTCCAGCAGTACGAAGGTGGACTGCGGCGCGGCCGTCTGGCCGGCACCCGAATACACCCATGCGCCCATGCCGGCGGCTGCGGCGATCATCACGCCTGCGATCCAATGTTTGCTTGCCATAGCGACGATTGTGCCCAAAGTTGCGCCCGAAGGCCTGCACGCATGCCGTGCACCGCCTTTCGATGCGCGGCAAGGGCAAAAGTTCGGGGCTCGGACAGGTCGGGCCATGCCGATAATGCCGGCATGACATTGATGGAAAGCTTTTCTAAAGCAAAGGGCCGCGCTCTGGCCCTGCGGCTCGGCGCCGCGCTGCTGGTGTTGGCGCCCCTGGCCGCCTGCAGTCCCAGGCTGGATTGGCGGCAGGTCGCGGTCGAAGGCACGCCGCTGCGCGTGCTCTTGCCCTGCGATCCGCAATCCGCAACACGGCCGGTGGAGCTGGGCCAGGGCATGGGCACAGTCCAGATGTCCATGATGGGATGCGATGCCGATGCGTCGACCTACGCGGTGTCCCACTTCCTGGTCAGCGAGCCGTCCAGAGCCGCCGAGATGCTGTCGTACTGGCAGGCAGCCGTGCTCGGCCAGATGAACCCGGGTGCTCCGGGGCAGGCACCTGCGGGCGCCAAGCAACTGCGCTCCAAGGAAGATGGCCCTTTCCTGCCTGCAGGCGCACTGAATCTGCCGCAGTCGCTGCGCACCACGTTTGAAGGCGTGGGGCCCCAGGGCTGGAAGCTCACCGCCCATGGCGTGTGGTTTGCACGAATGGAGCCGGCAGGCGCACGCCTCTACCATGCCGTGATCTACAGCGACAAGCCGCGCACAGACGAGGCCAACAACTTCTTCGCCAGCCTGCAACTGCAATAGCAACGGCAACAGGTTTCGGAGCCACGGATGCGGGAGGCAGCTGTGGCATGGAACGCAGTGCAGGCGCGCCGGTTGCCCTGCATGCGCCTGCGCACGCCATAATCGACTCCGAACCCTGTGACTTCATGACCACGCGCATCCTTTTGTTCACCCACGCACCTTTGGCCCATGCACTGCGCGAATGCGCCTTGCACGTGTTCGCCGACAGTGCCGAGGACGTCCTTGCCCTGGATGTGCCCGCTCAGGAGCCGCCCGAGGCCACCCTGATGCGTGCCGAGCAGTTGCTTGAGGACCATGGCGGCCTGGTGGCGCTGCCCACGCTGGTGCTGACCGACCTCTTTGGCGCGACGCCCTGCAACGTGGCGCAGCGCCTGGTGGCGCAGCTGCCTGCCGGGCGACTGGTGGCCGGAGTGAACTTGCCCATGCTGCTGCGCTCCATAGGCTATCGCCACGAGGCGCTGGAAGCCGTGGCCGAGCGTGCCTTGGCGGGAGGCAGCCATGGGGTGATGCAGGTGGGCGTGAACACGCCTCAGAACCAGAGTCCGCGACCATCCAATGATCAAGACCCCTATAACCATCAGCAATAAACTGGGCCTGCATGCCCGCGCCTCCGCCAAGCTCACCAAGCTTGCAGGCAGCTTTCCCTGCGAAGTCTGGATGAGCAAGGGCGAGCGGCGCATCAACGCCAAGAGCATCATGGGCGTGATGATGCTGGCTGCCGGCATGGGCTCCGAGGTGCTGCTGGAAACCGAAGGACCGCAGGAGCAGGAAGCCATGGATGCGCTGACGGCCCTGATCAACGACAAATTTGGCGAAGGCCAGTGATGGGCCTCCGCTGCGCTGGCAGACGGTGAGCGCAAAAGAGCAACACGCGCCGGGCCCGGACGATGCCGCATTGCGACGGCCCGGGGCCTGCGCAGCAGCACAGCAGGCAAAGGACAGGCGCAATGACGTTTGCAATCCACGGACTGGCCGTTTCACGGGGCATTGCGATAGGACGCGCGGTGGTGGTGGCCTCCAGCCGCATGGAGGTGGTGCACTACTTCATCCGGCCCGACCAGGTGGACGCGGAAATCGACCGCGCCCGCAGCGCACGCAACGCCGTCATCGACGAGCTGCGCCGCCTGCAGGATGAAATGCCCCAGGATGCGCCGGGCGAGCTCGATGCCCTGCTCGACGTCCACCTGCTGCTGTTGCAGGACGAGGCCCTGGCCGCCGCCATCAAGCACTGGATTTCCGATCGTCTCTACAACGCCGAATGGGCGCTGACCACGCAGCTCGAGGTCGTCTCGCGCCAGTTCGACGAGATGGAGGACGAGTATCTGCGCGAGCGCAAGGCCGACCTGGAGCAGGTGGTCGAGCGCATCCTGCGCTACATGAAGGGCATGGCCAGCCCCGTGCCCGCGCCTGCCGCGCTGCCGCGGGCCGATGCAACGGGGGAGGGCGCGCCGCAGCAGCCGCTGCTGCTCGACGAAGTCACCGATGTGCCCCTGGTCCTGGTGGCGCAGGACCTGTCGCCTGTGGACATGCTGCAGTTCAAGAGCCGGCTGTTTGCCGGCTTCATCACGGCCGTGGGCGGGCGCACCTCGCACACGGCCATCGTGGCGCGCAGCATGGACATCCCGGCCGTGGTCGGCGCGCGCGCGGCCAGCCAGCTGATCCGCCAGGACGACTGGATCATCATCGATGGCAACGCAGGCGTCGTCATCGTCGATCCTTCTCCCATCATCCTGGCCGAATATGGCTTTCGCCAGCGCCAGAACGAGCTGGAGCGCGAGCGCCTCTCACGCCTGCGCCATACGCCCGCGCTGACGCTGGACGGAGAGCGCATCGAGTTGCTGGCCAATATCGAGCAACCCGGCGACGGGCCTGCGGCCGTGCATGCAGGCGCCGTGGGCGTGGGACTGTTCCGCACGGAATTCCTGTTCATGGGGCGTGGCGGCAACCTGCCCGGTGAGGAGGAGCAGTACCGCGCCTACCGCGAGGCCGTGGACGGCATGCAGGGCATGCCCGTGACCATACGCACGCTGGACGTGGGCGCCGACAAGCCGCTGGACAAGGCACAGCCCAAGGACTACTACCTGAACCCCGCGCTGGGCCTGCGCGCCATCCGCTGGAGCCTGGCTGACCCGGCCATGTTCCGCACCCAGTTGCGCGCCATCCTGCGTGCGGCGGCGCATGGGCAGATCCATCTGCTGTTTCCCATGCTGGCCCACCAAAGCGAGATCGAGCAGACCCTGGCCCAGGTGCGGCTGGCGCAAAGCGAACTCGACGCGCGAGGCGTGGCCCATGGCCCGGTCAAGCTGGGCGCCATGATCGAAGTGCCTGCGGCCGCGCTGATCGTGCGCACCTTTTTGCGTTACTTCGACTTCCTGTCGATCGGCACCAACGACCTCATCCAGTACACGCTGGCCATCGACCGCGCCGACGAGACCGTGGCCCATCTCTATGACCCCTTGCATCCCGCCGTGCTCAAGCTGGTGGCGGACGTGATCGCCGAAGGAAGGGCGCAGGGCAAGAGCGTCTGTGTCTGCGGGGAGACCGCCGGGGATGTGGGCATGACGCGCCTGCTGCTCGGCCTGGGTTTGCGCAGCTTTTCCATGCATCCGGCGCAGATCCTGGTCGTCAAGCAGGAAATCTTGCGTGCCGATACACGCAAGCTGACTGCCTGGGCGCAGGAAGTCCTGCGCTCGGACAGTCCCGCAGCGCTGCTGGGACCATGAATTCATGCAGGCGGGGATGCGCAGAAAAAAAGATTTGCAGCTTTAGTTGCGATTGATTCTCATTCGATGCTATGATCAGCCCCAATGCAGCAAGAAACTCTCTGGTGGGGAATTCGAGCTGCAAGCCTTTTTCAGTTTCATCGTGGGGCGACTCGCCAGGCCTGTTCAGCCTGCAGCAAGTCGGTTTGCCAGCCAGCGGTCTGCCGGTTAGCCAGGCTTTTTTTCTACGATGTCAGAAGAGGCAACATCGCCTCCAATTCAAGCAGAGCATGCGTCAGCGGCTCTGCTTTTTTGTTGCCTGCGCGTCTTGATGTGCCGTCATGCGGCCATGAAAAAGCCCTCGGCAGCAGGGCTGGCGAGGGCTGGGCATCGAGGGCCGCCTGGACGCGGCGAGCTCAAACGCCTGCGGCGTGTGCCTGCTGATCCGCGTGGTAGCTGGAGCGCACCATGGCGCCCACGGCGGCGTGCGTGAAGCCCATCTTGTAGGCTTCTTCCTCAAACATCTTGAAGGTGTCGGGGTGCACGTATCGGCGCACCGGCAGGTGGCTGTTGCTGGGCGCCAGGTACTGGCCGATGGTCAGCATGTCGATGTCATGGGCGCGCATGTCGCGCATCACCTGCAGGATTTCCTCGTCGGTCTCGCCCAAGCCCACCATGATGCCGCTCTTGGTCGGAACCTTGGGGTGCAAGGCCTTGAACTTCTTGAGCAGGTTCAGCGAGAACTGGTAGTCCGAGCCGGGACGCGCTTCCTTGTACAGGCGCGGTGCGGTCTCCAGGTTGTGGTTCATCACATCGGGAGGTGCGGCCTTGAGGATTTCCAGCGCACGGTCGTCGCGGCCACGGAAGTCGGGCACCAGGATCTCGATCTGGGTCAGCGGCGAGAGCTCGCGGATGTTCTTGATGCACTCCACGAAATGGCCCGAGCCGCCGTCGCGCAGGTCATCGCGGTCCACGCTGGTGATCACCACGTACTTCAGGCGCAGCTCGGCAATCGTCTTGGCCAGATTGAGCGGCTCGTTGGTGTCCAGCGGGTCGGGGCGGCCGTGGCCCACGTCGCAGAACGGGCAGCGGCGCGTGCACTTGTCGCCCATGATCATGAAGGTGGCCGTGCCCTTGCCGAAACATTCGCCGATGTTGGGACAGGAGGCTTCCTCGCAGACCGTGTGCAGCTTGTTGGCGCGCAGGATGTCCTTGATCTCGTAGAAGCGCGTGGTGGGGCTGCCCGCCTTGACGCGGATCCACTCGGGCTTCTTGAGGGCCTCGCCATGCTCGACCTTGATCGGGATGCGCGAAAGCTTCGCTGCCGCCTTCTGCTTGGCCAGCGGGTTGTACTCGGCTTGGGACTGCGCTTCGCGCACGACGGTGTTGGTGGTCATGGTTCTGGATTCAGGGGGCTAGGCGGCGCTGCAACTGTCGTCCCAGCACGCGCGCGGCTTCGTCCCAGGTTGTCTGAACGCCGATTGTAGAAAGGTCCACCGTTTGCAGTCCTGCATAGCCGCAAGGGTTGATCCGGTCGTAGGGTTCCAGGTCCATGGCGGCATTCAGGGCAACGCCGTGATAGGTGCAATGCCGGCTGACCTTGATGCCCAGGGCTGCAATCTTGCCCAGCCCCGAAAAATCGGGCTGGGGTACGGGCGAACCCGGTGCGCGCAGTTGCGGGCGCTGGGCCAGCATGGCGTGGCTGCGAGGATCGTCAAGGCGCACGTAGATGCCGGGGGCGCCTTCCACGCGGTGGCCGGTGATGCCGAAATGCTCCAGCGTGCGGATGACCGCATCTTCGATGCGGAACACGTATTCCTTGACGAAGTAGCCCAGGCGCTGCAGATCGAGCAACGGATAGGCGACCACCTGGCCCGGGCCGTGGTAGGTGACCTGCCCGCCGCGGTTGGTTGCGACCACGGGAATGTTGCCAGGGCTCAGCAAGTGGTCACTTTTCCCGGCAAGGCCTTGCGTGAAATGCGGGGCGTGCTCGCAGATCCAGAGCTCGTCGCGCGTGCCGGCATCGCGGCCGCTCGTGAATGCCTGCATGGCCTGCACCGTGGCTTCGTAGTCGGTGCGGCCCAGCAGGCGCAAGTCCAGCGTCTGCGCAAGCTCGGCGGCTGGGGTGCTCAAAGCACCACTTTCACAAGAGGGTGCGAGGTGAACGCCCGGTACAGGTCGTCGAGCTGCTCGCGGCTGGTGGCCGTCACCGTGACGGTGACGCCCAGGTATTTGCCGCTGCTGCTGGGGCGCAACTCGATGGTGCTGGGGTCAAAGGCGGGGTCGAAGCGCTCGGCGATCTGGGTGATTTCATGCACCAGATGCTCGGCCTTGATGCCCATGACTTTGATGGGAAACTGCGACGGGTACTCGATCAACGAGTCCTTGCGCGGGTCCGCGCCCGGCGCGGCTGCTGGTGCGGAGGAGGGGGTTGGGGCGTCGGTCATAGGTGAATCAAGGTTAATCGCTTGGCGTTGGAGGCGATTGTGCGCTATCGTTCGCGGCCATGTCGCAGCCTGGGGCTGCCGCGCCGCCGGTCACGAAAACTCCACACACAACAAACAAGCTGCCTGCGGTGCGAGGCTGGCGTTGTTGGCCTGCTGCCACACAGCCAGGCTGCCGCCGCCGTTTTGGGCATGCCCGTAACAACCCCTATCGTTCGGCAGGGGTTTTTACTTATAATCAGAGGCTTTGTGAAAAAGTCTTGTCTGGTCTGCGGCCTTCGAGAACTCAATGAAAAACTACGCCGCTGACACAGACGCTGACAGGGAACTTGAGGGCGAGGATTCCGACTTCAAGCCCCTGACCTCCGAGGAGGCTCAGGAGTGGCGTACGCGAAACCCGCAGATGTCTGTGTGGCGCTTCGTGGTGGTCCAGGCGGTGGTTGGCGTGCTGGTGGCACTGGTCGCGTGGCTGGTGACGGGGCGCGCCGAGGTCGGATGGTCGGCTGCCTATGGCGCCTTGTCGGTGGTGCTGCCGGCTGCGCTGTTTGCGCGCGCCGTCGTGCGCAATAGGCCGGGCGGCGCTGCAGCCGCCATGGTGGGAATTTTTGCCTGGGAACTGGTGAAGCTGGTGCTGTGCATTGCCATGCTGGCGGCTGCACCCAAGCTGGTCCCGGGGCTGAGTTGGCTGGCGCTGCTGGCGGGCTTGGTGATCGTCATGAAAACGTATTGGGTCGCACTGATAGTGCGGGCCAATGTCCGAAAAACCGATTGATATTTGAAGAGAAGTTGACCGATGGCCGCAGACGCGCACGCACCTACTGCAAGTGAATACATCGTTCACCACCTGCAGCACCTCCAGAACATCAAGCAAAAGTCGATCATCGACTTTTCGGTCATCAACCTGGACTCGATCGTCGTCAGCGCCACGCTGGGCGTGCTGAGCCTGTTCGTGCTGTGGCTTGCCGCGCGCAAGGCCACATCGGGCGTTCCGGGCCGCTTCCAGGCGGCTGTAGAGCTGCTGGTCGAGATGGTGGACAACCAGGCCAAGGCCAACATCCACAACGCGCAAAGCCGCAAGTTCATCGCTCCGCTGGCACTGACCGTGTTCGTCTGGATCTTCATGATGAACGCCATGGACATGCTGCCCGTGGACCTGCTGCCGGTACTGTGGCAGGGCGTCCAGGGTGACTCGCACGCCTACCTGCGTGTCGTTCCCACGGCTGACCTCTCGACCACGCTGGGCCTGTCCTCGGCCGTGCTGATCCTGTGCTTCTTCTACAGCATCAAGATCAAGGGCATGGGCGGCTGGGCCCACGAACTGGTGACCGCTCCGTTCGGCACCAGCAAGAATCCCGTGTTTGCACTGATCCTGGGTGTTATCAACCTGGCCATGCAGATCATTGAATATGTCGCCAAGACGGTTTCGCATGGCATGCGACTGTTCGGCAACATGTACGCTGGTGAGTTGGTGTTCTGTCTGATCGCTCTGATGGGCGGTGCGGCTGCCATGTCGCTTTCCGGTGTGTTGCTCCCCTTGGGGCACATCATTGCAGGCTCTATCTGGGCGATCTTCCACATTCTGATCATCACCCTGCAGGCCTTCATTTTCATGATGCTGACGCTGATCTATCTCGGCCAGGCACATGAAGCCCACTGACCATTTCCTTTCCCTCTCAACCTTTCTCTTTCTTTAATCTCAGGAGTCATCATGGAAAACATTCTCGGTCTCGTCGCTCTGGCTTGTGGTCTGATCGTTGGTCTGGGCGCTATCGGCGCTTCGATCGGTATCGCCCTGATGGGTGGCAAGTTCCTGGAATCGTCGGCACGTCAGCCTGAGCTGATCAACGAACTGCAAACCAAGATGTTCATCTTGGCCGGTCTGATCGACGCTGCCTTCCTGATCGGTGTTGCTATCGCTCTGCTGTTCGCTTTCGCCAACCCCTTCGTCCTGGCCTAAGCTCCGATCAACGCCCTAGATAGAAAGGTGTTGCCGTGAGTATCAACGCGACCCTGTTCGTCCAGGCCATCGTTTTCCTGATCCTGGTGCTGTTCACGATGAAGTTCGTGTGGCCCCCGATCGCGAAGGCGCTGGATGAACGAGCTCTGAAAATCGCCGATGGCCTCGCTGCTGCCGACAAGGCCAAGACTGACCTGGCCGCCGCCAACAAGCGCGTCGAGCAGGAACTGGCCCAGACGCGCAACGAAACGGCATCGCGGCTTGCGGACGCCGAACGCCGTGCCCAGGCCATCATCGAAGAAGCCAAGGCCCGTGCCTCCGAAGAAGGCAACAAGATTGTTGCTGCTGCCCGCGCCGAGGCCGAGCAGCAGACAGTCCAGGCCCGTGAAGCCCTGCGCGAGCAAGTGGCTGCGCTGGCCGTCAAGGGCGCCGAGCAGATCCTGCGCAAGGAAGTGGATGCCGGCGTCCATGCCGACCTGCTGAACCGCCTGAAGACCGAGCTGTAAGGAAGAGCAAACATGGCAGAACTCGCCACCATTGCCCGTCCTTACGCAGATGCCCTGTTCAAGGCCAGCACCCAGCAGGGTGCTGACCTGTCCGGCACTGTTGCCTGGGCGGAGGAATTGGCGGCGATTGCCGCCAATCCGCAATTGCGCCAGCTGGCCGACGACCCCAAGGTGACCGACGAACAACTGTTCGACGTCATCAGCGGCGTGGCCGGCTCGGCATTGCCCGATGCCGCTCGCAACTTTCTGCGCGTCATCATTGAAAACGGCCGACTGCAAGCCCTGCCAGAAGTGGCGGCCCAGTTTCGCAGCCTCGTGAACCGCGCCGGTGGCTCGTCCGACGCCGTGGTTCAAAGCGCTTTTCCCATAGATGCTGCCGCTCTGGCTGCCCTCGGGACTTCGCTGGAGAAGCGTTTCGGCCGAAAGCTGAACCTGTCGGTGCAGCAAGATCAGTCCCTGATCGGTGGCATCCGCGTCGTGGTGGGTGATGAAGTTCTTGACACGTCCGTCAAGGCCCGCCTGGAACAAATGAAAGCGGCCCTCATTGCGTAACAACGCGACTGAGGTCTCGGCTAACCAAAGCTAAAGAAGGAAAGAGTCATGCAACTCAATCCCGCAGAAATTTCTGAACTGATCAAGAGCCGCATCGAGGGTCTGGCTGGCAGCAGCGACATCCGTAACGAAGGCACCGTGGTTTCGGTGACCGACGGTATCGTGCGCGTGCACGGCCTGTCGGACGTGATGCAAGGCGAAATGCTGGAATTCCCCGCAGGCAAGGATGGCCAGCCCTCCTTCGGCCTGGCGCTGAACCTCGAGCGCGACTCCGTCGGCGCCGTGATTCTGGGCGAGTACGAGCACATCTCCGAAGGCGACACCGTCAAGTGCACGGGCCGCATTCTGGAAGTGCCCGTCGGCCCCGAACTCATCGGCCGCGTGGTCAACGCCCTGGGTCAGCCGATTGACGGCAAGGGCCCGATCAACGCCAAGATGACGGACGTGATCGAGAAGGTCGCTCCCGGCGTGATCGCACGCCAGTCCGTGGACCAGCCCCTGCAGACCGGCATCAAGTCCATCGACTCGATGGTGCCCGTCGGCCGTGGCCAGCGCGAACTGATCATCGGCGACCGCCAGACCGGCAAGACCGCCGTGGCCATCGACGCCATCATCAACCAGAAGGGTCAGGGCGTTACCTGCATCTACGTTGCGATCGGCCAGAAGGCTTCCTCGATCAAGAACGTGGTGCGTGCCCTGGAGCAGGCTGGCGCGATGGAATACACCATCGTCGTGGCTGCCACCGCTTCCGAATCCGCTGCCATGCAGTACGTGTCGGCCTACTCCGGCTGCACGATGGGCGAGTACTTCCGCGACCGCGGCGAAGACGCCCTGATCGTCTATGACGACCTGTCCAAGCAAGCCGTGGCCTACCGCCAAGTTTCGCTGCTGCTGCGCCGTCCCCCGGGCCGCGAAGCCTTCCCCGGCGACGTGTTCTATCTCCACAGCCGCCTGCTCGAACGTGCAGCCCGCGTGAATGCCGACTACGTCGAAGCCTTCACCAAGGGTGAAGTCAAGGGCAAGACGGGTTCGCTGACGGCACTGCCCATCATCGAAACCCAGGCCGGTGACGTGTCGGCCTTCGTGCCCACGAACGTGATCTCGATCACGGACGGCCAGATCTTCCTGGAAACCAGCCTGTTCAACGCCGGTATCCGCCCCGCCATCAACGCCGGTATCTCGGTGTCGCGCGTCGGTGGTGCTGCACAGACCAAGCTGGTCAAGGGCCAGTCCGGCGGTATCCGTACCGACCTGGCACAGTACCGTGAGCTGGCTGCCTTCGCGCAGTTCGCCTCCGACCTGGACGAAGCCACCCGCAAGCAGCTGGACCGCGGTGCCCGCGTGACCGAACTGCTCAAGCAGGCCCAGTACAGCCCCCTGTCCACCGCTTTGATGGGCGCTTCGCTGTTCGCAGTGAACAAGGGCTACATGGACGACATCCAGGTCAAGCAAGTGCTGGCTTTCGAGTCTGGTCTGCACCAGTTCCTGAAGACCAGCCACGGCGCCCTGATCGACAAGCTGAACGCTTCCAAGGCCATGGACAAGGATTCCGAAGCCGAATTGAACGCCGCCATCGCTGCGTTCAAGAAGTCGTTCGCTTAAACCGGACGAGGAGCCATCATGGCAGCAGGTAAGGAAATTCGCGGCAAGATCAAATCGGTGGAAAACACCAAGAAGATCACCAAAGCCATGGAAATGGTGGCCGCATCCAAGATGCGCAAGGCGCAGGAACGGATGCTGGCTGCACGCCCGTACAGCGAAAAGATCCGCAACATTGCAGTCCATCTTGGCCAAGCCAACCCCGAGTACGTGCACCCGTTCATGCAAGTGAACGGTGATGCAAAGACAGCCGGCGTCATCGTGGTGACGACGGACAAGGGGTTGTGCGGCGGCATGAACACCAACGTGTTGCGTGCTGTCACGGCCAAGCTGCGGGAGCTGCAGGATCAAGGCGTGTCGGCAGAAGCAGTGGCCATTGGCAACAAGGGTCTGGGCTTTCTGAACCGTGTCGGCGCCAAGGTGGTTTCGCACGCGACGGGTCTGGGCGATACGCCCCATCTGGAAAAGCTGATCGGCCCTGTGAAGGTGCTGCTCGATGCATATGCAGCGGGCAAGCTGAGCGCGGTGTACCTGAGCTACACCAAGTTCATCAACACCATGAAGCAGGAATCGGTGGTGGAGCAGTTGCTGCCTCTGTCGTCCGAGAGCATGCAGGCCGAGAAGACGTCTGGCCATAGCTGGGACTACATCTACGAACCCGACGCGCAGTCCGTGATCGACGAGCTGCTCGTGCGTTACGCAGAGTCCCTGGTCTACCAAGCTGTCGCGGAAAACATGGCGTCCGAGCAATCGGCGCGCATGGTGGCCATGAAGGCCGCTACCGACAACGCAGGCAGCGTCATTGGCGAGTTGAAGCTGGTCTACAACAAGACGCGCCAGGCAGCGATCACGACCGAGCTGTCGGAAATCGTGGCTGGCGCCGCTGCTGTGTAAAGCAGCTCAACAGACAAACTAATTGGAGCAAAAAATGGCTCAAGTGCAAGGCAAGATTGTTCAATGTATTGGCGCTGTGGTGGACGTCGAGTTCCCCCGCAACGCAATGCCCAAGGTGTTCGACGCCCTGAAGCTCGACGGCTCGGCCCTGACGCTGGAAGTGCAGCAACTGCTGGGTGACGGCGTTGTGCGTACCATCGCCCTGGGTTCGTCCGACGGTCTGCGTCGCGGCCTGATGGTGTCCAACACCGGCAACCCCATCACCGTGCCCGTGGGCAAGGCGACGCTGGGTCGCATCATGGACGTGCTGGGCAACCCCATCGACGAACGTGGTCCCGTGGATCAGGCGCTGACGGCTCCCATCCACCGCAAGGCGCCGGCTTATGACGAGCTGTCGCCTTCGCAGGAACTGCTGGAAACCGGCATCAAGGTGATCGACCTGATCTCGCCCTTCGCCAAGGGCGGCAAGGTGGGTCTGTTCGGTGGCGCCGGTGTGGGCAAGACCGTGAACATGATGGAACTCATCAACAACATCGCCAAGGGCCACGGTGGTCTGTCGGTGTTCGCCGGTGTGGGTGAACGTACCCGCGAAGGCAATGACTTCTATCACGAAATGTCGGACGCCGGCGTGGTCAACCAGGAGTCGCTGAACGACTCCAAGGTGGCCATGGTCTACGGCCAGATGAACGAACCCCCGGGCAACCGTCTGCGCGTGGCGCTGACCGGCCTGACCATGGCCGAAGCCTTCCGTGACGAAGGCAAGGACGTGCTGTTCTTCGTGGACAACATCTACCGCTACACGCTGGCCGGTACCGAAGTGTCCGCTCTGCTGGGTCGCATGCCTTCCGCCGTGGGCTACCAGCCCACGCTGGCCGAGGAAATGGGCCGCCTGCAAGAGCGCATCACCTCGACCAAGGTCGGTTCGATCACTTCCATCCAGGCCGTTTACGTGCCCGCCGATGACTTGACCGACCCCTCGCCTGCCACGACGTTCGCCCACTTGGACTCGACCGTGGTGCTGTCGCGTGACATCGCTTCGCTGGGTATCTACCCCGCCGTCGATCCGCTGGACTCCACCAGCCGCCAGCTGGACCCCCAAGTCGTGGGTGAAGAGCACTACAAGGTGGCCCGCGAAGTGCAGGGCACGCTGCAGCGCTACAAGGAACTGCGCGACATCATCGCCATTCTGGGCATGGACGAGCTGGCTCCCGAAGACAAGCTGACCGTGGCCCGCGCCCGCAAGATCCAGCGTTTCCTGTCGCAGCCTTTCCACGTGGCCGAAGTGTTCACTGGCGCTCCCGGCAAGTACGTGTCGCTGGCTGAAACCATCCGTGGTTTCAAGATGATCTGCGCTGGCGAGTGCGATCACCTGCCCGAGCAGGCCTTCTACATGGTTGGCACCATCGACGAAGCCTTCGAGAAGGCCAAGAAACTGGCGGCTTGAGCCTGCGGCACCCCCTGAGCGACTGCGTCGCTTCCCCCTCTCTACCCGCTTCGCGGGGGAGGGGGACGACACCCTCGCTGCGGGGTGGCCCTTGCTCGGTGTCCCCGATCTGGGCCCTGCCGGTTCCAAGTTCCAGTCCCACCTTTTCTGAGGAGCAAAGATGAACACCATCCACGTTGATGTGGTCAGTGCCGAAGAGTCCATCTTCTCCGGTGAAGCGCGCTTTGTCGCCCTGCCCGGTGAATCCGGCGAACTGGGCATTTTTCCCCGCCACACTCCGCTGATCACGCGCATCAAGCCTGGCTCGGTGCGTATCGAGATGGCGGACGGCAGCGAAGAGTTCGTCTTCGTGGCCGGCGGCATCCTGGAAGTGCAGCCCAACTGTGTGACCGTGCTGTCCGACACCGCCATCCGCGGTGCCGACCTGGACGCCGAGAAGGCCGAGAAGGCCAAGCTCGAAGCCGAGGAAGCACTGAAGAACGCCAAGAGCGAAGTCGATCTGGCGCGTGCCCAGTCCGAGCTGGCCGTCATGGCCGCTCAGATCGCGGCCCTGCGCAAGTTCCGCCAAAAGCGCTGAGCCCCATTCGGGCTCCAGCTGCAAGAAAGCCGCCCTCGGGCGGCTTTTTCTTTGGTGCGAAAGGCTGGAAGGCCGATCACCGGCCCCATGGCTCAGTCGCCGCAGCGGGCCTGGTACACGTAGGTCACGGCATTGTCCTTGGGGTCCACCGTGCGCGACTTGTGCGTCACGGCCTTGGCGGGCACGGGGCACAGGGCGCGGATCTGTTGCTCGCAGCGCTTGGGGTCGTCTTCGCGCAGCTTGCAGCTGAGCACATAGTCATATTCCTGCGAGTCGTCGAGGATGGGGCTTGCGCAGGCGCTCAGGGTCAGCACGGCGGCCAGCAGGCCCAGGCGGGCCAGGGTGTTCTTCATGGTGTGGATGCTCCTTGATGAAATGGCGTGACGCTATCACAGCCTCCGTGCCCGCGATAGCTTGATGAAGGGGGTGGCTCGGCCCGGCCTGCGCAGCCTGCCTGCCTTTCAGTGGTGCTGTATCACGACAGCATCGGGAAGATTGTCGCTGCCATCGTGCACAGGCTGGAGCGGGTCACGCGGAAAGTTGGTTTCAAGCAGCAGGCTCACGCGCTCCAGGGCTGCCGTCATGCCCATGGCGTAATGGCCGCCCTGAAAGGCGGCACCCATGTCGCTGATCAGCGTTTGCCATTGTTCCGCCGGCAGGGTGCGCGCCAGGGCGCGGTCGGCGACGATTTCGATGGCGTGGTCGGCCAGCAGCAGATAGATCAGGGCACCGTTGTTGTGTTCGGTATCCCAGACGCGCAGCTTGCCAAACAGCGTGATGGCGCGCTCGCGCGGCGTGGCGTCGCGCCACAGGTAGCTGGGCGGCAGTCCGGGTTCGACGCAGATGCGAATCTGGCCTGTATGGCGCTGCTCGCTCATGGTGATCAGGCGCTCCAGCTCCGCCAGGCTTTCAGGCGGGAGTGCACGGCGCAACTGCCCTTCGGCCCAATGGTGGCGCAGCAGCCGGAGCAGACGCTGTACAAAGCCTGTGATTGCAGCCGCCATCTCACCAACTCCCCGAGGCGCCGCCGCCCCCGAAACTGCCGCCTCTGCCAGAGCTGAAGCCCCCGCCACCGCTGCGGCCGCCGCCTCCGCCAAACCCGCCACCACCGCCCCATCCACCGCCGCCACCCCTGCTGGAGCGGCCGCTTCCCAGCAGGGTGAACAGCAGCGCGACGACTCCCGCTCCTGCGGCGACGAGCAGGCTGGCCGTCACCACATAGGCGGCAATGCCGGCGCCTGCCCCCGCCAGCACGGAGGCCAGCGGCCGGCCCAGTACCGAGCGCAGGATGGGGCCGACCACGGCCACGCCGAAGAAGAAGAACAGCATCAGGTCTTCCATGTCGAAGCCCCTGTCCGGGCTTTTGGAAGACTGGGGGCTGGAGGAGGGCGCCGGCAGTTGCTCGCCCGCAATGCGCGCTGCCACCTGGTCCAGCGCAGCGGTGATGCCGCCCGCATAGTCCCCCTGGCGAAAGCGCGGTGCCATCTGCTGGTCGATGATGCGCGCGGCCGCCAGGTCGGGGATCGCGCCTTCCAGCGCGCGGGCCACTTCCATGCGCATGCGCCTGTCGTTCTTGGCAATCACCACCAACAAGCCGTCGCCCACGTCGCGGCGGCCGATCTTCCAGTCACTGGCCACGCGCCAGGCATAGGCGGCAATGTCCTCGGGCGCGGTGGTGGCCACCATCAGCACGACGACCTGCGAGCCTGACTTCTGTTCGATGCCACGCAGCCTGTCTTCAATGGCGCGTGCCTCATCGGCCGACAGCGTACCCGTCTGGTCGATGAGCCGCGCCGAGAGGGCCGGCACGGGCTGCGGCGCCTGCGCCAGCGTGCTCCCGGGCAGCAGCAGCATGGTCAGGGCAAGGGCGCAAAGCATGCGCCACAGTGGCACCAGGGACATGGTCACGGCTTACTTGTTGCCGAAGTCCACCGTGGGCGGACGGGAGATTTCGGCCTCGTTCTGCACGCTGAAGCTGGGCTTGGGTTCGTAGCTGAAAACCTTGGCCGTCAGATTGGTCGGAAAGCTGCGCGCCAGCACGTTGTAGGACTGCACGGCCTGGATGTACTGGTTGCGCGCCACGGTGATGCGGTTCTCCGTGCCCTCCAGCGTCACGCGCAGGTCGCGGAAGCCCTGGTTGGCCTGCAACTGGGGATAGCGCTCGGCCACCACCATCAGCCGCGACAGGGCACTGGACAGCTCGCCCTGCGCCTGTTGGAACTTGTTGAAGGCCTCGGGGTTGTTGACCAGCTCGGGCGTGGCCTGGATGGAGGTGGCCTTCGCGCGTGCCTCCACCACCTTGGTCAGGGTTTCCTGCTCGAAATTGGCCTCGCCCTTGACCGAGGCCACGATGTTGGGCACCAGGTCGGCACGGCGCTGGTACTGGTTGAGCACCTCGCTCCAGGCCGACTTGGTCTGTTCGTCAAGACGCTGGAAGTCGTTGTAGCCGCAGCCGGTCAATGCCAGGACGGTGGCAAGCGTGGCGAGTAGACGTTTCATAAGATGGCAACCTGAAAGCGACAATGGAAAACAGTATCGCGCACGAGCATGCGCAATGCTGGCGATTGTGCTGCGCGCCCGGCCTGCTGCCCTGTAGGGCAAAGGCCCTTGCGCAGCGGTGTGGCAAGGACTGCTAACAGGGCTTTTATGCACGAATTCACGGCGGCGCGCTGGTTGCCCGGGGGCCACGCCCAGACCATCTGGCCGGCACTGTTCGCGCGCCGCTGGCCGGTGGGCCAGGCGGCGCCCGCCTGGCGCTGGGAGCGCTGGGATACCCCGGATGGGGACTTCATCGATGTCGCCTTCGGCGGTGCTTCCACCCTGCCTGACGACGCGCCATGGCTGGTGCTTTTCCATGGCCTTGAAGGCTCGGCGAACAGCCACTATGCCCAGGCCATGGCCTGGGTGGCCGCGCAGCGTGGCTGGCACATGGCCGTGCCGCACTTTCGCGGCTGCAGTGGCGAGGTCAACCGGGGGCCGCGCGCCTATCACTCGGGCGATGTGCAGGAGGTGGACTGGATACTGCGCCGCCTGCGCGCACGGTCTTCCCGCCCGCTCCATGTGGTGGGTGTTTCCTTGGGCGGCAATGCGCTTGCGCGCTGGGCCGGTCTGCAGGCAGACAAGGCCGCCGAGGTGGTCCAGGCCCTTGCGGCGGTGAGTGCGCCGCTGGATCTGGCGGCTGGCGGCATGGCGCTGGGGCAGGGTCTGAACCGCTGGATCTACACACGCATGTTCCTGCGCACGCTGGTGCCCAAGGCGCGGGTCAAATGGGCGCAATTTCCCGGCCTCTTCGACCGCGATGCCGCGGTGCGCGCGCGCGATCTGAAGGAGTTCGATGACGCGTTCACGGCACCCGTGCATGGCTTTCTCGATGCGCACGACTACTGGGGCCGGGCGGCAGCCAAGCCTGTGCTGGGCAGCATTGCCGTGCCTGCGCTGCTGCTCAATGCGCTGGACGATCCCTTTGTCCCTGCATGCAGCCTGCCAGGGCCAGGCGAGGTCGGCCCACGGGTTACGCTGTGGCAACCGCCGCACGGCGGTCATGTGGGTTTTGCACAGGGACATTGGCCAGGGCATGTACTGGGCATGCCGCAGGCCGTCACGCAGTGGCTGGCAGACAGCGAACAAGGATGAATGCAATGGACGATATCGTGAAGCAGGCCATGGCCAAATGGCCCCATGTGCCCGCCTGCAGCGGCTGGCTGGGGCTGGACGAGCGCGGGCGCTGGTATCTGCGCGATGAAGAGGCCCAGGCCTGCGGCGCTTTCGACAGCGGCATCCCGGGAGCCAAGGGCGCGGAGGTGCGCAACGAAAAGCTGGCGGACTTCATTGCCCGCAACTATCTTGCCGAGCCCGACGGTCGGTGGTTTTTCCAGAATGGTCCCCAGCGTGTGTATGTGGAACTGGAAAGCACACCCTGGATATGGCGGTTGCGCTGGGATGGCGAGCGCCTGCAGGTGCACAGCCACACAGGGGCAGAGCTGCAGGCCGCAGCCATCAAGGCGGTTTTGATGGATGAGACAGGGCGCCTGTATCTGGCCATGCCCTCCGGCCTGGGCCTGGTCCATACGCAGGACATGGTCGATGCCGCGGCCGCGCTGGACGCCAGCATGCTGCCTGCCTGTGAAGAGGTGCCGGCACAGACGTTGCCGCAACGCTACGGTTTTGTGCGCAGTCCGGCCCGGGCATGAAAAAACCGGCCGAAGCCGGTTGGTGCCAGACATCCTGGGCCTTGCTCAGTTGGCGGGTGCCGCTGCACCTTCCGCTGCAGCGCCTTCTGCGGCCGGGGCCTTGGGCTCTTCAAACTTGCCACCTGCGGCATTGGTCATGTAGACCACGCCACGGGCAATTTCGGTGTCGTTGAAATCGCCGCCGCCTTGAGGCGCCATCGCTCCCTTGCCCTTGAGGGCCGAGTGCACCAGACCTTCCAGACCTTGTGCCAGGCGCGGGCCCCAGGCCGCGGCATCCGCGAACTTGGGAGCACCTGCGGCACCTGTGGCATGGCAGGCCGCGCATTGGCCCTTGAAGACTTCTTCACCCGAGCGCAGCGGGCGATTGGCATCCCGGATTTCCACGAGGCCGATTTTCTGCAGCCGCTGGGCCTTGGCCATTTCGGTCTGGGAAGCGCCGGCGCCGGCCTTGTCGGCCGAACTCACGTATTGCACGAGGCCGATGATCACGAACACCGGAACCACGAACGAGAAAAACACCGCCATCAGCAGCTGCTTGGGGTTCTTGATCGGGCCCGTATGGGCTTCTTCGGTGTGGGTTGCGCTCATGAAGTCCTCTTGTGTTGTGGGGGCGTGAGTCAACAACAAATTATATCGACGAGCCTCTTGCAGACACTGCGCGCAGACCCGGGTTGACCTGGGGCGCACATATGCCATGAGATGGATCAAGCAAATGGCAAATGCTTTCCGCGCGCCATGAAAAAGAGGTGTTCACCTTGCGGAGAACACCTCTGTGCGGTTGGCGCGGCAGATGCCTGCCTTGGTCTTACTGCGCGGGCGCGGCTGCCGCTGCTGTCGCTGTCCTGTCGGTCCAGCCGCCGCCAAGCGCCTTGTACAGCTCGATCTGGTTGAGCAGCTGCGCCAGACGCACGCTCACGGTGGATTGCTCCAGCGCGAACAGGCTGCGCTGTGCATCCAGCAGGTCCAGGTAGCTGGCCACGCCGTTGCTGTAGCGCAGGTCGGACAGCTTCAGGCGTGCCTGCTCGGCTTCGAGCTGGGCGCGCTGGGCCATGATCTGGTCACGCAGGGTGCCCTGGCTGTCCAGTGCGTCGGAGACCTCGCGGAAGGCGCTCTGGATGGACTTCTCGTACTGGGCGATGGCCACTTCGCGCTCGACCTTGGCCGCAGCCAGATTGGCCGAATTGCGGCCCGCATCGAAGATGGGCAGGAGGGCGGATGGCGCGAGGGTGAAGCCCCAGCTGCCGCTCTTGAACAGGCCCGACAGCTCGTTGCTGGCCGTGCCGAACTGCCCCGTCAGCGTGATGCGCGGGAAGAAGGCGGCACGCGCGGCACCGATGTTGGCGTTGGTGCTGATCAACTGCTGCTCGGCCTGGCGAATGTCGGGCCGCTGTGTGAGCAGGTCCGAAGGCAGGCCGGCCGGCACGGCGGGCAGGTCGGCCGTGTCGCGCAGGCCCTGGCTGGAGCCCAGGCTGGCGAGCACGTCCGCTGGCAGGGACTGGCCCAGCAGCAGCACCAGGGCGTTTTCATCCAGGGCGCGCTGGCGCTGCTGCTGCGCCAGCGTGGCGCGCGCAGCCTCGGTCAGCGAGACGGCCTGGCGGTAGTCCAGCTCGGACGCCACGCCCGTGTCGAAGCGCAGCTTGGTCAGCTTGATCGACTCTTCACGGGTCCGCAGCGTGTCGCGCGAGATCTTCAGCAGTTGCTCGTCGGCCAGCAGCGTGTACCAGCCGCTGGCCACAGCGGCCACCAGGCTGGTCTGCGCGGCGCGGCGAGCTTCCTCGGTCGCCAGGTACTGGGCCAGGGCGGCTTCCTTCAGGCTGCCGATGCGGCCGAAGAAGTCCAGCTCCCACGAGGTGACGGCGAGGCCCACCTGGTAGCTGTTGACGTACTTGGTGCCCGAGCCCGTGGTGTTTGGAGCGCGGCTGGCGTTGACGCCTGCACCGACCGTCGGGAACTGGTCGGCGCGCGTGATCCGGTACTGGGCCTGGGCGCGCTCGATGTTGAGCGCAGCCACGCGCAGGTCACGGTTGTTGTCCAGCGCGGTGCGAACCAGCTGCTGCAGGCGTGCGTCCTGGAAGAAATCCTGCCAGGGCAGCTGCGCTGCAGCCGTGCCGCCTTCCGCCGCAGCGGTGGCGTTCGCGCGGGTGTACTGCGCCGCGACCGGAGCGGCAGGGCGCTCGTAGGTGGGGATGAGCGAGCATCCCGCCAGGAGCACGGCGGTGGCGATGGCCACCGGGGTACTGCGATTAATCATGGCTCAAGGCCTCCTTGCCGGCCGGTGTGGACGGCGGGTTGTGCGTTTTGATCTTGCCCTTGAACAGCTTGCGCACCACGACGAAGAAGGTGGGCAC
This sequence comes from Delftia sp. Lp-1, assembly GCF_020523835.1. NCBI lineage: Bacteria > Pseudomonadati > Pseudomonadota > Betaproteobacteria > Burkholderiales > Comamonadaceae > Delftia > Delftia sp. Lp-1. Next base: position 193,481 of record NZ_JAJALJ010000004.1, on the reverse strand, counting down.
GAACAGCACGGCCAGCACGGTGCCGGTGATCATGCCGCCGAGCACGCCGGTGCCGATGGCACGCTGGCTGGCCGAGCTCGCGCCCGTGGCGATCACCAGAGGCACCACGCCCAGGCCGAAGGCCAGCGAAGTCATGATGATGGGGCGGAACCGCAGGTGGGCGGCTTCCAGCGCAGCCTCGATCAGTCCCTTGCCTTCGGCCTGCAGGTCCTTGGCGAACTCCACGATCAAGATCGCGTTTTTCGCCGACAGGCCGATCACCGTCACCAGTCCGATCTGGAAGTACACGTCGTTGGAGTAGTTGCGCAGCAAGGTGGCAAGCACCACGCCCAGCAGACCCAGCGGCACGACCAGAATCACCGACAGCGGAATCGACCAGCTCTCGTACAGGGCGGCCAGGCACAGGAACACGGCCAGGATGGCGAAGGCGTACAGGAAGATGGCCTGCGAGCCCGCCAGCTTTTCCTCACGCGACTGGCCGGTCCACTCGAAGCCGAAGCCTTCGGGCAGCTTGGCAGCCAGCTTTTCCATTTCGTCCATGGCATCGCCCGAGCTGAAGCCCGGAGCAGCCGAGCCTTCGATACGCACGGCTGGGTAGCCGTTGTAGCGCACCGTCTGCTGGGCGCCCTTGACCCACTTGGTGGTCGCGAACGTGGACAGCGGCACCGGATCGCCCTTGGCATTGCGCGCGTTCAGGCGCAGCAGGTCGTCGGGCTGCATGCGGGCCGGAGCATCGGCCTGCACGATCACGCGCTGCAGACGCCCCTGGTTGGGGAAGTCATTGACGTAGGACGAGCCCAGCGCCGTGGACAGCGCGGCATTGATCGAGGTGAAGTCCACGCCCAGGGCGTTGGCCTTGTCGCGGTCGATCTCGATGCGCAGCTGGGGCGCGTCCTCCAGACCATCGGGACGCACGCCGGCCAGCACCTTGCTCTGTCCGGCCATGCCCAGCATCATGTTGCGGGCGTTGATCAGCGCATCGTGTCCGTGGCCGGCACGGTCCTGCAGGCGGAACGAGAAGCCCACAGCGTTGCCCAGTTCGGGAATGGGCGGCGGGTTCACGGCGAACACGAAGGCATCGCGGATGCCCGACGTCATGCCCATGATGCGGCCCGTCATGGCGTCCACCGTGGAGTTCGCTCCCTTGCGCTCGGACCAGTCCTTGAGCGGCACGAAGGCGAGGGCGGCGTTCTGGCCCTGGCCGGAGAAGCTGAAGCCCAGCACGCTGACCATGTTGGCCACTTCGGGCTGCGGCAGCACGGCTTCTTCCACCTGCTTCATCACCTCCAGCGTGCGCTCCTTGGCGGCGCCAGGGGGCAGTTGCACGTTGACGATGAAGTAGCCCTGGTCCTCGGTCGGCAGGAACGAGGTCGGCAGGCCACGGAACACCACCACGGCGCCCGCGATCACGGCCAAGTACACACCGATCATCAGCACCGAGCGCTTGAGCAGTCGGGCCACCCAGCCCTCATAGGACTTGGCCGAGCGTGCGAACGTGCGGTTGAACCAGCCGAAGAAGCCCTTCTTCTCGTGGTTGTGACCGGCTTCCACAGGCTTGAGCAGCGTTGCGCACAGGGCCGGTGTCAGCGTCAGCGCCATGAAGGCCGAGAAGCTGATGGAGGCCACCATCACGATGGAGAACTGCCGGTAGATATTGCCGGTGGACCCCGCGAAGAAGGCCAACGGTATGAACACCGCGATCAGCACCAGCGTAATGCCCACGATGGCGCCCGAGATCTGGCCCATGGCCTTGATCGCGGCTTCGCGCGGCGGCAGGCCTTCCTCGCTCATGATGCGCTCGACGTTCTCCACCACCACGATGGCGTCATCCACCACGATGCCGATGACCAGCACCATGCCGAACATGGCCAGCACGTTGATCGAGAAGCCCACGGCCTGCATGACCGCGAAGGTGCCCAGCAGTGCAATGGGCACCACGATGGTCGGGATCAGCGTGTAGCGCCAGTTCTGCAGGAACAGGTACATCACCAGGAACACCAGCACGATGGCTTCCAGCAGCGTGTGGGCCACCTTCTCGATGGAGATGCTCACGAACTTGGAGCTGTCGTAGGGAATGGAGTACTTCACGCCCTTGGGGAAGAACTTCTGCAGCTCTTCCATGCGCGCATGCACGGCCTTGGCCGTGGCCAGCGCATTGCCGCTGGGCGTCAGCTGGACGCCGATACCCACGGCATCCTTGCCGTTCAGGCGGGCGGAGGTCGCGTAGGCCTGGCCGCCGATCTCGATGGTGGCCACGTCCTTGAGGCGCACGGTGGAGCCATCGGGATTGGCGCGCAGCACGATGTTCTCGAACTGGCCGATCGAAGACAGCTGGCCCATCACCGTCACCGTGGCGGCGATCTTCTGGCCCGTGATGTTGGGCAGGTCGCCAATGGCGCCGCTGGCCACCTGGGCGTTCTGGCTGCGGATGGCGGCCGTCACGTCCTCGGCCGAGAGCTTGTAGCCCTGCAGCTTGGCGGGATCGAACCAGATGCGCATCGCCTTTTCCGTGCCGAACAGCTGTGCCTGGCCCACGCCGGCCACACGCTGGATTTCGGGAACGATGTTGCGCGAGGCGTAGTCACCCAGGGCCACCGTGTCATAGGCCTTGGCGTCCTCGGACGACAGCATGATGAACAGCAGGAAGTTGGACGACGCCTTGTCCACGCGCACGCCCTGCTGCGTCACGGACGCAGGCAGGCGCGGCGTGGCGCGCGACAGGCGGTTTTGCACGTCCACCTGCGCCAGGTCCACGTTGGTGCCGGCCTCGAAGCTGATGGTGATGCTGCCCGTGCCATCGGCCTGGGCCACCGACTCCATGTAGACCAGACCGGGCGAGCCGTTCATTTCGCGCTCGATCACGGACAGCACGCTGTCTTCGAGCACCTTCGCGGACGCGCCTGGGTAGGCGGTGTTGATGACGATGGCTGGAGGAGCCACCTTGGGGTATTGAGCGATCGGAAGCTTGGTCAGCGCAATACCACCGAGGACGATGATGAACAGCGCGACGACCCATGCAAAGATCGGTCTGTCGATAAAGAACTTGGCCATTGCTGAGCCCCTTGATTACTTCTTGTCTGCCTGGTCCGCAGGCTTGGCGTCGGCTGCGGCTTGCGGGGCTGGCGCTGCCGCGCCGGCCGGCTTCTGGGCACCTGCGGCCTCTGGCTGCCAGGGCACGGGCTTGACCGGCGTGCCGGGCGGCAGCATCTGCAGCTTCTGGAAGCCGTCGACCATGACCTTCTCACCCGCCTGAAGGCCTTCGCTGACCAGCCATTGGTTGTTCTGGGCCGTGGTCACCTTCACCTGCCGCTTGGTGATCTTGCCGTCGTCGCTGACCACGCTCACGGTGTCGCCGGTTTCGGTACGTGTCACCGCCTGCTGTGGCACGGCAATGGCGTTGGACGCCTGGGCCTGCTCCATGCGCACGCGCACATACATGCCGGGCAGCAGCAATCCCTTGGGGTTGGGCACCTCGGCACGCAGCGTGACCTGGCCGGTGGAGCTGTCCACGGTCAGGTCGGTGAACAGCAGCTTGCCCTTGAGCTCATAGGCCGTGCCGTCGTCCAGGCGCACCTCGACGCTGGCAGCCTCGGCGCCATCGGCCTTCTTGAGCTTGCCCTGCTCCATCGCGCGGCGCAGCCGGAAGGCCTCGCTGGACGACTGGGTGAAGTTCACATAGACAGGATTGATCTGCTGGACCACGGCCAGCGGAGTCGCCTCGCCCTGGCCGACCAGCGCGCCTTCGGTCACCAGAGACTGGCCGATGCGGCCAGAAATGGGGGCGGTGACGCTGGTATAGCCAAGATTGATCTCGGCGGTCCGCACGGAGGCCTTGCCGACCGCGACGTCAGCCTGGGCCTGCTTGTAGGCCGCCTCTGCATTGACGAAGTCCTGCTTGCTGATCGCGTTGGCGGCAACCAGCGGGCGATAGCGTTCCAGTTGCGCCAGTGCCTGGGCCTGGTTGGCCTCGGCACGGGCCTGCGTGGCCTTGGCACTTTGCAGCGTCGCCTGGTAGGGCGCCGGATCGATGCGGTACAGCACCTGGCCGGCCTTCACGTCGCTGCCTTCCTTGAACAGGCGCTCCTGCACGATGCCGGCGCTGCGGGCGCGGATCTGGGCCACGCGGCGCGCATCCACGCGGCCAGGGAGTTCGGTCACAAGGCCCACGTCGGCGGGGGTGGCGACCACCACGCCCACCGGCACGGCGGGCATCTGCTGCTGCGCGGCAGCTTGTTCTTCGGGCTTTTTCCCGCAGGCCGCCATGGCCATTGCGGCAGTGACGGCCAGGGCCACGGTGGTGAGGCGCAGACTGCTGTAAGGGGACGGAGCGGCTGACACATTGCTGCGTGTGCTGGGCATGATGGGTCCTTGTGCTGAATCAAATAACGATGTTGACGTTCCGGTCAGCGCTATCCGGAACGCCCGTGTCCACGGGCAAGTCGCGGATTATACATACATACATGAATGTATAATGACCGCTGTTGCTGCAAGGCGGCGCGAAGCATGGCGTAGCGTGGCATGGCCGGGCTCAACGATGGAAGGAAATACATCTTGGCACGACGAACGAAAGAAGATGCGTTTGCAACGCGCAACAGTCTGCTGGACGCTGCGGAGCAAGTGTTCTACGAACAGGGTGTCGCCCGGGCCTCGCTCAACGAGATTGCCCAGCGAGCCGGCGCCACGCGCGGTGCGGTCTACTGGCATTTCAAGGACAAGCTGGATCTCTTCTACGCCATGCTGGACCGCGTCACGCTCCCGCTGGAGCAGGCCGCTCAGGGCGACTGCGAGGATGACTCCGAATGCGATGCGCTGGAATATGTGCGGCGCCTGATGGCGGTGGTCTTCGGGCGCATCGCCGATGACGACAGTACGCGGCGCGTCTTCGAGATCCTGCTGCTCAAGGTGGAATACGTGGGCGAGCTCATGCCCGTGCAGGAGCGCAACCGTGCCGCACTGGACTCTTTTTCCGCGCAACTGGAGCTGGCGCTGCGCGCGGCTGCCGAAAGCCATGCGGTGACCATGTCCATGCCGGCTCCCCAGGCCTCGATCGCGCTGTGCGCCATGTTCGATGGCCTGTTGCAGAGCTGGCTGCTGGGAAGGGCCTTCGATCTTAAGCAGGTGGGCGCGCAGGCGGTGGACGTCTGCCTGCGGGGGTTGGGCTTCACGGTGCCGCAGGCGCAATAGCGCCGGGTCCTGGGGGCTTGGACGTGCCGGGGCAAAGTCATGCGACAATGCTCGGCTTGTGCAGGGCAGCGATGCCCTGAGCGGCTGTAGCTCAGTGGATAGAGTATTGGCCTCCGAAGCCAAGGGTCGTGGGTTCGATCCCCGCCAGCCGCACCACAATTTTTCTTGGATCGCCCAGGTGGCCTGAGAAAAAACTGCACTGAAATTTTTTTGACGAAAAAAACGGTGCTAGAATTCAAATCTCTTCGGAGGGGTGCCCGAGTGGCTAAAGGGGGCAGACTGTAAATCTGTTGGCTTACGCCTACACTGGTTCGAATCCAGTCCCCTCCACCAGTAATGGTGAAGAAGAGAAGTCATCTGAAAAGATGGCGACGTGCAGTCAATCTGTGCGGGAGTAGTTCAATGGTAGAACCCTAGCCTTCCAAGCTAATGACGCGGGTTCGATTCCCGTCTCCCGCTCCAGTTGGCGAGCAAAGTTTTTTGAGATTGCTTCGGCAGCCTCAAGGCCCATGTGGCTCAGTGGTAGAGCACTCCCTTGGTAAGGGAGAGGTCGGCAGTTCGATCCTGCCCATGGGCACCATTATCTCTGGTGCGCTCGCTAGATGGGGTTGCGCCAAATCCTGTTGTAGTGATTTAGATTTTTTTCGGAGTCGGAAAAATGGCTAAAGCAAAATTCGAGCGTACCAAGCCGCACGTCAACGTTGGCACCATCGGTCACGTGGACCACGGCAAGACGACCCTGACGGCTGCTATCGCTACCGTTCTGTCCAAGAAGTTCGGCGGCGAAGCCAAGGCTTACGACCAGATCGACGCAGCACCTGAAGAAAAGGCTCGCGGCATCACGATCAACACCGCCCACGTCGAGTACGAAACGGCCGGTCGCCACTACGCTCACGTTGACTGCCCCGGCCACGCCGACTACGTCAAGAACATGATCACCGGCGCTGCTCAAATGGACGGCGCCATCCTGGTGTGCTCGGCCGCTGACGGCCCCATGCCCCAGACCCGCGAGCACATCCTGCTGGCCCGTCAGGTGGGCGTGCCCTACATCATCGTGTTCCTGAACAAGTGCGACATGGTGGACGACGAAGAGCTGCTGGAACTGGTCGAAATGGAAGTGCGCGAGCTGCTTGCCAAGTACGACTTCCCCGGCGACGACACCCCCATCATCCGCGGCTCGGCCAAGCTGGCCCTGGAAGGCGACCAGTCCGACAAGGGCGAACCTGCCATCCTGCGCCTGGCTGAAGCACTGGACTCCTACATCCCCACGCCCGAGCGCGCTGTGGACGGTGCCTTTGCAATGCCCGTGGAAGACGTGTTCTCGATCTCTGGCCGTGGCACCGTGGTGACTGGCCGTATCGAGCGCGGCATCATCAAGGTCGGCGAAGAAATCGAAATCGTCGGTATCCGCGACACCCAGAAGACCATCGTCACCGGCGTGGAAATGTTCCGCAAGCTGCTGGACCAAGGTCAAGCTGGCGACAACGTGGGCCTGCTGCTGCGCGGCACCAAGCGTGAAGACGTGGAACGCGGCCAAGTGCTGTGCAAGCCCGGCTCCATCAAGCCCCACACCCACTTCACGGCTGAGGTGTACGTGCTGTCCAAGGACGAAGGTGGTCGCCACACTCCGTTCTTCAACAACTACCGTCCCCAGTTCTATTTCCGTACGACCGACGTGACCGGCTCCATCGAGCTGCCCGCCGACAAGGAAATGGTGATGCCTGGCGACAACGTGTCGATCACCGTCAAGCTGATCGCCCCCATCGCCATGGAAGAAGGTCTGCGCTTCGCTATCCGCGAAGGTGGCCGTACCGTGGGCGCTGGCGTGGTTGCCAAGATCATTGCCTAATTGATTCGTAGGGGTATAGCTCAATTGGCAGAGCGTCGGTCTCCAAAACCGAAGGTTGTAGGTTCGATTCCTACTGCCCCTGCCACCTGATGGTGGAATCGCAACGAGCCCGCCCCAAAGCGGGCTTCGGTGTCTTGGCGTTGCGCAAAAGATGCGCATTAGAAATGGATTATGGCCACTACTCAGGTTGAAACGGTCAGCTCCGGAGCTGACAAAGCCAAGCTTGCCGCAGTCGCGGCTTTAGTCGTTGCTGCGATCGCAGGTTTCTATCTGCTGAGCAAGCAAGGGCCCATCGTCCAGTGGCTGGTGCTGCTGGTTGGCCTGGCTGCAGCTGCTGGCACGTTCCTTGTTTCCGAGCCCGGAAAGCGTTTCGTGAGCTTTGCTCAGGATGCCTGGCGCGAAGTCAAGAAGGTCGTCTGGCCGACGCGCAAGGAAACCATGCAGATGACCTTGTACGTCTTCGGCTTTGTCGTCATCATGGCCTTGTTCCTGTGGTTCACGGACAAGACGCTTGAGTGGGTCTTGTACGACCTGATTTTGGGCTGGAGGAAGTAATGGATGCTGTCGAAACGGGTGTGAACGACGGAGGGGCAGCGCCTGCCAATCCGGATCTGCGCTGGTACATCGTCCATGCCTACTCCGGCATGGAAAAGGCGGTTGAGCGCAACATCATCGAGCGCATCGCGCGCTCTGACATGCAGTCCAAGTTCGGTCGCATTCTTGTCCCTACTGAAGAAGTGGTGGAAATGAAGAATGGCCAGCGCCGCACTACCGAGCGCCGTCTGTTTCCTGGCTACGTGTTCGTCGAGATGGTTATGGACGACGACACCTGGCACTTGGTCAAGCACACCAGCAAGGTGACGGGTTTCGTGGGCGGTGCCAAGAACCGTCCTGCGCCCATTTCCGAAGAGGAAGTGCGCAAGATCGTCAGCCAGATGCAGGAAGGCACGGAAAAGCCGCGCCACAAGGTCGAGTTCATGCCCGGCGAGCTGGTGCGTGTCAAGGAAGGTCCGTTCACGGACTTCAATGGCTCTGTCGAAGAGGTCAACTACGAGAAGAGCCGTCTGCGCGTCTCCGTGATGATCTTCGGTCGCTCCACGCCAGTCGAGCTTGAATTTGCCCAGGTTGAAAAAACCTGAGTTACCGCTTACAATCTCTGGCTCTGCATTTTTAGGCTTGGTGCAGAGCGTTTTCACAAGAGTCTTTCAACCCCCGGGGAGCTGCCGGCTGCAACTGTTGTTGGTTGGGCCGGCGGCGCTATACCCGCAAGGAGCATTCAATGGCGAAGAAAATCGTCGGCTTCATCAAGCTGCAAGTGCCAGCTGGTAAGGCCAATCCCTCTCCCCCGATCGGTCCTGCGCTGGGTCAGCGCGGCCTCAACATCATGGAATTCTGCAAGGCGTTCAACGCCCAGACCCAAGGTGTCGAGCCCGGACTGCCCCTGCCCGTGGTCATCACGGCCTTCGCGGACAAGAGCTTCACCTTCATCATCAAGACGCCTCCGGCGACTGTGCTGATCAAGAAGGCCATCAAGCTGGACAAGGGTTCTTCCAACCCCCTGAAGAACAAGGTCGGCAAGATCACCCGCGCTCAGCTGGAAGAGATCGCCAACACCAAGCTGAAGGACATGAACGCTGCTGACGTGGACGCCGCCGTGCGTACGCTGGCTGGTTCGGCTCGCTCGATGGGCGTGATTGTGGAGGGCGTGTAAATGGCCAAGTTGACCAAGAAGCAAAAGGCTCTCCAGGGCAAGGTGGAGTCCACCAAGCTGTACGCTTTCGCTGACGCAGTTGCGCTGGTGAAGGATGCTGCCACCGCCAAGTTCGATGAATCCATCGACGTGGCCGTGCAACTGGGCGTGGACGCCAAGAAGTCTGACCAAGTGGTTCGCGGCGCTGTCGTGCTGCCCCATGGCACCGGCAAGATTGCCCGCGTGGCTGTGTTCGCCCAAGGCGCCAAGGCTGAAGAAGCCAAGGCTGCCGGCGCCGACGTGGTCGGCATGGACGACCTGGCTGCCCGCGTGAAGGCTGGCGACATGCCCTTCGACGTGGTCATCGCTGCCCCCGACGCCATGCGCGTCGTCGGTACGCTGGGCCAGATCCTGGGCCCGCGCGGCCTGATGCCCAACCCCAAGGTTGGCACGGTGACTCCCGATGTGGCCACGGCTGTGAAGAACGCCAAGGCTGGTCAGGTGCAATATCGCGTCGACAAGGCCGGCATCATCCACGCCACCATCGGCCGCCGCTCGTTCGACAACGAGAAGCTGCAAGGCAACCTGGCTGCGCTGATCGACGCGCTGAACAAGTCCAAGCCCGCTTCGAGCAAGGGCCTGTACCTGCGCAAGGTCGCTGTTTCGTCGACCATGGGTGTGGGCGTTCGCGTCGACACGCAAACCATCTCGGCCTGATAGCCAAGAAATCTTGAGACACCTTTCGGGGTGCCTCAGTGGTGGGCCGGTGCAGCGATGCGCCGGGTCATCCAAGACCGTTGGTGTGCCTTGCGGCACTTAAACCCCCGGGGCCAACGCAGATGGCGATCCCGCTGCAGATGGATGCATTTCCAAAACAGTTGGTCGCTGCAACAAGAGCGCGCATGAGGGGCTTGCCCCGAGTGCGCATTTGAAGGAGTAGACCTTGAGTCTTAATCGCAGTGAGAAAGAAGCGGTCATCAATGAAGTGACCAGCCTCGCCGCAAAAGCTCAAACGCTTGTGATCGCGGAATACCGCGGCATCACGGTCGCCGACATGACCAAACTGCGTTCTGATGCTCGCAGCAAGGGTGTGAGCCTGAGCGTGTTGAAGAACACGCTGGCCCGCCGTGCTGTGGCTGGCAGCCAGTTTGACGTTGTCGCCGACCAGATGACCGGCCCTCTGATCTATGGCTTCTCTGAAGACGCAGTGGCCGCCGCCAAGGTGGTGGCCGACTTCGCGAAAACCAACGACAAGCTGGTGATCCGCGGTGGTGCGTTTGCAGGCAAGGCCCTGGACGTGAACGGTGTGAAGCAACTGGCGAACATCCCCTCGAAGGAAGTTCTGCTGGCACAACTGTGTGGCTTGCTGATGTCGCCTATCTCGCGTACGGCCGTTGTGCTGGGCGCCCTGGCGGCAAAGAAGAGCGAAGGCTCTGCCGAAGAACCGGCAGCCGAAGCAGTCGCAGCCTGAGCGCGCGGCAGTTAACCAATATTGTTAGGAAATCAAAATGGCATTCGATAAAGACGCATTTCTGACCGCGCTCGACGGCATGACGGTCCTGGAACTCAATGACCTGGTGAAGGCCATTGAAGAGAAGTTTGGCGTGAGCGCTGCCGCTATGGCTGCTCCCGCTGCTGGCGGCGCTGCTGGCGGCGCTGCTGCTGCAGAAGAAAAGACCGAGTTCAACGTTGTGCTGACCGAAGCCGGCGCGAACAAGGTTTCCGTCATCAAGGCCGTGCGTGAAATCACCGGCCTGGGTCTGAAGGAAGCCAAGGACCTGGTCGACGGCGCTCCCAAGAACGTCAAGGAAGGCGTTGCCAAGGCTGACGCTGAAGCCGCTGTGAAGAAGCTGGTGGAAGCCGGTGCCAAGGCTGAACTGAAGTAATTCAGTCCCCTCAAGGGCTGGAGGCTCCGAAAAAGGGCCTCCAGCCTTTGGCGCTTGTGGAGCGCTGATCCATAGAGCACACTAAAAAGCAGTCAGCACAGTCTGTTTTTTAGTGTCTTCTGACAACCCGACAGCAGAAGATGCCTTGGTTCGGGCGATGTGCAACGCATCGCCGTCAGCCATGGTTGGTAGTGGCCAACCGCCAAGCCCGCAGGGAGCTTTCCATGTGGGGCAGTCGTCGCAGACCCAGGACTCATGTCTTTGCCCGGAGATCTCATGGCCTATTCTTACACCGAACGCAAGCGAATCCGCAAAAGCTTCGGGAGCCGCGACAGCGTGCTCGAAGTGCCTTACCTGCTGCAGATGCAAAAAGATGCATATACCGCATTCTTGCAGTCAGATGTAGCCCCCAAAAAACGCACCATCGAAGGCCTGCAAGCGGCCTTCAACTCCGCCTTCCCCATCGTCTCCCACAACGGTTTTGTGGAGATGAAGTTCGTCGAGTACAACCTCGCCAAGCCTGCTTTCGATGTGCGCGAGTGCCAGACCCGTGGTCTGACGTTCGCCTCCGCCGTGCGCGCCAAGGTCCAGTTGATCATCTATGACCGTGAGTCTTCGACCTCGCAGTCCAAGGTGGTCAAGGAAGTCAAGGAGCAAGAGGTCTACATGGGCGAAGTGCCCCTGATGACCGAAAAGGGCTCGTTCATCATCAACGGCACCGAGCGTGTCATCGTCTCGCAGCTGCACCGCTCGCCTGGCGTGTTCTTCGAGCACGACAAGGGCAAGACCCACAGCTCGGGCAAGCTGCTGTTCTCGGCACGCATCATTCCTTACCGCGGCTCGTGGCTGGACTTCGAGTTCGACCCCAAGGACCTGCTGTTCTTCCGCGTCGACCGTCGCCGCAAGATGCCCGTGTCCATTCTGCTGAAGGCCATCGGCCTGACGCCGGAATCGATCCTGGCCAACTTCTTCGTCAACGACAACTTCCGCCTCATGGATTCGGGCGCGCAGATGGAGTTCGTCTCCGAGCGCCTGCGCGGCGAAGTCGCGCGCTTCGACATCACCGACAAGTCGGGCAAGGTCGTGGTCGCCAAGGACAAGCGCGTCACCGCTCGCCACACGCGTGAGCTGGAGCAGTCGGGCACCAAGTTCATCAGCGTCCCCGAAGATTTCCTGATCGGCCGCGTGGTCGCCAAGAACATCGTCGATCCGGACACGGGCGAGATCATCGCCAAGGCCAATGAAGAGCTGACCGAGTCCCTGCTCAAGAAGCTGCGCAGCGCCGGCATCCAGGATCTGCAGTGCATCTACACGAATGAGCTGGACCAGGGCGCCTACATCTCGCAGACCCTGCGCACCGACGAAACCGTCGATGAGTTCGCTGCACGCGTGGCCATCTACCGCATGATGCGCCCCGGCGAGCCGCCGACCGAAGACGCCGTGCAGGCTCTGTTCCAGCGCCTGTTCTACAACCCCGACACCTACGACCTTTCGCGCGTGGGCCGGATGAAGTTCAACGCCAAGGTCGGCCGCGATGGCGCCACCGGCCCCATGGTGCTGTCCAACGAGGACATCCTGGCCGTGGTCAAGATCCTGGTGGATCTGCGCAACGGCAAGGGCGAAGTCGACGATATCGACCACCTGGGCAACCGCCGCGTGCGTTGCGTGGGCGAACTGGCCGAAAACCAGTACCGCACGGGCCTGGCACGTATCGAGAAGGCTGTGAAGGAGCGTCTGGGCCAGGCCGAGCAAGAGCCGCTGATGCCCCATGACCTGATCAACAGCAAGCCGATTTCGGCCGCCCTGAAGGAATTCTTCGGTGCGTCGCAGCTGTCGCAGTTCATGGACCAGACCAACCCTCTGGCCGAAATCACGCACAAGCGTCGCGTCTCGGCCCTGGGCCCGGGCGGTCTGACCCGCGAGCGTGCAGGCTTCGAAGTGCGCGACGTGCACGTGACCCACTACGGCCGCGTCTGCCCTATCGAAACGCCTGAAGGCCCGAACATCGGCCTGATCAACTCGCTGGCCCTGTACGCCCGCCTGAACGAGTACGGCTTCATCGAGACGCCGTACCGTCGCGTGGCCGACGGCAAGGTCACGATGGAGATCGACTACCTGTCGGCCATCGAGGAAGGCAAGTACATCATCGCCCAGGCCAATGCCGACCTGGATGCCGAAGGCCGCCTGATCGGCGACCTGGTGTCGGCACGCGAAAAGGGTGATTCGACCCTGGTGTCGGCCGAGCGCGTTCAGTACATGGACGTGTCGCCCGCACAGATCGTGTCGGTGGCTGCCTCGCTGATTCCGTTCCTGGAACACGATGACGCGAACCGCGCATTGATGGGCGCCAACATGTCGCGTCAGGCCGTGCCTGTGCTGCGTCCCGAAAAGCCCATGGTGGGCACGGGCATCGAGCGCGTGGCGGCAGTGGACTCCGGCACCGTGGTGACGGCAACCCGCGGCGGTATCGTGGACTATGTCGATGCAACGCGCATCGTGGTCCGCGTGAACGATGCGGAAGCCGTGGCCGGCGAAGTCGGCGTGGACATCTACAACCTCATCAAGTACCAGCGTTCCAACCAGAACACCAACATCCACCAGCGTCCCATCGTCAAGCGTGGCGACAAGCTGGCCAAGGGTGACGTGGTGGCCGACGGCGCATCGACCGACCTGGGCGAAATCGCCATCGGTCAGAACATGCTGATCGCCTTCATGCCCTGGAACGGCTACAACTTCGAGGATTCGATCCTGATCAACGAGCGCGTGGTGGCCGAAGACCGCTACACCTCGATCCACATCGAAGAACTCGTGGTGATGGCCCGCGACACCAAGCTCGGTGCCGAGGAAATCACGCGCGACATCCCGAACCTGTCCGAGCAGCAGCTCAACCGCCTGGACGAGTCCGGCATCATCTACGTGGGTGCGGAAGTGCAGCCCGGCGATGTGCTGGTCGGCAAGGTAACGCCCAAGGGCGAGACCACGCTGACGCCTGAAGAGAAGCTGCTGCGCGCCATCTTCGGCGAGAAGGCTTCCGACGTGAAGGACACCTCGCTGCGCGTGGACCAGGGCTCGCAAGGCACCGTGATCGACGTGCAGGTCTTCACCCGTGAAGGCATCCAGCGTGACAAGCGCGCCCAGCAGATCATCGACGATGAACTCAAGCGCTACCGCCTGGACCTGAACGACCAGCTGCGCATCGTCGAGGCCGACGCCTTCGACCGTATCGAAAAGCTGCTCAATGGCCGCGTGGCCAACGGCGGCCCGCAAAAGCTGGCCAAGGGCGCCAAGATCGACAAGGCCTACCTGGATGGCGTGGAGAAGTTCCACTGGTTCGACATCCGTCCTGCAGAGGACGAAGTCGCCACCCAGCTCGAGTCCATCAAGAACTCGCTGGAGCAGACGCGCCACAGCTTCGACCTGGCTTTTGAAGAAAAGCGCAAGAAGCTCACCCAGGGCGACGAGCTGCCCGCTGGCGTGCTCAAGATGGTCAAGGTCTACCTGGCCGTCAAGCGCCGCCTGCAACCCGGTGACAAGATGGCCGGCCGCCACGGCAACAAGGGTGTGGTCTCCAAGATCGTTCCGGTCGAGGACATGCCCTACATGGCCGACGGCTCCACTGCCGACATCGTGCTGAACCCGCTGGGCGTGCCTTCGCGTATGAACATCGGCCAGGTGCTGGAAGTGCATCTGGGCTGGGCCGGCAAGGGCCTGGGCCAGCGCATCGGCGACATGCTGCAGCAGGAAGCCCGCGCCGCCGAGATCCGCACCTTCATGGAAGAGATCTACAACTCGCGCGGCCGCAAGGAAGACCTGACGCAGCTCGACGACAAGGAGATCGTGTCCATGGCGCAGGCGCTGACCACGGGCGTGCCGTTTGCCACGCCGGTGTTCGACGGTGCGTCCGAGCAGGAAATCCAGGACATGCTGCATCTGGCATATCCGGAGGAACTGGCCCAGCGCAAGGGACTGACGGAGTCGCGCACGCAGGCCTACCTGTATGACGGCCGCACCGGCGACCGCTTCGAGCGTCCGACCACCATCGGCTACATGCACTACCTGAAGCTGCACCACTTGGTCGACGACAAGATGCACGCCCGCTCCACGGGTCCGTACTCTCTGGTGACGCAGCAGCCGCTGGGCGGCAAGGCCCAGTTCGGTGGCCAGCGTTTCGGGGAAATGGAAGTGTGGGCGCTGGAAGCTTACGGCGCCGCCTATGTGCTGCAGGAAATGCTGACCGTGAAGTCCGACGACGTGGTGGGCCGTACCAAGGTGTACGAATCCATCGTCAAGGGCGAGCACGCCATCGAGGCAGGCATGCCCGAGTCGTTCAACGTGCTGGTCAAGGAAATCCGCTCCCTGGGCCTCGACATCGAGCTTGAGCGTTCTTAAATATTGAAAAGGGAAAGAGTCTTATGAAATCTCTACTCGACCTGTTCAAGCAATTCACGCCTGATGAGCATTTCGATGCCATCAAGATCGGTCTGGCTTCTCCCGAGAAGATCCGTTCCTGGTCCTTCGGCGAGGTGAAGAAGCCCGAGACCATCAACTACCGCACGTTCAAGCCCGAGCGCGATGGTCTGTTCTGCGCCAAGATCTTTGGCCCCATCAAGGACTACGAGTGCCTGTGCGGCAAGTACAAGCGCCTCAAGCACCGCGGTGTGATCTGCGAGAAGTGCGGTGTCGAAGTGACCCAGACCAAGGTGCGCCGCGAGCGCATGGGCCACATCGACCTGGCTGCGCCCTGCGCCCACATCTGGTTCCTGAAGTCGCTGCCGTCGCGTCTGGGCCTGGTGCTCGACATGACGCTGCGCGACATCGAGCGCGTGCTGTACTTCGAAGCCTACGTGGTGACCGACCCCGGCATGACCCCGCTGAAGAAGTTCAGCATCATGACCGAGGACGACTACGAGGCCAAGCGCACCGAATACGGTGACGAGTTCGAAGCCAAGATGGGCGCCGAAGGCATCAAGGACCTGCTCGAAGGCATCGACATCGATGTCGAGACCGAGCGTCTGCGCGGCGATCTGACCGGCTCCGAAGTCAAGGTCAAGAAGAACGCCAAGCGCCTGAAGCTGCTGGAAGCGTTCAAGAAGTCCGGCATCAAGCCGGGCTGGATGGTCATGGAAGTGCTGCCCGTGCTGCCCCCGGACCTGCGTCCGCTGGTGCCGCTGGACGGCGGCCGCTTCGCAACGTCCGACCTGAACGACCTGTATCGCCGCGTCATCAACCGCAACTCGCGTCTGCGCCGCCTGCTGGAGCTGAAGGCTCCGGAAATCATCGCGCGCAACGAAAAGCGCATGCTGCAGGAAGCAGTGGACTCGCTGCTGGACAACGGCCGCCGTGGCAAGGCCATGACGGGCGCCAACAAGCGTGCCCTGAAGTCGCTGGCCGACATGATCAAGGGCAAGAGCGGTCGTTTCCGCCAGAACTTGCTGGGCAAGCGCGTGGACTATTCGGGCCGTTCCGTGATCACGGTGGGTCCGTACCTCAAGCTGCACCAGTGCGGTCTGCCCAAGCTGATGGCGCTGGAACTGTTCAAGCCCTTCATCTTCGCGCAGCTCGAGCAGCGCGGCATCGCCACCACCATCAAGGCGGCGAAGAAGGAAGTCGAATCCGGCACGCCCGTGGTGTGGGACATCCTCGAAGAGGTCATCAAGGAGCACCCGGTCATGCTGAACCGTGCTCCCACGCTGCACCGACTGGGCATCCAGGCCTTCGAACCCATCCTGATCGAAGGCAAGGCCATCCAGCTGCACCCGCTCGTCTGCGCGGCCTTCAACGCCGACTTCGACGGTGACCAGATGGCTGTCCACGTTCCGCTGTCGGTAGAAGCACAGATGGAAGCCCGCACGCTGATGCTGGCCTCCAACAACGTGCTGTTCCCCGCATCGGGCGAGCCCTCCATCGTTCCTTCGCAGGACGTGGTGCTGGGTCTGTACCACGCAACGCGCGAGCGCATCAACGGCAAGGGCGAAGGCATGATCTTCGCCGACATCGGTGAAGTGCAGCGCGCGCTGGACTCCGACCAGGTCGAACTGGCCGCCAAGATCAGCGTGCGTCTGACCGAGTGGACCAAGAACAAGGACTCTGGCGAGTTCGAGCCTTCGACCAGCCTGGTGGAAACCACCGTGGGCCGCGCCCTGATGTCCGAGATCCTTCCCAAGGGCCTGCCGTTCAGCCACATGAACAAGGCGCTCAAGAAGAAGGAAATCTCCAAGCTCATCAACGCCTCGTTCCGCAAGTGCGGTCTCAAGGCCACGGTGGTGTTTGCCGACAAGCTGCTGCAAAACGGCTTCCGCCTGTCCACGCACGCCGGTATCTCGATCGCCATCGGCGACATGCTGGTGCCGCCGCAAAAGGCCGAGATCATCGGCCGTGCCGAAGCCGAGGTGAAGGAGATCGAACAGCAGTACGTCTCCGGTCTCGTGACCGCTGGCGAGCGCTACAACAAGGTGGTGGACATCTGGGGCAAGGCCGGCGACGAAGTCTCCAAGGTCATGATGGCCCAGCTTGCCAAGGAAAAGGTCATCGACCGCCACGGCAACGAAGTCGAGCAGGAATCGTTCAACGCCATTTACATGATGGCCGACTCCGGCGCCCGCGGCTCGGCCGCGCAGATCCGCCAGCTGGCCGGCATGCGTGGCCTGATGGCCAAGCCTGACGGCTCCATCATCGAGACGCCCATTACGGCGAACTTCCGTGAAGGCCTGAACGTTCTGCAGTACTTTATCTCCACCCACGGCGCCCGAAAGGGTCTGGCCGACACGGCGTTGAAGACGGCCAACTCCGGCTACCTGACGCGTCGTCTGGTGGACGTGACGCAGGATCTGGTGGTCAACGAGGACGATTGCGGCACGACCAATGGCGCACTGATGCGCGCCATCGTCGAAGGCGGTGAAGTGATCGAATCGCTGCGTGACCGCGTGCTGGGCCGTACCACGGCCGAGGACGTCGTGCACCCCGAGACGCTGGCCGTCCTGCTGCCCGCAGGCACGCTGCTCAACGAAGACGGGATCGATGAACTCGAGTTGCAAGGCGTGGACGAAATCAAGGTCCGCACCGCGCTGAACTGCGAAACCCGCTACGGCCTGTGCGCCAAGTGCTACGGCCGCGACCTGGGCCGCGGCGGCCAGATCAACCTCGGCGAAGCCGTGGGTGTGATCGCCGCACAGTCCATCGGCGAGCCCGGCACGCAGCTGACCATGCGTACCTTCCACATCGGTGGTGCCGCTTCGCGCGCTGCCATCGCATCGAGCGTGGAAGCCAAGTCCAACGGCGCCATCAGCTTCAACAGCACGATGCGTTACGTCAGCAACACCAAGGGTGAGCTGGTCGTGATTTCGCGTTCGGGCGAAATCGTCATCAGCGACAACGGCCGCGAGCGTGAGCGCCACAAGGTGCCTTACGGTGCCGTGCTGACCGTCAGGCCCGACCAGCAGGTCAAGGCCGGTCTGATCCTGGCCAACTGGGATCCGCTGACCCGACCCATCATTACCGAGTACGCCGGCCAGGTGCGCTTCGAGAATGTGGAAGAGGGCCTGACCGTGGCCAAGCAGGTCGACGAAGTGACCGGCCTGTCCACGCTGGTGGTGATCGATCCCAAGCGCCGTGGCTCTGCCAAGGTCGTGCGTCCTCAGGTCAAGCTGATCGATGCCAACAACCAGGAAGTCAAGATCCCCGGCACCGACCACTCGGTGACGATCGGCTTCCAGGTCGGCGCTCTGATCCAGGTGCGTGACGGCCAGGACGTGGGCCCCGGCGAAGTGCTGGCCCGTATCCCTGTCGAAGGCCAGAAGACCCGCGACATTACCGGCGGTCTGCCCCGTGTGGCCGAGCTGTTTGAAGCCCGTACGCCCAAGGACAAGGGCACGCTGGCCGAGATGACCGGCACCATCTCCTTCGGCAAGGAAACCAAGGGCAAGGTGCGCATGCAGATCACCGATCTGGATGGCAAGGTCTGGGAAGAGCTCGTGCCCAAGGAAAAGAACATCCTGGTGCACGAAGGCCAGGTGGTCAACAAGGGCGAGTCCATCGTCGACGGTCCCGCCGATCCGCAGGACATCCTGCGCCTGCTGGGCATCGAGGAGCTGTCGCGCTACATCGTTGATGAAGTGCAGGACGTCTACCGTCTGCAGGGTGTGAAGATCAATGACAAGCACATCGAGGTGATCGTTCGCCAGATGCTGCGCCGCGTCGTGGTCGAGAACACCGGCGATTCGACCTACATCGCTGGCGAGCAGGTCGAGCGTTCGGAAATCCTCAATACCAACGAGGCCCTGCAGCGCGAAGGCAAGATCCCCGCCACGTACTCCAACGTGCTGCTGGGTATTACCAAGGCTTCGCTGTCGACCGACTCCTTCATCTCCGCCGCGTCGTTCCAGGAAACGACCCGCGTGCTCACCGAGGCTGCCATCATGGGCAAGCGCGACGAGCTGCGTGGCCTGAAGGAAAACGTCATCGTGGGTCGCCTGATCCCCGCTGGTACGGGTCTGGCCTACCACCAGGCACGCAAGGCCAAGGACGCCATGGACGACGCAGAGCGCCGCGCCATCGCCGACGCCGAAGCGGCCGAACTGGCCGGTGTGATGGCTGACGACGACGCTGGCGTGGCTGCCGTCGCCGGTGACGCTTCCGCTGACTGAGACACTCGGGCGAGCGCAAGCGAGCCCTTGAAGTGACGTGACGCTCCCGGCCTGCCCTGCGCAGGCGGGAGCGTTTTTCTTTGGGAATAACCAGGGCCCGGCCGGACCTCCTCCGGCGGGGCCATTGCAGACGATGTGGTCCTTGTCTCTTGAATGGATGCTGCTGGCACTGCTGGTGTTCTGGGCCGTCGGCGCATACAACCGGCTGGCCCGGCTGCGCAGCGGCTGCGTGCAGCAGTTCGGAGCGCTCGATGCGCACCTGGGCCAGTGGCATGCCATGCTGCAGGCCTTCGAGGCCCAGCCCAAGGCTGAAGGCCAAAGCCCCGCCCTTGTGCATGCCCAGGCCGCACTGCACCAGACCGCCGCACAGCTGCAGGCGGCCCTGGTCGATGCCCGTGGCCGGCCGCTGCGCGAGGCCGCGCTGGCCTCGCTGGAGCACGCCTGTTCGGCGCTGGACGTGGCCTGGCAGGCCATGACCAAGGTCGCCGTTGACACCGGCGCCGCTGGCACTGGCGCTGCGCCATCAGATGCCCCATCGCCGGACCCCGATCCGCTGCAGCCCTGGCAGCAGCGCTGGACCGAGCACCAGGTGCGCAACCGCCTGGGACTGCAGCAATTCAACGCCGCGGCCGAGCGCTACAACGCCGCCATTGCGCAATATCCGGCCAGGCTGCTGGCCTGGCTGCTGGGCTTTCGCCCGGTGCGCAGCCTGCTGGTCGAGCCTGTCGCCAGCAAGGCACAGGAAAGTGGAACATGAACCAACGCACGCATTCTTCCCCGCGCCGCGCTGCGGCGCCCTCGCAGGCGCATGCCGCACCGGCCGCACCTCCTCTTTGGCAGCAGCTCGACGCCGTCGCCCAATGCCTGCAGTCCGTGCTTGAAGGCCAGTCCAGCCGCAGCGTGCTGGCGCGCGTGGCGCAGCCGCTGCGCCCCGGCGTCCAGGCGCTGCTGTTCCAGGTGCTGCGCCAGTTGGGCCGTGCCCAGGCGCTGCAAAAGCAGCTGGCCTCGCGCAACCCGCCGCCGCGCGTCAGCGCATTGCTGAACACGGCCCTGGCCCTGGCCTGGGATGAGTCCCGGGCACCGTACCCACCATTCACCCTGGTCAACCAGACGGTGGAGGCTGCCAAGCAGGGGCCGACGCGCGCCCAGTCCGGCTTCATCAATGCCTGCCTGCGCCGCTTCCTGCGCGAGCGCGATGCCCTGGTCGCCGCCACCGACGACCAGCCGCAGGCCGTCTGGAACCACCCGGCCTGGTGGATCGCCCGCCTGCGCAAGGACCATCCCGATCATTGGCAAGCCATCCTGCAGGCCAACAATGAACAGCCGCCGATGACGCTGCGCGTCAACCGCCAACAAACGGACCGCCAGTCCTACCAGGCAGCGCTGCAGGCCATGGACGTGCCTTCCCTGGCCGTGGCCGACAGCGGCCTGCAACTGCAGCAGGCCCTGCCGGTGCAATCCCTGCCGGGCTTCGACGAAGGCCTGGCCTCGGTGCAGGATGCGGCCGCGCAACTGGCCGCGCCGCTGCTGCTGCAGGGACTGGAGCAGCCCGCCGGCCGCGCGCTGCGCGTGCTCGATGCCTGCGCCGCCCCGGGCGGCAAGACGGCCCACCTGCTGGAGTACGCAGCCCCGCAGACCCTGGAGGTCACGGCGCTGGAGATAGATGCCGAGCGCGCCGCGCGCATCGCGGACACGCTGGGGCGGCTGCGCCTGCAGGCCCGCGTGGTGGTGGCCGATGCATCCCGGCCCGACCAGTGGTTCGATGCGCAATGCGGCGGCCAGCGGTTCGACGCCATCTTGCTGGACGCGCCCTGCACGGCCTCGGGCATCGTGCGGCGCCAGCCCGACGTGCGCTGGCTGCGCCGCGAAAGCGATGTGCGCCAGCTGGCCGAGATCCAGGCGCGCCTGCTCGACACCCTGTGGCCCCTGCTGCAGCCCGGCGGGCGCCTGCTCTACTGCACCTGCTCGGTCTTCAGGGAAGAGGGCGAGGCCCAGGTTCAAGCGTTTGTTACACGCAACAGTGAGGCGCGAACCCTGGCGGCACCGGGGCATTTAATCCCGGGCAAAGCCGATAAAGCCGGCATGCTGGCTGACAATGCTTTGGGTGACCACGACGGTTTCTTCTACGCCTTGCTGCAAAAGACGCGCTGACCCCCCCCATCGGGCCTGGTCGCCAGCCTGGCTGCGCCTGCTGGCGCGGCTGGCCGGGGCGCTTTTGCTGGCCGGCGTGCTGGCGGGCCTGGGCCTGCAGGCCAGGGCCGATGCCCTGACGGCCGAGATCGGCCCCATGCAGCTCGATCGCTCCGACGACGGCCTGCTGCTGTCGGCCAACCTCCATTTCGAGCTGCCCTACCAGATCGACGATGCGCTGCGCCAGGGCATCCCCATGTACTTCGTGGCCGATGCCCAGATCCAGCGCGAGCGCTGGTACTGGTCCGATCAGCAACTGGCCACCGCCAGCCGCCACTACCGCCTCAGCCACCAGCCGCTGACGCGCCGCTGGCGCCTGCACATCTCCAGCACCCCGTTCTCCAGCAGCGGCCTGGGGCTGGCGCTGGGCCAGACCTTCGAAAGCCTGGACGATGCGCTGGCCTCCATGCAGCGCATCTCGCGCTGGAAGATCATGGACACGGCGCCCACGCAATCGGGCGTATCGGTGCAACTGCGCTTTCGCATCGACCTGTCCCAGCTGCCCAGGCCGCTGCAGATCGGCGCGCTGGGCCGCTCGGGCTGGAACCTGCAGCTGTCGCGCACCCAGATGCTGGAAGACGCGCCATGAGCAGGGCCTCAGCCGACGACGAACGCGTGGCCCTGCCGGCCTCGGCCGGCCTGTCGCGCGGCACGCGCTGGGCCGTGGGCGTGGGCGCCGGCCTCATGGGTCTGGTCGGCGTGCTGCTGCTGTTCCTGCTCACCCTGGCCACCAACAACCGCCTGGACTACGAGCGCAACTACAACTGGCTGTTCGCCGCCAACGTGGTCGTGGCCGGCCTGCTGCTGGCCATCCTGGCCTGGGGCGGCATCCGCCTGGCCATCCGGCTGCAGCGCGGGCGCTTCGGCAGCCGCCTGCTGCTCAAGCTGGCCGGCATCTTCACGCTGGTGGGCCTGGTGCCGGGCCTGCTGATCTACATCGTCTCCTACCAGTTCGTCTCGCGCTCCATCGAAAGCTGGTTCGATGTGCAGGTCGAGGGCGCGCTGTCGGCCGGCGTCAGCCTGGCCAGTGCCACGCTGGAGACCGTGGCCAATGACATGGCCAACAACACGCGCACCGCAGGCGCCCAGCTGTCCCAGGTCTCCGATGCCGGCGCCGCGCTGATCCTGGAGCGCGTGCGCGACCAGTTGGGTGCCACCGATGTCGTGCTGTGGAGTGCATCGGAGCTCGCCGTCATGGGCCCGACGCAGACCACCCGCGGCGGCGACCTTGCGGGCCTGCGCGCCATCGCCAGCGTGGGCCAGTCGCGCTTCAACCTGCAGCCCGAACGCCCCAGCGCGCAAATGCTGCGCTCGCTGCGCGAGCAGCGCGCCGTGGCCAGCATCGAAGGCCTGGACGACGACGGCATGGCCCAGCCCGGCGCCACCGCGCCCGGGGCCCAGGTCCGCACCCTGGCCCTGGTGCCCAACCCCAGCGTGGGCCTGCTGACCGAGCCGCGCTACCTGCAGGCCACCATTGCACTGCCGCAGGCCCTGGTGACCAATGCCCTGGCCGTGCAGGCAGCCAACCGCGAATACCAGGAGCGCGCGCTGGCACGCGGTGGCCTGCAGCGCATGTACATAGGCACGCTCACGCTCAGCCTGTTCCTGGCCGTCTTCGGCGCCGTGGTGCTGGCCATCGTGCTGGGCAACCAGCTGGCCAGGCCGCTGCTGCTGCTGGCCCAGGGCATGCGCGACGTGGCGCGCGGCGACCTGCGGCCCAAGCCGGCGCTGCAGACGCGCGACGAGATCGGCGGGCTCACGCGCTCCTTTGCGCTCATGACCCAGCAACTGGCCGACGCCCGTGCCGAAGCCAACCGCAGCATGGGCCAGCTCGATGCCGCACGCGGCAACCTGCAGACCATCCTCGACAACCTCACCTCGGGCGTCATCGTGCTGGATGCGCGGGGCGCCATCGTGCTGAGCAATCCCGGCGCCACGCGCATATTGCGCGCGCCCATGGCCGTCCATGAAGGCCGGCTGCTGTCCCAGGTGCCGGGGCTGGAGCAGTTCGGCGAAGTCGTGCAGGAGCAGTTCGCGCTCTTCCTGGGCGAGCAGGGGCGCGATCGCTGGCAACTAGTGCATGAGCTGCATGCCTCCACCGACGGCGGCGTCATCCAGCACACCACCACCCTGGTCATGCGCGGTGCGGAACTGCCCGATGCGCAGCGCCTGCTGGTCTTCGACGACATCTCGGAAATCGTCTCGGCCCAGCGTGCTCAGGCCTGGGGCGAGGTGGCGCGCCGCGTGGCCCACGAGATCAAGAACCCGCTCACGCCCATCCAGCTGTCGGCCGAGCGCATGGCCATGCGGCTGACCGACAAGCTGCAGCCTGCAGAGCAGGCGCTGCTGGCCAAGTCCGTCAAGACCATCGTCGATCAGGTCGGCGCCATGAAGCGCCTGGTCGATGAATTCCGCGACTACGCGCGCCTTCCCGCCGCCAACCTGCAGTCGCTGGACCTTAACGCGCTGGTCACCGATGTGCTACAGCTGTATGGGGAAGAGAACGCCGAAGTGCGCGTGGACTGCGTGCTGGACCCGCAATGCCCGCCGATTTCCGGCGATGGCCAGCAGCTGCGGCAGGTCATTCACAATCTTTTGCAGAATGCCCAGGACGCCACGGCCCAGCGCGCGCAGGAAAGCGGCCAGCCCCCCGGCCCCGTGACCATAGAGACGCGCTGGAACGAGTCCGCGCGCCGCGTGCGCCTGAGCATCAGTGACAGCGGCACGGGCTTCGCCGCCAACATCCTTCAACGGGCCTTCGAGCCCTACGTCACGACCAAGGTGCGAGGCACCGGCCTGGGCCTGGCCGTGGTCAAGAAAATCGCAGACGAGCATGGCGCCCGCATCGACCTGGGCAACAGGGAAGACGACGGGGTGATTCAAGGTGCGCAAGTGTCGCTATCATTTGCGCCTGAGCGTACGGGATAGGCCTGACGCCCCCCGCGCCTCAGCACATAGGCTTAAGACACATGGCAAACATACTGGTGGTCGACGACGAACTGGGGATCCGGGATTTGTTGTCGGAAATCCTCAACGACGAAGGTCATAGTGTGGACGTGGCCGAGAACGCCGGTCAGGCACGCTCGGCGCGCGCCTCCAACACCTACGACCTCGTGCTTCTCGACATCTGGATGCCCGACACCGATGGCGTATCGCTGCTCAAGGAATGGGCCTCGGCAGGTCTGCTGACCATGCCCGTGATCATGATGAGCGGTCACGCCACCATCGAGACGGCCGTGGAGGCCACGCGCATCGGTGCGCTGTCCTTTCTCGAAAAACCCATCACCATGCAAAAGCTGCTCAAGGCTGTGGAGCAGGGCCTGGCGCGCAACGCCGCCAGCCAGGCACCGGCTGCAGCGCCCGTGGCGGTGGTCGAGCCGGACACTGCGGCCGTGGTCACGCCTGCGGCCAGCCGCGTGCCGGTGGACAACAACGTGCCGCATGCACACCAGGGGTTCGACCTGGACCGCCCGCTGCGCGAGGCGCGCGACGGCTTCGAGAAGGCCTACTTCGAATTCCACCTGGCACGCGAAGGCGGCTCCATGACACGCGTGGCCGAGAAGACCGGCCTGGAGCGCACCCACCTGTACCGCAAGCTGCGCCAGCTGGGCGTGGACCTGGGCCGCAACAAGCGCGGATAGACTTTTTGAAGGAATTTTGGCTTTTTCGTTTTTGGGTCAAAAAATCCTGCATATAATCTAGTTCTCGGCCCGGTAGCTCAGTCGGTAGAGCAGAGGATTGAAAATCCTTGTGTCGGCGGTTCGATTCCGTCCCAGGCCACCAAATTCAGTAAAAAATTACGGACTGCTTCGCAAGAAGCGGTCCGTTTTTCTTTGTGCCTCAGGCAATGCGTGATCCTGCCTGTGCGCCGGCTGCGGCCGCCTTCAGTCGTTCGCGCCCGCAATCGTCACCAACAGCACGCAGCCCTGGTCGCCGCGCGCGTGCACATCGTGCAGCTCGCCGGCAGGCACCAGCACCACCGAGCCGGCCACCAGCCGCAGGCTTGCCAGGCGCGTGGCAATGCCGGCCTCGCCCGCCAGGCAGTGGATGGTGGCCTCGCCGGGGACCTGATGGCTGGGCAGGGCATGGCCCGGTGGCAGCACCAGGCGCAGCAGTTGCAGCTTCGGCGTTCGGATCAGGCTGGTGCTGATGGGCATGCCGTCGCGGGCGTGCAGGGCGATGACCTCCAGTGGCTTTGCGTGTTCGAGTGCCATGCTTGGCTCCTGCTTGATGTGGATCAGAAGGTGGTTGCGCCGCCGCCTCGCCTGTGCACTTGAAGATGTACGCTGGATGCATCTTATGCAGGCGCAGCGGGCCGGAAGGAGTGCACATCATGGCGCAATGGATGGAGCTGGAGGAACCCCTGAGAACCCGGGAGCCGGCGCCGCAATGGAAGGTATTCCTCGAATTGGGATTTCGGCCGCTGTACCTGCTGGGCTGCCTCTGGGCCGCGCTGTCGGTGGCGCTGTGGGTCCATGCGCCGCAGAGGATCACCGGTCGCATGCCCGGCGTGTTCTGGCATGCGCACGAGATGCTGTGGGCCTTCGTGGCCACCATCGCCGTAGGCTTTCTGTTCACGGCGGGCAGCAACTGGACGGGACGCAATCCGCTGCAGGGCCGGGCGCTGGGCGCGCTGTGCCTGCTGTGGCTGATCGCCCGTGCGGGCTTTCTGCTGCCCGGGCCGCAGGCCTTTGCCGTGGCTGCGCTGTGCGAGACCGCCTTCTTTGCCTGGGCCGCGCTGGCGCTGGGCCGCGCCATCCATGCCGCGCGCAGCCGGCGCAACTACGGGCTGCCCCTGCTGCTGGCCGGCCTGGGCACGGCCGACGCGCTGTACCTGTGGTCCATCTGGCAGGGCGACTACGGCGCGCTCATGCAGCGCTTCAACGCAGGCCTGCTGTGCATGGCCGTGATTGCGCTGCTGATCGCGCGGCGCGTGATTCCCTTCTTCGCCATGCGCGCCGTGTCCGGCCTGCAGATCCCCATGCACACGGCCAGCGGCCAGTGGCAGCTGGGCGCGGGCGTGGTGGCCATCGCCTGCCTGCTGGCGGGCTGGTGGCCGGGCCTGGCCGCCGGCCTGGCCGTGGCCGGCCTGATCGCCCTGTGGCAGGTGCTGGCCTGGAAGCCCCAGGCCGTGCGCCGCGTGCCGCTGCTGTGGATTCTCTACCTGGGCCACGCGGCGCTGGGTGCGGGCCTGCTGGTGGCCGGCGCGCATGCGGCCGGTTGGGTGCTGCGCCCCGCCTGGCCCGTGCATGTGATCGGTGCGGGCGGCTTTGCCCTGCTCATCATCGGCATGTGCACACGGACGTCGATGGGCCACCTGGGCCTGCCGCTGCGCACCGACCGCAGCATGGTCGCCGCCTATGCCCTGGTCATTGCCGCTGCCGTGCTGCGCCTGGCGGCCCTGCTGCCCACGGCGCTGTCGCTGGCGGCGCTGCATGCCTCGGCCGCAGCCTGGGTATTGGCCTTTGCGCTGTACCTGTGGCGTTTCGCCCCGCTGCTGGTGCGCCCGCGTGCCGACCGGCAGGCATGATCGCAGGCCTGCCATGCGCCTGACCCTGATGACCGACTACGCGCTGCGCCTGCTCATGCATGTGGCGCGCCACCCCGGGCGGCTGTGCACGATTGCCGAGATCGCCCAGGCCCATGCCATCTCCGAAGCCCACCTCATGAAGGTCACGCACCAGTTGGCGCTGCGCGGCTGGATCGTGACCGTGCGGGGCAAGGGCGGCGGCATGCGCCTGGCCCATGCGCCGGCCGACATCGGCCTGGGCGACGTGGTGCGCGGCATGGAGCCGGACCTTGCCATCGTCGAATGCTTCACGGGCACCAGCCCGCCTGCCTGCACGCTTGCGCAGGACTGCCGGCTGGCCGGCGTGCTGGGCGGGGCGCTGGACAGCTTCATGGCCCATCTGGACGGCTTCACGCTGGCCGATCTGCTGCCGGCTCCCGCATCCCTGCCGCTGCCCCTGCCGCACAGGAGCCGCGCATGAGCTACGGACTGCTGCTGACCCTGCACCTGCTGGCGGCCATTGCCTTTGCAGGCACGGTGTTCTTCGAAGTCGTGCTGCTGGCCGGGGCGCGCCGCCACCTGCCCGCTGCCGTGGCGCGCGTCACCGAGCAGGCGCTGGGCGACCGCGCGGTCGCCGTCATGCCCTGGGTGCTGATGGTGCTGTACGGCGCGGGGCTGGGGCTGGCCTGGCAGCACCGCTCGGCATTGGCTGCCGCCTTTGCCGCTCCGCTGGCCAGCAGCTTCGGCCTGCTGCTGGCGCTCAAGATCGTGCTGGCGCTCAGCGTGTTCGGGCATTTCCTGGCGGCCATGTGGTGGCGCCGGCGCGGTGTGCTTGGCGGGCGCCGCTCGCACCGCTTGCACCTGAGCGTGTTCTGCCACGTGCTGGCCATCGTGCTGCTGGCCAAGGCCATGTTCTACCTGCACTGGTAATCAGTCTGCAGGCAGGCCCTGCCCGCGTTAAGCTCGCTGCTCGCATGGCTTGGAGCACGGGGGCGCAGAGGTGGCATCGCATTGGCAGCCGGGCTTGATCGCCCTGCACGGGAATCAGACGGAGGTGCTGGCCGACACGGTGCTGGCATGGCTGGCTGCGCACCCGCTGGATGTGCTGGAGCCCGAGGTGGTGCTGGTGCAGAGCAACGGCATGGCCGAGTGGTTCAAGATGCGCATGGCCGAGCAGCTGGGCGTGTGCGCCGCCGCGCGCGTGGAACTGCCCGCGCGCTTTGTGTGGCGCAGCTACCGCCAGGTGCTGGGCCGCCAGGCCGTGCCGCGCGAATCGCCCCTGGACAAGACGCCCATGACCTGGCGGCTCATGCGCCTGCTGCCGCAGTGCCTTCATGACCCGGCGTTCGCCCCCATTGCAGGCTTTCTGCGCCCCGGCGAGCCCGAGCGGCTGCTGCAGTTGGCCCAGCGCCTGGCCGACCTTTTCGACCAATACCAGATCTACCGCGCCGACTGGCTGGATGCCTGGGAGGCCGGGCATGACGTGCTGCCCATGCCCTTGCGCCCTGGTGTGGCGGACGCCCCGGTGCCCGAAGGCCAGCAGTGGCAGCCGCGCCTGTGGCGCGCCGTGCTGGCCGAGCTGGACGAGGACCAGCGCGGCGCCACGCGCGCGCGCCTGCAGGGCAGGGTGCTGGCCGCGCTGCAGTCCGGCGAGGCGCCGGCCGCGCCGCTGGCACGCCGCGTGGTGGTGTTCGGCATCAGCCAGTTGCCGCTGAGCCTGCTGGAATTCCTGGCGGCCATCGCCCGCCACAGCCAGGTGCTGCTGGCCGTGCCCAATCCCTGCCGCTTCCATTGGGCCGACGCCATCGACGGGCGCGAGCTGCTGCGCATGGCGCGGCGCCGCCAGCCGCTGCGCGGCGGGCGCGATCTGGCGCAGCTGCCGCTGGAGGCCATGCATGCCCACGCCCATCCGCTGCTGGCCGCCTGGGGCCGGCAAAGCCGCGACTATGTGCGCCAGCTCGACGCCTTCGACACCACGGGTGCCGCCGCGCAGCTGCAGATGCCGCGCGTGGACCTGTTCGACGAAACCGATGCCGAGGACCTGCGCACCGCGCCGCTGCTGGCCCAGGTACAGCAGCGCATCCGCGACCTGGTGCCGCTGGCCGAGCACCCGCCGCTGGAGGTGGCGCGGGCCGATCGTTCCATCGTCTTTCACAGCGCCCACAGCGTGGTGCGCGAACTGGAGGTGCTGCACGACCAGCTGCTGCAGATGCTGGCCCGGCCACCGGATCCTGCCCAGCCAGGGCAAGCGCCGCTGACCCCGCGTGACGTGGTGGTCATGCTTCCGTCCATAGAGACGGCAGCGCCCTCGATACGTGCGGTCTTCGGCCAGTACGGCCGCCATGACCCGCGCCACATTCCCTTCGACATCGCCGACCTGGGTGCGCGCGCCAGCAGCCCGCTGGCCGTGGCCCTGCAATGGCTGCTGCGCCTGCCCCAGCAGCGCTGCCGGCTCAGCGAGCTGTGCGACCTGCTGGACGTCCCCGCGATTGCCGCGCGCATGGGGCTGGCGGCCGACGACCTGCCCCAGCTCACGCGCTGGATGGCCGGGGCCGGCATCCGCTGGGGACTCAATGCGCCGCAGCGCGGCGCCCTGGGCCTGCAGGCCTGCGGCGAGCACAACAGCGCCTGGTTCGGCCTGCAGCGCATGCTGCTGGGCTATGCCGGCGGCGTGGCGCAGGACGGCCAGGCCTTTGGCGGCATCGAGCCCTATGACGAAGTGGGCGGCCTGTCGGCCGAGCTGGCCGGCGTGCTGGCTGCGCTGCTGGAGCGCATGCTGGCCTGGTGGCGCGAGGCCGGGCGGCCCGCCACGCCCGAGGTCTGGGCGCAGCGCTTTCGCGCACTGCTGCAGGACTTCTTCAAGGCGCAGGACGATGAGGACGAGGCCATGCTGGCCGCGCTGGACGCCGCCCTCACGGACTGGCAGCGCGCCTGCGAGCAGGCCGGCTATGCGGACGCCGTGGAACTGGGCGTGGCCCAGGAGGCCTGGATGCAGGCGCTGGAGCAGCCCTCGCTGTCGCAGCGCTTTCGCGCCGGTGGCGTGACCTTTTGCACGCTGATGCCCATGCGGGCCATTCCCTTCGAGGTGGTCTGCCTGCTGGGCATGAACGATGGCGACTATCCGCGCCGCGCCACGCGCAGCGACTTCGACCTGATGGCGCTGCCCGGCCAGCAGCGCCCCGGCGACCGCGCGCGCCGCGACGATGACCGCCAGCTCATGCTCGAAGCCCTGCTGTCCGCACGCCGCGCGCTCTACATCAGCTGGACCGGCCACCATGTGCGCGACAACAGCGAGCAGCCGCCCTCGGTCCTGGTCTCCCAGCTGCGCGACTACCTGGAGACAGGTTGGCGCGGCGAAGGCGGCCAGCCGCTGCTGGCGCAGCGCACGCAGCAGCATCCGCTGCAGCCCTTCAGTCGCCGCTATTTCGAAGAAGGCTCGCCCTGGACCACCTATGCGCGCGAATGGCGGGCCGCGCATGCGCAGTCGGACGGCACGGACGCGTTGCCTCCGCTGCCCGCGCAGCCGCGCCCGCCCTTTGTCCCCGACGCCTCGGCGCCGCTGACGCTGGCCCGGCTCACCGATTTCCTGCGCCACCCGGCGCGCGCCTACCTGCGCCAGCGCCTGCAGGTGCGCTTCGAGCAGGAGGACAACCCCGTGGTGGACGAGGAACTGTTCCAGCTCGACGGCCTGACCGAATACCTGCTGGTGCAGCAGTTGCAGCAGCAGGTGGCGGCCGGCCTGGACGAGCCCGGGCAGGCGCCCCAGGCCATGGAAGACAGCGTGCGAGCGGCCGTGGCGCGCCTCACGCGCTCGGGGCGGCTGCCGCTGGCGGGGCTGGGCGAGCGCGGCGCGCGGGCGCTGCAGTCCTCGGTCACGCCTTCGCTGCGGGCCTGGCGCCAGCAACTGGATCGGTATGCCCATCCCGCGCCGCGCAGGCGGCTGCTGATCGAGGACGATGGCCTGGTGTTCGACGACTGGATCGACGGGCTGCGCCAGTCCTGCGAAACCGAAGAGCCCCCCGATGCGGACGACGCACAGTGCTGGCTGCTGCTGGACCCGCGCAACCTGCTCAATGCCAAGGGCAGGCCCCATGCCGACAAGCTCATGCCGGTCTACCTGCGCAGCCTGGCGCTGGCCGCCAGCGGCTCACAGGCCGAGTTGCGCGTGGTGGCGCGCGACGGCCTGGTGCAGGTGCTGCCCATGGACCCTTCCGACGCGCTGGCACGGCTGCGTGAATTGATGGCCCTGTGGCGCGAAGGCCAGAACGGCCCGCTGCCCCTGCCGCTGCGCAGCGGCCTGGCCATGGCCGAAGGCTTTCCCGCTGCGGCACAGCAGGCCTATGAGGGTGGTCATCTGGTCGGCGGCGAAGGCGAGGACCCGTCCTGGGCCCGCTGCTACCCGGACTTCGAACGCCTGAGCGCCGATGGCCGTTTCGAGGCCCTGGCCCATGCCGCTCACGCGCCGCTGCTCGACTGGGTGGCCGCGCAGGTGCAGGTCCTGCCGTACCAGGGGGAGGCGCAATGAGCGCGAGCGAAATGATCGGCGCCGTGACCGGCGATGTGGACGGCGACGTGACCAGCCATGTGCTCGACGCACAGCGCTTCCCGCTGTGGGGCAGCCGCCTGATCGAGGCCAGCGCCGGCACCGGCAAGACCTGGACCATCGCCGCGCTCTACCTGCGACTGGTGCTGGGGCATGGCGAGGGCAGCCTGGACGGCATCAGCAGCACGGCCTTCGAGCGCCCGCTGATGCCGCCCGACATCCTCGTCATGACCTTCACGCGCGCGGCCACGCGCGAGCTGTCAGACCGCATACGCAAGCGCCTGATCGAGGCCGTGCAGTGCTTTCGCGGCGAGGCCGAGCCCGCGCCCCAAGACGCCTTCCTGCACGCGCTGCGCGAGGCCTACCCCGAAGGCGCGGCCCGTGAACGCGCGGCCTGGCGCCTGGCCATGGCGGCCGAATGCATGGACGACGCGGCCATCCACACCATCGACGCCTGGTGCCAGCGCATGCTGCGCGAGCATGCCTTCGACAGCGGCAACCTCTTCGATGAAACGCTGGAGCCCGACGAAAGCCAGCGCCAGACCGAGGCCGCGCAGGACTATTGGCGCCAGCAGTGCTACCCGCTGTCCGACGAGTTGCTGGACGAGGTCCTGAAGATCTGGCCCCACGTCGGCGCCCTGGTCGATGACATGCGCGCCCTGCTGCGCGAGCCCCCTGTGCCCGGCGCGGGCGAGGGCAGCCTGGCCGACTGCCTGCAGCGCGCCATGGAGCAGCGCCGCAGCCGCCTGCTGGCCCTGGCGGCCGGCTGGGACGACAAGGCACAGCGCCTGCAGCTGTGGCTGGATGGACAGCTCGACGGCCATGGCGCGCTGTGGGACAAGCGCAAGCTGCAGCCCGCGCGCTACACCGGCTGGCTGGCCGCGCTGGCCGACTGGTCGCGCGCGCCGCTGGACGGTCCGCTGGCGCTGACCGAGGCCGCGCGCCACCGCCTCAGCCCCGAGGGCCTGGCCGAGGCGTTCAAGGGATCGGCCGGCGATGTGCTCATGCCGCTGGAGCTGGACGAGCTGCAGGCGCTGCTGGTGCAACTGGAGCAATTGCCGCCCGTCAGCGTGGCCGTGCGCCTGCATGCGGCCGCGCGCGTGGCGCAGCGGCTGGCCCACCTCAAGCGCCAGGCCGGCAGCTTCGGCTTTGCCGACATGCTGCAGCGCCTGGACACGGCCCTGGCCGGCGACAACGGCGCCGTGCTGCGCGAGCGCATCCTGGCCCAGTACCCGGTGGCGCTGATCGATGAATTCCAGGACACCTCGCCGCTGCAGTACCGCCTGTTCGACCAGATCTACCGCACGGCGGCCAACGACCCGCACAGCGCCCTGCTGCTGATCGGCGACCCCAAGCAGTCCATCTACGGCTTTCGCGGCGCCGACATCCACAGCTACCTGCAGGCGCGCCGCGCCACCGAGGGCCGCCACTACGTGCTGGGCACCAACTACCGATCCACCCAGGCACTGGTGGGCGCCGTCAACCATTGGTTCGCGCAGGCCGAGCAGCGGCCGGGCGAGGGCGCCTTCATGTTTCGGCGCGGCAGCCACAACCCGCTGCCGTTCGAGCCCGTGGCCGCCCAGGGCCGGCGCGAGCTGCTGCACACGCGCGACGGCGCCATGCCCGCCCTCACCGTGGCCTGGAGTGCGGGCCGCGACGAGGACACCGGCATTCCCCTGCCTTTGTCGGCCGACGAGGTGCGGCGCCGCTTTGCGGCCCATTGCGCCGAGCAGATCGTGCAGTGGCTGGCCGACCCGCAGGCCGGCTTTGTGCAGCCCGATGGCCGCCTTGTGCGCCTGCGGCCTGCCGACATCGCCGTGCTGGTGCGCACGGGCCGAGAGGCGGCCGCCGTGCGCCGAGAACTGCAGGCGCGCGCCGTGGCCTCGGTCTACCTGTCGGACCAGGATTCGGTGTTCGCCAGCGACGAGGCCCATGACCTGCTGTACTGGCTGCGCGCCGTCGCCGCGCCGCTGGATGCCCAGGCCGTGCGCGCGGGCCTGGCCACGCGGCTCATCGGCCTGTCGCTGGACGAGCTGGCCTGGCTGGCCGCCGACGAGGAAGCCTTTGACGTGCGCAGCGAGCAGCTGCGCGAACTGCACAGCATCTGGCTGCGCCTGGGCGTGCTGGCCATGCTGCGCCAGACCCTGTACCGGCTGGACCTGCCCGTGCGCTGGCTGCAGGACCCGGCCATGGGCGGCGAGCGGCGCCTGACCAACTACCTGCACCTGGCCGAGCTGCTGCAGACCGCCAGCGCCCAGCTGGAGGGCGAGCAGGCCCTGATCCGCTGGCTGGCCACCCAGATCGAGACGCCGGGCAGCGGCAGCGAAGAGCAGGTGGTGCGCCTGGAAAGCGATGCCGACCTGGTCAAGATCGTCACCGTGCACAAGAGCAAGGGCCTGGAATACCCGCTGGTCTGCCTGCCGTTTGCAGGCAGCTTCCGCCCCATGGAGCGGGCCAGAACGCCCTTCCTGACCCTGTCAGCGCAGGATGGGGTGGGAGACGATGCCGCCCCGGCCCGCAGGCTGCTGCTGGACTTCAGCGACGAGGACTTGGCCCAGGCCGACCGCGAGCGGCTGCGCGAGGACCTGCGCCTGTTCTACGTAGCGCTCACCCGCCCGCGCCATGCGCTGTGGCTGGGCCTGGCCCCGCTCAAGCGCGGCAACGGCAAGGCCTGCGTGAATGAGCAGGGCGCAGCCG
Source organism: Delftia sp. Lp-1 (assembly GCF_020523835.1). Lineage (NCBI taxonomy): Bacteria > Pseudomonadati > Pseudomonadota > Betaproteobacteria > Burkholderiales > Comamonadaceae > Delftia > Delftia sp. Lp-1. The sequence continues at coordinate 159,291 of NZ_JAJALJ010000004.1, read as the reverse complement.
GCTACCTGCTGGGCGGCACCGAGCCGCGCTCGGCCCAGGGCTGGCGCGACGGCCTGCAGCAGCTGTGCGGCGAAGACCCGCACATGGCCTGGCGCGACCTGGATGCCGGGCCACTGCAGCGCACGCGCTGGCAGCCCCCGGCTGGCGCCACCCCGCTGCACGATGCCCCGGCCTACGACGCGCGCTTCGACACCCGCTGGGGCATCGGCAGCTTCTCGGCCCTGGTGCGTGCCATGGCCGCGCCCAGCCTGCCCGTGCTGCCCGTGGCCGTGCAGCGCCCGGCCGAGGATGAGCAGGCGCTGGAGCCGCCGCCATCGCCGGAACTGGCGGACATTGCCGGCGTGGCCGGCCTGGCGGGCCTGCAGCCCCTGCAGGATGGACCGGCCGGCGGGCCTGTGGTCTGGCACCGCTTTCTGCGCGGCCCCGTGGTCGGCAACTTCGTGCACGACCAGCTGGAATGGCTGGGCGGCGAAGACTTTGCCCTACCCGTGGACGGCCAGGGTGCGCTCGCTGATCGCCTGGTGCGCCGCTGCGAGCGCGCGGGCCGTGGCGAGCAGGCGCGCGACCTGCTGGCCTGGCTCACGGCCGTGGTCCACCAGCCGCTGGCGCCGCTCGATGTCACGCTGGCCACGCTGGGCCCGCAACTGTCCGAGATGGAGTTCTGGCTGCCCGCGCGCCAGCTGCCGGCCGAGCGCATCGACCAGCTGTGCCGGCGCTTCATCCTGCCGGGGCAGGAGCGGCCTGCGCTGCCCCAGCGCTCGCTGCACGGCATGCTCATGGGCTTTGCCGACCTGGTGTTCTGCCACGAGGGCCGCTACTGGGTGCTTGACTACAAGAGCAACCACCTGGGCCCGGACGGCGCCGCATATGGCCAGGAGGCCCTGGCCCGCGCCATGCTTCACCACCGCTACGACGTGCAGGCCGCGCTCTACCTGCTGGCCCTGCACCGGCTGCTGCGCAGCCGCCTGGGCACGGCCTACGAGCCGCAGCGCCAGCTGGGCGGCGCGCTGTACTACTTTCTGCGCGGCATCGATGGCCCGGCCGGTGGCATGCATGCCATGGCGCCCGAGCTGCCCCTGCTCGATGCGCTTGATGAACTGCTCGGCCCCGGCCGCGCCGATATGCAGGAGCCGCCATGAGCCCGCGCCCCCGTTTGCGGGCCGTCGATACGGCCACGCTGGACCTGTTCGACGAACGGCCGGGCGGCGAACCGCCGGGCGACGACTCGCCGGGCGACGCATCGCTGGGCGGCAAACCGCCGGGCGCCGTGCCGCCAGACACCAATGAAGTGCTGGCCCTGCTGCGCCGCTGGGCCGATGCCGGCCTGCTGCGGCGCCTGGATGCGGCGCTGGCCTCCTTCGTCGCCGGGCAGGATGCGCAGGCCGGGCCCGCCTTGCTGGTGGCCGCCGCACTGCTGGCGCAGATGGAGGGGCGCGGCCACAGCTGCCTGCCCCTGGCACCGCTGGCCGGCCACCCCAACGACGTGCTGGCCTGGCCGGCCGAGGCGCTGCCCGCGCAGCAGGCCCTGTGGCAGATGCTGCCTGCGCGCCTGTCCGGCTGGGTGGCGGCGCTGGGTGCCAGCCCCGTGGTGCGCGTGGTCGGCGACGCGGGCCAGGATGGCGGCGAGGACCTTGGACAGCCCCTGGTGCTGGCCGGTGCCGACGGCCCCGCGCCGCTGCTGTACCTGCGCCGCTACTGGGACTACGAGCGCGCCGTGGCCACCCATGTCATCCAGCGCACGGCGGCGCAGGCCGTGGCCGGCCAGCCGCTGGACGAAGTCCTGGCCCGCCACTGGCTGGACCGCCTGTTCCCGCCTGCGGCGGAGGGCGGCCCCGTGGACTGGCAGAAGCTGGCCTGCGCGCTGGCGCTGCGCGGCCGGCTGTCGGTGATCACGGGCGGCCCCGGCACCGGCAAGACCTATACCGCCGCTCGGCTGCTGGCCCTGCTGTTTGCCACGGCGCCCGACGCCGGCCAGCTGCGCGTGGCCCTGGCCGCGCCCACGGGCAAGGCGGCTGCGCGCCTGAAGCAATCGATTGACGGGGCCTTGCTGCAATTGCAGGGCAGCATGGGCGGCGAGATCGACCTGGCGGGCCTGGTGCAGCGCATGGGCGCGGCGCGCACCCTGCACTCCATGCTGGGCGCGCGGCCCGATACGCGGCACTGGGGATTCCATGCGGGCCGGCAGCTGGACGTGGACGTGCTCATCGTCGATGAGGCCTCCATGGTCCACCTGGAGATGATGGCGGCGCTGCTGGAGGCACTGCCGTCCGGCGCCCGCCTGGTGCTGCTGGGCGACAAGGACCAGCTGGCATCGGTGGAGGCGGGCGCCGTGCTGGGCGACCTGTGCCGCGATGCCCAGGCCGGACGCTACCTGCCGGACACGCTGGACTACGCGCTGCGCGTGGCCGGCCAGGCGGTACCGCCGCAGTTCGCGGCGCCGGCAGGCGACCGGCCTCCGGCTCTTGCGCAGCACACCGTCATGCTGCGCGAGAGCCGGCGCTTCGGTGGTCCCATCGGCCAGTTGGCGCGCGCCGTGAATGCCGGCCACGCCGCGCAGGCCCAGGCCTTGCTCGATGCCGGCACGCAAGGCGGTACGCACTCCGAACTCTGGGAGCGCCAGGGCGGCGGCGTGCAGGCCGTGACCGAACTGGCCGTGCGCGGGCGCGGCGGCCTGGCCAGCTATGCGCTGTATGCCAGGGCGCTGCAAAACAGGCCGGCTGCGGACGGCGACTACGAGGCCGCGCACCGGGCCTGGGTGGTCGATGTGCTGCAGGCCTTCGAGCGTTTCCGGCTGCTGTGCGCCGTGCGCGAGGGGGACTGGGGCGTGTCCGGCCTCAACCGGGCGGTGGAGCAGGCCCTGGAAGCGCAGGGCGCGATCCGCCGCAGCGGCGAATGGTATGCGGGCCGGCCCGTCATGGTCACGCGCAACGATGCGCAGCTGGGCGTGTTCAACGGTGACATCGGCATTGCGCTGCCGGGTGGGTCGCATGGCGGGTCACAGGGGGGCCCGCAGGGCGGGCCCGGGCAGCCGCTGCGCGTGTACTTCCTGCAGGGTGACGAGCTGCGCTCGGTCGGTGTCAGCCGCCTGGCCCATGTGGAGACCGCCTTCGCCATGACGGTGCACAAGAGCCAGGGCTCGGAGTTCGAGCACACGGCCCTGGTGCTGCCCTCGCGCGGTGGCAGCGTGCTGGGGCGCGAGCTGGTCTACACCGGCATCACGCGCGCCCGCCAGGCCTTCTCGCTGTTCTCCGAGGTGCCGGGCCTGCTGGCCTCGGCCGTTGGCAGCCCCACGCAGCGCGCCAGCGGGCTGCTGCGCTGGCTGCAGGACTGAGGCGGGCAGGGCGGTGGCTCAGGCCGGAGTCTTGTCGCTGGCGTAGCGGGACATCATCAGCGCCGTATTGGTCTTGCGGTCGGCATTGACCTGCTGCACCGTGGGCCGCTCGGCCATGCGCGCCAGGTACTCGCGCACGGGCAGGTCGGCCAGCACGTCGCGCCCGCCAACGATCTTGCTGGCCGCGCTGACCAGGGGCAGATGGACGATGGCGCAGCAGTCGGCCAGCGTGAAGCTGTCGCCCGCCACAAAGGGTGAGAAACGCGCGAGCTTGGCGAAGGCCGCCACGTTCTTGTCGAGCTGGGCCAGCGTGCGCTCCCGGGTGGAGTCGCTGACCTGGCCGCCGAAGAAGGCCTGCGGGTAGAGGATGCGCGCCACCAGCTCCAGGTGCAGGTCCAGGTACACGCACAGCTCGCGCACCTTGGCGGCCTCGAAGGCGTCGGCCGGCAGCAGGGCCGGCGAGGGCGACAGCGTCTCCACGTACTCGACCATGGCGGCCGACTCGCACAGGCCCCGGCCGTCGTCGATGCGCAGGTACGGCACCTTGCCCAGCGGCGACAGTGCCATGTCGGTCTCGCCCAGCCAGTCCAGTTCCTCGTTGAAGGGCAGCTGCTTTTCCAGCAGGGCCAGCTTGACCTTGTTGTAGTAGTTGCTGGCCGCGAATCCGCACAGGGTGAGCATGGGTGTCTCCTTGGGTTGTTTGTGGTGAAGGCGAGGGTGCGCGCCTGTGATGGTAGGGGCGGGCAGGGCATGGCGCGGTCCCGGAGATGACGACTGGGGCAGACCCCTAGAATGGCGCCATGCCGCTTCGCCTGCCCTCCACCTTGGCTGCCTGCGCCCGCTGGGTGCTGGGGCTGTGGCTGTGCGTGGCGCTGGCATCGGCGTTTGCGCCGCTGGCGCGTGCCTCGGGCTGGGAGCGCCTGTGCTCGGCCGCTGGCGAATCGGTCTGGGTGCCATCGCCGGCCGGTCAGGACAATGCCCTTGCCGGCAGCCACGGCATCGACTGCCCGCTGTGCCTGCCCCCGCTGGCGCCGCCGCCCGCCCGGTGCAGTGCGGCCCCGGCACCGCTGATGGCAGATGCGCAGCCACGGGCGCACCCGGCCTCCGTCCACAGCGTGGCCATGCCGGCCTTGCCGCAGGCCCGCGCCCCGCCCCGGTGACTCCCCATTTCAATCCCTGCCTCTTTCGCTTGGCTTTTGTTTTTGCAAGGCACACAGACCGTGCTGCAACGTATTGAATTTTCTGGAGAAACCGTGATGACACTGCGTCAATGGACCACCCCTTTCCTGATCGCCGCCTCCCTGTCCATGGGTCTGGCCCATGCCCATGCCGATGCGGCCCACGTCAAGGCCGACGCCGCCTGGGCGCGTGCCAGCGTGCCGGGCCAGCAGGCCACGGGCGCCTTCATGCGCCTGACGGCCGAGGAGCCGCTGCGCCTGGTGGGCGTGGAGTCGCCCGCCGCCGGCGTGGCCGAGGTGCATGAAATGAAGATGGAAGGCGATGTGATGCGCATGCGCGCCATCGACGGCCTGGACCTGCCCAAGGGCGTGGCCGTGGACCTGAAGCCCGGCGGCTACCACGTCATGCTGCAGCAGCTCAAGAGCCCGCTGCTCAAGGACAGCCAGGTGCCCATCACCCTGGTGTTCAAGGATGCCAAGGGCGAAACCTCGCGCCTGAGCCTGCAGGTCCCCGTGCGCGCCATGGCGCCTGGCGCGGCGGCTGCCCCGGCAGCGGGCCACGGCGGCGGCCACGCCGGCCATTCGCACTGAGCCGGCGCCATTGCACCGGGTTTGTGCGCAGCCGCATGCGCATGACTTGCCGTGGACTTGGCGTGTGCCTGGGTTAAGCTGGGAGCATGGCCGGCATCCTTCGCCGGCATGCTCTTCCAACCCAGTCCTAGCGAGTGCTGCCATGAGTGACGCGTCCTCCTTCGGTTTCGGCAAGTTCATCCCCGGTTTCGACTTCCTGCAGGGCCTGGCCCAGAGCGCGGGATCGGCCACGGCCCGGCCCCTGGGGCGCCTGCCCGAATGGGTGGCGCCCACGGTGAGCATCGAGGAGGTGGACAAGCGCATCACCGAACTCAAGGCCGTGCAGTTCTGGCTGGACCAAAATGGCAAGGCGCTGGCCGCCACCATCCAGGCCCTGGAAGTGCAGCGCATGACGCTGTCCACCCTGCAGGGCATGAACGTCAGCATGGGCGAACTGGCGCAGGCCTTCCAGTTTCCCGCCGCTGCAGCCGCCACCGCTGCTGCAGCCACTGCGGGCAAAGGCGCCGCCAGCGCGGGGCAGTCCGACCACTCGGACTGGCCCATGTCCTCCGCCGGCAAGGCCGGCAAGCAGGAAAAGCCGCAGGCCGCGCCCGCACAGCCCCCTGCCGAGCCGCCTGCAGCTGCTGCGGCCGCTGCATCCGCGGATGCCGGCAGCAAGGCCTCCGGCGCTGAAGCTTCTGCGCCCAGGGACGAGCCGGCCCAGGCCGCCGCCATGGGCCAGGCCATGCAATGGTGGGGCGCACTGACCCAGCAATTCCAGCAGATCGCCGCCAAGGCCATGGCCGAGCCCATGGCCCCCGAGGCCGTGGCTGCCGCACAGCGCGCCACTGGCATGGCCGGCGACATCGCCAAGGCCGCCATGGACCGCATGACGGCCCAGGCTGGCGCCTTCGCCGCGCAGGCAGGCAAGGCGGCTGCACCGGCGGCCAAGGCCCCGGCCGGAGCCGCCAAGGCGCCTGCGAAAGCGCCAGCCAAGGCTCCAGCCAAAGCGCCAGCCAAGGCAGCGGCCAGGAAGACGGCGGCAAAGACCACCGCAAAGACAACAGCCAAGGCACCGGCCGCAGGCAAGGCGCCGGCCAAGAGCCGGCCACCGCGCTGAGCGGGACGGCGGCACCCATGGATGGTCTAGAGCCCTCCGCAAGCCGGGCGCTGGCAGGGCTAGAAAGAAGGTTGGAATGTCGTTGTTTCCTGTAGGCCATGCCAGCCATTCCGACTGGCGCGCCGCGGCCGATGCGGTGCTGCTGCAACTGCGCTCGCAGATGGCCGATCCGGGCCATGCGCAGCGCCCTCGACTGGGCCTGGTGTACCTGTCCCACGCGCATGCCGCCCATGCAAGGCCGCTGCTGCAGCATCTGGCCAGGGCCTTGCCCCATGTGGCGGACTGGGCTGGCTGTTCGGCCGGTGGCGTGCTGGCCATGTCCCATGAATACCTGTCCGGCTCCGCGCTCGCGGTAATGCTGCTCGATGTGCCGGCCGCGCACTACCGCCTGTATTCGGGCCTGGCGCCCTTGCATGCGCCGGGCGGGGAGGCCGGGTTCACGGCCCATTCGGCCCTGGTCCATGCCGGAGGCGGCCAGCCCGAGCTGGCCGAGTTGCTGTACGAGCTGTCCGAGCGCACCGAGTCCGGCCTGCTGTTCGGCGGCGTGGGCGATGACGGGGACGATGGCGTGGAGGGCGTGCAGATCGCCTGCCGCACCGAGGACCTGCATGCGCAGCATGCGGATGCGCGCGGCATTTTTAGCGGAGGCTTCTCGGGCGTGGCCTTCGGTGCGGGCGTGCCCTGCATCACGGGCATGGCCCAGGGCTGCGTGCCGCTGGGCGAGGGCCTGGAGATCACCGAGGCGCGCGGCGCCCTGGTCACCGGGCTCAATGGCGATCCGGCCTTGCAGCGCCTGCTGCAACTGCTGGGCGTGGAGCTGGAAGGCAGCGACTGGCAGCCCGCGCTGACCACGGTGCGCAGCACGCTGGCGGCCATTGCGCCGCCGGGCCGGGGCATGGCCCACGGCGTGCTCACCGAAGAGGCCCAGGTACTGACCCTGGTCGGGCTGGACCCGCTGCGCCAGGGCGTGGCCCTGTCATCGGCCGTGGAGGCCGGGCATTCGGTGATCTTCTGCCGCCGCCAGGCCCAGGTCGCGCGCCAGGAACTGCTGCAACTGGGCGCTGCGCTGCGCGATGCGGCGGAGCCCGAGGAGGCGGCGCCCGAAGGCGAGGCACAGCCCCGCATCCGTGGCGCCATCTACATCAGTTGCCGGGGCCGCGGCGGCGGCCTGTTCGGCGGCCCCGATGCCGAACTGCGCACCCTGCGCCACGCACTGGGCGATGTGCCATTGATCGGCTTCGTCGCCGAAGCCGAGATCATGGATGCCCGCCTGCACCGCTTCGCCGGGGTGTTGACGGTGTTCACTGCTTAGGCGTCGTACACACCGTATACGCCGTACACACGGTACACACCGTCTGCACCTCAGACCGCGCGCGGGCGCACCGTGCCTGCGCTGCGATCCGGGTCCATGGCTGCAGCTCCCAGAAAATCGAAATCCACGGCCGGCTGCCTGCCGCTGACCAGGTCGGCCAGCGCCATGCCGGAGCCGCAGGCATGGGTCCAGCCCAGCGTGCCGTGGCCGGTGTTCAGGAACAGGTTGGCGATGGGTGAGCGTCCGATCAGCGGCACATTGCTGGGCGTGGCGGGGCGCAGGCCGCTCCAAAATTGCGCGCGTTCGGTATCGCCAGCGCCGGGGAACAGCTGCTGCACGCGCCGCACGATGGCCTCGCAGCGCACGGGGTCCAGGTTGCGGTCGTAGCCGTTGAACTCGGCCGTGCCCGCAATGCGCAGGCGGTCGCCTTGCGCGCCCGTGTAGCGCGAGAACACCAGCTTGAACTCATCGTCCGTGAGGCTGACCTGGTAGGCCTTGGCGGGGTCCAGCACCGGCAGGGTCACGGAGTAGCCCTTGGCCGGGTAGATGGGCAGGCGCAACCCCAGCGGCTGGGCCAGCAGCGGGCTGAACGAGCCCATGGCCAGCACATAGGCGTCGCCCTGGATGCGTTCGTAGCGGCCATCGGCATTGGTCACTTCCACATGGTCGATATGGCGGCTGGCGCCTGCGCCCGTGGTGCGCAGCGCCATGACGTGGTGGCCGTGGCGGAACTGCACGCCCGTGGTGGTGGCAATGCGTGCCAGCTCGCGCGTGAAGAGATTGGCGTCGCCCGATTCATCCTCGGCCGTATAGGTGGCGCCCGCTATCTGCCCGCGCACATGGGCCAGGGCCGGCTCCAGGCGCACGGCTTCGTCGGCGTCGATCAGGCGGCGGTCGCAGCCCAGGGCCTGCATCTGCTCGGTGGGCTTGAGCGCGCCCTCGAACTCGCGGGCGTTCGTGTAGAAGTGCAGGATGCCCTGCATGCGCTGCTCGTACTGGATGCCGGTGTCCGACCGCAGCTGCTGCAGGGCCTCGCGGCTGTAGGTGCCCAGGCGAACGATCTGCTGGATGTTGTGGCGCGTGCGCGCGGGCGTGCAGTTGCGCAGGAAGGACAGGCCCCAGAGCCACTGGCGCATGTCGGCGCGCAGGCGGAACAGCAGGGGGGCATCCTGACGGCCCAGCCAGCCCAGCAACTTCAGCGGTGCGCCGGGGTTGGCCCAGGGTTCGGCGTGGCTGACCGAGATCTGCCCGCCGTTGGCAAAGCTGGTTTCGGCGCCGGGCGCAGCCTGGCGGTCGATGACGGTCACTTCATGACCGAGAGATTGCAGATAGTAGGCCGAGGCGGTGCCGATCAGGCCGGCTCCGAGAACGATGACGCGCATGACAATGCCCTTTCAAAGGCATGTGCCGGTCACGCGGAAGCTGGTAGCTATGGATTCAATAGCAAGCAGCCTGCGTCCGTCGTGACGCAGCTGCCGCTCCCCCTGTCCTTGGTACCTGAGAGATTCACCGCCGTCCATGGGAACGGGGCTTGCTCCTTCGGTGCGCCGCATATTGCGTGCGGCGGCTCTCCAGACGGCATGTTGTGTTTGCAGTACGGAACCTGAGCGTGTATGGGAGTTTGCGCCTTCGGTGAGGCTCGGCACCGTGGTGCCCGCCTGCTCTCCTGCAGGGGCGATTCTATGTGGCTTGCGGAGCCAGTTCCAGTTGTACTGGGGATATCACCAGTTGCCACCTGCATGTGGTGTGGCTGATTCAGGGTATTCCCTAATTCGCTCAAGAGCCGCCCTCGTAACGCTGGTGTAAACCTTCGGGCTCATGAAAAAAACTATTGAAATAGAAAAAAACATGATTTAGCCTATCGGTATGTGTGGTGGTTTGACAGCGCATGTTCTGATCGATTGAACCTCCATGGGGTAACCATGGGTTGTATATCTGTCGGATAGGCGACTTACCGTTGCACAGGTGAAGGTCTATGGAAACTGGCCCGCCACTGGAAAAAATACAAGCACGGTGAATATGGTTCGTTGAGGGAGGAAAAAAATGATTTGCATCGCAAACCCGGCTGAAGGTGTGCCCGGCTCAATGGGCAATGGAGCAGTGCGCAAGCGCTGATGGAAATCCACCATTTTTGATTGACGCGCAGGATCTGCGCGAAACCCTGTTACTTCCAATGTCACCGGTTGCAAGGTGATTTGTGAGTTCTTGACTCAAATAGAACTATCCGAGGTGCGGCGATGCAAATGCGCTGGGTACGACTGATGGCCATTGCCATTGGGGAAAATATTTTCCTGTCTGATTTCCTTGAAAAAATGGGGAATATCATGCGCGTTCTTGATCGCCTGCCTGGTTCGGTGTTTTTACGAAAATGGCGTGCAGCGAGGTACTTGTTCTCGTTGCTGCTGCTTTCGTGCGCCGGTATTTCATCCACGGCACTGGCGGCGACCATCGTTTTCACGGTCACCGACAACAGCGACGCTCCCAATGCCAATGCAACGACACCAACCACCTGTGTCAGCACGCTGGGGGGCACCTTTGCTGGCGCATGTACGCTGCGAGCGGCCATTCAGGCAGCCAACTACACGCTGCAAACGCTGGATCCGAGTGCCGATGTTTCCATCGTCTTTGCGCCGACACTGACTACGTCGGTGCGAACCATACAGAGCGGGACATCCAAGGATGCGGCCGGAAACCTCTATCCGTATGTCGACAATCAGACGGTTTACGTGCGCTGTGCCAATACATTCATCAGCGGCGCCCAGTCCGGCGCCGTGACGGGAGCCACCAATGCCTGTGGTCAAACCCAGATGATCAGCGGCGGCGATACGGGCACCACCACTGGTGCCGGTGGTGCCTGGTACTGGCTCAAAGGCACCGTGCCAGCCGGCACGGGCTCGTTGACCATCGATTTCGGGGGAGTCATACAAGTCCAGAACTGGGCGGACTCCCCCTGGGAAACTTTTTATCTTGGTGGGAAGAACATCACGCTCACCAATTCGCCCAACATGACCTGTGGCGAAGCGGTATTCGTCGTTGGCTCCCCGGCGAACAATGTCACCATTGATCGCGTCGGCCTGGTGAATGTGGCTCCAACTCCTGCGGGAGAGGGTACGCCGTTCAACTGCGAGCTGTACGCGGAGATTCATCAAGGCGCACAAAACGTATTCTTTACCAATAGCACGATCAATTCCGCGATATGGAATGGAAATTTCGGCAATAACAGGGGCTCGGCTATTTCCGTTGCCGCAAGCAACGGTACAGGCACGGTTTCCAACATCGTTGTCGATAATTTCACGGTAACGAATCTGCCCAACCCTATCGGGGGAATGCAGCTCGAGCAGTTTTTCCAGGTCATGTCGAACATGACCGTCAACGGATTGACGATCAAGAATTCGAATATCGCACTGAGCCCGACTGGTGGAAATGCGCCCAGGGCCGTGGTGACGGTTGATGGAGCGATCAACCTAGACAATGGAATCGGTCTTGCCGTGACGGGTAATACCTTCTCGCTGCCTATTGCCGCCTATACCGCTTCATCGCCATTGCATGTGTCGGCACCAACGGTGAATACGGCAGCCTCAGGCACGACGCAGGTAGTGACGGTGACCGATAACAACTTCACTGGCGGCGGGGACGGGGTGAATATCGGTGGTACGGGTACGGCACCAGGGTTGATTGGCAACAACAAGATGACAAGCCAGTCGAGAAGTGCCATCCGTATCACTACGCGTGATTTCTTCAAGATTTCTCAGAACACGCTGTTTTCCGTGCCTGTGGCTGCAAACTCAGGTATCAGTTTGCTGACGACGGCCAATGGACAAACCGGATGGACCCCCACCCTTGGCGTTGGCGCCAGTGACACCGCCGCCTGCACCTGGACATTCAATATCACGGCAAATGCCAATGCGAGCGAGCCGGCACCGTATACGGTGGAAGCCTTTTGGTCGCCGACCGGCGCGGGCGCCAACGACGCACAGGTCTATCTGGGCTCAGGGACCATGGCCGGAGCCTCGGGAACGCTGACCGTTCCTTCGTATCTCAGCGGCCAGGTGCGGGTCACAGTGACGGACAGCAATTCCGGTGGAGCCCAGACCTCGCAGCTTTCAACGGCGGCAAGCGTCACCGGTTTTCCCTGTGCCCTGAAATCCGGCGTTCTGGCGACGACCAACAATCAATCTGTCGGCAGCAGCGACTTGCTGGAGGTCTACATTGTTGACGGCCAAGGCAATGCCTGGACGGGGGGCAGTGACACCGTTACCTTCGCAGCGCCGCCTGCAGGTGTCACGTTCAATGGCGGCTCCGCCGCAGTCAGCTGCACGACCAACTCCAGCGGAAAGTGTGCGTCTCCCATCAATGCCAGCAGCAGTGTCGCCGGAACATTCACGACACCCGTGACCTTGTCTTCGTCAGTCGCTGGTGCCACGTTCTCCAATCTTCCATTGGGTGGAAGCCCGGTATCTGGTGCAGTGACCTATCAGCCTTCGCCGGTTGCTTACAGCTTCACCGGGCTGCCGGCCAGCACGAGCGGGTCTGAAATCGCCGCGAGTCCGCCATCGATTGCGGCCAATGGCGTCTCCACCAGCACCTTGGCCGTGCAGTTGAAGGATGCTTTAGGCAACCTTGTCACCACCTGTACCGATACGGTGGCCTTCACCCTCAATGCGGGGACGCAAGGCGTTCCTGCCGTCAGCGTCACGGGCTGCAGTGCCGGCATGTACACGGGGACGGTGACATCGCCGGTGCTGGTCGGCAGCGGCACCTTCGGGTTCACCATCAACGGGTCTGCGGCTGTTGCCACCGCAACGGTCTCCTATGCGGCTGCAACGCCGAGCACGAGTGCATCCACGATAGTCGCCACACCGACATCGATCGTGGCCAACGGCAGCTCCACCAGCGTGCTGCGCGTGCAACTGGTCGATGCCAGCAGCAATCCGATCAACACCTGCACGAACACGGTGGCATTCACCCTGAACGGCGGAACGCAGGGAACGCCGAGTGTGGGCGCGGCCTCATGTACCGCCGGCATCTATACGGGCACCGTCACATCGCCCACGGCCGTCGGCAGCGGGATCTTCGGATTCACCATCAACGGCTCTGCCGCAGTTGCTACGGCTTCAGTGAGCTACACGGCGGGTCCGCCAAGTACCAGCGCCTCGACCATCGTTGCGAGTCCGACCTCGATCATTGCCAATGGCACTGCAACCAGCACATTGACGGCGCAGCTCAAGGATGCGTCAGGCAATTCGATTGCGACCTGTGCCAATACGGTGGCCTTCACGCTGAACGGCGGAACACAGGGCTCGCCTGCGGTCGGCGCGGGGTCGTGCAGCGCAGGGGTTTACACGGCAACCGTCACGGCACCTACCGCAGTCGGCAGTGGCACCTTTGGTTTCACCATCAATGGCTCGGCCGCCACGGCTACGGCTGTGGTGAACTACACGGCCGGCCCGCCCAGCAATGGCGCGAATGGAAACCTGATCAGTGCCAGTCCGCTCAGCGTTGTCGCAGACAACACTGCCACGAGCTCGATCAGCGTGACCCTGCGCGATGCCAATGGCAATCCCGCCACGGATACGGTGGCGCACACGATTGTCTTCACCAAAACGGGCGTGGGCACGACCACGCCGGCCGCACCCACGTGCACGATCGCGGCCAACGCCAATCCGGCCACCTGCTCCGTGACGGTGAACTCGGCCACGGTTGGCACCGCAAGTTTCACGGCAACGGACAACGGAACGGCCGTGAGCAATGGCAGTCCGGTATCGGTCAACTTCATTGCCGGGCCGCCCAGCAATACAGCCAGTGGCAATCTGCTCAGTGCCACACCGCTCTCGGTGATGGCCGACGGTACGAGCACCGGCACGGTGACCGTCGCACTGCAGGACGCCAATGGCAATGCAACCGTCGATACGGTCGCCCACACCATCGGCTTTGTCCATACCGGCGCCGGCACGCCGTCGGCAACTTCCTGCACGATTGCGGCCAATGCGAATCCAGCGCGCTGCTCCATCACGGTGACATCCACCGTGGCGGGTGCGGCGAGCTTCACAGCCACGGACAACAACGGCACCACCACCCAGAGCGTGGCAAACGGCAGTCCGGCCGTGATCAACTTCACGGCCAATGCCGCCGACCCCGCCAGGTCGGGGGTGCGTACCGTCAGCAGTCCGGTCACGGCCAATGGCTCGGCGACAGATGTGCTTGAAGCGTTTGTGGGAGATGTCAACGGCAATCCGGTGGCCGGAAGCGTTGTCACGTTCTCTCCCACCGCAAACATCACCTTCAGCGGTACCTGCACCACCAATGCGGCCGGTACCTGCCAGGTCACTGCCAGGACAACCGTCGCGGGTTCCTACACTTCCGGCGCAAGCATCGCGAGCGGCGCATTGAGCGGCAGCGGCGTCAGCTCCGGTGGCAATACGTACGGTGCGACGGCTGCCTATGTCTTTACGGCAGGTGCCGTCGATCCAGCCAATTCGACCATGTCGGTCGATGTGAACAACCAGGCGGCCGGTGGCGGCCAGGACGTCGTTTCCGTGGTCACCAAGGATGCGTTCGGCAATCCGGTCACCGGCGTTGCCGTGAACTTCAGCGTGACGCCTGCCGGAGCCTCTCCTGCCACCGTCAGTTGCACGACTGCCGGTGCGGCGGCGACCTGCTCGGTGTCGTTCACCAGCGTGACCGCATCGACTTACTCGGCTGCCGCCACGGTGGGGACAGTTGCCATCGGCAACAGCCCGCAATCGATGGCCTTTGTCGCCGGCAATGCCTCGGCAAGCAATTCGGGCCTGCGTGTCGTGAGCGACAACGCGGCTGCAAATGGCACGGCAACCGATGTGGTGGAAGCGTATGTGCGCGATGCCGGTGGCAACCCCAAGGGTGGCGAGGTCGTGACCTTTGCCGGTACCCCCGGCGTGAAGCTGAACGGTGGCGCGGACGGCGCGTCAGCCACTTGCACCACTGCAACAAGCGGCGCAACTCTGGGCATCTGCTCGATCACTGCCACCAGCACAGCGAGTGGAACCTACAGCATTGCCACCAGCATTCCTGCCGGACCCCTGGGTGGCACGTTCACCGTGGGAGCAAACGCGTATTCGCCAAGCGCCGCACAAATTCACTTTGTGAGCGTGGTGAACCTCAGTGTCACCAAAGCCAACCCTGGCAGCTTGGCCGTAGGTTCGCCCTTCAACTACACCTTTACGGTAGCGAATGCAGCGAGTGCCTTCGGTTCTGCCAGCAGCGTGACCATCAAGGATCTGGTGCCTGCAGGTATCCGCATCACTGGTGCGCCGACAGGTGCGAACGTGGCCAGTGTGGACTGCTCGCCCAAGCCCAACACCTTCCCGTTTACGGGCAATGGCAGCACTGTCCTGACGTGCACGGTGAACTTCACGACCTCGGTCGCAGCCGGTGGCAACACCAGCTTCAATCTGCCAGCTGTGCCGACGGCTGTGGGCTCGAGCACGAACACGGCTTCCTATGATCCGTCCGGTGGTACCAGCCCGGTCAATCCGACGGCAGGTTGCACGACGGACTGCTCGTCGACGCCCGCCACCCCAGTCAACCCTGGTTCGCCCACGCTGACGGTCAGCAAGGCCAACCCCGGCAGCCTGGCTGTGGGGACTGCGTTCAACTACGCCTTCACGGTAGCGAATGCGGCTGGAGCGTTTGGTCCCGCCACCAGCGTGACCATCAAGGACCTGGTGCCGGCAGGCATCAGCATCACGGGCGTGCCGACCGGCGCAAATGTGGCCAGCGCGACCTGCACGCCCAACACCTTCCCGTTTGCGGGTAACGGTAGTTCCGTCCTGACGTGTACGGTGAACTTCACTGCGGCAGTGGCAGCGGGTGGCAACACCAGCTTCAACCTGCCGGCTGTTCCGACGGCTGTGGGTTCGAGCACGAACACGGCCTCCTACGATCCATCGGGCGGCATCAGCCCCGTCAATCCGACGGCAGGGTGCACGACGGATTGCGCATCGACGCCTTCCACGCCGGTCACGCCTGGTACGCCTGCGCTGACGGTCACCAAGGCCAATCCCGGCAGCCTGGCTGTGGGGACTGCGTTCAACTACGCCTTCACGGTAGCGAATGCGGCTGGAGCGTTTGGTCCCGCCACCAGCGTGACCATCAAGGACCTGGTGCCGGCAGGCATCAGCATCACGGGCGTGCCGACCGGCGCGAACGTGGCCAGTGCGACCTGCGCGCCCAACACCTTCCCGTTTGCGGGTAACGGCAGTTCCGTGCTGACGTGTACGGTGAGCTTCACCACGCCGGTGGCGGCTGGCAGCAACAGCAGCTTCAACCTGCCAGCTGTGCCGACGGCGGTGGGTTCGAGCACGAACACGGCCTCCTACGATCCGTCGGGCGGCATCAACCCGGTCAATCCGACGGCAGGGTGCACGACAGACTGCGCTTCCACACCGGTGACTCCAGTCACGCCTGGCACGCCTGCGCTGACGGTTACCAAGGCCAACCCGGGTAGCCTGGCTGTGGGGACTGCGTTCAACTACGCGTTCTCCGTGTCCAATGCCGCCAGTGCCTTCGGCCCCGCCACCAGCGTGACCATCAAGGACCTGGTGCCTGCAGGCATCAGCATCACGGGCGTGCCGACCGGTGCAAACGTGGCCAGTGCGACCTGCACGCCTAACACCTTCCCGTTTGCGGGTAACGGCAGCTCCGTGCTGACTTGCACGGTGAACTTCACTGCGGCAGTGGCGGCCGGTGGCAACACCAGCTTCAATCTGCCAGCTGTGCCGACGGCTGTGGGTTCGAGCACGAACACGGCTTCCTACGATCCGTCCGGCGGCATCAGCCCCGTCAATCCGACGGCCGGTTGCACGACGGATTGCGCATCGACACCTTCCACGCCGGTCACGCCTGGTACGCCTGCGCTGACGGTCACCAAGGCCAACCCGGGCAGCCTGGCTGTGGGAACTGCGTTCAACTACGCGTTCTCCGTGTCCAACGCTGCCGGTGCCTTCGGCCCCGCCACCAGCGTGACCATCAAGGACCTGGTGCCGGCAGGCATCAGCATCACGGGTGTGCCGACCGGTGCGAACGTGGCTAGTGCGACCTGCACGCCCAACACCTTCCCGTTTGCGGGTAACGGTAGTTCCGTCCTGACGTGTACGGTGAACTTCACTGCGGCAGTGGCAGCGGGTGGCAACACCAGCTTCAACCTGCCGGCTGTTCCGACGGTTGTGGGCTCGAGCACGAACACTGCCTCCTACGATCCGTCGGGCGGAATCAGCCCGGTCAATCCGACGGCCGGTTGCACTGTGAACTGTGCATCGACACCGGTGACTCCAGTCACGCCAGGCACGCCTGCGCTGACGGTTACCAAGGCCAACCCCGGCAGCCTGGCTGTGGGGACTGCGTTCAACTACGCGTTCTCCGTGTCCAACGCTGCCAGTGCCTTCGGCCCCGCCACCAGCGTGACCATCAAGGACCTGGTGCCTGCGGGGATCAGCATCACGGGTGTGCCGAGCGGTGCGAACGTGTCCAGTGCGACCTGCACGCCCAACACCTTCCCCTTCGTGGGCAATGGCACGGCGATCCTGTCTTGCACCGTGAACTTCACTGCGGCAGTGGCAGCGGGTGGCAACACCAGCTTCAACCTGCCGGCTGTGCCGACGGCTGTGGGTTCGAGCACGAACACGGCTTCCTACGATCCGTCTGGCGGCATCAGCCCGGTCAATCCGACGGCGGGGTGCACGACGAACTGCGCGTCGACGCCTTCCACGCCGGTGACCCCTGGTACTCCTGCGCTGACGGTTACCAAGGCCAACCCGGGCAGTCTGGCTGTGGGGACACCCTTCAACTACGCGTTCTCCGTGTCCAACGCTGCCAGTGCCTTCGGTCCCGCCAACAGCGTGACCATCAAGGACCTGGTGCCTGCGGGCATCAGCATCACGGGAGTGCCGACCGGCGCGAACGTGGCCAGTGCGACCTGCGCGCCCAACACCTTCCCGTTTGCGGGTAACGGCAGTTCCGTGCTGACGTGTACGGTGAGCTTCACTGCGGCAGTGGCAGCCGGTGGCAACACCAGCTTCAACCTGCCGGCTGTGCCGACGGCTGTGGGTTCGAGCACGAACACGGCTTCCTACGATCCGTCGGGTGGCATCAGCCCCGTCAATCCGACGGCAGGGTGCACGACGGATTGCGCATCGACGCCTTCCACGCCGGTGACCCCTGGTACTCCTGCGCTGACGGTCACCAAGGCCAACCCAGGCAGCCTGGCGGTGGGCACGCCTTTCAACTACGCCTTCACGGTAGCGAATGCGGCCAGTGCCTTTGGTCCCGCCAACAGCGTGACCATCAAGGACCTGGTGCCTGCGGGTATCAGCATCACGGGTGCGCCGACCGGCGCAAACGTGGCCAGCGCGACCTGCACGCCCAACACCTTCCCCTTCGTGGGCAATGGCACGGCGATCCTGTCTTGCACGGTGAACTTCACTGCGGCAG
Source organism: Delftia sp. Lp-1 (assembly GCF_020523835.1). Taxonomy (NCBI): domain Bacteria; kingdom Pseudomonadati; phylum Pseudomonadota; class Betaproteobacteria; order Burkholderiales; family Comamonadaceae; genus Delftia; species Delftia sp. Lp-1. Next base: position 141,313 of record NZ_JAJALJ010000004.1, on the reverse strand, counting down.
TGGCAGCGGGAGGCAACACCAGCTTCAATCTGCCGGCTGTGCCGACGGCTGTGGGTTCGAGCACGAACACAGCCTCCTACGATCCGTCGGGTGGCATCAGCCCGGTCAATCCGACGGCAGGTTGCACTGTGAACTGTGCATCGACACCAGCAACGCCGGTCACTCCCAGCACGCAGGTGCCGGTGGCTCCGACGCTGACGGTTTCGCCGACCACGGTGGGAGGCTATCCGCAGATTTCCGGCACCGGCACGCCGGGCCACACGATCACGGTGAAGGATGGCTCGACGACGCTGTGTACGGCAATCGTCGCGGCCGATCAGACGTGGAGCTGCACGCCAGGCGGCGGCTTGCCGACGCCGGGTCTGCACACGATCAGCGCGACCCAGACCAATCCTGGCAATGGCAACACCGGACCTGCCACAACGACTTCGCTCAACGTGCTCGGAACGACATTCACGGGTCCGACAGCCACCGGGGCAGGCAATGCCACGGCGACCTTGAGCGGTGGTGGCGCGGGCTGCGGGTTCGATGTGTCGCAGTCGTCCTTCGTCGCGGCTGCGGCGGGTGCGCCGGGCCAGTTGAGCTTCCCGTATGGCAATGTGCACTTCGTGGCCCGCGGCTGTACGGCCAGCAGCTCGATCACGGTCAGCGTCACCTGGCCGGGTCCGGTGACCGGCATGGCGTACTGGAAGTTCGGTCCAGCGTCCGCAGGGGCGGCGGACTCCTGGTATCAGCCTCCGGGTGCGGTGGTGTCGGGCAATACGACCTCGGTGGTGGTCACCGATGGCGGCCAGGGTGATGACGATCGCGCAGCCAATGGCGTGATCGTGGATCCCAGCGGACCGGCGCGTGTGGGGGCGGCACCGGGTGCCCGGCCGATCCCTGCGCTCGAACCTCGCATGCTCGCCATGGCCATGCTGCTGATGCTGGCTGCAGGCCTGTGGAATCTGCGCCGCAGACGTGGTTGACACACTGCTGAAGAGGAGCTGAATCATCGCCTGCCGAACCTGTTTCGGCAGGCGATTTCCATTGGGCGCAGGCACTGCATCCCGGCGGCTCAAGCCTGCCCGTAACCCCAGGCCGTCTTGCGGGCCTATCGCGCGTGCAACACGCCGTAAATGAGAACAATTTAGAATTTCTCGCTGATTGGCGCCTTCCCTCGACAAGTCCCGGCCAACGCCGCCCGGGGCCGATGCACAGGTGCCGCGCACTTTCATCTCTGCCCGCCTGCCTTCCATGCACCGTTCTGTCCTGATGTTCCGTTGCGCACCGCAATGGATTTCCGACCGACGTCGCCTGCTCGCCTGCTCCCCATGACTTTCAAGAAAATCTGGTTCCAGTTGCACTGGTTCGTCGGCATTACGGCCGGTACGGTGCTCATCGTCATCGGGCTGTCGGGCGCGGTGTTCTCGTTCCACGAGGAGATCCTGGGCTGGTTGAATCCCGGCACTGCCTCCGTGCCCGCGCGCGATGCCGCGCCGCTGGCGCCGCCGCAGATTGCGCAGGCGCTGCACGAGGCCGGCGAGCAGCGCGTGGTCCAACGCATCACCGTCTTTGCCGAGCCCGGCCGCTCGGCCCAGGTGGCCTTCAAGCCGCCGGCCGGCCAGCGCCGGGGCCAGACGGTCTTTGTCGATCCCTACACGGGCGCGCAGCTGCCTGAGCAGCACGGCACGGAGTTTTTCGAATGGGTGGAGCGCCTGCACCGCTGGCTGCTGCTGTCGCGCGATGACGGCAAGCCCATCACCGGCACGCTGGCCGGCCTGTTGCTGATGCTGTCGCTGTCGGGCCTGTACCTGCGATGGCCGCGCCGGCCGCTGTCATGGCGCACCTGGCTGACCTTCGATCCGGCGCTCAAGGGCCGCTCCTTTCTCTGGGGCCTGCACTCGGTGGCGGGCACCTGGGCCCTGGTGGCCTATGTGGTGTTCACCTGCACTGGCATGTATTGGGCCTTTGGCGTGGTGCGCAGCACGGTGGACGGCTGGGCCGGCGTGCCGCCGCGTGTGGCCGCTCCCGCGGCGCCGTCCTCGAAACCCGGTGGCGGCCGGCCTGAGCCGGCTGGCGCCCAGCAGCCCATCGACATCGCGCCTGGCTGGTCCGCCTTCGAGCGCATCGCCCATGGCTGGCAGTTCGCCCAGCTGCGCCTGCCCGAGCGCGCGGGCCAGCCCCTGCAGATCAGCTGGCTGGATGCCGATGCCGCCCATGAGCGCGCGCGCAACCAGATGGCCCTGCTGCCCGACGGCGCCGTGCAGCGCGACGAGCGCTATGCCGACCTGCCCACGGGCCGCCGCGCCGTGGGCGCCATCTACCCGCTGCACATGGGCACCTATTTCGGCATGCCGGGGCGCATCTTCATGACGCTGGCCTCGCTGATCATGCCCCTGTTCGCCATCACGGGCTGGATGCTCTACCTGGACCGCCGGCGCAAGGCGCGCGCCCTGGCCAAGGAGCGCCAGGCGCTCATGAAGGAGCAGCCACAGTCCGTGCTTGCGGGCCAGGACACCGTGCTGGTCGCCTTTGCCAGCCAGGCCGGCCGCGCCGAGCGCCTGGCCGTGGCCACCGTGGCCGCGCTGCGCGGCGCAGGCATGGCGGCCAGCCTGCAATCCGTGGCGGCGCTGGACGCCGAGCAACTGCGCCACCACCGGCGCGTGCTCTTCGTGGCCAGCACTTTCGGCGAAGGTGACCCGCCTGATGCCGCGCGCCGCTTTGCGCGCCTGCTGGGCGCGGCCTCGGGCTCGGCCCTGCCGCACCTGCAATACGGCCTGCTGGCGCTGGGCGACCGGCAGTACGCGGCCTTCTGCGGCTTTGGCCATGCACTGGACCACCAACTGCGCCGCCTGGGCGCACAGCCCGTGTTTCCGCTGATCGAGATGGATGGCGAGCAACCCCAGGCCTGGAATGCCTGGCAGCAGGCGCTGGCCGGACATTTCGGGGCCTTGCCGCCTGCATCGGATGCGCTGCCTGCGTCTGCTGCAGGCCCGCTGGCCGATGCCACGGCCTTTGCCGCATGGCCGTTGCAGGCGCGCAGCCTGTGCAATGCGGGCAGCCAGGGCGCCGGTCTCTACGTGCTGGAACTGTCGCCGCCCGAAGGCGTGGCCCCGCTGTGGCGGGCTGGTGCGCTGGCCGAGGTGCTGCCACGCCATGGCGCAGCCACCGTGCAGGCCTGGCTGGCCGCACAGGAATGCGACGGTTCGGCCCCCGTGCAATGGCGCCAGCAGACCTGCACGCTGGGTGAGGCGCTGGCCGCCAGCGTGCTGCCGGCTCCGGGCGACATCGCCCCCGGCACCGCGCCCCAGGCCGTGGCCGATGCGCTGCGGCCCCTGCTGCCGCGCAGCTACTCGGTCGCCTCGCTGCCGCAGGACGGCCATGTGCGGCTGCTGGTGCGCCAGGCCCGCCATGACGGCGGCCTGGGCGTGGCGTCGGGCTGGCTGACGGCGCATGCGGCCAAGGGCACCTCCGTGGCCATGAGACTGGTGGAAAACCGCGCCTTCGAGCCGCGTGAAGAGGCAGATGCCGAGCCCGATGCGCCGGCCATCTTCATCGGCAACGGCTCCGGCTATGCCGGCCTGCGCGGCCACCTGCTGGCGCGCATGCACGCAGGCCGCCACCGCAACTGGCTGCTGTTCGGCGAACGCCAGCGGGCCCATGACGGGTACTGCGAGGCCGAGGTCTCCGGCTGGCTGGCCGCCGGCAAGCTGGAGCGTGCCGACTTCATCTACTCCCGCGACCAGGCCCGGCGCCGCTACGTGCAGGACGCCCTGCGCGAAGCCGCCGAACCCCTGCGCGACTGGATCGCCGACGGCGCCGTGCTCTACGTCTGCGGCAGCGCCGACGGCATGGCCGCAGGCGTCGATGCCGCGCTGGCCGACATCCTGGGCGCTACGGCCGTCGAAGACCTGATCGTCGAAGGCCGTTACCGCAGGGATGTGTACTGAGGTGAAGCGCCGCGTCTTAATGCACAGCGCATGAAACCGGCGCGGCCCAAGTCAGGGACACCGAGGAAGGGCCTACGCCGGCCGCGCCGCCCCGCACCGAGGGTGTCGTCCCCCTCCCCGCGAAGCGGGTAGAGAGGCGCCGTGCCACGGGGGAAGGCGCGTAAGCGCCTCAGGGGGTGATGTACTTCTCTTTCCCGAGATTGAGCATCAACCGGTTCGCCCAGCCGAACAGCGCGGCCGAATGCAGCATGTCCAGGATTTCCTGGTCCGTGAGGCCGGCATCGCGCAGCGGCTGCAGCTGGGCTGCGCCAAAGCTGCCCGGCGCGCGCGTCAGCGCCAGCGAGGACTGGATGATGGCGCGTTCGCGCGCATTGGTGCCGGCCGTGTCCGGGTCGTCGAACATCTGGGCCATGACATCGTTGCGCTTGGCCAGCTGCTCGAAGCGCTGGGCGTGGACCGATGCGCAGTACACGCAGCCGTTGGAGCGCGACACGGCCGTGGCCGCCACCTCGCGCTCGGCGCGCGACAGGCCGCCGGGCGCGTACATGATGGCGTTGAAGGCCTGCGAGCGCTCCGACAGCACGCGCGGCTGGCGGGCCAGCAGCAGGTAGAAGTCCGACGTGCGCGCCTTGGGGTGGCTCAGGTCCAGCACGGCCTGCTGCTCGGCCGTGGCCGTGGCGGGGTCGAGCACGGGCAGCCAGGACGTCCAGTCCAGCGTCTCGCTGGTGTAGCCGTTGCGGCGCAGCGGCTCGCCCGGTGGCGGCAGGTTGGCGGGGTGCACGAAGGGTGCGGCGGCGGCTTCGGCAGCCGGTGCGCTGGCCTGGCCGCCCAGCGCGTCCATGGCTTGCACGCCCGCGAACAGGCGCAATTGGTAGGCGATGAAACCCACCAGCTGGGCCACCAGCACGGTGTCGTCGATGGACAGGCCGGACTCGGGCATGGCCAGCAGGGCCGCGCGGTCGCTCTCGGCCGGGTGCAGGGCCAGGGTGCGCACAAAGTGCAGGGCCGCATCCAGGCGGGCGTTGCCGGTCTGGGCGCCGGGCTGGGTCAGCACGGTGTGCAGCGCGGGCGTCAGGGCATCGCCCAGGGATTCGGCACGCTGGCGGTATTCATCGGCCAGGGCCTGCACGCCGCTGACGCGGCATTGCTCGCTGGCCAGCACCAGGCGCTCGGCGCGCGACAGGCTGTCGGCCAGGCCGTCGCCCAGCAGCAGGTCCTCGCAGGCCTGGGTGGCAATGGCCACCTTGTCGCGCTGGCGGCGCGTGGCGAAAACGGGGGACTGGTCGGTCAGGCCGGCCAGGCGGTCGATGGTGTCGTTGGCGGTGGTCATGGGTATCTCAGGTCTTGTCTGCCAGGGCCCGCACGCGGGCTTCGGGGTCGGCGGGCGTCCATTCGCTGCCGTCGAGCTCGGGCTCGGAATAGGACTGCAGCTGGGCGTAGTGGTGTTCCAGGTCCTCGCGGTAGAACAGCGAGGCCAGGCCCTGGGCCAGCTTGCGCGCGCCGTCGCTGATGGCGGGGATATCGCCCGACACCGTGCCGTGCGACAGCGCGGCCGGATAGCAAAAGCAGTGCACATGGTCCAGGCCTGGCAGGGCGCCGGGCGTCTTTTCCTGGAACTCGAACAGCGGGCCCAGGTCGGGCGAGTCCGACAGTTCCTGGTCCTCGGCACCCGCCTCGGGCACGAAGCGGTCGCTCCAGATGCGCACATGGGGCGCCAGGTCGGCGAACTCGGGGCGCTGGCGCCAGTCGATGGCAAAGCCGGTGGAGACGATCAGGAAGTCCAGCACGAACACGCCGCGCGGCGTGTCCACGCGCAGCCGGTCTCCGTCCTGCTCCACCTTCTGCACGGCGCAGCCCAGGTTGAAGTGGGCGTTGGCATGGCGCGAGACGCGCAGCGTGCTGCCGTGCGGAGGTGGCACCTGCTGCACGTTGATGTAGTGGCGTATGCGCCATTTCCAGGCGTCGGGCAGCAGGAACTGGCCGTGCGTGAGGCCGGGCGTGCCCGAGCCCTTGGATTTGTTGATGCGCGGCAGGTCGCTGCGGCGCACCAGCAGGTCCACGCTGGCGGCGCCGTTCTCCAGCGCGGTGGCCGCGCTGTCCATGGCCGACGAGCCCGCGCCCACCACGCCCACGTGCAGGCCGGCCAGGCGGCGGTAGTCGAGCACGTCGGAGGAATGCGCCCAGCGGCTGCGGTCCACGCCCTGCATGAAGGCGGGGATCTGCGGGCCGCCCAGGCCGTCGCGGCCCGTGGCCAGCACCACGCGGCGTGCCAGCCAGGTGCGCGAGGCGCCATCGGCCGTCACATCGACCTCGACCGTGCCGTCGGCCTGCGGGCGGATGGCGGTGACCTGGTGGCCGTTGCGCACGTCGCAGCGCATCACGCGGCGGTACCAGCGCAGGTAGTCCATCCACTGCAGGCGCGGGATCTTGTCCAGCGCGGCCCAGGCTTCGCGGCCCCATTGGGCGATGAACCAGGCGCGAAAGGTCAGCGAGGGCAGGCCCAGCGCGGGGCCGGTCAGCTCCTTGGGCGAGCGCAGGGTTTCCATGCGCGCCGTCGTGGCCCAGGGGCCTTCGAAGTCCAGCGGGGCCTTGTCCAGCAAAACGGCCGCGATGCCCAGCTGGGACAGCGCGGCCGACAGGGCCAGGCCGGCCTGGCCGGCGCCGATGACCAGGACATCGTGCACGGGCTGGCCGTTGCGGGTGGAGGGAGGAATCCAGGCCTTGGCAGGCCAGCCCAGGGCGACGAGGTCGTCGCGCAGGCGTTCTTCAAGGGCAGCCAGGCCCGCAGGGGCCGCGGCTGCCGGTTCGGTCAGGGACATAGACTCACCAGGAACTCACGAGGAAAGGCGCGCCAGCGGGGCAGGGCCTGCGGGCGCGCGCGGCATCAATCGATGCTGATTTTCGCGTCTTTGACCACCTGTGCCCACTTCAGGCGGTCGTTGTGCACGGTTTTCTTGAACTGCTCGGGCGTCTCGATGCGGATGGCATTGCCCTGGGACTCGAAGCGCGCACGCACCTCGGGCAGCTCCAGCACCTCGCGCACGGCCTGGCTGAGCTTGGCCACGATGGCCGGGTCCGTGCCCTTGGGTGCGAAGATGCCGAACCAGATCGAGCTGTCGAAACCCTTGGTGCCCGTCAGGCCGCTGGAGGCGATGGTGGGCACTTCCTTGATGACTTCCACGGGCTTGGCCGTGGTCACGCCCAGCAGGCGCACCTTGCCGCTCTTGTAGTGGGGCAGCACGGTCTGGACCTGGTTCATGATGCAGCAGGTCTCGCCGCGCAGCACCGAGGTGATGGCCTCGGGGCCGCCCTTGTAGGGCACATGGACCATGTTCAGGCCCAGGCGCGCATTGAACTCGGCAAAGGCCATGTGCGTGCCCGCGCCGTTGCCCGTGGAGGCGTAGTTGTACTTGCCGGGGTTGGCCTTGATCTCGTCCACGAACTCCTTGAGGTTCTTGACGTTGATCACGTTGGGATTGATGGTCAGCACGTTGGACACATCGATCAGCGGCGCCACCGGCACGAAGTCGGTTTCCACGTCAAACGGCAGCTTCTTGTAAAGCGCGGCATTGCTTCCGTGCGTGGCGGCCGTGCCGAAGGCCAGCGTGTAGCCGTCCGGCTTGGCGCGCGCCACGATCTCACTGGCGATGTTGCCGGCCGCTCCCGACTTGTAGTCAATGATGAGCGGCTGGCCCAGGCGCTGGGACAGCGGCTCCTGCACGCCGCGCGCGATCACGTCCACGCCCGAGCCTGCCGGGAAGCCCAGGATCATGGTCACGGGCTGGTGCGGCCACGAAGCCGCCGAATCGGCTGCCACCGCTGCGGTGGAGCCGAAGACGGCCAGGGCCGCGGCGGCGGCGGGAATCCAGGAGCGGAAAAACGAGGGGCGCATGGTGTGCAGGGAAATCCGGTGAATCAATTCCCATATTTTCCTGAGAACTTAATGAGCCACTTTTATATGCATATGTTGGTATGAAGCCAGTGTGGGCATGCCCGGGGCTGCCAGCAAAAAGCCCGCCGATGGGGCGGGCTTCATGCCGGGCGCAAGCGTCCATCAATGGCGGTAGGGGTTGTTGGGGCGGCGGTCATGGCGGTCCGGCACGCCGTCGCGGTCACGGTCCCAGCGGCCGGGTGCGTAGCCCCAGCGGCCGCCCTGCTGCGACCACGCGGGCTGACGGTACACATAGCCGGGACGCGCCTTGACCCAGTGGCCGGCCACCCAGGCATGGCGGTGGCCCTGCGGGCGCCAGTAGCCGGGTGCCCAGACGTAGCCGCGGCGCGGTGCAGGAACCGCCTCGTAGCGCACGGGAGGCGGCGCGCCGAACTGGACCGAGATGGCGGCGCCCGGCGCCGCATAGGTCACGTTGGCCTGGGCCTGCGCGGTGCCGGCCCATCCGGCCAGGGCCAGGGTGGCGGCGATCAGCGGTGTGCGAAGGGAAATCATGGCGGCTCCTTGTCCTTGGTTCATCGGGCTGGAGTCCTGGTGAAAGGAATCCATGACTGCATGGTGCAGGTCCATCGTCAATCCCGGGTTGCCGCGCCGCGAAGTCTTGCAATCTTGTGTATCGCCTTGGTGAAGCCTTGTTGCCAGGCGCTGCAGCGCAGGCTGCCGTCCTGCAGCCGCCGTCAGACAGTGCCTCTCCGAAGCGCCGTGAACGCCGTGAATTCCCAGCTGCGCATGGCCAGCACCAGGGTGTAGCCCTCGCGCTGGCCCGGCGGCAGGCGCTGGTCCTGCAGGTGCTGCTGGGAAAAGTCATGGGCCAGCCGCTGTATGCGTTCCACGAAGCTGGGCGCCAGATGCCGGCCGATGGAGCCGTGCACCATCAGCATGCCTTCGCCTGGCTGGTCGAAGCCGCCGCCGAAATAGTCGAGCACGGCGTTCTCGCGGAAGTACTCCATCACCGGCCCGCGTGCGCGCCAGCGGAAGGTCTTGGCCAGGCGCAGCCGGTAGCGGTTGCCGGGGCGCAGCTCGATGATGCCGATGCGGTCCAGCTGGGCCAGGTAGCGGATGCCTTCGGCCTCGGTCATGCGGTAGGTGGCCACGATCTGCTCCAGCGTCCACTGGCTGAGCACGCAGATGGCCATCAGCAGCAGCTTGCGGTCGGCGACCACGGCGTTCTCCTGCTCGGGCGTCATCTCCTGCAGCAGTGGCTGGCTGTCGGCCACGCGGCGCGCCAGGTCGGCGAAGTCCAGGCTCAGCGCGCGGCAGATGGCATCGATGCGCGACAGCGGCATGTCGCCCTTGGCCAGCATGCGCTTGACGCTGGACTCGGCCATGCCCAGGGCGCGCGCCAGGTCGGCATAGGTCATCTGGGCGGCCTTGAGTTCCTTCTTGAGGGCGATGACGAGGTCGGCAGTGGTGCTCATGGGTAGCGATTATCGATACCCGAGGTGCTGGTTTGCGCGGCGGGTGCAGAAAAACGATGCTGGAAGGGCCGACGGCTCGCCACACTCCGCCCCACTTTCCACGAGGAGCAACACATGCCATCCGTATCGATTTCACCGGCCGCCGCCCTGCGCGCGCTGTACTGGGGTGCTGCCCTGCTGCTGCTGGCCGCCTGCCTTGGCCCCGCCGTGCCGCAGCCGCAGGACTTTCACGCATTTGCCGACCAGCGCGCCTGGGGGGCGCTGCCCCATGCGCTGGATGTGCTCAGCAACCTGGGCTTTGCCTGGGCCGCCGTGGCGGGCGCGCACCTGCTGCTGGACCGGCGTAGCCAGGCGCTGGCGCCGGCCCTGCGCTGGCTGGCCGCGCTGTTCTTCACGGGGCTGGCGTGTTCGGCCATAGGTTCGTCCGTCTACCACTGGGCACCCCACGATGCCACCCTGGCCGGCGACCGGCTGGGCATGTCCATGGCCTTTGCCGGCATGCTGGGGCTGGCACTGCAATCGCGCATTGCCGACCGCGTGGCCGTGCGCGCCGCAGTGGCCATGCTGGTCGCCGCCGTGGCCTCGGTGCTGGTCTGGCTGCACGGCGGCAACCTGCTTCCCTGGGCGCTGGTGCAGGGCGGCGGCATGCTGGCGGTGCTGGGCCTGGCCTGCGTGGCGCCGCGCCATGGCGCGCTGGCGCTGCGCCTGGGCGTGGTGATTGCCTGGTATGGCGCGGCCAAGCTGCTGGAGTGGGGTGATGCGGCCGTCTTCGAGGCCACGGCCGGGCTGGTGTCCGGCCACAGCCTCAAGCATGTGGTGGCGGCCGCCGCCGCCCTGCCCGTGATCGCCGCGCTGCGTGCGGCCGGCACGGCGCGCATGACCAGTACGGGCACAATGTGCGCCGATGCGTGCGGCCACGGCGGCGCCACCAACCGTTGAGGGAAGACAAGATGTTCCAGCAAGAGACCGGCAGCCCGTCTGCCCCCACCGCAACGGCCGGCGCCGTGCCATCGGCCGCGCACGAGCACCCCAACCAGTTCGCCCTGCTGGGCCAGCGGCGCTTTGCGCCGTTCTTCTGGACGCAGTTCTCCGGGGCGGCCAACGACAACCTGTTCAAGTTCGCGCTCACCGTGATGGTGACCTACCAGCTCAGCGTCTCCTGGCTGCCTTCGGCCATGGCGGGGCTGGTGATCGGGGCGCTGTTCATCCTGCCGTTCCTGCTGTTCTCGGCCACCTCGGGCCAGCTGACGGACAAGTGGGACAAGACCCGCATGTTCCGCCTGGTCAAGAACCTGGAAATCGCCATCATGGCGCTGGCCGCCTGGGGCTTCATCCAGGCCAATGTGCCGCTGCTGCTGGGCTGCGTCTTCCTGATGGGCCTGCACTCCACGCTGTTCGGCCCCGTGAAATTTGCCTACCTGCCCCAGGTGCTCAGCGAGCGCGAGCTGACGGGGGGCAACGGCATGGTGGAGATGGGCACCTTCGTGGCCATCCTGCTGGGCAACGTGGCAGGCGGCCTGCTGGTGGCCGTGCCCGAGGTGGGGCATATGCAGGTGGCCGTGGCCTGCCTGGCGCTGGCGGTGATCGGGCGGATCTTTGCGCAGTTCATCCCCAATGCGCCGGCCACCGACCCGCACCTGGTCATCAACTGGAACCCCTTCACCGAAACCTGGCGCAACCTGCAACTGGCCCGCGAGCAGCCCGCCGTGTTCCGCTCGCTGCTGGGCATCAGCTGGATGTGGTTCTTCGGCGCCGTGTTCCTGGCCCAGTTCCCCAGCTTTGCCAAGGAGGTGCTGCATGGCGACGAGCATGTGGCCTCGCTGCTGCTGGTGGTGTTTTCCGTGGGCATTGGTACGGGCTCGCTGCTGTGCGAGGTGTTCAGCCGCCGCCATGTGGAGATCGGCCTGGTGCCGCTGGGCGCCATCGGCATGAGCGTGTTCGCCGTGGACCTGTTCTTTGCCTCGCGCGCGCTGCCTGCCTCCGAGCTGATGGGCGTGGGTGCCTTTTTTGCCCAGCCCGCGCACTGGCGTGTGATGGCCGACCTGGGCATGCTGGCCCTGTCGGCCGGCATCTACAGCGTGCCCATGTACGCGCTGATCCAGATGCGCAGCCAGCCCACGCACCGCGCGCGGATCATCGCGGCCAACAACATCCTCAACGCGCTGTTCATGATCGCCTCCAGCGTGCTGGCCGGCGCGCTGCTGGCGGCGGGCTTCAGCATTCCCCAGGTGTTCCTGATCACGGGCATTGCCAATGCCGTGGTGGCGGCCTACATCTTTTTGCTGGTGCCCGAGTACCTGCTGCGCTTCGTGGCCTGGGTGGTCTCGCGCTTCGTGTACCGCTTCAAGGTGCAGGGCGACGAGCACATTCCGGCCACCGGCGCGGCCATCCTGGCCTGCAACCATGTGAGCTTTGTCGATGCCGTGCTGCTCATGGCCGCCAGCCCCCGGCCCATCTACTTTCTGATGGACCACCGCATCTTCCGCGTGCCCCTGCTGGGCTGGCTGTTCCGCCTGGCCAAGGCCATTCCCGTCGCGCCCCAGAAGGAAGATCCCGCCACCTACGAGGCAGCCTTCGAGCGCGCCGCCCAGGTGCTGCGCGAGGGTGATCTGCTGGCCATCTTCCCCGAGGGCGGCATCACGCGCGACGGGCAGCTGCAGGAGTTCCGTGGCGGCATCATGAAGATCGTCGAGCGCGCCCAGGCCGATGGCCTGCAGGTGCCCGTGGTCCCCATGGCGCTGACCAATCTCTGGGGCTCGTACTTCAGCCGCATCGAGCAGGGCGGCGCCATGGTCCGGCCCTTCCGCCGTGGCCTGTTCAACCGCGTGGGCCTGAACGTGGGCCAGCCCATGGCCCAGGCCGAGGTGCAGCCCGCGCTGCTGCGCGAGCGCGTGCAGCGGCTGCTGGCGGCTTAAGAGGGGTTCTGTTCCTCTACCGTGAAGCTCAGGCCGGCATTGGCCTTGAGCCTGGCGATGAGCGCGTTGCCCATGGCGGGCGCCGTGGTCCAGATGCCGCCGGGCGTGTCCGGAGCGTCCTGCAGCAGGCAGACGGCTGCCTCGGTGATCATCTTGGACGTGGAGCCGTAGCCCGGATCGCGGTCGCCCTTGACGCCCACGCGCAGGCTGTGGCCGGCCGTGTCGGTGCCGATGAACAGCACGTCGTAGAAGCCCGATTCGCGCTCTTCGCGCGATGGCCCCTCGCCAGGCTTGGGGCCGTCGTCCGCGCCCAGCGACTTGTCGGCTGCCACGGCGTTGGCCAGGGCCTCGCCCTTTTCGCCCGCGCCTGTGACCATCATCTCGTCGTAGACAAAGTCGGCGCCATAGGCATGGCCCAGCAGAAAGTTGGAGCGGTGCACGTTGCGCGTGTTGATGGCCGCCATCACGAAGGGTGCCACCCACAGGCCCAGCACCTCGTCCACCATGGGCTTGCTGCCGGACGGTTGGCGCGGGCCCTCGAAGCCCGGCGTGAGCGAGAACGGATTGCGCAGCAGCTCCAGCACGCCCGGCTGGGCGGCGGCCGCCGCCATGGTGGCCTTGAGGCTGGCTGCCGTGCCGCCCGAGAACGTGCCCTTCATCTTGCGCACCCGGCCCCGCACGCGCTGGGCGGGCTGGCCGAAGCGGGCCTGCATCTCTCGCTGCAGCATGAACACGCCCAGGTCGAAGGGAATGGAATCGAAGCCGCAGGAGAACACGATGCGCGCGCCGCTGGCCCGGGCTGCGGCCTCGTGGGCATCGATCATCTGGCGCATCCACGCTGGCTCGCCGCACAGGTCCACATAGTCCACGCCGGCGCTGGCGCAGGCGGCCACGAGTTCGTTGCCGTAGAGCTGGTAGGGGCCGACCGTGGTCAGCACCAGGCGGGTCTGCTCCATCAGCGCCTGCAGGCTTGCGGGATTGCCGGTGTCGGTCACCACCAGCGGGGTATCGGCGGGCGCGCCCAGCTCGTCGCGCACGGCCGCGAGCTTGGCGGCATTGCGCCCGCCCATGGCCCAGCGCAGGCCGCTGCCTGCGGGGTAGCGCCTGAGCAGGTACTCCACCACCAGCCGGCCCGTGAAGCCGGTGGCGCCGTGGACGACGAGGTCAAAGGGTTTGGTCATGGGAGATCTCCATCAATCAGCGTGGCGAACGTGCGATTGCCCGCTGCACTGCAGCCGGGGTGGGCGCATTGTCTGTGGCGCGCCGCAGGGTTCCTGTCGCCCAGGTGCCGTGCCCGATGTCCTGTGTGCTGGTGTCACATGCAGGAACTTTTTGGGGTGTAAACAACAGTCAAAAACTTGAAAAGTACCGTTTGAAGATACTCGATGGCCTGTGTCTGGCCACTGTTACGGTTGAATGCAGACACGCAAGTTACGTCTGGGCACCATGCGTCCCGTGTTCAACCAATGCCCTTGAGGGGCGCCTCGGCAAATGTCCTCTTCTCCCATCGTCGTTCAGCGTGATACCCGGGCCTGGCAACTGCAGGTGTGGGTGTCGTTCGGCATTGCGGTCTCGCTGTGCGCCATCGGCCTGGCATGGCTGCCCGGCGAGCAGCTGGAGCAGGCCTTCATGGTGATGGGCTATGTGTTCTGCCTCTCGGCCGCCTTCGTGCTGGCCAAGTTCGTGCGGGACAACGAGGGCGGCCGCAGCGGCGCAGGCGACACGCCCATGTGGAAGCTGGTGGTCTGGGGCGGCTTTGCCGTGTCCATGGCGCTGACCGGCTGGGGGCTGGTGAGCATGGACATCAACGTGACCTACAAGGCCTTCCTGGGCGTGAGCTGGCTCTATCTCATCACCACCGCCTTCACGCTGGCCAAGATGCTGCGTGACCGCCACGAGGCCGACCTGGCGCAGGCCCGCATGCATGGCCGCCGCGAGGCCGCGCAACCGGTCGACGCCGAGTGATGTCCACCCCTTCCCCGTATTTCCAGGAGTCCAAGCAATGATGGTCAACCAATCCGTTTTCGCGCGCCTGCCGCGTGCCCTGCTGGCCGCTGGTGCGCTGTGCGCAGCCCTGGCCATGGCGCCTGCCCATGCGCAAAGCGAGGCCTCCGTGGCGCTGTCCATGCTGCCCGTGGCCTCCGTCGTGGGTACGGCTTCGGTGGCTTCGACGGCCGCTGGCGCCGTGGTGGCCTTGCCGGCCGCGCTCTCGGTGGGCGGCGCGGTGCTGACCGTGAAGGCGGTGCAGGCCTCGGCCACGGGCACGGTCTATCTGCTCGAGCGTGCCTCCGATGGCGCCCAGGCCAGCGTGGAAGTGGTGGGGCGGGGCGCCTCCGCCTCGGCCTATGCCGTGGGCACGGTGCTGACCTGCAGCGTGATTGGCGCAGGCGTTGTCATCTCGGCGGCCGGCAAGGTGCTGGCCTTCATTCCCAACGAGATGGGCAAGGCCCTGCTGCACAACGAACGCCTGTGATGCCCGCCATGAAACCGTCTCTCTCCCTTTCCCCGGTGGCCCGTGCCGCCTGCCTGGTGCTGCTGCTGGCCGCCGCGCTGGGCACGGCCCATGCAGGGCGCAGCTGCGAGGACAAGCCCCTCACCCCCCAATCCCTGCAAAAGGGCCTGGACCTGGCCCAGCGCACATCCCAGGCGCTGGATGCCGAATATGCGAAGAACGGCACTCGCGTCGTGCTGCTGGCGCGCGTGGGCCAGGACCTGAGCAAGTACGACCTGCACTATTCCCACTACGGCTGGGCCTACAGGACCCCCGAAGGCCCCTGGCGCGTGGCGCACAAGCTCAACGAATGCGGCACGGCCGGCGGCCATGTCTACCGCCAGGGCCTGGGCGAGTTCTTTCTGGACGACCTGTGGCGCTACGAGGCCGGCGTTCAGGTGCCCACGCCCGCCGTGCAGCAGGCGCTGTGGACCTTTCTGACCCAGCCCCAGACCGTGCTGCGCCTGCAGCACGAGCCCTACAGCATGGTCAGCTATGCCTGGGGCCAGCGCTACCAGCAGTCCAACCAGTGGGCCACCGAAACCCTGGCCGCCGCCATGGAGCCGGCCACGGTGCAGCGGCGCGAGCAGGCCCAGGCCTGGCTGCAGTTCAAGGGCTACGAGCCTGGCGTGCTGGTGATTCGTGCGCTGTCGCGGCTGGGCGGGCGCGTGACGGCTGCCAACATCGCCTTCGACGACCATCCCAACGACAAGCGTTATGCCAGCCGCATAGAAACCGTGACCGTGGAATCGGTGACGCAGTGGCTGCAGCGCAGCCAGCTGGCGGGTCCGGTGCGCGTGCTGCCCTGAGCCGGACCGGCTTTTCCTCCGCCTGCGGTCTTCCCCGGCCGCAGGACACTGAAACAGGAGTTTCCCCATGAGCAAGGCCCTGCGTCTGCCCGAGAAATGGTTCCGCCGAGGCCTGTGGCTGGTGGCGGTGGTGTTCGCGTCCTTCCTCATCGGCCTGGGCGGCCTGGTAGTGGGCGACCTGCCCCAGGTCGAGTCGCCGCGCACGGTGGAGGACTTCATCGCGTCCGCTGCGGCCGAGCCCGTCAAGGCCGAGATCAAGGCCGCCGATGCCGACCACGACAAGGCGGAGACGGCGCTGCAGAACGCGCGCCTCAAGTACCAGGCCACGCAGGCGCGCTACCGCTCGGCGCGCGAGACCTTCGACAACTGGGTGGCCACGCGCCGCGCCACGGCCCGGCCCGAGCAGGACAGCGAGCTGCTGTCGCGCACCCAGGCGCTGGATGCCATCAAGCAGGAAGAGAACACCGCACGCGCCTCCGTGGAGCGGCTGCAGGACGCCAGCCTGCAGGCACGCCAGCGCCTGGACGCGGCCAACCGCCAATGGGACGGTCTGCGCGACGGTGCCATGGAGGCCTGGCGCAAGGAGATGCGCGCCATCGAGCTGCGCGTCTTCCTCTACCGTCTGGCGCTGACCCTGCCCCTGCTGCTGGTGGCCGGCTGGCTGTTCGCCAAACAACGCAAGAGCACCTGGTGGCCCTTTGTCTGGGGCTTCATCTTCTTTGCGCTGTTCGCCTTCTTCGTCGAACTCGTGCCCTACCTGCCCGACTACGGCGGCTACGTGCGCTATGTGGTCGGCATCGTGGTGACGGTGCTGCTGGGGCGCGCGGCCATTCTGGGCCTGAACCGCTACCTGGAGCGGCAAAAACAGCAGGAGTCACTGCCTGAGACTCAGCGGCGCCAGGAACTGGGCTACGACGTGGCTCTGGCCCGCCTGGCCAAGGGCGTATGCCCGGGCTGCGAGCGCCCCGTGGACCTGAAGGACGGCGCCATCGATTTCTGCCCCCACTGCGGCATAGGCCTGTTCGACCGTTGCGGCAGTTGCAATACCCGCAAGAGCGCCTTTGTGCACTTTTGCCACAGCTGCGGCACCCAGGCCGATGGCAACCGCAGAAAGCCGGGAGCTGTGCTGCCTTCCACGTCTGCTGCGCCTGCCGTGGCTCCCATGCCTCCCGTGCAGGAGGCCGGGCCGGCACCGGGTTGAGTCTGGCTGAGTCCGCCTGACCCCCGCCTGAAGCGGCCCTGGCGACGGCTTTGGCGGTGTCGGCCGGAGCCGGCAAGACCCTTGAAGCTGCGCGGGGTTGTGGTACACCATGGCTTGCGCGCTCGGCCGGGGCGCAGATGTCTTCAGCGAGGATGCCATGTCACGCCAGCTGCCGTATCCCCCACAACACACGCCAGCGCAGCCCGCCCACCCACCGGCCGGCGCGTCCGCCCATCTTCTTCCCCTGGCGGCCTGGGCCGTGGGGGCTGCCCTGCTGGCCGGCCATGTGCTGGCCGGCCCTTCTTCATGGAAAGCCTGGGCGGCCTACGCCGCGCTGTCGGCCCTGGCCGGCATGGCCTGGGTCTGGCGCTGCCATGCTGCCGGCCTGCCGCTGACCCGGACGCTGCGCGGCCACGGCTGGATACAGGCCACGATGGCCTTGCTGCTGGCGGCCTGGCAGCCATCGCTGGCCTGGGCCTCTGCCCTGCTGTGGCTGGCCGCCATCGCCTGGCTGCCCTGGGATGGCGAGCGCGAGCAGGCGCTGCACCTGCCCGCAGGCCAGATCGTGCTGCTGTGCGCCATGCTGGCCATGCTCTGCGCCGTGGTGGTGGCCAGGCCCATGCCGCAGATGGCACCGGGCTCGGTCGCCGTGCGCATTCTGTGGCTGGCCAGCGTGCTGCTGCCGCTGGCCGTGCATGCGCTGGCCCTGTGGCAGGCACTGAGCCGCATGCAGCGCCAGTACACCGAGGAACTGGCGCAGCTGTCCAGCTACTGCGGCCAACTGGCCGACGATGTGCAGCAGCTGCAGACCCGCGTGGGCTCGCTGCAATTGCCCACGGGGCGCGACACGCTGACCGGCGTGGCCAACTACTCGCGATTGATGGATGCCGTCGATGGCCTGCGCGAACGCCATGCGCGCAAGCCTGAACCGTTTTGCGTGGTGCTGCTGGAGCTGGACCCCTGGGTGGAGCGTGCGGGCGTGCACCCGCCGCACAAGGGACCATCGTTGCAGGAGCGGGTGCTGCTCATGCTCAGCGGCCTGCTGGTCACCCACCTGCGCACGGTGGACGGCATAGGCCGCTACCGCGATGACACCTTCATGCTGGTGATGCCGGATACCGCCTCCGTCCAGGCCGTCTGGGCGCTGCAGCGCGTGCGCGAGGGCGTGCGCCAGCAGCACTGGAGCGAAAAGCCCATCCCCGACCCCGACAAGGACCCGCTGACCCTGACCCTGGCCGTGGCGGAGTTCCAGGCGGGCGAAACCTCGGAGCGGCTGGTGCAGCGTGCCGAAGCGGCCCTCGCGCATGGCCGCGCCTGCGGGCGCAACCAGATCGTGGTGGCCGAGGACGTGCGGCCGCCACGTACCTCCTAGGCGAGAAGGATGCAATCCCCGGGATTTCCCGGATGCGGTCACAATGGGCGCCCATGAGGGCCGCCGGCCCGCCGCGCTTCTTCGCATGCCCGTGCTTTCCTCCATTTCTCGGAATTTCCCGGACCGTCTCCTGTGGGGGCCGAAGCCGGCGTCGCCGTTGGTGGACGAGGCGCTGCACCTGGAGCGCTGGAAGCGCCGCACCTGGCAACTGCACATCTCCGTGCTGGTCAGCCATATCTATGCACTGCTGCTGTTTCTGGGCCATGCCTGGGCCGGCTATGCGCCCTGGGCCGTGGTGCTGGGCTATGGCCTGTGGGTGGCGGCGGGCATGGGCTTCATCACCTGGGCCTATGCCAGCGACTGGTGCCACAGGCTGCGCGATCCCGGCATGTTCCTCACGCACCAGCTGGTGTCCATCATCGGCGTGCTGGGCATGGTCATGGCCGCCCCTGCGCTGGCGTTCCAGTCCATGGTGATGCTGATCGCCTTCAGCGCCGACGGTTTCCTGGCGCGCAGCCGCACCAGCTTCTGGCTGACCTGGATAGGCACGCTCATCGCCGTGGCGGCCATCATTCTCTGGCGGGGGCCGCTGATGCGCATGACCACGGACACGGCTGCAGGCCAGTTGCTGGCCTTCGGCGTGGTGCTCGGTGCCGTGGTGCGCTGCAGCGTGCAGGCCACCTTCTTTCGCAGCATGCAGTACCGGCTGGGCATCGCCAATGACAAGCTGGCCACGGCGCTGGCGCAGATCGAGGCCCTGCTGCGCCATGACGACCTGACCGGTGTCAGCAACCGCCGGGGCGTGATCGAGCGGCTGCACGAGGTGCGCACCGCCGCCCACGACCGTGGCACGGTGCTGTGCGTGGCGCTGCTGGACATAGACCACTTCAAGCGCATCAACGACAGCTTTGGCCATGAGGGCGGCGACCGCGTGCTGCGCGCCTTCGGAACGCTGCTGAAGTCGCAGTTGCGCAGTGCCGATGGCGTGGGTCGCTATGGCGGTGAGGAGTTCCTGCTGGTGCTGCCCGACACCGACCTGGCCCAGGCCGGCGAACTGCTGGAGCGCCTGCGCCTGCGCATTGCCGAAGCCCCGTGGACGCAGACCCTGGGCGAGGGCGCCCGCGTCACCTGCACGCTGGGCGCCGCGCAGTACCGCGCGGGCGAGTCGGTGGAGGCGACCATTGCGCGTGCCGATGCGGCGCTTTACCGTGGCAAGGCCCAGGGCCGCAACTGCACCGTGCTGGAGCCGCAGCAGGCCCGGCCGGCCCCCAGCGCAACGCCTGCCTGACTGCTTGTGGCGTGTGGCTTGTGAGTGCAGCTCACGACGAGTGCCAGAAAACATCGTTATTCATTCGCACGGATCGTCCATAGCATCGGCACCCTGTCCAGGACGGGCTGGGATGTGCATATGAATCAATGGATCGCTGAAACCGCCGGCAACATCGCCGGGAACATGGCCGTAGACATTGCGGGCTGGGAAGGGCATTTGTCGTCCAGGCCCCGCCAGCTGCAGGCCGGGCCGCTCAGTGCTGAACTGGCCGATGGCTGCCTGCGCAGCGTCCGCTACGGCAGCCTGGAGATCCTGCGCTCCGTGGCCTTTGCGGTGCGTGATGAACAAGGGGACCGCTGCGTGCATGGCAGCGGCGAACTGAGTCTGCGCGAGAAAGACGACCGCTTCGAGGTCCTCTACGAAACCGCGGTGGACTGTGGTGCCCTGCGCCTGGCATGGCGCGTGCGCATCGCGGGGTCGGCGCGCGGGCTGGGCTTCACAGCCTGGGCGCGCGCCCTGGATGGCATGGAGGGAGGCCTGCAGCGCGGCCTGCGCGGTGGATGCGCGGGGCTGGAGATCGTCTATCCGCGCAATGCGCTGGCGGGCCGGTCCGTGCATGTGGAGCATGCCGATGGCAGTGCCCAACGCACCGTGCTGCCCGAGCCCGATGCGCTGCTGCGCCTGTCGCAGCTGTCCGCCATCACCCATGAGCCTGCGCCCGGCCTGCAGGTGGGCTGCCGGCTGGAGGGCGCGGAGTTCGAGATGGTGGGCCAGTGCTGTGGCGGCAAATCCTTCTTCAGGCTGCAGCCACGCGCGCAGTCCCCTGCGCATTCCTACCTGTTGACCCGGGGCCGGGCCCTGGTGCAGATGGCCAGCTTCTCGTTTGCCGCGCCCGGCGCCATGCAGTAGGGCTTGGCCGGCCGCACCGAGGCTACCGCGGCTGCATCAGCCCGCTCCGTGGATGCGGGCGGCCTGCACCGTGGCCTCCAGCAGCTTTCTCTCCCGCTCCAGGTGGGCAATGAACTGGGCTTGCTCCATGGCCATGGGCTTGAAGCCGGCCTCGGCGAGCTTGCGCACCAGATCCGGCTCGGCCAGCACGGCGGCGGTCTCGCGGGCCAGGCGCTCGGCAATGCGGGCGTCGGTGCGGGCCGGCAGCAGCAGGCCCTGCCAGGCCTCGACATCAAAGGACTGCCAGACCGGTGTTTCCTGCACGCTGGGAGTCTGCGGCAAGGTGGCGGCGCGCTGGCGCGAGGTCACGCCCAGGCCGCGCAGCTTGCCCTCGCGCACGAAGGACTGGACCAGGGCCACGGGCAGCACGGCCAGGTCGATCTGCCCGCCCGCCAGCTCGGTCAGCGCCTGCGGGCCGGATTTGTAGGGCACATGCGTCCAAGACAGGCCGGCCTGTTGCTGGAGCATTTCTGCGGTCAGGTGCAGGCTGGTGCCCACGCCATCGGTGCCCACGGTCAGCCGGCCCGGCTGCTGGCGCGACAGCTGCACGAGCTCGGCCGCCGTGGTGGCCGGCAGGTCGGGGCGGCCTGCCAGCACGAAGGCCGAAGAGGCCACGGGCGCCACGGGCAGCAGTTCCCTGAGGCCGTCATACCGGAAGCGCTCTGGCGACACCAGCGGCGCAATGAGCACGCAACTGGCCACGCCGAACAGCGCGGTATGACCGTCCGGCCTGGCCTTGATCACCCGTTGGGTGGCGATGGTGCCCGAGGCGCCCACGGTGTTTTCTATGACCACGGGCTGGCGCAGCCGCTCCGCCAGGCGTGGCATGACCAGGCGCGCGGCCACGTCCACGCTGCCGCCCGGCGAAAAGGGTACGACCACGGTCAGCGGCTGGCTGGGCCAGGCGTCGGCCCCAGCCGTGGACGCACGGGCTGCCGGTGACAGCCAGGGCGCGCCCAGCATCCAGGCCGCCAATTGCCTGCGGTTGAGGCTCATGACAGCCTCCCGGCGGCACCCAGCCAGGGCAACTGGTCCGCGTGGTAGCGCCAGGTCTGGAACACGCTGTTGAGCCGTCCGGGGCCGGTGCGGCGCGCTGCGGCATCGGGGTACTCGGCGAACCAGGGCAGGATGTATTCCCAGACCACCTCCCCCGCAGGCGTGACCTCGAAGAGCCGGCCCGTGGCCGATTCGGTGATGTGGGTGTTGCCGTTCCACAGGCGCTGGGCATTGCCCATGAAGGCGGTGTAGAAGGCGTTGACCATCTCGTCCTGGTAGCTCCAGACCACGCGGTGGTCGGCAGGATCGATCTCCACAACGCGCGAGAAGGCCACGTGGGCGCCTTCGCGGAAGTTGCCGTTGTCGAAGGCCAGGATGTGGCCGTTGGCCAGCGCCACGGGCGCATGCTGGTGCGAGACCACCGAGGGCGGAATGTGCAGCTTCACCGCGCCGCTGGCCTTGTCCACGGCGATGATGCCGGAGGTGGTGCGCAGGCTCATGAGCACGCTGCCGTCGGCCCTCACGCCCAGCCCGTTGACCAGCGGCCAGTGGTAGCGGCCAAAGCCCGGGTGGATGGGGAAGTCCCCGGGCGCCAGGTGCTCCCAGGCCTTCCATTCCCAGACCAGGCGGCCGCTGCGGTCCACCTCGCGGATCACGTCGCCGTACATCACCTCGCCGGGCCCATGCGCGGTGCCGCCGGGCACGCGCTCGGCAAAGCCCGCAGGCACGGGCGCGCAGGCGGCATAGAGCAGATGGCCGTTGGGCAGCCATTGCGCGTCATGGTGGTGGTCCGGGTCCTCGTGGCGCCAGACGATCTCGCCCTGCGGCGTGACCTCGTAGAAATCGCCGCCATGCCACATGGACCACGGCGCATAGCGGTCAGGCGAGCGGGGGTGGTTGCCGTTGTAGCCCAGGTTGCCGTTGGGCAGGATCACGGCGTGCCGGCCCGCGCGCACGGGCAGCTTCCATTCATGGGCCACGCGGCCTTCGATGTCCACCAGGTAGACATGGCCGTCGGCCGTCTGCGGCGCGATCAGGGTGTAGCCGCCGGCCGAGAGGGCGGGGTCGTGGGCGATGAGTCCGACGCCGCGGCGGCGCTGGGTGACTTGGTCTACGGTGCTTGCCATGGGCTGCTTTCAAAGGAGGCCGGGAATGAGCGCCACTCTAGGCAGTCGCAAGCGTCAGGAATAGCTGTTTGTTTTGGATGAGGTGTCAGATAAAAATTTACACTCCGCGCCATGCCCGCAATCTCCCAGGCCTTTCGCTGTTTTGACGAGGTGGCGCGCCGTGGCTCGGTGCGCAAGGCCGCCGTCACGCTGCACCTGACGGCGGCCGCCGTGAACCAGCAAATCCTCAATCTGGAGGCCCAGGTCGGTGTGCCGCTGTTCGACCGCCTGCCGCGCGGCATGCAGCTGACAACGGCCGGGGAGCTGATGCTGGCGGCCGTGCGGCGCAGCCAGCGTGACTTCGACAACGCGCTGGCCCAGGTGGAGGACCTGCGCGCCCTGCGCCGGGGCCATGTGCGCGTGGGCGTGTCCCATGCCACGGCCGAGTACCTGCTGCCCCTGGTGATCGCCAGCCTGCACGGGCGCTATCCGGGCATCACCTTCAGCGTGCGTTCGGGCACGGGCGAGGAATTGCTGCGCGGCGTGGCGCAGGGCGAGATCGATGTGGCCTATTGCCTGCGCCGCCCGCCGCCGCCGGGCGTGCAGGAGGTGCGCGCCTGGCCCCAGCCGCTGGGCGCGGTGATGGCCCCCGGCCATCCGCTGGCCACCGAGCCGCGCCTGCTGCGCCTGCGCGATTGCGTGGACTATCCGCTGATCCTGATGGCGCCGGGCATGGAGTTGCGCAGCATGCTGGAGCAGATGGACAGCGCGGCCCTGCACCAGCAGCGGCCGCTGGTGGAGACCAGCTCCGTGCCCATGGTGCGGCGCCTGGTGGCCGGCAGCACGGCCCTGGGATTCCTGGTGCCCGACAACGTGGCCGAGGATGTGGCGGCCGGCCGCCTGCTCTGGCGGCCCCTGCATGACGCAGGTGCGCAGTTGCCCGGCTGCCTGTACCAGCGCATCGGCTACACCAAGGCAGCCGCAATGCGGCTGTTTCTGGACGAGCTGGAGCGCGTGGCCGACGAGATGCGCGCCGGCTTCGAGACCGGCGTGTCCTGGTCGCTCAAGGACCTGGCGACCTGAGCGATCTGAGCGACTCGAGCAATCGGCTGGGGGGCGTCAGACGCCCCGGGCGCGCTCGGCCTTGAAGCGTGCGCGCATTTCAGTGAAGTTGCCCGCCTCCAGCGCATTGCGCACTTCCTGCATCAGGTTCAGGTAGTAGTGCAGGTTGTGGATGGTGGTGAGCATGGGGCCCAGCATCTCGCCGCAGCGGTCCAGGTGGTGCAGGTAGGCGCGCGAGAAACCGTCCCGTCCGCCTTGCTCCCAGCTCACGCCGCTGGTGCCTGCGCAGGCATGGCAGGTGCAGCTGGGGTCCAGCGGCTGGTGGTCGGTCTTGTGGCGCGCATTGCGGATCTTCAGGTCGCCATAGCGCGTGAAGATGGTGCCGTTGCGCGCATTGCGCGTGGGCATGACGCAGTCGAACATGTCCACGCCGTCGGCCACGCCCTGCACCAGGTCCTCGGGCGTGCCCACGCCCATCAGGTAGCGCGGCTTGTGGGCCGGCAGGCGGTGGGGCGTGTGGGCCATGATGGCCAGCATCTCGTCCTTGGGCTCGCCCACCGAGACGCCGCCCACGGCGTAGCCGGGGAAGTCCATCTCGACCAGGGCCTGCAGCGATTCCTCGCGCAGGTTCTCGTACATGCCGCCCTGCACGATGCCGAACAGCGCATTGGGGTTGCCCAGGCGCTGGAACTCGTCGCTGGAGCGCTTGGCCCAGCGGCGGCTCATCTCCATGCTCTTGCGTGCCTCGGCCTCGGTGGTCTTGTGGCCGTTGGTCTCGTAGGGCGTGCATTCGTCCAGCTGCATGACGATGTCCGAGTTCAGCACGGTCTGGATCTGCATGCTGACTTCGGGCGACATGAACAGCTTGTCGCCGTTGACCGGGCTGGCGAAGTGCACGCCTTCCTCGGTGATCTTGCGCATGGCGCCCAGGCTCCAGACCTGGAATCCGCCCGAGTCGGTGAGGATGGGCTTGTCCCACTTCTCGAAGCCGTGCAGGCCACCGAAGCTCTGCATGATGTCCAGCCCCGGGCGCATCCACAGGTGGAAGGTGTTGCCCAGGATGATCTGCGCGCCCATCTCCTGCAGGCTGCGCGGCATCACGCCCTTGACGGTGCCATAGGTGCCCACGGGCATGAAGATGGGTGTCTGCACCACGCCGTGGTTGAGCGTGAGCTGGCCGCGGCGCGCGTGGCTGGAGGGATCGGTCTTGAGCAGGTCGAATTGCAGCATAGCCCTCCATTGTCCCAGATGGCCGCATGTGCGTGTCGGACGCTCCGCGACTGTCCCCGGAGCCCGTCTGGCATAGCCGGCCCGCGTCTACACTGGGGTGGTTGCGATTCGCCAGCTACAAATAAGGAGGTCCGCATGCTGAAGATCATGATTGCCGTCGATGGGTCCGAGCCCTCGCTGGATGCCGTGCACCACGCCATCTCCCTGGTGCGCCAGGGCCTGCAGGCGCATTTCGTGCTGGCCCATGTGCAGCAGGAGGCCTCGCTGTTCGAGCTGGCCACGCAGGACTCGGACATGATCGCCGCCGCCAGCGTGGACGCCGGCATGCACCTGGTGGCGCCGGCCGTGGCCCTGGTGCGGGCGGCCGGCATTTCCTACGAGGTGGAGATCGGCCTGGGCGAGCCCGCCGCCGCGCTGGCCGACATTGCCGAGAGCACGGGCTGCGAGCAGATCATCATCGGCGCACTGGGCCAGGGCGGCCTGCGGCGCGTGCTGATCGGCTCGGTCTCGCGCGAGGTGGCACGCAACAGCCGGCTGCCCGTGACCATCGTCAAGCATGCCGAGCCGCACGATGAAGAAGGGGAAGAGGACCTGGGTCCCGAGTGAGGGGGGCCGGGCGCGCGCGGGCTTTCAGGCGGCCCGCCGTTGCTGGCCCTGATGGGACTGGTGCCGGCCTGCATGGGCGCCGTAAGCTCCGTAGGCACCATGAGCGTGCGCATGCGCGTGGGGTTGCAGCTTGCCGTGCGGCAGACTGGCCAGGCGCTGGAACATGCGGCGGCAGTAGCCGCGTATGCCCAGGCATTTGTTGATCTCATCCACCGGCAGGGGCCCGGAGACCACGACGATGCTGTCGGCCTGGTCCCAGTCGCCGGCCGCGCGCAGCCGCCTGCGCGTGCACAGGGCCCAGGCATGGATGCGCGTGGGCGAGCCATGCTCATGGACCTGGCCCGTGACCAGGTCGAAGGCAATGGCCACCAGCTCGGTCCTGAGCCGGCAGCGGCGCTCGCCCGTGATGGCACTGGGCGTCTCGCGCATGTCGTACAGGCAGTAACTGCCGGCCTTGAGCTGGTATTGCAAATCCATGGCGGACCTCCGCGGTTCGTTCTGGGGCGGGTTCCGGGCCTGCCTGAAAAGGCCCGGGGCATCGGCGCATTCTGACGCATGGCCCCGGCCGCTGGCAATGCAGCCAGCGGGACGGGGCTTCCCCGCGAAGGGCAAGCGGCAAAGCGTGCCCCGCGAGGGCCGGTCTTCTAGAAGTCCAGAAGGCTGAAGCCCACGCTGAGCACGGTGCGCTTGTAGTTGTAATCGATCAGGCTGTCACCGTATCCGCTGAAAAGCTGGACATGCAGGCGCAAATTGCTCTTGCCACCGTTCCATCCTTCGCCTAGGGTGCGCAGCCATTCGACGCGGCCCGAGCCGCGGCCCTGGCCCAGCGAGCCGCGCGCAGTGAAGCCCAGATAGTTCTGTGCATTGACGTTCCAGCCCAGTTTCACCTCGCCCCGGCCGATGTAGTCCTGAATGCGCGGGTTGTCGTCGTGCTCGGCGCTTTCGCGGATGCGCTGCCAGGCCTTGGCGTGCAGCTGCCAGCGGTTGTCCAGCTCGAAGCCGGTCATCAGATACCAGCGGTTCCAGCTGCGCGACAGCGGATCGCTCTGGCCGTTGGACTGGTGCACCAGGCCCACGCCGCTGTAGCGCCAGCGCCAGCCGAAGGGCAGCCGGGCATCGGTGGGGTAGACGTAGAAGATCTCGGGCTCGTGGTCCGTGTTGCGGAAGGGCCGCGAGATGGCCGGGCTGAACAGCTGCCAGTACGACTGCTGGGTGTAGCCGACCCACAGCGAGTCCTTGCCCGCCGAGGTGCTGCTGGTCAGCAGGCCCTGGGCGACCTTGGTGCGCACGGACAGCTGCACGCGCATTTCCTCGGTCTTGTAGGGCTGCGACTGCGCAGGGTCCTTGCCGGGCGTGGTGGGCTGCCGGTTGACATGGTCGGCCGTCACCACGGACACGGACATGGGCCGGTAGCCGCGGAAGCTGAAGGTGCCGCAGTCGCTGCCCGGTTCCAGCTCGAAGTAGCGCGACAGCTCGCTGTAGCGCGGGTCGCGGCAGCCGCCGTTGGTGGGGGTGGTGGGCAGCGCCAGGCCCTGGCCGCTGTCGGCCGTCACCACGGGGGCGGGCGTGGGCAGGGCGCCAGGATCGGCTGCAGCGCTGGCGGCCGGAGCACTCCAGCCGGTGGCCGGCGGCGCGGTCAGCGGTTGCTGCTGCTGTGCCCAGGTGTCGAAGCAGGCCAGGCGAGACTGGTTGTCCGTGGTGGCGGCGCACTGGCGCCAGGCGTCCTCGGACAGGGGGCGGGGCGCGGTCTGCGCCTGGGCGCCGAGCCAGGGCGTGGCGCCCAGTCCCATGGCCAGGGCCCACTGCAGGGGTGTCGGCGTGCGGCTTGGGCGCTTGCGGCGATCCAGGTGTGTAGGAGTCGTCATGGCTTGAGTCCGGTGATGGAAGGAGCGAAGAGTAAGGGGTAATTGAGTGAAGAGGGAGCAGGGGGCTCGTGTGCAGGCTCGGGGGCCGGTCACGGCGCGAGCTTGCGCAGCACGAAGGGCCGGGGCGCCGCATCGTCGCCTTCGATGAAGTTGCCGCGGATCTCGCGGGCGCAGCTGCCTTCGACGACATCGCCCAGCCAGGTGGCGGTGATGCGCTTGCCGTCGGCGCTTTCTTCCAGCGTGATGTGGTCATCGGCCACGTCGCCGACCATGGGGCGGGTGTCTGCGCCGCGCGCAATCGTGCCCTTGACGTTGCCCTTCCACTGGGGGTGCGGTCCCAGCTGCAGGCGCACGGGCTGGGACTGGCCTTCGACGGTTCCCGTCCATTCGCCCTGCAGCTGGCTGTCCTTCATCTCCTCGTCGCCGGGGCATGGGGCGTGTGGCAGGGCGGTGGCAGCGCGGGCGGCCTTGGGCGCGGCCTGGAGGGTGGGCCGGGTGGTGGTCTGCAGGTCCGTGCTGGAGCAGGCGGTGGTCACGGCCACCAGCGCCAGGCTGAGAACGGGGCGGTAAAAACGCATGCGGTGTCTTTCTGGAGTCAGGAGTCGGCGGGCGTGGACTGCTGTGCCTTGAGGGCGAACTCGGCGCGCAGCTGGCGCAGCTTCTCGCGCGGGTCCTCTCGCGAGGTGGCGGCGTCCAGGCCCATTTCCTTGATGAAGCGGCTGGGCAGGGTGGAGACCATCTCGCGCCCTTTCTTGCGGCGCTTGGTCCAGCTCACGGCCAGCGAGCGCCGGGCGCGCGTGATGCCCACGTACATGAGGCGGCGCTCTTCCTGCAGGCGCTGGGCGGTTTCGTCGCTGACCTTCTGCTGGCGGCCGTTGTCGTCGTCGAGCTTGAAGGGCAGCATGCCCTCGGTCACACCGACCAGCATCACATGCGGCCATTCCAGGCCCTTGGAGGCGTGCAGGGTGGACAGGATGACCATGTCCTGCTCCTTCTCGCGCTCGCTGATGGTGGACAGCAGGGCGATGTTGCGCGCCACTTCCAGCAGGCTCTTGACCTCGGTGTGGGTGGTCGTGCCCGCCGCGTCCTCGATCTGGCCGCCGGCGCGCTGGGACATCCAGTCGCAGAACTCCAGCACGTTGCTCCAGCGCGCGGCGGCGACCGATTCGCTGTCCTCGCTGTCGTAGAGGTACTGCTCGTAGCCGATCTCCTTGAGCCAGTCGAGCATGAAGCCTCGCGACTGCTCGGCGCCCAGCGTGTGGCGGGCGCGGTATTCGAGGTCGTTGATGTAGCGGCCGAACTCCAGCAGGCTGTCATGCGCCTTCTTGGGCAGGGCCGCTTCCAGCATGTGCGCGAACAGGGCGCCGAACATGCTGAGCTTGTGCTGCGAGGAAAACTCCCCCAGCTTGCCCAGCGTGGTGTGGCCTATGCCGCGCCTGGGCGTGCCGATGGCGCGCAGGAAGGCGGGGTCGTCGTCGTTGTTGATCCACAGCCGGAACCAGGCGCACAGGTCCTTGATCTCGGCGCGGTCGAAGAAGCTGGTGCCGCCCGAGACCTTGTAGGGAATGCTGGCCTTGCGCAAGGCCTTCTCGAAGGGCTTGGCCTGGTGATTGGCGCGGTAGAGGATGGCGAAATCCTTCCAGTCCGGCGGCGGGTTGCTGGCCGCGCGCAGGCTCTGGATGCGGGCGACGGCGCGCTCGGCCTCGTGCTCCTCGGTGTCGCAGTCCACGATGCGCACGGGCTCGCCCTCGCCCAGCTCAGAGAACAGCGTCTTCGGATAGAGCTTGGGGTTGGGCTGGATGACGTTGTTGGCCGCGCGCAGGATGGCCGAGGTGGAGCGGTAGTTCTGCTCCAGCTTGATCACCTTGAGCTGAGGGAACTCCACCGGCAGCTTCTTGAGGTTGTCCAGCGTGGCGCCGCGCCAGCCGTAGATGCTCTGGTCGTCGTCGCCCACGGCGGTGAAGTGGGCGCGGCTGCCCACCAGCATCTTGAGCAGCTCGTACTGCGTGGCGTTGGTGTCCTGGTATTCGTCCACCAGCACATGGCCCAGCAGGCGCTGCCATTTCTCGCGCACCTCGATGTGGTTCTTGAGCAGGCGCATGGGCATGCCGATCAGGTCGTCGAAATCCACGCTCTGGTAGGCGGTCAGGCGCTCTTCGTAGCGCTGCATGATCAGCGCCGTGCTGCGCTCGTTGTCGTCCTGGGCCATGGCCAGGGCCTTGCGGCTGTCCCAGCCGGCATTCTTCCAGTTGCTGATGGTCCACTGCCACTGGCGCGCCGTGGCCAGGTCGGTGGTGCCGCCCGAGCAGTCCTTGAGGATGCCCGTCACGTCGTCGGCGTCCAGGATGCTGAACTGGGGCTTGAGGCCCAGCACATGGCCGTCCTCGCGCACCATGCGCACGCCCAGGGCGTGGAAGGTGCACACCAGCACGTCCTTGGCCTGGCGGCCGATGAGGCCGGCCGCGCGCTCGCGCATTTCGGCTGCGGCCTTGTTGGTGAAGGTGATGGCCGCGATGCGGCGCGGCGCCATGCCCATCTCGATCAGGCGCCCGATCTTGTGCGTGATCACGCGTGTCTTGCCCGAGCCCGCGCCGGCCAGGACCAGGCAGGGGCCTTCGGTGTAGTGGACGGCCTGGAGCTGGGCCAGATTGAGTCCTGCGGACATGGGTGCGTTGCGCGGGGAAAGGCGTGAAAGTGAGGGAAGCGGGAGCATACCGCTTCGGGGATCGTGGCCATCAGGCCAGGTGTAAGCACCCTTGGAATTCGGCGACAAATCTCGCGGCCACTCTGGTCCGCACTGTGGCGGCGTTGGTCTAAATAGAAAAGTTCACATTAAATCAAGTGAGTAATGTGTAAAAACTATCCAAAATATCAGTCTTCGCCGATGTTCTGTCACGGGCGAATCTGGTTTGTCCATTTCAGTTCCTATCCGGTGAGGTGTCAAAGATGGCTCGCACTACAGACGAGATCGGCCTGGCTGCCGAGCTGTGGTCTCCTCTGCTCAAGCAGCGTTTTGAGGCATTGTTCGCCGTGGCGTCCCGCAAGTCGCTGCGCGGCTGGCGGCAGGTGCCCCTGGTCAGCGCCCAGGTGCTGGTCGTCGATGGCAACATGCCCGCGCCCGAGGCTGCAGGGTGGATGCCCTGCGTGGTCTACGTGGGTGGAGTGCCCCAGGGACAGCACCTGGAGCGCACGCAGCAGCGCCTGGCAACCTATCTGGACATGAATTTCACGCTGTCCGACCTGATCGACATGCTGGACCGGGCGGCCGTCTTCCTCATGGACTGGACGGTGCGCCAGCAGGTGGCGACGTCGCATACGCTGGCGCAGGCGCTGGACGATCTGCAGCAGCAGGGCGTGGACTGCCGCTACCGCTTCCAGCTCAAGGCCTGGGTGGCGCTGCCCGCGCCGTGGAACAACTCCGAATGCCTGCGTGCCCTGGCCATGCTGTGCCGTGGCCCCATGGAGGTGGCCCTGTTGTGCGAGCACAGCGGCATGCAGGCCCGCGCCGTGGCCGAACTGCTGCGCCATCCCCGGCTGCGCAGCCTGCTGGAGTGCAGCCTGCGGCCCGCGCGCGAAAACGATCTCCCGCCGCTGCGCCGCAGCCGCGCACAGGCGCCCGACGCGGTGGCCGGCCTGCCGCGCCAGTGGGTGCAGAAGCTGGCCGGCTGGATCCGGCGCGGAGGAGTGGCATGAGCCTGTGGATGAACGCACAGCCTGCTGCCGGGTTGGTACGGGTGAGCCTGGTGGGCCCCATGGGCATAGGCAAGACCACGGCGCTGCGCAGCCTGTGCGGCGCGTTGATGGCGGCGGCGGATGTGCCCAATCTGGACCGGGCCTCCCATTCCAAGGAATTCACCACGGTGGGTGCCGAGTTCGGCGAGATCGACCTGGGCGGTGGAGAGCGGCTGCAGCTGGTGGGCAGCCCGGGGCAGGAACGCTTCGACTTCGTGCGCCGCTGGGTGCTCAATGCCTCGGTGGGCGTGCTGCTGATGGTGGATGTCTGCGACGCCCGCGCACCGGACTACGCGGCACAGTGCCTGGCCGAGATCGCCTCTCTGGAATCCGAGCCCCTGGTGGTGGTGGTCAGCTGCCGTGATGCCAGCGAGCAACAGCAGGAAGCATTCAGCAGCGCCTTGGCGGACAGAGGTCACGGTATAGTGCCTGTCATCCAGGCGGACCCCCGTGACCGGCAGCAGTTGCTGGATGCGCTGGGGGTGCTCGTTTCCTTGCTTTCCTTGCAAAGTCAGGTATGAAGACACCAACGCTTCCCCGGATTCCTCCCTCTCTGATCGAAGCTGGCAGCGATGTGCTCCACCGCGTGGTGGCGCCCCTGGAGGGCGTGCACATCGCCTTGCTGTGCACGCCTGACGGCTTCGAGATCACCTCCCTGCGGGTCAGGAGCGAACTGCCGACGGAGCGCCTGTCGGCCATGGCGGGCTCGCTCATGGCCATGGCCAGGGCCGTGGCCACCGAGATAGGCCACAAGTCCTGCCGGCGGCTGACCTTCGAGACCGAGCTGGGCACCGTCCTCTTCCAGGCCGTGGCCGGCAACCAGCCGGCCATCCTGTGCATGGTGGTCGATCAAAGCGCCCTGCTGGGCCGCGCGCTGTGGGCGGCGGGCGAAGTGGCCTCCGAACTGTCCCGTTCCTGATCCGCGGCATCCGCTGCAGAAGTTTGGTTTTCTCCCCCCCGAGGAGCGGGCGCGGTGGTCCATCGCACAGCCTGCCCTTGCTATTTGAAAAGGTGGCATATGGCTTCGATACATGATTCTCTGAACGGCCTGCTGGGCATCGATGGCGCCCTGTGCGCGGCCCTGGTGGACAGCACCAGCGGCATGCTCATGGGCAGCGTGGGCTCCGGCCTCGACATGGAGCTGGCCGCTGCCGGCAACACGGAGGTGGTGCGCGCCAAGCTCAAGACCATGCGCATGCTCAAGCTCGATGACGCCATCGACGACATCCTGATCACCCTGACGCACCAGTACCACATCATCCGGCCCGTGGCCGCCCATGAAGGTGTGTTCTTCTACCTGGTGCTGGACAAGAGCCGCTCCAATCTGGCGCTGGCCCGCCGCAAGGTGCAGGACGTCGAGAAGGACCTGGCGCTGTAAGCGCACGCGCTTGTTGCGCCCGCGCCCCGACCTGCCGGATGCGGATTCCGGCAGGTTTTTTTTCGCCCGGCGTCCGCGCGGTGACACGGGCGCGCGGCAGCGGCACCGGCTTGCTGCCAGAATCGCCGCGTGCTGTCCGTCCTGCTGATCACCTTCCCCTTCTTCGCGCTTGTGGCCTGCGGCTTTGCGGCCACCTGGCGTGGCGTGCTGCCGCAGGCGGCGATACCGGGGCTCAATGCCTTCGTGCTGTATTTCGCGCTGCCCTGCATGCTGTTCCGCTTTGGCGCGCAGACGCCGATTGCACAGTTGCTGGATGTGGGCGTTTCCGTGGTCTACCTGCTGTGCGCGCTGCTGATGGTGGGCGCCGCCGTGGCGCTGACCGTGCGGCGCGTGGGCTGGAACGATGCGGCCTTTGGCGCGCTGGTGGCGGCCTTTCCCAACACCGGCTTCATGGGAGTGCCCATGCTGGTGGCGCTGCTGGGCGAGCGTGCGGCGGGCCCGGTCATCGTCACCATGGCCATCGACATGGTGGTGACCACCTCGCTGTGCATTGCGCTGTCGCGCCTGGGGCTGCCGGGCGGGCATGGCGTGTCCGTGGCGCTGCGCAGGGCGTTTGCCGGCATGGCCGCCAATCCCATGCCCTGGGCCATCGTGCTGGGTGGCGTGGCCTCGGCGGCAGGCTGGACGCTGCCCGGCCCCATCGACCGCACCGTGGCCATGCTGGCGGGCGCGGCCTCGCCCGTGGCGCTGTTCACCATTGGCGCCGTGCTGGCGCGCTCGCAGATGAACAGCCACGAGCGCGTGGCTGCGCGCGACTACGTGCCCATTGCGCTGGCCAAGCTGCTGGTCCACCCGCTGCTGGTCTGGGCCGTGGCCCGTGCGGCCATGGCGCTGGGCCTGCCGCTCGGTGAAGAGGCCTTTGTGGCGCTGGTGCTGCTGGCTGCGCTGCCCAGCGCCAGCAATGTTTCGCTGCTGACCGAGCGCTTCGGGGCGCACGGCGGGCGCGTGGCCCGCATCATCCTGGTGTCCACGGTGCTGGCCTTCCTGAGCTTCTCGGGCGCCGTGGCGCTGATGACCTGAGCAGGGCCCGGGCACACCTGAGCGGCAGGCCCGGGGCGCACGGGCATGCTGGTGCTCACTACAATCCCGCCCATGTTTTTTCACCTCCTCGACGGGATCGCATGAAATCCTCCCCCTCTGCTCCGGCAGGCGTTCCCACGGGCGCGGCCCTGCTCTGGATGGTGACGCTGGCCTGCCTGCTCTGGGCCCTGGTGTCCTGGCTGGCCAATGGCAATCTGGACGGCTACCACGACATGCTTGAGAACTATGCCTGGGCCCAGCCGCTGCAGCTGGGCACGCACAAGCATCCGCCGTTCTTCGCCTGGGTGGTCGGCCTGTGGTTCATGGTGTTCCCGCAGAACGACGGCTTCTATCGCCTGCTGTCCTATGCCAATGTGGGCGTGGGCATCTGGGGCGTCTACGTGCTGGGCAGGCGCCTGGGGCTGGCGCGCCTGGCGCCGCTGGGCGCGGCCCTGTTGCTGTGGTGCTTTCCGTATACGACGCTGGCCGGCAAGTTCAACGCCAACAGCCAGCTGCTGTCCCTGTGGCCCTGGGCGGCGGCCCTGCTGCTGGCCAGCTGGCAGGAAAAGGGGGCGCGCGGCGTGGCCTTCAGCGTGGCGCTGGGCGTGGTCTCGGCCGCCTGCATGCTCAGCAAGTACTACAGCGGCGTGTTCCTGGCCGGTTTCCTGCTGCCCATCTTCCTGGTGCGTGAAGGGCGCCAGTGGCTGCTCACACCCCGGCCCTACGTTGCGCTGTCAGCCTTTGGCCTGGCGCTGGCGCCGCATGTGGCCTGGATCGCCCACCACCAGTGGGTGACGCTGGGCTATGCCATGGACCAGGGCGGCGGGCAGGTGGTGTGGGGCTATGTGCTGCGCTTTGCGCTGGCGCCCATCTTCTACTGGCTGCCGGCCTGGCTGGCCGTGTGCCTGGTGTATGGCTTCATGCAGGCCCGCCAGCAAGGCGGCGGCTGGCTGCGCTGGAGTGCGCGTTTCCTGCGCCGCAGCTGGTGCTGGCAGGGGCGCGGCGACACGCTGTTCTGGCTGGCCCTCATGCCCTGGCTTGCGACGCTGGGCTTTGGCGCCACCGGCGTGGTGGAGCTGTCCACGCCCTGGGCCATTCC
This sequence comes from Delftia sp. Lp-1, assembly GCF_020523835.1. Classification (NCBI taxonomy): domain Bacteria; kingdom Pseudomonadati; phylum Pseudomonadota; class Betaproteobacteria; order Burkholderiales; family Comamonadaceae; genus Delftia; species Delftia sp. Lp-1. The sequence goes on along the minus strand of NZ_JAJALJ010000004.1, from coordinate 106,854 downwards.
CATCGGCTATGCCTTCGTGCTGCTGTGGCTGCGCAATCTGGACGCCGAGGCGCCCGCTGTGACGCAGTCCGCGCTCGCCGCGCTGGGCCGCGCCTGGTGGCCGAGCATGGCCGTGGTGCTGGTGATCGGGCTGGCCGTGGGCTGGGGCAATGCGCGCAAGAGCGGCTCCGACTACTACCGCCCTGCGGCCGATGCGGCGCAGGCCATCGTGCTGTCCTGGAACCAGCGCCACCCGCAGCAGCCGCTGCAGTGGGTGGGCGGCGACTGGGCGGAAAACGCCATGCTGTCTTTCTATGCCCAGCCGCATCTGCGCACCATTCCCGGCCTGCCCGACAGCGAATATGCGCGCGTGCTGGCGCTGTCGGACTGGCGCCAGCAGCCCGGGCTGCTGCTGTGCCCGCGCGGCCCTGTGGCCAGCGAGCCCGGCCCGACCGCGAAATCGCGCGATTGCGAGCAGCAGGCGCAGGCCTGGCTGGCGAAGCTGGGCCTGCCGCAGGAGGCGCGTGTGCTCACGGTGCAACGCTCGGGCTGGCGTTTTCCTCGGCCCAGTCCCTATGCCTATGCGGTTTTTGACGTGTTGCCGCGCGCGGGCAGCCAGCCCGCTGACAATGCTGGCCTATGACCGAATTGCATGCTGACATTGCTCCGGCCGCTCCCAAGGGGATGCTGCCGCGCCCCCCGCTGCGGCTGAGCTGCGTGGTGCCAGCCCACAATGAAGAGGGCAACCTGGAGGCGTTCCTGCGCGCCCTGGACGCGACGGTGCGCACGCTGACGCCCGACTACGAGCTGATCGTCGTCAACGACGGCAGCCGTGACGCCACGCACGAGATCGCGCTGCGCATGGCCCAGGAACTGCCCGTGCGCTATCTGGCGCTGTCGCGCAACTTCGGCAAGGAGGCGGCGCTGTCGGCCGGCATAGACCATGCGCGCGGCAACGCCGTGGTGCTGATCGACGCCGACTTCCAGCATCCGCTGGAGATGCTGCCCCAGATGTGCGAGCTGTGGCAGTCCGGCTACGACATGGTCTATGGCGTGATCGCCGACCGGGGCGCCGAAAGCGGCGCCAAGCGCGTGGGCACCAACCTGTTCTACCGGCTCATGAATGCCGGCAACCTGGTGAAGATCCCGCCCAATGCCGGCGACTTCCGCTGGCTGGACCGCTGCGTGGCCGATGCGCTCAAGGCCCTGCCCGAGAGCCACCGCTTCATGAAGGGCCTGTACGCCTGGGTGGGCTTCAAGGCCGCGGCGCTGCCGTTCGTGCCGGCCGACCGCACGGCCGGTGCGTCCAGCTTCAATTTCCGGCGCCTGGGCTCGCTGGCCCTGCTGGGTCTGACCTCGTTCACCACCTTGCCGCTGCGCGTGTGGAGCGTGGTGGGCGGGATCATCTCGCTGGCGGCCCTGCTCTACGGCCTGTGGATCACCATGGAGACGCTGATCTTCGGCAACCCGCTGGATGGCTGGCCCACGCTGGCGGCCAGCATCATGCTGTTCTCGGGCGTGCAGCTGATGTCCATCGGCATCCTGGGCGAGTACATCGGCCGGATCTATGACGAGGTCAAGCGCCGCCCCACCTACCTGCTGGCGCGCGACGAAGACCGCAGCCCGCTGGCGCCACGGGACTAGCCATGCACGACGTGATCGCACAGCTGCGCCGCCTGCCGCAGGCGCTGCAGTTCGTGCTGGTTGGGGGCTGCGCGGCCGCCACGCACCTGGCCGTGGTCGCCCTGCTGGTGCAACGGGTGGGCATGGCGCCGCTGCATGCCAACGTGCTGGCCTTTCTCGTGGCCTTCGTGGTCAGCTACAACGGCCATGCGCTGTTCACCTTCGTGCAGGCCGGGGCGCAAGGCTGGGCCGTGGCCGGCAAGTACTTCGCCGTCGCCTGCGCCTCCTTCGTGGCCAACGAGCTGCTGTACTGGGTGGCCCTGCACTGGCTGCACTGGCACTACTTCTGGAGCCTGGCCCTGGTGCTGGTGCTGGTGGCGGTGGGCACCTTCGTCTTCGCCAAGTTCTGGGCCTTTGCGGCCCCCGGCCGCAAGGAATTCTCATGAACACCGTACCTGCCAGAAACAACGGGGAGAAGGCCTCGGCCAGAACCGTCGTCCTGTGCGCCGACGACTATGCGCTGCACCCCCTGGTCGATGAAGCCGTGGAGCAGCTCACGCTGCAGGGCCGGCTGTCGGCCACCAGCTGCATGACCACCTCGCCGCACTGGAGGCAGGCCGCCAGGCGCCTGCCCGCGCTGCGCCCGCGCCTGTCGCTGGGCCTGCACTTCAACCTGACCGAAGGCCACGGCCTGCAGCCCGCCGCCGGCATCGGTGCCGTGATCGCGCGCGCCTATGCCGGCGCACTCGGCGGCGGCGCCATGCGCGACGCCTGGCGCCGCCAGCTCGACGCCTTCGAGGACGCACTGGGCATGGCCCCCGACTTCATCGACGGCCACCAGCACGTGCACCAGCTCCCCGGCGTGCGCGCCGCACTGGTGCAGGAATTGCGCCAGCGCTATGGCGACAACGCCGACGACCTGCCCTGGGTCCGCTCAACCACCCCGGCCGGCCAACTCTGGCGCGACCCCAAGGCCGCCATCATCGCCCTGCTGGGCGGCTGGACCACCACCCGCCGCCTGCGCCGCCAGGGCGTGCCGCTCAACCACGGTTTCGGCGGCGTCTACGCCTTCGACCAGCCCACGCCCGAAGGCTATGGCCGCCACATGGCCCAATGGCTGGCCCAGCTGCAGCCCGGCAGCCTCATGATGTGCCACCCCGCCACCGCCCCCGTCCAGGGCGACGCCATAGGCGCCCAGCGCGCCGTCGAATACGCCTACCTGCGCTCCGACGCCTTCGCCCAGGCCCTCGAACAGGCGCACTGCCACATCGCCCAAGGCCCCCTGACCCCGCTGTTCACATCGAACTAAGAAGCGGCAATAGAAAAAGCCCCGCGAACGGGGCTTGGGACGAGGCTGCAAAAACCGGCGCAGCCCAAAGCGAGGGACACCGAGCAAGGGCCGCCCCGCAGCAAGGGTGTCGTCCCCCTCCCTTGCGAAGCAAGTAGAGAGGGGGAAGGCGCGCCAGCGCCTCAGGGGGTGCTTTATCAGTACTCCCAGAAGATGCGCTGCAACTGCTTCGTGTCCTGCGTCTTGGTCAGGGCCACGGCCGCCAGCAGGCGCGCCTTCTGCGGGTTCAGGTCATGGGCGACGACCCAGTCGTACTTGTCATCGGGCTGCTCGGCATTGCGCAGCACGAAGCCGGCCGGCACGCGCGAGCTGCGCACCACGATCACGCCCTTTTGGCGCAGTTCATTGAGCTTGGGCACGATGCGGTCGGCCACCGAGCCATTGCCCGTGCCTGCATGCACGATGGCCTTGACGCCGGCCTTGCCCAGCGCGTCGATGGCCGTGGCGGGCACGTTGCCGTAGCCATAGACGATGTCCACGGCGGGCAGGTCGGTGATCTGCTCGATGTTGAACTCGCTGCCCTTGGTGTGGCGCTTGATGGGGGCGCGGAACCAGTAGGTCTTGCCCTCGACCACCATGCCCAGCGGGCCCCACTGGCTGGCGAAGGCATTGGTCTTGATGTTGGTGAGCTTGGCGACATCACGCGCGGAGTCGATGTTGTCGTTCATGCTGACCAGCACGCCCTTGCCCGCCGAGTCCTTGGACGCGGCCGTGGCCACGGCGCCCAGCAGGTTCAGCGCGCCGTCGGCCGAGATGGCCGTGCCGGGGCGCATGGAGCCGACCATGACGATGGGCTTGTCGGTGGGCACCACCAGGTTCAGGAAGTAGCCGGTTTCCTCCAGCGTGTCCGTGCCGTGGGTGACGACGATGCCGTCCACGCCGGGCTGCTTGGCCAGCTCGTTGACGCGGCGGGCCAGCGTCAGCAGTTCCTTGTTGGTGAAGCTCTCGGAGGCGATCTGGAAGACCTGCTCGCCGGACACGTTGGCGATGTTGCTCAGCTCGGGCAGGCCGGCCAGCAGCTTGTCCACGGGCACCTTGGCGGCCGTGTAGGTGGCGCTGTTGACGGCGCTGGCGCCCGCACCGGCAATGGTGCCGCCCGTGGCCAGGACGACCACGTTGGGCTTGCCGGCCTGTGCGGTGGGAGCGGGTGCAGGGGCGGTCGCCGTGGCGGGCGCTGCGGCTGCGGGGGCCTGGCTGGCGCCGGGCTGGGACGCGCAGCCTGCCAGCGCAAGCGCGACGGCCATCAAGGTCATACGGAAGGGGGTGAACGGCATGTATCGCTCCTGGAAAGGCATTGAATGATCCAGCCTTGTGGGCTGAATGCGGCACGATGCAATAAACATGCCCCGCCTGCATCAGCGCAAATCCCGATGGGAGCCGTGCGGCGAATGCGCTAAAAGCGCTTCCGAAAAAGGAGCGGTGAACGCTTTGCGGGATTGCGCCCAAGGCCTGAAAGGCTTGAGGTTTTCTGGGGCCGTTCCAGAGGCCGTGCCACGCTCAGATGGCCAGCGGGTCCACATCCACCAGCCAGCGCACCAGGGCGCGGTGCCCGGGCTGTGCCCTGATCCAGTGCAGGTGCGTCTGCCAGGCCCAGAGAAAGCGCAGCAGGGCAGGCCGCTGGGCCGACTCGATCAGCATCTGCGCACGCTCCACATTGGCCACGCGCTGCACGGACATGGGAATGGGCGGGTAGAGAAAGACATCGTCCACATGGGGCAGGCCGGCCTGGCGGGCGGCCTCGGCCGCAGCGGCCAGGAAGGCCTGGGCGGCTTCCTGGGTGCGCGCATCGGCCCGCACGATGGCCTGGAAGGCGAAGGGCGGCATGCCCGCATCGCGCCGCTCGCGCAACTGGCGCGCGGCGAAGGCCGGGTAGTCGTGCGAGCGCAGCGCGGTGTAGACGGGGTGGGACGGGTCGTGCGTCTGTATCCACATCTCCGGGTGGCTGCCCTGGGCGGCCACGTAGTGCGCGTCGCGTCCTGCGCGGCCGGCGGCCTGCATCAGCAGGCTGAACAGGCGCTCGGGCGCTCGGTAGTCGCTGGAGAAAAGAGCGCTGTCGGGCTGCACGGCGGCCACCAGGGTGATGCGCCGGAAGTCATGGCCCTTGGCCACCATCTGGGTGCCCACCAGCACGTCGATGTCGCCCGCATGCACCTGGGCCAGTTGCTCCTCCAGCGCGCCCTTGGCGCGCGTGGTGTCGGCGTCGATGCGCGCCACGCGGGCGGGCTCGCGGTCGGGGCGCTGCACATTGCGCAGCAGGCGGGCCAGTTCTTCCTCCAGCTGCTCCGTGCCCTTGCCCAGCGGCAGGATGTCGGGATTGCCGCAGCCGGGGCAGGCCATGGGCACGCGCTGGGTGTAGCCGCAGTGGTGGCAGCGCAGCGTGCGGTCGGCCTTGTGGAAGACCTGGTGGGCGCTGCAGTGCGGGCAGTCGCTTTTCCAGCCGCAGTCGGCGCAGAACAGCACGGGCGCGAAGCCGCGGCGGTTGAGCAGCACCAGGCTTTGCTCGCCGCGCTGCACGCGCTCGGTGATGGCATCGATCAGCGGCGGCGAGAACACGGCCTTGCGCGGCTGCTGGCCCATGTCCACCAGGCGCACGCGCGGCAGGGCGGCCGCGCCGATGCGGCTGGGCATGTGCAGGCGCAGGTAGCGGCCGCCCTGCGGCTCGTCGGCATTGGGCGGGCGGCTGGCGTGCCAGCTCTCCAGCGAGGGCGTGGCACTGCCCAGGATGACCTTGGCGCCGTTATCGCGCGCGCGCCAGATGGCCAGGTCGCGCGCCGAGTAGCGTGCGCCTTCCTGCTGCTTGTAGCTGGCGTCGTGCTCCTCGTCCACCACGATCAGCGACAGGCCCGGCAGGCTGGCGAAGACCGACATGCGCGTGCCCAGCACGATGCGCGCCACGCCGGTGTGCGCGGCCAGCCAGCTCTTGAGCCGCTGGGGGTTGGTCATTGCGCTGTGCATGCTGACCACGCAGTCGGCGCCGTACTGCGGCGCGAAGCGCTCCGTGAAGCGCTGCTCCAGCTGGGGCGTGAGGTTGATCTCGGGCACCATCACCAGTACCTGGGCGCCGGGGTCGGCGTCCAGTGCGGCCTGGGTGGCTCTCAGATAGACCTCGGTCTTGCCGCTGCCCGTGCTGCCGAAGAGCAGAAAGGGGCCGGGATGGGCGGCGATCTGCGTGAAGACGTCGGCCTGCTCGGCGCTGAGGACGATGGGGGGAATGTCTGCGGCGGCCGGGGCCGGTGCGAGTGCTGATGCAGGCGCTGATGCAGGCGCAGTGCCAGGCGCCTGTTGCGCCTGTTCCGCCTGTTCCGCCTTCGCAGCCTTGGCCGCTCTCTTCGCCGCAGCCTTGGTCGGCCTGAGCCGGCGCGCCAGCTGCTCGGCCGTCATCTCGCGCAATTGCGGGGGCAGGGCCGTCACGGCGATTTCGCCCACGCTGCGCTGGTAGTAGTAGGCGGCGAAGGCCACCAGCCGGCGCCAGGCGGCCGGCAGCGGCGCAATGCCCTGCAGCACGGCGGCGATAGGGCGCAGCTCCACGCCTTCGGGCATGGCGGCGGGGCGGGGCGGGGCGTCCCAGACCACGCCCAGCAGGTCCCGGCGACCCAGGGGCACGCGCACCAGGGTGCCCGCCTCCAGCGGCTGGTCGCAGGTGTAGCTCAGCAGTTCGCCCACGGCGCTGTGCGCCGGCGTCTGGACGGCGACATGGACGGTGTGGGCGGGGAGGGACATGCGAATGCGGGGAAAGCGGGGCCTGAAAACGCGGGCGCCGCACGGCAGGGCCTGCGGCAAACCAAGCCGCCAAGCATAAGCCTTTGGCGCTGCCCGGAGCCTGGGTGCGGCGTTCTACACCAGACGCCCCGGCCGGTGACTGCGGGTTTCTGGGTATATCGTCAATTTCTGTGGATAACTTTGTGGGGATTATTCGGATCTATGGGCATGCACCTGCTTATCCGGCCTTGCCAATCGGTGCATGCTGAAAATGTTGCTATCAAAAAAATTATTCAAAAACAATGGCTTATATCGATATGTCGCCGGCGTGCAGGCGCGGATGACAACTGCAACTCCTAGGGCCTCGCTCGGATTTTTCTGTGCATAAGATGGTCTGTGGCCATCTTGTGCAGCAAGCGGCTGTCGGGTACCCGGCTTGTGGATAGCGGGGCCTTGCCGGGCCGTTGGCGCCCCCGGCAGGGGCCGGCGCTGCGCTGGCGTCCGGCCCTGGGGTTCGGGAGAAGCGGCAGGCGGGGAGGCGGCTCGCTCAGCGCTGGCGCAGGGCGCGCGAATGGCTGTGCACGGTCTCCACCAGGGCCGCCACATGCTCTGGCGGCGTGAACTGGCTGATGCCATGACCCAGGTTGAAGATGTGCGTGGGGCCCGTGGTGGTCCTGTCGGTGTGCGGGGCGCCGAAGCTGTCGAGCACGGCGCGCGCCTGCTCGGCCACGCGCTCGGGCGGTGCGAACAGCACATTGGGGTCGATGTTGCCCTGCAGCGCCTTGCCGGGTCCGCCCACCTCGCCGCCGACGATGGCGCGGGCGCGGGCCAGGTTGGCCGTCCAGTCCAGGCCCAGCACCTCGCAGTCCAGGTCCTTCATGTCGGACAGCCAGATGCCGCCGCCCTTGGTGAAGACGATGCGCGGCACGTCCTGCCCATCGACGCCCGTGCGCTTGAGTCCGGCCAGCACGCGCTTGGTATAGGCCAGGCTGAATTCCTGGAAGGCGCCGTCGGCCAGCACGCCGCCCCAGCTGTCGAACACCATCACGGCCTGGGCGCCTGCATCGATCTGGGCGTTGAGGTAGGCGGCCACGCTGTCGGCGTTGATGGCCAGGATGCGGTGCATCAGGTCGGGGCGCGCATACATCAGGCTCTTGACCAGGCGGTAGTCGTCGCTGCCCTTGCCCTCGACCATGTAGCAGGCCAGGGTCCAGGGGCTGCCCGAGAAACCGATCAGCGGCACGCGGCCATTGAGCGCGCGGCGGATGCTGGTCACGGCGTCGAACACATAGCGCAGCTTGTCCATGTCGGGCACGGCCAGCTCGGCCACGGCGGCCTCGTCGCGCACCACCTTGGCAAAGCGCGGGCCTTCGCCTTCGGCAAAGGACAGGCCCAGGCCCATGGCGTCGGGCACGGTCAGGATGTCGGAGAACAGGATGGCCGCATCCAGCGGGAAGCGCTCCAGTGGCTGCAGCGTGACCTCGGTGGCGTAGTCCACGTTGGTGGCCAGACCCATGAAGCTGCCGGCCCGGGCGCGCGTGGCCTTGTATTCGGGGAGATAGCGGCCCGCCTGGCGCATCAGCCACAGCGGCGTGTAGTCGGTGGCCTGGCGCCGGCAGGCGCGCAGGAAGGTGTCGTTGGTCAGGGGGGCGAAGCTCATGGTGGGCGATTGTCGCCGAGTCGGCTTCGCCAGGCTGTCGCGATGCCCGAGCAGCGCAGGGCGTCTTGCCTCGGGTTAACCCTGGTCAATATCGGCGGCAACGGGCTTTTTGAGGCCGCTACATTGTGCGGCGTGCGTTCCGCACGGGAATCCGTCCATGCAAGGAGAGAGTTTGCGATGCAGCGAAGAACCCTGACCCAGATCCTGGCCCTGGCCCCGGCTGTTTCGGCCGCCAGCTGGCTGGCTGGAAGTGCCACGGCGGCCGAGCCGCTGTTTCCGGGCAAGGCGCCGCTGCGCATCGTCGTGGGCTACCCGCCCGGTGGCGCCACCGACCGCGTGGCGCGCATCGTGGCTGACAAGCTGCAGGCGCGCGTGGGCTCGCCCGTGGTGGTGGAGAACAAGCCCGGCGCGGGCGGCCGCCTGTCGGCCCAGTATGTGAAGAACGCGCCGGCCTCCCAGCCCGCGCTGCTGCTGGCCAACCCGGCCGTGATGCTGGTGGCGCCCCTGGTGTTCCCCGACTCGGGCTACGACCCGGACAAGGACTTCCGCCCGGTCAGCGAGGTCAATCGCTACGAATTCGGCGTGGCCGTGGCCAGTGCCGTGCCCGTCAGGCAGCTGTCGCACCTGCTGGCCTGGCTGCGTGCCAATCCGCAGCAGGCCAACGTGGGCGTGCCGGCCACGGGCAGCCTGCCGCACTTCTTCTCGCTGATGCTGGGCGAGGCCGCCAAGGTCCGGACCGAAACCGTGGGCTACAAGGGCTCGGCCCCGCTGCTGACCGACCTGGTGGGTGGCCAGGTGCCGCTGGCCATCGACACCTTCGACGTGCTGCTGCCCCAGCACGAGGCCGGCAAGATCCGCGTGCTGGCCGTGTCGGGCGAGCGCCGCAGCACCATGGCGCCGGACATTCCAACGCTCAAGGAATCGGGCCTGAACCTGTCGGGCTTGGGCTGGAACACCTTGTTCGCGCCGCAGAGCATGGCGCCCGACATTGCCGAGCGCCTGTCGCGCATGGTGCAGGAGATCATGAAGGAGCCCGACACGCGCCAGAAATTCGAGGCCAGCCGGCTGACCCCGATCTCCAGCAGCAGCGCCCAGACGGCCGAGATGCTCAAGGCCTACCGCGCGCAGTGGACGCCGGTGGTGCAGCGCTCGGGCTTCAAGCCCTGAACCTTCAAGAAAAATGGCCCGTGCGGGCCTTTTTTCATGGGGCCTAGGGGTTTCCTCGGTGCCTGGGCGCTTGTGGTGGAAAGGGTCTGGCGACTAACATTTACCGACCATTCGGTAAATTATGTTTGATCTGCCGCATAAAGACGGCAGACAGGCCACGGAGACTTTCATGCCCCCATCGCTGGTTCTGGTTGAGCAGCACGACGCCGTCCGCACCCTGGTGCTGAACCGCCCCGACGCGCTCAACAGCTTCAACGCGCAACTGCACGAGCAGCTGCTTTCGGCCCTGGAGCAGGCCGCCGGCGATGCCACGGTGCGCTGCGTGGTGCTCACGGGCGCGGGGCGCGGCTTTTGCGCGGGCCAGGACCTGTCCGACCCCGAGGCCGCGCCCGACCAGAACCTGGGCGACCTGATCGAGCGCCGCTACCAGCCGCTGTGCCTGCGGCTCAAGTCCATGCCCGTGCCCGTGGTGGCCGCCGTCAACGGCGTGGCTGCTGGCGCGGGCGCCAATATCGCGCTGGCCTGCGACCTGGTGCTGGCCGCACGCTCGGCCAGCTTCATCCAGGCCTTTGCCAAGATCGGCCTGGTGCCCGACTGCGGCGGGACCTGGCTGCTGCCGCGCCTGGTGGGCCGTGCGCGCGCCCTGGGCCTTGCGCTGCTGGGCGACAAGCTGCCTGCGGCCGAGGCCGAACGCATCGGCCTGATCTGGCGCTGCGTGGAAGATGCCGATTTGCGCAGCGAGGCCCAGGCCCTGGCCCAGCGCCTGGCCGCCATGCCCGTGCGGGCCCTGGCGCGCACACGGGAGGCCATGGACTCGGCCCAACTGCTGGACTACGAGCATGCGCTCACGCGCGAGGCGCGCCAGCAGGGCCAGCTGGGCGCGGCCCACGACTACCAGGAGGGCGTGGCCGCCTTCCTGGGCAAGCGGGTTGCCGTGTTCTCGGACCGTTGAGGAGCGGCGCCATGCAAGACACCCACACCCCGGACGAAGCCGCACAGCGCCTGGCCGAGCAGGTGCGCGACGGCATGCTGGCGCGCGACCGCGCCGCGCAAGGCCTGGGCCTGCGCATCACGGACATCGCACCCGGCGCGGCGCGCATGGAAATGGCCGTGCGCGACGATATGCTCAACGGCTTCGACATCTGCCACGGCGGCTTCATCACGGCGCTGGCCGACACGGCCTTTGCCTATGCCTGCAATGCGCGCAACGAGATGACGGTGGCCTCGGGCCTGAGCGTGGACTTTGTCGCGCCCGGCCGGCCCGGCGACGTGCTCACGGCCCAGGCCCGCGAAGTCTCGCGCGCAGGCCGCACCGGCGTCTATGACGTGCAGGTCACCAACCAGCGCCAGGAAGTGATCGCGCTGTTCCGTGGCCGCTCGCACAGCTTCAAGGGCCGGCCCACCGTGCCCGGCCTGACAGAGCCCGCCTGAAGAGGTCCGCCATGTCCTTGCAGCGCCCCGCCCCCGGCGACCTCGACCCCATCGAAACCGCCAGCCGCGACGAGATCGCCTCGCTGCAGCTGCTGCGCCTGCGCTGGTCGCTGCAGCATGCCTACGACAACGTGCCCCACTACCGCCGCGCCTTCGATGAGAAGGGCGTGCACCCCTCGGACCTGCGCACGCTGTCAGACCTGGCCCGCTTTCCCTTCACCACCAAGAAGGACCTGCGCGAGAACTACCCGTTCGGCATGTTCGCCGTGCCGCGCCAGAAGGTGGCGCGCGTGCATGCCTCCTCGGGCACCACGGGCAAGCCCACGGTCGTGGGCTACACGTTGAAGGACCTGGACAACTGGGCGAACCTGGTGGCCCGCTCCATCCGCGCGGCGGGCGGGCGGCCCGGCGACATGGTGCATGTGGCCTATGGCTACGGCCTGTTCACGGGCGGGCTGGGCGCGCACTACGGAGCCGAGCGCGCGGGCTGCACCGTGGTGCCCATGTCGGGCGGGCAGACCGAAAAGCAGGTGCAGCTGATCCAGGATTTCCGGCCCGACATCATCATGGTCACGCCCAGCTACATGCAGGTGATCGTGGAGGAGATGCAGCGCCAGGGGATGGACCCGCGCGAGAGCTCTTTGCGGATCGGCATCTTCGGCGCCGAGCCCTGGACCGAAGCCATGCGCCGCGAGATCGAGGGCAAGGCGGGGCTGGATGCCGTGGACATCTACGGCCTGTCCGAAGTCATGGGCCCGGGCGTGGCCAGCGAATGCGTGGAAAGCAAGGACGGGCCGGTGATCTGGGAAGACCATTTCTATCCCGAGATCATCGACCCTGACACGGGCGAGGTGCTGCCCGACGGCAGCGAGGGGGAGCTGGTCTTCACGTCGCTGTCCAAGGAAGCCATGCCCATCGTGCGATACCGCACGCGGGACCTGACGCGGCTGCTGGCGCCGACTTCGCGCAGCTTCCGGCGCATGGGCAAGATCGTTGGGCGCAGCGACGACATGCTCATCATCCGCGGCGTGAACCTGTTTCCCACGCAGATCGAGGAGATCGTTCTGCAGAACGCCCAGCTGTCGGGCCAGTACCAGCTGGTGGTCACGCGCGACGGCAACCTGGACCGGCTGGCCGTGCGCTGCGAGATGCAGCCGGGCACGCAGGGCGACACCGAGGCGCTGGCACTGTGGGTGCAGCAGCGCATCAAGACCCTGGTCGGCGTGAGCGCCGAGGTCGAGGTGCTGCGGCCCGATTCCATAGAGCGCACCCTGGTGGGCAAGGCCCGCCGCGTGATCGACCACCGCAGCCGCTGAGCGCGCACAGGAGTCCCATGGCCCGAGGCCGATCTTCCGGATACGACGACCAGCGCGAACTGATCCTGGGCCATGCCGCCGCGCTGTTCGCGCGCAGCGGCTACCCCGGCACTTCGATGAACGAGGTGGCCCAGGCCTGCGGTCTGTCCAAGCCCACCATCTACCACTACTTCCGCGACAAGTACGCGCTGCTGGTGGACATCACCGATGGCCACATGACGCGGCTGCAGGCCCTGGTGGACGAGGTGCAGGCCATGGGCCTGCCGCCCGAGCCGCGGCTGCGCATGCTGATCGAGCGCTTCGTGCAGGAATACGCGCATGCCCGCCATGCCCACCGCGTGCTGACCGAGGACGTGCGCTTCCTGCAGGACGACGACCGCCAGCGCGTGCTGGGCAAGGAGCGCGCAGTGGTCGAGACCTTTGCCCAGGCGGTGGCCCAGCTGCGGCCGGACGCCGATGGCGCGGGCCTGTCCAAGGCGCTGGCCATGCTGCTGTTCGGAATGATGAACTGGATGTTCACCTGGCTGCGGCCCGACGGCTCGCTGGACCACGAGGCCATGGCCCCCGTGGTGGCCGACCTGTTCCTCGGAGGCCTGCCGGCCGTGCAGACCCCAGGCAAACCCGGGCATCAAACCGCTGGCAAAAAAATAGTTACCACGGTAAATTGTGGCGCCTGAAGGTGCCACGCCCCATCCAACACAAGGAGACAGACATGAAGCGTTTGACGAAACTGGGCCTGCTGGCCGCGACCCTGGCCACGGTCTGGGGCTCGGCCCTGGCCGACATCAATGTGGGCGTGGTGGTCTCGGCCACCGGACCGGCGGCCTCCCTGGGCATTCCCGAGAAGAACACCGTGGCACTGATGCCGCGCACGGTGGCGGGCCAGAAGGTCAACTACATCATCCTGGACGACGCCTCCGACACCACGGCGGCCGTGGCCAACACGCGCAAGCTGATCAGCGAGAGCAAGGTCGATGTCATCCTGGGCTCCAGCATCACGCCCAACTCGCTGGCCATGGTGGACGTGGTCTCCGAGGCCAAGACGCCCATGATCACGCTGGCCGCCTCGGCCAAGATCGTCGAGCCCATGGATGCCAAGAAGTTCTGGGTCTTCAAGACGCCCCAGCACGACGCCATGATGGCCGCCGCCATCGGCGAGCACATGGCCAAGGCCGGCATCAAGACCGTGGGCTACATCGGCTTCAACGACGCCTATGGCGAAAGCTGGCTGCAGGAGTTCCGCAAGGTGGCCGAGGCCAAGGGCATCAAGCTCACCGCCACCGAGGCCTATTCGCGCAGCGACACCTCGGTCACGGGCCAGACGCTCAAGCTCATGTCCGCCAAGCCCGATGCGGTGCTGATCGCAGGCTCGGGCACGCCGGCCGCGCTGCCGCAGAAATCGCTCAAGGAGCGCGGCTACCAGGGCAAGATCTACCAGACCCACGGCGTGGCCAATGCCGACTTCCTGCGCGTGGGCGGCAAGGATGTGGAAGGCACGCTGCTGCCCGCCGGCCCCGTTCTGGTGGCCCACCAGCTGCCCGACAGCAACCCGGTCAAGAAATCTGCCGTCTCCTATGTGGAAGCCTACGAGGCCGCCAACGGCAAGGGCACGGCATCGACCTTTGGCGCGCATTCCTGGGATGCGGGCCGCGTGCTCGAAGCGGCGATTCCCGCCGCGCTCAAGAAGGCCCAGCCCGGCACGGCCGAGTTCCGCGCCGCCCTGCGCGATGCGCTGGAGCAGACCAAGGACGTGGCCGGCGCCCACGGCATCTTCAACATGACGCCCACCGACCACCTGGGCCTGGACCAGCGCGCGGCCGTCATGGTCAAGATCGAGAACGGCACCTGGAAGTACCAGCCCTGAACCTGCGGGCCTGAGGCCGCAGCGGCTGCCGCACCTGGCGGCGGCCGCTGTGGCGCTCGGCCGCGCCTGCTCGAAAGTCGATCATGGATCTGCAAATCGCCCTGCTGCTGGGGCAGGACGGCATCGTCAACGGCGCCGTCTACGGCCTGATGGCGCTGGCCCTGGTGCTGGTGTTCTCGGTCACCCGCATCATTTTCATTCCGCAGGGCGAGTTCGTCGCCTTCGGCGCGCTCACCCTGGCCATGATGCAGGCCGGCCGCGTGCCCACCACGCTGTGGCTGCTGCTGGCCCTGGCCGCCGCCGTGCTGGTGGTGGATCTGCTGCGCTGGCGCGCGGGCAGCCAGGTGAGCTGGCCCGCCACCTTCCTGTGGTGCCTGGCGCTGCCGGCCATTGCCGTGGCCCTGGCCTGGGGGCTGCGCCCGTCCTCGCTGATGCTGCAGGCACTGGCCACCCTGGTGCTGATCACGCCCATGGGGCCGCTGCTTTACCGCCTGGCCTACCGGCCGCTGGCCCATGCCTCGGTGCTGATGCTGCTTATCGTCTCGGTGGCCATGCACGGCGTGCTGGTCGGCCTGGGGCTGCTGTTCTTCGGTGCCGAAGGCTCGCGCACCCCCGCGTTTTCCGAGGCGCAGCTGCGCCTGGGCGACATCACGATCTCGGGCCAGTCCCTGGTGGTGGTGGGCGTGACCCTGGTGCTGGTGGCCCTGCTGTTCGTGTTCTTCGAGCGCTCCATGATCGGCAAGGCGCTGCGCGCCACGGCCATCAACCGCGTGGGCGCACGCCTCATGGGCATTCCCACGGCCATGGCCGGCGACGTGAGCTTTGCGCTGGCCGCGCTGATCGGCGCCATCTCGGGCCTGCTGATCGCGCCGCTGACCACGGTGTACTACGACACCGGCTTTCTGATCGGCCTCAAGGGCTTCGTGGCCGCCATCGTGGGCGGGCTGGCCAGCTATCCGCTGGCCCTGGCCGGCGCGCTGCTGGTCGGGCTGCTGGAGGCCTTCTCGTCGTTCTGGGCCAGTGCCTACAAGGAGGTGCTGGTGTTCACGCTGATCATCCCGGTGCTGTGGTGGCGATCGCGCAATAGCCACCATGTGGAGGAAGAAGAATGAGCGCCCCCGTTTCCTCGCAGGCCGCGGCGCCTGCAAAGGCCGCTTCGGGCGGCATCAGCACGCGCGTGCTCACCGTGGCCGCCATTGCGCTGCTGGCCGCGTCCTGGGGCTTTCTGCCTGATTTCACCGTCGTCATCCTCAGCTACATCGGCCTGTTCGCCATGGTGGCCGCAGGCCTGGTGATGCTGACCGGCGTGGGCGGCATGACCTCGTTCGGCCAGGCGGCCTTCGTGGGCATCGGCGCCTATGCCACGGCCTGGGTCTGCACGGCGCCGGCCTCGGTGGCCGCGCTGGGCGGGCTGGTGGGCGCGGCGGGCCTGCCCTGGGTGGGCCTGGCGCTGGGCCTGCTCATCACCTTCGTCGTGGCCTGGCTGCTGGGCGCGGTCACGGTCAAGCTGCAGGGCCACTACCTGCCGCTGTGCACCATCGCCTGGGGGCTGAGCCTGTACTACCTGTTCGGCAACATGGAGTTCCTGGGCGGGCAGACCGGCATCACGGGTATTGCGCCGCTGGTGATCGGCGGCGTCTCGCTGGCCTCGCCGCGCGCCATGGGCGTGGTGATCTGGGCCGTGCTGCTGGTGGCGCTGTGGCTGCTGCACAACCTGCTGGACTCGCGCGAGGGCCGGGCCATCCGCGCGCTGCGCGGCGGGCGCGTCATGGCCGAGTCCATGGGCATCGACACCGCGCATTACCGCGTCAAGCTCTTCGTGCTGGCGGCCCTGCTGGCCACGCTGTCGGGCTGGCTCTACGCCCACATGCAGCGCTTCGTGAGCCCGGCGCCCTTCAACCTCAACGTGGGCATCGAGTACCTGTTCATGGCCGTGGTCGGCGGCGCCGGCCACCTGTGGGGCGCCGTGCTGGGCGCCACGCTGATCACCCTGGTCAAGCAAAAGCTGCAGGACATATTGCCGGCCCTGCTGGGCACCAGCGGCAACTTCGAGGTCATCGTCTTCGGCCTACTGATGGTGCTGGTGCTGCAGCGCTTTGCAGAAGGCCTGTGGCCCACGCTGCAGGCGCTCACGGCACGCTGGGTGCGCCGGCCCGTGTCCGATCTGAAGCTGGCGGACGCGGCGCCGCTGGCGCAGCGCGCGCTGCCTGCGGCGGGCCAGGTGCTGCTGGCGGCCGAGCATGTGACCAAGCGCTTTGGCGGCCTGGTGGCCAACAACGATGTGGCCATGACGCTCAAGGCCGGCGAGGTGCATGCGCTGATCGGCCCCAACGGCGCGGGCAAGAGCACTTTCTTCAACATGATCTCGGGCGTGGACTCGCCCACCGAGGGCCAGGTGCGCTTCATGGACCAGGCCATGAACGATGCGCCCTCGCGCCGCTTCGCCGCCCTGGGCCTGGGCCGCACCTTCCAGCATGTGCGCCTGCTGGGCCAGCGCAGCGTGCTGGAGAACGTGGCCGTGGGCGCGCACCGGCGTGCGCACCGTGGCTGGCTGGCCTCCATGCTGCGCCTGGACCGGGCCGAGGAGGCCTCGGTGCTGGCCGAGGCGCGCCGCCAGATCGAGCGCTGCGGCCTGGGCGCCTTCGCCGATGTGCCGGCCGCCTCGCTGGCCCTGGGCCAGCAGCGCATCGTGGAGATCGCTCGCGCCCTGGCCGGCCAGCCTGCGGCCCTGCTGCTGGACGAGCCGGCCGCCGGCCTGCGCCACCTGGAAAAACAGGCCCTGGCCGACCTGCTGCGCCAGCTGCGCGCCGAGGGGCTGGGCATTCTCGTCGTCGAGCACGACATGGAGTTCGTCATGAATCTTGCGGACCGCATCACGGTGCTGGAGTTCGGCACCGTGATCGCAGAAGGCACGCCGGCCCAGATCCAGGTCAACCAGCGCGTGCTGGATGCCTACCTGGGCGGCGGCGACGACGACGAGGCAACGGGAGAGACGGCATGAGCGACACCCTTTTGCAGCTCAAGGGCCTGAGCGTGTCCTACGGTCCCGTGGAGGCCGTGCACCAGGTGGATCTGGATGTGCGCAGCGGCGAGATCGTCACCGTCATCGGCCCCAACGGCGCGGGCAAGACCACGCTGCTGTCGGCCGCCATGGGCCTGCTGCCCTCGCGCGGCGAGATCCATCTGGACGGCAAGCGCATCGCACGCCCCGGCGTCGAGGTCATGGTGGCCAACGGCGTGGCCCTGGTGCCCGAAAAGCGCGAGCTGTTCGGCGAGATGTCGGTGGAGGACAACCTGCTGCTGGGCGGCTTCTCGCGCTGGCGCCGGGGCCTGCGTGACCAAGCGCAGCGCATGGATGAGGTCTTTGCCATCTTCCCGCGCCTGAGGGAGCGGCGCCCGCAGATGGCCTCCACCCTGTCGGGCGGCGAGCGCCAGATGCTGGCCATCGGCCGCGCGCTGATGGCGCGCCCGCGCCTGCTGCTGCTGGACGAGCCCTCTCTGGGCCTGGCACCGCTGATCGTGCGCGAGGTGCTGCAGGTCGTGGCCGGCCTGCGCGACCACGGCGTCTCGGTGCTGCTGGTCGAGCAGAACGCGCGCGCCGCCCTCAAGGTGGCCGACCGTGCCTACGTGCTGGAGATGGGCGCCGTGGCGCTCAGCGGCGCGGCCAGGGAGCTGCTGCATGACCGGCGCATCATCGATACCTATCTGGGGATGGGGCGCAGTGCGGAGGCGGTGTCGGTGGCCTGAGACGCAACCCCCCGCCACAACGAAAAAGGCTGCCGGACTGGCAGCCTTTTTGCATCTGCACCGGGGCGCTCAATCCAGCTTGATGTTGTTGGCCGCGATCACCCGGCCCCACTTGCTGCGCTCGGCGCGCACGAACTGGCCCATCTGCTCGGCGCTGCCGGGCATGGGCTCCACGCCCATGGCGGCCAGGCGTGCCTTGGTGCGGGTGTCGGCCAGGGCCTGCTGCAGCGACTGGCTGAACTTCTTGACCACCTCGGCCGAGCTGCCCGTGGGCACGACGATGCCCTGCCAGGCGTAGCCCTCGAAACCTTTCAGGCCCTGCTCCTGCAGCGTGGCGATCTGGGGCAGAACGTCCACGCGCGCGGGGCTGGCCACGCCGATGGCCTTGAGCTTTTTCTCGCTCAGGAAGGGAATGATGGTGGCGCTGTCGGCCCACATGGCGGGAATCTGGCCGCCGACCACGTCCTGCACGGCCGGGGCGGCGCCACGGTAGGGCACATGGGTCATGTTGCTGATGCCCGCCTGTTCGCGGAACAGTTCGCCCACCAGGTGGTGGGGGCTGCCCAGGCCGGCCGAGCCCCAGCTCACGCCGGTCTTTTGCTGTTTGGCCCAGGCCAGGAATTCGGCGAGGTTGGTGGCGGGCACCTCGTTGTTGACCACCAGCAGCATGGGAAAGCGCACCAGCATGCCCACGGGCTTGAAGTCGCGCTCGGCGTTGTAGTTGAGCTTGCTGAACAGGAAGGGGTTGGCCGCCAGCGTGGCGAAGTCGGCCGTGAACATGAGGTTGCCGTAGTCGCGCGAGCGGGCGCTGTACTCGGCCGCGATGTTGGTGCCCGCGCCTGGCTTGTTGTTGATGACGATGACCCGCTCCATGTTGCGACCCATGGCCTCGGCGATGACGCGGGCGACCACGTCCGAGCCGCCGCCGGCCGCATAGCCGACGACCCATTCCAGGGGCTTGTCCTGTGCCAGGGCGGCAGGCCCTGCGGCCAGGGCCAGGCCCGAGCAGGCCAGTGCGGCCAGAAACTGCTTGCGTTGCATCCTTGTCTCCATGTTGTATGCGGCGCCCTTGTGAGATGTCCGAGTTGTGAGGCGGGCGCCTTTGTGGGGATGGCAGGCCGCCGCACGGGCGGCGGCGCGCGGCTTCAGGCGGCCGCGTGCACCGGGGCGACCGGTGTCACGGCGCCGCGCTCGGCCGGGTCCGCGCCGGCAGGGGCAAGTCCTGCGCTGGCGCGGGCCAGTTCGAGCGCATGCAGCAAGGTGCCCTGGTGGCCGATGTGGTTGGCCAGCAGCAGCACGAGGCGGGCATTGAGGGCATGGCTTTGCGCGGTATCGAGCCCCTGGTGGGTGGCGATCAGGGCTTCGTAGAAATCGTCGCAGGCCTGCAGGTTGGGGTGGGTGGACAGCAGCATGGCGGTCTCCTGACAAAAATGAGGGAATCCTTTGGTGGGGCCTCCACCAGGGACAGCGAGCAAGGGCCGCCCCGCAGCGAGGCTGTCGTCCCCCTCCCGCGTAGCGAGAGAGGGGGAAGGCGCGAAGCGACTCAGGGGGAGGCTCTTTGGAGAGCGGCGCGTACGCTGGCTTCGTCGGGGCGGCGCCAGCGGGCGCAGACATGCTGGTCAGGCCGCAGCAGGTAGCTGGTGCCGGGGCGTGCATCCAGGCGTTTGGCCGCCAGGCCGCGCGCATCGATGAGGTCGGCGTCTGGCGCATGGGCTTCGCCCTCGGCCGCGATGGACAGGTTGAGCACGCCGGGCAGCGCCTGTGCCCAGGCGGGCGTGGGGCCGAAGTGCAGCAGCGTGAAGTCCGGTCCCAGGGCGCGCAGCAGCCATGCCGTGCCGTCTGCGCCGGGCCGGCGCATGGGCGCATCGGCCAGCACGGCGCCGGGCAGCTGCGTTCCGTCGAAGGTGTCGGTGTCGGGCGTGTTGAGCGCCGAACCATGCAGCGTGGCCGGCACGGACAGCCGCCCGCTGTTGACGATGCGGCGCGCGAATTCATGGTCGCGCGCCAGGTCGAGCACGGCGTCGCGGAACAGGCGGCTGATCTCGCTTTTGGGCGTGATGAAGTCGGTGGCGCGCGTGGAGTTGCGGATGTTCTCGTCGGCCGCGTATTCGCGCTCGGCGCCGTAGGTGGCGATCAGCGAGGCATCGGCCTGGCCGCGCAGCACGCGGTCCAGCTTCCAGGCCAGGTTCTCGGCATCCTGCACGCCGCTGTTGGCGCCGCGTGCGCCAAACGGCGAGACGCCGTGGGCGCTGTCGCCCGCAAAGACCACGCGGCCATGGACGAATCGGTCCATGCGCAGGCAGGCGAAGGTGTAGACGCTGGCCCATTCCAGTTCGAAGGGCGCTTCCTTGCCCAGCAGGGCGCGGATGCGCGGCACGATGTTCTCGGGCTTTTTCTCTTCCTCGGGATCGGCGTCCCAGCCCAGCTGGAAGTCGATGCGCCAGACATCGTCGGGCTGGCGGTGCAGCAGCACGCTCTGGCCCGGGTGGAAGGGCGGGTCGAACCAGAACCAGCGCTCGGTGGGGAATTCGGCATGCATCTTCACGTCGGCGATCAGGAAGCGGTCGCGGAAGATGCGGCCATGGCTTTCCTGGCCCAGCAGGCCGCGCAGCGGCGAGCGCGAGCCGTCGCAGGCCAGGACCCATTGCGCATCGATGCGGTAGCTGCCGTCGGGCGTCTCCACGGTCAGCAGGGCGCCCTCGGCCTGCGGCTCGAGCGCCGTGACCTTGCTGTGCCAGCGCAGGTCGATCAGCGGCAGCTGCAGTGCGCGCTCGACCAGATAGGCCTCGGCGTAGTACTGCTGCAGGTTGATGAAGGCCGGGCGCTCGTGGCCGTCCTCGGGCAGCAGGTCGAAGCGGTACAGCGGCTGGTCCTTGAAGAAGACCTTGCCCAGGTTCCAGGACACGCCCTTGTCCACCATGGGCTGGCCCACGCCCAGGCGGTCCCAGATCTCCAGCGTGCGCTTGGAAAAGCAGATGGCGCGCGAGCCCGTGGACAGCCGGCAGTCGTTGTCCAGCAGCACCACGCGCTGGCCGCGCTGGGCCAGGTCGATGGCCAGCGACAGGCCTACGGGGCCGGCGCCGACGATGACCACGGGATGCCGGGCGGGCGTGTCCGCACCAGCGTCCTGGTCGGCATGGCGCTCGTAGGGAATGTGGATGGACTGTATGTCTGCGCCGCTGCCGCGCAGCGCTTGCAGGGAGATGGCGGGGTGGGACATGGTGTTCGTCCTCTGGCGTGGGCAGTGTGGAAAAAAGGGCGCAGCCATCCCCGCCGGCGCGCCAGGGCGCCGGGTCACGGACGGGTGCGATGGGCGGGCGTGCCGGTGTTCAGGCCCGGACGCCGCCGTGCATCAGCCTTCGAGCGCCAGCCACATCTGGCGGTCGCGCTCGGCGGTCCAGATGCGCGGGTCGGCGTGGCCCGATGCCTCGTCATAGGCGCGGGTCACATCGAAGGGCATGCAGTGGTTGAAGATCACCCACTGGCCGTACTTGGGCTGCAGCTTGGCGAAGGCGGCCTCGTAGACCTTGCGCAGGTCCTGCTGGGCATCGGCGCCGGCCTTGACCTCGGTCCACAGGTCGCTGATGAAGTCGCGCGTGCCGGCCAGGCCGGCCTGCACCTCGGCCGGCGTCTGCAGCGCGGCGCCCCGGCCGGGCACGAGCTTTTCGGGCTGCAGGGCGGCGATGGCGTCCAGCGTGTGCGGCCAGTCCTGGAAGTAGGCGTCGCCCGCATAGGGCGTGGCACCGAACTCCACCAGGTCGCCGCTGAACAGCACCTTGTCCTGGGGCAGCCAGACCACGGTGTCGCCCTTGGTGTGGCCGCGGCCCAGCTGCAGGATCTGCACCTCGAGCTTGCCCAGCCACAGCGTCATCTTGCCGGTGAAGGTGAGGGTGGGCCAGGTCATGCCGTCGGGCACGCTTTCCACGTTCTGGAACAGGCGCGGGAAGCGGCCGATCTCGCTGGCCTTGTCCTGCTCGCCGCGCTCCACGATGAGGTCGTAGGTGTCCTGGCTGGCGATGATGTGCTCGGCGCCTTCCGCGAAGAAGGCCGAGGCGCCCAGCACGCGCACCGCGTGGTAGTGCGACAGCGTGACGTACTTGATGGGCTTGTCCGTGACCTCGCGGATGCGGCGGATCACGTCTTGGGCCATGACGGGCGTGGCCTGGGTGTCGATCACCATCACGGCGTCGTCGCCAATGATGATGCCGGTGTTGGGGTCGCCTTCGGCCGTGTAGGCGTAGGCGTGCTCGGAGAGCTTGTCGAAGCTGACCTGCTTGATTTCGAGGTCGGCGGCGGAGGCAAAGGTCTTGGTGGTCATGGGCATCCTGCTTTTGAGATGGACAAATGCATTTGTTTTTATCGAATGCCTGAATGCTAGGGAAAAATTCAACATTGAACAATTCATTTGATATAGTGAAAAACCCTCGGAGCCGCAAACCTCGGGTTCCAGCCTTCACAATGCCTGCCATGTCCGATGCCGCCTCCTCCCCGAACGACCCCGTCTTCCCCTCCGACAGCGCCGATGACGAGCCCGCGCGCGGCCCGCGCGGCATCCAGAGCGTGGAGGTCGGCGGCCAGCTGCTCAAGGCGCTGGCGCGCACCGGCCGGCGCATGGCGCTGAAGGATCTGGCGCGCGAGGCCGGCATGACGGCGGCCAAGGCCCATCCCTACCTGGTGAGCTTCTGCAAGCTGGGCCTGATGGAGCAGGACCGCGCCAGCGGCCACTACGGCCTGGGACCGCTGGCCATACAGATGGGGCTGATCAGCCTGCAGCAGGCCGATCCCGTGCGCCTGGCGATTGCCGAGCTGCCCGCGCTGGCGCAGGAGGTGGGCAGCACGGTGTCGATTGCCATGTGGAGCGGCCAGGGGCCGACCATCATCCGCGTGGAAGAGGGGCCCACCCATGTCTATGTGGCCATGCGCCACGGCACGCCCGCATCGCTGCGCCACACGGCCACGGGCAAGATCTTTGCGGCCTTTGGCGAGCCCGGGCGCATTGCGCCCCTGCTGGACGCGGAAGGTCACAGCCTGGAAGAGCCCGCCTTTGCAAAGGAGCTGGCCGCCATCCGCGCCAGCCGCCTGAGCCGGGTCGAGAACCAGCTGCTGTCAGGCGTGAGCGCGCTGGCCGTGCCGGTGTTCGACGGCTTTGGCCAGCTGGTGCTGGCCATTGCCGCCATCGGCCCTTCGGCCACGCTGGACCTGGACCTGCAAGGCCGGCCGGCCCTGTTGCTGCAGGCCCAGGCGCGCAGCCTGTCCCAGCGCCTGGGAGCGCCGGCCCAGGCCTGAGCGCGCGGCCCAGTAGGGTTCAGTGCGTGAGCAGCAACTGATCCCGGGCAGGCGCACGCCCTTCCAGCGTGAAGCCGGCCACCGTGCGCGACAGGTGGTGGGCCTGCTCGTTGAGCACGGACGATGCGGCGGTGGACTCTTCCACCAGCGCGGCGTTCTGCTGCGTGGCGCGGTCCATGTCGGCCACGGCCTGGTTGATCTGGCCGATGCCCACGCTCTGCTCGGTCATGGCGCCGTTGATCTCGACAATGATCTGGGAGACGCGCTGGATGCCATCCACGATCTCGCCCATGGTCTGGCCGGCGGCGCGCACGCGGTCCGTGCCCATGGCCACGCTGGCGCCGGAGGCGTCGATCAGGGTCTTGATCTCCTTGGCGGCCGCCGCGCTGCGGTGGGCCAGGCTGCGCACTTCTGCCGCCACCACGGCAAAGCCCCGGCCCTGCTCACCCGCGCGGGCTGCCTCGACGGCGGCATTGAGCGCCAGGATGTTGGTCTGGAAGGCGATGGCGTCGATGACGCCGATGATCTCGCCGATCTTGGACGAGGCCTTGGAGATGTCGTCCATGGTGCTCACGGCGCTGCCCACCACGTCGCCACCCTTGGTGGCCGAGCTGCTGGCCGATTGGGCCAGGCGCGTGGCCATGGCGGCCGCCTCGGCCGACTGGCGCACATTGGCCGTCAGCTGCGACAGCGAGGCCGAGGTCTCCTGCAGGCTGCTGGCCGAGGACTCGGTGCGGTTGGACAGGTCCAGGTTGCCCAGCTTGATCTCGTCGGTGGCGGTCTTCATGGACTCCACGCCGTTGCGCACATCCTTGAGCACGGTGCCGATCTGCTCGACGAAGCCGTTGAAGGACGAGGCGATCTGCGCCACTTCGTCATTGCCCGACACCGGCAGGCGCTGCGTCAGGTCGCCGCCGCCCGAGCCGATCTTGTCCATGGCGTCGCGCACCTGCGACAGGCGCCGGAAGGACTGTGCCGTCAGCGCCGCCGCCACGGCCGTTGCCAGGCAGGCGAGCAGCACGATGGCAATGGCCAGCGTCTTGAGCACGCTTTGCAGGCCGGTCGTGGCCTCGGCCTTGTCCAGCGCCACCACCAGCAGCCAGTCCGTGCCCTGCACGGGGCGGGCCTTGAGCAGCTTGGCGCTGCCGCCCAGGTTCACTTCCAGCGGCGCCGTGGCGCTGGCCAGCGCGGTCAGCGCGGCCGGCGTCAGCAGCTCGGACAGGTCGGAGGTGGGCTTGAGCAGCAGCTTGGCATCGGCATGCGCCAGCACCTGGCCGTCACGGCTGACCACAAAGCCCAGGCTGCCGGGCGTCGGGCGGATGGCCGAGACCACCTCGCGCACGCCCTCCAGCGGCACGGCGCCGCTGATCACGCCCTGCAGCGCGCCGCCGCGCAGCATGGGCGCCACGAAGGCCACATAGGGCACGCCCGTGGTGGAGTCGCCATAGGGCTTGGTCAGCGTCAGCTTGCCGGCCTGCACGGCGCTCTTGTACCAGGGGCGGGCCGTGGGGTCGTAGTCGGGCGGGGTGCTGGTGGTGGACTTGTAGGTCTTGTCTTCCCAGCCCACCGTGGTGATGGGAAAGCCACTGGCCTGGCCCATGTGGGCGGCAAAGCCCTGCGGGTCGCCATGCTCGATCACGGCGGCGGCGGCGCTGACGGCACGTGCCTTGGAGGCCACCCACTGGTCGATGGCCATGGTGTTGCCTGCGGTGATGGCGTCCAGGTCCTGTTCAATGGTCTGGAAAGTGCTGCCGCGAACGATGTGGTACGTGGCAGCCCCCGTGATGGCAAGGGCGCCGACCACGGTGGCTGTGCTGATGGCAAGAATCTTGGAGCGAAGGGTCTGGAGCATGGCGCGGCAAGGGAGGGCTGATGACTTGCGCATGCCGCGATGGCCGGGCATGCGGCCCCGCCATTAACGCACAATTTGTTTCATTCTTGACGACATGCCAACCCTGGGATGGCGTGCACCAACTTGCGCGCAACACCTGTCATAGAGGCATTTGCTGCAGTGCACCATTGCAGTGCGGTGTGACATGTTGCTGTAACGCAACCGTCGCGGGACTTTCATGGCGGCTTTCCACAATGGCGGCACGCAGGCAAACCGAGTGGCACAGGCAGGTCACCGACTGCGTCCAACATGACGAGGAAGGCGGGCATATGGACGTTCTTGACACCCTTCGCAACGCGGCGATCGACGTCGCCAAGCCCCCGCTTTCCGCGCTTCTCCAGCCACCCCAGGCCGCAGACAAACCGCTGCGGCTGGACGTGCGCTGGGCCCGGCACCTTGACGAAGTGCGACAGGTGCAGCGCCTGCGCCACGCGGTGTTCGCCGCCGAGATGGGCGCCGTGCTGCAGACGCCGCTGGCCGGGCACGACATCGACGCCTTCGACGATTTCTGCGAGCACCTGATGGTCTGCGACGCCGACCGGGGCGTGGTCATCGGCACCTACCGCCTGCTCACGCCCACCCAGGCGCTGCGCGCCGGCGGCCTGTACTCCGACCAGGAATTCGACCTCGCCCCGCTGCACGCCTGGCGCCCGCGCATGGTGGAGCTGGGCCGCAGCTGCGTGCACGCATCGCACCGCCAGGGCGGCGTGATCCTGGCGCTGTGGGGCGCCCTGGCCGAATTCATGCAGCGCAACCAGCTGGACGCCATGGTCGGCTGCGCCAGCATTCCCATGCAGTACCCGGGCCTGGCCCACGGCGAAGGCCCGGCGCGCGTCTGGCAGCAACTGCGCCAGACCCATCTGGCCGAGCCCGAGCTGCAGGTACGTCCCCGCGTGGCCCTGCCCGAGGAGTTGGCCTCGGTCAGCACCAGTGGCATGAGCGTGGAGCCGCCCGCGCTGATCCAGGGCTATCTGCGCACGGGCGCCAAGGTGCTGGGCGCGCCGGCCTGGGACAGCGACTTCAACACGGCAGACCTGCCCATCATGATGCGCATGCAGGACCTGCCTTCGCGCTACATGCGCCTGTTCACGCGGCGCGGCTGAGGCCGTCCCGGCGCTTGGGGGGAATCGGGGGATTTTCGGAAAGAGAGGGCGGATCCGGCTTCTTGTGCAGTGAGCCGGACCGTGATGTGCATCACAGGGCTGTCACAAAGACCGTGCATGATGCTGGATGTGGGCTGAAGCAGACACCCGGACGGAGGCAGGTAACCTGCACCGGACTGACCGGGCCTTGGTCCACGCCAATTGCAGGCCGCAGCCTTTCAGGGGCTGCGGCTTTTTTCATGGGCAATTCCTGAGCTATCGGGCAGCGGCTGGGGCATCGGCCAGCAGGCGCTGGTGCTCGATCTTCACGCAGCGGTCCTGCACGGTCCACAGGCCTGCAGCGCGGGCCAGTTCCAGGGCTTTGTCGTTGACCACGCCCAATTGCAGCCACAGGCAGCGCGCGCCGATGGCAATCGCCTCGGCGGCCAGCGGCGGGATGTCCTCGCTCTTTCGGAAGCAATCGACCATGTCGATGCGCAGGCCCTGTGCGGCCAGCGCGGCCGCAGCGTCGGCCAGGCTGGCATGGACGGGCTCGCCCAGGATGCGTCCGCCTTCGCGTGCGACCACGGGGTTCACGGGAACGATGCGGTAGCCGTGGCACTGCATGTACTGCGACGCCTGGTGGCTGGGCCGGTCGGGCTGCGGCGACAGGCCGACCACGGCCAGGGTGCGGCACTGCACGAGGATGTCACGCAGGCGGGAGTCTGTGGCTGTATCACTCATGCGCCGCAGTGTACGCAGCGCATGCGGATCAGGCCGGCTGCACTGTCGCGGCCGCAGCATGGCGGCGGCGCAGCACCAGGCCCCAGGCCAGGCCCAGCACGGCGGCCGTGGCCGACGCCATCAGCACGCCCAGCTTGGCGGCATTGAGCAGGGCCTCGCTGTCAAAGGCCAGCGTGGCGATGAAGATGGCCATGGTGAAGCCAATGCCTGCCAGCAGGCCGGCCAGCAGCGTGTCGCCCCAGCCCATGCCTGGCGGCAGCGCGCACATCCGCAGGCGTACGGCCAGCCAGCAGCTGAGCAGCACACCCAGCGGCTTGCCCAGTACCAGGGCCAGGGCCACGCCCCACATCACGGCCGACGTGCCCGCCACATCAATGCCAGCGGTGCCCGCGCCCTGCAGCGGCACGCCGGCATTGGCCAGCGCAAACAGCGGCATCACGCCAAAGGCCACCCAGGGATGCAGGTCCGCCTGCACGCGCTCCACGGGCGCGGCGCTTTCGCGGCCGGCCAGTGCGTGCACGGGCGTCACCAGACCCAGCACCACGCCGGCCAGCGTGGGATGGGCGCCGGTCTGCCAGATGCCCCACCAGAGCACGGCGCCCGGCAGCACATAGGCCCAGGCGCGGCGAACACCCAGCGACTGCAGCAGGAACACGCCGGCCAGGCCGGCGGCGGCCACCAGCAGCTGGCTCCACTGCAGCCCGCCCGAATAGAACAGCGCAATGATGAGCACGGCCACCAGGTCGTCGATGATGGCCAGCGCCAGCAGGAACACGCGCAGCGCGGGCGGCAGGCCCCGGCCCAGCAGGGCCAGCACGCCCATGGCAAAGGCGATGTCGGTGGCCGTGGGCACGGCCCAGCCGTTGCGCAGCGGCGGCGCGGCATTGAAGGCCAGGAAGATCAGGGCCGGCGCCACAACGCCGCCCAGCGCGGCCATCACGGGCAGCAGCGCCTGGCGCGGCTGGGCCAGTGCGCCGGAATGCATCTCGCGGCGTATCTCCATGCCGACCACGAGAAAGAACACGCTCATCAGCGCATCGTTGACCCAGAAATGCAGGGATTGCGACAGCTGCCACGGGCCCAGGCCCAGGCTCAGCGGCGTGTGCCACAGCGCCTCATAGGCGCCGGCCCAGCTGGAGTTCGCCCAGAGCAGGGCGGCGGCCGCTGCCAGCAGCAGCACGATGCCGCCCGCAGCCTCGGCATGGGACCAGCGGGACAGGAAGGCGCCGACGCGATCGGCGAAAGACAGGAAAAGGGGCGTGCGCGGGCCGGACGGCCGCGGGGTCGTGTAGGTGTTCATGTGCAAAGCAGCAAAGGGGCCTTGCGGCCCCAGTGCGCAGGCGGCCCGACCTGCGCTATCAACACCTGTCCTGCCGCCCCATGCGGTCTGGACACCCAGCGGCCATTATAAAAGAAGCCCCCACTCCCTTTGCTGCGCAAGGTCCGCTGCCCCCCCGAGGGGGCCGCTTTTTGCCTTGGGGCGGCCCGGCGGCAAAAAATCGGCGGTCGGGACGCTTGCGCAAGACCCTGCGGATTCAGGGCCTGGGCGGCTCATTGCGCGCAACGCATTCGGCCAGCAGCCCCAGCGAGGACAGCGCAATCATGAAGACCAGGAACACATAGGCCGCCGTTGCCACGCCCAGGCTCATGCTGAAGCCCCATTGCAGCACCGAGCAGGCCATGCCGGTCTGCGGGTACATCGCCGTGCACTGCGATGCGGCGGGCATGTGCACATACCAGGTGACGGCGATGAACATGGCGCCCGCCACCATGGCGGCATTGCCCCAGGGATGGGTCTGCGGGTGGTACAGCGCATAGATCAGCGCCACGGGAACGGCCAGGCCCCAGGCGAACATCATCAGCCAGCTGAACACCGGCGAGACCGCCAGGATGGACTGCAGCCATCCCATCTTGGGCAATCCGTTGACGAAGCCCAGCAGGTCCCAGACAAAGGGCAGGACGATCCCCGCCACGGCCAGGCTGGCAAGCCCCAGCGCCAGCAGCAATCCCTTGCCGCGTGAACGATGGTGCACCCCCGAAGGGTGCGAATGGGTGATCAGTGCATGCATGGCCCACCTCCTGTGTCGTGCAGGGCGGGCAGTTGCCGCGCGGGCGGGTCTCCGGAGTCGGGCGGCAGCCGCGGCGCCTAGCGTTCGGATTGCGGTATTCCCCGGATGCATCCAGTCTAGGACGGCGTGCGCTGCAACAAATGTAGGCCTGGGACCTACCCAAAATCGGGGTTTGTCCCAGGAGGGCGTGCCGTCAAAGCGCGGCCAATGCCCCCAGTACCTCGCTCTTCGATAGCAGCTCGCTGAGCACTACCGGCGGCTTGCCCGGCGCATGCAGCACATAGACGGGCACGCCGCTGCGGCCCAGTTGCTGCAGCGCAGCTGTGATGGCCGGGTCGCGCCGCGTCCAGTCGGCGCGCAGCAGGGTCACGCCGTGCTTGTCGAAGGCGGCCAGCACCTCCTCATGGTTGAGTGTGGTGCGCTTGTTGACCTGGCAGGTCACGCACCAGGCGGCCGTGTAGTCCACGAACACGGGCTTGCCCGCCGCCTGCAGCTCGGCCACGCGGGCGGCCGACCAGGGCTGCCAGCGCTCGCCTGCAGCGGACGCCGTGCCCGTGCCCTCCGCCTGGGCAGGTGTGGTGATCAGCGGTGCGGTGGTGGCCAGCAGCGCGCCTGCCAGCACCACGGCCAGCGTGGCCAGCACGGCCCGCGTGCGGCCCTTGAGCGTCAGCGTCCAGACCAGGGCGCTGAATGCCAGCAGCAGGGCCAGCAGCGCGGTGGCGGCGTCGATGCCGCTCTGGTGCCCCAGCACCCAGACCAGCCAGACCACGGTGGCGAACATGGGGAAGGCCATGGCGCGGCGGAAGGTATCCATCCAGGCGCCCGGGCGCGGCAGCCAGCGCACCACGGCGGGGACGAAGCTGGCCAGCAGATAGGGCAGGGCCATGCCCAGGCCCAGGGCGGCGAACACCGTCAGCGCCTGCAGGGCCGGCATGTCGATGGCAAAGCCCAGCGAGGCGCCCATGAACGGCGCCGTGCAGGGCGAGGCAATGGCCACGGCCAGCACGCCGGACAGAAAGGCATCGGCCACCGGATGGCGCGCATGGGCCGCAGCCCAGCGGCCAGGCAGCATGGAGCCGAACTCGAACAGGCCTGCCAGGTTCAGCCCCAGCAGCGTGAACAGGGCTGCCAGCAGGGCCACGATGGCCGGCGACTGCAGCTGAAAGCCCCAGCCCAGCTGCTCGCCTGCCGCGCGCAGGGCCAGCAGCAGTCCGCCCAGGGCCAGGAAGGACAGCACAACGCCGGCCGTATAGGCCAGCCCGCCCAGGCGCTGGGCGCGGCGGTCCTGTCCATGGCGTGCAAAGCCCAGGATCTTGATGGCCAGCACCGGGAAGACGCAGGGCATGAGGTTCAGGATCAGTCCACCCACCAGACCACCGAGCAGGGCCATCCACAGGCTGGTGGCGCTGGCAGCAGGCGCAGCGGCCTGGTTGGCCGCCAGGGCAGCGGCCAGTGCGGGGGAAACGCTGGCCATGGCGGCGGCCGTCCAGCGGCCCTCGACCGGGGCCTCGGCGCGCCAGGCCACGGGCTGGCCCTGCTCCAGCGCTGCGGCGCGCTCGGCGGGTGGCAGGGCCAGGACCACGGGCAGCTTGGCCGGGGTCTCGCCGCGCATGTCGGACAGGGGCAGCTCGGCCACCCAGGCCGCACCATCCCAGCGCTGCTGCCAGTCCTTGCCCAGTTCTGCCGCGTGGTGGAAGGTGTCGGAAGATTCGGGATAGAAGTCCAGCGTGCGGCCCTGCAGGGATTCCGGCAGGCCCTCGATGCGCAGCTGCACGCGCTCGTCGGGCGTCCTGCCTGGTGCGGCTGGCTGGCTGGCCGGCACCACCTTGGCCTGGGCTGGCGCAGACAGTGCCTGGGGCTTGAGCGCCCAGGCCTGGGTGAAGGCCTGTCCCTGGCCTGCCGTGCTGCCCTGCACGGGCAGCTGCAGCTGGAAATCGCCTTCCTCGGGAATGCACTCCACGCGGCAGACCAGCCAATTCGCATGCAGGCGCAGGTCCAGCATGCCGGACGCGGGCGGCTTGAAGTCGGCGGCCACCTGCACGGGCACGGGCAGCAGCACCTGGCCCTCATAACCGTAGTTGAGCAGCGGGCCCACGCGCAGCGCCTCGGGCACGGGCCACTGGATCTCGCCCGCC
The DNA here is from genome assembly GCF_020523835.1 of Delftia sp. Lp-1. Classification (NCBI taxonomy): domain Bacteria; kingdom Pseudomonadati; phylum Pseudomonadota; class Betaproteobacteria; order Burkholderiales; family Comamonadaceae; genus Delftia; species Delftia sp. Lp-1. Next base: position 75,813 of record NZ_JAJALJ010000004.1, on the reverse strand, counting down.
GTCAGGCCTGCAGGCAGCTGCCAGTTCAGCTCGGTGGCCAGGCCGGAGTCACCGGCGTTCTTCCAATAGGTATGCCATTCGGGCTGGTGGGTGATCAGCAGGCCCAGCCACAGCGTCTGTCCGGGCTGAACGCCTTCGGGTGCCTGGGCCACGAGCTCGGCCCGCACGCGTGGCGTGTCCACGGCCGCTGCCGCCCCGCTGCCGGTCTTCAGGCGCAGCTGCGCGCCGGCAGGGGTGGCAAGCAGGCTGGCGGCGGCAAGGAAAAAGGCGAGGAGCCAGAAGGCGAGGTGCTGGGGGGCAGTGTGGCGAAGAGGTGGTTGGTGCGGCATGGCGGACTGTGGGAGCCAGGGGCATGGTCTTTGGTTCCCCCGGCTGCAGGCTGCGATGGTAGCGGGCCGTCCAGAGAGATCGCCTGTGGCCGGCTGCAGGACGATTGGCAAAAGATATCGTTGCATAGGCGCTTGGTATTGGACAGGCGATATGTCCGTTGCCCATCATGGACCGGCCACCCATTCGGGATAGAGCAACACAAGGAGACAAGCCATGCAGGAGACATCTCGCCGCCACTTCCTGGCCGCTGGCGCGGCAGCGGCCGCAGCCTGGGGACTGCCGCAGCACGCGCGCGCAGCCGCCGCCTATCCCGACAAGTCCGTGCGCGTGATCGTGCCCTTTCCCGCCGGTGGCACCACCGACGTGGTGGCGCGGCTGGCCATGCAAAAGCTCGGGGAGCTGACCGGCCAGTCCTTCGTGGTGGACAACAAGGGCGGCGCCAATGGCGTCATCGGCACGGAATTGGCCGCGCGCGCCACGCCCGACGGCTACACCCTGCTGATGAACACGGCCGGCGCGCAGACCCTGAGTCCCGTGCTCTACAAGACCAGCTACGAGGCGCTGTCCAGCTTCGAGCCCATCAGCCATCTGTGCGACGTGGGCTTCGTCCTCATCGCACGCAAGGACCTGCCCGTGAACAGCCTGCAGGAGCTGGTCGCCATGGCCAAACAGGGCAAGCCGTTGAGCGTGTCCTCGGGCAGCAGCATGATTTCGCTGATCACCGAGCAGTTCAAGAAGGTGATTGGCGCGCCGGGCATCGTCAACGCCCAGTACAAGGGCACGGCGCCGCAGATGCAGGCCGTGGTGGCGGGCGAGGTGGATTTCTCGTTCGACTCCTTCACCTCGGTGGAGATGATCCGCACGGGCAAGGTCAAGGCGCTGGCCGTGCTGCTGCCCCAGCGCGCCGAAGTCTTTCCCCAGGTGCCCACCATCAAGGAGGCCGGCGTGGACGGCATGGGCTTCAGCTCCTGGTCGGGCCTGCTGGCGCCCAAGGGCACGCCCCGCGACATCGTGGCCCAGCTCGCGCAGCAGATGGACAAGGTCATGCAGGTGCCCGACGTGCTGGCCAAGCTGCGCAGCTACAGCTATGTGCCGCGCCGGGGAACGCCCGAGGAGTTCGCGCGGCTGATCGAGTCGGACAACGAGCGCTGGAAACGCATCGTCAAGGAATCCAACTTCAAGGCCGAGTGAGGAGGGCTCCGGCAGCCCATGGATGGCCCTAATATCGGGCCATGCAAGACTTCCCGCCCGAACAGATATCCCCCGGCGCCTGGCCTTCCCGCTGGTGGGCCGAGGCCTCTGCACGCGACTTTGCGCAGGCCCAGGCCAGCGGCCTGGCTGCCCGCACCGTGGCGGTGCTGCCCGTGGCTGCCGTGGAGCAGCACGGCCCGCACCTGCCGATGTCCGTCGACGCCCGCCTGCTGCAGGGCGTGATCGATGCGGCCCTGCCGCTGCTGCCGGCCGAGCTGCCCGCGCTGTTCCTTCCCCCGCAGAACATCGGCTTCAGCGTGGAGCACCAATCCTTTGCCGGCACGCTGACGCTGTCGCCCGCCACGGTGATCGCGCTGTGGACCGAGCTGGGCGCCTGCGTGGCGCGGGCCGGCGTGCGCCGGCTGCTGCTGCTCAACGGTCATGGCGGACAGGTCAGCGTGATGGACATCGTGGCGCGCGAGCTGCGCATGCGCCATGGCCTGCTGGTCTACAGCAGCAGCTGGTTCGGACTGGTGGACGATGCGGCCAATGCGCAGTTCAGCGCGCATGAACACCGCTTCGGCATCCATGGCGGCGAGGTCGAGACGTCGATGATGCTGCACCTGGCGCCGGAGACCGTGCGCATGGAGCATGCGCGGGACTTTCATTCCACTTCGGAGGATCGGGCGCAGCGGCATGCCTTGCTGGGCAATGGGCGAAGCGCCAAGATGGGCTGGGCCATCGAGGACTACAACGTTTGCGGGGCGGTGGGGAATGCTGCGGGGGCTACGGCCGAGCGGGGGGCTTTGATGGTGGAGGCTTCGGCTCGGGGGCTGGTGCGGTTGTTGTCCGAGATGGTTGCGCTGCCTGCGGATACTGTCGGAAGGGCGCCGGAGCCTCTTTAGTTTTTGGTCTTTTTTGGACCCTGCCGGGTGGTGGTTTTTCGAGGCCGGGAGTCGGCCCGGCGGCCGACCTACCTTTCTTTGATTCGTCAAAGAAAGGTAGGCCAAAGAAAGACGACCCGAATGTCCGCGACCCCTTCGCTGCGCTGCGGGGCAACCTGCGTCGTGGCGGCTGCGGGGTTCGCCGTGAAACTCTCTTCGCGCTGCGCGCTACGTTCAAACATCACGGCGAGTCAGATCACGAAGCAAGCCTGTCCTTCGGCAGGCTTGCAACCCCGCAACCGCCACGACGCAGGCGCTGACATACGGGGAGTTTGCTCGGGCCTTTGCTTCGCTCGGCCTATTCCTTTATTGCTTTATTGCTTGGGGATCTTGGCCTGGACGATCACGTCGCCCCAGCGCTTGATTTCCGACTGCAGCAATTGCGCGGTCTGCTCGGGCGTGCTGGACTGGGCCTGGACGTTCATCTCGCGCAGTTTCTGCGTGACTTCGGGGGAGTTCACGGCGGCGGCGATTTCCTTGTTCAGGCGGGCGATGATTTCCGGAGGGGTCTTGGCGGGGGCGGCCAGGGCGTTCCAGGAGGAGGCGACGAAGCCCTTGACGCCTGACTCCTGGGCCGTGGGCACGCCGGGCAGCAGGGCCGAGCGCTTGTCGCCGGTGATGGCCAGCAGGTTGACGGCCTTGGAGTTGATCTGGCCCATGATGGGCGTGAGGATTTCCACGGCCGCGTCGATCTGCTTGCCGCGCAGGGCCGTGACCACGGCAGGGGTGCCGTTGAAGGGCACGATCTGGGCGTCGATGCCGGCGGTGGTCTTGAACAGTTCGGCTGCCAGATGCTGGGTGCTGCCGATGGCGATGCTGCCGATGTTGAGCTTGCCGGGGTTGGCCTTGGCCCAGGCCACCAGCTCGCCCAGGTTCTTGAAGCGCGAGTCGCTGGCGGTGAGCACGCCGATGTCGAAGTAGCCCAGGGTGGAAATCGGCGTGAAGTCCTTGACCATGTCGAAGGGCAGCTGGTTGAACAGCCCCACGGTGACGGCACTGCCGTTGGACATGAGGAACAGCGTGTGCCCGTCGGGCGCGGACTTGGCCACGGTGTCGGCCGCGACGATGCCGCCTGCGCTGGGCTTGTTGTCGATGATGACGGGCTGGCCCAGCTGCGAGGCCAGTTTTTGCGCGACGACGCGTGAGGTGACGTCGGCCACGCCGCCTGCGCCAAAGGGCACGACGATGCGGATGGGCTTGTTCGACAGGGGCTGGGCCTGGCTGGTGATGGCGGCCAGCAGCAGGGCCGCGCAGGCCAGGGCGCTGCGCGTGAAACGGCGTTTGTTCATGGGTCTTTTGTCTCCTGGCCGGCGAGTTTGGCGCAAAAGCGCAGGCCGGCCCAGAGCGCCCGTGTTCTGGCTGCTATGCCTTGGCGCGATAGCTGTGTGACAGCCTTGCCGGTGCCGTATCAGGCGTGCGTGATCCAGCTGCGGTGCTCGTCCGTGTCCAGGTGGTTGAGCGTGTTGAAGGTCTGCAGCATCAGGCGCTTGGGGCTGGTGGTGAACTCGGTCACGGCGCTGTTGCGGATGCGCATGTTCAGCGCAATGGTGACCTCGGGCGAGGTGCCCAGCACATGGCCCACGGCCGTGGAGATGGGGCCGCCACTGCTGACCAGCAGCACGTTTTCGTCGGCATGCTCGTGGCGCACGCGCTCCAGCACCTGGCGCACGCCGCCCGAGAAATCATCCCAGCTGGGCATGCCTTTGGGGCTGATGGTGCCGGCCATCCACTGGGCCAGGGCATCGCACAGCAGGCGGAAGTGGTGGCGGTACAGCTCGGGCGTGTCGGGCTTGGGCAGGGGTGCCGGATGAATGGCCTGCAGCAGCGCGCCGCTGTCGTATTCATCGAGGCCTGCAAGCGCCTGGGTGCGGTGCTGCTCGGCAGGCAGGCTGCCCAGGCCGTCGGCGATGCCGGCCAGCGTCTGCGCATGGCGGCGCAGCGTGCCCGTGTAGACCGCGTCGAAGCGCAGGCCGCGCTCTCGCCAGTAGGCCCCCAGCCTTTGCGACTGCGCCGTGCCGCGCTCGCTGAGCTGGTCATAGTCTTCGGCACCAAACGAGGCCTGGCCATGGCGCACAAGATAGAGGGTTCCCATGGCGCGGATTGTGGCCAGCGCCGGCGCTGGCGTTTGTCCTGCGGGCGACTGGCTGCCGCCTTGGCGACAGGCCTGCCGTGCCGGGCCCTACAGCAGTACCTGGCCGCTCACGCATTCCACGACATGGCCGCCTATCCACAGCGCGCCCTGCGCGTCCTCGCTGACGTGGACGCGGCCGTCGCGCCCCACGCAGCAGCCCTGGCTGGCGATGTAGGGCGCATGCAGCAGACCTTCGCCGCGCAGCCACAGGGCCAGACTGGCGTTGAGGCTGCCGGTGACGGGGTCTTCAGTGACGCCGACGGGGCTGGCGAAGCCGCGCACTTCCAGGCTGGGGGCGGCATCCGTCTCGGCTGCGGCTGGCCGCTGGCCCGTGGCAAAGGCGCGGGCCTCGCGGCTGCTGCGGCCGATCAGTGCCGGTGCATCTTGCGCGCTTTCGTACAACGCGCAGGCGCCCACCTTGGTGTTCAGCGCCTTGAGCCTTGCATGGTCGGGCTCCAGCGACAGCACCTGGTCGGGGTGTTCGAAGAGCACGCCCATCCAGCGCGGGCCGTTGTCCAGCCAGGCCGCACGCAGGATCTGGCCGCGTTCTGCGCCCAGCGCGGCCGCCACGTCATCCAGCAGGCCGGGCTCCACGTCGCTGATGTCGGTGGACGGTGCCTGAAAGGCCAGGCGCCCGTCCTGGCGCTCGATGCCGATCAGCCCCTTGGCGCACTCCTGCACGATGCGCTGGGCCTGCTGCGGCACGCCGCCCTGCGCCAGCCAGGCATGGCAGCTGCCCAGCGTGGGATGGCCGGCAAAGGGCAGCTCGCCGCCCGGCGTGAAGATGCGCACGCGGTAGTCGGCGCCTGCGGCGCGGCCGGCCTCGGTGGGAGGCAGCACGAAGGTGGTCTCGGACAGATTGGTCCAGGCCGCGAAGGACTGCATCTGCGCATCGGTCAATCCGGTGGCGTCGAGCACGACGGCCAGCGGATTGCCCAGGTAGGGCCGTGCCGTGAACACATCCACGGTCATGAAGGGGCGCTGGCGGGGAGCGGCGGTGGAGGTCATGGCAAGGGGCAGGGGTGCGATGAGCAATGCAGGATGAAGAAAGCCGGCGCAAAGCCGGCTTTCAGGGAACAGCCGGGGCTGTGCGTATCAGGCCGACAGCTGCGAGCGGATGGCGTCGGCCAGGGCGGCGATGCCCTTGTCGATCTGCTCGGCCGACACCGTCACGTAGGACAGGCGCAGCGTGTTGGCCTGGGGCTCGTCCGCATAGAACGGCGCGCCGGGCACGAAGGCCGTGCCGCGTTCGACGGCGGCGGGCAGCAGCTTTTGCGCATCCATGCCCTTGGGCAGGCGAACCCACAGGAACATGCCGCCCACGGGACGGGTCCACTGCACGTCCAGGCCGGCCATTTCGCGTTCCAGCGCGGCCAGCATGGCGTCGCGCTGGCGCTTGTACATGGCGCGGATGGTGGGCACATGGCGGTCCAGGAAGCCGTCCTTGATGACCTCGGAGACCACGCGCTGGTTGAAGCCCGGCGTGTGCAGGTCGGCCGCCTGCTTGGCCTGCAGCAGCTTGTTGTAGACGGACTTGGGCGCCACCAGGAAGCCGATGCGCAGGCCCGGGGCCAGCACCTTGGAAAACGAGCCCAGGTAGATCACGCCTTCGGGGTTGCGCGCGGCCAGCGGCAGGGCAGGGGCCTGCTCGAACCACAGGTCGCCGTAGGGGTTGTCCTCGATCAGCGGGATGTTGAGTTCGCGCGCCTTGTCCACCAGGGCCTGGCGACGTGCCTCGGCCATGGTGCGGCCGGTGGGGTTCTGGAAGTTGGGCAGCACGTAGGCCAGGCGGGCCTTGTCGGCGCCGGTGCCGGCCTTGGCGGCGAAGTCCTCGACGAGGATGCCGTCGTCATCGCTGTCCACGCCCACGGGAATCGGTTCCTGCGGTGCAAAGGCCTGCAGCGCGCCCAGGTAGGTGGGCTTTTCGACCAGCATGCGGCTGCCACGGTCCAGGAAGACCTTGCCGATCAGGTCCAGCGCCTGCTGCGAGCCCGTGGTGATCAGCACCTGGTCGGGGTCCACTTCCCAGGGCAGGAAGTCGGCCACGGCCTGGCGCAGGGGGGCGAAGCCCTCGCTGGTGGCGTACTGCAGGGCCGAGGCGCCATCGCGCTGCATCACGGTCTGGCAGGCCTGGGTGAACTCGTCCAGCGGGAAGGCCAGCGGCGAGGGCAGGCCGCCCGCCATGCTGATGATGCCGGGACGGTCGGTGAGCTTGAGGATTTCGCGGATGGCGGAGGGGTTCATCTTGGCAGCACGGTCTGCCAGCGTCCAGGTCGTCATAAAAAAACAGTTCCAGGTCTTGCGGTGCCCGCCATGCGGGCGGGCTGGTATGGATTGCCATGCCGTCGTGGGGCACGGGCCGGCCGCATGTGAAGAGCGGAGTGCGGATAGTGCGCTCGCTCTTGCGCCGGCAATGAGGGTATTTTGTCGCGGGCGTGAAGGGTCTGCGCATCCTCCCTTCAATAGCTGGGCAGGCCAGTACGGCCTTTGCCTGGGCGTGGGTGGAGGACCCTCATGCGGCCACCATCCATATCGCCGTCAGCGCCAGCATGGTCGCCATGGCACGGTTGAACCACAGCAGCCTGCGTCCCTGGGCCAGCCAGTGGCGCAGCAGTGCGCCCACGCAGGCATACAGCAGATTGCTGAAAAAGGCATAGGCGGCCATGACGGGCAGCACCACGGCCAGGCGCTCGGTCAGGTCGTCGCGCCCGGCCAGCCAGCCGGCCACGATGGCCAGGGCCAGCAGCCAGGCCTTGATGTTCACGAATTGCAGTCCCACGCCCTGCCAGAAGCCCACCTGCAGCTGCTGCGGCGATTGCAGCGAAGCCATCTGCGCGCTGCGGCTCAGGCGCCAGGCCATCCACAGCAGGTAGCCGATGCCGGCGGCCTTGACCAGCCACAGCAGCAGCGGCGCCGCGACAATGGCCGCGCCCACGCCGGCCGTGCTCAGCACCAGCAGCACGCACCAGCCCACGGGCACGGCCAGGACGAAGCGCAGCGCCGGGCGCAGGCCGTGGTTGGCGGCCAGGGCCGTGGACAGCGTGGTGTTGGGACCGGGGCTGAAGCTCATGGAAGCGGCGAGCAGCAGCAAGGCGGTGAGTTCGGACGGTGGCATGAGGCGGTGGCCCCGAAGGTCTCCATACAGGCGGCAGGGGCTGTTGGGGAGGAGGGCACGGCAGGCCTTCTCCGCAGCACGAATGCATGAAATATAGGTGCAAGACCTGTACAGTGCCAATACAGTTGGACCCTCAATTGCATGTTCTGTATTGGTGCCTATCCCGATACAGTGACTTTCTGGTGACCCATTCACAGCCGTTTGCAGCCGTTCGCACCCGTTCACACCCGTTTCCGTATGACCGTTCCCCTCTCGCGGCTGGCGCCGCAGACCCTGAGCACCCAGCTGGCCGAGCGCCTGGGCGAGCGCATCCGCATGCGCCTGCTGCCTGCGGGGGCACGCCTGCCTTCGGTGCGCGAATGCGCGCGCCAGCAGGGCGTGAGCACGCACACGGTGGTGGCCGCCTATGACCTGCTGCAGGCCCAGGGCCTGGTCGAGGCGCGGCCGCAAAGCGGCTTCTTCGTGCGCGACTTCGTGCAGGATGCGCCGCTGCTGCAGCCCGAACAGGCCCGTGCGGTCCCCGCCGAGGAGGCCCCTGGCGTGCCCAAAGGCACGCGCATCAATGCCTCCATGCTGGTGCGCGGCATGTTCCACCAGAGCGTGGGCGGCAGGCCGCAGCCCGGGGCGGGCGTGCTGCCGGCCGAGTGGCTGGAGGCCGGCTTCCTGGCGGCAGCCATGCGCAAGGCCTGCTCGGGCAAGTCCCTGCACGACTCCTGCGTGGGCTACGGCGACCCGCTGGGCGACATCGGCCTGCGAGAGGCGCTGTCGCGGCGCCTGGCGCGCCTGGGCATTGCGGCGGCGCCGCAGCACATCATCACCACCATGGGCGCCACCCATGGGCTGGACGTGGTCAGCCGCGCCCTGCTGCAGCCGGGCGACCCGGTGATGGTGGAGGAGCCCGGCTGGGCCGTGGAGTTCGCGCGCCTGGCATCGCTGGGCATGCGCGTGCTGCCCGTGCCGCGCGGCCCCGACGGGCCGGACCTGGCCGTGATGCAGCGCTACTGCGAAAGCTGCGCACCCAAGCTCTACGTCAGCGTGAGCGTGCTGCACAACCCCACCGGCTACAGCCTGTCACCGGCCAGCGCCCACGAGGTGCTGCAGCTGGCGCGGCGATTCGGCTTCTACGTGGTGGAGGACGATACCTATGGCGAGATCGCGCCCGACCACGCCGCGCGCATGACCGTGCTGGACCGCCTCAGCCACAGCATCTATGTGAGCGGCTTCGCCAAACTGCTGGCGCCCAACTGGCGCGTGGGCTACCTGGCGCCCCCGCCCGCCCTGGTGGAGCGCCTGGTGGACACCAAGCTGCTGTCCACGCTCACCACCCCCTCGCTGATGGAACGCGCCTTGGCCCATTGCATGGACCAGGGCCAGCTGCGCCGCCATGCCGAGCGCCTGCGCCAGCACCTGGCCCAGGCCCGCATGCGCAGCGTGGCACTGGCCCAGCAGGCCGGCGCCCGCTTCGCGGCCGAGCCGGCCGGCATGTTCGGCTGGGTGGACACCGGCGTGGACACCGAAACCCTGGCCCAGCGCCTGCTGGACGCCGGCTACTTCATCGCCCCCGGCGCCATGTTCCACGCAGGCCGCCAGCCCAGCACCTGCATGCGCATCAACTTCGCCACCACGCAGGAACCCGCCTTCTGGCGCATCTTCGAACGCGAAGTCCAAGCCATGCGCGGCAGCGCATAGAAAAGGGAGAGGAAGAGGGAAGGGGAAGGGGAAGGGGGCTGAAGCAGCATCGACCCGCCAGCGCTGATCAGATGTGCAGCGCCAAAAACCGGCGCGCCCCAAAGCGAGGGACACCGAGCAAGGGCCGCCCCGCCGCGAGGGTGTCGTCCCCCTCCCTTGCGAAGCAAGTAGAGAGGGGGAAGGCGCGCAAGCGCCTCAGGGGGTGCTCCCAGTCAATGCGCCCGCATCTTCGTACGCAAGCGCGCAATCGCCTGGCTGTGCAGCTGGCACACGCGCGATTCGGTCACGCCGAGCACGGCGGCGATTTCCTTGAGGTTCATGTCGTGCTCGTAGTACATGCCCATGATGTACTGCTCGCGCTCGGGCAGTGCCTTGATGGCTTCGACCAGGGCCACGCGCAGGCGGTGGTCGCGCAGCAGCGCAAAGGGATCGGCGCCGCTGTCGGCCACGTGGCGTTCGAGGAAGTCCTCGCCTTCGTCGCCGCCCGACATGTCCTCCAGATACACCAGCTGCGTGCCGCGCACCTTGCCCAGCAGCGACTGGTAGTCGTCCAGGTCCATGCCCAGTTCGTCGGCGATCTCGGATTCCAGCGGCGTGCGCCCCAGGCGCTGCTCCAGGCGGTGCAGCGCGTGCTCGATGTCCTTTTGGCTCTTGCGGGAGCTGCGGCTCATCCAGTCGCCTTCGCGCAGCTCATCGAGCATGGCGCCACGGATGCGCTGGCTGGCGAAGGTCTCGAATTGCACGCCCTGCTCGCTCTCGAAGCGGGACAGGGCTTCGGCCAGGCCGATCATTCCGACCTGTATCAGATCATCAAGCTCCACATTGGGAGGCAGCTTGGCGATCATGTGCAGCGCGATCCGGCGTACCAGAGGTACATGCCGACGGATCAGTGCATCGCGGTCGAGTTGGCCTTTGGCGGTGTACATGGCAGTCAGTGGCTCCAGGCATGGGATGCGGGCAGCGGCGCGAAGCCGGCGGCCAGATCCTGGCCGCCATGTGGCAACACGCTGCCCGCATGGTTGAGCAGTTGCAGCGCCAGGCGCTGCAAGTCCGGTGCATGGTGCAGGCGCACGGGCAGCAGTCCCGGCGCATGGCCCAGGTGGCGTTGCGCGCAGCGCATCAGCGCGTCGATCTGCGATTGCAGCTGTTGCGCATCCTCGGCCTGGCTGCGGGCGCCGGTCTGTCCACGGCGCCAATCGTAGCTGGTCACGCCCAGGTCATCGGCGCTGGGCAGCAGCGGCGCCAGCAGGCAGCGCAGGCCGGCATGCACCGCCAACTGCTTGAGCTGGCGATAGCAGCCCAGCACGCGGGTGCCTTGTTCGGGCAGCACCATCAGCGGGTGCACGGCCTGGCCGGCCAGGTTGCTGGCCAGCGTGTCGGCATTGGCATACAGCATGACGATGGCGTAGCCGCGCACGTGGCGCTGCAGCCATTGCATGGGCGTCATGCCGGCCTGGCGTGCCTGCTGGGGCAGCAGATCCAGGCCCTGGCGCGCCGGCAGCACGGCCACCGAGCTGTGGCGGGGATCGGGGTGCAGGCCGGTACGGGCCTGCCAGGCGCTTTGCTGCAGCAGCTGCGCCAGGCCCGGTGCATCCGGGGACTCGCCCTGGCTGGCGTCCAGCACCAGGACGGGCAGGCCCAGGCGCTGCAGGCTGGCGCAGACCGGCCACAGCAGGGATTGTTCGGCCTGGCCCTGCGGGTCGTTGGCCGTGTCGCGCAGCATGGCCAGCACACGCAGGCCCATGGGCGCGGCGGCGCCGGGCTGGCCGTGCAGGCCCAGGCCCTGGTGCAGCTGGGGGAAGGTTTCAAGCATGGTGGATCTCGCCTTCCGTGCTGGGGCTGGACGGGGTGAAGAAGAAGTCCAGGTCCAGCGCCTTGGGATCGAAGGCCGAGCGGGTGGCGGCGCGCATGGAGGCGGACACCAGTTGCTGCGCATCGGCGCGTTCCCAGTCTTCGGGCACGCGCTGGCCGTTGGTCACGCCGCGCAGCTGCATCTGGTGGCGGATCAGCGTGTCCACCGACGGGCCCAGCTTCACGGCCTCGTCCACCTTGGTGAGGATGGCCTGGCTGGAGCCGCGCGCCTTGAAGGCCTGCATCACATCGTCCAGCGCATCGCCCTGGCCGGCCGCGTTCACGGCCAGCAGTTTCTGGATGCCGGGCAGGTCCAGCAGGTCGAGGATCTCGTCCTTGCGCGGATCGCGCGGGGCCACGCCCGTGGTGTCGATCAGCACCAGCTGCTTGTTGGCCAGCAGGCCCAGCAGGTCCTGCAGCGCGGCGCGGTCATGGGCCAGGTGGGCCACCACGCCCAGCATGCGGCCGTAGGAGCGCAACTGGTCGTGGGCGCCGACGCGGTAGGTGTCCAGGGTGATCAGGCCGACGCTGGCGGCGCCGTACTTGGCTGCGCACAGGGCAGCCAGCTTGGCCGTGGTCGTGGTCTTGCCCACGCCGGTGGAGCCCACCAGGGCGAAGACGCCGCCTTGCTCGTACAGCGGGGCCTGGTCGGCGTCGGTGCGCAGATTGCGTTCCAGCACCTGCATCAGCCAGCGCACGGCGTCGCCGGCGGACAGGTCCTGGGGCATGTGCTCGACCAGGGCGCGGGCCAGCACGGGGGAGTAGCCCGCGCGGATCAGCTTGTGCGTGAGGTTGGCGTGGATGGGGTTCTGGCGCGTCTGGCCCAGCCAGGTCAGGGTGTTGAAGCGCTCTTCGATCAGGTCGCGCACGGACTGCAGCTCATCGCGCAGTGCCTGGGAGGCCATGGTCGGTGCGGGCTCGCTGCGCAAGGTCTCGCGCAGCGGCGCTTCGGCGCTGGCGCGCAGCGGGTTGTGGCGGGCCACGGAAGGTGCGGGCTGTGCCTTGAACGGCTGCTGTGCAGCCGTGGGTGCGGCGGCCGGTGCTTCGCGCAGGGCGTCGCCCAGGCTGCGGCGCTGGGCAAAGCTGGGCAGCGGCTCGTCAACGCCGGCCTCGTGGCGGCGGCGCAGCATGCGTTCGCGCACATAGTCCTGGAAGGACAGGGTGCTCATGGCCAGCTGTTCGGTGTCTTCCTGCACGCTTTGGCGCAGGCCGGCCGGCTCGGCACCTTCTGCCGACAGCGAGGCTGCCTGCGAGATGGCCTGCGCAATCGCCGACGACGTTGCCTGGGAAGCACGCGATGGAGCCGCCTGCGCGGCCTGCAGTGCCGGCTGAGCCGTGCGCGGCTGGGTCTGCGCCTGGATCAGCTTGGCCTGCACCTGCGGGCGCAGGCCCGTGGTTTCCTCTGCGGAGCGGCGCTCGATGGCCTGCTGCAGCGGCGTGCTGCTGGCAGCGGCCTTGCTGTGCTCCAGCGTGTCCTCGGCCGTGGCCATGACCTCGACGCCATCGGGCGTGTTGCGGTTGGACAGGATCAGGGTGCCCGCTCCGAAAGCCATGCGCGCCTTGGCCAGGGCCTCGCGGGAGGTGGGGGCGTAGAAGCGTTTGATGTTCATGCGGATGCACCTTTAAGAATCGAGCCGATGCGGATGGTGTGCGTTTCGGGGATCTCGCTGTGGGCGAGAACCTGCAGACGCGGCGCCACGCGACGCACCAGGCGGGCAATGGAATTGCGGATGGAATCGGGAACCAGCAGGCAGGCAGGCAGGCCCAGCTCTTCTTGCTGGTTGGCCATGTCGGCCGCCTTCTGGGTGAGGATCTCGGCCACGCCGGGATCCAGTGAGGGGGAGCCGGGGTTGGACAGGGCCTGCACCAGCAGGCGTTCGAGTCCGGGCTCGATGGCGATGACGTTCAGCTCGCGGGTCGGGCCGTAGATCTGCTGGACGATGGACGGCGACAGCGCAATGCGCACGCGGCGGGCCAGCTCGACAGGGTCCTGCGTGGTCGAGGAGTGCTCGGCCAGCGTCTCGATGATGGTGCGGATGTCACGCACGTGCACCGAGTCTTCCAGCAGCAGCTGGAGCACTTTCTGGAACGTCGTGATGGACACCATTTTCGGAATGACTTCTTCGATCAGCTTGGGAGCCAGTTTGGCCACATGCTCCACCAACTGCTGCGTCTCGGTACGGCTGATCAGCTTGGCGGCATGCACTTGCATCAAGTGTGACAAATGGGTGGCCATCACGGTTTCCGAATCAACCACGGTAAAGCCTGCCATTTGTGCCGCTTCCTTCTGGCGTTCGTCGATCCAGTGGGCGGGCAGGCCGAAGGCCGGGTCGGTGGTCTGGGTGCCGATCAGCGGGGTGCTGATGCCGCCCGGATTGATGGCCAGGAACATGCCGGGGAAGGCCTCGCCCTCGCCCACCATCACGCCGCGCAGGGTGATGCGGTAGGCGCTGGGCTTGAGCTCCAGGTTGTCGCGCACATGCACGGCCGGGGGCAGAAAGCCCACTTCCTGGGCGAACTTGCGGCGCACGCCCTTGATGCGGGTCAGCAGGTCGCCCTGGCGGCCCTTGTCCACCAGGGTGATCAGGCGGTAGCCCAGCTCCAGGCCGAGCAGGTCCACCGGCTGCAGGTCGTCCCAGGTGGCTTCGCCATCGCTGGGCGCGGCCACGGGTGCGGGCGCCTGGGTCTGCTGGGAGGCGCGTTCCTGCTGGCGGCGCGAGAGCATCCAGGCCAGCCAGCCCAGCAGCGCGCCCGTGCACAGGAACACGACGTGGGGCATGCCCGGAATGACGCCCAGCAGGCCCAGCACGCCGGCCGTGATGCCCAGCACCTTGGGCGACATGAACAGCTGCTGCGCGATCTGCTGGCCCATGTCGGTTTCCTTGCCCACGCGCGAGATCACCATGGCCGCGGCCACCGAGATCAGCAGACCGGGGATCTGCGCGACCAGCGCATCGCCCACGGCCAGCAGGATGTAGCTGTCGGCGGCCTGGCCGGCCGACAGGCCGTGCTGGATCATGCCGATGGCGAAGCCGCCGATGATGTTGATCACCAGGATCAGAATGCCGGCGACCGCGTCGCCGCGCACGAACTTGCTGGCACCGTCCATGGAGCCGAAGAAATTGGCCTCTTCCTGCACCTCGGCGCGGCGGCGCTTGGCTTCCTTTTCGTCGATCAGGCCGGCGTTCAGGTCGGCGTCCACGGCCATCTGCTTGCCGGGCATGGCGTCCAGGGTGAAGCGGGCCGAGACTTCGGCGATACGCTCGGCACCCTTGGTGATCACCACGAAGTTGATCACCACCAGGATGGCGAACACGATCAGGCCGACGGCGAAGTTGCCGCCGATCAGGAAGTGGCCGAAGGCCTCGATCACCGCGCCGGCCGCGCCCGGGCCTGTGTGGCCCTCCAGCAGCACCACGCGGGTGGAGGCCACGTTCAGCGACAGGCGCATCAGCGTGGTCAGCAGCAGCACCGACGGGAAGGCCGCGAAGTCCAGCGGCCGGATCATGTAGGCCGCCACCATCATCACCATCAGCGCCACGGCGATGTTCAGCGTGAAGAATGTGTCCAGCAGCCACGGCGGAATGGGCAGCACCATCAGCGCCAGGATGGCCACCACCAGCAGCGGCGCCATCAGGCCCTGAGCGAACTTGGCGTTCTCGCTCGACCACATCGATTGCAGGGATTGGAGCGGATTCGTCGTCATGGAGCAGTACCTTCAGTGGTCGCGGCGGCGCCTGGCGCGCGGCGGCCCTGGTGCGGATCGAGTTCGGCGGGCACGACGGGTTCGCCGAGATCGCCAGGCATGGGGCCTTCGCCGCGCAGCGCGGCCTTCAGGCGGTAGACATAGGCCAGGACCTGGGCCACGGCCGTGTACAGCGCGGCGGGAATGGCCTGGTCCAGATCGGCGTGCGCGTACAGGGCGCGCGCCAGCATGGGGGATTCGAGCACCGGGATCTTGTGGGCGCCCGCGACTTCGCGGATCTTTAGCGCCACCAGGTCCGTGCCCTTGGAGATGACCTGCGGGGCGGCCATGGTCTTTTCGTCGTAGCGCAGGGCCACGGCATAGTGCGTCGGGTTGGTGACCACGAAGTCGGCGCGCGGCACGGCGTTGACGCTGGCGCGGTCGGCGATCTCGCGCTGCTTCTGGCGGATCTTGCTCTTGATCTGCGGGTTGCCGTCGGATTCCTTGTGCTCTTGCTTGACTTCCTCATGGCTCATCTTCAGGCGCGACTTGAACAGGTAGGCCTGCAGCGGCACGTCGATCACGGCCATCAGGAACACCACCAGCAGCAGCAGGGCCACGCCGCTGGCCAGCCATTGCCCCGTCATGGACAGCGCCATGGCCGAGGGCTGGGAGGAGATGGCGGCGATCTCGGCGAGATGGCCGCTCAGGAACTTCCAGGCCACGAAGGAGAGGATGGCCGTCATCACCACCATCTTCACCACGGTCACCATCTGCTGCTTGGAAAACAGGTTGGTCAGGCCCGACAGCGGATTGAGGCGGTTGAACTGGGGTTGGATGGGCTTGAGGCTCAGGATCCAGCCGCCGGCCAGCATGCCCGACACCAGGGCCGCACCCGTGGTCACGGCGGCAACGACCAGGGAAATCTTCAGACCCAGGCTGCCCATGGACAGCATGCGCTCCATCATCAGGGCCGGCGTCTTGGCCGTGTGCGCGTCGAAGGCCAACTGCTGGGCCAGTGCCATGCGCAGGTGCTGGATCAGGGGCTCGGCGCCCATCAGCATCATCAGCGCGCCCGTGCCCAGGATGGCCAGGTGCGACAGGTCCCGAGAGCGCGCACCCTGGCCGTCAGAACGCGTTTTCTGCAGTTTGCGTTCGGTGGCGGGAAGGCTTTTGTCTTGGCTGGAGTCCATGGCGCAATGACGGAAGGATTTGCGTCATTGTCGGAACAAGCCAGGCAGGCGAAGCCCCGATAAGCGGGGCTCAAGCGGCGCTTATGTGCTGTCTGCACAAGGGGAGGAACGGCAGCCGCATGGTGCAAGGGCGCCGCGAAGATGGCAGTCAGCCCCTTGCGCCCAAGCGAAAGAGGCTGCCGTGCAATGAGAGGGGGAGGCGCCGTGCGCCCCCCCGGGTGATCAGAATCCCAGGCTGGCCAGGAGATCGTCCACCTGGGACTGCGAAGTCACCACGTCGGGCGTCTTTTCGGGATCGACCACGGGGCCGGCGAGGTGCTCCTTGGGCTTTTCCAGGGGCTCCAGCGCCGTCTGCTGCGGGTTGGGCGAGGTCTGGATGAGCAACTGCACCAGCTGGTCCTCCAGATCGGCGGCCAGCGAGACCACGCGGGCAATGACCTGGCCCGTGAGATCGTGGAAGTCCTGGGACATCATGATCTCGGTGAGGTGCTCGTCGGCCTGCTGCGTGCCCTGCTCGACTTCCTCCAGGAAGTTCATCACCCGGCCCTTGGCCACGGCCGCCACGGGGTCCTCGACCATCTGTGCCCGCATGGCGCGTACACGCTCGGCCAGCCGGTCCTGCTGGACCTTGGCCAATTCGACGCGGTTCAGAACCTTCTCGGCGGCTTCTCCGGTCAGCCGCGCAATGTAGGAAAGGCGGCTTTGCGCGTCCGGCAGCTCTCCCATGCTGCCGCGCAATCGGTCCGCATAGCCCAGCTCGTTGAGCGAGTCATGCAGCTGGCGCGTGAGAACGCCCACCTTGTAGTGGACGCTGTCGGGGACATCCGGGTTGCTCATGGCGCGTGCCCTACAGGCCCAGCTTTTTGAGGATCAGGTTGACTTTCTCTTCCAGCGTGGCCTTGGTAAAGGGCTTGACGATGTAGCCTGCCGCGCCGCCCTGGGCCGCTGCCACGATGTCCTCCTTGCGTGCCTCGGCCGTCACCATCAGCACGGGAAGGTGCTTGAGTTTGTCGTCCTGCTTGATTTCGGTGAGCAGCTGGAAGCCGTTCATGTTGGGCATGTTGATGTCCGTCACCACGAAATCAAACTTGCTGTTGCGCAGCTTGTGCAGTGCCACGACGCCGTCTTCGGCTTCATCGGCTTCGGGAAAGCCGCTCTCCTTGAGCAGATTGCGCACGATGCGCCGCATGGTGGAGAAGTCGTCAACGATCAAAAAACGCAGGGCATTAGCCACGTGAGGCCCTTTCGGTCGGTAGGTGCTCGGTACTGGTAAGAATCCGCCGCGATGGTAACAATATGAAACCTTCTTGGCGCAATGTGGGAATTTTCCTGCTTTTCGGCAGCATCGGGCGCAAACCTTAATTTGTTACACGATCAGGTGACGCGGGCGCAGACGGGGCAGCTGCAGGCGAGGTGGCGGCGGGCTGCGCAGCGGTCTCGCCGGTTGCGGATTCGGTGGTGGCCGCATTCGCCGTGCCGCCATTGCCGCCGGCCAATGATGGCGGCAAGGCGTTGCGTGTCACAGGTCCGCGGTGGCCCAGCAGGCGCTTTTCAGCCTCCTGCGTGAGCACGGTGATGGTGATGCGCCGGTTCTGCGGGGCACGCGGATCATCGGGCAGCAGCAGGTCGCTGCTGGCCAGGCCCGTGATGCGGGCCAGCTGGTTCAGCGGCATGCCGGCCGCCACCAGCTCGCGGCGCGAGGCGTTGGCACGGTCGGAGGACAGCTCCCAGTTGCTGTAGCCGCGGTCGGCATTGCCGTAAGGGGCGGCATCGGTATGGCCGGACAGGCTGATGCGGTTTTCCGCGCCCGCCAGGGCCGCGCCCACTTCGCGCAGGATGTCGCGCATGTAGGGTTTGACCATGGCGCTGCCGCTGTCGAACATGGGGCGGTTTTGCTCGTCCACGATCTGGATCTGCAGGCCGTCGGGCGTCACGTCGGTGCGGATCTGCGAGCGGAATTCGTTGAGGCGCGCATTGCTGGTGATCATCGCGTCCACCTTGGCCTTGAGCGCCTTGATGCGGTTGGAATCCACCTGGGCCTGGTCAGCGCGGCCTGCATCGACGCTGGTGCGCCGGTTGGAGCTGTCCGCCGCCTCCGAGCGCCGCACCTGGCCGTGCACCTTGGCCAGATCGTTGCCGCCGCCGGGAATCACGCTGGAGCTGTTGCCCGCACCGTCGCCGCCGGCCATCGCCACCTTCAGCGGCGAGGAAAAATACGCCGCAATGCCCTGCAGCTCGCCCTTGGCCGTGGAGCCCAGCAGCCACATCAGCAGGAAGAAGGCCATCATCGCGGTCACGAAGTCGGCATAGGCGATCTTCCAGGCACCGCCGTGGGGTGCATGCGCTGTCTTCTTGACGCGCTTGATGATGATCGGCTGTAGCTTTTTCTCTGCCATGGCTTGACGCTGCTGGACGCAGGATTACTTCTTGCCCTTGACGTGGGTTTCCAGTTCAAGGAACCCGGGACGTTCGGTGGAGAACAGCACCTTGCGGCCGAACTCGATGGCCGTGGCGGGGTTGTAGCCCTGCATGCTGGCCAGCAAGGTGGTCTTGATGCACTCCAGTTCCTTGGCGGCATCCTGGGCGCGCTGCTCCACCAGGCCGGCCATGGGCTCCACCAGCGCATAGGCCAGCAAAATGCCCAGGAAGGTACCGACCAGGGCCGAGGCGATCATGCCGCCCAGCACGGAAGGCGGCTGGCCCACCGAGCCCATGGTGTTCACCACACCGAGCACGGCGGCAATGATCCCGAAGGCGGGCAGGGCGCCTGCCAGGCGGGTCAACGCATTGACCGGGGCATGCGCTTCGGCGTGATGCGCCTCGATCTCGCTGTCCATCAGCGACTCGATCTCGTGGGAGTTGAGGTTGCCCGACACCATCATGCGCAGGTAGTCGGTCAGGAACTCCACCACATGGTGGTCGGCCAGCAGCTCGGGGTACTTGGTGAAGATGGGCGACTCGTTGGGTGCCTCCACATCGCTTTCGATGGACATCAGGCCCTCCTTGCGGGCCTTTTGCAGAATCTCGTACAGCAGGGCCATCAGCTCCATGAAGCGGGCCTTGGTGTAGCGCGAACTCTTCATCACGCCAGGGATGGCCTTGGCCGTGGCCTTGAGCACCTTGGGCTGGTTGCACACGATGAAGGCGCCGATGGCGCCGCCGCCGATGGTCACCATCTCGAAGGGCAGGGCCTTGAGAATGACCTGGACGTTGCCCCCGTGCAGCACATAGGTGCCGAAGATGCAACCGAAGGCGACGATGTATCCGATGATGACAAGCATGGGAGTGGATTCTGTCAGAGGTGTCCCGATGGAAAAGTCGGAACTGGCTTGGAAATGCGCGCTTGTTTTGACACTGGGCCGTGGCGGGGTGGCGGCCATCGACGAACCCATGGCTTGTCAAGCTATCGACCGCAGGCATCAATACTTGAGAGCCCTGAGATGCAGGTGTAAACGCGCCGCTGCGCGCCAAAAGCCCAAAAAGGCCGGCAAATCGGTGCCTGTTTGAGTCTTGCAAGGCGGGCGCTTAATAGCGGATCGCGCGGCGCGCATGCGAGGATAGTCGGCACAGTTTTATTCTTTGTGTCACCGCGCGCACAAGCGTGCGGACCGCGGGCCGACCGTGTGCCGACCGCGGGTCGGCCTGATACTTCCTCTGCTGCATCGCCATGCCATCTTCACCTCTTGCCAACGCCTTTGCTGCCGCTGCGCAGCCGCCCAGCATCGACAGCGAGCTGACCCGCATCCGCGCCATGGTCGATCGCGCGCAGTTCCTGGAGGCACTGTCGGATCTGGCGCAACTGGTGGCCCGGGACCCGCGCAACTCCAAGGTCTGGCTGCACATCGGCTTTGTCTACGTGCGCATGAGCATCTGGCCGCAGGCCATGGAAGCGTTGCAGATGGCCCTGGAGATAGAGCCCCGCATGCCCAACGCCCAGCGACTGCTGGCACTGGCCCTGTTCAGCACGGGGCGCAGGCAGGAGGCCTGCGACCTGATCGACGACGCCTGCCGCCACGCCAAGAACGAGAACACGCACTGGATGACGCGGGCCTACATCCACTCGCACACCAGCAGCGACCCGCTCAAATCCCTGGAAGTGGCGCGCGACTGGGGCCGGCGCTTCGCCGACCCGCTGACCCGCAACGCCAAGCCCCTGCCACCGCGTGACCGCAATCCCCGCAAGAAGCTCAAGGTCGGCTATGTCACGGCCGACTTCCGCCAGCACTCGGTGGCCTTCTTCATGCGGCCCGTGCTGGAGCACCACAACCCGGACAACGTCGAGATCCACGTCTACTCCAGCGGCCGCCCCGACAAGATGACCGAGAAGCTGCGCGCCCTGGTGCCGCACTGGCACGATGCGGTCGAGCAGACCGACGACCAGCTCTACGAACAGATCCGCGCAGACGGCATCGATGTGCTGGTGGACCTGTCAGGCTTCACCCTGGGCCACCGCCTGGAAGTCTTCGCCCGCCGCGCCGCACCCGTGCAGGTGACCTGGCTGGGCTATATGCATACGCTGGGGATGAAGGCCATGGATTACCGATTGGTGGATGGCGCCATTGCTCCGCCCAGCCATGCTCCCCACTATTCGGAAAAGCTCTTCCAACTGCGCTGCATGGCCAGCTACTCTCCACCCGAGTATTCGCCGCTGTGCGAGGAGCCGCCCCTGCTGCGCAATGGCTATCCCACGCTCATCTCGCTCAACAACTCGGCCAAGCTCACCGACGAGATGCTGGCCGTCTGGGCACGTATCCTGCACGAGCGCCAGGACGCGCGCCTGATCATCATGGTCAAGGAACAGGACCCGGACGCCGCCCAGGCCCACATGCAGCCACGCGTGGAGGCGGCAGGCATGCCGCTGGACCGCGTGTCCGTGCTGCACCAGCAGCCGCTGGATGGCTTCATGGAACTGGGGCATATCGCCGATGTGGCGCTGGATACCTCACCCATTTGCGGCGGCACCACGACCTTGCATGCACTGTGGATGGGATTGCCCATCGTGACGCTGGATGCGGTCCGTGGTGTGGATGCGTCCACGGCCGGCACATTGCGGGGCATCGGTTTCGGTGGCGAGATCGCCAAGGACGTCGACGGTTACGTACAGGCTGCGCTGCGCCTGATGGAGGATCCGGCACGGCTGGCACAGCAGCGTAGCCAGGCCCGTTCGCGGCTGCAGGCCAGTGTCCTGATGAACTACCCCGAGCGCACGGCAGAGCTGGAGAAAGCCTACCGGCTCATGTGGGTCAACTGGCTGCGCGGCGACCATCAGACCCTGAGCGTGGGAGCCGATCTCCAGCATTTGCTGGCCCAAGTGGAAACCGCTGCATGACCCGCCATCCCGAGCCGGACTGGGTGCCTCTGCTGGTCCCGGACATGCCCTCTCCGCAGGCGCTGATGCCATGGCTGGAGCGTATGCATGCGGCACGGCACTATTCAAACTTCGGGCCTCTGGTGCGGGAGCTGGAGGCAGAGTTCGCGCAACGCTTCGCATTGCCTGGTGAACAGGTCACCACGGTGGCCAATGCCACGCAGGGGCTGGAGCTTGTGCTGCAAGCCCTGGGGCTGCCGACAGGCGCTCGCGTGCTGCTGCCCACATTCACCTTCGTTGCCAGTGCCACTGCCGTGCTGCGCGCGGGTTTGGTGCCTGTGCTGGCGGATGTCGATCCGTGCAGCTGGATGATGACGCCCGATATTGCCCGAGCGGCCTGCGCCGGCATGCGCATTGATGCGGTGCTGACGGTGGCTACCTTCGGCATGCCGCATGACATGCAGGCGTGGCAGCAGTTCGAACAGGACACGGGTCTGCCAGTCATCGTCGACGCAGCGGCGGCCTACGGCAGCCAGTGGCTGCAGGGTGCGCAGGGGACCCTGGTCTTCAGCATGCACACCACCAAAAGCCTGCCAGCGGGGGAAGGCGGGCTGGTTGTCTCTACACGTCCGGGGCTGGCGGCCAGGGTGCGTCAACTGTCCAACTTCGGCATCAATCTCGACCCGGAGGCGGGCCTGCCCGTTGGTGCGCTGGCCCATGCCGGCACGAATGCCAAGATGAGCGAGTACCACGCCGCCATTGCGCTGGAAATGCTCGGGCGATGGGAACTCCATGCCGAAGAGCGCCGCAGGCTGCATGACAGCTTGAAACATGACCTGAACCTGGCCAGCAACCGATCCCTGGTGTGGCAGGCCCAGGCCGGCGAGGCCTGCCTGATGGCTCCGACCTTGTTGTGTGCACAGCTACCCAGCGAGATGGCGCGCGATCGATTGGAGCAGGCCTGCCGGCAAGCCCGTATTACTACGCGACGGTGGTATCAGCCGCTTTTGCAGCATATGGGTGTGCTGCACAGGCATTGCATTGTGCTTGAGACACCTCATGCAGAAGAACTGGCGAGGACTCTGCTGGGGCTTCCGTTTTTCGTTGGCATGCCGCGCCAACAGCGCCTGCGGATAAAGGAAATCTGCATGAACGTAAACGAAAATTCCCTCTGACTTTCGTCAAAAGGCGCCCATTTCTTTGAAAATGTTTTTTGCTGAGATTCCTTTTGCAACGAGTGTTGTAATTATTTTCTCTTTTTCAATTGTTTCCCATGCTAATTGCAAGACCCTCTGCCAGTGTTCTTGTGGAATAGCGACGGCGCCATCATGATCGGCAATGATGTAGTCATCGTTCTTTATAGAAACTTCACCGATTTTTATGGGCATGTTGATGGATTTCACAGTTCCGTCGAATTTTATATCTCTGCAGTAGTGGCCTCTTGAGTAAACGGGGAATTCTAAGCTGGCAACCTCTGCAGAATCTCGCGTTACTCCATCGATGATTGCTCCTGATGCTCCTGCACGGATCGCAAGCGATGCATTAAGATTGCCGAAATATGCCCGCTCGGGAATACGATTCTCAACAACTATGATGTCGCCGGGACGAACAAAATCATATGATTCCAGTGCGTTATAAATGCCTTTCCAGTGATTTTTTTCATCCGCAGGAATAAGTAGCAATGTTTTTGCCCTTCCTAGAAGATTGCGCTGTAAACCTCGTGGTGAGATCTCATGTGGGAGAGTGCATTGCAGGCCCAATTCTCGGGTGATATCTGAAAGCATGGCAGTTTTCAGGTGTGGGCGTAGCATGCTCAGGCGAAGATTTTCTTGTGCTCGTATTCCTGCGGCAATGGTCTCTCCTAGCAATAGATCTTCTGGCCAGTTAATGTCAATGGCCTCTTGTGGCGTTATTTCAAATAAAGTGGGGTTTATTCCATAGCGGTGGCGAGGGCGTTTTTCCGAACCACGGACCATATAAAGCGACATCGCTTCAATCGTGCTTGTTGGTAGATCTACGCTATTTGGTATTCGTCCGTTTTGAAGGTAAATTGGGTTATTGTTTTCCCAGAGATATTGTTTTTCCTTGGTAATCGCTACTAGTGAATCTGCTTTTGGTGTTCTTAGTAGCTGCTCTATGGCTCGTTCTATTGTCGAGGCATCAATAAACGGTGCAGTACACAGAGTTTGGATATAGATGTCGGCATTGACGGTTGAGCATTCCCATTCGAAAAGCTCATGTCCATCAGTGCTGTTGGTGGCTAATTTATGGGGGCGTTTTAGCCTAAGGATTGGAAGATCTGCGGCCAGAGCCGCAATTTCATCGCTATCGGTATCTAGATAAACCTCATCAATCATTGGGCATGCCAGCAACTGACGCAGTTTTCGTTTGAATAAATACTCGCCATCAAGGATGGTAAGATTCTTGTTGTTAATTCTTTCGCTGGAACTTTTGGCGGGGACAAATGCGACAATTTTTGGCATAAATATTCCTGGATTTCTATCCGACTTTCTGTTGCCAGAAATCTTCAACGCTCATGTCTAGATTTTGCAAGGCTTGTGCATGTTCGCGTGCGCTCTCTGGGTCTGTATAAATTTTCTCCCATTGCTCTATATTCCACCATCGATCACGCTGGGCTATGATATGAAATAGAGGTATAAATTTTAGAGATTGCCAGCGCAAGTTTGGCTCTAAAGGAAGTAGGCAGGCACGTTGGAAATTATGAGAATCCTCCAGAGTGTCTGTGGAGTAACCAAGAGACTTTGCGTAGCTACTCCAAAGTAATACTTCTGGAACTGCGCGTTTTAACTCTAAAAAGTGCGCATTGCTTGGTACTTGATAATCGAGGTGCTCTGTGCTTCTGGGATCTTCGGGCATTGACCAGAGCTTGAGCATGTCCGTAGTCCGTGCAAGCATGGTTTTCTCACTAAACATGAAAGGCAAATGCGGCCAACTATGAATGGATATTGCAATTTTTCCATGATTTCTTTCTCGGGAAAAATGACGCTCAACCACTTCGTTAAGTGAGCCTGCTAAAATATTGTCACTTCGGCAACGCACAGAAAATTCAATGCCTTGCTCCGCTAGATGTTCAACGCCTATGCGTGCAGAGCGCAAAGCTGTATTAAGAAATAGAATTCCTGTATTTTCGGGTTGAGGAACAAGTATAAGCTTGTCAACCCACGCGCGGCATCTTTCCAGTAGTGCTGGATCTAGGTGATCCCAAGTAACCATACACTGATAGGCATGTGGATGGTGCATGCGATTCCAAGCAAGTACATAAGGAGTATGTGCCATGGCCATGCCTTGAATAAAAATCCCAAAACGCGCCCTCGATTTCCACGTTCTTTGTATGGGGGTGATATTCAAATTTCGAAAATCATCCATTTCTGTAAGCAAGGCGCCATCGTTTACTTCTAGTGTGCAGGCGTTAACACTGCGGAGATCGTTGAACCGATCTCTCAACGCGTGCATAATGTCGAAGTAGCGTTCTGCAAATATTACAACGATAGTATTTTCTTTGCATTCTTGGTGTAGAGATTCTGGAGAACGTACTTCCAGTCCCATTATGGTTTTTCCATGATTTTTGGGATTGGGGCAGACGGTATACGCGAGCTGTAGACGATCTTTGATGAGTGGGTATTGATAATGAAAGTATTGGCCGGCTCCCCAGCCGATGAGGCGAACCTTGGTCAGGTCAATTTCTGGGTATTTCAGTAGAATTCGTTCAAGATTACCAGTGATTATAGCCATGGTGATGCTGGGGATAATAAGTGGATTCGAGCTGAAGCTAATTTGATAGGAGCGAATAAGAAAAACTGAGATCTTGTCGCACTAAAACTTTTGAGCCTGACCTCACCCATAAACAAGGATGGGGGCGTCATAGCGCGGGTCATACACCGTCTTGGCTGCGATGTCCTTGTCATAGCGCCGGGGCCAGCCCAGTTCACAGCCGCGGCCTACCTGCACGCCAGCGGCCACCAGGGCACCGCTGCGCAGGATGCTGTGCGCGCCTATCTGTGCGCCATCACCGACGACGACGGCGGACTCCAGCCAGCAGGAAGCACGCAAGTGCACGTCGCTTCCCAGGCACACACCTGGCAGCAGGAAGCAGTTGTAGTCGATGCGGCAGCCATGGCCGACGATGGCGCCATCGCCCACGAAAGCGTTGGGGCCGATGCGCACGCCGCCGGCCACCATGGCGCGGGGGCTGACGAAGGAGGCCAGCTTGAAGCCTCGCTCCATGGCAGCCTGCATCAGTTCCACACGCTTGAAGTTGCCGAAACGCTCGTCGAACGCCACGAAGGCTGAACCCTCGCCGGGGCTTATGGCATTCAGTGGTTCAAGATCGAATTCATACTGTGCATTCTGGACGAGGGGAATCTTTTCGATTTTTGAATCTGGAAAGGAGCGGCACCAGGATTCATGCGCCCTTTCCAAGGCAGCGCCGGCGCCGATGATCCACCTACAGGCCATGTTCCGTCTCCAGCAAGGTGGTGTACCAGCGTTCGATGAGCCGATTGGTTGTTTCGTAGATGCCTTGTGTTGGCACGGGGGCTTGCGAATGCAAGATGGATTGCACTTTCTCCAGCATGCCGAAGTCCTCGCCGAGAATCAGCCTGCTGTGATGCATCTCGGACAAAAGTATTTGGGTTGACGCTGGGTTGGGCCGCTTTTTGCGTGCCGTGAAACGATAGATATCCACGTCGGTGCGGTCCGGGGCAACTGGAATGTAGTGTTCGATGACGAAGGAGTTACCGCCGTTGCCGCTGGCGATGTGCAAGTTCGGGAAGGCCAGCCAGTTGAAATAGGCATCCTGTTGGCATTCGCCAACCACTGGCTGGTTGTGCACTCTTCCATCCACGACCTGAGCATCTGCGGATTCCGTATTGGGCCGCCAGCGCTCGACATTGGCGTGCCAGCCTAAGGACTGGTATTCGGATGGTGTTCCTTCCGGGCCCCCATAGCTGAAATAACGCATCTCCTGGCGCAGGCCCGCCGTGCTGATATCGGTCAGGGGTTCTTGCGTTTCTGCGGCGCAGGCCGGATCGACCACTGGCAGAAAGCTCACGAACGGGGCCAGCGTGCGTGGGTGCAGGAAAGCGACATGGTTGTTGTCGCGTAGATTTTCCTGGACCAGCTTCCAGTTGAAGCGGCATTGCCAAGTCGTCACCATGACTTCGCTGTCATAGGCACTGGAGCTGCTTTCCAGCGAGGCCAGGAACTGCGCCGAGAACTGCTCCTCCAGTGGCAGCGGGTCATCGCTCAGATTGACGAACAGCAGGTTGCCGACCGCGCGCAAGGCGAATTCACGCAGCTTCAGGGATTTTTTCTGCGGTTCGCTGAACTGGTAGAGCGCATCGCAATGGGGAATATTGCTGACCTGTCCTGCGGCGTCGTATTTCCAAGCATGGTATTGGCACACCAATGGCCGACGGCCCACGGGCTCCGACTGCAAGGGGGCACTGCGGTGCAGGCACACGTTCTCGAAGGCGTGCAACTCACCCTGGAAATTCTGGATGACGACGGGAATGCCGGCGATCTTGCGCGTGATGAAGCAGTTGTTTTCCGGCAGCAGGGTCTTGAGGCCCGCGAACAACCAGAGCTTGCGAAAGAGCTTTTGCTGTTCGCGTTCGAAGATGTCGGCAGACAGGTAGTAGCTTGGGTGCATCCGTGAACGCATCGGTTCACTCCTGTCCGGATGGCGCGTGGAAGATCACGCGTGCGGGATTGCCGAAGACGGTGGCGCCCGCTGGAACATCCTTGACTACGACTGCGCCGGCTCCGACGCTTGCCCCGTCGCCTATGCGTATGCCCGGCAGGATGGTGGCATGGGGATGGACGGTGACCAGGTCGCCCAGTTGCACGCCGCCGCCCAGGAACGCCATGGCGCCGATCTGGCAATAGCTGCCGGTCTGCACGTCATGGCCCAGCACGGTGAGCGAATGGATGTTGGTGAAGGGGCCGATATGGGCATCGGGGCTGATTTGCACATTGGGCGAGAAAATGCACCCTGTATCTATGCGCACGCTGTCCGGGACATAGGTGCCCGGTGGAATGATGCTGATGAACTGCGCGCCTTTGGCAAGCAGGGTCTCGGCATATTTCTGACGCATGGCGGCAGAGCCCTGGGCACAGACGAATAGTTCATCGTCCTGCGGCCTGTGTGCCAGCGGGTCGCCATGAATGGCGAGGCCCTGATTGTCATAGTTGTCCAGCATGTGGGGCCGGCTGTCGAGGAAGCCTTGCAGTACCCACTGCCGGTCGGAGGCCGGCTGGCCCCGGACAAGGAAGACGACCTCGCGTCCCCAACCGCCGGCGCCGATGATCCAAACTTTCTTCATGCGTTCTTCGTTCATTCAATCGTCTTATCTGGTGGCCTGCCCGGTGATGACCAGGTCGCTGCCGGTGACCCAGCGGCTCGCAGGGGACAGCAGATAGACGGCCGCATGGGCGAAGTCCTCCCTGTCATGCGCCTCTGCAAAGGCCTTGGTGGTGATGGCGTTGACGCGGATGCCGCGCGCAGCGCATTCCAGCGCCAGGCTGGCAGTCAGGGAGCCCAGGCCACCTTCCAAGCTCACGAAGCGGTGATCCCCAGCGTTGGCGAAGCTGATCTTCTCCAGGACGATGGAGGCCCCTTCACGCAGCAGTCCGTCTTCCATCAGCTGGCGGATCGCAAGAACGGGCGCCGCAAGGCGGCTGGCGATGAACTGCTGCAGGAGGTTTTCCGTGATGTCTGCCAGGCCCATCGGTGCCTGCGCCGAGGCTGTGCAGTACAGAAATCCGTCGAGCGCCGTCTTCACAGGGGTGAACGCCGACTGCTCGATCACCTGCGCCCCCCTGCGGGCGAGCGTGTCGGCCGCCTGCCGGCCCGTGGGCGTATCGGCGCCGACCACGAGTATGGCCTTGCCGTCCAGGGAGAAGGGGTGCGAGGCGCTACGGGGCAGCGCAGGAGCATGGGCAGAGTTCATGTTATGCAGTTAGAGGCCCATGGAAATGGAGATGCCCCCGTCCACCATGAAATACCCGCGGTTGATTGAACGGCTGGCATCGCTGAGATGGAATGTGGTTGCGTGGGCAATATCCTCAGGCTGGCCCAGGCCAAGGGGCGCCCATTGGGTACGCTCGTGCAGATTGGCGCCGCCCTGGCCCAGGGCCTCCAGCATGGGCGTCTGCACATAGCCGGGGGCGATGCAGTTGACGCGGATGCCGTGTTTGGAGAGATCCTCTGCGATGGAGCGGGAGGCTCCGAGCAGCGCGGACTTGCTGGCCGCATAGGCGGCACTCGCAACAGGCCCCGCATGCGAGGCCACGGCGGCGATGAAGACGATGGATGCCTGCGGCAGCAACTTTCGCCCTGCCACCAGTTTTTGCGTCAGCAGCAGGGGGGCCAGCGTATTGCTGTTGAATGTGTCGTTCAGGTGTTTGGCCCGTGCCATTCGGAACGGCACCAATTGGGATATGCCCGCTGCATGGACCAGTCCATGCAGCGGTTGCACGGCCTGCACCAGTCGATCCAGATCGGATTCGCTGGCCAAGTCGGCGACCAGTCCATCCTGGCCCTTTTCGCCCAACTGGGCCAGGGTGTACTGCAGGCGCTCGGAATTGCGCGCCGTGATGGACACCTGGGCGCCCATGTGGGCGCATTGCAGGGCGATCTCGCGACCGATGCCGGAGCTGGCACCTGTCACGAGTATGTGCCTTCCTTCCAGAGAGAAGGGGTCGACGAAGCCTGTCATGCTTCGATCAGTGCGGGGAAGCGGGCCTGGTCTATATCCACGATGGCTGTGCCCCAGGAAAGGCCTATGCCGAAGCCACCGAGCAGCAGCCTGTTGCGCTGCCCCTGCAGTTGCGCGTTGAGCCGTGCGGTCATGGTGACGGGCAGGGACGCTCCGCTGGTGTTGCCCAGGTCGTGCAGCGTGGAGGGCACCTTCTCGACAGGCAGGCCCAGCTTCTTGCGGATGGTCTCGTTGATCATCCGGTTGGCCTGATGGAAGACGAAGTAGTCGATATCGTCCTTGGCCACCTGGGAGTATTCCAGCAGGCGCTCCACGGCTGGTGGCACGCGCTGGGTGGAAAAGCTCAGAACGGCCGGTCCGTCGAGGATCAGGTCTGCCGGCGTGCGCAGATAGCCATGCTCGTCGCGGGTGGGAATCAGATGCTGCACGCCATAGGGCTCGCGGTGGCCGCCAGCCGGCAGCATGATGGCCTTGTAGCCGCTGCCGTCGCTGTTGAGGTCGAAGTGCATCGGGGCGGCGCTGGCATCGAATTCCAGCGCCGTGGCCGTGCCCGCGTCCGAGAAAAGGGGGTCCTTGACGGTCGCAGACCGGTCGCCCACCAGCAACAGGCCTTTCTTCACGCCGCCTGCCGAGATCATGCTCCCCAGCAGGTGCAGACCGAAGGGGTAGCCTGAGCAGCCGAGATTCACATCAAAGGCGATGGTGCCGTGCGACAGGCCCAGGCGATCCTGAAGAATGATGGCCGTGGCGGGAATGGGATAGTCGGGCGATTGCGTGACGACGATCAGCGCATCGATCTCTTCGCGCTGCCACTGCAGTTCTTCCAGCAGCTTCTCCGCAGCCACAAAGGCCAGGTCCGAGAAGCATTGCCATTCCGGGCAGATGCGGCGGGTCTGGATGCCGATGTTGCGAACCAGCCGCTCGCGCTCGGTGCGCTGCGAAGGGGGACAGTCCTCCAGGTTGGAGATGATCCGCTTGGGAACGCAACTGGCCATGCCCGCAAAGCGGACGTTGTGCAGGGTGGACAGCGCCATGGTGTTCAGCCCAGGAGCTTGTAGAGGTCGTTGACGGTAACGCAGTTCTTGATGTCGTCGCCGGTGATGGTCTTGCCGAACTCGACATCGAACATGACGATCACGCCCAGCGCCGCCAGCGAGTCCCACTCGGGCAGGCTCTTGAGCTCGGTCTCGGGCGTCACTTCCACGGCCTCCTGGAAGTCCACGGCGGTCAGAAAGCTTTCGATGAATTGGTCAATGGAGGGCATGGGATGGGTTCCTGAAAAATAGGCTGGGCGCCTGCCTATGAGGGCAAACGCTTCGATGAATTTTCGCAGAGCGCCTCTGCGCCGGAAGGCTGGAACTGTGGGCAAAAGCGAGTCCTGTTCCGATGCTGCGTGGGGCGATGCTGTCCTGGCGGACCCCGGGGGATGATGGCATATGGCTCCCTGGGGTGCTTCCTGTTTTGTAGCAGGCGGTGACCGGGCCACTTGATAAAAGTGGAAGAAATGCGGTTTGCTCCCGCTTATCCAGGGGCCGTGTTTGCCGGCTTGCCTGCACGATGGCGGCATTTGTGCGGGTGTCGGCTTGGAGGCCGGGCCTGTGGTGGGGCGCTTGCCCGCAACCTTGATGACCAAGATGAATACGAACGAGCATTTGCAGCAGGCCCGCCAGTTGCACGACCAGTGGCAGTTCGAGCAGGCTCGCCAAGCCTATGAAAAGGTGCTGGAGCAGGAGCCTGCCCATGCCGAGGCCCTGCACGGCATGGCGCAGCTGCTGGGTCTGCACCAGCTGCGCAGCGCAGAGGCGCTGCCCTATCTGGAGGCGGCCATCGGCGTGCGGCCTGCGGATTTTGGCTACTGGCGCCTGTACATCCACATGCTGATCCGCGAGGGGCTGCTGGACATGGCTATCTCGCTGATCGACGTGGCACGGGCCAACGGCATGCAGGAGATTGCGCTGGAGCAGCTGGAAAAGGATGTGGCTCTGGTGCAGGGCGCCCAGGCCGCAGCGTTTCTGGAGGAGCAGGCCGCGCGTTGGCCGCTGGGGCCTGCTGAGCCGGAGATGGCGCCTGCTGCCGGCGATGGCCGGGGCCGGGTGCCCGATGCGCAGCTGCGGCTGCTGATGCAGCTGTTCTCCCAGCGCGAGCATGCCGAGGCCAGCCAGCTGGCGGGTTCGCTGGTGCGCCAGTACCCCAAGAGCGGCCTGGTCTGGAAGCTCAAGGCGGCAGCCGATCATGCGAACGGCCGCCTCGAGGCGGCCCTGCAGGCAGCGCGCCAGGCAGCCGTTCTGCTGCCGCGCGATGCCGAGGTGCAGTTCAACCTGGGTGGTATCTGCCTGCAGGCAGGCCACGCGGCCGAGGCCGAGCGTGCGATGCGCGCGGCTTTGGCGCTGCGGCCGCATTGGACCCAGGCTTTCTCGCATCTGGGCGATGCGCTTTGTGCCCAGGACCGTACCGATGACAGCCTGCCTTGCTACGTTAACGCGCTGCTGCTCGATCCCGAGGATGTGGACACGCTGTCGCGGCTGACCGCTGCGCTGCAGAAGACCGGACGGCTACAGGAATGTGCGCAGTTCCTGGTGCTGCTTATGCAGCAGCGGCCCGAGGACCTGCGCTTGTGCCTGGCGAGCGCCCATGTGCTGGGCGAGGCTGGCTGGGAGCTGCAGGCGGAAACGGCTTATCGCATGGCGCTGCAGCTCGATCCCGGCAGCCTGGAACTGCTGCTGCATCTGGCGTTGCTGCTGTGTGCCGGCGGCCGACTGGGAGAAGCCGAAACCTGCTTGCGCAAGGCGCTGCAATTGCGTCCCGACAATGCGGTGCTTCTCTGCGAAACGGCCTTCACGCTGTTCGCCCAGAAGAAGTGGGATCAAGCGTTGGAACTGCTTGAAGAAGCGCTGCGCATTCAGCCTGATAGCGCTCGCGCGCAGATCATCCGTTGCCACGTACTGCTTGAAACCCGTGATCTGCCCCGGCTCGACCAGGCGCTGACGGCCGCGCTGGAGCGCTTGCCCGGTGACCGGGAGCTGATGTTCCAGCGTGCCGCCTACTGGGACCGCTGCGGCGATGCCCAGAGCCACATGCAACAGCTGGATGAACTGGTGAAGCTGCACCCGGACTACGAGCCCGCCTACAGCGCGCGCCTGTTCGCCATGATCCATTCGCCTGAGGCCAGTGCGGCCTCGGTGGGGTGGGCCAACCGCGAATATGGCGCGCTTATGCGGCGTCACTCCGCGGGGAAGCAAGGGACCGGGCATGACAATGCCCGCGACCCGGGCAAGACATTGCGCCTGGGCTTTGTGTCCGGCGATCTTCGCGCCCATGCGGCCGCCAAGTTCTTCCTGCCGGTGATGCGCGAGCTGTCCCGGCATGGCGACCTGGTGTGCGTTGCCTATTGCAACAACGAGATCCACGACGAAGTCACCAAGGAGTTCCAGGGCCTGTTCCAGCTGTGGCGCGGTATCCGGGATATGAATGTGCAGTCGCTGTCGAACCTGGTGCGGGCCGACGGCATCGATATCCTGATCGATCTGAGCGGCCATACGCGCGGGCACCGGCTGGATCTGTTTGCCGCCAAGCCCGCACCGCTGCAGATGACCTGGATAGGCAACCCCGGCAGCACAGGCCTGGAGAGCATGGACTACATTGTGCTCAGCGACCTGATCCTGGAAGATGAACTGCTCAAGACCCAGCTGACGGAGCGGCTGATGCGTGTTCCGCTGGCCTACGTCTTCGACGGAGGTATCCACCAGGAGGCCGTGGCGCCACTGCCGGCGCTGCGCAACGGGCATTTGACGTTTGGCTCCTTCAACCGCCTGTCCAAGATCAACCGCAAGGTGGTTTCTGTCTGGGGCGAGGTGCTGCGCACGCTGCCCACGGCGCGGCTGAAGATCGCGGCCTGTCCCCGTTCCGGTCCTCCGCAGAACCTGCGCGAATGGCTGGCCGAGGAGGGCGTAGCCGCGCAGCGCGTCGATTTTGTGGAGCAGATGGGATTCGAGCACTATCTGCAGGCCCACCATGACATAGATATCTGCCTGGATACTCTGCCCTTCACCGGCGGAGTGGTCACCAACCACGCCCTGTGGATGGGCGTGCCCACGCTGACGCTGATGGGGGAGCTGCTGGCGGGGCGGCAGTCGGCCGAAGTGATGGCTCGTGTGGGCCTGGCCCAGGGCTTTGCAGCGCGGGACCTGGCGCAATTGCTGGACCAGGCTGCGTACTGGCAGGCACATTTGCCGCAGCTGCAGCAGATACGCCAGGGGCTGCGTGCACGCCTGCAGGACCAGGAGCCGCAACAGGCGGATATCGTGGCGCGCTCGGTGGCGATGGGGATGCGCCAGGCCTGGACCCGCTGGTGCCAGGGACAGGAGCCTGTGGATCTGTGTGTCTCCTATGAGGATCTGGGTCTGTCCGCTCCCGTGGCGCCCGTTTTGTAACAGCGAATCAGGCGCCGCGCGGATGGCCATGCCGCGCGGTGCAAAAAATCTTGTGAAGTCCCCCTAAAGTTCGCCGGGGCAGCTCCGAAAACCAACTCAGCAGAGGGACAAAAAGTCCTGAGCCCACCAAAAGCCGCGTAATTCGATGTGAAAGCGGCCGATGGTCGGATTGGGCCGCCGCCGCCCGCCTTGCGATAAGCGAGGGCACCGTGGCGGCGACGTAACTGACTTTACTAGGAGTTGTCACCATGGCCATGTCTATCAACACCAACGTGCAATCGCTGAACGCTCAGCGCAACCTGTCGACTTCGCAAAGCTCGTTGTCCACCACCATGCAGCGCCTGTCGTCCGGCCTGCGCGTCAACAGCGCCAAGGATGACGCCGCTGGCCTGGCCATCGCAGAACGCATGAATGCCCAGGTCCGCGGCATGAACGTGGCAGTGCGCAACGCCAACGACGGCGTGTCGATGGCGCAGACCGCTGAAGGCGCCCTGTCCAAGGTGACCGACGCTCTGCAGCGTATGCGTGAACTGGCTGTGCAAGCCCGTAACGGCACCAACGGCGCCAAGGACCAGGTTTCGCTGAACAAGGAATTCGTCGAGCTGGGCAAGGAAATCGACCGCGTGATCAAGGGCGCTGATTTCAACGGCAAGAAGATCCTGAGCACCGACTCCGGCGCCATCAACTTCCAGGTCGGCGCCAACACCTCG
Source organism: Delftia sp. Lp-1 (assembly GCF_020523835.1). Classification (NCBI taxonomy): domain Bacteria; kingdom Pseudomonadati; phylum Pseudomonadota; class Betaproteobacteria; order Burkholderiales; family Comamonadaceae; genus Delftia; species Delftia sp. Lp-1. Next base: position 41,497 of record NZ_JAJALJ010000004.1, on the reverse strand, counting down.
GCCAACGACTCGATCACCGTTACCACGAGCGACCTGGGCACGAACGCCGACATCACCGGCATCACCAGCGCCTCGATCGGTTCCGATGCCACCACGGCTCTGGACGCTACCGCCCTGGCCACCGTGATCTCCAACCTGGACACGGCTCTGGACACGGTCAACTCCGAGCGCGCCGTGCTGGGCGCCACGCAGAACCGCTTCGAGGCCGTGGTCTCGAACCTGCAAGTGGCTTCCGAGAACACCGCTTCGGCCCGTAGCCGCATCATGGATGCCGACTTCGCTTCGGAAACCGCCAACCTGAGCCGCTCGCAGATCCTGCAGCAAGCCGGCACGGCGATGGTGGCCCAGGCCAACCAGCTGCCCCAGGGCGTCCTGGCCCTGCTGCGCTGATCGTAGTACGAGTCCGGTTGCCTTCCCAAGCAGGAGACGGCCGGAATTCTCCAAACCCCAGGCATCTGCCTGGGGTTTTTTTATGGCCGAAAGAGTGGGCGAAGAGGGTGTTCGAAGGGTGAATTGGCGCCGGATCATGGGCTTTATCGGCGCTTTGGCGCAGGGGCTTTTCCGCACAATCGTTGGCATCAGATAGGCAGAGCTGGAAGTCCTGGCGTGCTTTCTGGCGTTCTGGCGGCTTGGGGTCGTCGAACGGTTGGCCATTGTTCATGCCTAACGAGGAGCTGCCCCATGGCATCCATCATCAACACCAATCTTGTTTCGCTTAACGCCCAGCGCAATCTCAGCACATCCCAGTCGTCGCTGAGCACGACCATGCAGCGCCTGTCCTCGGGTCTGCGCGTCAACAGTGCAAAGGACGACGCGGCGGGCCTGGCCATTGCCGAGCGCATGAACGCCCAGGTGCGCGGCATGAATGTGGCCATGCGCAATGCCAATGACGGCATTTCCATGGCGCAGACGGCCGAAGGCGCGCTGGGCAAGCTCAGCGACAACCTGCAGCGCATGCGTGAGCTGGCCGTGCAGGCCGCTAACGACACCAACGGCACGACGGACCGTGGCTCGCTGGACAAGGAGTTCCAGCAACTGGCACAGGAAATCGCCCGTATTGTCGGCAGCACGAGCTTCAACGGCCGCCAGCTGCTGGACAACAACAATCCCACCGTGTTCCAGGTCGGAGCCAATACCGGCGCCGACAACCAGATCACGATCATGGCCGTGAACCTGACAGGTGCTGCGCCTGGCGGTCTGGACATCACTGCGGGCACGCCGCCGACATTGGGCGGAGCATTGGGCTCGCTGCTCGGCGCAGGCAGCTCGGCCCCTGATGCACGCCTGTCCATGGCGGCCATCGATACGGCGCTGGACCAGGTCAACAACACACGCGCCACCTTCGGTGCAGCCCAGAACCGCTTTGAAGCCGTTATCTCCAATTTGCAGGTGGCTGCCGAGAACACTTCGGCCGCACGCTCGCGCATCATGGATGCCGACTTCGCCGCTGAAACTGCGAACCTGAGCCGCACGCAGATCCTGCAGCAGGCCGGCACAGCCATGGTGGCCCAGGCCAACCAGCTGCCCCAGTCGGTGCTCAAGCTGATCCAGTAAGAGGGAGCCAGGGGCTCTGGCGGGCTGCGCGGGGCGTAGCCAAAAAAAGCCTCAGGTTCCAGAAAAACCGGTCGATAAGATACCGGGGAATGCTCTCGGGCATTTGGTGTGCGTGTTCGCAAGGACGCGCTCTGCGCTATGGCGCGGAGGTGTTCTGCACTTAGAAAGGGATGGTCATGGCCACCTTGAGTTCAGCTGGCATCAGCGGCAGCGGCCTGGACGAGACGATGATCGCCAAACTGGTGGCCCTGCAAAGGCAGTCACTGGTTCCGCTTCAGCAAAAAGCGTCTGTCCTGGATTCCAAGATATCCACGTTCGGGCAGATCAAGTCCCTGATGTCCACGCTTCAGGACGCGGCCACTTCGCTGGCCAATGCCGATACGTGGCGCCTGACCAATGCTGCCACGACCAGTACGGCCGTGGCGGTTTCGGTCACGGACGCCAATGCACTGCCGGGTTCTTCGGTAATCTCGGTGGACAAGCTGGCGCGCAGCCAATCGGTGGCCACCGGCATCATGCCGAAGGACACGCAGTTCGGCGCGGGTAAGCTCACCATCACCATGGGAACCTGGAACACGGACGGAAGCCAGTTCAGCAACCCTGGAACACCGCTGGATATCGATATCGCAGCAGGCGCCAAGCTGGAGGACGTGGTCCAGGCCATCAACAGCAAGGGCGCCGGCGTGGTGGCTTCAGTGCTCAAGGATGCCCAGGGCGAACGCCTTGTCCTGCGCTCACGCAGCACCGGTGCGGATGCGGGCTTCACTGTGGGTGCCAGTGGCGATGCCAGCCTGTCTGCTCTGGCGTTCAATGGCGCGGCCACCTCGGGCTCCGTGGCGCAGTACGCCCAGAATGCCGAGGTGACAGTCAACGGCATCAAGGTGCAATCGACCACCAACGAATTCAAGCAGACTCTGCCGGGTCTCAACATCACAGTGAACCAGGAGACAGCTCCAGCAACTCCGGTGACGGTGACGGTGTCTTCGGACACCGAGGGCATGAAGAAGAAGATCCAGGCCTTCATGGATGCCTACAACGCGCTCAACGACGCGTTGTCCAGTTCGACCAAATACGACGCCGAAAGCAAGGTGGCGGGGCTGCTGCAGGGTGATTCCACCACGGTGGGCATGACCAACAGCCTGCGCAGCGTGGTCTCGGGCTCGGTCGATGGCGGAGCGGACACGCTCAAGCGCCTGTCCGACATGGGCATACAGATCCAGAAGGGCGGCAAGCTGGCCTACGGTACGACGGCCAGCGACAAGACCAAGCTGGACGCGGCGCTGAAGGATCCCGAGTCCATGAGCAAGATGTTTGCCGCGGTGGGTACGGACGGGCAGCCCAATACGCAAGGCCTGGCCGCGCGCATGAAGGATTTCACGCGCAAGGCGCTGGAGTTCGATGGCACCTTCGACACCAAGAGCAAGAGCCTGCAGGAGCTCAAGAAGAGCAACGGCAAGTCCCAGGACCGGATCAACGACCAGGCCGATTCGCTGGAAAAGCGCCTGCGTGAGCAGTACGCGTCGCTGGACAAGAAGATGAGCGGCTACTCGGCGCTCAGTGCCTACATGAACCAGCAGGTTTCCCAGTGGAATAAATAAATAGGAGCCATGCGGAGCGGCGGTCGTGTTTTCTGTAACCAATGCCCGGTGCCTCTAAATTTTCAGGCATTGCAGCCGAAGAACAAGACATCAAGGAAACGAACATGTACACATCGCTCAACCGCCGTGCTGCAAGTGCCTACGCCCAGGTTGGCGTCCAGTCCTCCGTGGACGGCGCATCGCCCCACCAGCTGATCCAGCTGCTGTTCGATGCGCTTGAAAAAGCGCTGAACGCGGCCAAGGGAGCCATGCAGCGTGGCGACATCGGTGAGAAGGGTGTGCAGATCGGCAAGGCCGTGCGCATTCTGGAAGAAGGCCTGAAGGCCTCTGTCAATCCCGATGAAGGTGGCGAGCTGGCCCAGAACCTGATTTCCGTCTACGACTACAGCATCACCCAGCTGACGCTGGCCAATCTGCGCAACGACACAGCGCTGCTGCAAAGCGCGCAGGATGTGCTGGCTCCGATTGCCCATGGTTGGCGCGACATCGCCAACACGCCAGCCGTTGCCGGGACCTAGAAATGGAGCTGACATTGATTGACTTTTACCGTGCCATAGAAGACAGCAGCGCCAAGATGCTGCAGGCCGCACAGAACAAGGATTGGGAGGGGGTGACGCGCTACGAGGGCACTTGTGCCGTGCTGATCGAGCAGCTGCGGCTCAAGTCGCATGAGGAGCCGCTGGCGCCCGATCAGCGCAAGGAGAAGGCCCGCATCATGCAGCGTATCCTGCGCAACGATGCCCAGATCCGCACGCTGGCCGAGCCCTGGCTGGCACAGTTCGAGCACATGTTCGACGGCCAGCCTCACGCCATGCATTGAGCAGGGCAGATCGGCAGGAGTTGCATCCGCAGCCTTCCTGCCGGCCAAAAAAAAGCCGCCTGATGTTCAGGCGGTTTTTTTATGGGCGGAATCTGCGGATGCCAGGGGCGGCTGAGGCTTCCCACCCGGCCGCTGTGGACTGATCAGGCCGCAGGCGCGGGCTGCACCTGCAGTTCGCTGAGCATGCGCAGCAGGATACGGTTCACGTCCTCGATCTCGAAGGCGTGTTCTTCGCGCAGCTGGCGAATCGGTGCGGGATCGTCGGACTCCAGCGCAATGGCCATGAGCAGGGCCGGCGCGTAGGGGCCGGTGCGCGTCACGGCGGCGTCGAAGACGCGCTCGGACACGGGAATGCGGCGCAGCGCGGTGGGCAGGGGCTCGCCCAGCAGCTGGTCCAGCTGCGAGAGCAGGCCCAGCAGATAGACCTCGCGCTGCAGGTCGTGGCTGATGCCGGCCTCGATCAGTCGCTCGGTCAGGCTGGCGCGCAGCCGGATGGCGGTGCGCACGGGCACCAGGCTGGGCTCGGTGCAGGCGTGGGGCAGCTGGTCGGACAGCCAGCGCTGCAGCGTGCCGTATCCCAGCATCACCAGGCCGCGGCGCAGCGAGTCCACATTGCCCCGCAGGCCCAGGGCTGCGGAGTTGGTGTAGAGCATGAAGCGATAGGCCAGGATGGGGTCCTCGCCCAGGATCTGCTCGAAGGCCTCGATCGATTGCTCGGCATCGACGGCGCGCATCAGTGCGAGCACGGTGTCGCGGCTGGGCAGGGCGGCGTGATGGCGCTGGGCATGCAGCGTATCGGCCACGGGCCAGCCGGCGATGGCGCCCGCATGGAAGCTGTCCAGGCACAGATCGGTCAGGGCCAGGCTGTCCAGCCCCTCGTACATCTGGCCGCCCAGAAGTTGCAGGGGCGGCAGGGTGGGCGCGGGCCTGGCGGCCTGCTTCAGGGCCTGCAGCTTGGTCGGTGCCTGGGCTGCCTGCGCGGCCTGTTGCAGCGCAAGCGCTGTCTGGTTTTGCATGCCCGAGGCGCCTTCGGGCGGCAGGTGCAGCAGGCTGCTGGCAAACCAGTGGGCGGCCTGGGCGTCGGGCACATCGGACAGCGGCCCGCGCCACACCAGCATCAGGCCGCGCGCATGCGCCTGGCGCACCAGGTCGTAGATGGCGGAGTCCTGCAGCCAGTCGCCGCGCACTTCGATCCAGGGGCTGCCCTTGGAGGCGTTTTCCAGCAGGTCGCACAGCACCTGGCGCGACTGGGGCGACAGCAGTACCGGCGGCGACTGCGTGCCCCAGGTCTCGCGCAGTATGCGCAGCAGGTGGGCCACGTCGGCCTGGACGCCGGGTTCCTCGTGAAGATAAAGCTGCACGCCCGCCAGACGGCGGGCCTGGTTCCAGAGCGGCCTATAGCCGAGGGTCAGAGAGCTCAGGACGGACTGGACCATGGATGCATGCGCGGGTGGCTATCAGTTGATGAAGTTGAACAGTGACAGTTTCTGGATCGAGGCATAGGACTGCAAGGCAGCCTGCATGCCCACCTTCTGCATGTCCACATCGGAGAGGGCCTTGATCATATCGATGTCTTCGGCCCGCGAACGCGCCGCTTCCTGCTGGTCCGCCTGGTTCTTCATGTCGTCTTCAAGGCGGTCGGCGCGGTTGAGCTGGTCGCCGGCGAAGCTGCGCATGGCCTGGACGCGGCTCATGCCGGCATCGAGTTCATTGAGGCCGCGGCCCAGCGCCTGCTGCATGGCGCCGGCATCGGTGGCGCCGTTCTTCACGCCCGCGATCACGTTGTCCAGCACGCTGAACAGGTCGGTGCGCTGGCTGGGGCCCAGCGTGAAGCTGTCGCCCGTGGCCAGGTTGCCCGAAATCTTCATCGACATGCCGCCCACGGTGATGCTGTCGCCGGCCGTGTAGGGAACGGCCGCACCGGTCGTGCCACCGGAGGTGACGGTGTAGCTCAGGGCGCCCGTCGTGGCGTCCTTGGTGAAATTCAGGGTGTAGCTGGCGCCCGTGATGGCGCTGGGGTCCGACACCGTGCCCAGGTCGGCATAGGCCGAGCTGCCCGTGGGCGACTGGCGCGACACGGCGAAGACGCCGTTGCCCGTGGGCACGTTCATCCAGGTCGCAAAGCCGTCCAGAGCCAGCGGCAAGCCGTTCTCGCTGCCCGTGGCCTGGCCTGGCTGCAACTGGGAGTTGGCGCCGGGGGTGTTGTTGACAAGAGGATCTTCCTTGCTGCCCAGCCCGCGGAAGATGGGCAGGCCGTTGGAGTCCTTGGCATTCGCGTAGCTCAGCACCTGGTTGCGCAGGCTCTCGAGCTGCTGCACCAGCGCATCGCGCGCCTTCTGGTCATAGGAGCCATTGCCGGACTGCAGGATCAGGTCGCGGAAGTCCTTGAGCGCGTCCTGGGCCGTGCCCAGCTTGGATTCGCCCTGGGCCATCACATCGCGCTGCAGGCCCAGCACGCGCTGGTCGTTTTCGGAGCGGGAGATGCGCGTGAGTGCGCGTTCGGCCTGTGCGGCGGCCACGGGGTCGTCGCTGGCGCGCACCACGCGCTTGCCGGAGGTGGTCTTTTCCATCAGGTCCACCAGACTCGTGTTGCGCGAGTTCAGGTTGTTGATGGTGCTTTCGTACATGTTGGCCGTGCCAATGCGGGAGATGCTCATGGTGGAATGCTCCTGTCCTGTGATCAGCGGCCCACGGTCTGCAGAACGCTGTCGAAAATGCTTTGCGCGACCTGCAGCATCTTGGCCGAGGCCTGGTAGGACTGCTGGTACTGCAGCAGCTTGGCGGCCTCTTCGTCGAGGTTCACGCCCGAGACGGCCGTGCGGTCCGCCTCCAGGTTCTTGGCAATGGTCTCGGACAGCTTGGCCGCGTACTGCGCGCTCTGCGTGCGCGTTCCGACCTGGGCCATGGCAGTGGAAAAACCGTCGCTCAGCGTGGTCGAGCCATCGAAGAGCTTGCTGTCGCGCAGGGCCAGGAAGGAGCTGGCATTGCCCGCATCGCGCTGATAGGCCGTGCCGTATTGCGGGTCGGTGGCCTTGCCCAGCGTGACCTTGTCGCTGGTGGTTCCGTTGATGGCGGGCGTGCCGGTGATCTTGACCTGCAGGCCCGGTGCCAGCTGGATCGGCTGGCCGGAGGTGTAGAGGCCGGTGGCGGGAATGCCGCCTGCGGGTGCCGGGGTGATGGTGTATTCCAGCTGACCGGTGGCGTTCTTGCTGAACGACACCTCGGCGCCAGCAAAGCCTGCCATGTTGAAGCCGGCACTGACCTGGATGCCGCCCATTTGCAGGGTGGCGTCGCCCAGGGATTTGATGCTGGCCGCCACGGGGTTGGCCACAGCCAGGTCGTTGGGCGAGTGCACGGCGGCCTGGATGTCGTGGGCGCCCGCCGCCATGGGGCGGAACAGCACGGTGTTGCCCGACACGCCTTCGGCCTTGAGGTCGAAGCGCAGGCCGTCGATCTCCTTGGAGCTCAGGTCGGCCATGTTGGTGAAGTCCGTGACCTTGCCGTCCGACAGGCGGATGACCTTGCCAGCTGGGGCCGTGCTGCCGAAGACGATCTGGTAGTCGGATGCCTTGAGCTGGCTGGAGTCGACCACCGTGGTCGTCGGCGTGGTGGCGCCTGTCCACTGCGCGCCCGTGGTCGAGCCGTTGCTGACCATGGACAGCTTGAACAGATTGCTGCCGCTTTGTCCCGACAGCGTCAGGCCCAGGTTGTTTTGCTCGTTCAGCGAGTCGCCAATGGCCAGGGCCATGCGGCCCAGCAGGTTGCGGCCCTCGGTCAGGTCGCTGCCCTGGAACTGCAGCAGGCCGGCGATCTCGCCGCCACCCAGCATGGAGGGCGTCAGTTCCACGTTCTGGCCGCCGGGCTGCTGGAAGTACAGGGCCATCTTGCCGCTGCCCGGGAACTCGGTGGCTTCCTTGAGCGTGAGCTGGGCGGAATTGGGTCCCAGCACCAGCGGCTGGCTGCCGCCCACGAACAGGCTGATGCTGCCGTCGTCCGCAGGGATCTGGCTGGTCTGCACGTATTTGTTGATGTTGCGCACCAGCTGGTCGCGCTGGTCCAGCAGGTCGTTGGGCGTCTGGCCCGAGGCGATGGAGCGGCTGATCTGCGCATTGAGTGTGGCCACCTGGCCGGCCAGGCTGTTGACCACGGTCACATCGTTGCCCATCTGCTGCTTGGCGCTGTAGTCCAGCTCGTCCAGCTGGGCCGATGCCGAGCGAAAGCGCGCCGCCAGCTCGTTCATGCGCGTGAGCACCACCTGGCGCGCCGACGGGTCGGTGGGCGCACCGGCCACGTCGCCGAACGAATTCATCATGTCGGTGATCGCCGCGCCCAGGCCAGTCTTGCCGCCGCCGAACACTTCCTGCATCTGCGCCAGCGAGGTGGCACGTGCCGAGTCGGCCGCCGACACGGCGCTGGCCGTGGCTGCCTGGCGGTTGAGCAGGTCATTGAAGTTGCGCAGGATGGTGTTCACATCCACGCCATTGCCGATGTAGCCGCTGCCCATGTTCTGGCCCGGCGAGGTCTGGAAGGCCACGCTCTGGCGCGAATATCCGGCCGTGTTGACGTTGGCGATGTTGTGGCCTGTGGTCTGCAGGGCGATCTGGTTCGCCATCAGGGCGCGGGACCCGACGTTCAAAAGGCTCATGACGTGTTCTCTGGTTAGGCTTGGGCACGTGCCGCGCTCTGCACGGCGCTCTGGATGGCGCGGCTGAGCTTGCTGGCGTATTCGGGATCGGTGGCGTAGCCGGCTTTCTGCAGCTCGGTCGCATAGGCCAGGGCCGAGTCGGTCTTGCCCATGGCTTTCTCGTAGCGCGGATTGCTGGTGATCAGGCGCGCGTAGTCGCGGAAGGACTCCTCGTAGGAGTCGTAGGCGCGGAACTTGGCCGTGACCTTGCGCGCCACGCCGTCGATGTATTCGGTGGTCGTGACCTCGGCGACCTTGCCCGTCCAGCCCCTGCCGGCCTTGATGCCGAACAGGTTGTGGGCATTGCTGCCATTGGCATTCTTGATTTCGCTCTTGCCCCAGCCGGTCTCGTGTCCGGCCTGGCCCAGCATGAAGGCGGCCGGAATGCCGCTTTCCTGCGCCACGCGTGCAGCGGCGTCGCCATGGTGGGCGACGAAGTTGTCACGACCCTTGGGCGCGGGCGCGTAGGCGTTGACGGACTGGGCCGCGCTGCTGCGGCTGCCGCTCCAGGCACCTGTGGTGCCATTGGCGCTGCCGGCCGTGCTGCGCCAGGCGATGCGGCTCATGCTCAGTGTGGAGGGCACGGAGATCTCGGCATCCTCGGCGGCTTCCGAGCCCATGGTGCGGGCCAGCTGGCGCGTGATGGCATCCGACAGGCCGCCGGGCTGGCCCGACATGGCCACCGACAACTGCTGGTCCAGCATGTCGGTGCTGAGGTTGCCCTGTGCGCTGTCCAGCAGGCCGGACTTCATGGTGGCCTCGCGCATGCTCTTGATCATCTCGCGCATGAACAGCGATTCCAGCTGCTTGGCGGTTTCCTTCGCGGCCTGCGGACTGTTCTCGCCGGCCGCGAATTTGAGTGCGTTGAGGGACCGGGCGTCGGCCGCCAGCGCATTGCTGGCCGCAGTCTGCGATCCATTGGGAAGTGCGATGCTCATATCACCTCCAGTTCGGCGTTGAGGGCGCCTGCTGCCTTGATGGCCTGCAGGATGGCCAGCAGGTCCTGGGGCGTGGCGCCCAGCGTGTTGAGTGCGCGCACCACGTCGGTCAATTGCGGGGAGCCGGGCATGTTGATGATGTTGCCGGGCTCCTGCTTGATCTGGATGTCGGACTTCTGGGCCACCACGGTCTGGCCCTGCGAGAAGGCGCCGGGCTGGCTGATCACCGGCGTGGTGCTGATGGTGATGGCCAGGTTGCCATGCGCGATGGCGCAGGGGCCCAGGGTCACGGCCTGGTTGAGCACGATGGAGCCCGTGCGTGCATTGATCACGACCTTGGCCGAGGGCTTGGAGGTCTCGATCGGCATCTCCTGGATCTCGGCGATCATGCGCACGCGCGATCCCGGGTCCTGGGGCGCGGACACGCGCACGGTGCGCCCGTCCAGCGCCTGTGCCACGCCCTGGCCCATGCGCTGGTTGATGGCGCGCACCACCTTGTCGGCGGTCTGGAAATCGGTGGCGTTCAGGCCCAGCGTGATGCTGTCGCCTTCGTTGATGGGGGTGGGTACGGCGCGCTCGACCTGGGCGCCCTGCGGCACGCGGCCGGCGCTCAGGTGGTTGATCTGTACCTTGGAGCCGCCGGCCGAGGCGCCGGCGCCGCCGACCACGAGGTTGCCCTGGGCCAGCGCATAGATCTCGCCATCGGCGCCGCGCAGCGGCGTGGCCACCAGGGTGCCGCCCTTGAGCGACTTGGCATTGCCCACGGAGGAGACCACCACGTCGATGGCCTGGCCCGGCTGGGCAAAGGCCGGCAGTTCGGCGGTGACGATCACGGCCGCCACGTTCTTGAGCTGCAGCTGGCCCGAATTGCCTGTGGCGGGCAGCGAGATGCCCATCTGCTCCAGGTAATTGGCCAGGGCCTGCTTGGTGTAGGGCATCTGGGTGGTCTGGTCGCCCGTGCCGTCGAGGCCGACCACCAGACCGTAGCCGGTCAACTGGTTGCTGCGCACGCCCTGGATGGCAGCGACCTCTTTGATGCGTGTTGCATGCGCCGGCAGGGTCAGCATGCTGGCGCCAAGGGCGGCTGCAACCCAGAAGGGGCGCTGCGCTTGGCGCAATGTCAGGAGCATGGACAGTACTTTCATGCTGTCCATTCTCCGGAGAATCAGAACGGCATAACGTTCAAAAAGAACCGGGACAACCAGCCAATTGACTGCGCTTCCCCGGCCTGTCCGCGGCTGCGCGATTCCACGCGCACATTGGCCACCTGGGTCGATGCGACCAGGCTGCCGGGCTGCATCGTGCGCGGGTCCACCGTGCCCGTGAAGCGCAGCACATCCACGTTGTGGTTCACGCCGATCTGCTTTTCTCCGGCGATCACCAGATGGCCGTTGGGCAGCACATCGACCACCGTCGTGCTGATGGCGCCCGTGAACGTGTTGTCGCTCGACGTCGAGCCCGAGCCCGTGTAGTCGTTGTTGTTGTTGAAACCGATGTTCGAGCGGTCCTTGAGATTGGCCAGCGCATTGCCCGAGAACAGCGGCAGCGCAGAAATCCCCGCCGTGGTCTTGTTGGAGCGCTTCAGGCCCGAATCCGACTTCTGGCTGGCCGTCACGCGCTCCACGATCTGCACCGTCACCATGTCCCCCACCAGGCGCGCGCGCCGGTTCTCGAAACCGGGACGGTAGCTGGCGGCATTGAACAGGCTGCCCGTAGGGCTGCCCGCCACGGGCGCGGCCGGCATCAGCACCGGAGGCGCAGTGGACGGCATGTCCACCGGCGGCGGGTCATTGAGCGTCGTGCAGCCCGACAGGACTGCCGCCAGCGCCAGGCATGTGCCCGTCGCGGAAAGGGAGAAGATTCGTTGGGTCATGGCGATGTTCCCGGGTTCAATGGTTCATGGCTGCGCATGCAGACCCCACCCTCGAGAACTGGCATGTCCCAGCCCAGGGACACCGAGGAAGGGCCGCCCCGCACCGAGGGTGTCGTCCCCCTCCCGCGCAGCGAGAGAGGGGGAAGCGGCGAAGCCGCTCAGGGGGAGAGATCGATTACAGCTGCGCGAGTTTGGCCAGCATCTGGTCCGACGTCGTGATGGCCTTGGAATTCATTTCATAGGCGCGCTGGGTCTGGATCATGGTCACCAGCTCCTGCACCACGTTCACGTTCGAGCCTTCCAGGTAGCCCTGCTTGATCATGCCCATGCCGTTGACGCCGGGCTGGCCCTGCTGGGGCTGGCCCGAGGAAGCGGTCTCGGTGAACAGGTTCTGGCCACGCGGCTCCAGGCCGGCCGGATTGATGAACTGGCTCATCGCGATATTGCCCACCTGCTGGGGCGCGGCCTGTCCGGCCATGGTCACGCTGACCACGCCCTCGGGGCTGATCGACACCTTGGTCGCGCCCTGGGGAATGGTCACACCGTTGGCGATGGGCATGCCGCTGGCAGTCACCAGCTGGCCCTGCGCATCGACCTGGAAGGAGCCGTCACGGGTATAGGCCGTGGTGCCGTCGGGCATGTTGACCTGGAAGAAGCCGTTGCCGTCGATGGCCACGTCCAGCGCATTGTTGGACTGCTGCAGGGCGCCCTGCAGGAAATTGCGCGAGGTGGCCACCGTGCGCACACCCAGGCCCAGGTGCAGGCCCGTGGGCAACTGGTTCTGCTCGGTCGTCTGCGAACCGGACTGGCGCAGGTTCTGGTAGATCAGATCCTCGAACACCGCGCTGGCGCGCTTGTAGCCCGTGGTCGAGACGTTGGCCAGGTTATGGGAAATCACGTCCAGCTGGGTCTGCTGGGCTTCCATGCCGGTCTTGGAGATGAACAGTGAATTGATCATGGCGTTTTCCTTCAGTTTTCCGTGGCGACTTGCGCCGTCTCAGCGTTTGAATCCTTGGCACATCGCGCGGGACTGGCACGATCCAGGCCAGGGACGCCTAGCAACGGCCGCCCCGCAGCGAGGGCGTCGTCCCCCTTCCAGGGGGAAGCGGCGCAGCCGCTCAGGGGGTGATCTGTCTCAGCCGTTCATGCTCAAGAGTTGGCTGGCCGTCTTGTCATTGGTTTCTGCCGTCTGCAGCAGGCGCATCTGGGTCTCGAACTGGCGGGCGGCGGCAATCATGCCGACCATGGTCTCCACCGAGTTCACGTTCGAGCCTTCGATGGCGCCGGACAGCAGGCGTGCGTTCTCGTCGTTGGGCAGCGGATCGCCGTCGCCCGTGCGGAACAGGCCGTCATTGCCGCGCACCAGCGCGGCGTCCTCGGGCGGCGTGGCCAGCTTGACGCGGCCCACGGCCACGGGCAGCTGGTTGCCGGTCTTGGCGGTCAGCGTGCCGTCCGAGCCCAGCGTGATCGTGGATTCGGGGGGAATGTCGATGGGGCCGCCGCCGTCCGACAGCACGGCCTGGCCGTTGCTGTTGACCAGCTGGCCCTCGGGGGAGACCTCGAACACGCCGTTGCGTGTGTAGGCCTCCTGGCCATCCAGGCCCTGGACGGCGAACCAGGCGCGGCCCATGGCCATGGCGTCCAGTGCGCGGCCCGTGCGCTGGGTGGGTCCGGGCGTGTCCACGTAGCCGGAGGTCGCCTCCAGCGCGAACACGCGCGTGCCCGCGCCGCTGCCCTGCAGGGGCACGGAGCGGAAGGTGGACATTTCGGCCCGAAAGCCATTGGTGCCGGCATTGGCCAGGTTGTGGGCCAGCACGGACTGACGCTGCGCCGCTGCGTTGGCGCCCGTCATGGAGGTGTAGATGATGCGGTCCATGCCGGCTCTCCTGACTCAGTTCTTGGCTATCAGCGCAGGTTCACCAGGGTCGAGAAGACCTGGTCCTGGGTCTTGATGGTCTGGGCATTGGCCTGGTAGGCACGCTGCGCGGTCATCATGTTCACCAGCTCGGCGGTCAGGTCCACGTTGGAGTCTTCCAGCGCGCCCGAGCGCAGCGAGCCGAAGGTGCCCGACTCGGCCGTGCCGTTCAGCGCCGGGCCCGAATCCGAGGTCTCCACCCACTTGTTGTCGCCCACGGCGCCCAGGCCCTGGGTGTTGGTGAAGGCGGCCAGGGCCAGCTGGCCCTCGGTGCGCGTCACGCCGTTGGAGTAGGTGGCCACGATGGAGCCATCGTTGCCGACATTGATGCCGGTGAGCGCGCCTGCGGTGTAGCCGTCCTGCTTGAGGCTGCTGACCGCGAACTTGGAGCCGAACTGCGAGACGTTGGAGAAGTCCAGCGTCACGCCCGCCGTGCCGTTGATGGTGCCGGGCGTGGGCGCGTTGGGGTTGCTGCTCTTGATCTGCGCCGTCACGGGGCTGCCGCTGGTGATCTTGCCGGAGGCATCGAACACCAGGGTGGTCAGCAGGGTGGCGACCTTCGGGGGCGATGCCGTCGGATCGTCCAGGCCGTCGTAGACCTTCCAGGTGTTGGCGGCCGTGTCCTTCTCGAAGTACATCTGCACCGGCGTGGGCACGCCCTGGCTGTCATAGACGTTGATCGAGGTGCCATAGGTGGCGCGCGGCGTGGCGGGCACGGGGGGCGTGGCGGTGGAGTTGCCGGCTGCGGGCGTGGCGCGCGCATCGAGGTTCAGCGACACGTCGATCTTGGTCGTGGTCTTGGCAGCGATCGGCTGGCCCGAAGGAAAGACCATGGGCACGGGCTGGCCGCCGGCCAGCACCTTGCCCGTGGTGGCGTCCACGGGGTAGCCCATGACGTTGTCGCCCTGCACGGTCTTGAGGTTGCCCTGCTTGTCCAGGCCGAAGTTGCCGGCGCGCGTATAGGCCGTGCTGCCGTCGGGCTGGCGCACGACGAAGAAGCCGTTGCCGTTGATGGCCACGTCCAGGTTGTTGCCCGTGGTGGTGATCGGGCCCTGGCGGAACTGCTGGGTCACGGCGGCCACATTGACGCCGATGCCGCTGTTCTGGCCGCTGGCCGAACCCACGGCGCTGGCCACGGCCTCGGCGAACTCGGCGCGCGAGGACTTGAAGCCCGTGGTGTTGGCGTTGGCGATGTTGTGGCCGATCACGTCCAGGTTCTTGCTGGCGGCGTTCAGACCCGAGAGGCCTTGTTGGAATCCCATGGTGTGCTCCTGCGATGTATTTGGGTGGATGGTGCGGGGGTCAGTACACGGCCTTGACGGAGGCGTAGGCGACGTTGGTGCCGTCGTCCAGCTCCAGCGTCAGCTTGCCGTCGGTGGTGCCTGTGGCGAGCACCGCATGGGGCGACAGCGTGGTCGAGGCCACGACCGTGTCGGCATTCGTGGCCTGCACCGTGTAGCGCAGCTGGCTGGCGTCGCCCGTGTACTTGCTGCCGTCCCAGGTGAAGTAGTTGCGGCCAGCGGTGCCGCTGCCCAGCTCGACGGTGTCCACCAGCTCGCCGCTGGCGGTGGTGATCTGCACCTTCACGTCGGCGGCCGGGCCTTCGAGGTCGAAGGCAGCCGTATAGGACTTTTCCTTGCCCACGCCCAGGGTGTTGCCTTCGGTCAGCACGGTGCGGCCGATCATCTGCGTGCCCTGCAGCACCTGCATGGCGGTGAACTGGCCGGCCATGCTTTCCATGGTCTTGTTCAGCTGCTGGATGCCGGTGACGGTGTTGATCTGCGCCATCTGCGAGGTCATCTGCGCGTTGTCCATGGGATTCATGGGATCCTGGTTGTTCAACTGCGCGACCAGCAGCTTCAGGAAACGGTCCTGCGCCGCCGCGGGGTCGGTGGTCGAATTGCTCGTGGCGGACTTGTTGTTGATGTCGGCCGTGCTGGCGACGCTGCCTGCGCCATAGATCATGGGAGTGGCTCCTGGAAAGTGGTGCGGACGGGGCTCACTGGCCCATCTGCAGGGTTTTGAGCAGCAGCGACTTGGTCGTGTTCATGACCTCGACGTTGTTCTGGTAGGAGCGCGAGGCCGAGATCATGTTGACCATCTCGTCCACGGCGCTGACGTTGGAATGCGTCACATAGCCTTCGGCATCGGCCAGCGGGTGCTGGGGGTCGTGGATGCGGCGGCCGGGCGTGTTGTCCTGGCTGATGGCGCTGACGCGCACGCCCGAGGAGCCTTCCTCGCCCATGGCCACGGTCTGGAAGACCACCTGGCGCGCCTGGTAGGCCTTGCCATCGGGGCCGGCCACGGCATCGACGTTGGCCAGATTCGAGGCCACGACGTTCAGGCGCTGCGATTGGGCGCTGACGGCACTGCCGGAGATGCTGAAGATGGAGAACATGGACATGGGAAAGCTCCTGTGATCTGTGGCGCCGGCTTACTGGCCCTGGATGGCCGACAGCATGGTCTTGGCCTGGCCGTTCAGAAAGCGCAGCGTGGCCTCGTAGCGCACGGCGTTGTCGACGAAGTTGGCGCGTTCGCGGTCCAGGTCCACGGTGTTGTTGTCCATGTTGGTCTGGGCCTGCACCGAGTAGCCGAGATGGCTTTGCGCGCTCTGCCCCGAGGCGGCGGCAGGCAGGGGAATGTGTCCGCCCTGGCTGACGCTGGCCAGCGTCATGGGCGAGGGGCCGGAGGTAACGGCCGTCAGCGCCTCGCGGAAATTGAAGTCGCGCGCCACATAGCCCGGGGTGTCGGCATTGGCGATGTTGCTGGCGATTGCACGCTGGCGCTCGGCGCGCAGCACCAGCGCCTTGCTCTGGAAGTCCAGTCGTTCAGTCATCTTGTCGAGCATGTCGGCCTCGCCCTCTGGGATTTGCGGTGATCGGTTGACGAAATGGCGGCAGCCCACGGACTGCGGCATGCGTCGATTATGGAAATCGGGCCCGAACGCTAAAGCGCGAAGAAAGCGCGTTTGCCTGCGCAGTTCGGCGCTTCGGAAAAGAGCGCTCGCCCTATATTTGCTGGCATCGCTCCAGGTGTCCCACCCATCCTGACGGGAGGCCGGAGCAAGTCAGGAGCCACAGCCATGCCGAACTTCAGCACCGCCCATTCGCCATCCGCCGTCCGAGCCCTCGCTCGCGCCGCCGCATGCGCTGCGCTTGCCGCTGGAGCGTCGCTGGCAGGCCCTGCCTTCGCGCAGAACGCTCCTGACGGTGCAGCCCAGCTCAGCCAGATCGGCCAGCGCTTTGCCGACGAGGCCCTGCAGCAAGGCATGGCCGGCGCGGGCGCCTTGCCCCTGCGCATGGAAGTGCAGATGGGCCAGCTCGATCCCCGCCTGCGCCTGGCTGCCTGTGCCAAGGTCGAACCCTATTTGCCCGCAGGCTCGCGCCTGTGGGGCCGTACCCGCCTGGGTCTGCGCTGCCTGCAGGGCGCCGTGGCCTGGAATGTGTTCCTGCCCATCACGGTCAAGGCCTGGGGGCCGGCCTGGGTGCTGCAAAACGGCGTGCCTTCGGGCCGCCCGCTGTCGGCCGACGATGCCGTCCAGGCCGAAGTGGACTGGGCCGAGGAATCGGCCGCCGTCTACGCCAACCAGCAGGACTGGGTGGGTTTGGTGGCTTCCCGCCCGCTGGCCGCAGGCCAGGCGCTGCGCCAGAACATGCTGCGCACGCCGGCCCTGTTCGCGGTGGGTGCCGAAGTGCGCGTTCTGGTCAATGGTGGTGGTTTTTCCGTCACATCGTCGGGCAAGGCCATGTCGGCCGCCGGCGAAGGCCAGACCGTGCGGGTTCGCATGGATAATGGCCGGCTCATCTCCGGGGTGGTGAATCCCGAGGGCGTGGTGCTGGTCCAGTAAAAAAACCTCAAGTTTTGTTCCAGGCAGTCGAAAGCTAGGCACAGCGCCTCACGCCGCCAGGGCGATTGGAGAATCAAGATGAAGATAGGTCAAAAACCGGAACTGCCCGCCGCTGCCTCCCAGGCCGCCGCCAAGCAGCCCAAGACAGCCAGCACCATTGCCACCGAGGAATCCTCCGCCCAGGCCCAGCCTGCCAAGGCGGCCGGTGTTCCCGTGTCGTTCTCGACCTCGGCCCGCGCACTGGACCAATCTGGTCGCGCCACGGCCGACTTCGATGCCAACCGCGTCAAGGAAATCCGCGAAGCCATTGCCAACGGCACCTTCCGCGTGAACGCCGACGCCGTGGCCGACAAGCTGCTGGCCAACTCCGAAGAATTCCTCTCGCACTCGCGCGTCTGAGCGCGGGTTCGGTTCTTTCTCGGTTTTTTCCTTCCGGCGCGAGCACGCGCTTTCTTTTTTCAGCAAGGCCTGTCCCATGACTCTCAGCGAGATGCTCGATTCCCTGGACGCGGTGGTCCGGATGGTGTCCGCCTCGCTGCAATCGAAGGATGCGGTCGCGCTGGAGCAGTCCAGCACCCGGCTGCGCGATGCCATGGCGGCGTTCTCCGAACTGGCCCGGCGCTTCAGCGCGGCCGACTGGACGCAGGAGCTGCGCGAACGCGCCCAGGCGCTGGGCGAGCAGATGGCCATGCAGCGCGACCAGCTGGCACGCATGGCCGTGGTGGCCCAGAGCCAGGCGGCGGCGCTGATTCCCCAGACTTCGGACCAGGCCACATATGGACGCGACCTGTATGGACATCCCCATGCCGGACCGGGCAAGGCGCGCATCTACCACTCGGCCAGCTGAAGCCGCGTCCCTTTTTTCTCTCTCTTCTCGCTTCTTTCTTCCCGCTGCTCAACCCTCCGGCATCCGTGCCCGAGGGTTTTGTCTTTTCCGGGCTGGGATTCGGCTGAATGAATCGGCGCAGCGGGCGCAGGCACGGCTGGAGCTTGGGCGTACCCATCCATGCGCGGGATGAGGCTGCGCTTGGTCAAAGAGTTGGAGGCGGGGGAATGCTGGATGGCCGTGCGCAGGAAGGGCGGCCAGGAATGAGGGACGGCCGGAGGCCAGATCCGGGGAAAACGAAGCAAGGACCCTGAAGACGGCAAGATCCGAAATGCGCGGAAATGACGCTGCCGTGCAATGGCAATGCAAGCGCAATGCAATCGCAATGGCGCGCGCAAATCCCGTTCGGTCTGCGGTCTGCGATCCGAGGAGGCAAAAAGGGTCCGGCCAGGGCCGGACGTCCTCACACCTGCATGTTCATCACGTCGGTATAGGCCTGCACGAGCCGGTTGCGCACCTGCATCGTGGCCTGGAAGCCGATCTGCGCCTTTTGCATGGCGATCATGGTTTCTTCGAGGCTGACGGCCGGGTTCTCCAACTGCACCTCACGCTGCAGCTGGCTGGAGTTGTTCTGGGCTGAACTGACGGACTGCAGCGCGCCTTGAAGGGCCTGGCTGAAGCCGCCAGCCGCCACTTTGGTCGATGCGTCGCCTGCGCCCACGCCTTTGGGGAGCTGGGTGCCGTACAGGGGAGAGGTGGTACTGGGGATGCGAAGGTCCATGACACATTCCATCGGAGTTAGCAAGATGACGAGATCGTAGGGCGGCAGGGTTTTCGCATCGCGGCAAATAGACGGCCAAACGGCGCGCTTATCGGGCGAATGTGAAGCGGCGGACTTCGAATAATCGACAGCACGCTAGGGTCCTGTGTGTGCAGGGCTCGAACACCTGGAACCAAGATGTCTGCTGTCGCTGAAATCCCTGTCCCTCAAGCCACTCCCGTGCCCCAGCCCGCCTTGCAGCAGCGCTGGACGGCCATGGACCGTGGCGCGCGCCTGCGTTGGGGCGCGATCGCCGTGCTGCTGGTCGTCGCCCTGGGTGCGGCGGCCATGTTCTACCGCCAGCCGGACTACAAGGTGCTGTTCTCCAACCTGAGCGACAAGGATGGCGGCGCCATCGTCGCCCAGCTGTCGCAGATGAACGTGCCTTACCGCTACACGGAAGGCGGCGGTGCCATCCTCATCCCGTCCGACCGCGTGCACGATGTGCGCCTGAAGCTGGCCACCCAGGGCCTGCCCAAGGGTTCGGTGACGGGTTTCGAGCTGATGGAGAACAGCAAGTTCGGCATCACCCAGTTCCAGGAACGCCTCAATTTCCAGCGCGGCCTTGAAGGCGAGCTGACACGTTCCATCCAGGCCCTGGCCGCCGTGCAAAGCGCACGCGTGCACCTGGCCCTGCCCAATCAGAACGGCTTTTTCCGCGAGCAGCAAAAGCCCTCGGCCTCGGTGCTGCTGAGCCTGTACCCGGGCCGCGTGCTGGACCGCACGCAGATCGCGGGCATCGTGCACCTGGTGGCCTCCAGCGTGCCCGAGATGGCTCCCACGGCCGTGAGCATCCTGGACGACTCGGGCAAGCTGCTGTCGCAGTCGCCCGACGGCAACGCCAACGCCGTGGACATGCAGCAGCTGAACTACACCCAGCAGATCGAGCAGCAGTACGTGCGCCGCATCCTGGAGATCCTGGAGCCCGTGGTCGGCAAGAACAATGTGAAGGCGCAGGTCTCGGCCGAGATGGATTTCAGCCAGACCGAATCGACTTCGGAGCAGCACCGCCCCAACCAGTCCTCCGACGCGGGCGTGGTGCGCAGCCAGCAGGTGGTGGAAAGCTCGGGCGAGCAAAAGCCGCCCCAGCCCACGGGCATTCCCGGCGCCACCAGCAACCAGCCGCCCCAGAACGCTTCCGCGCCCGTCAACGGCGCCAATCCCGCGCCCCAGGCGGCCGACGGCCAGAACGCCGCCCGCGCTGCCAGCAAGCGCGAGTCCATCACCAATTACGAAGTGGACAAGACCGTGCGCCACACACGCGGCAGCACGGGCAGCATCAAGCGCCTGACGGCCGCCGTGGTCATCAATGCGCCCCTGGTGGCTGCCCCTGCGCCGGCCGCTGCCGGTGCGGCCGGTGCGGCAACCGATGCAGCCACCGTCGCTGCCGCCGCACGCGGCCTGACGGCAGCGCAGCAGGCGCAACTGCTGACCCTGGTGCGCGAGACCGTGGGCTACAGCGCCGAGCGCGGCGACTCGGTCAACCTGGTCAGCACGCCCTTTGTGCAGGACGAAGTGCCCGCCGATGTGCCGCTGTGGCGCCAGCCCGAAGTGCTGGCCATGGCCCGCAGCCTGGGCGTGCCCATCGGCCTGGCCCTGTTCGGCGCCATCTTGCTGCTGGGCCTGGTGCGACCCATGCTCAAGGGCCGCAAGACGGTGGCCGTGGGCGGACAGCTCAATGCCATCGAAGGCGAGCAGCTGGACCGTCCGGCGCTGGCTGCACCCGCTGTCGATCTTTCGCCCACGCAGGAGCAAGTGCGCCTGGAGCAGGCGCGCCAACTGGCCAAGCAGAACCCGATCGCGGTGGCCAACATCGTCAAGACCTGGATCAACGGCGAGGCCACCTGAGCCTCTCAAAACACGGATTGCTGAGATATGGACGAACGAGGCCTGAACGACGCCGCCATCTTGCTGGTCTCCCTGGGCGAGGAGGAAGCGGCCGAGGTGTTCAAGCACCTCACCCCGAAGGAAGTGCAAAAGCTCGGCGAGACCATTGCGCACATGCGCGGTGTCTCGCGCGAGAAGGTGGACTTCGTCATCAACCGCTTTGCCGATGACGCGGCCGCGCAAAGCCTGCTGGTGGACGACGCCAGCGGCTATGTGCGCTCGGTGCTCAAGCGCGCCCTGGGCGACGACAAGGCGGCGCTGCTGATCGACCGCATCCTGCAGGGCGGCGATGTCTCCGGCATCGAAAGCCTCAAGTGGATGGACCCGCTGTCCGTGGCCGAACTGCTGCGCGGCGAGCATCCGCAGATCGTGGCCGCCATCCTCGTGCACCTGGAGCACGAGCAAGCCGCTGCCGTGCTGATGCAGCTGCCCGAGCGTTTCCGCAGCGAAGTCATGCTGCGCGTGGCCACGCTGGAAGGCATTCAGCCGACCGCGCTCAAGGACCTCAACGAGGTGCTGTTCCAGGTGCTGGCCGGCGGCGACAAGATCCGCAAGACCTCGCTGGGCGGCGTCAAGACGGCGGCCGAGATGATCAACAACCTCGGCGGCAATGCCGACGTGGCCGTGCTGGACACCATCCGCAACTACGACCCGGACCTGGCCCAGAAGATCATGGACAAGATGTTCGTGTTCGACGACCTGGTCAAGCTGGACGACCGCTCGGTGCAGCTGGTGCTGCGCGAGGTGGTGTCCGAGACGCTGATCATCGCGCTCAAGGGCGGTTCGATGGAAGTGCGCGACAAGATTCTGGCCAACATGTCCATGCGTGCCGCCGAGTCGCTGCGCGAGGACCTGGAAGGCCGCGGCCCGATGCGCCTGTCCGAAGTGGAAGCGCAGCAAAAGGAAATCCTGAAGGTGGTGCGTCGCCTGGCCGAAGAAGGCCAGATCACCATCGGCAGCGGTGCGGAAGACAGCTATGTCTAACGGCATGAACTCGCGCTTCATCCCTTCCGAGGAGATCGACGAGCGCCAGGTGGTGCAGTGGCGCTTCGGCGCCGTGGACCACATGGGCGGCCTGAAAAGCCTGCCCAGCCTCGCGGGGCTGCCGGACATCCAGGGTGCGCCCGCCGCATCCGGTGCACAGGCTGCGCATGGCGGCGCGGGCATGGCCCGCGCGCCTGCCTCCTCGTCGGGCTTTCACAGCCTGTCGCTGCCCGGCCGCTCCGATGCGCCCCGGCTGGAGGCCGACTCCATGGTGCTGGATGTCGAAGCCGACACGCCGGGCGCCCCGGCCTCCACCGCCCCCGCAGTGGATGAGGAACAACTGCATGCCCTGCTGGAACAGGCACGCGCCGAAGGCCATGCCGAGGGCCTGGAGCAGGGCCGCCAGGAAGCCCAGCAGCAGTGGCAGCAACACATGGATGACTATGTCTCCGGCACAGGCCGCGAGACGGCGCAGCGCGTGGACGTGCTGCTGTCCGGCCTTGATGCCGGCTTCAAGCAGCTGCAGACGGATGCAGCGCAGGAACTGCTCAACCTGGCCTGCGACATTGCGCGCCAGGTGGTCCGCCAGGAGCTGCGCAGCCAGCCCCAGGCCCTGTTGCCCGTGGTGCGCGAGGCGCTGGACATGCTGGCCGCCGACGGCCGCGCCGCCACCGTGCGCCTGAACCCCGCCGACTTCGCCGTGCTGGACGAGGCGCTGCGCGCCGAGCATGGCGCCCAGTCCAAGGTGCAGTGGATCAGCGACGCCTCCGTCGCTCAGGGCGATGTGCGCGTGGAATCGGGTGGCGCCCAGGTCGATGCCGGCATGGACAAGCGCTGGCGCCGCGCCGTGGCCGCGCTGGGCCTGGTCTCCACCTGGTATGACGGAGAACGCGATGCCGGTTGACGCCCCGCTGGCCGACGCCGCCCAACTGACCTCCGAGCCTGCCGCCAAGCCCTGGCAGCAACTGCTGTCCAATGCCCGCGCCCGCCTGCAGGGCGACATTCCCCTGGAAACCCACGGCACGCTCACGCGCCTGACCGGCCTGGTGCTGGAGGCCACGGGCCTGCAGGTGCCCGTGGGCTCGCAGTGCTGGATACGCCAGCAAGGCCAGGACCCGGTGCTGGCCGAGGTTGTCGGCTTTGCAGGCGAGCGTGCGTTTCTCATGCCTGCGGGCGACATCCAGGGCCTGTCCAGCGGCGCCATCGTGACGCCGGCCGAACCCTTTGTCGCACCGCTGCGCTTTGGCGACGGTGTCGAGCCGCCCGTGTCCCTGGCGGCCGGCGTGCTGCGCCTGCCCATTGGCAGCGGCCTGCTGGGCCGTGTCGTGGATTCGCAGGGCCAGCCCCTGGACCATGGCGGCCCGCTGGCCGACGTGAGCGCCGATCTGCTGGACCGCAACCCCATCAACGCCATGGACCGCGACCCGGTGCGCGAGACGCTGGACACCGGCGTGCGCTCGCTCAACGCCCTGCTCACCGTGGGCCGGGGCCAGCGTCTGGGCCTGTTCGCGGGCTCGGGCGTGGGCAAGTCTGTGCTGCTGGGCATGATGGCGCGCTACACCCAGGCGGACGTGATCGTGGTCGGCCTGATCGGCGAACGCGGCCGCGAGGTCAAGGAATTCGTCGAGGACATCCTCGGCGCCCAGGACCGCAGCCGCGCCGTGGTCGTCGCCGCGCCGGCCGATGCGCCGCCGCTGCTGCGCATGCAGGGCGCCGCCTATGCCACGGCCATTGCCGAACATTTCCGCGACAAGGGCCAGCATGTGCTGCTGCTCATGGACTCGCTGACCCGCTATGCCATGGCCCAGCGCGAGATCGCCCTGGCCATTGGCGAGCCGCCGGCCACCAAGGGCTATCCGCCGTCGTGCTTTGCCAAGCTGCCGGCCCTGGTCGAGCGCAGCGGCAACGGCCTCAACGGCGTGGGCTCGATCACGGCCTTCTACACCGTGCTGTCCGAAGGCGATGACCAGCAGGACCCTATTGCCGACGCGGCGCGCGCCATTTTGGACGGCCACGTCGTGCTGTCGCGGGCGCTGGCCGAGTCGGGCCACTACCCGGCCATCGATATCGAGCAATCGGCCTCGCGCGTGATGCACAACGTGGTCTCGCGCGAGCACTTCGAGCTGGCACGGCGCTTTCGCGCTGTCTATTCGCGCTACCAGAAGGGGCGGGACCTGGTCCAGGTCGGCGCCTACATGGCGGGCTCGGACCCGCAGATGGATGAGGCGATACGCCTGCAGCCGGCCATGGCGGCCTTTCTGCAGCAAAGCATGTTCGAGTCGGCTTCCATGGACGAGAGCATCTCGGGCATGGCTGCCGCACTCGGTGGGCAGTGACGCGGCGACGCGGCACTGCCAAAACGCGACCAACGCGATAACGAACACAGGGAGGAAACCCCGGTATGTCGTCCTTGAATGCCTTGATGGTGGCCATCGATGCCGCGTCGCGCAAGCGTGACGAGGCGCGCCAGGCGGTGCAGGAGCGCCTGCGCTCGCAGCAGGCCGCGCAGACGCAAATGGAACAGCTGCAGCACTATGTGCAGGAAATGCAGACGCGCTGGGGCGCGCAGGAAAACCAGTCCGTGCAGCCCGAGGTCATGTTCCACCAGTACCAGTTCATGGACCGCCTGCAGCACGCCATCGGCCTGCAGACGCGGGTGCTGGCCGACCTGGCGATCCGCCTGGAGGCCGCGCAAAAGGCCTTGATGGCCTGCGAGCTGCGGGTCAGCAGCCTGCGCAAGGTCGTCGAGGTGCGCCGCCGCGATCTGGCGCTGAGCCAGATGCGCCGCGAGCAAAAGGAGACCGATGAACGTGCGGCCATCCAGTTTTTCCGTCGCAGCTTCGGGCTGACATTCCAGGAGGCTTGACGCATGTCCACCAACCAGATCGAACAGCGCGCCGATGCGCGCAGCGCCATGCAGCGCGCCATGGAAGGCGTTCGCTCAGCGCGCGGCACGCAGCCGCCCTCCAACGACCAGGCCGCAGGCTTTTCTTCGTTGCTGGCAGCGATGGACGGCATTGGCGGATTGCCGGCGCTGGCCTCGGGCGCCCTGGGCCAGGCCTTGGGCGAGGACGGCAGTGCCGCTTTTTCCGCGCTGTCCAGCCTCAAGGGCGCAGCCAAGGACGGCCTGAAGGATGTCGCAGACCTGCTGGCCGATCCCGGCCTGGCGCAGGGCCTGCTGCAGCAGCCGCAACTGCCGCTGCAACCGCAGGCGGAGCCGACCGATATGACCACCTCGGCGCAGGCCGATGCCATGGCGCTGGCTGCCAACGGCCAGGCGCCCTGGCTCAGCCTGGTCGGGCAGACCGCCCATCTGGACGGCAAGGGCGACCGCGACATGCTGCAAGGCGTGGCGGGCGACTGGCTGTCCGGCCGGGGCAGCGCCGCCATGATGGCCCTGCGCCAGGAGCAGGGCGCCGTGGCGCACGCGGCCTTCCTGGCACCGCAGTCCGCAGCCGGTGATGCCGCGGGCACGGCGCTGGCCACGGCCAGCGCCAATGCTGCGGCCTTGGCTGCCGCTGCGGACCCCAATGCAGCCGGGGCCCTGACCGATGGCGCTGCGCGCCGTACCCAGGCACAGGCCCAGGCACAGGCCCAAGCCGCCGATGTGCTGGCCGCCGTGCAGTCCGATGCGGCACTGACGGCCGCCGCCGCACGCACGGCAACCACCGCCCAGGCCACGCATGAACACACGCCCCAGGCCCTGGCGGGCGGTGTGCGGCAGGACGTGGCCCTGGCGTCGGGCATTGCGCTCAACGGCATGGCCGCAGTGCGGCCCGAAGAATGGCGTGGCCTGTTCGAGCGAGCCCGTGAAGGCGGCACCGCCTCCACGGAGTCGGCGGCGAACGGACTGCACGGCGTTGCGGCTGCCGTGGGCGCGGCCCATGCCGGCCAATCCCTGGGCCAGCAGGCGGCCGGCCAAAATGGCGCGGCCTTTGCCCAGCCCGATGCCCAGGCCCAGCCGGGCAACTCCACCGAGCGCGAGCAGCAGGTGTCCGAGCAGGTGGCCTTCTGGGTCCACAACAAGAACCAGAACGCCTCGCTGTCCGTGGAGCATGAGGGCCGGGCCATCCAGGTGCAGGTCAGCCTGCAGGGCAACGAGGCCCATGTTCGCTTTGGCGCCAGCGAAGCCCAGGCGCGTGACTGGCTGGGCAATGGTGCCGACCAGCTGCGCGAGCTGCTGCAGGCCCAGGGCCTGCAACTGGCCGGCGTCAGCGTGGATGCGGGTGGCCAGTCCGGCAGCGGCGATTCGGCAAGACAGGGGGCGGACGCCCAGGCGCGCCAGGGCCGCGTGAGCGCCATGGTCGATGCCGCCGGTGTCACGGGCGGCAATGGTGCCGCACAGGCCGGTGGTGGCCGCGCGGCAGCGGGCGGGGTGGATCTGTTCGTCTGATTCTTCCTGCGCTTCTTGCGGGGCGGCGCATGCGCCGTTTCAGGGTTTTCAGAACAGGCCGGGTGGTGACAAGCTGCCCGGCCTGTGGCGTTTGAGGGCCATCAAGCCAGCGAGAAACCGGGGTTTCATGCGCTTATTCAGGCCATGGTCCGGGGTCCAATCGCCGAATAATTCCTGCCATGGGCCTGCTGCGTCATGGCGCCGCGCATGAAGCGCGTGCGCGTGGCGGTCCCGCTCACCCAGAGGAATTCCAGTGTCTGCCACACCCAATGCCGCCAACAATGCAGCTCCCGCCCCGGCCAAGGGCAAGAAGCTGATCGTGCTGATCGTCATCATTGCCGTCCTGGCCATAGGCGCGGCCGCTGCCTTCATCCTGCTGTCCAAGCGCCACAGCAGCGGCGATGAGGAAGAAGGCAGCGCCAGCAAGGCGGCCGTTACCGTGCCCACCTTCCTGCCGCTGGACAACCTGGTGGTCAATCTGTCCGATACGGGCGGCGACCGCTTCGTGCAGATCGGCATCACGCTGGAGCTGGCCGACGAGAAGACGGCCACCACGGTCAAGCAATACCTGCCCAGCATCCGCAACGGCATCCTGATGCTGGTGTCCCAGCGCACGGCCGAGGAGCTGCTGGAGCGCGAAGGCAAGGAGCGCCTGGCCGCCGACGTGCTCAACGAAGTGTCGGCCCCGCTGGGCTACGGCAACCAGGCCAAGGCCAAGAAGCGCAGCCGCGACGAGGACGCCGAGGACGAAGACGGCGAGCGCCGCCGCTCCTCCGCTGGCAAGAACCCGGTGCGCCGCGTGCTCTTCTCCAGCTTCATCATCCAGTAACCGGGGAGGCCAGGCGCCATGAGCGATTCGTTTCTCTCCCAGGAAGAAGTCGATGCCCTTTTGGAGGGTGTGACCGGCGAGAGCCAGAAATCCACGACCGAGGAGGTCGAGGCGGGCATCATCCGCCAGTACGACATCTCCAGCCAGGAGCGCATCGTGCGCGGGCGCATGCCGACGATGGAAATCGTCAACGAGCGCTTTGCCCGCAACTTCCGCATCGGCCTGTTCAACTTCATCCGCCGCAGCCCCGAAGTGTCCGTGGGCACGGTGTCGGTGCAGCGCTACAGCGCCTTCCTGCGCGAGCTGGTGGTGCCCACCAACTTCAACATCGTCGCCATCCGTCCGCTGCGCGGCAGCGGCCTGGTGGTCTGCGACCCCTCGCTGGTGTTCGGTGTCATCGATACGCTGTACGGCGGCACGGGCCGGCTGCAGACGCGTATCGAAGGACGTGACTTCTCGCACACCGAGCAGCGCGTGATCAACCGCCTGGTCAACGTGATCTGCGAGGAATACAAGAAGGCCTGGCACGGCATCTATCCGCTGGAGCTGGGCTACCAGCGTTCGGAGATGCAGCCGCAGTTCGCCAACATCGCCACGCCCAGCGAAATCGTCGTGTCCACGGCCTTTCAGCTGGAGATCGGCGACATCTCGGGCTCCATCCACATCTGCATGCCCTATGCAACGCTGGAGCCCATCCGTGATGTGCTGTATTCCTCGACACAGGGCGACTCCATCGAAGTGGACCGCCGCTGGGTCAAGGTGCTCAAGCGCGAGATCCAGGCCGCCGAGGTGACCCTGGTGGCCGAACTGGCACGTGCCGACGCCACGGTGGAGCAGCTGCTGGCCATGCGCCCCGGCGATTTCATCGAACTCGACCGCGAGCCGCTGATCCGCGCCTCCATTGGCGGCGTTCCGATTTTCGAGTGCCAGTACGGCACTCACAACGACAAGTACGCAATCCGCGTCGAGAACTGCCTGCGTGGCGCCGACGCTGGCTGGATGGGAGAAAACAATGGCAACTGAAGATACGCAAAAGCCCGCTGGCGATGATCCGTTCTCGGGCTGGGCAGAGGCATTGGACGAGCAGCGCGAGCGCGACGCCAAGCTGGAAGAGGAGCAGGGCGGTCCGCTGACAGGCGAGCCCGTGCGTCCCTACGCCGGTGGCGCCGATGTGCCGGTCAACGACATCAACATGGTGCTGGACATCCCGGTGCAGCTGTCGGTGGAGCTGGGCCGCACCAAGGTGCCGATCAAGTACATCCTGCAACTGGCCCAGGGCTCGGTGGTCGAACTCGACGCACTGGCCGGCGAGCCCATGGACGTGCTGGTCAACGGCTACCTGATCGCCCAGGGCGAGGTGGTGGTGGTCAACGACAAGTTCGGTATCCGCCTGACCGACGTGGTCACGCCGTCCGAGCGCCTGCGCCGGGTCAGCCGTGGCTGAGAGCGCTGGCATGGGCCCGCTGTGGCCGACCCTGCTCACGGTGGTGGCCCTGGTCACGGCCATGGCCGCTCTGCCCTGGCTGCTGCGCCGCTTCCAGCAGCGCACGGCTGCGCTGCGCGGTGCCGCCGGCCTGCAGTCGCGGGTGCTGGGCGCCGTGGGCGTGGGCCCGCAACAGCGGGTGGTGACGGTGGAAGTGGGCGAGGGCGCACAGACCGTGCGTCTGGTGCTGGGCGTCACGGCGCAAAGCATCCAGTGCCTGCATGTGCTGCAGGCTCCGGCCCCTGCTGATTTTTCGGCTGCGATGGCGCAAGCGCGCAGCCTGCCTGCGGACGGTGCGAATGTCTGAATATTCCTGCAAGCGCCCGGCGCGCACGCTGAGCCAGGCCGCTGGCGCCGCAGCGCTGGCGCTGTGCTGCGCCACGCCCCTGGCCTCCTGGGCACAGGGCGCGCCCGCCAGCCTTCCGCTGGTCATCGGCCAGGGCAGCGGTGGCACCAGCTTTTCGGTGCCCATCCAGACCCTGCTGTTCTTCACGGCGCTGTCCTTCCTGCCGGCCATCCTTTTGATGATGACGGGCTTCACCCGCATCGTCATCGTGCTGTCGCTGATGCGCCAGGCGCTGGGCACGCAGTCGGCGCCGCCCAACCAGGTGATCATCGGCCTGTCGCTGTTCCTGACGCTGTTCGTCATGGGCCCCACCCTGGACCGCGTGTACCAGGAGGCCTACGTGCCCTACACCACGAATGCCGTGACCTTCGAGCAGGCCATTGAGAAGGCCGAGGCGCCCATGCGCGACTTCATGCTCAAGCAGACGCGCCAGTCGGACTTTGCGCTGTTCGCGCGGCTGGCCAAGCTCGATGCAGGCGTCACCAGCGAGACCGCACCGCTGCGCGTGCTGGTGCCCGCCTTCGTGACCAGCGAGCTGAAGACCGCGTTCCAGATCGGCTTCATGATCTTCATCCCCTTCCTGGTCATCGACATGGTCGTGTCCTCGATCCTGATGTCCCTGGGCATGATGATGCTGTCGCCCGTGCTGGTGGCCCTGCCGTTCAAGCTCATGCTCTTCGTGCTGGCCGATGGCTGGAACCTGCTCATAGGCTCGCTGGCCGCCAGCTTCGCCGTCTAGCCCCGCTCTTTCTTTGGAAATCCTTCCATGACCTCCCAATACGTGCTCACCTTCGGCCGCGAGGCACTGACCTTGCTGCTCATGATCTCCATGCCCGTGCTGGGCGTGGTGCTGGCCGTGGGCCTGGCCGTCAGCGTCTTCCAGGCGGTGACCCAGGTGCATGAGGCCACGCTGGCCTTCGTGCCCAAGCTCATCTCCGCCGTGCTGGTGTTTGCCATTGCGGGCCCGTGGATGCTGAGCACGCTGGTGGACTTCATCCGCCGCACCATCGAGACCATTCCGCAGGCGGTGGGCTGAGCCCTTCGCCGCGCACTGGAAACGCCACTGTGATCACCTTCAGCGAAGCCCAACTGGTGGCGTGGCTGTCGCCCGTTCTCTGGCCGTTTCTGCGCGTGCTGGCCATGTTCTCCGTGGCCCCCGTGTTCTCGCAGCGCGTCATTCCCATGCGGCTGAAGATCGGCCTGGCCTTTCTGGTCGCGGTGTGCGCGCAGCCCGTGCTGGGCGACCAGCCCGTGATCGGCATCAACTCGCCACAGGCGCTGGGCACGCTGATACAGCAGGTCGGCGTGGGGCTGGCCGTGGGCTTTGCGGTGCGCCTGGTGTTTGCCGCCGTGGAGGTGGCGGGCGAGGTGGTCGGCCTGCAGATGGGCCTGAACTTCGCTAGCTTCTTCGATCCGACCACGAATGCCCAGCTCAGCGCCGTGGCGCGCTTCATGGTCCAGATTTCCACGCTGCTGTTCATCGTCATCAACGGGCACCTGCTGGTGCTGATGGCCGTGCTCAAGAGTTACGAGGCGTTTCCTGTGGACGGCAGCTTCCTGCAGGCCATCAACCAGATGCGGCTGCACGAGATGGGGGCGGCGGTCTTCGCCAGTGCCTTCTGGATCGCCCTGCCTATGGTCGCCATGCTGCTGTTCGTGAACCTGGTGCTGGGCATCATTTCGCGCGTAGCACCGCAGATGAACATCTATGCCGTGGGTTTTCCGGTCACGCTCACCGTGGGCCTGACGGGATTGATGGCCACGCTGCCGCTGCTTGAGCAGCCCCTGGTCGCCTTGCTGCAGCGCGGCATTGCGGTATTTGGCACTTCAATGTAAGCAGTTGTGAAAAACAACAGATTTACAGGCCTGTCGGCCGCAAAAGCCTCAGATCAGCTGGTTGTGGATGGCGTAGGCCGTGAGTTCGGCATTGCTGCTCATCTGCAGTTTTTCCAGCACGCGCGCCCGGTAGACGCTGACGGTCTTGGGGCTGAGCATCAGCTCGGTGGCGATGTCGGTCAGCCGCTGCCCGGCCGCGATCTTGATCAGCGTCTGCAGCTCGCGCTCGGACAGGCTTTCATGCGGCACCTGGGGTGCGGGCTGGGCCAGGCTGTCGGCCAGCATTTGGGCCACTTCGGACGTCAGGTACTTGCGCCCCGTGGCCACGGTACGCACCGCCTCGATCAGCAGCACCGGGTCGCCTGCCTTGTTGGCGTAGCCCTGCGCGCCCGCCTTCAGGCAGCGCAGCGCGTACTGATCCTCGGGGTACATGGAGACCATGAGCACCTTGATCAGCGGATGGGTTTCGCGCACGCTGGCCAGGGCTTCCAGGCCACTGCGGCCGGGCATGTTGATGTCCAGCAGCAGCACGTCGCAGGTGGCGGTGCGCAACTGTTCGCGCAGTTCGGCATAGCTGCCTGCTTCGGCGGTGACGCTGATGTCCACTGCCTCGGCCAGGGTGTCACGGATGCCCCGGCGCAGCACCGCATGGTCGTCGCACAGCACCACGTGGATCAAAGTCGGCCTCCTGGAAAAAGGGTCACGCCGCCATGGCGTTCAGCATTCATTGCCCGGGATATTAGGGCAAGTGCCGCCATCGTCCAGCGGAATGGAGACGATGACCGAGGTTCCTCGCCCGGCTTGACTGCTGACATCCAGCCAGCCCTGAACGGTGCGCGCACGCTCGCCCAGACCGCGCAAACCGAAGGATTCGGGCTTGTCGCGCGCGCCTTCGGCCAGGCCCACGCCGTCGTCCGTCACCTCCAGCGTGAGAAAGCCTTCGCGGTCCGAGAGATCGATGTCCACATGGCGCGCCTGGGCATATTTGCCGACGTTGGTCAGCGCCTCCTGGGCCGTGCGGTAGGCCACGACCTGAATGTCGGGCGCGATGTCCATGCTCTCGCGGCTGCTGCGCACCCGGGTGGGCACGCCCGTGCGGCGCTCGAAATTCTCGGCCAGCCACTGCACGGCGGCCACCAGTCCCTGGTCCAGCACGGGCGGGCGCAGGTTCATCATGATGCGCTGGCTTGCACCCAGCGCATGCTCCAGCATTTCCAGCGCGGCCAGCGCATGCTCGCGCAGTCCGCCCTCGGGCGCATTGCGCGCAATCCAGGCCACATCGAACTTCACCGAGGTCAGCGAGCCGCCGATGTCATCGTGGATCTCGCGGGCAATGCTGGCGCGTTCCCGTTCGGTGGAGGTCTGCAGGTGCTCGGTCAGATCGGCCAGGCGCCGCTCGGATGCCGCCAGCTCGGCCGCCGCGCGGCGGCGCGCCAGGCGGGCCTCGTGCACTTCCAGCGCATGCGAGACCACATGGGGCAGGCGCGTGATGTGGTCCTTGAGCAGGTAGTCGCTGATGCCCTCGCGCATCACGTCCACGGCGGCCGACTCGCCGATGGCGCCGGACAGCAGCACAAAGGGCGGATGCCCGGGCTGGCGGCGCACCAGCTCCCAGGCGTCCAGCGCCGTGAAGCCGGGCAGGTGGTAGTCGGCCAGGATGAGGTCGAATGCCTGGCTCTGCAGCGCGGCTGCGGCATCATCGAGCAGGTCGACCGCGACAATCTCGCAGACCAGTCCGCCGCGCAGCAGGCTCAGCCGCGCCAGCGCCTGGTCGGCCGCCGAATCCTCGATGTGCAATATGCGCAAGGGCTTGTGCGGTGGTCTGGCATCCCCGGGGGCGCTATCATGAGATACATTTTGGAACATAAATGCAAGTGGTCGTGTATATCAAGGGATGCGCTGCATTCCTGGGGACGATTGACAAGGGCTGGCCATGCTGCAGAGCATGGCGAACATTGGGCTGAAACGCTGGTGGTGGAGTAACAATGCAGTCAATGCACAAGCCTTCGGGCGAGCCTGCCGTCCCCATGCCCGTCATGGTGGCCGCAGACCTGCAGGATGCCTTGCTGGTGGCGATGCGCGATCTGCAGCGCCTGGAAGGCCTTCTCAATCATGCAACGCAGAACCTGCTGGACCGTTTCGATGAGACCCACGGCCAGCTGGCCGGTGAGGCGCTAGGCGCCTTGCCCGAGCTGGACGCCGCGCGGTCCACGCTTCGGTTGGCGGTGACCGAGTTGCAGTTTCACGACATGTCCTCCCAGTTGATCGCCCATATTACGAAGATTTTGCAAGGCTGCGCGTTCCAGTTGGCCGCAGCCACCATGGGCGTGGACGAGGGGGAGGACGATTCCCTGGGCCTGCCGGCGATACCCGACCGGCCCAATCCCGTCACGCAAAGCGAGATGGATGCTGGCTCGGTCGAGCTGTTCTGACCGCTGACCATGCACTCTTCTACCTTTTATTGCCCGTCTGTTGGAGCTATACATGCGATCGATTCTGGCTGTTGATGATTCCCCCTCGATGCGAAAGATGGTGGCGTTCACCCTCGCAGGGGCGGGATTTCGCGTTGTGGAGGCGGTTGACGGCGTGGATGCGCTCGAGAAGGCACAGCTCGAACAAGTCGACCTGGTGCTGGCCGACCAGAACATGCCGCGTCTGGATGGCATCGGCCTGACCCGCAAGCTGCGCGAAGACCCCAAGTTCCAGAACACGCCGATTCTCATTCTCACCACCGAATCCAGCGACCAGATGAAGCAGGCCGGACGCGCCGCGGGCGCCACGGGCTGGCTGGTCAAGCCCTTCGATCCAAACCGTTTGATCGAAGTCATTCAGAAAGTAATGCGTTGAGCCGATAAGTACAGGCAACAGGAAACAGCAGGACCAAAGATGGCGGATCTACACCAGGATGGGGCAGGAGCGGGCGCAGACTTCGACCTGAGCCAGTTCTATCAAATCTTCTTCGAAGAAGCGGCCGAGAACCTCGACCAGATGGAGCAGATGCTGCTGAATCTGGATCTGTCAGCGGCCAATGACGAGGAACTCAACGGCATCTTCCGATGCGCGCACTCGATCAAGGGCGGGGCGGCCACCTTCGGCTTTGCCGACGTGACCGAGCTGACACACCGCATGGAGTCGCTGCTCGACCGGCTGCGCCGGCACGAGATCACACCGATTCCGGAGATGGTCGATGTGTTGCTGGAGTCGGCTGATGCCAGCCGCAGCCTGCTGGCACGCCACCAGGCCGGCAACGAGGGCGAGGCCCTGTCCACCACGGATCTGGTGGCACGCATCGAGACGCTGGCGGAAGGCCGCAGCGCCGTACCTGCAGCGGCAGCGCCGGCTCCCGCACCGACCCCAGCTCCAGCCCCTGTGGCTGCGCCAGCGCAGGCACCGGCCCCGGTTGCTGCAGCGCCTGTCTCAGGCGGCGCCGTCGGCACGGCACCCAGCAGCGGCGGACGTTCGCTGCATATCCTGATCGGTCCGCTGGAGCGCCTGGAGATGGCCGAGGCCATCAAGGAGCTGTTCCGCGACATTCCCGGTCTGGGACGCATCGAGGACCTGGCCTGCGATCAGCCGCAAAGCCGCCTCTTTGACGTGCAGACCTCGTCCACCGACGACGACCTGCTCGATCTGTTCGCCTTCCACGTGGCCAAGGAGCAGGTCCGCATCACGGCGGCCGGAGCCCCTGCCGAGGCAGCACCCGCAGCGGTGGCGGCGCAAGCCCCGGCCGCTGAAGAGCATGCGCACGACCCCGACGCCGCCCTGGCCTCGGCCGCCATTCCGCCTGCCGATGAGGCCTATGGCTTCTTCAACGGCGCACCCGGCATGCCCCAGGCCGATGGCGCGCTGGCCATCCAGCCGGCCGGCGCCGTGGCCAAGCCCGCCGCCAAGACGGCGGCCCAGACGCAGCAGGCGCAGATGGAGTCCACCAGCATCCGCGTGTCGGTGTCCAAGGTCGACCAGCTCATCAACCTGGTGGGCGAGCTGGTCATCACCCAGGCCATGCTGGCGCAAAACAGCCACGGACTGGATGCATCGGCCTACCAGCAATTGCTGGCAGGCCTGGCCGACCTGGATCGCAATACGCGCGATCTGCAGGAATCGGTGATGTCCATCCGCATGATTCCCATGTCCACCGTGTTCAGCCGTTTCCCGCGCATGCTGCGCGACCTGGCCGGCAAGCTGGGCAAGAAGATCGACCTGATCACGCTGGGCGAGGCCACGGAGCTGGACAAGGGACTGGTCGAAAAGATCACCGACCCGCTGACCCATCTGGTGCGCAACAGCGTGGACCACGGCATCGAAATGCCCGAGGACCGCCTGGCGGCCGGCAAGTCCGAGCACGGCACGCTGACGCTGGCAGCCTCCCATCAGGGCGGCTCCATCGTCATCGAGGTGCGCGACGACGGGCGCGGCATGAACCGCGAGCGGATTCTGCAGAAGGCCCGCGAGCGCGGCATGGATGTCTCGGACAACATGCCCGATCAGGATGTCTGGCAGCTGATCTTCGCACCGGGCTTCTCCACGGCCGACGTCGTCACCGACGTGTCCGGGCGCGGCGTGGGCATGGACGTGGTCAAGCGCAATATCGCGGCGCTGGGCGGCTCGGTCGAGATCGAGTCCACCCAGGGCAAGGGCATGCGCGTGGCCGTTCGCCTGCCACTGACCCTGGCCATCATGGATGGCATGTCGGTCGGCGTCAGCGACGAGGTCTACATCCTGCCGCTGTCCTCGGTGGTCGAGTCCTTCCTGGTCAAGGCCGAAGACGTGAACACCGTGGCCAACGGCACGCAGCTGGTCAAGGTGCGCGACGAGTACATGCCCGTGTTCGCGCTGGAAAAGACCTTCCGCGTGCCGCGCAGCGACACCAGCCAGTCCAGCAACATCATGGTGGTGGTCGAGTCCGACGGCAGCCGCGTGGCCTTGCTGGTCGACGAGCTGCTGGGCCAGCACCAGGTGGTGGTCAAGAACCTTGAATCGAACTACCGCAAGGTGCCCAACGTTTCGGGCGCCACCATCCTGGGCGATGGCACGGTGGCGCTGATTCTGGACACCGGCGCGCTGGTGCGTCGTGCACGCCACTGAATGGGACAGGGATACCTGACGACAATCGACGGCGCCGCAGGCAGTGCCTGCGCGCCGCCAAGAAACCATGGCCTTCGCCACCACGGCGCGGGCCCGACAGTTGAGGAGCTGAGCAATGAGCGTGATCGCTAAGACCGCAGAAGGCGTCGCCACCGGCGCGCGCGAGTACCTGACCTTCCGCCTGGACCAGGAGGAATACGGCATCGACATCCTGAAGGTGCAGGAAATTCGCGGCTACGAGCCGCCGACCCGCATCGCCAATGCGCCGGAATTCATCAAGGGCGTGGTCAATCTGCGCGGCACCATCGTGCCCATCGTGGACATGCGGCTGAAGTTCAACTGCTCCCAGGTGGAATACAACAGCTTCACCGTCGTCATCATCCTGAACCTGCGCAACCGCGTGGTGGGCATCGTGGTGGACTCGGTCAGCGACGTGATGGAACTGGCTCCCGAAGCCGTGCGCCCCGCGCCGGACATCGAAAGCGCCATTGACAGCGGCTGCATTCTGGGCCTGGGTTCCGTGGGCGAGCGCATGCTCATCCTGCTGGACATCGAAAAGCTCATGAACAACGTGGACATGGGCCTGGTCGCCTCGGTCGACTGAGACCCGTTCTTGCACTGAGCGCCCTCATGCGATCCGGCTCATCCAATGCGGCACTGGCCGCACGTCCCGTCGCCGACGACGGGGATGCCAACGGGCCCCTGGCCCAGGGGCGCGAATTCGAATGGTCGTCGCGGGACTTTGCCCGCGTACAGGCGCTGATCTACCAGCGGGCCGGCATCAGCCTGCACGATGGCAAGCACGCCATGGTCTACAGCCGCCTGTCGCGGCGCCTGCGCGAGACGGGCTACGACAGCTTCTCCACCTACCTGGACTGGCTGGAGTCGCAGTCCGACGGCGTGGAGTGGCAGGAGTTCGTGAACGCGCTGACCACCAATCTCACGGCGTTCTTTCGCGAGCAGCACCATTTCGAGATCTTTGCCCAGCATCTGCGCAGCAAGCCGGCCGGCACGGCCTGGAAGGTCTGGTGCAATGCGGCCTCGACCGGGGAAGAGCCTTACTCCATCGTCATGACGGCGCTGGAAGCGCTGGGTGCCACGCCCAGCTTCCAACTGCAGGCCAGCGACATCGACTCGCGCGTGCTGGACACGGCATCGGCTGGCGTCTACCGCGCCGAAAGCATCAAGGGCATGAGCGCCGAGCGCCTGCACCGCTTCTTCCTGCGGGGCAAGGCCGGCAATGCAGGCCTGGTGCGCGTCAAGCCCGAACTGCGCCGCCTGGTGGAGTTTCTCAACGTCAACCTGATCCGTGACGACTGGCCGTTCCGCGACCCCTTCGACGTGGTCTTCTGCCGCAACGTGATGATCTACTTCGACGCGGCCACGCAGCGCCGCGTGCTGGAGCGCATCCACCGCGTGATGAAGCCCGGTGGCCTGTTGTTCGTCGGGCATGCCGAGAACTTCAGTGAATCGCGCGATCTGTTCACGCTCAAGGGGAAGACCGTCTATGAGCGCCGCTGACGCAGGTCCTGCCGCATGCCAGGGGGTGCTCCCATGATCGGAGACCGCCCTGCCTTCGCACCGCCACCGGCGCCCTCGGAGCGTCGCCGCATGCCGCGCATCAACAGCTATACCGCTGCAGACTATCCGGCGCCGGGCGATCCGGTGCCGCGTTCCTCGCTGGAGCAGCTCAAGCGCCAGCAGCGCTACCCTGGCGAGGCTTCGTTCTTCTATTACGACCCGCATTTCCAGCACAACGCCGTCAAGGTGCTGCCCGGCGAATACTTTGTCTCCAACGAGGACGTGATCCTGGTCACCGTGCTGGGCTCTTGCATCTCGGCCTGCATCTGGGACCGCACCATGCGCGTGGGCGGCATGAACCATTTCATGCTGCCCGACGGCGACTCTGCCGATGCATCGGGCCGCTACGGCTCGTACGCCATGGAGTTGCTGATCAACGAAATGCTCAAGCTCGGTGCCCGGCGCGAGTCGCTGCAGGCCAAGATCTTCGGTGGCGGGCAGGTGATGCACAACTTCACCACCATGAACGTGGGCGAACGCAATACCGCCTTCGTCACGCAGTACCTGCAGACCGAACGCATCCCCATCGTCTCGGAGGATGTGCTGGACATCTACCCTCGCAAGGTGGTGTTCTTCCCCGCCAGCGGCAAGGCCATGGTCAAGCGCCTGGCACATGCCCATCCGGAGGAGCTGGTACAGCAGGAATTCACGCGCGGCAATGCAGCCGTCGTGGCACGCAATACGGCAGGCGGCTCGGTCGACCTGTTTTGAGGAAGGTTCAAAGGAATGGACAGGAAAATCAGGGTGATCGTGGTGGACGACTCTGCGTTGGTACGCAGTCTGCTGTCCGAGATCATCAATCGCCAGCACGACATGGAATGCATCGGCTCGGCCAATGACCCGCTGATCGCACGCGAAATGATCCGCGAGATGAATCCCGACGTGATCACGCTCGATGTGGAAATGCCGCGCATGGATGGCATCGACTTCCTGGGCCGGCTCATGCGCCTGCGTCCCATGCCGGTGGTCATGATCTCCACGCTGACCGAACGCGGCGCCGAGGTCACCATGCGTGCACTGGAGCTGGGCGCCATCGACTTCGTGGCCAAGCCGCGCGTGGGTGTCTCCAACGGCCTGCAGGAACTGGCCGCGCAGATCGTGGACAAGATCCGCGTTGCTGCCGTGGCCCAGGTACGGCGCCTGCCGGTCGCTCCCCGCAGTGCAGCCTCTGCCGCAGGCAGCGCGGCAGCGCCGGTCGCTTCCTCTGCAGGTTCGGCCGTGCCGCGCCAGGCTGCACCGACGTCGCTGCTGGGGCGGCTTTCCACGGAGAAGCTGGTTGCCATCGGCGCCTCCACGGGCGGCACCGAGGCCATCCGCGAAGTGCTCACCCATCTGCCGGCCGACTGCCCGGCCATCGTCATCACCCAGCACATGCCGCCGGGCTTCACCACCAGCTTCGCGGCCCGGCTCAACAGCCTGTGCCAGATGACTGTGAAGGAAGCGCAGCACGGCGAGCGCCTGCTGCCCGGTCATGCCTATATCGCCCCGGGTGGCAAGCATTTCTCCGTGCAGCGCAGCGGCGCCAACTATGTCGCCGTGGTCGATGACAGCCCGCCGGTGAATCGCCACAAGCCTTCGGTCGAAGTGCTGTTCAAGTCGGTGGCCGCCTGCGCGGGCCGCAACGCCTACGGCATCATGCTCACCGGCATGGGCGCCGATGGTGCGGTCGCCATGCGCGAAATGCGCGATGCAGGCAGCTACAACCTCGTGCAGGACGAGGCCAGCTGCATCGTCTTCGGCATGCCGCGCGAGGCCATCGCCCACGGCGCTGCCGACGAAGTGCTGCCCCTCAACCAGATCGCTGCCGCCTTGCTGGGCAAGCTGCGCATAGGTTCGGACCAGGTGCACCACCGCATCTGAGCGGAACGGCCAGCTCTGGCGGCCTCCATGAAAAAAAGAGCGCATGGCGCTCTTTTTTTTGTCAGTTCGACACGGTGCTTACTCGGACAAGGCGCTCCAGCGCTCCAGTGCCTCCATCAGCTGCTCATCGATCTCGCCATCGCGCTGGTGCAACTGAACGGCGCGGGAGTTGTCGTTGGCATACAGCGAGCCGTCGGCGAGGGCCTCGCGAATGGATTTCTGCTCCGCCTCCAGCGATGCAATGGTCTCGGGCAACTGATCGAGCTCGCGCTGCTCCTTGTAGCTGAGCTTGCGCTTGGGCTTGCTGTCGCTGCGCACCGCCGTCGGCTTGGCCTCTTCCTTGGCAGGCTTGGGCTGTGCAGCCTCGGCCAGATCCTGGCTGCGGCGCGACTGGTCCAGCCAGTCCTGCACGCCGCCTTCGTATTCGCGCCACTTGCCCGGCCCTTCCCAGGCAATGGTGCTGGTGACCACGTTGTCCAGGAAACTGCGGTCATGGCTGACCAGGAATACCGTGCCGTCGTAGTTCTGCAGCAGGTCTTCCAGCATCTCCAGCGTCTCGATATCGAGGTCGTTGGTGGGCTCGTCCAGAACCAGCACATTCGCGGGGCGGGCAAACAGGCGCGCCAGCAGCAGGCGGTTGCGCTCGCCGCCGGACAGTGAACGCACAGGAGAGTGAGCGCGTGCCGGAGAGAACAGGAAGTCCGACAGATAGCTCTTCACGTGCTTTTTCTGGTTGCCGATCTCTATCCACTCGCTGCCGGGGCTGATGAAGTCCTCCAGCGTGGCATCCATATTGATCTGGTGCCGCATCTGGTCGAAGTAAGCCACCTGCAGATTCGCACCCAGCCGCACGTTGCCGCTGTCAGGCGCCAGTTCGCCCAGAATCATCTTGAGCAGCGTCGTCTTGCCGGCACCGTTGGGCCCGATCAGTCCCACCTTGTCACCGCGCAGGATGGTGGCGCTGAAATGCGAGACGATCTGCTTGTCGCCAAAGGACTTGGCCACATCGGTCAGCTCGGCCACGATCTTGCCCTGGTAGCCATCGCCCCGGCCCGAGGCAATGTCCATCTTCACCCCGCCCAGCACATCACGGCGGGCAGCGCGGTTGGCCCGCAACTGCTCCAATCGGCCGATGCGGCTCTGGCTGCGCGTGCGGCGCGCCTCCACGCCCTTGCGGATCCACACCTCCTCCTGGGCCAGCAGCTTGTCGGCCTTGGCGTTGATCACGGCCTCCTGGGCCAGCTGATCTTCCTTGGTTTGCTGGTATTGAACGAAATTGCCGGGATAGGAGCGCAGCGTTCCACGATCCAGCTCCACGATGCGCGTGGAGACGCGGTCCAGGAAGGAGCGGTCGTGGGTAATGGTCACCACGCTGCCCTTGAAGTTCAGCAGCAGCTCCTCCAGCCACTCGATGGCATCCAGGTCCAGGTGGTTGGTAGGCTCGTCCAGCAGCAGCACGTCAGGACGGGCCACCAGCGCCTGGGAAAGCGCAACGCGCTTCTTCATCCCCCCGGACAACGTGCCCACCAGGGCGTCGGGATCCAGGTGCAGCCGCTGCAGCGTCTCTTCCACGCGCTGCTCCCAATTCCAGGCGTCATAGGCCTCGATCTGGGACTGCAGCGCATCGAGATCCTCGCCCTCGCCACCCGCCAGATAGCGCTCGCGCACGGCGATCACCTCGGCAATGCCGGCGGACGCCGACTCGAAGATCGTCTGCTCGGGCACAAGCACCGGCTCCTGCGCCACATAAGTAATGCGGATACCGGACTGTGTCTGGACCTGGCCGTCATCGGCCTTGGCCAGTCCGCCAAGAATCTTCAACAAAGAGGACTTCCCTGCGCCGTTTCGACCGATCAGGCCCACACGTTCGCCGCTCTCCAGGGAAAACTGGGCGTGGTCGAGAAGCGCCACATGCCCGAACGCCAGTTGGGCGTCTATCAAAGTAATCAATGCCATCGTGCGCGCATTATCTATGCGGGCCCGATTCCTGGTGCAGGCAGCAAGGCCTCCCCGCCCGGAGCCTGCCCGCAGGGCAGGCTCCGGGCCGGTTTCAGAGGGCGGGGCGGTGGCTTCTTCACTGGTCTGCAAGGAAGTTCACGAATTTCACGCCATCGGTAAAAACCCATGCTATAGTTCGATCCCTCGTCGCCACACTGCCTTGCAGACAGCGATGAGTCAGAAAAGTCTTGTAGACAGCACGAAAAAACGTGCTACAATGCAAGGCTCTGCTGAAGAGAAGCGATGCAGATCGCTGGTGTTGAAAAGATCGAAGAAATTTGATTGCAACGACGCTAAAAACTGTGCTAGAATTCAAGGCTTCGCTGATCGCAGCGAGTCG
>NZ_JAJALJ010000003.1:547497-919946 GCF_020523835.1 Delftia sp. Lp-1 | reverse complement strand
AAGAAGGCTGCTGCTCCTGCTGCAAAGAAGGCCGCCGCTCCTGCCAAGAAGGCTGCTGCTCCTGCTGCAAAGAAGGCCGCCGCTCCTGCCAAGAAGGCTGCTGCTCCTGCTGCAAAGAAGGCCGCCGCTCCTGCCAAGAAGGCTGCTGCTCCTGCTGCAAAGAAGGCCGCCGCTCCTGCCAAGAAGGCTGCTGCTCCTGCTGCAAAGAAGGCTGCCGCTCCCGCCAAGAAGGCTGCTGCTCCTGCTGCAAAGAAGGCCGCCGCTCCCGCCAAGAAGGCTGCTGCACCTGCCGCAAAGAAGGCCGCTGCTCCTGCCAAGAAGGCTGCTGCTCCTGCTGCCAAGAAGGCCGCTGCTCCCGCTGCCACAAAGGCTGCTGCACCTGCCGCGAAGAAGGCCGCTGCTCCCGCCAAGAAGGCTGCCGCTCCTGCTGCTGCCAAGAAGCCCGCTGCAGCTGCCAAGCCTGCCGCAGCGCCCGCCAAGGCCGCAGCAGCTCCTGCCGCTCCCGCCAAGAAGGCTGCAGCCCCGAAGAAGGCCGCTGCCCCCAAGAAGGCCGCAGCAGCTCCCGCCGCTGCCGCGCCTGCAGCTCCCGCTGCCGCACCCGCGCCCATCGCGCAAACCCGCCTGGCTCCCCAAGCCGCATGGCCCTTCCCCACAGGCAACAAGCCCTGAGACTTTTCCGGTCTCAAAGCAAAAAGCCCGGCTCTTTGGAGTCGGGCTTTTTTCATTGTGAAGACGGCGGCTGCGCCGCCGGCCGGTGATCCCGGCTTCAGGGCTGG
The DNA here is from genome assembly GCF_020523835.1 of Delftia sp. Lp-1. NCBI lineage: Bacteria > Pseudomonadati > Pseudomonadota > Betaproteobacteria > Burkholderiales > Comamonadaceae > Delftia > Delftia sp. Lp-1. Next base: position 919,170 of record NZ_JAJALJ010000003.1, on the reverse strand, counting down.
GCGAAGTCCAGCACGTAGTTCTGCGGGCCACGGCTGGCAATCTTGAGCGCGCCCAGGCGGTTGCCCAGTTCGGCGCAACGCACCAGGTCCCAGCCACGCTCCAGGCCGAACAGCATGGCGCCACGCCATGCGTCGCCACATCCCGTGGGATCGACCACGGCGGCGGGCTGCACCGGCGCCACCAGGGTCTTGGCGCCTTGCACCCAGACCTCGCAGCCCTCTGCCCCCAGCGTCACCACCAGGCCTTGCACCTGCCCGGAAATCTGCTCCAGGCTCCAGCCCGTGCGCTCGCTGAGCATGCGGGCCTCGTAGTCGTTCACGGCCACCCAGTCAGCCTGCTCGATGAAGCTGCGCAGCTCCTGGCCATCGAACATGGGCAGGCCCTGGCCCGGATCGAACACAAAGGGAATGCCGGCCGCCTTGAACTGCTGGGCATGCTCGAGCATGGCCTGGCGGCCATCGGGTGCAATGATGCCCACGCGCACCTGCTCCTTGAGCTCTGGCGTGATGCGGTTGCCGTGGGCCTGCATCATGGCGCCCGGGTGGAAGGCCGTGATCTGGTTGTTGTCACGGTCCGTCATGATCATGCACTGGGCCGTGTGCGTGTCCTGCAGCTGGCCGATGTGCGCGGTCTTCACGCCCAGTTCGTCGAGGCGCTGCACATAGCCGGCGCCGTCGCTGCCCACCATGGCCATGGGCCAGGCATCGCCGCCCAGCAAGCGCAGAGCGTAGGCGATGTTGCCGGCGCAGCCGCCGAAATCGCGGCGCAGCGTGGGCACCAGGAAGGACACATTGAGGATGTGCAACTGGTCAGGCAGGATCTGGTCGGCAAACCTTCCCTCGAAGGTCATGATGTTGTCGAACGCAAGCGATCCGCAGATGAGAGCGGCCATGGTGTGTCTCGGCTTTCTTGAAAAGTCAGGGGGATTCAGGGATAAAAAACCAGGGCGCGATAGCCGGCCACGGCCGCCTCCAGGCCTTGCACTTCGACCGGGGCCGTCACGCTCCACTCGCCATGGCCCTCGATCTGCGCGGGCGCGCCGAACTGGTCAAGCCGGATCACGCGCCGCAGCAGCAGCTTGTCCTGGGCATCGGTGAGCGTGAGTTCGACAGCGGGCATGGCCACGGGGAAGTCGGAACGGTTCTCCAGGCTCAGGCTCCACTGGTACTGGCCGCTGCGCGGCAACTGCCGAAAGCCCGAACTGCCGATCACCACATCGCCGATCTGGCGGCGCGGCTGCAGCTCGCAGCCCGCCATGGCGCACAGGGCCTGCAGCGCGGGCGCCAGCGAAGGATGCTGCACGGCCAGCGCATCGCGCTGGCCCCACATGACCTGGCCTGCCAAGGCGCCCACGCCCAGCAGGCTGCCCAGCACAAGCGCCACGCGCACGGCAGGCCGGCGCCAGAAGGCCTTGCGCCGCGCCTGGCGCACAAAGCCGGGCTCGGCCTCGGGCAGCGCGGCCGCAGCCTCACCGCTGCCCTCGCCATCGCTGTCCGGCCAGCGGGAAAACTCCGGCGAAGGCACGGAGGCCTGCGCCTGCGGCTCCGATTCCCGCAGCAGGCCGGTTGGCACGGACGGCGCAGGCGCATCGGACGACTTGTCGGATGGCTTATGGGGCCGTGTGAACGGCGCGCCTTCCTCATCCTCTGCCGGTGCGGGCACAGGAGCCGCAGTGTCAGGCTCGGGTCCGAGCAGGCCGTCAACGGCCTGCTCGGCCTGGGCGGCGGGCGGGGACTTCGGCGCTGCCCGGGACGCAGCCAGGATCTCGTCCACCAGCGACGCTCCAGGCAGCGCGCTGCCCGACTCTTCGGCGGCGCTGGCGGAGGGGTCCTTCGCGGTCACAGGGTGCGAGGGCGGGGCCTCTGGAGCCGGCACCTCGGCCGGCGGCATGGACGGCGAAGGCTCAGCCCTGGCAGCCGCAGCCGTGGTTGCGGTGGATACCGCAGGTGCGGCAGGTACAGAGGGTGCAACAGGTGCAGCAGGCCCCGATGCACCCCGCCCCGGCAATCCGCTCGGCGCCGTCGGCAGCCACATGGATTCCCTGAATTCGCGGATGTCATCGTCCTCGAATTCGGCCGGGTTGTGCGATGCCCCGCCGGCCACCGGAGTGCCGGCCACCGAGGTGCCGGCCGCGTTCACAGGTGCCGTGGGCAGGGGCTGCAGGTCCTCGGAGGCATCGAACACTTCATGGCAGACGCCGCAGCGCACCCACCCCTGCGAAATTCGCAGCTGGTCGGCCACCACTTTGAAGCGGGTTCCACAGGCAGGACAGCGGGTGACTTGGCTCATCAGCGATCGATTGTAGGCAGCTGCTCGCGGCCCGCGCCACGAAGGCGGCGGCCGCGCGGGGACTCGGGCCGGAAATCAGGCCGCGCGGCGCGCGGTCATCAGGATCCAGCCATCTTCGCTGTCGGCCACTTCCAGCGCCAGGTACGGCGCATAGGCCTCCTTGAGCTCGTCGGCCTGGCGCTCCAGGATACCGGCCAGCACCAGGCTCCCACCCGCTGCCACGCGGCCGCACAGCAGCGGCGCCAGCACCTTGAGCGGCGTGGCCAGGATGTTGGCCAGCACGGTGCGGTATTCGCCGTTGCAGGCATCGGGCAGGCCCGCCTTCAGTTGCACGGCGTTGGCGTCGGCGTTGTAGCGCGTGGACTCCACGGCTGCCGGGTCGATGTCCACCGCGTCGATGTCGGTGGCACCGAACTTGGCCGCGCCAATGGCCAGGATGCCAGAGCCGCAGCCGTAGTCCAGCGTGCGGCCAAGACTGCCTTGGGGCTGGCGGGCGATCCAGCGCAGGCACATGCGCGTGGTCGGGTGCGTGCCCGTGCCAAAGGCCAGGCCCGGGTCCAGGCGGATGCTCACGCGCGCCTCGGGCGGCAGCTCGTGCCAGGTGGGAACAATCCAGAATTCGGGCGTGATGTCCACCGGGGCGAACTGCGACTGCGTCAGGCGCACCCAGTCCTGCTCCGGCACCTGCTTGACGGCGATGATGCTGCAGCCCTCGAAGAAGTCCTGGGGCAGCAGCAGATCACGCGCCTCTTCGGCCGCTTGCTGCGAGGGGAACAGCGCCACCAGGCGGCTGCGCTGCCAGCCGTCCTTGGGCGGCGGCATGCCGGGCTCGCCGAACAGGGCTTGCTCGGCCTCGGTCTGCGCATCGGCATCCTCCACCGATACGCTCAGGGCGTCCAGCGCATCCAGCGCATCGCTGACGGTCTCAACCCGGTCTTCCGGGCACAGCAGGCTCAACTCGAACATGGGCCCATCCTTTTCTATGCAATAAATGAAAATGCTGGCCGCCGTCGCCGGGGGCCAGCATGCAGGGTCAATCGGGCGACCTGCTCAACGCTTGTTGGCGTTGCGGTGCGCCAGCCACTCTTCCAGGTAGTGGATGTTGGTGCCGCCTTCCATGAACTTGGCGTCCACCATCAGATCCTGATGCAGCGGGATATTGGTCTTGATGCCTTCGACCACGGTCTCCAGCAGCGCCGTGCGCATGCGCGCCAGCGCCTGCTCGCGCGTGTCGCCGTGGACGATGATCTTGCCGATCATGGAGTCGTAGTTCGGCGGCACGAAGTAGTTGTTGTAGACGTGCGAGTCCACGCGCACGCCGGGGCCACCGGGGGCATGCCACATGGTGATGCGGCCCGGCGACGGCATGAAGTTGTAGGGATCCTCGGCATTCACGCGGCACTCGATCGCATGGCCCTTGAGCTGGGCATTGATCTGGCGCTGGGTGAAGGGCAGCTTCTCGCCTGCGGCCACCATGATCTGGGTGCGCACGATGTCCACGCCCGTGATCAGTTCGGTCACCGGATGCTCCACCTGCACGCGGGTGTTCATCTCGATGAAGTAGAACTCGCCGTTTTCAAAGAGGAACTCGAAGGTGCCGGCGCCACGGTAGCCCAGCTTCTTGCAGGCAGCGGCGCAGCGCTCGCCGATCTTCTCGACCAGGCGGCGCGGAATGCCCGGAGCCGGCGCTTCCTCGATGACCTTCTGGTGGCGGCGCTGCATGGAGCAGTCGCGCTCGCCCAGGTAGACCGCGTTGCGGTGGTTGTCCGCCAGGATCTGGATTTCCACATGGCGCGGGTTCTGCAGGAACTTTTCCATGTAGACGGCCGGATTGCCGAAGGCCGCACCGGCCTCGGCCTTGGTCATCTGCACGGCATTGATCAGCGCCGCCTCGGTATGCACCACGCGCATGCCACGGCCACCGCCGCCGCCTGCGGCCTTGATGATCACCGGATAGCCCACGGCCTTGGCGATGCGGCGGATCTGCACGGGATCGTCAGGCAGCTCGCCATCCGAGCCGGGCACGCAGGGGACGCCTGCCTTGATCATGGCCTGCTTGGCCGAGACCTTGTCACCCATGGTGCGGATGTTCTCGGGCGTGGGGCCGATGAAGGTGAAACCGCTCTTTTCCACCCGCTCGGCAAAGTCGGCGTTCTCGCTGAGAAAGCCGTAGCCGGGGTGGATGGCCTCGGCGTCGGTCACCTCGGCGGCCGAGATGATGGCCGGCATGTTGAGGTAGCTCAGCGGCGAAGGCGCGGGGCCGATGCACACGGCCTCATCGGCCAGCTTGACGTACTTTGCGTCACGGTCGGCCTCGGAATACACCATCACCGCCTTGATGCCCAGTTCACGGCAGGCGCGCTGGATGCGCAGGGCAATCTCGCCCCGGTTGGCAACCAAAATTTTCTTAAACATGAAGGTCCTCGCGACTTGGTGCCTGCGCCGGTACGCAGGCCGAAGCCGTCAGTTGAGCCAATTGCTCTGTCGCGCCGCGGCATGCGTTCGCGCCAGGGCGTCGTGCCGCTTGCGGCATCGCTCGCCTGCAGGTTACTCGATCACGAACAGGGGCTGGCCGTACTCTACCGCCTGGCCGTTTTCGCCCAGGATGCGCGTGATCGTGCCGCTCTTGTCGGCTTCGATCTCGTTGAGAATCTTCATCGCTTCGATGATGCAGATGGTCTCGCCTTCCTTGACCTGGTTGCCCACTTCCACGAAGGGCTTGCCGCCAGGGCTGGAGGCGCGGTAGAAAGTGCCGACCATGGGCGACTTCACCACGTGGCCGGAGACGGCTGCCTCGGCCGGTGCCGCCACGGGCGCTGCGGGGGCAGCGGCGACGGGTGCCGCCATCGGCGCGGCCATGGGAGCCTGCATGGGCGCTGCCACATAGTGCTGCACCACGGCGCCTTCGCTCTTGACGATCCGGACCTTGCCCTCTGCTTCGGTGATCTCCAGTTCCGACACGTTCGATTCGGACACCAGATCAATGAGGGTCTTGAGTTTTCGCAAATCCATGGGAGCTCCAGCGGCTAACAACTAAATAGGGCGCGAATTTACTCCAATTTCGCCCTTCTGCGTGCTTTGAGGCATATTTTTCATCAACGTCGCCATGGAATTCAGGGCATTTCCTGAGCTTTCACAGCTTCGATGATGCGAAAAATCAGCCTTTTGCGCTCCAGGAAGCCAGATCTTCGGTAGTAAGCTCACCTATTTTACGTTGCTGCACCATGCCATCTTCGCCGAGCAGCACGGTGAAGGGCAGTCCGCCCTGCAGATTGCCCAGCGAGCGGGTCAGGCCCAGACCGCCTTCCACCGCCAGCGCCACAGGGAAACGCAGCGGTGTGCGACCCAGGAAGCGCTGCACGGCCTCCGGCTTGTCCACAGCCAGGCCAATGACCTGAATACCATGCTGGTTTTGGCGCGCCGAGAAGGCATCGAGCGTGGGCAGCTCGCGCACACAGGGCGGGCACCAGGTGGCCCAGAAATTGACCAGCACCGGTTTGCCGCGCCAGCGTGACAGCGTCATGGCCGAGCCATCGGGCGTGATGAAGCGCTGCTGCCACAGCTGCTCTTCGGCACTGGCATCCATGGCGTGCGGCTGAAAGCGCCACCACGCAAACCCTGCTCCACCCAGGCCTGCGGCGGCGGCAACGCCGCCCATCAGCCAACGGCGGCGGGAAGATGTGTTTTGCCCTGCATCCACTGAATCAGCCACGGTCGGCCTCCTCTTCATCCTGATCCAACAGCCTGCGCAGCGCCTCGGCGCTGCCGCGCGGGCTGCGCCCCTGGCCGTCGGGCTTGAGTGCACCACGCAGATCATCATGGTCGTACACCAGCAGATGCACGCCCACGGACTCGTTCAAAGGGCGGCAGAAGGCGTGGATGCTCAAGGCCTCCACGTTCTGCCCCGTAAAGCCGGTGACGGTGCTGGGCTCGTACTCCACATGCTGGTTGATCAGCGCGATCTCGGCCGACTTGGGGTCGTCGCAGAACAGCTGCAGGTAAATATCGGACAGGCGGGTGGCTGTGCCGCGCCAGACGGCGCCGGCCAGATGGGGTCGGAACTCGGCCAGGCGGTCCATCCATTGCAGGGCCAGTTCGCGCAGGGCCTGCAGTTCCTGGGGCTGGGTGTCGGCGCAGAACAGGGCAATGTATTCGCGCACGGCCTCTTCCACCAGGTCGTTTCCCGGCAGCGCGGTGCGCGCGGGCAGCCCCAGCTGGCGAAGTGCGCGGTGCTTGGCAGCCCCCCATTCCAGCCCTTCCTCGACCACGAGGCGGGCCGCGGTCTGGGCAATTTCGGCAGTGGCTTGGTCCATGGCTTTCCGATCCGCTGTATCCCTACATATATATAAGAGGCCTTCCCTGCGGATGGCCCCGGGCCATTGTGACCCAAGCCGCGGCACCGCCGGCCGCAGACGGGCTTTGCACGTTCCCGCCAGCGCCTTGCAACGGCGATTTCGCAACCTTGTGTTTCCGGGACCCCGCGCCTGCTGGGCCGCAAGCTCCTGTTTTTGCAGGACAGCCCTCCCGGACATGACGGCAACCGTAGAATGCCCGGCCATGCACATACATATTCTGGGCATCTGCGGCACCTTCATGGGCGGACTGGCCGCACTGGCGCGCGAGGCTGGGCACCGCGTCACAGGCTGCGACGCCGGCGTCTATCCGCCGATGAGCGATCAGTTGCGTGCACTGGGCATCGACCTGATCGAGGGCTACGGCGCCGACCAGATGGCCCTGCAACCCGACATGTATGTCGTGGGCAACGTGGTCAGCCGCGCGCGGCTGCCCGACGGCACCCCCAAGTTCCCGCTGATGGAGGCGATTCTTGAAAGCGGCGCTCCCTACACCAGCGGTCCGCAATGGCTTTGCGAACAGGTGCTGCACCATCCGTCCTGCCCGCGCCATGTGCTGGCCGTGGCCGGCACCCACGGCAAGACGACCACGACGTCGATGCTGGCCTGGATTCTCGAATGCGCAGGCCTGGCTCCCGGCTTTCTGGTCGGCGGCGTGCCGCTGGACTTCGGCGTCTCGGCCCGCCTGGGCGCATCCAGCCGACCGACGCCAGGCCAGGGGCCGGCCGGCGCGGAGCCCGTCTTCGTCATCGAGGCCGATGAATACGACACGGCCTTCTTCGACAAACGCAGCAAGTTCGTGCACTACCGCCCGCGCACGGCCGTGCTCAACAACCTGGAGTTCGACCACGCCGACATCTTCGAGGACCTCGGTGCCATCGAACGCCAGTTCCACCATCTCGTTCGCACCGTTCCCGCCTCCGGGCGGCTGGTGGTCAACGGCATAGAGGAAAGCATCACCCGCGTGCTGCACCAGGGCTGCTGGAGCGAGGTCTCCAGCTTCGGTGCGGTGGTCAGCGATTTCTGTGCCCAGGGCGATCCCAGCGCCTTCGACGTGCTGCACCGTGGCCACAAGGTCGCGCGCCTGGAATGGGCACTGACCGGAGAGCACAACCAGCTCAATGCGCTGGCCGCCATTGCAGCGGCCGCGCATGTGGGCGTGACGCCGGCCCAGGCCTGCGAAGCGCTGGCGCGCTTTCAGAACGTCAAGCGACGCATGGAGCTGCGCGGCATGGCGGGTGGCGTGTCCGTCTACGACGACTTCGCCCACCATCCCACGGCCATCCGCACCACGCTGGACGGCCTGCGCCGCAAGCTCGGCAGCCAGGCACGCATCCTGGCGGTGTTCGAGCCGCGCAGCAACACCATGAAGTTGGGCACCATGAAGTCGCAACTGCCCTGGGCCCTGGAAAGTGCCGATCTGGTGTTCTGCCACACGGCCGGCCTGGACTGGGATGCTGCCGAGGCGCTGCGCCCCCTGGGCGTGGGAGCCGGACACAAGGCGCAGGTGGCTGCAGACATCGATACGCTGATCGGGCAGATCCGCGCAGCCGCACGCCCCGGTGACCACGTGGTGTGCATGAGCAATGGCGGCTTCGGCGGCATTCACCCCAAGCTGCTGGCGGCGCTGCAAGCCGCAGGCTGAACCGGGCACAGCCCCCAATGAAAGAAGCCCGGGTCATGCCCAGGCCTCTTTGCTGTATCGCTATCTGTCCGTCGTCAGTAACTGATGGACATGGCCGGCACATCGACACGGATCAGCGGCTTGGACAGCACGGCCTGGGCGGCCACGGCATAGCTGTTGCGCCATTGCTCGTCGTCGAACAGCCCGGAGCGCGAACGCGCCGCACGCGCCACCACCACCAGCTTGTCGGCCAGCAGAACCTTGCCGCTGGCGCGCAGGGGTTCGCAGTCCATGGAGATGAACTGCTGGTCCAGCCAATGCCGTCCTTCATCGGAACTCATGGGGGTGAGCCCGCTGGTGTCCGTGCGGTACTCTTGTCCGGCATCCAACACCACAATCACTTCGCTGCGCATGGAACTCCTCTCTTCATTACGGGATACGGCCCTGTGCCTGCTCATGCAGACAGGGCTGTCACTCATGCCCTGAGCTTAACCGCAAGCGCCTTTTCCACACCCCGGGCAAGCTGACATGCCTCAAGTGCCAGAGACTGGCACCGGCGCTGGAGTCGGCACTGCCGCCAGCAGGTGTTTCAAGGCCTGCCAGCGCCTGCCCAAAGGTGCAAACGTACAATGGCCGACAGATTTGGCCCCGTTTTTTCATGGACCTCACCGCATGACAACCGACACCACGCACCAGAAACTGCTCGACCAGTTGCAGCAACTCGAAGACGAGTTGCGCAGCCAGAGCCTCTGGTCGGCCGTGGCGCCCAGCCCTGAGGCCATGGCATCGACCATGCCGTTCATGTACGACACGCTCAAGCTGCAGGAATGGCTGCAGTGGGTTTTCCTGCCCCGGCTGCGTGCCGTGGTCGATGCCCGCGGCCAGCTGCCCTGCCAAAGCCACGTGCATCCACTGGCCGAGCACGAATGGAGCCAGCCCGTGGCATTCGACAAGCGCCAGTTGCTGGTTCTGCTGCTGGGCATAGACGACACGCTGAACCAGGGCGGACTGACCCCGCCGGACGCCACGCCGCCACACTGAACAAGAAAACCGGGACATAGAAAAAACGGGGCATGCATGCCCCGTTTTCTTTTCCGGCTCAGGCGGCAACCAGGGCCGCAGCCGGCTCGGGATGCTTGACGCGGCGCTGCTGCACGGCGTCGGACAGTTCGGCCAGCGTTGCCAGGGAATCATCCCAGCCCAGGCAGGCATCAGTGATGCTCTGGCCATAGGTCAGCGCAGCCACCTCATCCTTGCCGGGCGTGAACTTCTGGGCACCGCCCACGAGATGACCCTCGATCATCACGCCGAAGACGCTGCGCGAGCCGCCGCTGATCTGTCCGGCGATGTCGCGTGCCACATCCTTTTGGCGCTCATGCTGCTTGGAGCTGTTGGCGTGGCTGCAGTCCACCATCAGCGTGGGAGGCAGGCCGGCCTTTTCCAGATCCTCGCAGGCAGCGGCCACGTTGGCCGCGTCGTAGTTGGGGGTCTTGCCGCCGCGCAGGATGACGTGGCAATCCTGGTTGCCTGCCGTGTTCACGATGGCAACCTGGCCATTCTTGTGCACGGACAGGAAGTGGTGGCCGCGGCTGGCCGACTGGATGGCGTCGGTGGCGATGCGGATGTTGCCGTCCGTGCCGTTCTTGAAGCCGATGGGCGCCGAGATGCCCGAGGCCAGTTCACGGTGGACCTGGCTTTCCGTGGTGCGCGCACCGATGGCGCCCCAGCTGATCAGATCGGCGATGTACTGGGGCGAGATCACGTCCAGGAACTCGCTGGCGGCCGGCACGCCCAGGCGGTTGATGTCGATCAGCAGTTGCCGCGCAATGCGCAGGCCTTCGTCGATGCGGTAGCTCTGGTCCAGGTAGGGATCGTTGATCAAACCCTTCCAGCCCACGGTGGTGCGCGGCTTTTCGAAGTACACGCGCATCACGATCTCCAGCGTGTCCTTGTACTGCTCGCGTATGGGCGCCAGGCGGCGTGCGTACTCGATGGCGGCCGCCGGATCGTGGATGGAGCAGGGGCCGACGATGACCAGCAGGCGGTCATCCTCGCCAGCCATGATGTTGTGGATGGTGCGGCGGGTGTCGCCGATCAGGGTTTCGACGGCCGTACCGCGGATGGGGAAGAAGCGAATGAGGTGCTCGGGAGGGGGCAACACGGTGATGTCCTTGATACGTGCGTCGTCGGTTTGGCCAGTCTTTTGGGAACCGCCGCGATACCAGGAATCGGCGAGGGAAGCTTGATGAGCAGTCATTGCTTGCTTTCGTGAGGAAAGATGGATCGTGGAAAACGGAGCGAAGAATCGGGAGGGAAAAACAAAAAACCGCCGGGCTTTACAGCTTCGGCGGTTTTGAGGGAGGTTTGTTCGGGTGCGCGCGCTTACCTCTCTTCCGCCGGGGAGGAGAACCAAAAGTAAAAGTAGAAGGAGGCACGGGCTTGCATGGGGATCGAATGTAGCACAGTCATTTTTCGCAGTGCAACATGGACATGAGGGCGGGGAAGCAGCCCTTCACCGTGCCACAGAGAGAAAGCACAAAATCATTGACGCAATAAAACTGCTTTTTTCTCAGTTTCACGCAAAAATTCTTCAGGCATATGTAGAAAATCACGACGCCATGCAGTTTTATTGCCATCGGCCATGAAAACGTGCAAACCCCGGGAAATGATGCATCTGCGCGTCACGCAAGGGCGCGATCAACGCCGCAGCAATGCGTCACGCAGCCTGCGCAGGGCCCTGCGCACGGCGCTCAAGGGTTGCCATCGGCGCGCCTTGTAACCAGACAGGATGGCAGTCACATCGGCTTCGCCGGCCACGGCAGCGGATTCGGCAAACATGTCTGTCAGCAGGCAGGCATCGCCCAGTAGACGCCAGCCCAGGCGCTCGCAGCGGCGGAAGTGCTCGGGCTCCTGGGCATCGCCCACCAGCACGGACTGCTGCCAGGCGTGGACGGCCTCCCTGAAGCCTTTGAGCAGACGCTGGTAGGCAGGAAATTCGTAGAGGGCATGCCAGCCCGTGGCCAGCGTGGTGAGAAAGTGCTGGTGGTCCAGCACCGCCAGGTCAAGCTGCTGTATGGCGTCTTCGACCGCGGGGCGTGCGCTGCCCGCATAGCGCACGCGCACGGACTCGTCCAGCGCGACGGCCAGCAAGGCCAGTTGCTGGTGCATGGGCTGCAGGTCGCCCACGATCAGCTCATGCTGCCAGAAGCGGCTCAGCCGCGACTCGCCGGCCCAGGCACGCCATTGCTTCGGCAGGCTGCGCAGGGGATGGACGGAGGTCCGCGGGCCTGGCCGGGAGGAAAAGGAAAGCTGGGTCATGGAATCGGCGCCGGACGGCGCCCACCGAACGCGGCGGGCCGCGTCAGGCAGGACAGGGCCCGGCCTGCCGTGCAGGGCGCGGGCATGGGACCGTCAGGCCGTGCCGCCCACCGTCAGGCCGTCGATGCGCAGCGTGGGCTGGCCCACGCCCACGGGCACGCTCTGGCCTTCCTTGCCACAGGTGCCAACGCCGCTGTCCAGGCGCATGTCGTTGCCGATCATGGTGATGTGCTTGAGCGATTCCGGGCCGCTGCCCACGATGGTCGCGCCCTTGACGGGGTACTGGATCTTGCCGTTCTCGACCCAATAGGCCTCGCTGGCGGAGAACACGAACTTGCCGCTGGTGATATCGACCTGGCCGCCGCCGAAGTTGGTGGCGTACAGGCCCTTCTTGATCGAGGCCACGATTTCCTGCGGCTCCCGGTCGCCACCGAGCATGTAGGTGTTGGTCATGCGCGGCATGGGAATGTGGGCATAGCTTTCGCGGCGGCCGTTGCCCGTGGGCTTGACGCCCATCAGGCGGGCATTCATCGCGTCCTGGATGTAGCCCTTGAGGATGCCGTCCTCGATCAGCACATTGCTCTGGCTGGTGCAGCCTTCGTCATCGACGTTGAGCGAGCCGCGGCGATCGGCCAGCGTGCCGTCATCCAGCACGGTGACGCCCTTGGCAGCCACGCGCTGGCCGATGCGGCCGCTGAAGGCGCTGGCGCCCTTGCGGTTGAAGTCGCCTTCCAGACCGTGTCCCACGGCTTCGTGCAGCAGCACGCCGGGCCAGCCGGGGCCAAGCACCACGGTCATCTCGCCAGCCGGCGCGGGACGGGATTCCAGGTTGGTGAGGGCCGCGCTCACGGCCTCGTCCACGTACTGGGTGATCTGCTCGTCGCTGAAATAGGCCAGCCCGAAACGGCCACCGCCGCCGGCAGAGCCCACCTCACGCCGGCCCTTTTGCTCGGCGATCACGGTAACCGACAGGCGCACCAGCGGCCGCACGTCGGCCGCCAGCGTGCCATCGGCACGGGCCACCAGCACCACGTCGTACTCGCTGGCCAGGCCGGCCATGACCTGGACCACGCGCGGGTCCTTGGCGCGGGCCAGTTTCTCGACCTTGCCCAGCAGCTCGACCTTGGCCGTGCTGTCCAGCGTGGCGATGGGATCCAGACCGGGATACAGCGAGCGGCTTTGCGCAATCTTGGGAGCATTGGCGCGCACGCGCTTGCTCTGGGCCGCGCCCGAGATGGAGCGCACGGTGCGCGCGGCATCCAGCAGCGAGGCTTCGGAAATATCGTCGGAATAGGCAAATGCCGTCTTCTCGCCACTGACCGCACGCACGCCCACGCCCTGGTCGATGCTGAAGCTGCCGGTCTTGACGATGCCCTCTTCCAGGCTCCAGCCTTCGGCGCGGGTGTACTGGAAGTAGAGGTCGGCGTCGTCGACCTGGTGGCTGCGGATCTCGGCCAGTGCGCGCGCGAGATGGGTTTCATCGAGCCCGAAGGGCTCAAGCAGCAACTGGCGCGCTGTGGCCAGGCGTTCAATGGTGGGTTCGCGGGAGATCATTCACGCATTGTAGAGAGCCGGCCATGCCCTCGCCGTGCAACGGCTGCGGCCAGCGGCTTGCCAACCCACAAAAAAGAACGGAATGCCGCTCCACCAGGCTGAGCGGCATTCCGTAGGCATGCATCCGCGTGGATGGCGAACATGCTGGCCCATGTCCGCACTTGCTTTGTAGCCTGCCCTGGCGGCGGTGGCAAGTGAGCAGACTCCCGCAGAAACTATCAAAAAAGGAGCAACCAGCGCTTTTGGAGTCTCATTTTCCAAGCCAAATCACAGGAAGGAATGCGACGCCGGATACCGCAGGCATCCAGACTCTTTGACATTTGCGGGCGCCTTTGGCGCCGCAAAGTGCGATTCAGAGCGGCCCGCCGCCCTCGCCCGGCAGTTGCCGCTGCGAGCGCGCAACCGACATCAGCACGCCCAGCGCCAGCCCCAGCGTGACCATGGCCGTGCCGCCATAGCTGATGAAGGGCAGCGGCACGCCGACTACGGGCAGGATGCCGCTGACCATGCCCATGTTCACGAAGGCATAGGTGAAGAAGATCATGGCCACGGCTGCCGCCATGAGCCGCGCGAACAGCGAGTTGGCCTGGATGGCGATGGCCAGCCCGCGCCAGACCAGCAGCAGGAAGGAGACGATGATGAACAGGTTGCCGACCAGTCCGAACTCCTCGGAATAGGCCGCGAAGATGAAGTCGGTCGTGCGCTCGGGGATGAACTCCAGGTGGGTCTGAGTGCCCGCCATGAAGCCCTTGCCCCAGACGCCGCCCGAACCGATGGCGATCATCCCCTGGATGATGTGGAATCCCTTGCCCAGCGGATCGCGTGTGGGGTCCAGCAGGGTGCAGACACGGGTTTGCTGGTATTCATGCAGCACGGGCCAGCGCACGCCGTCGGCGCATAGCTGGGGCTCGTACAGCACGATAAGCGTGATGCCGATGGCGCCGGCCAGCACGGGCGGCACGATGAGTTTCCAGGGCAGGCCCGCGAAAAAGATCACGGACAGGCCTGCGGCCATCACCAGCAGCGAGGTGCCCAGGTCGGGCTGCTTCATGATCAGCCCCACGGGCACCAGGAGCAGGACCATGGCGATCACGAAGTCCGTGCCGCGCAGCTGGCCCTCGCGGCGCTGAAACCACCAGGCCAGCATCAGCGGCGTGGCGATCTTCAGCAGTTCGCTGGGCTGGATCACCACACCCACGTTGACCCAGCGCTGCGCCCCCTTCTTGGTGATGCCGAACAGCGCCACCGCCACCAGCAACGCCACGCCCAGCATGTACAGCGGCACGGCCACCTTCATGAGCTGCTGCGGGGGAATCTGGGCCACCACAAAGAGGATGGCCGCCGCGATCAGCATGTTGCGCCCATGGTCGGTGAAGCGCGTGCCGTGGTCAAAGCCCGAGGAGTACATGGCGATCAGCCCCGCCGACGCCAGCATGCCCACGAACAGCAGCAACCAGAAGTCAAAGCCCCGCAGCAGCGGGGCAACACGTTGCCAGAGGGAGGGCTTGTCGAATTCGGTCACGGGGATGGTCGGTCGCGGGCACGGGCCGCCATTATCCCGTGGCGCATGCGGCCCAGCCCGGCGCAGGGTTGCCCACGGAGGCGGTTGTCATCCAGCTGTCGGCCCGGGCCTTCCCTGCTGGGCGCCGCCTGCCGCAGCGGCCACAATGGGCCATGAGCCGTCCGGGCCGCATCCCGCGCCCGGCCCCAGCAACGCAAAGGAGAGCGCCCGCCATGACCACCACCCATTTGCTGTACCTGCACGGCTTTCGCTCCTCTCCCCAATCCAACAAGGCCCGGCGCCTGGCCGAGCATGTGGCCACGCGCCATCCCCATGTGCGCTGGTGGAGCCCGCAACTGCCCCCTTCCCCGCGCGAGGCGGCTGCCCTGATCGCCGATGGCATCGGCAGCTGGCCGCGCGAGACCATGGCCGTGATCGGCTCCTCGCTGGGCGGCTACTACGCCAGTTGGGTGGCCCAGCTGGCGCGCTGCCGCAGCGTGATGATCAACCCGGCCGTCAACCCGGCGCGCGATCTTGAAAAGTACATCGGCGAGCAGACTTCCTGGCACAACCCGGAGGAACGTTTCTTCTTCCGCCGCGAATACATCGAGGAGCTGCGCGCGCTGGACACGCGCCATATGACACCGGCCGCCCCCGAAATGCTGCTGGCGGCCGAGGGCGACGAGGTGCTGGACTGGCGCGAGATGAGCGCACGCTATCCGCATGCGCTGCAGATCATCCAGGAGGGCGGCGATCACGCGCTGAGCAACTTCGAGGAGTACTTGCCTCAGCTGGACGAGTTCCTGAATCTGGCCTGATGCCGCACAAGACTGCGCGGCAGCTGCCAGCCGCAGCATGGGAGAATGTCGGGCTATGCACGCATTGTTTGAAGAATCCGGCAAGTTCCTGGCCGGCCGCATCCTCTCCGAAGCCGACACCTCCGCCCAGGTGGAGCTGGACTCGGGCAAACGGGTCAAGGTCAAGTCGGCCAACATCCTGCTCAAGTTCGACAAGCCGGCGCCTGCCGAACTGATCGCCCAGGCGCAGGCGCAGGCCGCCCAGATCGATCTGGACCTGGCCTGGGAATTCGCCCCCGAGGAGGAATTCGGCTTTGCCGACCTTGCACGCGACTATTTCTCGGACAAGGCCACGCTGGCCGAGCAGGCCGGCGCGCTGTTCCGCCTCTACGACGCACCGCACTACTTCCGCCGCTCCGGCAAGGGCCGCTTCAAGAAGGCGCCGGCCGAGATCCTGCAGCAGGCGCTGGCCGGCATAGAAAAGAAAAAGCAGATCCAGGCCCAGATCACGGCCTGGGCCGAGCAACTGGGCGCCGGCGAATGCCCCGGCCCCATCCGCGAGCAGCTCTACAAGATCCTGTTCCGCCCCGACAAGAACGCCGCCGAATACAAGGCCGTGGTCGAGGCCAGCCGCGCCACGCGCCTGGCCCCGCTGGATCTGCTGCACAGGGCCGGCGCCATTGAATCGGCCTACGAGTTCCACTGGAAGCGCTTCCTGTTCGACCACTTCCCCAAGGGCACGCAGTTCCCGGCCCTGCAGGCACCCCAGCCACCGGCCGACCTGCCGCTGGCCGAGGTCCAGGCGTTTTCCATCGATGACTCGGCCACCACCGAAATCGACGATGCGCTGTCGGTGCGCGGCCTGGGCACGGGCACGGTCACCGTGGGTATCCACATTGCCGCGCCCGGTCTGGCCATCGTGCCGGGCACGCCGCTGGACCAGCTCGGCCGCTCGCGCCTGTCCACCGTCTACATGCCCGGCTACAAGATCACCATGCTGCCCGACGAGGTGGTGCAGATCTACACGCTGGACGAAGGCCGCGCCAACCCCGCCGTATCGCTGTACGTCACCGTGGACGAGGCCACGCTGGAGACCACGGCCAGCGAGACGCGCCTGGAGCGCGTGCCCGTGCAGGTCAACTTCCGCCATGACAAGCTGGACCACATCGTCACCGAGCAGTGGCTGGCCGACCCCTCCTTCGAGGTCGAGGGCACGCCCGAAGTGCTGCAAGGCAAGCGCGCCGAACTGACGTTCCTGCAGCGCTGGGCCAAGCACCTGAAGGCCGGGCGCGAACTGGTGCGCGGCAAGCCCGAGAACTTCAACCGCCCCGACTACAACTTCCGCCTCGTGGGCAACGGCGGCGCCGAGCCCCGCGGCAACGAGCAGGTGGAGATCAGCGTGCGCAAGCGCGGCGCGCCGCTGGACCTGATCGTGGCCGAGGCCGCCATCGTGGCCAACAGCACCTGGGGCGGCTGGATGGCCGAGCTCGGCGTGCCCGGCATCTACCGCAGCCAGGCCAGCCTGGCGCCCGGCATCAAGGTGCGCATGTCCACAAAGGCGCAGCCCCATGCAGGCATCGGCGTCAAGAGCTATGCCTGGGCCACCTCGCCGCTGCGCCGCTACGTGGACCTGGTCAACCAGTGGCAGATCATTGCCTGCGCGCGCCACGGCAAGACCGCCGCCCTGGCCGCGCCGTTCAAGCCCAAGGATGCCGAGCTGTTCGGCATCATCAGCAGCTTCGACGGTGCCTACAGCGCCTACAACGGCTACCAGGCCGGCATGGAACGGTTCTGGACGCTCAAGTACCTGCAGCAGCACGCCATCACCGAGCTGACGGCCACCGTCATCAAGGAAGGCATGGGCGGCGGCCTGCTGGTGCGCGCCGATGACCTGCCCCTGGTCTTCCCCGTGCTGGGCGTCACCGGCCTGCCGCGCGGCGCCCATGTGCGCGTGCGCCTGGGCGAGATCGACGAGATCGCGCTCGATGTCTCGGGCACGCTGATCGAGCGCCTGGATGGCGATGCGGCGGCCGCTGCCGATGGCGCCGAAGACAGCGCCGAGGATGACGAGGAAGCCGTGGCCGGCCCCATCGCCATCGCCGTGGACATGAACGAGACCGATGGCACACCGGCGGCCGACCCCGCCCAGCCCTGACCTGCCTCACATCCGAGCAACTGCCCCAGATCTGACGTGAAACTGCCTACCGCCCTCCGTTCCCTGAGCACGCTGCAGTTGGCACTGGGCGTTTCCATCGCCCTGCATGCCGGGTTGTTCTCGTTCCGGTTCATCGACCCGGAGCGCTTCGACCGCGTGTTCCAGGACACGCCGCTGGAAGTCATCTTGGTCAATGCCCGCGCCAACGAGCAGCCCGACAAGGCGCAGGCCATCGCGCAGACCTCGCTGGCCGGCGGCGGCGAGGCCGACAAGGGCCGGGCCTCCAGCCCCATGCCCTACTCGGCACTCACGGCCGTGGGCGACGACTTCGAGGAACGCCAGCGCCAGATCGACTCCATGCAGGAGCAGCAGACCGTCTTGCTGACGCAGTTGCGCAAGCAGGTCGCGGCCCTGCCGCCGCTGGACCCGCGCGAGGCGGCCAAGCAGACCAAGGAGCAGCAGGCCCAGCAGGAAAAGCGCCAGCAGCTGGTCAAGCTGCTGGCCGAGATCGAAAAGCGCATCAACGAGGAAAACGCCCGCCCCAAGAAGCGCTATATCAGCCCGTCCACGCGCGAGGCCGTCTACGCCATCTACTACGACGGCCTGCGCCGCAAGGTCGAGGACAAGGGCACGGAAAACTTCCCCGAGCAGGCCGGCAAGAAACTCTACGGCGAGCTGGTCATGATCCTCACCGTCAACCACGACGGGCGGGTGCTGTCCACCGAGATCGTGCAGGGCTCGGGCAACCGCCTGCTGGACACCCGGGCCGAGGCCATTGCGCGTGCGGCCGGCCCCTTCGGCCATTTCGGCCCCGCCATGCGCGCCAAGGCCGACCAGATCGCCGTGGTCTCGCGCTTCAAGTTCACCCGCGAGCAGACGCTGCAGACGACCGTGCAGTAGCGCCCTCTTCTTGTCTTCGCGCACCCTCCTTTTCCGACATGACTTCCGCCGCCAACTCCTCCGACCGATACTGCGTCATGGGCAACCCCGTCGCGCACAGCCGTTCGCCCTGGATCCATGCCCGCTTTGCCGAACTGTGCGGGCAGGACCTGCACTACGAGCGCCAGCATGTGGAGCTGCAAGGCTTTGCCGAGGCCGTGCGCGGCTTTGTCGCGGCAGGCGGACGCGGCTGCAATGTCACCGTGCCCTTCAAGCTGGAAGCCGCACAGCTGGCCACCACCTCCAGCGAGCGCGTGCAACTGGCCGGCGCCGCCAACACCCTGGTGCTGGCGGCGGACGGCATCCATGCCGACAACACCGACGGCCTGGGCCTGGTGGCCGACATCGTGCGCAATGCGGGCGTGCCGCTGGCTGGGCGCGACCTGCTGCTGCTGGGCGCGGGTGGCGCCGCAGCCGGCGCACTGGGCTCGCTGCTTGCCGAGCGCCCGCGCCGCATCGCCGTGGTCAACCGCACCTTCGAGCGCGCCCAGGCACTGGTGCAGCGCCATGCCGCCATCGCCGCGCACCATGGCGTGGAACTGGTGGCGCTGGAGGCCGTGAATGAGGATTTCGACGTGGTCATCAACGCCACCGCCAGCAGCCTGGCCGGTGCCGAGGTACCCGTGCCGGCCCGCGTGCTGCGGCCTGGCAGCCTGGCCTACGACATGATGTACGGCGCCGCAGCCCAGGGCTTCCTGCAATGGGCCGAGCAGCATGGCGCCCAGGCCCGCGACGGGCTGGGCATGCTGGTGGAGCAGGCGGCCGAATCGTTCGCGCTGTGGCGCGGCGTGCGCCCGCCCTCGGCCCAGGTGCTGAACGAGCTGCGCGCCCATATTGCTCAAGGCGGCTGAGCGCTTTATGAAATCCCTGGCACGCGCCCTGCTGCTGGTGCTGTGCGCCGGCCTGCTGCTGCAGCTGTTCTTTGTGCTGCGCATTGCGCTGATGGTGGTGGTCGATCCTGAATCCACGGCCTTTCAGCGCTCCGAGGCCTGGCAGATGCTGCGCAGCTCCGAAGGCCTGCACTGGAGCCAGCAATGGCTGCCCTACGACCGCATCGCGCCCACGCTCAAGCGCGCCGTCATCGCCTCCGAAGATGACAGCTTCACCGAACACCACGGGGTGCAATGGGAGGCCATCGAGAAGGCCTGGCAGCGCAACCAGCGCGCCGAAGCCCGTGCCCAGAAGGCAGACAACGGCAAGGCGCCCAAGATCTACGGCGGCTCCACCATCACCCAGCAGCTGGCCAAGAACCTGCTGCTGTCGGGAGAACGCAGCCTGCTGCGCAAGGGCCAGGAACTGGTGCTGACCCAGCTGCTGGAACTGATGCTGAGCAAGCAGCGCATCCTGGAGATCTACCTCAACAGCGTGGAATGGGGCCAGGGCGTGTTTGGCGCGGAGGCTGCAGCCCGCCACTACTTTCGCAAGAGCGCCTCACAGCTCAGCGCGGCCGAGGCCGCACGCCTGGCCGTGATGCTGCCCCAGCCCAAACGCTTCGAGAAGCTGCCCAACTCCGGCTATCTGCTGCAGCGCACGCGCACGGTCATGCAAAGAATGCCCAGCGCCGTCATCCCCTGAACGGCTACAGTCACGCCATGCGCATTCTTGGAATAGACCCCGGGCTGCAGACCACGGGATTCGGCGTGATCGACGTCGACGGCCACCGCCTGGCCTATGTGGCCAGCGGCACCATCCGCACCACCGGCATCGCGCTCGGCGACCTGCCGGGCCGGCTCAAGCTGCTGTTCGACGGCATCTCGGAAGTCGCCAGCCGCTACCAGCCCGACACCTCGGCCGTGGAAATCGTTTTCGTCAACGTCAACCCCCAGTCCACGCTGCTGCTGGGCCAGGCGCGCGGCGCCGCGCTCACGGCCCTGGTCAATGCGGGCCTGCCGGTCGCTGAATACACGGCACTGCAGATGAAAAAGGCCATGACCGGCCACGGCCGCGCGGCCAAGAGCCAGATCCAGGAAATGGTGCGCCGCCTGCTGCAACTGCCCGGCCTGCCCGGCACCGACGCAGCCGACGCCCTGGGCCTGGCCATCACCCACGCCCATGCGGGCGCCGCCATGTCGAAGATGGCCGAGGTCACGCAGCTGCAGCGCCGCCAGCATGCCGTCTACAAGGGCGGCAGGGTGTATTGACTCCCCCTGAGGGGGACGACAGCCTAGCTGCGGGGCGGCCCTTGCTTGCTGTCTCTCGCCTGAGCGCGCCCCCCGCAAGCGCCATGGTCTCGATCTCGCTATCGCAATTGCGTTGGATGGGATGCGAGTCAGAGCTGACCTCAGACGATGCGGCCGAAGAACAGCACGGCGAAGAAGGTCACGCCGGCAATCACGGTCCACTTGAGGATGATGAAGCCCCAGCGCTTGTAGTGCGGCCGGCCAGTGCCCAGGTAGAACGCGAAAGAGACGGCCGAGGCCAGCAGCAGCAGGGTGGCCAGCCAGCGGAAGATCAGCATGGCGGCGCTCGCCTCACCAGGCCCGCGCGGGCTGGGCGAAGCCCTTGGGGGCCTGGCGCTCGCTGTCGAAGCTGACCAGTTCCCAGGCATCGGGCTGGGCCAGCAGGGCACGCAGCAACTGGTTGTTCATGCCGTGGCCCGAGCGGAAGGCGCTGTAGGCGGCCAGCAGCGGCCTGCCGATCAGGTACAGGTCGCCGATGGCGTCGAGGATCTTGTGCTTGGCGAACTCGTCGTCGTAGCGCAGGCCGTCGCTGTTGAGCACCTTGTAGTCGTCCATGACGATGGCGTTGTCCATGCCGCCGCCCAGCGCCAGGCCATGGCTGCGCAGCATTTCCACGTCCTTGGTGAAGCCGAAGGTGCGCGCGCGTGCGATGTCGCGCGTGTAGTTGTCCTCGCCCATGTCGAACTCCACGCACTGGCCCGTGGAGTCCACGGCCGGATGAGCGAAGTCGATCTCGAAGCGCAGCTTGAAGCCGTGGTAGGGGTCGAAGCGTGCCCACTTGAGGTTCTGGCCCTCGCCCTCGCGCACCTCGACGGGGCGGATGACGCGGATGAAGCGCTTGGGAGCCTTCTGCAGCTCGATGCCCGCGCTTTGCAGCAGGAACACGAAGGAGGCGGAGGAGCCGTCGAGGATGGGCACTTCCTCGGCGGTGATGTCTATATAGATGTTGTCGAGCCCGAGACCGGCAATGGCCGACATCAAGTGCTCCACGGTATGCACCTTGGCGCCGCCGGTGCCGATGGTGGAGGCCATGCGCGTGTCGGTGACGGCTTCGGCCGAGATCGGGATGTCCACAGGCTCCGGCAGGTCCACGCGACGGAACACGATGCCGGTGTCGGGCTGCGCGGGTCGCAGCGTCAACTCGACGCGCTGGCCACTGTGCAGGCCCACGCCAACGGCACGGGTGATCGTCTTGATGGTGCGTTGTTGGAGCATCCGGCTATTTTAGAACGCGGCAGCCGTGCGCAGGGCATGGCCCTGGCACGGCTTTCGCTATCACGGCTATGCAGCGACCGTATGGGCCGCTGCTCAGTCAGCCTGCTTGCGCAGGAAGGCCGGGATTTCCAGATCGTCCATGCCGCCGGAGGCCAGGGCATCGACGCGGGCAGCGGCCTGCGTGCGGTTGGTACGCCAGACGCTGGGGACCGACATGTTGTTGGCATAGTCGGCGCCGCCGGCGGCACCGCCGACCAGGCCGCCGGCTGCCGTGGCAGCACCCATGGAGGCCGAGGGCAGCTGGTAGCTCATGTTGTCGGTACCGGTGCGCAGACCGCCCTGCACCACCTGCATGTTCTGGCGGCGTGCGCTGGGGCGCGACAGGCCGGTGGCGACCACGGTGACGCGGATCTCGTCGCCCAGGGTGTCGTCGTAGGCGGCGCCGTAGATCACGTGCGCATCGGGCGAGGCATAGGCATTGATGGTGCTCATGGCCAGGCGCGACTCGGACAGCTTGAGGCTGCCCTTGGCGGCCGTGACCAGCACCAGCACGCCCTTGGCGCCCGACAGGTCGATGCCTTCCAGCAGCGGGCAGGCCACGGCCTGCTCGGCGGCGATGCGCGCGCGGTCGGGGCCGGCGGCCTTGGCCGTGCCCATCATGGCCTTGCCGGGCTCGCCCATGACGGTGCGCACGTCTTCGAAGTCGACGTTCACATGGCCGTACTCGTTGATGATTTCGGCAATGCCGCCCACGGCGTTCTTGAGAACGTCGTTGGCATGGGCAAAGGCCTCGTCCTGCGAGATGTCGTCACCCAGCACGTCCAGCAGCTTCTCGTTGAGCACGACGATCAGCGAATCGACATTGGCTTCGAGCTCGTTGAGGCCGCTGTCGGCATTGGCCATGCGTCGGCCGCCTTCCCACTCGAAGGGCTTGGTGACCACGCCCACGGTGAGAATGCCCATTTCCTTGGCCACGCGCGCAATCACGGGCGCAGCGCCCGTGCCCGTGCCGCCGCCCATGCCGGCCGTGATGAACAGCATGTGCGCGCCTTCGATGGCGGTACGAATGTCGTCCTCGGCCATTTCGGCAGCCTCGCGGCCCTTGTCGGGCTTGCTGCCCGCGCCCAGGCCGCTGCCGCCGAGCTGGATGGTGCGGTGGGCGCTGCTGCGCAGCAGCGCCTGCGCGTCGGTGTTGGCGCAGACGAATTCCACACCCTGCACGTTGCGCGCAATCATGTGCTCGACGGCGTTGCCGCCGCCGCCGCCAACGCCGATCACCTTGATCTGCGTACCCTGGTTGAATTCTTCAACTTCAATCATGTCGATGGGCATGTTGGTTCTCCTGTAGCTCTCTGTAAGTGGTCACCACCGTCTGGGGAAAATTCTGTCTTCTGTCCGGTATTCGGAAGCCGGTGGGCGGGCCGGTAATGCGCAGTCGATGAAAGCACATATCAAAAGTTCCCCACGATGAAGTCTTTGAAACGGCCAAAAGCGGTCTTCATCGACCCACTCTTTTGTGCCACCTTGAAACCGCGCAGGCGAGCCAGGCGGGCCTCTTCGAGCAATCCCATCACGGTGGCGGCGCGGGGTTGGGCCACCATGTCTGCCAGAGCGCTCGAATACTTGGGGATGCCGCGGCGCACGGGCTTGAGGAAGATGTCCTCGCCCAGTTCCACCATGCCCGGCATGACGGCGCTGCCGCCGGTCAGCACGATGCCCGAGGACAGAACTTCCTCGTAGCCGGAATCGCGCACCACCTGCTGCACCAAAGAAAAGATCTCTTCCACGCGCGGCTCGATCACGCCGGCCAGCGCCTGCTTGCTGATCATGCGCGGGCTGCGGTCGCCCAGGCCCGGCACTTCGACCTGGGCATCGGGGTCGGCCAGCAGTTGCTTGGCATAGCCGCTTTCGACCTTGATGTCCTCTGCGTCCTTGGTCGGCGTGCGCAGCGCCATGGCGATGTCGCTGGTGATCAGGTCGCCCGCGATCGGGATGACGGCCGTGTGCCGGATGGCGCCGCCCGTGAAGATGGCCACGTCGGTGGCGCCCGCGCCGATATCGACCACGGCCACGCCCAGCTCGCGCTCGTCGTCGGTGAGCACGGCCTGGCTCGATGCCAGCGGGTTGAGCAGCAGCTGCTCGACCTCCAGGCCGCAGCGGCGCACGCACTTGATGATGTTCTCGGCCGCGCTCTGCGCGCCCGTGACGATGTGGATCTTGGCCTCCAGGCGGATGCCGCTCATGCCGATGGGCTCGCGCACTTCCTGGCCGTCGATCACGAATTCCTGCGGCTCGACCAGCAGCAGCCGCTGGTCCGAGGAGATGTTGATGGCCTTGGCCGTCTCCATCACCCGCGCCACGTCGGTGGCCGTGACTTCCTTGTCCTTGATGGCCACCATGCCGCTGGAGTTCAGGCCGCGGATGTGGCTGCCGGTGATGCCGGTGCACACGCGCTGGATCTTGCAGTCGGCCATCAGCTCGGCCTCTTTCAAGGCCTGCTGGATGCTCTGCACGGTGGCGTCGATGTTCACCACCACGCCCCGCTTGAGTCCGTTGCTCGGGGCCACGCCGAGGCCGGCGAGCTTGAGTTCGCCGTTGTACAGGACCTCGGCGACCACGACCATGACCTTGGCCGTGCCGATGTCCAGTCCGACGATCACATCTTTGTATTCTCTTGCCATATCAGCATCCGCCCCCGGTTGGTTCTGTCCTGTCGCTGTGTCGCTGCATGGTGTGCGTGTACATAGGTCTTTCCTCCCTCGTCTTCAGCGTCGGGGACGCACTGCAGCCGGCGCCTTGGCCGTGCCGGTGGTCACACCGCGCAGCCTCAGCGCATATCCGTCTTCGTAGCGCAGGTCGGCCGACTCGATGGCGTCGGCCTTGCGCTTGTATTGGGTCGTGATCTGGGGCAGCGTGCGCACGAAGCGCTGCACGCGCTGCAGCACGGCTTCCACGCTGCCGCCCCCCAGTTCGATCTGTGCATCATTGGCCAGCCTGAGCTGCCAGCTTCCGCGCGCATTGAGCGTGAGCCCGTCGATCTCCACATCCAGCGGCCCCAGCGCCGGCACCAGCAGCCGGTACATCTGCAGCATCTGCGGGGCGCTGTCCTCGGGGCCCTGCAGGCGCGGCAGGCCGTCGCGGTCGAGCTCGCCCAGGTTGGCCTCGAAGACCTCGCCAAAGCTGTTGATCAGGCCGGTGCCCGAATCGGGGCCCCAGAAGGCCTCGGCCACATGCTCGTGCAGGATGACGCGCAGGCTGTTGGGATAGTCGCGGCGCACCTGCGCCTCGCGCACCCAGGGAACCTGCTCGAATGCCGCCTTGGCCCCCTTGAGGTCCACGGTGAAGAAGTTGCCCGTGAGCACGGGCGCCACGTTGGCGCGCAGCGTCACCGTGTTGTTGTGCACCAGCTCGCCCTCGACCACGATGCGGCCGATGTTGAAGGCCGGGTGGCGCAGCGCCCACCAGCTCACCGCTGCCAGCCCCAGCGCAGCCACGCCCACGAACAGGACCGTGGCGGTCACGTTCATGAGCTTGACGTCGAAGGGGGCCGGCAGGGAGTAGCTCATGCGTGCTCCTGCTCCGGTTGCGCGGCGTCCAGCGCGGCGCTGGCCAGGATGCCCAGGCAGAGGTTCTCGTAGCTGACACCGATGGCGCGGGCCGACATGGGCACCAGCGAGTGGCCCGTCATGCCCGGCGAGGTGTTGATCTCCAGCAGGAAGGGCTTGCGATCGCTGGCGCGGATCATGATGTCGGCGCGCGACCAGCCGCGGCAGCCCAGCGTGCGGAAGGCCCGCACGACGATGCGCCGGATCTCGGCCTCTTCCTCGGCGGGCAGTCCGCTGGGGCAGTGGTACTTGGTGTCGTCGGTGAAGTACTTGTTCTGGTAGTCGTAGTTGCCTTCGGGGGCGACGATGCGGATCACGGGCAGCGCATGGGCGCCCTCGCCGGTGCCGAGCACGGGGCAGGTGGTCTCGTCGCCCTCGATGAACTCTTCGCAGAGCACTTCGGGGTCGTAGCGGGAGGCCAGCACATAGGCCTGCTCGCATTCCTCGGCCGTCCATACCTTGGTCAGGCCGATGGTCGAGCCCTCGCGCGAGGGCTTGACGATCATGGGCGCGCCCAGCGCCTGCAGCGCGGCGCGCGTCTCGCCTGCGCTGGCGACCAGACGCCAGTCCGGCGTGGGCAGGCCCTCGAAGCGCCAGATGCGCTTGGTCATGATCTTGTCCATGGCGATGCTCGAGGCCATCACGCCGGGACCCGTGTACGGGATGCCCAGCAGCTCCAGCGCGCCCTGCACCGTGCCGTCTTCGCCGTAGCGGCCGTGCAGCGCGATGAAGCAGCGGTCGAACCCTTCCTTCTTCAACTCGCCCAGGTCGCGCTCGGCGGGGTCGAAGGCATGGGCGTCCACGCCATGCGACAGCAGGGCCTTGAGCACGCCCGTGCCCGACATCAGCGAGACCTCGCGCTCGGCCGAGCGGCCGCCCAGCAGCACGGCCACCTTGCCCAGGGCCTTGACATCGATCTGGGTGCCGAAGCTGCTCATTGCGCAGCTCCCTGCTGCGCCTGCAGCTCTTGTTTCTGAAGCATTTCAACCAACTTTCCGGGCACGGCGCCAATCGAGCCTGCCCCCATGCACAACAACACGTCGCCATCGCGGGCATTGACGGCAATGGCCGCCGGCAGCTCGGCAACGTTTTCCACAAACACCGGCTCGACACGGCCGGCCACGCGCAGGGCGCGAGTCAGCGAGCGGCCGTCGGCCGCCACCACGGGCGCCTCGCCGGCCGCATAGACCTCGGTCAGCAGCACGGCGTCGGCCAGGCCGATGACCTTGACGAAATCCTCGAAGCAGTCGCGCGTGCGGCTGTAGCGGTGCGGCTGGAATGCCAGCACCAGGCGACGGCCCGGGAAGGCGCCACGAGCGGCGGCCAGCGTGGCCGCCATCTCGACGGGGTGGTGGCCATAGTCGTCGATGACGGTGAAGCTGCCGCCGTCGGCAGTCGCCAGTTCGCCATAGCGCTGGAAGCGCCGGCCCACGCCCTTGAAGCTTTCGAAGGCACGCAGCAGCGCGTCGTCGGAGATCTCCAGCTCCATGGCCACGGCCACTGCCGACAGCGCGTTGAGCACGTTGTGCTCGCCCGGCAGGCTCAGCACCACGTCCAGGTCGGGATAGCTCTGGCCGTTGCTGCGGCGCACCGTGAAATGCATGCTGCCAGCTTCGGCGCGCACGTTGAGGGCGCGCACCTGGGCGTCCTCGGCAAAGCCGTAGGTGGTCACGGGGCGGGCCACCTGGGGCAGGATCTCGCGCACGGCCGGGCTGTCCACGCAGACGATGGCGCGACCGTAGAACGGCATGCGGTGCAGGAAATCGACGAAGGCGCCCTTGAGCCGGCCGAAGTCATGGCCGTAGGTTTCCATGTGGTCGGCGTCGATGTTGGTGACGACGGCCATCACGGGCAGCAGGTTCAGGAAGGAGGCATCGGACTCGTCGGCCTCGACCACGATGTAGTCGCCCTGGCCCAGCTTGGCGTTGGCGCCCGCGCTGTTCAGCTTGCCGCCAATGACGAAGGTCGGGTCCAGCCCGGCCTCGGCCAGCACGCTGGTCACCAGGCTGGTGGTCGTGGTCTTGCCATGGGCACCCGCGATGGCGATGCCCTGCTTGAAGCGCATGAGCTCGGCCAGCATGAGCGCACGCGGCACGACGGGAATCTTGCGCTCGCGCGCGGCCAGCACCTCGGGATTGTCGGACTGCACGGCGGTGGAGGTGACGACGGCGTCAGCCCCTTCGATGTGCGCGGCCGCATGGCCGACGTGGGTGGAGATGCCCAGGCCGGCGAGCCGGCGCAGCGTGGCGCTGTCGGACAGGTCCGAGCCCGAGATGGCGTAACCCAGGTTGTGCAGCACCTCGGCGATGCCGCTCATTCCGGCGCCGCCGATGCCGACGAAATGGATGTGATGAATGGCGTGCTTCATGCGGCCAGTTCCTCACAGGCGGCGACCACCTCGGCGGTGGCATCGGTCTTTTGCATTTTCTTGGCTTTTCCAGCGCGCTCCAGCAGCGTCGCACGCTGCATATTTTGTAGCATTTCGGCCAGGCTTTGGGCAGTCAGTGCGCTTTGTTGCATCAACCATCCACCACCGGCATCGACCAGGAAACGCGCGTTCGTGGTCTGGTGGTCGTCCACGGCGGACGGGAAGGGCACATAGATGGCTGCGGCGCCCACGGCCGCGATCTCGGTGACCGTGCTGGCGCCAGCGCGGCAGACGATGACATCGGCCTCGGCAAAGGCGCGCGCCGTATCGTCGATGAAGGGCGTCAGCTCGGCCTGCACGCCTGCCGCCGCGTAGTTGGCGCGCAGGGCATCGATCTGCGCGGCGCCGCTTTGGTGCAGCACGACGGGCCGCACATCGGCAGGAATCAGGGCCAGCGCCTGGGGCACGATCTCGTTGAGCGCCTTGGCGCCCAGGCTGCCACCCACCACCAGCAGGCGCAGCGGACCGCTGCGGCCTGCGAAACGCTGCTCGGGCGCGGGCTGCTCGGTGAAGGCCTGGCGCAAGGGGTTGCCGACCCAGCGGCCCTTGGGGAATACGTTGGGGAAGGCGGTGAAGATGCGGTGGGAGACGCTGGCCAGCACCTTGTTGGCCATGCCGGCCACGGAGTTCTGCTCATGCAGCACCAGGGGTTTGCCGGCCAGCACGGCCATCATTCCACCGGGGAAGCTGATGTAGCCACCCAGACCGACCACCACGTCGGGCTTGACGCGGCGCACCACGGCCAGCGCCTGCCAGAAGGCACGCAGCAGGCGCATGGGCAAAAAGGCCAGGGTCATGATGCCCTTGCCGCGCACGCCCGAGAACTCGATGGTCTCCAGCGGGAAGCCCTGGGCCGGCACGATGCGCGACTCCATGGAGCCGGGCGCGCCCAGCCAGCGCACGTTCCAGCCGCGCTCGCGCAGGGCCTGGGCCACGGCCAGGCCCGGGAAGATATGTCCGCCGGTGCCGCCGGCCATGATCAGGGCCGTGCGCTGGCGTTGCGTGCCTTGGGAGATGGGCTGCTGTGTCATGCATGCCCTCCCTTCATCAGCAACTTGTTCTCGTAGTCCACCCTTAACACCACCGCTATCGCTATCAGATTCATCAAAATGGCCGAGCCGCCGAAACTCATCAGGGGCAGCGTCAGCCCCTTGGTAGGCAGCGCGCCCAGGTTCACGCCCATGTTGATGAAGGCCTGGAAACCCATCCAGATCGCAATGCCCTCGGCCACCAGGCCGGAGAACACCCGGTCCAGCGCAATGGCCTGCCGCCCTATGAGCATGATGCGGCGCGTGAGCCACAGGAAGGTGACGGCGATCAAGAGCACGCCGACCAGGCCGAATTCCTCGCCGATCACGGCCAGCAGAAAGTCGGTATGCGCCTCGGGCAGCCAGTGCAGCTTCTCGACGCTGCGGCCCAGGCCCACGCCGAAGATCTCGCCGCGACCGATGGCGATCAGCGCATGCGACAGCTGGTAGCCCTTGCCCAGGGCGTGCTTTTCATCCCAGGGATTGAGGTAGGCAAAGATGCGCTCGCGCCGCCATTCGGAGGTGGCGATGATCAGCACGAAGGCCAGCACCACCAGGGCCGCGATCAGGAAGAACATGCGCGCGTTGACACCGCCCAGGAACAGGATGCCCATGGCGATCACCACGATCACCATGAAGGCGCCCATGTCGGGCTCGGCCAGCAGCAGCACGCCGACCAGCACCACGGCCAGCCCCATGGGCAGCACGGCGCGGAAGAAGCGCTCCTTGACCTCCATCTTGCGCACCATGTAGTCGGCCGCATAGATGAGCACGGCGAACTTGGCCAGTTCGGACGGCTGGAAATTCATGATGCCCAGCGACAGCCAGCGCCGCGCGCCGTTGACCACGGTGCCCACGTGCGGGATCAGCACGGCCACCAGCAGGACCAGGGACACCAGGAACAGCTTGCGCGCCATGCGCTCCCAGGTGGCCATGGACACCTGGAAGGCCAGCAGCGCGCCGACGAAGGCCATGCCGATGGACATGGCATGGCGCATCAGGAAATGGGTGGGCGCTATCTTGCCGAAGCGCGGATTGTCCGGCATGGCGATCGACGCCGAATACACCATGATCAGGCTCCAGGCCAGCAGGCCTATGACCACCCAGATCAGGGCCTGGTCCAGGCCGAGCACGCTGGCAGGCGTCTGCGTGGGCCGGTGGTACTGGGGACCGCCCAGGCGCACGGGCAGCACGTCGATGGCCTTCTCCTGCGCGCCTCCGAACCAGGAGCGCATGCGGCCCAGGACCTGCGATACGGCGGTCATGCAGCACCTCCGAGTTCATGCCCGGCATCCAGCGCCAAGGCGCGCACGGCATCGACGAACTGGTGGGCCCGGTCCTCGTAGTTGCGGAACATGTCCAGGCTGGCGCAGGCGGGCGACAGCAGCACGGCATCGCCCTCATGGGCGCGCGAGGCGGCCAGTTCCACGGCGTCGGCCATGGTGGTGGCATCGACCAGGGGCACGCCGCAGTCCTGCAGGGCGGCGCGAATGCGGCCGGCGTCGCGGCCGATCAGCACGGCCGTGCGCACATGGCGCGACACGGGCGCGACCAGCGGAGAGAAATCCTGGCCCTTGCCGTCGCCACCCAGGATGACCACGATGCGGTGGTCAGGTCCCAGGCCGGACAGCGCGGCCACGGTGGCGCCCACGTTCGTGCCCTTGCTGTCGTCGTAGTACTCCACGCCGTTGACGCGGCCAATGGGCTGGACGCGGTGCGGCTCGCCCCGGTATTCACGCAGTCCATAGAGCAGCGGCGCCAGCGTGCAGCCGCCCGCGCTGGCCAGGGCCAGGGCAGACAGGGCGTTGATGGCGTTGTGCCGGCCGCGGATGCGCAGTGCGTCGGCAGGCATGAGGCGCTGGATGTACAGGTCTTCGGCGTTCTTGCCCTTGGCGGTTTCGTCGGCCTCATGGGCGCGCACCAGCCACGTCATGCCGCTGACCACTTCCAGGCCGAAGTCGCCGGGGCGGCGCGGCATGTCGCCGCCGAAGGTGATGTGGGCACGCTGCTGGGGCTTTTGGCGCTTGCCCGGTGGCACCACGGGCGCCGGCAGCATGCGCATGACCTCGGGATCTTCGCGGTTGAGCACCATGGTGCCGCTGCTGCCGAAGATGCAGGCCTTGGCATCGGCATAGGCGCGCAGGCTGCCGTGCCAGTCCAGATGGTCCTGGGTGATGTTGAGCACGGCGGCGGCCGTGGGCTCGAACATCTGCACGCCATCGAGCTGGAAGCTGGACAGCTCCAGCACCCAGGCCTGGGGCAGCGTTTCGGCATCGATGGCCTGGGTCAGCGTGTCCAGCAGCGTGGGGCCGATATTGCCGGCCACGGCCACGCGCAGGCCCGCATGCTCCAGCAGTTGGCCGGTCAGCGAGGTGACCGTGGTCTTCCCATTGGTCCCGGTGATGCCCAGCACCGTGGGACGGTAGCCATGGGCCGCGGCCAGGGCCTTGAGCGCCATGGCGAAGAGATCGAGTTCGCCGCCCACGGGCAGGCCCTGGGCGCGCGCGGTATCGACCACGGGCGCCACGGCGGCCGGGCTCAGGCCGGGCGAGCGGTAGACCAGGCCCAGGCTCTGGCCGTCCACCAGCTGCGCCGTGAACTCGCCGGGCACGAAGCGCACCTGGGGCAATTCGGTGGACAGCTGCTGCAGCTGGGGCGGCGCCTGGCGCGTATCGGCCACGATGACTTCGGCGCCGCAGCGCACGCACCAGCGTGCCATGGCCAGGCCCGAGGCGCCCAGACCCAGCACGAGCACGCGCTGGCCCTGCAGGTGCTGGACCTGCTCGCCGGGCCAGCCGGCAGCCACGGGCGGCAGCACCTGTTCGGATTCAACCGCCTCTTCGGCGGCAAGGGGCGTGACCTCGGCATCGGACGAGTCGGAGATGCTGGGGTCCGCAAAGATCTGGGCCACGAAGGCCGCAGCATCCTTGGCCGCCGTCAGCGTGGCGATGTCGGGCACGGGCTCGGCAAGGGCCACAGGCACCTGCGGCACCTCGGCGGCCGCAGGCTCCGCCTCGCCGTCGCCAACTGGCACGGGAGCCAGTGAATCGTCCAGGACCGGGTCAGCAACCATCTGCTCCTCAGGAGCGAGGCCCGGCATCCCGGCCGGCTCGGCAGGGGACGCCGGCACGGCGGGCTCGGTAGCCGGCAGTGCGTGGAGGTCGGTCTTGAAGTCTTCGGTGTTCATGCACTCACCTCAGCTTCAGCGTGGACAGGCCCAGCAGGCACAGCAGCATGGTGATGATCCAGAAGCGGATCACGACCTGGGTCTCCTTCCAGCCACTCTTTTCAAAGTGGTGGTGCAGCGGCGCCATCTTTAGCAGGCGGCGTCCCTGGCCGTAGCGCTTCTTGGTGAACTTGAACCAGGTGACCTGCAGCATCACCGACAGCGCCTCCACCACGAAGATGCCGCCCATGATGGCCAGCACGATTTCCTGGCGCACGATGACGGCAATGGTGCCCAGCGAGGCGCCCAGCGCCAGCGCACCCACGTCGCCCATGAACACCTGGGCCGGGTGGGCGTTGAACCAGAGGAAGGCGAGGCCCGCGCCGGCCATGGCCGCGCAGTACACCAGCAGCTCGCCCGAACCCGGGATGTGCGGGAACAGCAGGTACTTGGCGTAGCCGGCATTGCCGGTGACGTAGGCGAAGATGCCCAGGGCCGAGCCCACCATGATCACGGGCATGATCGCCAGGCCGTCCAGCCCGTCGGTCAGGTTCACGGCATTGCTGGCGCCCACGATGACCAGATAGGTCATGATCACGAAGCCCAGCACGCCCAGCGGGTAGCTGACTTCCTTGAAGAAAGGCACGAGCAGGCCCGCCTTGGGCGGCAGATCCAGCGCAAAGCCGGACTGCACCCAGGTGACGAACAGCTCGAAGACCTGGGCATTGGAGTTCTCGGAAATGCAGAACACCAGGTACAGCGCGGCCAGCAGGCCGATGACGGACTGCCAGAAATACTTCTCGCCCGAGCGCATGCCTTCGGGGTCCTTGTTGACCACCTTGCGCCAGTCGTCCACCCATCCGATGGTGCCAAAGCCCAGCGTGACCAGCAGCACGATCCAGACGAAGCGGTTGGACAGGTCGAACCACAGCAGCGTGGAAACGGCAATGGACAGCAGGATCAGCGCCCCGCCCATGGTGGGCGTGCCGCTCTTGGCCAGATGGGTCTCCATGCCGTAGCCCCGCACGGGCTGGCCGATCTTGAGCGAGGTCAGCATGCGGATCAGGCGCGGCCCGGCCAGCAGTCCGATGACCAGGGCCGTGAGCGCGGCCATCACGGCGCGCATCGTGAGGTACTGGAAGACGCGCAGAAAGCCGAACTCGGGGGACAGGCCCTGCAGCCATTGGGACAGCATCAGCAGCATGCGGCCTCCTGCTTGCAACCGTCATCCTTGCCGGCCGCCTCGACCGCCTGAACCACCTGCTCCATCTTCATGAACCTCGAACCCTTGACCAGAATGCTGCCCACCTCGGGCAGCGCGGCACAGGCTGCCTGCTGCAGCGAGGCCATGTCTTCGAAATGCCGCGCACCTGCACCGAATGCGGTGGCGGCGGATGTGCTTTGCGTGCCCAGCGTGAACAGCCGGGCAATGCCCAGGCTGCGCGCCAACGCGCCAGCCTCGGCATGGAATTGCGGCCCCTGGTCGCCGACCTCGCCCATGTCGCCCAGCACCAGCAGCTGGGGAGCGGGCAGTTCGCGCAGCACCTCGATGGCCGCGGCCACCGAGTCGGGATTGGCGTTGTAGCTGTCGTCGATCACGGTGACCGTGCGGCCCTGCAACGAAACGCCCAGTGCGCGCGAGCGGCCCTGCACGGGCTCGAACACGCTCAGGCCGCGTGCAATGTCGGCCAGCGGCACACCGGCTGCCTGGGCACAGGCCGCAGCGGCCAGCGCATTGCGCACGTTGTGGCGGCCGGCAATGTGCAGGCGCACCGGGGCCTCGCCCTCGGGCGTGACCAGGGTGAACTGCCAGGCATCGCCCAGCCACAGCGCATCGCGCGCATGGACCTGGGCGCCATCGGCAGACTCGCCGAACAGCAAGCACTGGCGCGCAGCGGCCAGCTCGCGCCACAGCGGCGTGTAGGTGTCGCCGGCCGGGAACACGGCCACGCCGTCGGCGGGCAGGGACAGCAGCACGCTGCCGTTCTCGCGCGCCACGGCCTCGACCGTGTGCATGAATTCCTGGTGCTCGCGCTGCGCGTTGTTGACCAGGGCCACCGTGGGCTGGCCGATGGCGGCCAGCTCGGCAATCTCGCCGGGATGGTTCATGCCCATCTCCAGCACGGCCACGCGGTGCTGGGCGGTCATGCGCATCAGGCTCAGCGGCAGGCCGATGGAGTTGTTGAAGTTGCCGCGCGTGGCCAGGGCCGCCTCGCCCGCGTGGGCGCGCAGGATGGAGGCCACCATCTGCGTGACCGTGGTCTTGCCGTTGCTGCCGGTGACGGCAATCAGCGGCAGCGCAAAGCGCGCGCGCCAGGCCGTGGCCAGCGCGCCCAGGGCGACCAGCGAGTCAGGCACCTCGATGCCGGACAGGCCTGCGGCCTCCAGGCCGCCATGGGCCAGGGCTGCGGCAGCGCCGGCCTCGCGGGCCTGGGCCAGGAACTGGTTGGCATCGAAACGCTCGCCCTTCAAGGCGACGAACAGATCCCCGGCCTGCAGCGTGCGGGTGTCGGTGTGCACGCGCGTGAGCACGGCCTGGCCGTTGCCGACCAGCCGTGCCTGGGGGATATGCGACTGGATCAGCTCCAGCGCTTGTTGCAAGGTCATCATGACCGCTTCTTTCCTTCGCGGGCCGCCAGCGCCTTGTGCGCCTCGGCCATGTCGGAGAACGGATGGCGCTGGCCCGCCGTCTCCTGGTAGTCCTCATGTCCCTTGCCGGCGATCAGCACCACGTCGCGTTCGCTGGCGTGCGCAATCGCCTGGGCGATGGCCGCTGCGCGATCGGCCTGGGACTGCAGGTTCTCGCCCGGCTGCATGCCGGCCAGGATCTGGTCGATGATGCGGTCGGGCACTTCGCTGCGCGGGTTGTCGCTGGTGACCAGCACACAGTCGGCATTCTTCTGGGCGGCCTGCCCCATGAGCGGCCGCTTGGTGGCATCGCGGTCGCCGCCGCAGCCGAACACGCACCACAGCCGGCCACGGCGCTGCTCGGCGGCCGGGCGCAGGGCGCGCAGGGCCTTGTCCAGCGCATCGGGCGTGTGGGCGTAGTCCACGGCCACCAGCGGCTGGCCGGGCTGGACGATCTGCTGCATGCGGCCGGGCACGGGCTCCAGGTGGGCGCAGGCGGCGACGGCCTGGTCCAGGGTCAGGCCCAGGCAGCGCAGCGCGGCCAGCACGCCCAGCAGGTTGGATACGTTGTACTGGCCCACCATGCGCGTGTGCATGCGCAGGCTGTGGCCGGCCTCGATCACGGTGAAGCTCAGGCCCTCGGCACCCAGCGCAATGTCCTTGGCCTGCAGGCGCGCCGCGCCTTCGATGGAAATGCTCCAGACATCGAGCGCGGCAGGCTGCTTGCGCGACTGCAGCGTGGCCCACAGGCGTGCGCCATGCGCGTCGTCCACATTGACGACGGCGGCCTGCAGGCCGGGCCAGTCGAACAGCGCGGCCTTGGCATCCCAGTAGGCCTGCATGCTGCCGTGGTAGTCGAGGTGGTCCTGCGTGAAATTGGTGAACAGCGCCACGCGGATGCGCGTGCCGTCCAGCCGGCGCTCGACGATGCCGATGGACGAGGCCTCGATGGCGCAGGCCGCCAGGCCCGCATCGGCGTACTCGCGGAACGCGCGCTGCAGCCGCACCGGGTCGGGCGTGGTCATGCCCGTGGATTCCATGGCGGGCGGAATGCCCACGCCCAGCGTGCCCACCAGGGCGCAGCCGCTGCGTTCCTGCAGCTTCACCTGGGCCAGCGCGTGCGCCAGCCACCAGGCGGTGGTGGTCTTGCCATTGGTGCCGGTCACGGCCAGCACGTCGATCTGGGCGCTGGGATGCTGGAACCACTGGTCGGCGATCAGGCCGGTGGCGGCCTTGAGGCCGGGCAGCGCCGCGATGTGCTCGCCGGAAAAACCGAAGGCTTCGACACCCTGCGCTTCGACCAGGCAGGCCATGGCACCGCGCTCCAGGGCCGAGGCCACATGGGCGCGGCCATCGGTGGCCGCGCCGGGCCAGGCGATGAAGACGTCGCCGGGCCGGACCTTGCGGCTGTCGGTCTGCAGCGTGCCGCTGCCTTGCAGGCGGGCAGCCAGCCATTGGACAGCCTCGGTGGCCGTGGACAGCACCCGCAGGGCTTGGGAGGAACTCATAGCGAGGGCTCCTCCACGGGGTTGGCGACGATCAAGGGCTTGACTTCCATATCGGGCTGCACGCCCATCAGGCGCAGCGTCTGCTGCACCACTTCACTGAACACGGGTGCCGCCACGGTGCCGCCGTAGATGGTGCCTGCACTGGGCTCGTCCACCATCACGGCGACGATGATGCGCGGGTTCTCGATGGGCGCCATGCCCGTGAACCAGGCGCGGTACTTGCCGGCGGCATAGCCCTTGCCCTGCTGCTTGCGGGCCGTGCCCGACTTGCCGCCCACCGAGTAGCCGATGGTCTGGGCGCGCTGGCCCGTGCCGCCGGGGCCGGCCGCCAGGGCCAGCATCTTGCGCACCTCGTTGGCCGTGCGCGGAGAGAACACGGGCACGCCCACGGGCGGCTCGTCGGTCTTGACCATGGTGGCCGGGATCACGCGCCCGCCGTTGGCAAAGACGGTGTAGCTGCGCGTCATCTGCAGCAGGCTGGCGGACAGGCCGTAGCCATAGCCCATGGTGGCCTGCTCGACGGGCCTCCAGGTCTTGTAGGGACGCAGGCGACCGCTGGCGGCGCCGGGGAAGGAGATCTGCGGCTTCTGGCCGAAGCCCACAGCCGAGAAGGTTTCCCACATTTCCTTGGCCGGCATCTGCAGCGCGATCTTGGTCGTGCCCACGTTGCTGGACTTCTGGATCACGCCGGCCACGGTGAGCAGGCCGTAGTTGTGGGTGTCGGAAATCGTCGAGCCCGTGACGTTGACGCGGCCCGGCGTGGTGTCGATGGGCGTTTCCGGCTTGAAGCGGCCCGACTCCAGCGCCAGGCCGATGGTGATGGGCTTCATGGTCGAGCCGGGCTCGAAGGTGTCGGTGATGGCGCGGTTGCGCAGCTGCTCGCCCGTCAGGTTCTTGCGCTTGTCGGGCACATAGCTGGGGTAGTTGGCCAGGGCCAGCAATTCGCCAGTGTGCGCATCCATGACCACCACGCTGCCCGCCTTGGCCTTGTGCGCGATGACCTGCTCCTTGAGCTTCTGGTAGGCGAAGTACTGGACCTTGCTGTCCACGGACAGCTGGATGTCGCGGCCGTCCTGAGGCGGCACTTCCTCGCCCACGCCCTCGACCACGCGGCCCAGGCGGTCCTTGATCACGCGGCGCGAGCCGGGCTTGCCGCCGAGCTCCTTGTCGAAGGCCAGCTCCATGCCTTCCTGGCCATGGTCTTCCACATTGGTGAAGCCCACGATGTGGGCGGCCGATTCGCCTTCCGGGTACTGGCGCTTGTATTCCTTGCGCTGGTAGATGCCCTTGATGTTGAGGGCATGGATCTGCTGGCCAACGTCCCAGTCGAGCTGGCGCTTGATCCAGACGAAGGTCTTGTCCTCGTCGGCCAGCTTTTCCATCAGCGCGGGCAGCGGCATCTCCATGAGCGCGGCAAGCTGCTTGAGCTTGGCCTTGACCTCGGGGTCGTCCTGCTCGACATCTTCAGGAATGGCCCAGATGCTGGCGGCCGGCACGCTGGAGGCCAGGATCAGTCCATTGCGGTCCAGCAGGCGGCCACGGTTGGCCGGCAGCTCCAGCGTGCGCGCAAAGCGCACCTGGCCCTGGCGCTGGAAGAAGTCGTTGCCGAACACCTGCACGTAGGCTGCGCGCGCGCCCAGGCCGACAAAGCCCAGGCCCAGCATGGCCACGATCATCTTGCTGCGCCACAGGGGAGTCTTGGACGCCAGCAGGGGACTGGAGGTGTAGAGCACGCTGCGTGTCATGGAGCCACTCCGGTGCGCGCATCGTCATTGACGTACTGGGCGATGGCCGGCGTGGCCGGCTTCATCTGCAGGCGCTCGCGCGCCATGACCTCGATGCGCTGTGGCGTGGCCTGGGCGCGCTTTTCCACCTGCAGGCGCTGCTGCTCGGTGGCCAGGCGGCGCGACTCGGCCACGGCACGGTCCAGTTCGGTGAACAGGCGGCGCGATTCGTACTGGTTGTGCACCAGGAAGATGGCGCTGGCCATCACCGCCAGCAGCAGCACGAGGTTCAGGCGCAGCATGCCACGCCCTCCTCTTGCGCCAGACGGTGCATGCGCTTCATGCAGGCACCCCGGTGCGGCGGGCCACGCGCATCACGGCCGAGCGCGAGCGCGCATTGGCGGCGACCTCGGCCTCGCTGGGCTTGATGCGGCCCAGCGCTTCAAGGCGCATGGGCGTGGGCACGGCAAAGGGTGCGCGCCGGTCATAGACTTCCTTGGAGTGCTTGGCGATGAACTGCTTGACGATGCGGTCCTCCAGCGAGTGGAAGCTGATCACCACCAGGCGTCCGCCCGGCGCCAGCACGCGCAGGCTGGCTTCTAGCGCCTGTTCGAGCTCTTCAAGCTCGGCATTGATGAAAATCCGAAGAGCCTGGAATGTGCGTGTCGCTGGGTTCTGCCCAGCCTCGCGGGTCCGGACCGCGCCAGCCACGAGCTCGGCAAGCTCCGCGGTGTTGCGAAGGGGCCCCTGGCTTTCGCGCCGAGCAACAATCGCCTTTGCAATGGGGCCAGCAAACCGTTCTTCGCCGTAGTCACGTATCACCTCCGCAATCTGCTGGGCATCGGCTTCCGCCAGCCAGTCCGCCACGCTCTGGCCGCGCGTGGTGTCCATGCGCATGTCCAGCGGACCCTCGAAGCGGAAGCTGAAGCCACGCTCGGGGTTGTCGATCTGGGGAGAGCTCACGCCCAGGTCCATCAGCACGCCCTGCACGCTGCCGGCCGGCAGCTCGCTGAGGTGGCGAAACCCTTCGTGCCGAATCGAAAAACGCGCATCGGTGATGCGCGCTGCCTCTTCGATCGCGTCCGGGTCCTTGTCGAACGCCAGCAAGGCCCCATCCGGCCCCAGCCGCTGCAGGATGCGCCGGGAATGCCCGCCTCGCCCGAAGGTCGCGTCCACCCATTGCCCGGCAACGGGCTGTGCGGCGCCGTCCAGCAGCGCATCGACGGCCTCGTCGAGCAAAACGGTGATGTGTTGCAACGGCTGATTCAAGAAAACGCCTCTTTCCTAGAAAGCAAAATCCTGGAAGGCCGCAGGCATTTCTTCCTGCATGGCCTTCGCTTCATGTGCCTCATAAGTGGCCTTGTCCCACAGCTCGAAATGGTTACCCATGCCCAGCAGCACGACCTCCTTGGTCAGACCCACGGCTTCACGCAGCTCGGGCGACACCAGCACGCGGCCGGTGGCATCCATGTCCACGTCCATGGCGTTACCCAGGAAGATGCGCTTCCACCACTGCGCCGACATGGGCAGCTGCGCGATCCGCTCGCGAAACTGCAGCCACTCCGTGCGCGGGAACAGCATCAGGCAACCGTGGGGATGTTTGGTGAGGGTGACCTGGCCCTGGGCCATGGCCACAAGGGCGTCACGATGCCGGGTCGGCACAGACAGCCGCCCCTTTCCATCGAGATTCAGCGAGGACGCCCCTTGAAACACGGTCAGTCACCCCGGTCGGTTGGAGCCATCGCGTCCCGGAAATCGGGGCACAAAGGCAACTTTCACCACTTAATTGCACTTTTTTGCACTGTAGCAGCAATTTGGTGTTTCACAACCCGGGAATGGACAATTATTTGCAATGAAATCAACAACTTAGAAGCCGAATGCAATGTGAGTGGTGACAAAAATCCCTGGCTTTACAAGTACTTAGAGGAATGACTGCAAGTGATCTCTCAAAGCCTGCACGCAATTGCAACGATTCAATTCGCCGGCGACCGGTTGCAACTCGGGCAACCCTCCTACAAAAAGTGACTGCCCGGCAATGCGGGCAGTCACTTCGGTGGCGGCTGCGCGGCAGCCGGCCCGTTTCAGAGGATGAAGCGCGAGAGGTCTTCGTCCTGGCTCAGGGACTGCAGACGCTGGTCCACGTAGGCCGCGTCGATGGAGATGGTCTGGCCCGACAGATTGGCCGCGTCGAAGCTGACCTCGTCCAGCAGGCGCTCGAGCACGGTGGACAGGCGGCGCGCGCCGATGTTCTCGGTGCGCTCGTTGACATCGAAGGCGATGCCGGCGAGCCGGGTGATGCCTTCGGGCGTGAATTCCAGCGTGACGCCTTCGGTGGCCAGCAGCGCCTGGTACTGCTTGACCAGGGAGGCATGGGTCTGGGTGAGGATGGCCTCGAAGTCCTGGACCGACAGCGAGTCCAGTTCCACGCGGATCGGGAAGCGCCCCTGCAGCTCGGGGATGAGGTCGCTGGGCTTGGACAGGTGGAAGGCGCCCGAGGCGATGAACAGGATGTGGTCGGTCTTGACCACGCCGTACTTGGTGGAGACGCTGGTGCCTTCGACCAGGGGCAGCAGGTCGCGCTGCACGCCCTGGCGCGAGATGTCGGAGCCGCTGGTTTCCTGGCGCGTGGCCACCTTGTCGATCTCGTCGATGAAGACGATGCCGTTCTGCTCGGCATTGGCGATGGCGCGGGTGCGCACGTCTTCCTCGTTGACCAGTTTTGCCGCTTCCTCGTCGGTCAGCAGCTTCATGGCCTCGGCAATGCGCAGCTTGCGCGTCTTGCGCTTTTCCTGGCCCATGTGGCTGAACATGCCGCGCAGCTGCTCGGCCATCTCTTCCATGCCCTGGGGACCCATGATCTGCACCTGGGGCGGCGCGTCGGCGACATCGATCTCGATTTCCTTGTCGTCGAGCTGGCCCTCGCGCAGCTTCTTGCGGAAAACCTGGCGTGCCGTGTTGTCGGCGGCCACCTCGCCGCTGCGGGCCTGGGGCACGAGCACGTCGAGGATGCGGTCCTCGGCCGCGTCTTCGGCGCGCAGGCGCAGCTTCTTCATGTCGGCCTCGCGCGTCTGCTTGACGGCCACCTCGGCCAGGTCGCGGATGATGGCATCCACGTCCTTGCCCACGTAGCCCACTTCGGTGAACTTGGTGGCCTCGACCTTGATGAAGGGGGCGTCGGCCAGCCGCGCCAGGCGGCGCGCGATCTCGGTCTTGCCCACGCCTGTGGGGCCGATCATGAGGATGTTCTTGGGCGTGATCTCCTGGCGCAGGCCGTCGGCCACGTTCTGGCGGCGCCAGCGGTTGCGCAGCGCGATGGCCACGGCGCGCTTGGCGCCAGCCTGGCCGACGATGTGGCGGTCCAGTTCGGAGACGATCTCCTGGGGGGTCATGGCAGAGGACATGGTGTGTATTCGATGCATTGCGCCGCCAGCCCCGTTGCCTGGCCGCTGGCGACTGTGAGTTTCAATGCCGTGCGTTTCGATCGCCGGCCTGCTGGGCAAGCCGGCGCCGCGCGGGTGTCAGAGCGTCTCGACCGTGTGGTGCATGTTGGTGTAGATGCACAGCTCGCCGGCGATGGCCAGCGACTTGCGCACGATCTCCTCGGCCGACAGCTCGGTATTGGTCAGCAGCGCCTTGGCCGCCGAGTGCGCGTAGGCGCCGCCCGAGCCGATGGACACGATGCCCTGCTCGGGCTCCAGCACGTCGCCGTTGCCGGTGATGATCAGCGAGGCCGATGCGTCGGCCACGGCCAGCATGGCCTCCAGACGGCGCAGCACGCGGTCGGTGCGCCAGTCCTTGGTCAGCTCGATGGCTGCGCGCGTCAGGTGGCCCTGGTGCTTTTCCAGCTTGGCCTCGAAGCGCTCGAACAGCGTGAAGGCGTCTGCGGTGGCGCCGGCAAAGCCGGCAAGCACCTTGCCGTGGTAGAGCTTGCGCACCTTGCGCGCCGTGCCCTTGACGACGATGTTGCCCAATGTGACCTGGCCATCGCCACCGATGGCGACCTGCACGCCTTCGGGGGTCTGCCGGCGCACGCTGATGATGGTGGTGCCGTGATACTGTTCCATAGCGGTGCCAGATGAGGGCGAAGGCGGCCTTCTCAAGAGTCTGCTCAAAGAATGCCCACGCGCTCTTCGCGGCGAGTGCGCCGTCCTGCCGTAAGGGGTGTGGCGCAGCCACTGCGCGGCAGGATCAGTCCCGCCGTGGAGTGACCTGCGCGTGCTCCTGGATGCCGATCACGTTGAAGAACACCGCCACCAGTTGGTGCAGCTGGCCGAACTGCAGCACATGGCCCAGCGACTGCATGTGGGCAGCCCAGTTGAGCACGGAGCCGGCCGCCGCAAAGTCCATGCGCACCAGTTGGGTGCAGTCGATGAACACGGGCTCGCCCAGGCTGGCCCCCTCCTGCACCGGGTCCAGCCAGGTGGAGGCATCGCCTTCAATGGTGCCGGCCAGCGCAAATCGCACGGCGTCCGCCGTGGCAGCAATGCCTGCCTGCAGGGGCGCATCCGCGCCCTCGGTTTCGATGGCTTGCGTCAGGCACTGGCAGACCGGGTCCACCCACGAGGGAGGCGAGACCTCATAGGTGACGCAGTAGTCCAGCGCCACCAGCTCGAAATCATCCTGCCGGTTCATCAAACGCAGCACCGCCATGCGCAACCGCCACCACAGCGTATCCACGCTGGAATCGCCCGAGGGAGCCAGCGTGCCCAGCAGCGCCAGCAGCCGGTCCGCATTGAGCAGCACGAACACGCCCTGTGAGCCCGCCCATTGCTGCAGCAGCGCCTCCAGGGGCGTGGCCGCTGCATCGTCGATGCCGGCCACGGCAGCCCAGTCCAGGCTCCAGGGACTGGAAGCCTTGGCCTGGGAGGCCTTCAGCGCCGTCACGGCACTCGGCGTGATCTGTGCAGGTGCGCTCCAGCGCCAGCCACGCCCTGCCGCTGCGCCCGGCATGGACACCACGGGGGCGGTGCGCTGCTGCGGCATCGCAAACCATTGGGGAGCGGAGCGGCCGAAGCGCGCCGCGAATTCGATGCCCGCCTTGTCGAACTGCAGCGGGCGGTCGGCCGCACGGTACAGGTCCAGCAAGGCCAGCCAGACCGGCAGCTGCGCGGGGACATCGCGCCGATCGATCAGCTCCAGCATGCCCTGCTCGGCACCATCCACATCGCCATTGGCAAAGAGGATGGCCGGCTCTTCCAGGTCGGGATCGTGCTCGAACACCACGAAGCAGGGCGGCACCATGTCCATGGGCTGCGGCGGAGAGACCTCGGTGGCCGCGAAGGCCGGCAGGAAATCGGTCGCCCCCTCCAATGGCCGCAGGGGGCGGGCCATGGGCATGGGGTCAATGATGGGAGCCGTCGAGACGGAGGGCACCTGCGGCGCAGGCGCCAGGCTCATGGGCAAGGTGGTGGCAAAGGCAGCCACGTCGCCGGCCGAGGCAATGGCCGGCGGCACCACGTCGCTGAGCATGGGAATCTGCCCAGACGGCGGCGGCTGCTTGCGAAACGAGGCCGGAGCGGGGTTGCCGCCCGCAGGCAGCGCCATGGGAATGGTGGTTGCATCGGCCGCCTGCTTGCCCCGCCACCATTGCTGGGACATCTGGGCCTCGATCTCGTCGATCTTCTTGAGCGTGACGGCGCGTTCACCGGAGGATTTGGAGCTCAGCAGGCTGCTGAGAAATTGCGAGCCCTGCGCGGCGGGGCCGGGCACACCGACCGGTGCGCTGCCCGGCCTGGAGGCCTGTTGCAGCTCGGCCTGGCGCAGGCGGCGCAGCTGGTCGAACTCGCGCTTGCGCACGAAATCGTTGCGGCGCTTGCGCTCGATCATTTCCTTGAGCGCCTGCTTGCTGTACTGGCTTTCCTGCTCCCCGTCCAGGCCGTCGAGGTCGGACCAATTGACCGTAGGGTGGCGCACAAAGCGCACCACCTTGGACAACAACCCCCCCGATTTGCTGCTCTCTTCTTTTGCCATGGCGAGTCAGATTAGCACCGACGGCCTGCAGGCCGTTGCTGCAACTCAATCCCCATACATCTTCTGCTTGAGCTCACGGCGCTGCTGGGCTTCCAGCGACAGCGTGGCCGTGGGGCGGGCCAGCAGGCGGCCCACGCCGATGGGCTCGCCGGTCTCGTCGCAGTAGCCGTAGTCGCCTGCGTCGATGCGTGCAATGGATTGCTCGATCTTCTTGAGCAGCTTGCGTTCGCGGTCGCGCGTGCGCAGTTCCAGCGCATGCTCTTCCTCGAT
Source organism: Delftia sp. Lp-1 (assembly GCF_020523835.1). Taxonomy (NCBI): domain Bacteria; kingdom Pseudomonadati; phylum Pseudomonadota; class Betaproteobacteria; order Burkholderiales; family Comamonadaceae; genus Delftia; species Delftia sp. Lp-1. Next base: position 874,918 of record NZ_JAJALJ010000003.1, on the reverse strand, counting down.
GGTGGCGCGGTCGGCCGGATCGGGAACCACCACGGTGTCCTCGCGCAGGTTCTCTGCCGTCTCTCCCGCGTTGGTGTGCATGTCGTGCTTGAGAGTGAGCAGTTTGAGGCGGAAGAACGCCATCTGCTTCTCATTCATGTATTCGTCATCCGACATGGCCAGCACTTCGGCATCCGTCAGTTCTTCCACCGACTTGGTCTTCCAGGCATTGGCCAGCTTGGGGTCTCGTTTCGTCGATCCCGACGAAGGCGTTTGCGTAGTGGTAGGCATAGTGTTGGTTTCGCTAACTTAGTCCGCGCCGAGGGCTTCGGACGGGGCCATGGATGGTACTGTCAATCGGGGCGCCCGGGTCGAATGCCGTGTAGGACAGCCGATCGCCGCAGTTGCGGAACCTGCCGGCTTCCCCGTACGGCGGGGTGCGGCAATCCAGGCCGTGCGGCGGCCGTGCGTGCAAAGAGCCCTTTTGCGGTCAGCAAGGGACACCATGTCGGCAACGCCGACCGCAGTGCGGACCGCGGCCTTCTGGCTTGCAGCCGAGGCCGGTGCGGCCACTGACGGCTTCTTGCTGGATTCGGCGCTCACTTGCTGTCTCCTCACGGTATGGGCGACCCCTGCGGGGCAGTCCATTGGGCTTGGGGGCTCTCTTCAGGGGCGCGATTGTATCGATGCTCTACAGGAGCGCAAGCCGTTGCACATACCCCACAGGAATGCAAAGGGGCCGCCCACGCATGCGGGCGGCCCCTGTGTCATTCAGATGTCAGCAAAAAGCCATCCGATTGCCCACAAAGGTTCACAAAAAACTCAGACCAGGCACTGCTCCAGACCCTGCAGGAAGATGTCCTGGGGCAGGTCGATGCCAATGAAGACCATCTTGCTCTGGCGCTTTTCGCCCTCGGCCCACTGCGGTCCCAGGTCGCTGCCCATGAGCTGGTGCACGCCCTGGAAAATGACCTTGCGCTCCGTGCCCTGCATGTTCAGCACGCCCTTGTAGCGCAGCATGCGCGGGCCGTAGATGTTGACGATGGCGCCCAGGAAGTCCTCCAGGCGGGCAGGGTCAAAGGCACGGTCGGCACGGTAGACGAAGCTCTTGACGTCGTCATCGTGGTGATGGTGGTGCGGATGCTTGCAGTGCTCGCCGTGCTCGTGGTCATGGGCGTGGTCGTGCCCGCAGTTCTCGTCGTGCTCATGGCCATGGTCGTGGCCGCAGTGCTCGTCATGCTCATGCTTGTGGCCATGGTCATGTCCGTGGTCGTGGTCGTCTTCCTTGAGGAAGTCGGGATCGATGTCCAGCTTGGCATTGAGGTTGAAGCCGCGCAGGTCGAAGACTTCGTTCAGGGGCACTTCGCCGAAATGCACGGCGCGGATGGGCGCGCGCGGGTTCATGTGCTTGAGGCGGTGGATGAGCGCGTTCTTCTCGTCCTCGCTGACCAGGTCGGTCTTGGACAGGAACAGCTGGTCGGCAAAGCCGACCTGGCGGCGCGCCTCCTGGCGGTCGTCCAGCTGCTGGTTGGCGTGCTTGGCATCGACCAGGGTGAGGATGGAGTCGATCAGATAGGTCTCGGCGATCTCGTCGTCCATGAAGAAGGTCTGGGCGACGGGGCCGGGATCGGCCAGGCCCGTGGTCTCGATCACGATGCGGTCGAACTCCACCAGGCCCTTGCGGCGCTTGGCGGCCAGCAGCTGCAGGGTTTCGCGCAGGTCTTCGCGGATGGTGCAGCAGATGCAGCCGTTGCTCATCTGCAGGATCTGCTCCTTGGACTCCGTCCTGAGGATGTCGGTGTCGATGTTCTCTTCGCCGAACTCGTTCTCGATCACGGCGATCTTCATGCCGTGGGACTCGCTGAGCACGCGCTTGAGCAGCGTGGTCTTGCCCGAGCCCAGGAAGCCGGTGAGGATGGTGACGGGAATCAGTGCCATGGGATTGCTTTCAGAAAATTCAGCAAAGGGAAGCGGCAAGGCCCGTCCACCACGGACGGGCCTTGTCGAAAAGACGTTCCGAATAAGTTTAGCGAGCCTGTCAAGTGCTGTTTTGCCAGAGGGCTTGGCCTTTTTTATCGGAGGCCGCCCTTTTCATCGCTATCGCCATTGCCATCGCCACTGTCGCTGCCGTCCCCACTCTGGCGCCGCGCGCGCGGATGGGCGCTCTCGTAGGCCTGGGCCAGATGCTGGAAATCCAGGCGCGTGTAGATCTGCGTGGTCGAGATGCTGGCGTGGCCCAGCAATTCCTGCACGGCGCGCAGGTCGCCGCTGGACTGCAGCATGTGGCTGGCAAACGAATGCCGCAGCACATGGGGATGGACGCCGGCCGACAGCCCGGCCTGCTGGCCGCGCTGGCGCAGCCGCGCCCAGACCGACTGCGCGCCCAGGCGTTCGCCACGCCGGCCAATGAACAGCGCCGGCTCCTGCCGCGCCGCCTGGGCCGCCGCGCCAGCCAAGCCCGTCTCCCGCAAGGCCAGCCAGCGCTGCAGCGCCTGCAGCGCGGCGGCGCCCACGGGCACGGTGCGGCGCTTGCCGCCCTTGCCCTGCACGTGGGCGTCGGCGGCCTGCAAATCTATCCAGCCACGGCCCTGGCGCTGCGTTTCCTGGCCGGGCGCCACGTCCAGGCCCACCAGCTCGCCCACGCGCAGGCCGCAGCTGTAGAGCAGCTCGGTGATGGCGGCGTCACGTGCCTCGATCCAGGGGTCGGCGTCGGCGTTGCTGAAGGCGGCCAGCTGCACGGCGTCATCCACGCCCAATGCCTTGGGCAGGGGTTTGGGGGCCTTGGGAGCGCGCACGCCCTCGACGGGATTGAAGGGCACCAGCGATTGCTGGGCTGCCCAGCGGAAGAAGCTGCGCCAGCCAGACAGGATGAGCGCAATGCCGCGCGGACTGCGGCCCCGGGAATGCATCTGGGCCACGAAGCGGCGGATGTGGGCGGGCTGCAGCGCCAGCAGCTCCTGGCCGGCGTCGCGGGCCATGGTGCAAAGCCGGGCCATGTCCAGCGCATAGAGTGCGCAGGTGCGGTCGGCCAGGCGCTTTTGCACGCGCACATGCTCCAGATAGGCATGGACGGCGGCGGGGAGCATCGCCAGGTTTTCTGCCGCCAGGTTCTCTGCCACCAGATCCTCTGCCGGAAGGTCGCCTTCCGGGAGCCCGTCCCTGTCCGATGCTCCCGGCATGGGCTTTCAGCCGGTCAGCCGCGCGCCAGGGTCAGCGGCACGGGCCGCATGCGCGACAGGGCAGCGCTGGCCAGCGCCGAGATGCGCGAGAGGAATTCCGTGCCCATGGTGGCCTCGAAGCGCAGCGGATCGGGAGACCCCAGCACCAGCATGCCGAAGGCATTGGCGGGGTTGATGCTGTCGCCGTCATGCAGCGTGAGCAGGGCCAGGGACTGGGCCGCATCGGGATCGACCAGCCAGCCGCCGGGCTCGAAGCCCATGTTGGGGCCGCAAAACGGCATGGTCAGCGACGCCGCGAAGGACTTGGCGTCCTCGCTGACGCCCATGGTGTAGATGCTGCTGGTCTGGGCGCCGGAGACGTTCCACAGGCGCAGGGCCACCTGGGGCACCTCGAAGACATGCTGCAGGCTGGCCGTGAGCGCGTGGGGCAGCTCGCGCAGGTCCTGGACCTTGGCCAGGGCGCAGCTCCAGGCATGCAGCTTGTCGCCGATGGAGGCGTTCTCGCTGCTGTGGCGCATCATGTCCATGATGCGGTGCTCCAGGCCCTTGATCTTCTCGCGCAGCATCTCGGCCTGGCGTTCCTGCAGGCTGACGGTGCGCGGACTGTGGCTGCTGACCAGCTGCACACGCGCGAGCATCTCGGCGTGGCGCTCGAAGAATTCCGGATGGTTCAGCAGGTAGTCGGCAATCGTCTCTTCGGTGACGGCGATATCGGTAGTGCTGTTCATGGCTGGTCGGGAACCTCGATCTGTCCTTCAAAAACAAACTCTGCGGGGCCGGTCATGCGCACTGCGCCGCCGTCCCACTCGATGGTCAGCCGGCCGCCGCGGGTGTGCACATCGACGCGCGCGTCGAGCAGCCCCCAGCGAATGCCGGCCACCACGGCCGCGCAGGCGCCCGTGCCGCAGGCCAGCGTCTCGCCGGCACCGCGCTCGTAAACACGCAGCCGGATCTGGCCGCGATCGACGATCTGCATGAATCCCGCATTGACGCGCTGGGGAAAGCGCGCATGGCGCTCGATCAGCGGGCCCCAGGTGGCCACGGGGGCATGGTCCACATCGTCCACCAGTTGCACCGCATGCGGGTTGCCCATGGAAACGGGGGCGATCCAGACCGTGGCCTCGTCGCCCAGCTGCAGGGGCCATTGCTGCGCCGCACCCAGCGGGCGGGGCACAAGGTCTGCACTATTGAAGGGCACCAGGGAGGGCTCCAGCACGGGCTGGCCCATGTCCACGGTGACGCGGCCATCGGCATGCAGCTCGGGGGCGATGAGGCCGGCCAGCGTCTGCACGCGGATGACGGACTTGCCGGTCAGGCCCTTGTCGTGCACGTAGCGCGCAAAGCAGCGCGCGCCATTGCCGCACTGCTCGACCTCTCCGCCGTCGGCGTTGTGGATCACATATTCGAAATCGATGCCTTCGGCGGGCGAGGGCCGCACCGTGAGGATCTGGTCGGCGCCCACGCCGAATTGGCGATGGGCGAGGAAGCGGTACTGGGCTGCGCTCAGGCCCAGCGGGCCGGCGGTTTCGTCAAGGACCACGAAATCGTTGCCAGCGCCCTGCATCTTGGTAAAGCGGATCTGCATCCGGCGATTATCCCCTGCACGGCAGCCTCATGGCGCAATCCGGGGCCATGCCCCGCAGCAGTACTTGCGTCTCTTGCGCAACAGCGGCGGGCGGGCCAATCCGCATAATGCCCCCATGATCCGCCCCAGCCAGCTCCTGCACCCCCAGCGCCAGCCCGTAGACACGCTCAAGGCCTCCACCGTCCTGCTGCTGCGCGACCGCGCCGATGGCCAGGGGCTGGAGGTGCTGATGACGCGGCGCTCGCCCAAGGCCAGCTTCGTGCCCAGCGCCTATGTCTTCCCGGGCGGCGGCATCGAGGCCCAGGACGCGGCCGAGGCCGCCCATGCCTGCGCCAGCACCCGCCCCGCCCAGGCCGGCGACGGACTGCGAATCACCCAGGCCATCGCCGGCCTGCGCGAGACCTTCGAGGAACTGGGCATTTTGCTGGCCCACGACGCCCAGGGCCGGCCGGTATCTGCCGCCGAGCTGGCCACGCTGGACCGCAAGGCGCCGCTGGTGCCCCAGTGCGAGGCACGCGGCCTGCGCCTGGCCGTGGATGCGCTGTGGTACCTGGCCCACTGGACGGCCGACCGCGACCAGCCCCGGCGCTTCGATGTGCCCTTCTTCGTGGCGCGCATGCCCGAAGACCAGGAACCCGACGCCGACGGGTCGGAACAGTTCGAGCCCATCTGGGTGCGCCCGCAGGAAGCGCTGGAGCGCCACCGCGCGGGCAGCTTCCCCATGATCTTCCCCACCATCCGCACGCTGGACCGGCTCAGCCGCTTCGCGGGCACCGATGCCGTGTTCGCCGCCCTGCAAGACGAGCAGCCGCTGTGGCAGTGCTGCCCGCGCACCGGCTTTCTCAATGGCAAGGAAGCCCGCCACATGGAGGACGAGGCCCCCTTCGGCGAGCTGGAAATGGTCTGCCCGGACGGCCAGATCCTGCACACGCTGGACTGGCAGAGCGAGCGCGCCGTGCCACTGCGCAAGAACCTGCTGCGCCTGACGGCACCCAACCCCGGCGTGATGACCGGCCCCGGCACCAACAGCTATCTGGTGGGCGATGCCGCCACGGGCTACGCCGCCATCGACCCCGGCCCGGCCGACGCCGCCCATGTGCAGCGCCTGTTCGATGCGGCGGGCGGCGACATACGCCACATCCTGTGCACGCACTCCCATGCCGACCACTCGCCGGGCGCCGCGCTGCTGCAGGCGCTGGCGGTGCAGGCCGGCAGGCCCAGGCCCGCCATTGGCGGCCTGCCCTCGGCGCCCACGGCCCGGCCGGCCAGCCGCTTCACCCCCGACTACGCACTGACCGACGGCCAGCGCATCGTGCTGCACGATGCGCAAAGTGGCACCACCCACACCCTGCAGGCCGTGTTCACGCCCGGCCATGCGGCCAACCATGTGTGCTTTGTGCTGGAGGAAGACGCCCTGCTGTTCAGCGGCGACCACATCCTCAATGGCAGCACCACCATCATCGATCCGCCTGACGGCAACATGCGCGACTACATCGATTCGCTGGACAGGCTCGACGCGCTGTGCGCCGCGCACGATGCGCGCTTCATCCTGCCGGCCCATGGCTATGTGCTGGGCTTTGCGCGCCAGGCGATCGCCAAGCTCAAGGCCCACCGGCTGGCGCGCGAGGCCAAGGTGCTGGCCGCCATGCAAAAACAGCCCGACGGCAGCGTGCAGGACTGGGTGCGGCTGGCCTATGACGACGCCCCGCCGCAGCTGTGGCCGATTGCCGAGCGCTCGCTGCTGGCGCATGTGGAGCGCATCCGTGCGCTGTGCGGGCGGCAATGACCGGCAATGACCGACGACGCGCGCGGGGCCTGGTATCTGGTTAAGCTGCGCGCATGTCTGAATCTGAAAGCGTTCGCCTGGCCAAGCGCCTGGCCGAACAGGAACAATGCTCGCGCCGCGAGGCCGAACTGCATATCACCGCCGGCAACGTCCAGGTGGACGGCAAGGTCGTGCAACTGCCCGAGACGCGCGTGCGCCCCGAGCAGCAGGTCACGCTGCGCAGCGGCGCCCAGCCCGAGGCCGTGCCGCCCGTCACCCTGCTGATGAACAAGCCTGCGGGCTACACCCAGGGCCGGCCCTATGGCCGGGTGCGCAGCGCCCACTCCCTGCTGGGCGAAGCCAGCATGGCCCAGGTGGACACGCCCATGCCGCTGCTGGTGCTGGCCCAGCACTTCAAGAACCTGGAATCCTTCCTGCCCCTGCCTCTGCCGGCCAGCGGCCTCATCGTCTACACCCAGGACAAGCGCGTGGCGCGCAAGCTGGGCGAGGAAGGCATGTGGCTGGAGCAGGAATGCATCGTCGGCGTCGAGGGCCAGATCCACGAGGACGGCCTGGAGCTGATGAAGGCCGGACTGCCGATCGGCAAGCGCCAGCTGCCGCCCTGCCGCGTGAGCTGGCAGAACGAGAACCACCTGCGCTTTGCGCTCAAGGGCATCGCGCCCGACGAGATCGACGCCATGTGCACCGAAGTGGGCCTGCGCGTGGTCAGCCTGCGCCGCCTGCGCATTGGCCGCCTCTCTCTGGCCAAGGTGCCCGAGGGCCAGTGGCGCTACCTGATGCCCTGGGAGCGGTTCTAGGCCGGCATTGCCGGGTGCGCGGCGGGCAGTACATTCGGCAAATGAGAATCATTTCATAGAATGCGGGATTCCCGTGCTGCCTTCGGGCCTCCCGCATGCCTGCGCCCGCCTCTTCCTCTTCTTCCCTGCTGAGCACCTTCCAGGACAGCTACCACGAGCTGGTTCGCTTCGTGGCGCGCCGCGCCGGCCCGCAGGCCGCGCGTGACCTGGTGCATGACGCCTGGATACGCCTGGCCGAACGCCAGCGCGGCGAAAGCGATGCGCCCGCCGCGCCGGACAGTCCGCCAGGCGCCAGCCGCGCCTATCTCTACGCGGTGATGGAGAACATCGCCATCGACCACCTGCGCCATGGCCAGCGCACGGCCGAGCGCTTTGACACCAGCGCGAGGGAAGGCGAGCCGCCCTCCCCCCTCAGCCCCGATGTGGCCGACACCCATTCCTACCGCCAGGCCTTGGCCGGGGTCGAAGGCGCCCTGGCGCAGCTGCCCGCGCGCTGCCGCGACATCTTCCTGGCCGACCGCATCGAGGGCGCCTCGCATGCCGAGCTGGCCGAGCGCCACGGCGTCTCGGTCAAAACCGTGGAACGCGAGGTCATGCGCGCCATGGACAGCGTGGAAGCCGCGCTGCGCCGCTGGCGCGGAGACACCGCCGCACCCGCACCACGCACGGGCCGCCGCCGCGCCCTGTCCACCCTGCTGGGGATGGCGGGCCTGGGTGTCGGCAGCCCGGCGATGTGGCTGGCCTGGCGCCAGTGGATGCCGCAGTACCAGGTGCGGCTGGCCACGGCCACCGGCCGCCTGCTGAACCAGCCCCTGCCCGACGGCAGCAGCTTGACGCTGGACGCCGCCAGCCGTGCCGAGGTGGATTTCTACGCCACGCGCCGCCAGGTGCGGCTGCTGGCCGGCAGCGCCTTCTTCGCCGTGGCGCGCGACACGGAACGGCCCTTCGTGGTCCAGGCGGCGGACGTACAGGTCACCGTGCTGGGCACGCGCTTCGAGGTGGCGCTGGAGGACGATGCGGTGCTGGTCGCCGTCGATGCGGGCCGCGTGCAGGTGCGCGACGGCAGCGGCGCCCGGCATGAACTGGGCGCAGGCCAGATGCTGCGCCTGGCGCCAGGCCAGACGGCCGCCGTGCAAACGGTTGCGGCTGTGGCCGCCTGGCGCGAAGGCTGGCTGGACTTCCAGAACACGCCGCTGGCCGAGGTGGCCCGGCGCCTGGAGCGCTACAGCCTGCAGCCACTGCGCGTGGAGCCCGACGCCGCCGCCCTGCCCTTGCTGGGGCGCGTGCGCATTGCGGCGGCCCAGGGCTGGCTGCGCATGCTGCCGCGCACCCTGCCGGTCAGCGTGCAGGAAGAGGAACAGGGCCCGGGAACAGGGCGCACCCTGGTCATCCGCCGCCGCAGCTGATGCGCTGATGCGCCCATGGCCCCGGAATGCACGGCGCATGCGCACCAGGCGTGAGGGAATGTCTGCGCCCGTTCGTATAGGCATGAGGACCCGGGAACGCGACGCATTCGCAGCCCGGGAATCGCCATTGCCCAGATCCGCCACGGGACCTTCCATGTCTTCATTCCCCTCCAAGCCTTCCCGCCTTGCCCGCCACCATGCCGTTGCCGCGGGCATCGCGCTGCTGGCCCTGCAGCTGTCTCCAGCCGCTCTGGCCCAGGCAGCACCGGCCCCGGCCACGGCCGCCAGCACCGACTTCCACATTCCCGCCCAGCCGCTGGACCAGGCGCTGGCCCAACTGGCCCGCCAGGCTGGCCTGCAGCTGCTGGCCGCGCCTGAACTGGTGCAGGGCCGCCGTGCGCCCGCCGTGGAAGGGCGCCTGAGCACCGCCGCCGCCGTGGCCCGGCTGCTGCGCGGCAGCGGGCTGGAGGGGAATGTGAACCAGGGCACGCTGGTGGTGGAAAAGCCCGCCGGCACCGTGGCCCTGCCCGAAGTCACGGTCTCCGCCGTGGGCGAGACCACGACCACCGAGGGCTCGGGCTCCTACACCACGGGACTGATGAACACCTCGACCAAGCTGCCGCTGTCCATCCGCGAGACGCCCCAGTCCCTCACCGTGGTCACGCGCCAGAAGATGGACGACCAGGGCATGCTGTCCATCGACGACGTGGCCAACAGCGCCACCGGCATCACCATCAACCGCTGGAGCGACGACCGGGCGCGCTATTTCTCGCGCGGGTTCGTGATCGGCTCGTTCCTGCAGGACGGCGTGCCCGTCTCGTATGAAACCGACACCTCCACCTACGACACCATGGCCATGTACGACCACGTGGAAGTGGTGCGCGGCCCCACGGGCCTGATGACGGGCGTGGGCGACCCTTCGGGCACCATCAACTTCGTGCGCAAGCGCGCGCCGCGCACCACCCAGCGCTCGGTCACCCTGCGCGGCGGCAGCTGGAACCAGGCCGTGGGCGAGGTCGATGTGGGCGGCTCCCTCAACGAGGACGGTTCGGCGCGCGGGCGTGTGGTGGCCTCGGCCCAGTCGCGCGACCACTTCATCGATGGCTATAGCAGCCGCCGCCAGCTGCTGTACGGCACCGCCGAGTTCGACCTGGGGCGCGACACCACGCTGAGCGTGGGCGGCTCCTATGTGAACGAGGACAACCCCGGCTCGCAATGGATGGGCGTGCCCATGGGCTTCGATGGCTCCTTCCTCGACATTGCGCGATCCAGGCGTTTCTCGCCCTCCTGGAGCAAATGGGACAAGAAGGAGGTCAGCCTGTTCGCCGACCTGGAGCACCGCTTCGACAACGGCTGGAAGGCCAGGCTGGCCGCGCGCGCCCTGCAGGCCAAGTCCGCGCTGGACGGCGCCTACCTGGTCTCGGGCGGCATGGACGACCAGGGCCGTACGCGCTACGACGTGGCCGGCGGCCTGTACGACTACGACAAGCGCCAGCTCAGCCTCGATGCCTCGGCCCAAGGCCCCGTGCGCCTGTTCGGCCGCGAGCATGACCTGGCCTTCGGCGTCAGCCGACGCACCATCCGCTGGAGCGACCAGGGCTACAGCTACCTGTCGCCCACGGGGGAATGGCTGATCGCCAATGGCGTCGATCCCTATACCTGGAACCCCGACTCGCTGGACCGCTCCGGCCTGCTGGCCGAAGACCTGTGGACGCGCCGCCAGAAGACCACGCTGACCTCGGCCTACGCCACGGGCCGCTTCCTGCTGGCCGAGCCACTGAACCTGATCGCCGGCGCGCGCCTGGACTGGTACGACTTCACCAACGTCCAGCGCCAGGGCAGCTGGAGCCGGGAGCGCGAATTCAGCGAGAAAGCCCATGCCACGCCCTATGCGGCGCTGACCTATGACATCAACAAGACCTACTCGGCCTATGCCAGCTACACCAGCATCTTCCGGCCGCAGGATTTTCTGGATGTCTCGGGCAGCATGCTGGCGCCGGTGGAGGGCCGCAATTTCGAGCTCGGCCTCAAGGGCAGCTACCTGGACGAGCGCGTGAACCTGGCCGTTGCCGTGTTCAACACCACGCAGGACAACCTGCCCCAGGCCATCGCGGACATCAACTCCTGCACGGTAAAGACCAATTGCTACCGCTCGGTGGGCAAGGTCAGGAGCAAGGGGCTGGACGTGGACATCAGCGGCGAGATCCTGCCACGCCTGAACGCCGGCCTTGGCTATACCTTCACCCAGGCCGAGATCGCCAGCGACAGCACCGACGGCGCCAAGGGCGCGCCCTATGCCAGCTACACGCCGCGCCACCAGCTCAAGCTGTCGGCCATGTACCACCTGGGCGGCGAGCTGGGCGCATGGCGCGTGGGCGGCGGCCTGCGCTACCAGAGCCGCACCACGTCCGAGTCGCTGACCAGCGCCGAGGGCTATGCAATCCGCCAGTCCGCCTATGCCGTGGCCGACCTGGTCATCGGCTATCGGGTGAACCGGCAGCTGGACCTGCAGATGAACGTCAGTAACCTGTTCGACCGCCGCTACTTCGAGACCCTGGGCACGAACAACGGCGGCAACTATTTCGGCGTGCCGCGCAGGCTGCTGCTGACGGCCAAATACCAGTTCTGAACCGCCCATGAAAATGCCCCGCCGGTGGCGGGGCATGAAAAAAAGTGTGAAGCGCGCCGATAAGCCGGATTCTGTGCACGCGGTTGCCCGCATGTGACCGCCATTAATCTGGGCCGGGCGTCGCCGCCCGGCTCGGTGCTACCTACCCGCACACTCCGGGGGCCCCGTCAACGTGTGCCTACTTGGTATTGCTGCGCGTAGAGATTGCCCGTTTCACCTTGGACGGTTCCCGTCCAAGGTGGCTGTGGGTTCCATGCTTGCGCATGGACCGTATGGCTTGCGCCATCCGGTTCGGCTTTCGCCGACCCACAGAACACCCGGGGGGAATTGTTCCGTCCAAACTCGTCTCTGTTGCTCTGATCCTCACCTCACGGTGGACAGCCGTTAGCTGCTACGCTGCCCTGTGCAGTCCGGACGTTCCTCCAGTGCCGTGTTTCCACGATTGCACCAGCGGCGGTCTGGCGTGCTTCACGGGCGGCATTATCTCGCGGCTTGGGCCGGGCTGCAGGCAGATGGCGCAACAGCCTCACGGCGGCATGCAGAACTCGCGGCGGAATTGTTCGGGTGAGGTGCCGGCCTCGCGCTGGAACATGGCGATGAAGGCCGAGGGCGTGCTGTAGCCCAGGTCATAGGCAATCTGCTGCACGCTCAGGCCCGCCTCCAGCGCATCGATGGCCAGCAGGTAGCGCATGCGCTGGCGCCATTCGCCCAGGCCCATGCCCAGCTCGCGCTGGCAGTGGCGCGCCAGGGTGCGCTCGGTCATGTGCACGCTGGCGGCCCATTGGGCCAGGCTGCGGTGGTCCTCTGGCGCAGCGCGCATGCGGGTCAGCACTTCGACCAGGGCCGGGTGTTCTGCGGCCGGCAGATAGCCGGGCTCCACGGGAACGGCCCGCAACTGGTCGTAGAGCACACGGGCCAGGCGCAGGTCGGCATCCGTGGCGGGAATGTGCACGTCGCGCACGGCAAAGTCGGCCAGGATGGCCTTGACGATGGCGCCGATGCGCATGGAGCACGGCTGCGCCGGCAGCTCCCTGCACAACGCAGGCGCCAGGTAGACCGAGCGGTAGACCACGGCGTGCGCCACGTGGCAGCTGTGCACCACGCCGGGCGGCACCCAGACTCCGTACTGCGGCGGCGAGACCCAGCGCTGGCCTGCCGTGTCCATGCACATGCTGCCGTGGGGCGTGTAGTTGAGGTGTCCCCAGCTGTGGCTGTGCGGCGGCACCTCGGTGTCGGCGCCGAATTCGTCGTAGCGGAAGTAGTACTCGCCCGGCACATCCTCGACGTTCTGGATGTGCATGGGCTTGCTGGGACGGGGCATGGCGGATGGTCCGGGTTGCGCTATCGATTGTCCGAAACCAGGGATGCACTCCAAGTCGGACAGAACGATCATAGGATCAGTCTTAGGAGTCTTCCAATGGGGTCTTACCTTTTCCCTTTGATCGCCGTGCTCATCTGGTCGGTCAATACCGTGGTCAGCAAGATGGCGGCCGACAGCATCGGCGCGGCCGAAATCGGTTTCTACCGCTGGCTGGTGGCGGCCGTGCTGTTCACGCCTTTCCTTTTGCCCTCCATCTGGCGCCAGCGCGCCGACATCCGGCCGCTGCTGCCGCGCCTCATCGTGCTGGGGATGCTGGGCATGGTGATCTACCAGAGCCTGGCCTATTACGCGGCCCATATGACATCGGCCACGCACATGGGTCTGATCGGCTCGCTCACGCCCATGATGGTGCTGGGCCTGTCCACCGCCATGCTGGGCCAGGCGCTGAGCCGGGGCGCCGTGCTGGGCTGCGTGCTGGCGATTGCGGGCGTGGCCCTGGTGGTGTCTTCGGGGCAGCCTGCCACCTTGCTCACCCAGGGCCTCAATGGCGGTGACGCGCTGATGTTCGTGGCCATGCTGGCCTATGCGGTCTACAACATCCTGCTCAAGCGCTGGCCCATGCCGCGCCTGGCCACGGTGCAACTGCTGTACCTGCAGATCCTGGTGGCCGTGATCGCCCAGCTGCCGCTGTTCCTGATGGCGCCGCGCACGGGGCTGAACGCGACCAACCTGCCGCTGGTGGGCTTTGCGGGCATCATGGCCTCCATCGCCGCGCCGCTGCTGTGGATGATGTCGGTGGCGCGCATCGGCCCGGGCCGCTCCAGCATGTTCTTCAACCTGGTGCCCATCTTCACGGCCGTGATCGCCTTCATGGCATTGGGTGAGCCCCTGGCGGCCTACCACGCCGTGGGCGGCGTGCTGACCATTGGCGGCCTGCTGCTGGCCGAGCTGTGGAAGCAGCCTTTGCGCGCACCGCGTGCCGCAGCCACCGCCTGAAAAATCAGGGTTTTCCCGAGCACGAATGGTGCACGCATGCTGCATGCCGGTGCGGCGCCCGCACCAGCTCTGCCCATAAGAATTTGCATTCAGGCCTGCTCATAATTTCTTGTTGGACAGCCCTGTCCCGCCTTTCGATACTGCCGCCACAGGAACAGCTCCAGACGCCCGGCCGGTCTCACTGCAGACCCGCCAGCGCCTGAAGCCCCTAAGACACACGGGCCCCGCCCCGGTCCGTGTGCCCGCTGCACCGTCGAAGACAGGAGACACCCCATGAGCAGTCCGGCATCCGCCGCACATTCCCCCGCCCACGGCGCCGGCCAGGTATCGCCGCCCGACATGGACGCCACCTACCGCAAGATCGCCTGGCGCCTGATTCCCTTTCTGGTGCTGCTCTTCATCCTGGCGTGGATAGACCGCGTCAACGTCGGCTTCGCCAAGCTGCAGATGCTGGACGACCTGCAGTTCAGCGAGGCCATCTACGGCCTGGGTGCCGGCATCTTCTTCATCGGCTACTTTCTGTTCGAAGTGCCCAGCAACCTGCTGCTGGAGAAGATCGGCGCACGCAAGACGCTGGCGCGCATCACCATCCTGTGGGGCGCGGCCTCCATGGCCATGGCCTATGTGACCACGCCCACCATGTTCTACGTGCTGCGCTTCATCTTGGGCGTGGTGGAGGCCGGCTTCTTCCCCGGCGTGGTGCTGTACCTGACCTACTGGTTCCCGGCCCGCCACCGGGCGCGCGTCAACGGCCTGTTCATGACCTCGTTCGCCATTGCAGGCGCGGTGGGCGGCCCCATTGCGGGCGCCATCATGAATGGCATGCAGGGCGTGGGCCATCTGTCCAACTGGCAGTGGCTGTTCATCCTGGAAGGCATTCCCTCGGTGATCGCCGGCTTCTTCGTGCTGCTGTACCTGCCCGAGAAGCCCGCCAACGCCAAGTGGCTGAGCCCGGCCGAGCAGCGCGCCGTGACCGCCGCCGTGGAGGCAGAGAACCAGGGTGGCCACAAGCATGTGTCCTTCCTGGACGCCTGCCGCAACTACCGCGTGTGGCTGTGCGCTGCCGTGTACTTCTGCATCGTCAGCGGCAACGCCACCATTGCCTTCTGGTCGCCGTCCATCATCAAGGAGATCGGCATCCAGAACACGCTGCAGATCGGCCTGATCTCGGCCATTCCCTTCCTGGCCGGCACCCTGGCCATGGTCTGGAACGGCATGCATTCGGACAAGACCGGCGAGCGCCGCATGCACTGCGCCCTGTCCGCGCTGATCGCGGCGGCGGGCCTGATCCTCACGGGCCTGTTCCTGCACAACGCCGTGCTCGCCCTGTGCGCGCTGACGCTGGCCTCCATCGGCATCCTCGCGGCCTTTCCCGTGTTCTGGTCGATTCCTGCCGCCTTCCTGGCCGGCACGGCGGCGGCCGGCGGCATTGCGCTGATCAACTCCATCGGCAACCTGGCCGGCTTCGTGGCGCCCTACATGATCGGTGCGCTCAAGACCAGCACGGGGTCGCTGTCCTCGGGCCTGTACTTCGTGGCCGCGCTGGAATTCATGGCCGCCTTCCTGGTCGTGCTCTTCGTCAAGAAGCAGTGATGCCTGCGCGCCGCACCGCGCGCGCCACTGCCCCCTCCTCTTTCCCACCGGGGCCTGCGGCCCCGCCTTTTCCCTGGATCGCCTGCCATGCAACTGCAGTTCACCACCCCCGAGGGCCAGACCTTCGCCCCTGAATTCGACACCCTGATCGTCGCTGGCTGGGCCGGCCGCGACCGCGAGGCCATCGAGCACCACATCGAGGAGCTCGCCGCCATCGGCATCCCGCGCCCCAGCGCCGTGCCGCTGTACTACCGCATCTCCAGCAACCAGCTGAGCCAGCGCAGCGCGCTGCAGGTGCTGGGCCCGGACTCCTCGGGCGAGGTCGAGGTCTTCGTGTTCACGCACGAAGGCGAAATGTTCGTGAGCCTGGCCTCCGACCACACGGACCGCAAGCTGGAAGCCTACAGCGTGGCCTTTTCCAAGCAGGCCTGCGTCAAGCCCGTGGCCACCCAGGCCTGGCGCTTTGCCGACGTGGCCGGCCACTGGGATGAGCTGGTCGTGCGCTCGTGGATCGTGGAAGACGGCCGCGAGGTGCTCTACCAGGAAGGCACGCTGGCCAGCCTGCGCACGCCCCAGGACCTGATCGCAGGCTTCACGGGCGGCAAGGATCTGCTGCCCGCAGGCTGCGGCATGACCTGCGGCACGGTGGGCGCCATCGGTGGCATCCGCCCCTCGACGCAGTTCTCCATGGAGCTGTACGATCCCCGCAGCCAGCGTTCCATCCGCCACAGCTACCGCAGCGAACTGCTGGACGTCGTGGCCTGAGCCGCGACTCCGATCCGCCCACGCCCGCCTTCACCCACAGGACTTCCCACATGACCCAAGCCCTCCCCCTGCCCAGCCTGGAACTGGCATCACAGCGCCTGCATGGCGGCGAAACCACCTCGGTGCAGCTGACCGAGCAGGCCCTGGCCCGCACCATGTCGGGGGAAGGCCCCAAGGTGTTCACGCGCGTGTTCCAGGGCGCGGCCCTGGCCGAGGCCCGCGCCAGCGACGTACTGCGTGCGGCCGGCCTGGCGCGCTCGCCCATCGAGGGCCTGCCGGTCTCGGTCAAGGACCTGTTCGACATCGCCGGCTTTCCCACGCTGGGCGGCTCGCGCCTGCTGGCCGACGCACCGCCCGCGCAGCGCACGGCCGAAGTGGTGCAGCGCCTGCGCCAGGCCGGCGCCGTCATCGTGGGCACGACCAACATGACCGAGTTTGCTTACTCGGGCCTGGGCATCAATCCGCACTACGGCACGCCGCGCAATCCCTGGCAGCGTGACGAGGACGGCGGCCGCATCCCGGGCGGCTCGTCCTCGGGCGCGGCCATCTCGGTCACCGATGGCATGGCCATGGCAGCCATCGGCTCGGACACGGGCGGCTCGGTGCGCATTCCTTCGGCGCTGTGCGGGCTCACGGGCTTCAAGCCCACGGCGCGCCGCGTGAGCATGGAAGGCGTGCTGCCGCTGTCGGCCAACCTGGACTCCATCGGCCCGCTGGCGCCCAGCGTGCGCTGCTGCGCCACGCTGGACGCCATCCTCTCCAGCGAGCCGCTGGGCGAGCTGCATGCCGCGCCGCTGCAGGGCCTGCGCCTGCTGGCACCCACCAACGTGGTGCTGGACGGCATGGACGCTACCGTGGCCGCCGCCTGGGAGCGCACGCTGACCCTGCTGTCGCAGGCGGGCGCCCACATCACCCATGCCGTGGTCGCGCCCTTCGGCGAGCTGGCCGACATCAATTCCAAGGGCGGCTTCACGGCCGCCGAGGCCTGGGCCTGGCACCGCCACCACATCGCCACGCGCCTGTCCGAGTACGACCCGCGCGTGGGCACGCGCATCCTGCGCGGCAAGGACATCAGCGCGGCCGACTACATCGACCTGCTGGCACGCCGCAGGCAGTGGATTGCCGCCGTCAGCGCCCAGATGGCCGACCATGACCTGATCGTCATGCCCACCGTGCCCGTGGTCGCCCCGAAGATCGCCGACCTCACGCAGAGCGACGAAGCCTACTTCGGCGCCAACGGCCTGATCCTGCGCAACCCCACGCTGATCAACTTCCTCGACGGCTGCGCCATCTCCCTGCCCTGCCACCGCGCAGGCGAGGCGCCCGTGGGCCTGAGCCTGGCCGGCCTCGGCGGGCAGGACCGGCGACTGCTGTCCGTGGCCCTGGCCGTGGAGCAGCTGCTGGCTTCGGCGCAGGGCTGATCGACCAGGCGGCCTCGGGCCTAGCCGCCCAGGCCGCTGCCCGGCAGCCGCGCCACGGCCTGGCCGTGGTTCAGCGCAAAGGCGGCGGCGGTCTCCTCGGCCGCGCGCGCCACCACTTCGGTCAGCGGGTTCTGGTGGTCATTGCGAAAGCAGGCCACCAGCGGCAGCGAGGGGAACTCACGGTCCACGCGCAGCAGGCGCAGGCGCTGCTCGGCCAGCTCGCGCTGGATGATGGCCGGCGGCACGGCGGCCACGCCCAGGCCGTCGCAGACCACGCGGATCATGGTCGCCACCGAGGCAATGCAGTTCAGGTGCACCGAGGCGCTGCTTTCTGTGGAGAACAACTGCTCGATCACCGCATACGGCTCGGAGCCGCGCGCAAAGCACATGATGGGAAAGGCCGCCAGCTCGGCCAGGCTCAGGGTCTCGTCGCCAATGCCCAGCTTGGGGCTGCCCACCCAGGCCATGGGAAATTCACCCAGCGACAGATGGCCCACGCCGGCCGCCGTCACGGGCTTGGCCTGCAGCGACAGGTCCAGCTGGCCCTTCACCAATTGATCGGACATGTGCAGCGTGGTGTCGCAGGCGATCTCCACCTGCAGGCGCGGATAGCGCTGCTGCAGCAGCGCCAGGAAATCGGGAAACCAGCTGTGCACGATGGACTCGATGGCGCCGATGCGGATCACGCCGGCATAGGCCTGCTTGTCCAGCATGTCCTCGCGCATCTCGCGCATGAGGCGCAGCATGCGCTCGGCATGGACCAGGGCCTTGGCGCCGTCGGCCGTCAGCGTGACCTCGCGCACGCCACGGTCGAACAGGCGCACGCCGAACTCCTGCTCCAGCGTGGCGATGCGGCTGGAGACGGCGGCCTGCGTGGTGTACAGCCGCTCGGCCGTCATGCGGAAATTGCGCAGCTCGGCCAGCAAGACAAAGGTTTCCAGGAACCGTAGATTCATGCGGCGATGTTAGCCGTCCAGGCCATATCGATATAGCCCATGCATAGAACAGCTGCGTGCACAATGAATGCCTGGTTTTCGCGCAGTGTCTGCGCGCCACCCCCGACTGTCCAACCACCACCCCAAAATCGCGGAGGTCCGATGAGAGCTGACAACATCCTGCAAACGATTGGCAACACGCCCCATGTGCGCATCAACCGCCTGTTCGGCGCCGGTGCCAATGTGTGGATCAAGTCCGAGCGTGGCAACCCCGGCGGCTCCATCAAGGACCGCATCGCCCTGGCCATGGTCGAGGACGCCGAGAAGTCCGGCGCCCTGCAGCCCGGCGGCACCATCATCGAGCCCACCAGCGGCAACACCGGCGTGGGCCTGGCCCTGGTGGCCGCCGTCAAGGGCTACAAGCTGGTGCTGGTCATGCCCGAGAGCATGAGCATCGAGCGCCGCCGCCTGATGCTGGCCTACGGCGCCAGCTTCGACCTCACGCCCAAGGAAAAGGGCATGAAGGGCGCCATCGCCCGCGCCCAGGAACTGGCCAGCCAGACGCCTGGCGCCTGGATTCCCCAACAGTTCGAGAACCCCGCCAACATCGACGTGCATGTGCGCACCACGGCCCAGGAAATCCTGGCCGACTTCCCCGAAGGCCTGGATGTGCTGATCACCGGCGTGGGCACGGGCGGCCACCTGACCGGCGTGGCCAAGGTGCTCAAGGCCAAGTTCCCCCAGCTCAAGGTCTTTGCCGTGGAGCCTGCCGCCTCGCCCGTGATCTCGGGCGGCCAGCCCTCGCCCCACCCCATCCAGGGCATTGGCGCAGGCTTCGTGCCCAAGAACCTAGACACCAGCCTGCTGGACGGCGTGATCCAGGTCGAGGCCGAACCCGCGCGCGAGTACGCACGCCGCTCGGCCCGCGAGGAAGGCATCCTGGTCGGCATCTCCTCGGGCGCCACGCTGGCCGCCATTGCGCAAAAGCTGCCCGAGCTGCCCGCAGGCGCCAAGGTGCTGGGCTTCAACTACGACACGGGCGAGCGCTACCTGTCGGTGGAAGGCTTTCTGCCGGCCTGACGGCGGCAAACCCCGTCCGCTGCAGTGCACTGCAGCATGAAACACAAGGCCTCGCAAGAGGCCTTTTTTGTTGCCGCCAGCGGCATGCAGCATTCCCCGTTCGCGCACAACGAAGCGGCCCCGGACGCGGACAATCTCCCCCACGGCGCCGTGTTCCCCCTGCACTGAAATCCGGGCGCGAACCCACGCGTATGACAGTTGTGTGGAGATTTCTTACAAAACATGTTGCGGCCCAAGGTCATGCTGAACGCGCATCGGGCAAACCCGACTCTGGCCTACGATGGTCTGACCAAGGAGTAAAAAAATCTTGTTCGGTTTCTTTGAAAAACGCGTTCCGCCCTATCCCAGCGTCGAGCCCATGGTCCCTCCCAAGGGCTTTTTTGCCTTCATCTGGGCCTGCACGCAAGGCATGCGCGGCTGGATCGCGCTGCTGACCTGCACCTCGGCGCTGCTGGCCGTCTACGAGGCGGCGCTGTTCGCCCTCATGGGCCATGTGGTGGACTGGTTGTCCACGGTGTCGCCAGCCGGTTTCTGGGAGCAGCAGCGCGGCACGGTGTGGGGCATTGCCGCCGTCCTGCTGTCCAGCGTGCTGTTGCTGGCCTTCCACACGGCGGTGATGCACCAGGTGCTGGCCATCAACTTCCCGATGCGGCTGCGCTGGGTGTTCCACCGGCTGATGCTGGGCCAGAGCATGTCGTTCTATGCGGACGAGTTCGCGGGCCGCATCACCACCAAGATCATGCAGACCGCGCTTTCCGTGCGCGAAGTGGTGTTCATGGTGGTCGATGTGCTGGTGGGCGTGAGCGTCTACATGATCGGCATCCTGATCCTGGCGGCCAGCTTCGAGTGGCGGCTGATGATTCCGTTTGCGCTGTGGCTGGCCGCCTACATCGGCGCCTGCTGCTACTTCGTTCCGCGCCTGGGCAAGATCGGCAAGGAGCAGGCCGATGCACGCTCCATGATGACGGGCCGCGTGACCGATGCATACACCAACATCGCCACCGTCAAGCTGTTCGCCCACACGCGCCGCGAGGCCGAATACGCGCGCAACGCCATGGAGGCCTTCAAGTCCACGGGCTATGCGCAGATGCGGCTGGTCAGCCAGTTCGAGATCGTCAACCATCTGATGATCACGATGCTGCTGGTGGGCTCGGCGGGCACGGCGCTGTACCTGTGGTCGGCCGGACAGGCCAGCGCAGGCGTGGTGGCGGCCATCATCGCCATGGCGCTGCGCCTGATGGGCTATTCGCACTGGGTGATGTGGCAGATGACGGGCCTGTTCGAGAACGTGGGCACCATCCAGGACGGCATCCTTACGCTGACCAAGCCGCGCACCATCGTGGACGCACCCGACGCCAGGCCGCTGCAGGTCACGCACGGCGCCATCGCCTTCGAGGACCTGAGCTTTGCCTACAAGGACGGCGGCAAGCAGGTGATCGACCACCTGAACCTGCACATCCGCGCCGGCGAGCGCATCGGCCTGATCGGCCGCTCGGGCGCGGGCAAGTCCACGCTGGTGAACCTGCTGCTGCGCTTCCATGAAGCCCAGGGCGGGCGCATCACCATCGACGGCCAGGACATCCGCACCGTCACGCAGGACAGCCTGCGCGGCGCCGTGGGCATGGTCACGCAGGACACCTCGCTGCTGCACCGCTCCATGCGCGACAACATCCTCTACGGCCGCCCCGACGCGACCGAGCAGGAAATGCTGGCCGCCGCGCAAAAGGCCGAGGCCTCGGACTTCATCGCCACACTGACCGACCTCAAGGGCCGTGGCGGCTATGACGCCCAGGTGGGTGAGCGCGGCGTCAAGCTGTCGGGCGGCCAGCGCCAGCGCGTGGCGATTGCGCGCGTCATGCTCAAGGACGCGCCCATCCTGCTGCTGGACGAGGCCACCAGCGCGCTGGACAGCGAGGTCGAGGCGGCCATCCAGCAAAGCCTGGACAGCCTCATGCATGGAAAGACCGTGATCGCCATCGCCCACCGCCTGTCGACCATCGCGGCCATGGACCGGCTCATCGTCATGGACCAGGGCCACATCGTCGAGCAGGGCACGCACCAGCAACTGCTGGAGCTTGGCGGCATCTACGCCAAGCTGTGGTCGCACCAGAGCGGCGGCTTCCTCGCAGAGCAGGGCTCGGAAGCTGCCAACGCCAACGGCTAGACGCTCGCCAGATCCCGGTCCAGCTGCGTATGCAAGGTGTAGCGGCTGGCCGGGTGCAAGGTCACGCTGAGGTCCATCAACTCCCCATCGGTATCCAGGTAGCGGCGCACGATCTTCAGCGCCGCTGAGCCGGCCGGGGCCTGCAATTCCTCCGACAGCGCATCCGGAATGAGCGCCCCCACCACGGCCTGCCGCACCCGCGCGATGCGCAGGCCGTATTGCTGCTCCAGCAGGCTGCTGACCAGCAACTCGGGCGCGGCGCGCACGCGCTCGGCCAGCTCCTGCGTATCAAAGCGCTGCGCATCCACATAGACCACGGTCCAGGCAATGGGCAGGTGCGGCGCGGCGCCGTCGCGGCGCAGGCTGCAGATGGCCAGCCAGCGGCTGCCGGCCGGGCAGTCCAGTTCGGCGGCCAGGTCCTGGTCCAGCACCACCTCTTCGATGCGCCGCACCTCGCGCACATGGGTGGCGCCGAACTGCACCAGGTCCTCCAGCGAGGTCAGCGCCTGGCGGTAGTGCGCATGGGGCTGCGCCGCCTCCACGCGCGTGCCGACCTTCTTGCGCCGCGATACCAGCCCTGACTGCTGCAGCTCGGCAATCGCCGCGCGCACGGTGTGGCGGCTCACGCCATAGCGGTCGCACAGCTCCAGCTCGGTGGGCAGCAGGGCGCCCACGGCGTATTCACCCGAGGCAATGCGCTCGGACAGGTCGCGCGCCACCTGGGCATAGCGTGTCTCAGCCATGGGCGCAGGCCCTCACCCCAGGCAAACCCGGATGTTCGTAATGTACGTACATAAATAAAAATAACTATATGTCCGAACTTAATCGCAATTGCGCACCATGACCCTTCCGTCCTTCACCTCCAGCACCGCCATCGATTCGCTGCTGTTCCGCGACGCCTTCGGCACCCCCGCCATGCGCGCCATCTTCGCCGACAGCGCGCTGGTGTCGCGCTACATCGAGGTCGAGGTCGCGCTGGCGCGCGCCCAGGGCCGCTGCGGCGTGATTCCGGCCGAGGCCGCACACGAGATCGCGCAGCGCTGCAGCCTCGACGCGCTGGACTTCGAGCTGCTGCGCAAGGAAACCGACATTGTCGGCTACCCCATCCTGCCGCTGGTGCACCAGCTGGTGAAACAGTGCGGCGACGCAGGCCGCTACATCCACTGGGGCGCCACCACCCAGGACATCATGGACACGGCCACCGTGCTGCAGGTGCGCGATGCGCTGGACCTGGTCGATGCCGACATCGCCGCGCTGCGCACCATCCTGGCCGACCTGGCAGAACGCCACCGCGACACGCCCATGGCCGGCCGCACGCACCTGCAGCACGCCCTGCCCATCACCTTCGGCTACAAGGCCGCCATCTGGCTGGCCATGTTCGACCGCCATGCCCAGCGCCTGAAGGAACTGCGCCCGCGCGTGCTGGTGGGCCAGTTCGCGGGGGCGGCAGGCACGCTGGCCTCGCTGAGCGGCCGGGGCCTGGAAGTGCAGCAATTGCTCATGGAAGAACTGGGCCTGGGCGTGCCCGCCACCACCTGGCATGTAGCGCGCGACGGCTTGGCCGAAGCGGTGAATTTCCTGGCCCTGGTCACCGGCTCGCTGGGCAAGATCGCCTACGACGTGATGCTTCTGTCCTCCACCGAGTTCGGCGAGGTGTTCGAGCCCTTCGTCACCGGGCGCGGCGCCAGCAGCACCATGCCGCAAAAGCGCAACGCCATCTCCAGCGAGCTGATGCTGGCCGCCTCCAAGGCCGTGCGCCAGCATGCGGGCCTGATGCTGGACGCCATGGTCCAGGACTTGGAGCGCGCCACCGGCCCCTGGCACGCCGAATGGGTGGCCCTGCCCGAGAGCTTCGTGCTCTCGGCTGGCGCCCTGCACCAGGCGCGCTTCATGCTGGGCGGCCTCATCGTCGATCCCGAACGCATGGCCCGCAACCTGGACATGACCGACGGCCTGATCGTGGCCGAGGCCGTGATGATGGGCCTGGCCCCGCACACGGGCCGCCAGCAGGCGCACGACATCGTCTATGCCGCCTGCCGCAGCGTCAACGCCGAGGGCGGCACGCTGGCCGATGCGCTGGCCCGCCTGCCCGAAGTCACGGCCCATTTCGACCGCGCGGCGCTGCAGCGCCTCACCGACCCGCGCAACTACCTGGGCGAGGCCCCGCAGATGGTGGACCGCGCCCTTGCGCTGTCGCGCGCCCATACAGCCAGCGGCCGCTGACACCCCGGCCCAGGACAGAACACAGCACTACAGGAGACAACACCATGCCTTTCCATCTTCCCCGCCTGCCACGCCTGGCCCTTGCCCTGGCCGCCACCACCTTCGCCCTGGCCGCGCACGCCCAGGGCGGCTACCCCGCCAAGCCGCTGACCTGGATCGTGCCCTTCGCGGCCGGCGGCCCCACGGACGCCATGGCGCGCGACATCGCCCAGCGCACCAGCACCCAGCTGGGCCAGCAGATCATCATCGAGAACGTTCCGGGCGCGGGCGGCACCATCGGCGCGGCCAAGGCGGCGCGCTCGGCGCCCGACGGCTACAGCTTCCTGGTCGGCCACATGGGCTACATGGGCGCGGCGCCGTCGCTGTACAAGAAGCTGGCCTATGACCCGGTCAAGGACTTCGAGGCGGTGTTCCGCTTCCCCGACACGCCGCTGGTGCTGCTGGTGGGCAAGAACTCCCCGTACAAGACGGCAGAGGAGCTGGTGGCCTTCGGCAAGCAGAACCCGGGCCGGCTGAACTTCGGCAACGCGGGCGTGGGATCGACCTCGCACCTGGTGGCGGCGCTGTTCGCCAGCCGCGCGCAGATGGAGATCACCCAGGTGGCCTACAAGGGCGCGGCACCGGCCATGACCGATGTGATCTCGGGCCAGGTCGATGCCATGTTCGACCAGACCAACACCGCCCTGCCCCAGCTGGCGGGCGAGCGCATCCGCGCCATCGCCCTCACCTCGGACAAGCCCATGCCCCAGTTCCCGGGCGCGGCAGCGCTGGGCCAGAAGCTGCTGCCCGGCTTCGAGACCGCCACCTGGTACGGCATCTACGCGCCCAAGGGCACGCCGCGCGACGTGGTGCAAAAGGTCTACCAGGCCTATACCAAGGCGCTGGCCGACAAGGCCTGGACCGACAGGATGGCCGCCCAGGGCATACGCCTGCTGCCCGCAGATCAATACGCCCCCGAAGCCCTGGCCCGCCACACGGCCGCCGAGGTGGAGCGCTGGCGCAAGGTGGCGGCCGACGCGAAGATCTCGCTGGACTGAGCCCATGGACCAGACACGCACCCAGGCCCAGGCACCGACCCAAGCTCATACCCGCATCGAGCACGATGCCTTCGGCCCCGTCCACATCCCTGCCGACCGACTCTGGGGCGCGCAGACCCAGCGCGCGCTGGAGCTGTTCACCATTGGCGAGGAGCGTTTTCCGCAGGGCCTGTACCGCGCCTTCGGGCTGCAGAAGCTGGCGGCAGCGCGCGCCAACCGGCGCCTGGGCGTGCTGGACGACGAGCGCGGCGCAGCCATCGAGGCCGCGGCCACCGAACTGCGCGACGGCCTGCTGGACGCGCATTTCCCGCTGACCATCTGGCAGACGGGCTCGGGCACGCAGACCAACATGAATGCCAACGAGGTCATCGCCAACCGCGCCAACCAGATGCTGGGCCAGCCCCCGGGCACGCGCAGCCCGGTCCACCCCAACGACCATGCCAATGCATCGCAGTCGTCCAACGACAGCTTTCCCACGGTGATGCACCTGGCCACGGCGCTGGAGCTGCGCGACCACCTGCTGCCCGCCCTGGAGCGGCTGCAGCAGCGCCTGCAGGAACGCGCCCTGGCCTTTGCCGGCGTGCTCAAGGTGGCGCGCACGCACCTGATGGACGCCGTGCCCATGACGCTGGGCCAGAGCTTCGAGACATTCGCCCACCAGGTGGGCCACGGCATGGACCGGCTGCGGGACACCCAGCCCCGGCTGTGGAGCCTGGCCCAGGGCGGCACGGCGGCCGGCACGGGGCTCAACGCGCCGGCCGGATT
Organism: Delftia sp. Lp-1; assembly: GCF_020523835.1. Classification (NCBI taxonomy): domain Bacteria; kingdom Pseudomonadati; phylum Pseudomonadota; class Betaproteobacteria; order Burkholderiales; family Comamonadaceae; genus Delftia; species Delftia sp. Lp-1. The sequence goes on along the minus strand of NZ_JAJALJ010000003.1, from coordinate 849,257 downwards.
CGACCGGGTCTTCTGCGAGGAGATACAGGCGCTCACGGGCCTGGCGGTCACGCCCAATCCCTGCAAGTTCGAAGGCATGGCCGCGCACGATGCGCTCATCGAGGTCTCGGGCGCACTCAACGTGGTGGCCGGTTCGCTGGCCAAGATGGCCAACGACATCCGCCTGCTGGGCTCAGGCCCGCGCTGCGGCCTGGGGGAGCTGGTGTTTCCCGACGATGGGCTGAGCTCCTCCATCATGCCGGGCAAGCGCAACCCGACCGTGGCCGAGGTCGTGGTCCAGGCCGCCTACCAGGCCATGGGCCACCACCTCACCGTCACACTGGCGGGCTCGGCCGGGCACTTCGAGCTCAACGTGGCCAAGCCCGTGCTGATCCACCACCTGCTGCGCGCCATGCGCGCGCTGGGCGACGCCAGCCGCGTGTTTTCCGAGAAGCTGGTGGCCGGCCTGCAGGCACACACGGAGCGGCTGGAGCAGCAGGTCAGCCACTCGCTGCTGCAGGCCACCGCGCTCAACCCGGTGCTGGGCTATGACGCCGTGGCACGCATCACGCGCGAGGCCATGGCACGCGGCATTGCGCCGCGCGAGGCGGCCGTGGCGCTGGGGCTGGTCACGGCGGCCGAGTACGACCGGCTGGTGGACCTGCGGGCCATGGCCGGGCTGCCGCCCGCGTAGCGGCCTCAATCCTCCAGGCCTATGTTCTGCACGATCTTCTTCTCGTCCTCGAACGCCTTCCTGGCGAACGCCGTGTACTCCTGGCTGCCGCGGAACTGCGTGCGCACGCCGTAGTTGCCGACGACCTGGCGGAAGGCCGGGTCGTCCATGGCGGCCTTGATGGCGGCTTCGAGCTTGCGCACGATCTCTGGCGGCAGGCCGCGCGGCCCGGCAATGCCCAGGGGCGAGGGCACATCGAAGGCATAACCGGCCTCGCGGAACGTGGGCACGTTGGCAAAGGCCTCGGGCCGCACCTCGGAGGCCGAGGCCAGGGCGCGCAGCTTGCCCGAGCTCAGGTACGGCAGCACCGTGTTGGCGTACACGCCGGACTTGATGTGGCCGGCCATCAGCGAGTTCAGCGCCTCGGCATCCCCCTTGAAGGGCGCATGCGTGAAGCGTGCGCCCGTGGCCTGCTCCAGCAGCGCCATCACCACGTGGTTAGCCGTGAACTTGCCCGGCGTGCCGTAGTCCACGGCGCCCGGATTCTTCTTGGCGAACTCGACCAGATCCTGCACCGTCTTGAACGGCGAGTCCTGGGGCACGGCCAGCACGAAGTCATAGGTCATATAGGTGGCGATGTAGCTGAGATCGCGCACCGGGTCGTACTGCACCTTCTGGATGTGGGGCTGGCGGAAGATGCTCACGGGCGCCAGCGTCAGGCGGTAGCCATCGGGCTTGGCCGTGCGCATCTCCATCACGCCCATGGACGCGCCTGCGCCGGGCTTGTTCTCGATCACCACGGTCTGCCCCAGCTGCTTGCCCATGCCCTGGGCCAGCGCACGCGCCACCACGTCGGTCACGCCGCCCGCGCCGTAGGGCACGACCAGGCTGATGGGGCGGCTGGGATAGCTGTCCTGCGCCCATGCTGCGCCCGTCATCAGGACCGATGCGCACATCCATGCGCCAAACACTCGTCTTTGCATTTCCATCTCCCTCAGAGGCTCACGACCATCGAACTTGCTGCTGTTCAATTTAGATGGATGCATGCCAACCATGGATTCGGGCAAGCCCGTAGCGTTGGGGCGTCTGGGGAAAACGCGCAGCGTGGGTGCGGGGAGTGGAACTCTATAGCGGAGGGTGACGTGGTTACTTGGTTTGCAGAGTTTGTGGGCTGCTTTTTGTGCGCATCGCGGTGATTGGGGCATGTCTTTGACGTGACAGTTACGGGGCGTATGCCCTCAGAGCGGCTGCCATTCAGGGATGTTTTTTGTCCCTGCCGGGGGTAGGCTATGGACCCCATAAAAGAAAAGCGCCACCAGCATCCCTGCCAGCAGCGCCTTCCTCAGTCAATCATCAGACCAAAATCAGCGAACGGTATCGCCCAGAACAAGCCCTTCACGGCGCGGATCAGCCCCACCTTCCAGCTGCGCCTGCCCATTGCGCTGCACCCGCAAGATGGTGCCGATGCCGCTGGACTGCGCACTGATGGACACCACATGGCCCAGGGCCCGCAGGCCGCTGACCAGCGGATCGTCGTTGCCGCCATTGGCCGTGTTGATGTTGGGGTGCTCACCGCCCACGTTGGTGGTCGGGCTGTTGGCCGCGCCGAAGTCCACCAGCGACGTGGCCTGCTGCGCATCCAGACCCCAGTCCAGCGCACCGACCAGGGTCTTGGTCACGTACTGGATGATGGTGCTGCCGCCCGGCGAGCCGGTGGCCATCTTGAAGTCGCCGGCGGTGCCGTCGGTCTTCAGGTCGAACACCAGCGTGGGCGCCATGGAGCTGCGCGGACGCTTGCCCGGCTGCACGCGGTTGGCGACCGGGCCTTCGGTGGTGCTGGGGATGGCCGCGAAGTCGGTCAGCTGGTTGTTGAGCACGAAGCCGCGCGTGACGTGGAAGGAGCCCATGCTGGACTCCACCGTGGTCGTCATGCTCAGTGCGTTGCCCTTGGCATCGACGATGCTCATGTGCGTGGTGCCGGCCTCCTTGACATCGACCACGCCCTGCGAAGGCGTGCCGAAGTTGCCTGCCTGGGCCGTGCCCATGCTCTTGGTGGTGGAGATGAGGGCGGCGCGCTGGCGCAGGTAGCTCTTGTCCAGCATCAGGGCCGGCGAGCCGCCGGGCAGGGACACGAAGTCGGTGTCGGCCACGTACTTGTCACGGTCGGCATAGGCCAGGCGCAGGGCTTCGCTGACCAGGTGCACGCCCATCACCGAAGGCTTGCCGCCCTCGCCATCGATGGCCGTGGGCGCATAGGCCTTGAGGTCGAAGTTCTCCAGAATGCCCATGGCCTGGGCCACGGCGATGCCGCCCGACGACGGCGGCGGCATGCTGCAGACCATGTAGCGCGCGCGGTAGGTGGTGCAGACGGCTTCGCGGCGCTTGGCCTCGTAGCTGGCCAGATCCTGCAGCGTGGTCTTGCCGGGGGTGATGGGTGCGCCGTCCGAGACGGTCTGCGTCACGCCCACCTTGCTGACGATGGCCTGGGCCAGGTCGCCACGGTAGAAGGCATCGGCACCGCCCGTGGCGATGCTGCGCAGCGTGTCGGCATAGGGCTGGTTGACGAACTTGGCGCCCAGCGCCAGCGGCTTGCCCTGGGCATCGAAGTAGAGCTTGGCGGCGTCGGCGTCGCGCGCCAGTTCCACCTTGGAGCCGTCCAGCGCCGCAGCCATGCGACCGCTGATGGGAAAGCCCTTGCTGGCCAGGTCGATGCCCGAATTGAACAGCTGGGGCCAGGCGGTCTTGCCGTAGTCCTTGTGCGCGAGTTCCAGCATGCGCACCAGGCCCGGCGTGCCGATGGAGCGGCCGCTGGCGCGCGCCGAGGGCTTGGGCGCGGTCTGGTCGGCGGTGTCGTCCACGTAGCGCAGGTAGTTTTCCGTGGCGGCGGCCGGCGCGGTCTCGCGGCCGTCATAGGCCACGACCTTGCCCGTGGCTGCATCGCGGTAGAGCATGAAGGCGCCACCGCCGATGCCGCTGGACTGCGGCTCCACCAGGCCCAGCACCATCTGCACGGCCACGGCCGCATCCACGGCCGAGCCGCCGGACTTGAGCACCTCGCAACCGGCCTTGGACGCCAGCGGGTTGGCCGTGACCACCATGTACTTGGAGGTGTGCAGGGCCTTCTTGCCGAGGCGGTAGCCCGACGAGGGTTCGGGTGCGGCCGGATCGCCGGGCAGGCCCGAGCCCACGACCACGCTGCCATCGCCCGAGGTGATGGCACAGGCGGCCAGGTCGTCCTGGCCCGATCCGCCATTGCCACCGCCTCCGCACGATGCGAGGAACAGCGGCGTGGCGGCCGCAAGGCCGATCCACTGCCATGCAGGCAGGCGTTGCCTGGAAGGGGGTTGCTTCATGAAATGTCTCCTTGTGGTGCGTGGAATGCGTTGATCTTGTTCACCTGGGGCAGCACCCGCCCGCAGGCTTGCCGCGAGCTTACATCCGTTCCACCACCACTTCGCGCAGATGCAGCCACCCCATCAGAGCGGGACTGAAGGACCCCGCTCGCGGATGGCCGGCCCTGCATGCAAGGTCCGTGCCCGGACCGGGACGGCACCAGGACCAGGAATATCTGGCGGAAAATCCGAACCCGAGCACACCCCAAGGCTGTGCGGCCCGCAGCCTGTGCGGTCGCCCACTTTGGCTTACCATCGCCGGCCCTCTGCTTGATAGGTACAAGCCATGATCCGCGTCTCTGAACTGAAACTGCCCCTGTCGGCGGTGCAATACCACCCCGACAGCCACACCGAATATCTGCCCCTGGAGCCGCTGCGCGCCCTGGCCGCGCGCCAGCTGGGCATTGCCGAGGAGGCCATTGCCTCCGTGCACGTGCACAAGCGCAGCTTCGATGCGCGCAAGTCCGAGTTGCTGGCGGTCTACATCGTGGACCTGACGCTGGCCGACGAGAGCCAGGAAGCCGCACTGCTGGAGCAGTTCTCCAGCCATGCCCATGTGAACCCCACGCCAGACATGCGCTGGCATGCCGTGGGCCAGGCGCCTGCCGACCTGCAGCGCCGGCCCGTGGTGGTGGGCTTCGGGCCCTGCGGCATCTTTGCGGCCCTGGTGCTGGCGCAGATGGGCTTCAGGCCCATCGTGATCGAGCGCGGCCGCTCGGTGCGCGAGCGCACCCAGGACACCTGGGGCCTGTGGCGCAAGCGCGAGCTGGTGCCCGAGTCCAATGTGCAGTTCGGCGAAGGCGGCGCAGGCACCTTCTCCGACGGCAAGCTCTACAGCCAGATAAAGGACCCGCGCCACCTGGGCCGCAAGGTGATGCAGGAGTTCGTCACCCACGGCGCACCGCCCGAGATCCTCTATGCCGCGCACCCGCACATCGGCACCTTCAAGCTGGTGAAGGTCGTCGAGGGCATCCGCGAGGAAATCATCCGCCTGGGCGGCGAGATCCGCTTCGGCCAGCGCGTGTGTGACATGCGCATCGAGGGCGAGGGCGAGGACCGCCATCTCACCGCCCTGGAGGTGCTGGACCAGGACAGCGGCGAGCGCCAGTGGCTGGAGACCGACCATGCCGTGATGGCACTGGGCCACAGCTCGCGCGACACCTTCGCCATGTTCTACGAACGCGGCGTGCACATGGAGGCCAAGCCGTTCTCGGTGGGCTTTCGCATCGAGCATCCGCAGGGCCTGATCGACCGGGCGCGCTGGGGCAGGCATGCCGGCCACCCGCTGCTGGGTGCGGCCGACTACAAGCTGGTGCACCACGCCAGCAACGGGCGGGCGGTCTACAGCTTTTGCATGTGCCCGGGCGGCACCGTGGTGGCGGCCACCAGCGAGCCCGAGCGCGTGGTCACCAACGGCATGAGCCAGTACTCGCGTGCCGAGCGCAATGCCAACGCCGGCATGGTCTGCGCCATCGACCCCTCCGACTATCCGCGCGATGCCAAGAGCTTTGCCTGGGCCTTCGACGGCAAGACCCATGGCGTGGAAGACCTCAAGGACGGCGAGCTGCACCCGCTGTCGGGCATCGTGCTGCAGCGCCAGCTGGAGACCAAGGCCTACCTGCTGGGCGGACGCAACTACAACGCGCCGGGCCAGCTGGTGGGCGACTTCATCGCGGGCAAGGAATCGGCCGCGCTGGGCGAGGTCGAGCCCTCCTACCAGCCCGGCATCACGCTGACCAACCTGCACCACGTGCTGCCGGCCTACGCCATCGAGGCCATGCGCGAGGCCCTGCCCGCCTTCGGCAAGAAGATCCGCGGCTACGACATGCACGACGCCGTGCTCACCGGCGTGGAAACGCGTACCTCCTCGCCGGTGAAGATCGAGCGCGGCGCGGACTTCCACAGCCTGAACACGCGCGGCCTGTACCCTGCCGGCGAAGGCGCCAGCTACGCGGGCGGCATCCTGTCGGCCGGCGTGGACGGCGTCAAGGTGGGCGAGGCCGTGGCCTGCGCCATCCTCGGGCTGCCCCTGCCCTCGTCGGGCGCACGCGGCTCCGGTGGCGCAGCATGACACCGCGCCCGCACCGTTTCGCCGCCCCCTCGCGCACCCAGCTGCTGGCCGCCATTGCGGCCATGGGCGTGGTGGTGCTTTCGTCCAACATCCTGGTGCAGTACGCCATCAACGACTGGCTGACCTGGGGCGCCATCACCTATCCGTTCGCCTTCCTGGTGAGCGAGCTGGTCAACCGCAGCTTCGGCCCGCAGCAGGCCCGGCGCGTGGCCTGGGTGGGCTTTGCCGTGGCCGTGGCCGCCTCGCTGGTGCTGGCGCCGCCGCGCATCGCGCTGGCCTCTGGCGCGGCCTTCATTGCCTCGCAGTGGCTGGACATCGGCGTGTTCCACCGCCTGCGTGCAGGCCGCTGGTGGCGTGCCCCCCTGGTGGCCACGCTGCTGGCCGCCTGCCTGGACACCTTCCTGTTCTGGAGCATCGCCTTCGCAGGCGCCGCCGAGCCCTGGGTGACCTGGGCCCTGGGCGACCTGGGCGTCAAGCTGGTGCTGGGCGTGGCGCTGCTGCTGCCGTTCCGGCTCGCCATCGCCCGGTGGTGGAAAGGCCCATCGGCAATCGCTAGCGCCAAATAAAGCCGACGCGGTTCGCACGGACTCGATCTCAAGCCAGGGGCACCGAGCAAGGGCCTACGCCGGCCGCGCCGCCCCGCAGCGAGGGTGCCGTCCCCCTCCCGCGCGGCGAGAGAGGGGACGCCGTGCAACGGGAAGCGGCGTCCGCCGCTCAGGGGAGTCCAATCACTATGGGTTGCGCTGCAGATAGTCCACGGCCAGCGCGGCAAGTGAGCGCGCGCCCGTGGGCAGTTGCTTCTCGTCGATGTCGAACAGCGGCGAGTGGTTGGACGGTGCCTTGGCAAAGTCCTGGCCGGCCGGCGGCGCGCCCAGGAAGTAGAAGAAGCCCGGCACCACCTTCTGGAATTCCGAGAAATCCTCGGAGCCGCTGACCTTGGGAATCACCATGGCCTTGCCGCCCATGGCCAGCTTGAGCGCGGGCAGCGAGGCCTCGGTCAGTGCGGCAGGGTTGGTGGTCACCGGATAGGCCACGGGACCGAAGCGCACCTTGGCCTTGGCGCCGCTGGAGGCCGCGATCTGCTCGGCCGTGGCGGTGATGCGCTTGTGCGCCTCCTGGCGCATGTCCTCGTCGAAGGTGCGCAGCGTGCCCTGCATCTCCACGTTGTCCGGGATGATGTTGTAGCGCGTGCCGCCCTGGATGGAGCCGATCGTCAGCACGGCCGGCTCCAGGCTGATGTTGAGCTGGCGGCTGACCACGGTCTGCAGGCCCAGCACCACCTGGCTGGCCGCGACGATGGGATCGACCGCATTCCACGGCGACGAGCCATGGCCGCCCCGGCCCTCGACCTGGATGCTCAGGCTGTCCGAACCCGCCATCAGCGGCCCGCTGCGATAGCCCACCATGCCCGAGGGCAGATTGGCCGTGATGTGCAGGCCGTAGATGGCCTGCACGTCCTTGAGCACACCGGCCTCCACCATGGCCTTGGCGCCGAAGCTGGGCACATGGCCGTGGGCATCGGCCTCCACCGGGGCGCCTTCCTCGGCGGGCTGGAAGATGAACTTCACCGTGCCGGGCAGCTTCGCGCGCATGCCGGCCAGCGCCTCGGCCGCGCCCATGAGCATGGCCACGTGGGCATCGTGCCCGCAGGCATGCATGACCGAAACCTCCTTGCCCATGTACTGGGCCTTGGCCTTGGAGGCAAAGGGCAGGCCGGTCTTCTCGGCCACGGGCAGCGCATCCATGTCGGCACGCAGCGCCACGGTCTTGCCCGGCTGGCCGCCGCGCAGCACGCCCACCACGCCCGTGCCGCCCACGCCGGTCTGCACCTCCATGCCCAGGCGGCGCAGGTGATCGGCCACCAGCTTGGCCGTGCGTTCTTCCTGCCCCGACAGTTCAGGGTGCTGGTGGATGTCGCGGCGCCAATCCACCATCTTGGGCGCCAGCGGCTGGATGGCGGCATCCAGGGCCGCCAGGCCCTGTGCATCGAGCCCCTGGGCGCTGGCCGCCAGTGGCAGGCCACAGGCCAGCAGCCCGGCCAGGGCGATGGAGCGCAGGCCTGTGCGCGGGAAGGAGGAAGGCTTTGTCTCGGCGCTGGTGTGGAGCATCTTCGTGGTCCTGGAAAGTGGCACAAGCAGCCATGCTAAAAGTGAAGCACGTATGACGGGCACGTCAAAATCGCCATTCGAGGAGCCAGAACCGCCATGCCACGGACCTTCATCATCGAGCTGCCCTGCCTGGAGCACAGCGCCATCGGCCATGCCGCGCACCTGGTGGAGATGCTGCGCAGCGCCAACCTGGTCGCCAGCCTGCGCCTGGGCCGGCGCGCACCGCGCTTTGGCTGGCGCTGGGTCGATGGCCAGGGCCGGCCCCTGCCCGCCATGCCGCACGCGGCCGAAGGCGCGGCAGCCGAGGGGCCCGCGCAGGCCGTCTTCGTGAGCGCGCTGCACTGCCCTGACATCCCATCCATCCGCGACATCGTCGCCGCGCATCCGGCCCTCGTGCGCCGCATCACCACGGCCTTCGACCAGGGCCTCACCGTCTGCACGCTGGGCAGCGCCGCCTGGTTTGCGGCAGCGGGCGGCCGCTGCCAGGGCCGGCGTGTGGCCCTGCCCTGGTATTTCATGGGCGGCTTCGGCCTGGACTTCCCGGGCATCGAACTGGCCGAGGGCCAACCCTTCGTGGACGACAGGCCCTGGCTCAGCGCCTCCCACCCCGAGGCCCTGGCACCCATGGCCGTCGCACTCACACGCCATGCCTTCGGCGACGACCTGGCCGCAGCGCTGGCCGCCGTGCTGCAGCCCGATGCCCAGCGTGAACGCGCCACCCGGGCCGCCCTGCAGGACCGCCGCATTCCCGCCACACGCAACAGCGTGCTGGCCCATGCCATCGCCTGGCTGGAGGCGCGCGTGGAGCAGCCCTATGATCTGCAGGCCCTCGCGGACGCGGCATCCACCAGCCCGCGCACCCTGCTGCGCCACTTCCAGCAGGAACTGGGCCACAGCCCGCTGGACCACCTGCACCGCCTGCGCTGCGCGCGAGCCCGGGTGCTGCTGGAGATCACGCTGGAGAGCGTGCCGTCCGTGGCGCTGGCCTGCGGGTATGGGGATGCCTCGGCGTTTCGGCGGGTGTTCTTGCGGTATGTGGGGATGGCGCCTGCTGCCTATCGGGAAAGGCATGCGTTGAGGGCGCCGAGGAGGCGGTGGAGGGTGGGGGCTGCTTGATTGTTTTTGCCCCTGCCGGGGGGTTGTTTTTCGAGGCCGGGTCTCGGCCCGGCGGCCGACCTACCTTCTTTTGCTTCGCCAAAAGAACGTAGGCCAAGAAAAGGCGACCCGGATGTCCGCGACCCCTTCGCTTCGCTGCGGGGCAACCTGCGTCGTGGCGGTTGGCGGTTGGCGGTTGGCGGTTGGCGGTTGGCGGTTGGCTGTTGGCTGTTGGCTGTTGGCTGTTGGCTGTTGGCTGTTGGCTGTTCCCCAGCCTCCCCCCTTCTGCCCACGCCTGCGGTGGGCGGGATGCGGGGTGGCAAGCCTGCCGAAGGACAGGCTTGCTTCGTTGTCTAGCTCGCCGTGATGTTTGAGTGAAGCGCGCAGCGCGCAACGAGTTTCACGGCGCACCCCGTATCCCGCCCAACGCAGGTCGCCCGCAGCGAAGCGAAGGGTCGTGGGCAGTTCGGGGCGCGCTTCTTTGCCCCGCTTTCTTGTCGCGCGACAAGAAAGCGGGTCGGCCGCCGGGCCGAACCCCGGCCTCGAAAAACAACCACCCGGCAGGGGCAAAAACAGAAAAACAGACCGACGAACAAAAGGGTCAACGGACCAGCAAAACCTAGTCCACCGTCACCTTCGCCTCCCGAATCACCCTCCCCCACTTCTCCGTCTCGGCAGCAATGAACCGATCGCACTCCTCAGGCGTGGACCCCTCCGCAAACGTCCCCATCACCTGCTCCAGCCGCTGCGACACCTCGGCACTGCGGATGATGCGCGACACCTCGGCAGACATGCGCTGCACGATCTCGCGCGGCACGCCGGCCGGCGCGATCATGGCCGCCCAGGTGCTGCCCAGCAGGCCGTCGTAGCCCTGCTCCACGAAGGTGGGCACGTCGGGCAGCGCGGCCAGGCGCTTGTCGCTGGCCACGCCGATGAGGCGGATGCGGCCGGCCTTCGCGGGCTGGATGAGGTTGGGCGGCGGGTCCAGGAACAGCGGGATCTGGCCGCCCATGAGGTCGGCCAACGCGGGCGCGGCGCCCTTGTAGGGCACATGGACCATGTCCGTCTTGGTGAGCAGCTTCATCAGCTCGGTGGTCAGGTGGGCGCTGGAGCCGCTGCCCGAGGAGCCGAAGCCCACCTTGCCGGGATTGGCCTTGGCATAGGCGATCAGCTCGGGCGTGGTCTTGAAGGGCGCATTCATGGCCACGGCCGCGACCAGGGGCGAGACGCCCATGAGCGAGACGCCGACCAGGTCCTTCTTCGGGTTGTAGGGCAGCTTGGGATAGAGCGTGGTGTTGGCCGCATAGGCCGCGATGACCACGCCGAAGGTGTGCCCGTCCGGCGCGGCCTTGGCGATCTGGTCGACGCCGATGATGCTGTTGGCGCCGGGCTTGTTCTCCACGATGACGGGCTGGCCCAGGGCCTTTTGCAGGCCGACCTGCAGCAGGCGCGCCATCTGGTCGGTGAAGCCGCCTGCCGTGTAGGGAACGATGATGCGGATGGGCTTGGAGGGCCAGGGGCTCTGGGCCCAGGCCGAGGGGGCCAGCACGGTGGTGGCTGCTGCAGCGGCGGCAGCGGTCGATTGCAAAAAGCCGCGGCGGGAAGTCGAAGGCATGATGTCTCTGGGTTCTTCTAAGTTGAAAAATGGCCCCCACGCTACCCTTGCTGCGCAAGGTCCGCTGCCCCCAAGGGGGCCGCTTTTCATCTTGGGGCGGCCCGGCGATGAAAAAACGCCACGCAACAGCGCAGCGTCGGATGGAAAAAAGGGCTCAGTACCCCCGCGCCACATCCACAAGGTTGAGCAGCGGCTCGCCCGCGCGCAGGCGGCGCAGGTTCTCCAGGCACTGGCGCGCCACGGTGTCGGCCGAGGCCTGGGCCGCGATGTGCGGCGTGACAAAGGCCTTGGGATGGCCCCAGGCCTTGTTGCCGGGCTGGGGCGGCTCGTCACGCAGCACGTCCAGCGCGACGCCGGCCAGGTGGTCTTCGTCGAGCAGGGCCAGCAGGTCTTCTTCCACCACCTGCTCGCCGCGCCCCACGTTGATGAAGTAGGCGCCACGCGGCAGCAGGGACAGGGTTCGGCGGTCCAGCAGGTCGCGCGTCTCGGGCGTGAGCGGCAAGGCGCAGACCAGGATATCGCTGGTGGACAGCAGTTGCTTCAGACCTTCGGCACCGCTGTGCGTGGCCAGGCCTGCAATGCTCTTGGCGCTGCGGCTCCAGCCTGCGACGGGGTAGCCGATGGCCTGCATGGCGCCGGCCACGAAGCGGCCGACCTCGCCCAGGCCCAGGATGCCCACGCGGCAGTCTGCGCTGGCGCGCACGGGGCGGCGCAGCCAGTCGCCGGCCTGCTGCTGGCGCGCGAACAGGTCCAGCTCGCGCGTGTGGCGCAGCGCGGTGCCGACCACGTACTGGGCGATCTCCACATGCTGCTGCGGATCGACCGTGCGCGCCACGGGCAGGCCGGCCGGCAGGTCGGGCACGGCCAGCAGCTTGTCCACGCCCGCGCTGGGCGCGCACAGCAGCTTCAGGCCCGGATAGGCCGGCAGCACGCCCGGCTTGAGGCTCCAGGCGAGCATGGCCTCGACCGCGTCGGCCGGCGCTTCTTCGCGGTGGCCCCAGACCTGCACGCCGGGCGCCAGCGCGCGCAGCGAATCGACGATGGGTGCGCCCATGCTCGGGTGGATATTGACCAGAATTCCCATTGATTTCTCCATGAATCTGAGCACTGTTCGCTGCCTGCGAAACAGCAGCAGCCCCAGCGCGGGACACCGAGCAAGGGCCTATGCCGGCCGCGCCGCCCCGCCGCGAGGGTGTCGTCCCCCTCCCTCGCGCAGCGATTAGAGAGGCGCCGTGCAACGGGGGAAGGCGCGCAGCGACTCAGGGGGGCTATTGCTTGTAAGAAGGATCGATTCGATCAAGACGGCGCAGCAGGCCGGGCCAGGCCAGGCCTGCGCCCTTGCCCTTGGTGACCTGGCGCGACTGGTTGACCGCGTCGGCAATGATGTCCTGCGGGATGCGCGTGAGCTCGCCGCCGCCCGACTGCGCCAGGATCTGGATGCGGCAGGCCGACTCCAGCGTGTACATGGCCAGCACGGCCTCGGCCACGTTGCGGCCGCAGGTCAGCAGGCCGTGGTTGCGCAGGATGAGGAAGTTGCTGGCGCCCAGGTCATCGACCAGGCGCGGCTTCTCGTCGTCGCGCAGGGCCACGCCTTCGTAGTCGTGGTAGGCCAGGCGTGCCAGCGGGAAGATGGACTGCTGCGAGATGGGCAGCAGCCCCTCCTTCTGCGCCGAGACGGCCACGCCGTAGCGCGTGTGCGTGTGCAGCACGCACTGCACCTCGGGGCGGCCGTCGTGGATGGCGCTGTGGATGACGAAGCCGGCCGGGTTGACGTCGTACTCGGTCTCCATCAGCGGCCGGCCCTCGTGGTCCACCTTGACCAGGCTGGAGGCCGTGATCTCGTCGAACAGCATGCCGTAGGGGTTGATCAGGAACTGGTCGGGCTGGCCCGGCACGCGCGCCGAGATGTGGGTGAAGATCAGGTCGTCCCAGCCGAAGTGGGCGACCAGCCGGTAGGCGGCGGCCAGCTCGATGCGGGTCTGCCATTCCTCGGCCGTCACCTGGCGGCGGACCTCGGACATCGTGGTGTCGTTGCTCATGGGGTGTACCTCTTGGTGGACATCGTGGTGGACATCGTTTGGAGAAAGCATCCGCCGGTTCAGCGCCCCGTCGCGTACTGGTCGCGCAGCTCGCGCTTGAGCACCTTGCCGATGGCGCTGCGCGGCAGCTCGGCAATGAAGCGCAGGTCCGCCAGGCGCTGGGTCTTGCCGGCCCGCTGGTTGTACCAGCCCATGATGTCCTCGGGCAGGGCCGGCTGCCCCGCGCGCGACACCACGTAGGCCACGGGCGTCTCGCCCCATTGCTCGGAGGGCACGCCGACCACGGCCACGTCGTCCACGGCCGGGTGGGCGCGCAGCTGGGTTTCCAGGTCGCTGGGGTAGATGTTGAAGCCGCCGCTGATGATCATGTCCTTGCGGCGGTCGAACAGGGTGAGGAATCCATCGGCATCGAAGCGGCCCACGTCGCCCGTGCGGATGAAGCGCTTGCCCGTGGGGTCGAACCATTCGGCCTCGCGCGTCTTGGCAGGCTGGCCGTGATAGCCGGTCATCATGCTGGCCGAATGGCCCACGACCTCGCCATCCTCGCCCGGGGCGACCTCGCGGCCGTCCTCGTCGATGAGGCGGATGTCATGGCCCTCGGCGGGCCTGCCCACGGTGTGCAGCTTGTCCTGGTGCAGATGGGCTTCGAGGATGCAGGTGCCGCCGCCTTCGGTCATGCCGTAGAACTCGGTCAGGCTGCCGGGCCAGCGCGCCACCACGTCGGCCTTGAGCTCGGCCCGGAACGGCGCGCTGGTGCAGAACTTGGCGCGGAAGCTGGACAGGTCATGCTCGCCGAACTGCGGCAGCGCCATGATGCGCTGGTACTGCACGGGCACCAGCATGGTGTGGGTGACGCGGTGCTGCTGGGCCAGCTGCAGGTAGCGGGCCGCGTCGAATTTAGGCATCAGTACCACGCAGCCGCCGCTGCCCAGCGTGGGGAAGAACACCACCAGCGTGGTGTTGGAGTACAGCGGCGTGGCCAGCAGCGTCGTGCCCTCGGGGCCGTAGCCGTAGACGCTGCCCCGGTTGATGTGGGCCCAGCGCATGCCGTGCGACTGCACGATGCCCTTGGGGGTGCCCGTGGTGCCCGAGGAATAGATGATGTTGAACGGCGCGGCCGGCTCCACGCTCACGGGCGCGGGCTGCGCGCCTTCGGGCGCCAGCCAGTCGTCAAAGGCACGGCCGGGCGCGGCGCCGTCCAGCGAGATGCATTGCAGGGCGCCGTCGGCAGGCACCAGGTCCCGGGCCGCCTTGTCGAGGAACAGGTGGCGCGCCTGGGCATCGCGCAGCATGGAGGCCAGGCTGTCGGCCGTGGAGGACGGCGCCAGCGGCGCAACCACCACGCCCGCGCGCAGGGCGCCCAGGAACAGGGCGGCATAGCGCACCGAGTTCAACGCGCAGATGGCAATGGCCTGGCCAGGCTGCACGCCGTCGCGCTGCAGCGCGGCGGCCACGCGGTCCATGAGGGCGTCAAGCTGCGCGTAGCTCAGCGTCTGCTGGTCGTCGCGCAGCGCGGCATGGGCCGGCTGCTGGCGCGCGTGGCTGCGGATCAGCTCGGCCAGCGTGGTGAAGGGCGCATCGGGCGAAGGCAGGGAGACAGTCATGAGGGACTCCGTTTCACGAATTCACGAATCTCAAGCGGACTGCGCCCGCCAGCCTCCTGGCCCTGCGGGCGCATTGGAGGACAGGCCTACTTGGCGGCCAGGCCCAGGCGGTCGATCAGGACCTTGTCCTTGGCATAGGCCTCGCGCACCCACTGCGCATAGTCGGCGCCGGAGCGGTACCAGGCGTCCTGGTTCAGCTGCTTGAGCACCTCGATGTGGCGCGGGTCATCCATGGCTTTCTTGAAGGCGTCGTGCAGCTTGCGCACCACGGCCGGGTCCATGCCCTTGGGGCCGGCCAGTCCGTAGGGCGAGGTGGAGACCACGCCATAGCCCAGCTCCTTGGCCGTGGGCACGTCGGGCCAGCGCTGGGTGCGCTTTTCGCCGAAGGTCATGAGCAGGCGCATCTGGCCGCCATCCACATAGGTGTCCCAGCCCGAGGCATCGCTTTGCGCGGCCACGTGCCCGCCCAGCAGGGCCTGCTGCAGGTCGGCGTTGCCCTTGAAGGGCACGTGGTTGAGCGTGACCTTGGCGTTCTCGGCCAGCTCCTCCATCAGCAGGTGGGGCGAGGAGCCTATGCCGGTGGAGCCGTACTCGATCTTGCCGGGGCTCTTGCGCGCGGCGGCAATGTATTCATTGAAGCTCTTGTAGGGAGAGTCCGAGCGCACCGTGAAGCCGAAGGTGTAGCCCGAGACGCCGATGATGTAGGTGAAGTCCGTGACCGGGTTCCAGGCCGTCTTCTGCATGTGCGCCATGCGCAGCATGGACATGGGGAACTGGGTGATGGTGTAGCCATCGGGCTTGGCCGTGCGGGACATGTTGCCCGGGCCCAGCGTGCCGCCCGCGCCGGGCTTGTTCTCCACGATGATGGTCTGGCCCAGCTGCTTGCCCGCGATGTCGGCCAGGGTGCGCATGTGGCGGTCGGTGGAGCCGCCTGCGGGGAAGGGCACGATCAGCGTGATCGGGCGCGTGGGAAAGTCGCTGGCCTGGGCCCATGCCGGTGCGCTGGCGCCCGTGGTGGCCACAAAGACAACAGCCGCAAGCGCAAGGCTGCGGCGGCCAATGGAAATCTGCATATCTGTCTCCTGCATCTCTGAACCAGGTGGGGCCGGGGCACATGCCTTGTGTGCCGCTCTGGCCAGGGCCCGGATACTTCACCCGGGCCCGTTGGCACCGCCTCCCGGTGCGGTGCCTTGCGTTCTTACAGCGACTGCACCAGCTCGGGCACGGCCTGGAACAGGTCGGCCTCCAGGCCGTAGTCGGCCACTGAGAAGATCGGTGCCTCGGGGTCCTTGTTGATCGCCACGATCACCTTGGAGTCCTTCATGCCGGCCAAGTGCTGGATGGCGCCGGAAATACCGGCCGCAATGTACAGCTGGGGCGCGACGATCTTGCCGGTCTGGCCAACCTGCAGGTCATTGGGCGCATAGCCTGCGTCCACCGCTGCGCGGCTGGCGCCGATGGCGGCACCCAGCTTGTCGGCCAGGGGTGTGATGACTTCCTGGAACTTCTCGCTGCTGCCCAGCGCGCGGCCGCCGGAGACGATGATCTTGGCAGCCGTCAGTTCCGGGCGGTCGTTCTTGGTGACCTCGCGGCCCACGAAGCTGCTCTTGCCGTTGTCGCCAGCGGCGGCCAGCTGCTCCACCTGGGCGCTGCCGCCCGTGGTGGCCGCTGCGTCAAAGCCCGTGCCGCGCACGGTGATGACCTTGATCTTGTCGCTGCTTTGCACCGTGGCAATGGCGTTGCCGGCGTAGATGGGGCGCTCGAAGGTGTCGGCGCTGTCCACCTTGGTGATGTCGCTGATCTGGGCCACGTCCAGCTTGGCGGCCACGCGCGGCGCAGCGTTCTTGCCGCTGGCGGTGGCGGGGAACAGGATGTGGTTGTAGTTCGAAGCGATTGCCAGCACTTGCGCTGCAATGTTCTCGGCCAGGCCGTCCTTCAAGCTGGCGCCGTCGGCGTGGATGACCTTGGACACGCCAGCGATCTGGGCAGCGGCCTGCGCGGCGGCGCCGGCATTCTCGCCCGCCACCAGCACATGCACGTCGCCGCCGCAGGCCAGGGCCGCAGTGACGGTGTTGAGCGTGGCGCTCTTGATGGAAGCGTTGTCGTGTTCTGCAATAACGAGGGATGTCATGTCGCTGTCTTCCTTAGATCACTTTGGCTTCGTTCTTGAGCTTGCTGACCAGGGTCGCCACATCGGGCACCTTCACGCCAGCGCCACGCTTGGCGGGCTCGGCCACCTTGAGCGTCTTCAGGCGCGGGGCCACATCCA
The DNA here is from genome assembly GCF_020523835.1 of Delftia sp. Lp-1. Taxonomy (NCBI): domain Bacteria; kingdom Pseudomonadati; phylum Pseudomonadota; class Betaproteobacteria; order Burkholderiales; family Comamonadaceae; genus Delftia; species Delftia sp. Lp-1. The sequence continues at coordinate 832,412 of NZ_JAJALJ010000003.1, read as the reverse complement.
CGCCCAGCTCTTCAGGCTTGACGGTGTCCAGCTGCTTTTTCTTGGCCTTCATGATGTTGGGCAGCGTGACGTAGCGCGGCTCGTTCAGGCGCAGGTCGGTGGTGATGACGGCGGGCAGGCTCAGGGCCAGGGTTTCCAGGCCGCCGTCCACTTCGCGGGTCACGTTCACTTTGTCGCCAGCGACTTCGACCTTGGAGGCGAAGGTGGCTTGCGGCAGGTCGGCCAGGGCCGCCAGCATCTGGCCGGTCTGGTTGGCGTCGTCGTCGATGGCCTGCTTGCCCAGGATGATCAGGCCGGGTTGTTCCTTGTCCACCAGGGCCTTGAGCAGCTTGGCGACGGCCAGGGGCTGCAGCTCCTCGGTGGTCTCCACCAGGATGCCGCGGTCGGCACCGATGGCCATGGCCGTGCGCAGGGTTTCCTGGCACTGGGCCACGCCGCAGGAGACGGCGATGACTTCGGTGGCCACGCCCTTTTCCTTGAGGCGAACGGCTTCTTCGACGGCGATTTCGTCAAAGGGGTTCATGCTCATCTTGACGTTGGCGATGTCCACGCCCGTGCCGTCCGACTTCACGCGGACCTTCACGTTGTAGTCCACGACACGTTTGACGGGTACAAGGATTTTCATGAGAAAGCTCTTTCCTGGTTTTTGAAGTACGACTTACGCAAGAAGGAACAAGGCAAGCGGCTTGCCATGGGGCGCAGCACGTTGTCGCATCCTGTTTGCGTAAGCCCTGTGAAGATGGGCGGTCAGCGGGCCAGGCCGGCCAACCGCTCGTTGATCAGTGCATGGGCCTGGTCCATGATGCCGGAGATCAGCTGCTGGACCGTGGGCACGTCGTTGATCAGGCCGGCCACCATGCCGCAGGACCAGACGCCTGCGTCCATGTCGCCGTCATGCATGATGCGCGGATAGACGCCGGCCACCTCGGGCGCGATGTCGGCAAAGGTGATGGCCGCGCCCAGCTCGCGCTCCTTTTGCAGCAGGCGCTCGGTGGCCGGGTTGGTCAGCACGCGCTCGGTGTTGCGCAGCGGGCGCATGACCAGACGCGTATCCAGCTCGCTGGCCGCGACGATGGCCTGCTTGACGTTGTCGTGCACGGGCGCTTCCTGCGTGGCGATGAAGCGCGTGCCCATGTTGATGCCCTCGGCGCCCAGCGCCAGCGCAGCCACCAGCGAGCGGCCGTCGGCCATGCCGCCCGAGGCGACGAAGGGAATCTTCAGTTCTTCGGCCGCGCGCGGCAGCAGGATGAAATTGGGGATGTCGTCCTCGCCCGGATGGCCGCCGCATTCGAAGCCGTCCACGCTGATGGCGTCGCAGCCGATGGCCTCGGCCTTGAGCGCATGGCGCACCGAGGTGCACTTGTGGATGACCTTGATGCCGGCTTCCTTGAGCGCGGGCAGCCATTTCTGCGGGTTGTTGCCCGCCGTCTCCACGACCTTGACGCCGCCTTCGATGATGGCCTTGACGTAGCCCGGGTAGTCGGGCGGGTTGACCGAGGGCAGGAAGGTCAGGTTGACGCCGAAGGGCTTGTCCGTCATCTCGCGGCAGCGCGCGATCTCGCGCGCCAGCAGCTCGGGCGTGCGCTGGGTCAGGCCCGTGATCAGCCCCAGGCCGCCCGCGTTGGAGACGGCGGCGGCCAGCTCGGCCAGGCCCACATGGTGCATGCCGCCCTGGATGATGGGGTGCTCGATGCCAAAGAGTTCGGTGATGCGTGTCTTCATGTCGATGTCACTCCACTGCAATGCCCTTGTCGCGGATCAGCTGGCCCCAGCGCGTGTAGTCCTGCTGGATGCGCTGGCCCAGCTGGGCGGGGTTCTGGTAGGCGGCGATGGCGCCTGCGTTGAGCAGCTTTTCCTGGATGTCCTTGTCGGCCAGGATCTGCTGCACTTCGCTGGCGATGCGGTCGACCACGGCCTTGGGCGTGCCCTTGGGCGCCAGCAGGCCGCCCCAGGAGACAGCGTCGTAGCCCTTGATGCCCTGCTCGGCAATGGTCTTGGTGTCGGGCAGCATGGCCACGCGCTGGGGCGAGCCCACGGCGATGGCGCGCAGCTTGCCGGCCTGGATGTGGGGCAGCGCGGCCACGAGGTCGGCATACATGATGGGTACTTGGCCGCCGATGGTGTCGGTGATGGCGGGCACGCCGCCCTTGTAGGGCACGTGCTGCATGTCGAAGCCGGCCATCTGCTTGAGCAGCTCCATGCTCAGGTGGCCGAAGCTGCCTGCGCCCGAGCTGGTGTAGTTGAGCGCGACCTTCTGCGCCTTGGCGTGGGCGATCAGGCTCTTGAGGTCGGTGACGTCGGGCAGCAGCGTGGGGTTGACCACGATGACGATGGGCAGGTCATAGACCGTGGCCACGGGCGTGAAGTCCTTGACGGTGTCGTAGCCGGCCTTCTTGTACAGGTGCGGCGCCAGCAGCGTGGGCGTGGCCAGCATCATCAGCGTGTAGCCGTCGGCCGGGCTCTTGGCGACCTGCACGGCCGCGATGGAGCCGGAGGCGCCAGGGCGGTTTTCCACCACCACGGTCTGCTTGAGACGCTCGCCCAGCTTCTGGCCCACGATGCGCGATGCCGTGTCGGTGGGGCCGCCCACCGGGAAGGGCACGACCAGCCGCAGCATCTTGCTGGGCCAGCCGGTCTCGGCCAGGGCGCCGCCGGCCATGCCGGCCAGCAGCGGGGCTGCGGCCAGGGCCAGAACGCTGCGCCGCGTGGGGCGTGCCGGGGATGCGGGATTGCGCGTGTACATGAAGTCTCCTCTCAAAGCTGTCTCAGCAGTCGTCGGTGGCGGCCCGCTGCCGCGGGCCGGAAAAATCAATCAAGCTTCGCGCCAGCCTCATCGACCAGCGCCTTCCAGATCGGCATGTCGCGCTGGTAGTTCTCGCGGAAGGCCTGCGGGCTGTTCATCAGCGGCATGAAGCCTGCTCCCACGGTGCGCTCCAGCACCTTGGGGTCCTTGGCGATTTCGCGCAGGTGGCCGTAGAGCTGGTCCACGATCTCCTTGGGCACGCCGGCCGGCGCGCCCATGGCCACCCAGCCGTAGATGGCGTAGGCGTCGTCGGTGACGCCCTGTTCATGGATGGTGGGCAGCTTGGGCAGGATTTCCATGCGCTCCTTGCCCGTGACGCCGATGGCCTTGAGCTTGCCCGAGTCGATGAAGGGCTTGGTGTTGAGGGCGCTGGAAAAGCACATCTGCAGCTGGCCGCCGATCAGCTCCTGGATCATGGGCGCCTCGCCCTTGTAGGCGGCATGGGTCATGTCGGCGTCCATGGTCTTGCTCATGTAGGCACCGGCCAGGTGGGCATACGAGCCCACGCCCCAGGAGCCGTACGAGAGCTTGCCCTTGTTGGCCTTCACGTAGGCCAGCAGCTCCTTCATGTTGTTGGCCGGCACCGAGGGATGGACCACCAGGGTGACGGGCGCCGCCGCGATCTGGGTGACCAGGGCGATGTCCTTTTGCGGGTTGTAGGGCAGCTTGGTGTAGAGGAACTGGTTGATCAGCATGGAGGTGCTGAGCGAGACCAGCAGGGTGTGGCCATCGGCGGGCGCCTTGACCACGGCGTCCGTGCCCAGGATGCCGGCCGCGCCCGCGCGGTTGTCGATGACCACGGGCTGGCCCACGCGCTTGGCCAGGGCCTCGCCGATGGTGCGCGCAATGATGTCGGTGGCGCCGCCCGCGTTGAAGGGCACGACCACGCGGATGGGCTTGGTGGGCCACGCTGCCGGCTTGCCGGCCTGTGCGAGGGCGCTGGTGGCGCCCGTGGCCAGCAGACTGGTGCCGCCGATGGCGGCCAGCCCTTGAAGAATGTCGCGGCGTGTGACTTGGTTGCTCATGGTTTTGTCTCCTGGGTATTGCTGTCTATGGGTGCCGTCTTGGTGCGGCATGCAAACCTGGCGGGTCGGGAGCCGGGCATCAATGGCCCCCGTGGAATCAGTCGCGTGATCGGTCCTCTTATCCCTGTTGCGCGGGGGTCTCGGGCAGGGTCAGCACGCCCTTGGACTGCAGCTGCTGCAGTTGCTCGTCGCTCATGCTCAGCAGCCGGTGCAGCACCTCGCGCGTGCCCTCGCCCAGCGTGGGCGGTGCATGGCGGATGGGCAGGCGCTGGCCGTCCAGGCGGTAGGGCGGCGCGAACACGGGCGTGGTGCCGACCACGGGGTGGGGCATGTCCTGCAGCAGGCCGCCACGGCGCGTGCGCTCGCTGGTCAGGGCCTCGTGCAGACCGGCCACGCGGCCGCAGGGGATGCCGGCGGCTGTCAGGCGCTCCAGCAGCAGATCGCGCGGGAAGGAGCGGATCAGTTCCTTGAGCATGGGGCCCAGTTCCAGGCGGTTCTTCGCGCGGTTGACGTTGGTGGAGAAACGCTCGTCCTCGACGATGTCGGGGCGCATCACCACCTGGCGGCAGAACTTGTCGAACTGGGCGTTGTTGCCCACGGCGATGATCAGCGGGCCGTCAGCGGCCTCGTACATGCCGTAGGGAACGATGGAGGGGTGGGCATTGCCGTAGCGCTCGGGGTCGTGGCCCAGCTGCATGGCGTCCAGGCCGTAGTAGCCGGTGATCATGATGCCGCTGTCGTACAGCGCCATCTCGATGAGGCGACCCTTGCCCGTGCGCTCGCGGCGGAACAGCGCGGCCAGGATGGCCTGGGCCGCGTACATGCCGGTCATGAGATCGACCACGGCCACGCCGAACTTGAGCGGCGGCGTGCCGGCCTCGCCGTTGAGCGCCATGAGGCCGGCCTCGCCCTGGATGACCAGGTCGTAGCCGGGGCGCTTGGCCTCGGGCCCGCTGCTGTCATAGCCGGCCACGGCGCAGTAGATGATGCCGGGCTTGATGGCCTTGAGCTGTTCGTAGCCCAGGCCCAGCTTCTCGGCGCCGCCGGTCTTGAAGTTGTGGATGACCACGTCGAACTGGGGCAGCAGGTCGTGGACGATCTTCACGCCCTCGATGGTCTGCAGGTCCAGCGTGATGGACCGCTTGTTGCGGTTCATGCTGTTGTAGTAGGTGGTCTCGGTCTTGCCGATGCGCAGGCCCCAGTCGCGCGTGTCGTCGCCGCGGCCCGGGTGCTCGACCTTGACCACTTCGGCGCCGAAGTCGGCCAGCACCATGCCGCACAGCGGCCCCGCGAACACGCGCGAGAGGTCGAGCACGCGCACACCCTCCAGCGGGAAGTCGATGTCCTGGTTCTGATCGTTGTGGCTGTCGGCCATGTGCGTTGTCTCCTTGGAAAGTCTTTTAGGTCTTGAGCGGTTTCAGCCGCGCAGCTTGGTGAAGTCGGCAGCGCGCTTTTCGAGGAAGGCGCCAATGCCTTCGCGCGATTCCTCGCTCTCCTGCGAGCGCACCATGTACTGCGCCTCCAGCTCCAGCTGCTCTTCCAGCGTGTTGCGCGGCGCCTGGCGGCACAGGTCCTTGATCAGGGCCATGGCCTGATCGGGGCCGGTGGCCACCTGGGCGGCCAGCGCCACGGCGTCGGCCTGGGCCTGGCCCGGTTCGGACAGGCGGTTGACGGGGCCCAGGGCATGCAGGCGCTCGCCGCTGATGCGCTCGCCGGTCAGGCACAGCTCGGTCAGCACCTGGCGCGAGACGAATTCGGCCAGGAAGGCGGTGGCGCCGCCATCGGGCGTGAGGCCGACCTTGACGTAGGCGACCGAGAACACGGCGTTCTTCGCCGCCACCAGCATGTCGCAGGCCAGGGCCAGCGACAGGCCCGCGCCGGCCGCCGCGCCTTCGACCGCGGCGATCACGGGCTTGGGAAAGTCGCGCACGCTGCGGATCAGGTCATGCAGGCCTTCGAGCTTGGCGCGTCGCTCCTGCACCGGCAGCTCGCGGCGCTTGGCCAGCTGGCGCAGGTCGCCGCCCGCGCAGAAGTGGCCGCCCTCGCCCGTGAGCACCACGGCGCCCACGGTGGGGTCGGTCGCCGCGCTCTTGAGCGCCGCCGAGACGGCCGCGTAGAACTCGGGCGACAGCGCATTGCGCGCGGCCACGTTGTTGTTGGACAGCACCAGCACGGCGCCTTCGCGGCGGGTCAGCAGGACTTGGTTCGCTTCGGTCATGGCGGCTTTCCTTGGCTCAGTGTTGCGAGCCGAGTGCGATGTAACGCGACAGATGGTGGTCCTCGTCGCCGAACTGGTGGTCGATCATGACCAGGCGCTTGGCGTAGTGGGCCAGGGGCAGCTCCCAGGTCATGCCGATGCCGCCATGCATCTGGATGCTTTCCTCGGCCACCAGGGTGCCGATGCGGCCGATGCTGTACTTGGCGGCCGACAGGGCCTTCTCACGCGCCACGCGGTCTTCGTCCGCAATGGCGGCGGCCGCGTTGATCACGGCCGAGCGCGCCTGCTCCACTTCCAGCAGCAGGTCGGCCATGCGGTGCTGCAGGGCCTGGAAGCTGCCGATGGGCACGCCGAACTGCTTGCGCGTGCGCAGGTACTCCAGCGTCTGGTCCTTGGCCACGTCCATGGCGCCCACGGCCTCGGCGGTCAGCGCCAGCACGGCGTAGCCGCTGACACGTTCCAGCAGGGGCAGGCCCCGGCCTTCTTCGCCCAGCAGTGCGTCTGCGCCGACCTGCACCTTGTCCAGCACCAGCTCGGCCGCGCGGCCGCCTTCGATGCGGTTGTAGCCGCGCTTTTGGATGCCTGCGGCATTGCCGGGGACCAGGAACAGGCTGATGCCGGCCTCGTCGTACTGGCTGCCCGAGGTGCGGGCCGAGACCAGCAGCAGGTCGGCCTTCTCGCCGAAGGCGACCACGCCCTTGGCGCCGTTCAGCACCCAGCCGTCGCCGCTGCGCACGGCCGTGGTGGCGACGTTGTTGAGCTCGTAGTGGCTGCCGGGCTCGTCATGGGCCAGGGCCGCGATGGACGTGCCGCCGATGATGGCTGCCAGTTGTTCCTTTTGCGCATCGCTGCCAGCCGCGATCAGGGCCTGGCCCACGACCAGGGCGCCCAGCAGCGGCTCGGCCACCAGGCCGCGGCCCAGGCATTCGAAGACCACGCTGATGTCGAAGCCCTGGCCGCCGAAGCCGCCAGCGTCCTCGGGGAACAGCGCGCCGATGGCGCCGATGTCCGCGAACTGCCCGTACAGCAGCGGGCTGTGGCCTTCCTCGCCATAGGCGACGTGGTTGCGCGCCTCGATGGCGTACTGCTCGGAGACGAAGCGGTTGAGGCTGTCCGCCAGCATGCGGCGGTCTTCGGTGTGTTCGAAGTTCATGTTCCGTTTTCCTTGCCGGATCAGAGGCCGAGGATCATCTTGGAGATGATGTTCTTCTGGATTTCGTTGGAGCCGCCGAAGATCGACAGCTTGCGGTAGTTGAAGTACGCGGCGGCGGCCGTGGCGGCAGCCGCGTCGCCGATGGCAGGCTGGTCGTAGCCGGCCTGCAGGGCCTCTTCGATGAAGGGCGCGGCGTACGGCCCCATGGCGCGGCGCACCAGGGACAGGATTTCCTGGCGGATCTCGGTGCCGCGGATCTTGAGCATGGAGCTTTCGGCGCCCGGCACGCCGCCGCCGGCCACGGCGGCGATCACGCGCAGGTTGGTGGTCTTCATGTTCTCCAGGTCGATCTCGACCTTGGCCAGGCGGGCCGCAAACAGCGGGTCCTGCGTCAGCGGCTTGCCGTTGCGCAGCATGCGGCCGGCGACGGCCTTGAGCTTTTCCAGGCCGGCCACCGAGAAGCCCACGCCCGCGATGTTGGTGCGCTCGTAGGTCAGCAGGTACTTGGCGTAGGTCCAGCCCTTGTTCTCCTCGCCGACCAGGTTCTCCACGGGCACCCTGACGTCGGTGAAGAAGACTTCGTTGACCTCGTGCTCGCCGTCCAGCGTGATGATGGGGCGCACTTCCACGCCGGGCGAGTTCATGTCCACCAGCAGGAAGCTGATGCCCTGCTGCGCCTTGGCCTCGCGATTGGTGCGCACCAGACAGAAGATCATGTTGGCGTGCTGGCCCAGCGTGGTCCAGGTCTTCTGGCCGTTGACGATGTAGTGATCGCCATCGCGCACGGCCGACGTCTTGACCGAGGCCAGGTCCGAGCCCGAACCCGGCTCCGAATAGCCCTGGCACCACCAGTCGGCGCCATTGAGGATGCGCGGCAGCCAGTGGGCCTTCTGCGCCTCGTTGCCGTACTTGATCAGGACGGGGCCCAGCATGCTCAGCCCGAAGGGCACGATGCGCGGCGTGCCCGCCAGCGCGCATTCATGCTCGAAGATGAATTTCTGCACCGCGCTCCAGCCCGGGCCACCGTGCTGCTCGGGCCAGTGGTTGGCCAGCCAGCCGCGCTCGTTGAGGATGGCGTGCCAGCGCTCCATGTCCTGCTTGCTCAGTTGCAGGCCATTCTTGACCTTGTGCGACAGGTCCTCGGGCAGCTTGTCCTTGAGGAAGCCGCGAACCTCATCGCGGAAGGCCAGTTCTTCAGTCGTAAATTGCAAATCCATTGCTATTCCCCAGTAATCCGTGGCGTTGTAAGCCGTTTGCAGCCCTGAAATTGGCGTGCCCTAAGCGAGGGACGCCGAGCAAGGGCCGCCCCGCAGCAAGGGCGTCGTTCCCCTCCCGCGAAGCGAGAGAGGGGGAAGCGGCGCCAGCCGCTCAGGGGGTGCTTATTCAATAAATTTCGAACAGGCCTGCGGCGCCCATGCCACCTGCGATGCACATGGTGACCACGCCCCACTTGGCCTTGCGGCGCCGGCCTTCCAGCAGGATGTGGCCCGCCAGGCGCGCACCCGTCATGCCGAAGGGGTGGCCGATGGAGATGGCGCCGCCGTTGACGTTCAGGCGCTCGTTGGGAATGCCCAGCTTGCGCTGGCAGTACAGGGCCTGGGAGGCGAAGGCCTCGTTGAGTTCCCACAGGTCGATGTCCTCGACCTTGAGGCCGTGGCGCGCCAGCAGCTTGGGGACCGCGAAGACGGGGCCGATGCCCATTTCGTCAGGCTCGCAGCCGGCCACGGCAAAGCCGCGGAAGGCGCCCAACGGAGACAGGCCCAGGCGCTCGGCCTGCTTGGCTTCCATCAGCACGCAGGCCGACGATCCATCGGACAGCTGCGAGGCATTGCCGGCCGTGATGAACTGGTCCGGGCCCTTGACGGGTTCCAGCTTGGCCAGGCCTTCCAACGTGGTGGAGGCGCGGTTGCAGTTGTCCTTGGTGGCGACCACGTCGCGGTAGGTGATCTCGCCCGTGTCCTTGTTCTTCTCGGCCATGCGCGTGGCGCAGGCAATGATTTCGTCCTTGAACAGGTCGGCGGCCTGGGCGGCGGCCGTGCGCTGCTGGCTTTGCAGAGAGAAGGCGTCCTGGTCCTCGCGGCTGATGCCGTAGCGGCGCGCCACGATGTCGGCCGTGTCAATCATGGCCATGTACAGCGCGGGCTTGTGCTCGACCAGCCAGGGGTCCATGTCGGTGGGCAGGTTGTTGCCGGGGCGGATGCCCGAGATGGTCTCGATGCCGCCGGCCAGCATGGCGTCCACGCCCTCGGCCACGATGCGGCCCGCCGCGATGGCGATGGACTGCAGGCCCGAGGCGCAAAAGCGCGTGATGGTCGTGCCCGCGATGGACAGGGGCAGCTCGGCGCGCAGCACGGTCTGGCGGCCCAGGTTGCGGCCCTGGAAGCCGTCGGGGTTGCCGCAGCCCAGGATCAGGTCCTCGATCATGGCCGGGTCGATGCCCGAGCGCTCGACCGCGGCCTTGACCGAGAAGGCCGCCAGCTGGGCGGCGGGCGTGACGTTGAACTCGCCGCGGTGCGACTTGGTCAGGGGCGTGCGGGCAGTGGAAACGATGACGGCTTCGCGCATGGTCGGTCCTTGCTTGTCTCTGGAAAATTGTTGTGGTTGTGCACGGCCCTGCCCGCTCTGCGTTGGACGGAGCGGGTCAAGGGCATGGCGGGGAAACGCGGGGGCGGCTTACGCCGCCTTGTTCAGGCTTTCGAAATCGCGGCCTTCTGCCACGAGCTTTTCGAGCAGGGGAGCGGGCTTCCAGAACAGCGCGTCTTCCTTGGCGAATTCGCGGATGTCGGCCAGCACCTTGTCCAAACCTTGCATGTCGGCCCACTTCATGGGGCCGCCACGAAAGCGCGGGAAGCCGTAGCCGGACAGGAAGGTCACGTCCACGTCCAGCGGGCGCAGGGCAATGCCCTCCTCCACCACCTTGGCGCCTTCGTTGACCATGGCGGCCATGTAGCGGCGCATGATTTCCTCAGGGGTGAACTTGCGCGGCGTCACGCCCTTCTTGGCGCGCTCGGCATCGACGATGGCAAGCACTTCGGGGTCGGGCTGCCCGACGCGCGCGCCCTGCGGGTAGAGGTAGAAGCCACGGCCCGTCTTCTGGCCGAACCAGCCGCGCTCGCAGACGCGGTCGGCCACTTCGACGTAGCGGGCCTTGGGATCGCGCGTGGCCGCGCGCCGCTTGCGCGTGGCCCAGCCGATGTCGCCGCCGGCCAGGTCGGTGACCTGGAACGGGCCCATCGGGTAGCCGAAGCCGCGCACGGCCTCGTCGATCTCGTAGGGGCTGGCGCCGTCTTCCATGATGTAGTCGGCAGCCTGCTTGTAGACGGCCAGGATGCGGTTGCCGATGAAGCCGTCGCAGACGCCGGCACGCACGGGCACCTTCTTCATGCGCTTGGCCAGCTCGAAGGCCGTGGTCACCACGTCGGGCGCCACCTTGGCGGGCACCACGATCTCCAGCAGCTTCATGATGTTGGCGGGGCTGAAGAAGTGCAGGCCGATCACGTCCTGCGGCCGCGCGGTGGCGGCGGCAATGGCGTCGATGTCCAGGTAGGAGGTATTGGTGGCCAGCACGGCGCCGGGCTTGCAGACGCGGTCCAGTTCCTTGAACACGGCCTTCTTGACTTCGAGGTCCTCGAACACGGCCTCGATCACCAGGTCCACATCCTTGATGTCGTCATAGGAGGTGCTAGGCGTGTAGCGCGCCATGACGGCGGCCTTGGCCTCCTCGGTCATGCGGCCCTTGGCGATCAGGCCGTTGTAGACCTTCTCCACATTGGCCTGGCCGCGCGCGATGGACTCGGCGTCGCGCTCGATCATGGTCACCGTGAGGCCTGCGTCCAGCGCGGACACCGTGATGCCGGCGCCCATGGTGCCGCCGCCGATGACGGCGATCTTGGCAAAGTGGCGCGGCGCAGCGGCCTTGGCTTCGGGAATCTTGGCGGTTTCGCGCTCGGCGAAGAAGGCGTGGATCAGGCCGGCGCGCTGCGGGCTGTTCAGGCATTCCACGAACAGGGCGCGCTCCTTGGCGATGCCTTCGTCGAAGGGCAGCTCCACGGCGGCGCGCACGCATTCCACGATCTTCAGCGGCGAGAACAGGCCGCGGCTCTTCTTGGCGGTGTCGGCGGCCAGCGCGTCGAGTTCGGCCAGGGCGGCGGCCTTGTCGGCAATCTCGATGTCACGCGTGCGGCGCGGCGCGGTATTGGTTGCCAGCAGCTCGTTGGCGTAGGCCAGGCCTGCGGCCGTGGCGTCGGTGCCGTCCACCAGCTTGTCCACCAGGCCGGCGGCCAGCGCGGCCTTGGCCGACAGGTGCTTGCCGCTGAGCATGAGGTCGGCTGCCGCCTTCACGCCCATCAGGCGCGGTGCGCGCTGCGTGCCGCCGGCGCCGGGCAGCAGGCCCAGGTTGACTTCGGGCAGGCCGAGCTTGGCAGCCGGCAAAGCCAGGCGGTAGTGGGCCGACATGGCCACTTCCAGGCCTCCGCCCAGGGCCGGGCCATGGATGGCGGCGACCACGATCTTGTCGGAGGCTTCGAGGCGATTGAGCACCTCGGGCAGCGAGGGCGGCATGGCGGGCTTGCCGAATTCGCGGATGTCTGCTCCGGCGATGAAGGCCTTGCCCTCACCCACGATGAGCACGGCCTTCACGGCGGCATCCGATTCGGCCTGCTCCACGGCAGCCAGCAGGCCGGCGCGCACGGCCTGGCCCAGGGCATTCACGGGGGGGTTGTTGATGCTGACCACCAGCACGGCACCATCAAGGCGGGTCTGGACCACGGAAGCCTGGGCTTGTTCGCTCATCTGTATGTCTCCGAACTTGGGTTTTCCACTCAAAACATCCATTCTTGCTACGACAATGGTTCTTTACAATCCCATGAATGATTGACAGACTGTAAAAAAATCTTTGACATTGAGGCGCTTGCGCGCCTTCCCCCTCTATTCGCTGCGCGAGGGAGGGGGACGACACCATCGCTGCAGGGCGGCACGGCCGGCGTAGGCCCTTGCTGGGTGTCCCTGGTTTTGGAGCCCCGCCCATTTCATAGGCTGTGGGCGAAGCAAAGTATCTGGACATATCCATGGATCTGAACTCGCTGACCCTGCTGGTGGAAATCATCGATAGCGGCAATCTGAGCCAGGCGGCGCGCAAGCTGAAGATGACGCGGGCCAATGTGAGCTATCACCTGACGCAGCTGGAAAAATCGGTGGGGGTGCAGCTGGTGCGGCGCACCACGCGGCGCGTGGAGCCGACCGAGGTGGGGATGCGGATGTACGAGCATGGCCGCGCGATCCAGAACGAGATGATGTCGGCGCGCGAGACGATCACGTCGCTGGGCCAGGGGATGGCGGGGCGCGTGGGGCTGAGCGTGCCCAGCGGCTATGGGCAGATCGTGATGAGCGACTGGCTGATCGAATTCAAGCGGCTGTATCCGGGCATCGTGCTGGATGTGCTGTTCGAGAACCGCGCCGACCATTTGCGCGACGAGGTGGACATCGCCATCCGCGTGATCCAGGAGCCGCCGCTGTCGGTGATTGCGCGCAGCCTGGGCAATGTGCACTACGTAGCCTGCGCCTCACGCGAGTATGCGCAGCAGCACGGCCTTCCCGCCACGCTGTACGAGCTGCGCAACAGCCCGCTGATCACGGCCGGAGTGATGGGCCGCCAGCTGCGCCTGTCGGCCTACCAGGGCACGGAGCGCCAGGAGGTGCTGCTGGCGCCGACCATGATCTCCGAGCACTTCCCGTTCCTGCGCCAGGGCATTCTGGCGGGCCTGGGCGTGGGCCTGGTGCCCGACTACGTGGTGCAGGACAAGGTGGCCAGCGGCGAGGTGGTGCTGACCCTGCAGGAGTACCGCCTGAGCATCTTCGGCACCCACATGTACCTGCTGTACCTGCCCGACCGCCACCAGACGCGGGCTGTGCGCACCTGCATCGACTTCCTGCTGGCCAAGGCCGGCCAGGGCGGCAGCGGCAGCGGCGACGCTGCCGCCACCTGAATCAGCGGCGGTACCAGCCGCCCGGGCGCTGGTACCAGCCACGCGGGCCATGGTCCCAGCCGTGCGGACGCCAGCCATAGCCGGGGTGCGGCGGCGCGGCCCAGTAACCGGGGCGCCATGCATAGCGGCCACCGCCCCAGCCCCAGGAGCCACCGATCCAGACATGGACGGGCGAGGGAGCGACCGGAATGACCTCGGTCTGCAGCGGCGGCGGCGCCATGGGCGCGTAGACCACCTCGCCCGAAGGACCTACGGGATAGGCAGGCGCCACCACGCAGCCGGTCAATGCCACGGTGGCGGCAGCCAGGACCAGGGCCGGAACCAGGCGACGGCCCGGCGTTTGAATCGATACAGACTTCACGATGCACTCCTGGCCGCGCTTAGTGCGGCCATGCAGATACAACGAAAAAGCCCCTGCCGGTTGTTGACAGGGGCTTGTGAAGCCTGGGTAAAGATCAAGTCTGTCTGTACGTGAGGTTGAGACGGGCCCTACATCCAAGGGTTCAAGACGCGCACTCCATGAACATGGAACGGCTCGAAATCCTTGATGTTGCGAGTGACCACGCACAAGCCATGCACCTTCGCCGTGGCCGCGATCAGGCTGTCGGCCAGCGGCCGCGGCGCAGGCACGTGATAGGCCGCGTTTTCCATGGCAACCATCGCATCCACTGGCAGCACACGCCCCTGAAAGGCCGTGAACACGCGTTCCACCAGCCAGCGGCGCAGCACCTGCCCGGCAATCGGGTCTTGCCGGGCTTTCAACTGCACGCCTTTCTCCAGCTCCATCAGCGTGATCGCGCTGATGAAAAGGGACTCGGCCGCGACCGATTGCGCCCAGGCCACAACGCCATCGTTCGCGCGGCCCGACGATGCCTTGCGCAGTTCGGAAACGATGTTGGAGTCCACCAGATACATCAGGACAGGTCCACGGCGCGCGGCAAATCCTTCGTCCGCTCAATGTCGAAATCGATATCGGCGGCCTCGGGCATGTCCAGCAATTGAAGAATGTTCCGGGTCTGCCCCGACAGTTCACGGAATTTCTCAATGCTCATCAGCACGTGGGCAGGTTGCCCCCGGTCCAGGATGTAGACCACGTCATCACCGCTGGCCGCTTTCTTGGCAGCGGAAACATGCTGGTTGAATTCACGGCTGCTGAAGGTCGAAATCTGCATGACGCACCTCCGTCAAAGAAAATGCTTGTACGTTACTACATTCGCAAAAATGCAGCACCGGACAAGCATTTCTGATGGGGCTTCGGGAAGCGGAGCCCAGTCGATGACCGGGCTCCCACTGGACAGGCTCCAGCGTGTCGAACCTGATCCTGAATCAGAGGTTCTGCGCGTTCTGCAGCGCGGCAATGCGCTCTTCGATCGGCGGGTGGGTCGAGAACAGCTTGCCGATGCCGCCGGCAATGCCCATGGCGGCCACGCTCTTGGGCAGCTCGCCGGGGTGCATGCCGCCCAGGCGGGCCAGGGCATTCATCATGGGCTGCTTGCGGCCCATGAGCTGGGCGGCGCCCGCGTCGGCGCGGAATTCGCGCTGGCGCGAGAACCAGGCCACGATGATGGCGGCCAGGAAGCCCAGCACGATGTCCAGCACGATGGTGGTCACGTAGTAGCCGATGCCGGGGCCCGAGCTGCTTTCGTCGTTCTTGCGCAGGAAGCTGTCCACGGCATAGCCGATGACGCGCGACAGGAAGACCACGAAGGTGTTCATCACGCCCTGGATCAGGGTCATGGTCACCATGTCGCCATTGGCGATGTGGGCGACCTCGTGGCCGATGACGGCCTCCACCTCTTCGCGCGTCATGCCTTCCAGCAGGCCCGTGGACACGGCCACCAGGGCCGAGTTCTTGAAGGCGCCGGTGGCGAAGGCATTGGGCTCGCCCTCGTAGATGCCGACTTCGGGCATGCCGATGCCGGCACGGTCGGCGAAGCCGCGCACGGTGTTGACGATCCAGGCCTCATCGGCGTTGCGCGGCTCGTTGATCACGTGCACGCCCGAGCTCCACTTGGCCAGCGGCTTGGAGATCAGCAGCGAGATGATGGCGCCGCCAAAGCCCATGATGAAGGCGAAGCCCAGCAGGGCCCCGAGGTTCAGGCCATTGGAGGTCAGGAAGCGGTTGACGCCCAGCAGGCTGGCGACGATGCCCAGCACCACCACGACGGCGACGTTGGTCAAAAGAAAAAGTGCGATGCGTTTCATCAGTGGGTTCTCCACAAAGTGGGGAAAGGGGGAAGGATCTGGGCCCTACAGCGTTGAAAAGTGAGGGCCCCACCGGCTGTTTTCAAGCCGGGTCCTGCGCCGTTGCCATTCCTTGTTGTGATGCTTGTACGGAACGGGGCGCCCGGAACACGAGAGAGTCATCATAGAAGGAAAAGTTCTCGTTCTCGCGCCACCAGCCGGGCACGCCCAGCACGGGCAAGGGTGCAAAAGGCTTGCACGCCAGGGTGTCGGCCTCCAGCCAGATGCTGCCGGCCAGCCAAGTGTCGATATCCGCTGCGGCAGAAGCTGGCATGGCGCCTGCACCATCCGTGTGCACGCACAGCACATGGGCCGTGATGGGCTTGCGCGGCTGCACCAGCTTTTCCAGCAGCGCATGGCCTATGGGCAGCAGCCTGGCCTGGAGCCACAGCGCGCGCCGCTCCACGAAGAGCTGGTGCCAGCGCCGGTGGCGCAGCGCCTCGCACAGCGCGGCCGGCGCCAGCAGCAGGGCGCCGTTCTCGTCCAGCACGGTGACGGCATCGCGCAGCGGCCCGCGCTGCGCACCCACGCCCGCCTGGGCAATGGCGCCGGCCTGCAGGGCATTGCAGCGCTGCTTGAGCGCGGGCCAGCGCAACCAGATCAGGCCGTTGAAGAAGTCATGCAGGTTGTCGCGCGTGGGGATGCAGCGCGTCTCGAAGATGAATTGTTCGTAGGCTGTGCCTTCGGGCAGATCGTGCTGGGGCACAAAGCGCCAGGGCAGCGCCTGTGCGTCGGCCAGTGACTGCAAGGCCTGCCAGACCGGCCGGCCCTGCGCCACCTGCAGGCAGGCTGCCCTGCCCTGCGTTTGCAGCCCCTGCAGCCAGGGCGCATTCCAGTCGATGGGAAACGTCAATTGCCGGACGGCCTGGACTGCGCCTTGGCCAGGCGCTTGTCGCGCACGGCCACGCGCGAGGTGCCTTCGTCGCGCATCTCGAACGCCTGCGTGGCCGCCAGCAGCTTGGTGAGCGTAGCGTAGCCGTAGTTGCGCGCATCGAACGAGGCCTTGTTGCCGATCTGCGCGCCCACGGCGCCCACATGGGCCCAGCCGCTTTCGTCCTGCGTGGCGTTGACGGCGCTGCGCAGCATGCTCAGCAGGCGCGTGTCCTGGCGCAGTTCCTGCGAAGGAACACGCAGGCAGGGGCGCTGCGGCTCGGGAGCGGGCAAGGAAGCAGGTGCCTGCTCGGCCTGGGCGCGCTCCTTGCCCGTACCAGTGGGGGGCTGCACCGCAGCTGCAGCCACGGGCGGCACCGCCGCCTGGGCTGCCTCATGCGCGGCGTCCTGGCCATTGCCATTGGCTGGCGCCGCCTCGCCCAACGCCTCCAGGTACAGAAAGCGCGAGCAGGCATTGACGAAGGGCTGGGGCGTCTGCGCCATGCCGAAGCCGTAGACGGCCGCGCCCTTGGAGCGCAGGTGCATGACCAGTGGCGTGAAGTCGGCGTCGGAGGAGACGATGCCGAAGGCGTCGGGCCGCTCGGTGTAGAGCAGTTCCATGGCATCCACGGTCATCGCCATGTCGGTGGCGTTCTTGTGCTTGGAGTAGTCGAACTGCTGCATGGGCCGCAGTGCGAAATCGAGCAGCTTGCGCTGCCAGCCGCTGAGCGAATGCTTGGTCCAGTTGCCGTAGGCGCGGCGGATGTCGATGACGCCGAAGGTCGACAGCTCGGTCAGGATCTCGTCGATCATCTCGGCCGGCGCGTTGTCGGCGTCGATCAGCAGGGCGATGCGCGGTTGCGGCTCAGGCATGGCAATCCTCTGGCGGGTGGCAGTCCCGCCAGCTTAAACCAGCTTCCAGGGCAGGGCTTCGCCGGAGCGCAGCGGCTTCAGTTGCGCCTCGCCGAAGGCGAAGCTGTCCGGCGGCGTCCAGCTTTCGCGCACCAGGGTGACCTTGCCGGTGTTGCGCGGCAGGCTGTAGAAGTCCGGGCCGTTGAAGCTGGCGAAGGCTTCGAGCTTGTCCAGCGCACCGGCATTGTCGAAGGCCTCGGCATACATCTCGATGGCGGCATGGGCGCTGTAGCAGCCGGCGCAGCCCGTGGCGTGTTCCTTGAGATGGGCCGCGTGCGGCGCGCTGTCCGTGCCCAGGAAGAACTTGGGCAGGCCGCTGGTGGCCGCCTCCACCAGGGCCAGGCGGTGCGTTTCGCGCTTGAGCACGGGCAGGCAGTAGTAGTGCGGACGGATGCCGCCCGTGAAGATGGCGTTGCGGTTGAACAGCAGATGCTGGGGCGTGATGGTGGCGCCCACGAAGCGGTCGGCCTCGGTCACGTACTGGGCGGCTTCGCGCGTGGTGATGTGCTCGAAGACGATCTTAAGTTCGGGGAAGTCGCGGCGCAGCGGGATCAGGTGCTGGTCGATGAAGGCGGCTTCGCGGTCGAACAGGTCGATGTCGCTGCTGGTGACTTCGCCGTGCACCAGCAGCAGCAGGCCTTCGCGCTGCATGGCTTGCAGCGTGGGGTAGATCTTGCGCAGGTCGGTGACGCCGTGGTCGCTGTTGGTGGTGGCGCCAGCCGGGTAGAGCTTGCAGGCCACGACGCCGGCGGCCTTGGCGCGCACGATTTCCTCGGGAGGCAGGTTGTCGGTGAGGTACAGCGTCATCAGCGGCTCGAAGGCCATGCCTTCGGGCACGGCCGAGAGGATGCGCTGCTTGTACTCCAGCGCCTGCTCGGCGGTGGTCACCGGCGGCTTGAGGTTGGGCATGATGATGGCGCGCGCAAACTGCGCGGCCGTATGCGGCACCACGCTGCGCATGGCTTCGCCATCGCGCACGTGCAGGTGCCAGTCATCGGGACGGGTGATCGTGAGGGTGTTGGTGGAGGCGGTCATTCCGCCATTTTCCCATCGCCGCGAAACCGCGGGCCAATTGCGGGGCACGCCACCCTCGGGACTGGCGCGTGGCTAACGCGGTCGCAGGTGCTGCGGCCCCAGCTCCTGCAGGTTTTGCACGCCGATCAGGGCCATGTTGCGCCGCATCTCGGCCGCCAGGATGGCGATGGCGTGCAGCACGCCGGCCTCGCCGCCCACGGCGCCCGCATAGTTGAAGGGCCGGCCCACGAAGACGAAGTGCGCGCCCAGGGCCAGCGCCACCAGCACGTCGTTGCCCCTGCGAAAGCCGCTGTCGATCATCACCGGGTAGTCCGGCCCCAGCGCACCCACCACCAGGGGCAGCATGTGCAGGGGCGCGACCGCGCCATCGAGCTGGCGGCCGCCGTGGTTGGACAGGATGATGGCGTCGGCCCCGGCATCGCGCGCGGCCAGCGCGTCCTGCGGGCTGAGGATGCCCTTGACCACGAGGCGGCCCTTCCAGCGCCGGCGTATCAGGGCCAGGTGCTCCCAGCTCAGGTGGTCGCGTGCGCCGAAGTCGCGCGTGACGGTGGACGAGAGAATGGGCGCGCCGCGCGTGGCCTGCGAGTTCTCGAAGTGCGGCATGCCGTGCCGCACCAGGGTGCGCAGCGCCGTGCCCAGCAGCCAGCGCGGATGGGTGATGCCCTCCCACGCCAGGCGCAGGCCGGGCCGCAGCGGCGTCGAGAAGCCCGCGCGGATGTTGTTCTCGCGGTTGCCCGACACGGGCGTGTCCACGGTGACGACCAGGGTGGCGAAGCCTGCGGCCTCCACGCGCCCCAGCAACTGCACGATGCGTTCGGTCTCGCCGGGCACATAGGCCTGGAACCAGGCCTGGGGATTGGCCTGGACCACCTCCTCCATGCGGATCAGCGAGGTGCCGCTCAGGATGGCCGGGATGCGGGCGGCCGCCGCCGCGCGCGTTTGCACCAGGTCGCCCCGGTAGGCCGACAGCGCGCTGATGCCCATGGGCGCGATGCCGAAGGGCGCAGCCCAGGTCTGGCCCAGCAGCGGTGTGGCCAGCGTGCGGCGCGAAGTGTCGGTGAGCACGCGCGTCACCCAGCGGTGGGCATCGAAGGCCTCGCGGTTGGCGCGCAGGGATTTGTCGGTCTCGCAGCCGCCGCTGACGTAGGCGAAGATCGGCGCAGGCAGGTGGTGGCGCGCCGCCCGCTCGAAATCATCGAGCGACAGGATGCGCCTGAGCCTGCGCGGCGTGGAGGAGGCCTGGCCCGCGCCCAAGAGTGCGGGTGCGGGTGCGGGTGCGGGTGCGGGTGCGGGTGCGGAGGAACTGGGGGTGTCGAGCCGGTCGACCTCGATTGGGGCTGCCATGGTCAGTTGATCTGGAACTTGCCCTCGCGGATCAGCTTGCCCCATTTGGCGTGCTCGCTGCGAATCCACTCGCCGAACTGCGCGCCATTGGCGGGCGTGGCCATGCTGCCTTCCTGGGCCAGCTTCTCTTTGACCTCCTTGGTGGCCAGCAGCTTCATGGTCGCGTCGGCAATGCGCTCGGCGATGGGGGCAGGCAGGTTGGCCGGCCCCACCAGGCCCAGCCAGGTGGAGGCCTCGAAGCCCGGATAGCCCTGCTCGGCCACCGTGGGCACATCGGGCAGGGACGGCACGCGCTGTGCGGAGGTGACGGCCAGCGCACGGATCTTGCCCGTGGCCAGCTGCGACATCACCGACACCGTGTTGCCGAAGTACAGGTCCACCTGCCCGCCCATCAGGTCGGTGAGCGCGGTATTGGCACCCTTGTAGGGCACCTGCAGCACCTCGATGCCCGCCCGGCGTGCCAGCATTTCCCCGGCCAGGTGGCCTACCGTGCCATTGCCTGCCTGGGCGATGCCGTAGGTGCCGGGCCTGGCCTTGGCCGCCTTGATGAAGTCCTGCAGGTTCTTGAAGGGCGAGTCGCGCCGCACGGTCAGCACCACGGGCTGCAGGGCCACGCTGGCGATGGGCGTGAAGTCCTTGAGCGCATCGAAGGGCATCTTGGCGTAGAGGCTGGGATTGATGGCCAGGTTGGCGGCCTGCCCCATGCCGATGGTGTAGCCGTCCGGCGCGGCCTTGGCCACGGCATCCAGGCCGATGTTGCCGCCCGCGCCGGGCTTGTTGTCTATGACCATGGTCCAGCCCATGGCGATGTTGAGCCGGTCGGCCACTAGGCGCGAGGTGGCATCCGTGCCGCCGCCGGGCGGAAACGGCACGACCAGGCGCACGGGCCGCTGCGGCCATTCGCCCTGGGCCAGCGCCAGTGCAGGGAAGGCCGTGGCCAGGGCGGCGGCAGCGCCGCCCAGAAGATGCCGTCTGCGCATTGTCATTGTTTGTCTCCTTGGAATCGTTATGGCGGGAAAAAGTCGGGCGCAGCCTGCGCGCGGGACGCTAGACCGGCAGGCCCTTGGCGCGCAGCACGGCGTCGAAGCGCTCGGGGTCGGCCGTGCCGCTGCGGTTGGTCTCGCGGATGACGGCCTCGCGGGCCAGGTGGGCCTGGCTGCGGCGCAGCACCTCGACGGCCTCGGCCGCGGGCACGGCGATCACGCCGTCGGCATCGCCCACGATCAGGTCGCCGGGCAGCACGGCCAAGCCGGCGCAGGCCACCGGCACATTGATCTCGCCCGGGCCATCCTTGCTGGGCCCGCGGTGCGTGTGGCCGCGCGCAAAGATGGGCATGCCGTCCTGCGCCCATTCGCACAGGTCGCGGATGGCGCCGTCGATGACCAGGCCGCCCAGGCCGTGCGCCAGGCAGGTGGTGCGCATCAGGCCGCCGACCAGGGCCTGCGAGACATCGCCACCGCCGTCGATGACCAGCACATCGCCGGGCTGCACCATCATCAGCGCCTTGTGGATCATGAGGTTGTCGCCGGGCCGCACGCGCACGGTGACGGCGGGGCCGCAGAGAACGGCCTCCAGCCGCGCGTGGTACTGGCGCAGGCCGATGGCGCCGACATTGCGGCTCATGGCGTCGCCGATGGCGGCCACGGGAATGGCCTTGAAGGCCTGGACGACGCCGGCCTCGGGGCCTTCGGCGCGCGGATGGATGCGGTAGCCCGCAGGCCATTGGCTGGATGGGGTGGTCATGGCAAATCTCCGGGAAAAAACAGCTCAGCGCAGAACCTCGGGGTTCACGCAGTGGGACGGATCGGCGGGGCTGCCCTGCAGCCAGCCCAGCACATTGGCGGCGGCCATGCCGGCCATGGCCGCCAGCGCAGCGGGCGTGGAGCCGCCCACATGGGGCGTCAGCACCACGTTGTCCAGCGCGGCCAGGGCGTGGCCCGCAGGCAGGGGCTCTTCGGCCATGGTGTCCAGGCCGGCGGCGGCCAGGTGGCCGCTGCGCAGGGCGTCGATCAGCGCCGCCTCGTCCACCACCTCGCCCCGCGCGGTGTTGACCAGCAGGGCGCCGCGCGGCAGTTGGGCGATGCGGGCGGCATCGAGCAGATGGCGCGTGCGGGCATTCAGGGGCACGTGCAGGCTGAGCACATCGGACAGGGGCAGCAGTTCGTCCACCGAGCCCAGCATGCGCACGCCGGCCACGGTGCCGGGCCCTGGGGCGCAGGCCGGATCGAACGCTGGATCGAACGCAGGATCAAAGGCCACCACCTGCATGCCCAGCGCCAGCGCCACGCGCGCCACGCGTTGGCCCACCTGGCCAAAGCCCAGCAGGCCCAGGGTGCGGCCGCTCAGCTCCAGGCCGTCCTGGGCGCGGGACCAGCGGCCGGCGCGCAGCTCGGCATCCATCCAGGCGATGCGGCGGGCGGCCGCGAACATCAGGCCCAGCGTCATCTCGGCCACGGACTGGGCATTGGCGCCCGGCGTCACATAGACCGGAATGCCCCGCTGGCTGGCCGCGGCCACATCGATATTGCTCACGCCCACGCCGTGCTTGGAGATGACCTTGAGCGTGGGACAGGCCGCGATGGCAGCGGCCGACAGCGTGGCCGTGCGCGAGATCACGGCATCGACGCTCTCGCGTGCCAGCACGGCGGCAACCTCGGCCTCGCCGCCGCCGTCTTGCAGGTACAGCACGCGGCAGTGCGCCGCCTGCAGGCGCTGCAGCCCGGCGGGTGCCAGGCGTGGCGCGGTCACGAAAACGGTGGGCGGGTGGGTAGTGGCGGTCATGGGAACGGGCAATTCGCTTTGTCGATGCACCGCATTCTTGTGAGCGCCATCCATTCCGTCCATTCGATAATGTTCATTCAAACATCACTTTTATTCATCGATGGACCTGCACCTGCGCGACCTGCGCTTCTTCGAGATCGTGGCCGACCTCGGGCACCTGGGCCGGGCCGCAGAACAGCTGGGGCGCACCCAGCCCGCGCTGAGCAAATGCATACAGCGCCTGGAACTGACCGTGGGCGGCGCGCTGTTCGAGCGTGCCGGGCGCGGCATACGCCTCACGCCGCTGGGCGATGTGCTGCTGGCCCGCGCGCGCATGCTGCGCAATGCCAGCCAGGAGGCGCTGCGCGAGGTGCGCGACTTCAACGAAGGCCATGCCGGCCATGTGCGCATCGGCAGCGGGCCTGTGGCCGCCGACCACCTGCTGCCCGAGCTGTGCAGCAAGGCCCTGGCCGACGGGCGGCGCATCACCATCAGCATCGTGATCGGCCCCAGCTGGGAACTGCGCGACCGCCTGCGCGAGGGCCAGCTGGACCTGCTGATCGGCCTCACGGCCGAGGGCGATCCGGAGCTGGTCTCCCACCCGATCGCCGAGGACGTGGTGGTGGTCGCGGCGCGCCAGGACCATCCCGTCTTCGAGCGCCAGCGCATCACCATGGCCGCGCTGCTGCGCCATCCCTGGGCCCTGCCCAGCGCCAATATTCCCAGCCGGCAATGGCTGGACCAGGCCTTCACCTCGCGCGGCATGCCGGCGCCCACGGTGCAGGTGGAGGCGGGCTCCATCCCGCTGCTGCCGCGCATGGTGGCCAAGACCGATCTGCTGACCTTCGTCTCGCGCCACACGCTGCGGCTGGAGCGCAGCCGCACGCTCAGGGAAGTGCGCCTGCCGGCCACCACGCTGCGCCGCCACCTGGGCGTGACCTGCCGGCGCGACGGCTATCTGTCGCCCGCGGCCCGGCACATGCTGGAGCTGCTGCGCGCCGACGGCCAGGCCCTGTTCGGCGAGGATGCCTCGCCTCTGGACGAGGACTGATTCCCGCGGGCCGGGGCTAGGGCCCCGGCCGCGCGCCCGCATCGGACAGGCGCAGCAGGCCCGCCAGGTCGACGATGGTCAGCCGGCCATAGGCGGCCTGCAGCAGGCCCCGCTGCTCCAGCAGGCGCAGCTCCTTGTTGATGGTCTGGCGCGAGACCGACAGCATGGCGGCCAGGTCGCTCTGCGAGATGCGCAGCACCACGCCCTGCCCGTCGGGCGCGGGCTGGCCATGCGTGGGGGCTAGCCGCGCCAGCAGTTCGGCCACGCGGTTGTCGATGTTGCTGAAGGCGTGGCGCTGCTGGACGACGATCAGCTCGTGCATGCGTGCCAGCACCAGCAGGCAGATGTCCTTCCACAGCGGCGGATGGGCATCGAGCAGGGCCAGGAAGGACTCGCCGGGAATCTCCACCAGCACCGTGGGCTGGTGCGCGTGGTAGTCGTAGACGAATTGCGTGTGCTCCAGCAGCCGCGCCAGGCCGACGATGTCGCCTGCGCTGTGCATGGACAGCACGAAGCGCGAGCCCGTGGCGTCCACGCCGCCCACTTCCACGCAGCCCGAAGCCACCACCAGCACCTCGCGCCGCTTGGGGTCGGCGGCGCGCACCTGCTGGTGGCGCTCGTAGCGGCCCAGGCGGGACAGCGCCGTCAGCTCATCCAGCACCTCGGGCGGCCAGTTGCGCAGCATGCGGCACAGGCCCAGGGCGCGGCGGATCAGCGCCGAAGGGTCGGCCACGGGAGCAGGCTTGGAGCGCATGGTTCTCTCACGATGTCGAAGGCCCCGGGTTAGTCCGGTGCCCATGTACCGCCATTTGTCAATGGCTTGACAGAGTGCATCCCCTGTCGCTCGGGATAGTAGCAAGCAAGCCACCGGGCAAAGCATCCGGGGCGCTACCAAGGAGACAAGTTCGTGAAGCACAAGCATTGGCTGGCCGCCGGCGGCATGGCGGCCCTGGGCACGTCCGCGTGGGCCCAGAGCAGCGTGGAGATGTTCGGCATCGTCGACGTCCACATCAACAGCGCAAGGTCGGGCGCCACGCGCCTGAGCCGGCTGGAGGACGGGGGCAGCGCGGCATCGCGCATCGGCTTTCGCGGCAGCGAGGACCTGGGCGGCGGCCTGCGCGCCCAGTTCATGCTGGAGGCCGGCGTGGCGCCGGACACGGGCCTGGGCACCATTCCCGGCCCGGGCCTGGCCTTCACGCGGCAGGCCTGGGTGGGACTGAACAGCGGCTGGGGCGCCGTGGAGATGGGCCGCATGTACACGCCCATGTTCGGCGCGCTGTTCCGCGCCGATCCGCTGGGCATGAACGCGCTGTTTTCCTCGCTGAACCTGGTGTCGGCCACCGATGCCCAGGCCGGCCTGCGGCCGTTTGCGGCGCGGGCCAACAACCTGGTGCGCTACCGCACGCCGGCAGGCCAGCCCTGGCTGGCGGACCTGGCCTATTCCTTTGGCGAAGTGGCTTCACCGAACAGCAGCAACGGCCGCCTCTACGGCGCCACGCTGGGCTGGAACCAGAAGCCCTGGTTCCTGGCATACAGCTTCCAGAAGTCCGTGGAAGGCAGCGCCGCCGCACCCGTGGCCGCGCCCGCCACCAGCCAGTACCAGGCACTGTCGGCCAGCTGGGAAGCCCTGGACGGCCTGCGCCTGACGGGCAACTACGTCATCAACCGCGTGGACCGTGCAGGCACACCCAAGGCGAAGCTGGCCCAGCTGGGCGCCGATTGGAGCGTGGATGCGCGCTCCAAGCTGCTGGTCTCGGTGGCGCGGCGCGAGGTGGGTGGTACGGACCGCGCCCAGAACACCTGGACGCTGGGCTACGACTACGCGCTGAGCAAGCGCACCGTGCTCTACGCGCGCTGGCTGCAGCTGGGCAACGCGGCTAATGCCTCGGCCGCCATTGCCAACGTGCCGGTGGCCGCCAACAGCGGCGACGGCGTGCGGTCCCTGGCGCTGGGTGTGCGCCACAACTTCTGAGGGACACACATGACCGACAGCCATTGCTTCGACACTTCCCGGCTCGACGCGCTGTTCGCGCCGCGCTCCATCGCCGTGGTCGGCGCCTCGGACCAGGCCAGCAAGATCGGCGGCATTCCGCTGGACTACCTGCTGCGCTTCGGCTACGGCGGCGCGCTGTATGCGGTGAACCCGCGCGCCAGCCACGTGCAGGGCCTGCCCGCGCACGAGCGGCTGGCCGCCATCGGCGCGCCGGTGGACCTGGCCATCGTCGCCGTGCCGCAATCGCAGGTGGCCGGCGTGCTGGAGGATGCGGCCGCCGCGCGCGTGCAGTCCATGGTGCTGTTTTCCTCGGGCTATGCCGAGACCGGCTCCGACGGCACGGCCGCCCAGCAGGCACTGGCGCGGCGCGCGCAGGAGGCGGGCATACGCCTCATCGGCCCGAACTGCCTGGGCTTCATGCGCCCCGGCCACCAGGTCTACGCCACGTTCTCGCCCGCGCCGGGCGGCGGGCTGGTGCGGCCCGGGCGCATCGGCATGGTCAGCCAGTCTGGCGCCTTCGGTGCCTATGCCTACAGCCTGGCGCGCGAGCGCGGGCTGGGCCTGTCGCTGTGGGCCACCACGGGCAACGAGGCCGATGTGCAGCTGGCTGATGGCCTGGCCTGGCTGGCCCAGGACCCCGAGACCGATGTGATCATGGCCTACATGGAAGGCTGCCGCGACGGCCCCCGGCTGCGCGCGGCCCTGGCCCTGGCGCAGGAGCGCGGCAAGCCCGTGGTCATGTGCAAGGTGGGCACCAGCGCCCTGGGCGCGGCCGCCGCCGCATCGCACACGGCCTCGCTGGCGGGCAACGATGCCGTCTATGACGCGGTGTTCCGCCGCTACGGCGTGCTGCGCGCGCATTCCATCACGGACTTCTTCGCGCTGGCGGCCAGTGCCTCCATCGCGCGGGCCCCCAAGGGGCGGTCCATCGGACTGTTCACGGTCTCGGGCGGCGTGGGCGCCATGATGGCCGACGACGCCAGCGCAGCCGGCCTGGACGTGGCACCGCTGTCCGACGCGGCACAGCGCCAGCTGCGCGAATGGGTGCCGTTTGCCGCGCCGCGCAACCCCGTGGACATCACGGGCCAGGTCACCAACGACATGACGCTGCTGGAGCGCAGCGCCCGCCTGATGCTGGCCGACCGGCAGTTCGACAGCTGGCTGGGCTTCTTCGCGGCAGGCGGCCTGTCCGACGCCTTCTGGCCCGTGCTGCAAAGCCTGGTGCAGACGCTGCGCACCCACCATCCCGACACCCTGCTGGCCGTCAGCACGCTGTGCCCGCCCGAGCGCCGCGATGCGCTGGAGGCGCTGGGCTGCCTGGTGTTTGCCGACCCGGGCGCAGCCATACGCTGCATTGGCGCGCTGGCCCGCCTGCATGAAACACCGCAGGCTCTGCCCGCGATGGCCGATGCAGGCAGCGCACTGCACCTGCCGGCGGGCACGCTGTCGGAGCAGCGCAGCATGGCCCTGCTGGCCGAGGCCGGCGTGCCCGTGGTGCCGCACCGACTGGTGCGCACGGCGGCCGAGGCAGCGCAGGCCGCGCAGGAGATGGGCGGACGCATTGTCCTCAAGGTCTGCAGCGATGCCATCGCCCACAAGTCCGACGTGGGCGGCGTGGCACTGAACCTGGCGGATGCGGCCGGCGCCCAGGCCGCCTTCGACCGCATCCTGGCCAATGCGCGCCAGGCCCGGCCCGATGCGCACATCGACGGCGCGCTGGCCGCCCCCATGGTGCAGGGCGGCGTGGAGTGCATCGCCGGCGTGCACCGCGACCCGGTATTCGGCCCGGTGCTGATGTTCGGGCTGGGCGGCATCCATGCCGAGATCCTGCGCGATGTCTCGCTGCGCCTGCTGCCCATCACGCGCGACGACGCGCTGGCCATGGTGCGCGAGCTGCGGGCCTTTGCCGTGCTGGACGGCGCCCGCGGCCGCCCCCGCGTGGACCTGGACAGCATTGCCGACACGCTGTGCGCCCTGGCCGGCTTTGCGCAGCGCGCAGGCGCCACGCTGGAAAGCGCCGAGATCAACCCCCTGATCGCCCGCCCGCACGCGGACGGCGGCTGCGTGGCCGTCGATGCGCTGGTCATCGGCAGGGAGGCTGCATGAAAGCCGACACCCACCCCATCGCCCGCCCGGAGACCCCCATGAACACACCCCTGCTGCGCACCGCCGCACTGACCTGCCTTGCCCTGGCCTGCAGCGCCGCGCTGGCCCAGGACGGCTATCCCTCCCGGCCCGTGCGCATCGTCGTGCAATACCAGGCCGGCGGCTCCACCGACACCGTGGCGCGCATCCTGGCCGAGGGCCTGGCAAAGCGCCTGGGCCAGCCCGTGGTGGTGGACAACCGCAGCGGCGCGGGCGGCATCATCGGCACCGAGCATGTGGCCAAGAGCGTGCCCGACGGCCACACCCTGCTGCTGACCGTGCCCGGGCCCATCACGGCCAACCTGGTGCTCTACAAGAAGCTGCCCTACGACCCGCGCACCGAGCTGCGCATGGTCTCGGATGTGGTCTCGCCCTCCATGGTGATGGCCGTCAACCCGGCCGTGCCGGCCAAGGACTTCAAGGGCCTGGTCGAGGCCGTGCGCCAGTCGCCGGGCAAGTACGCCATGGGTTCCTGGGGGGCAGGCACGCAGCCGCACCAGGTCCAGGTCTTCATGGACAAGGCCTACGGCCTGCAGTCGCTGCACGTGGCCTACAAGGGCGAAGGGCCCATGTCCATCGACCTGATCAGCGGCGTGATCCAGATGACGCTGGGCTCGGCCGCCACGCTCAAGCCCTTCATCGACGCCGGCAAGCTGCGCGCCCTGGCCGTGGCCGGACCGCGCCGCAGCAAGGCCCTGCCCGATGTGCCCACCTTTGCCGAGCAGGGCTACCGCGAGCCCGTGTACGCCATCACGGGATCGATCTCGCTGATGGCGCCCGCGCGCACGCCCGACGCCATCGTCGAACGCCTGGGCCGCGAGGTCGCCGCCGTGATGCGCGAGCCCCAGGTGCGCCAGCGTGTCGAGGCGCTGGGCCTGGAGGCCCAGGGCAACAGCCCGGCCGAGGCCAGCGCCGCCTACGCCGCCTTCTTGCCCGTGGCGCTGGACCTGGCGCGCTCCACGGGCGTGACCCTCGACTGACCCCCTCCTCCCCTGAAGAAAACAATGGACATGAACCCGACCCCTCCCTCCCTGCCCGAAGTCCGCCGCGCCCTGGCGCGCTCCATCGGCCTGGCCGCCTTTGTCTACGGCTATCCGCTGATAGAGACCTACCGCACCTGCTGCCTGCAGACCGATGCCGGCGCCGCACGTGCCACCGGTTTGGGCCTGGACATGCGCGGCGACTTCGACACGCTGCACCACAGCCAGCGCCCCTCCACCCATGAGGACCGCGACGTGGTCACGCCCGCCAACGACCTGCTGTACTCGCTGGCCTGGATCCACCTGGCCGAAGGCCCGCGCCTGCTGACCGTGCCCTCCAGCGCCGCACATCCGGGCCGCTATTTCGTGCTGGCCCTGTACGACGCCTATACCGAGAATTTCGAGAACCTGGGCCCGCGCAACTGCGCGCCCGAAGGCGAGACCGTGGTCCTGGTCGGGCCGGGCGGCCAGGTGCCGGAACACCTGGCCGGCCACCGTCTGGTGCACTGCCCCAGCAACCTGGTCTGGCTGATAGGCCGCACCGTGGTGGGCGATGCGCCCGACTGGCCTGCAGCCCGCGCACTGCAGGCCGACATCCGGCTGGAGCCCGCGCCGGGCGTGCCGAAAGGAGGCCGGCCGGCCGCCGTCGCGAACTGGGTCGGCCCGCCCGTGGACGCCATGGCGGCCGCCTTCGAGAACCAGGAGCCTGCGGCCGAGGTTGCGCCGCGCTTTTTTGCCAACCTCTGCCATGCGCTGGCCGAGGCGCCTGGCCGCAAGGAGGACCAGGGGCTGCTGGCCTGGTTCGGCCAGGCCGGCCTGGTGGCAAGCGCCCACATGGCGTGGGAGCAGCTGGAGGAGCCCGTGCGCGAAGGCCTGACCGAGGGCTTTGCCGACGGCGTACGCACCGTGGCCGCCATGGGGCGCAACCGCCGTCCCCGGCCCTGGACCATGACGCCGTCCACCGGCCGCTACGGCAGCGAGTACCTGGGCCGCGCACGCACCGCCTACCTGGGCCTGGGCGCGCTGGCCACCAGCGAGGCCATCTACGCGGCCGCCCACCACGACGCAGGCCTGCAGCCGCTGGACGGCAGCCAGCGCTATGTGCTGCGCTTCAATGCCGCCGACATGCCGCCGGCCGATGCCTTCTGGTCGGTCACCCTGTACGACGCCGACCGCTTTCTCTACGGCAACGAGATCGGCCGCCACTCCATCGGCGACCGCACGCCGGGATTGCTGCGCGAGGCCGACGGCAGCCTGCAGATCGACCTGGGCCATGCCCGACCGGCACAGGGCGCCGCCAACTGGCTGCCCACGCCGCACGGGCGCTTCTACCTCATCCTGCGCATGTACCACCCGCAGGCAGGCGCGCACCAATGGCCTGTTCCGCCCCTGCAGCCCGTGGCCGCATGAGACACGCCATGGACCTGAGCACCCTGGCCGAGGAGGCCGTCATCCACACCTGCCCGCTGTACGAGATGCGCCGCATGCGCGCGGCCACCTCGCCCCGGCGCAATGCGGCGGGCGAGGCTGCGCCCGCACCGCTGCGCTGGTGCAACCAGTTCGTGCATGCGCGCCAGCTGCTGCGCGCCGGCACCAGCCGCGTGGTCACGCCCAACAACGACACGCTCTACACCAACGCCTGGCTGGACCTGGGCGCCGGGCCGCTGGTGATCGACGTGCCCGACACGGCGGGCCGCTACTACGTGCTGGGCCTGCTGGACTTCTTCACCAACCCCTTCGCCCACCTGGGCCAGCGCCTGACGGGCACGGCGGCGCGCTCCTTCCTTGTCACGCCGCCCGGCTGGCAGGGGGCGCTGCCGCCACCGTTCGATGCGCCCGGCGCACACATTGCCGCGCCCACGCCCTGGCTGTGGGTGATAGGCCGCATCCTGGTCGATGGCGAGCACGACCTGCCCGCCGTGCACGCGCTGCAGGACGGCTTTGCGGTGCGCCCGCTGGCCGACTGGCAGGCGGGCACGCCCTCGCAGGCCCGCGCCTTCGACCCGGACTGCAATCCCCAGGCCGCACCCGACGCCGTGCCCAATGCCGTGCCCACCGCTGCGTACTACGCCGCCCAGGTCAATGCCGCGCTACGCGACAACCCGCCACCAGAGGAACACACCGCACGGGTCGCGCGCTTTGCGGCCGTGGGCCTGGGCGCCGGGCTGGGCGCACCCGACGCGGAACAGCAAGCCGCACTGCAGCGCGCACTGGACAGCGTGCTGCCCCGGCTGCGCGCGGCCAGCACGGGCCGGCGCCTGGACTCGGGCTGGGAACTTCCCGCCCTGGTCGAAGGCAGTTTTGGCGACGACTTCCAGGCCCGCGCCGAAATTGCGCTCAAGTACATCGGCATGCTGGAAAGCCGCGAGGCCATCTACCCGCTGGCCTGGCATGACGCCCGGGGCCAGCCCCTGCACGGCAGCCGCCGCTACCGGCTGCGCTTTGCCCCAGGCGCGCTGCCGCCCGTGCAGGCCTTCTGGTCCCTGACCCTCTACAGCGCCCACGACTGCATGCTGGTGGACAACCCCATCGACCGCCATGCCATCGGCGACCGCACGCCGGGCCTGCGCCCCGACGCTGATGGCGATGGCGATAGCGATGGTGGGTTGACTATCCACATCAGCCACGCGCCGCCGGCCAGCGAAGACCACCGCGCCAACTGGCTGCCCGCGCCGCGCGAAGGCTTTTACCTGTGCCTGCGCGCCTACATGCCCAGTCCCGAACTGCTGGACGGCCGCTACGCCCTGCCCCCCATCGAACCAGACCCGGAGACCCCATGAACGCCAGAGACGACGACAAGCCCTTCTTGCTGGTGGGCACCGGCAGCGAAACCGTGGCGCCGGGCCTGCACATACTGCGCGGCCAGGGCCAGTCCTTCGTGGCCGAGACCGACGCGGGCCTGGTGGTGATCGACGCCGGCCCCGGCGGCAAGGTCAGCCAGGACATGATCGCCAGCCTGCGCCAGCTCAGCGACGCGCCCGTGCATGCGCTGTGCTACAGCCACGGCCACATCGGCTACAACGCGGGCGTGCCCGCCTGGCTGGAGCATGCGGCCGCGCGCGGCGAGCCTGTGCCGCGCCTGATCGCGCACCGCAACCTGCCGCGCCGCCAGGCACGCTACCGCGAGACCCGGGCGCTGCAGCACCGCATGGCCGAGATCCAGTTCAACCGCAGCGCGGGCTTTTTCGAGCACCGGCTGGACATGCACGAGCCCACCGAAACCTTCGACACGCGGCTGAAGATAGGCAGCGGGGACAGCCGCATCGAGCTGTTCTGGGCGCCGTCCGAGACCGACGATGCCATCGCGCTGTGGAGCCCCGGCCAGCGCGTGCTGTACGGCGGCGCGGCGCTGCTGGACTCCATACCCAACATCGGCACGCCCTTTCGCACGCTGCGCGACACCGTGCGCTGGGCCGACACGCTGCAGGCCATGGCCGCGCTGCGCCCGCTCAAGGCCGTGCGCGAGTTCGGTCCCGTGATCGAGGGCGAGCAGGCCGTGCAGCAGGTGCTGATGCACACCGCACAGGCGCTGCGCTGGCTGCGCGCCGAAGTCGTGCGCCTGATGAACGAGGGCCTGAACGAGCAGCAGGTGCTCGCGGCCATGGACTATCCGCAGGAGCTGTTCGGCGTGGAGTGGATGAAGCCCACCTATGGCGACCCCAGCTACATCGTGCGCGACATCTACCGTTCGGAAAACGGCTGGTGGGACCGCAACCCGACCACGCTGCACCCGGCCCCGCCCGAGGCCGCAGGCGCCGCCATTGCCGATGCCATCACCGACAAGCCCGGCCTGGTGGCCAGCGCCCAGGCGCTGGCCGACGCGGGCCAGTGGCAGCTGGCCCTGCATGTGATCGACGTGCTGGCCACCGCGGCCGGCGACGCGCCCGAGATCGGCCAGGCCCGCAGCCTCAAGGCCGCCTGGCTGCGCGAGCGTGCGCGCGAGGTGGACAGCTATGTCTCGCGCAACCTCTACCGGGTGGGGGCCGACATGATCGAGCAGGGCACGCAGGCGCGCCTGGGGCTGCGCTGACGGGGCCGCGCACAGGCAAGGCGACACAAGGCGACACAAGGAGACAAGTGCATGAAGACGATGAAGAAGCACGGCATGGCCTGGGCACTGCTGCTGGCCATGGCCTGCACAGGCCACGCCCAGCCGGCGCAGGATGCCGGCAACTACCCCGCCCGCCCCGTCACGCTGATCGTGCCCACGGCCGCCGCCGGCGGCACGGACACCATCGCGCGGGTGTTTGCCGAAGGCCTGACCCGGCTGCTCAGGCAACCCTTCGTGGTGGACAACCGGCCCGGCGCCAACGGCCTGGTCGGCGTGGAGCAGGCCGCGCGCAGTGCGCCGGACGGCTACCGGCTGCTGTTCACCTACACGGCGTCCATGGCCGTGAATCCCAGCCTCTACCGCAAGGTTCCGTATGACCCGATCAAGGACTTCGCCCCCATTGCGCAGATAGGGCGCGCGGGCAATCTGCTGCTGGTCTCGCGCGATCTGCCCGTGCACACGCTCAAGGAGTTCGTGGCCTATGCAAGCGCACGGCCCGGCCAGCTCAGCTATTGCTCCTGGGGCCAGGGCTCGGGCGGGCACCTGACCATGGAATTCCTGCTCAAGCAGGCCGGCCTGCAGATGCAGCATGTGCCCTACAAGGGCAGCAGCCCCTGCGTGCAGGGCCTGCTGGGCGGGCAGGTGCAGGCGGCGTTTGCAGACACCTCGTCCACCGTGGAACTGGTGCGTGCGGGCCGCGTACGCGCCATCGCCCACAGCGGCGACAAGCGCATTCCCAGCCAGCCGGACCTGCCCAGCCTGACCGAGGCGGGCTACCCGTTTCACAACTATTCCTGGTACGGCGTCTTCGCGCCCGCCAAAACACCGCAGCCCATCGTGGACAAGCTCAACGCCGCCATCAACCAGTTGCAGCAGGACCCGGCCACGGCCAAAAAGCTGGGCGAGCTCAACCTGACCGATCTGCCCCGGACCACGCCCGCGCAATTCGCCGACACGCTGCGCCAGGACCTGGCGGACTGGGGGCGGCTGGTGCGCGAGGTGGGTGTGCAGCTGGACTGAGGGCAGGCCCTTGGCGGGCCAGGCTCACTCGGCCACGATGCCCGTCCTGCGCACCACCTCGCCAAAGCGCTTGAGGCGGTCGGACATCATGGCCTCGAAGGCGGCGGGGCTCATTTCCTCGGGCGGGGTCACGCCACGGTCCTGCAGGCTGGCCACCATGGCCGGCGCCGTGGCGGCCTGGCGCACGGCCTTGAAGAGGGCCTGCACCACGGGTGCAGGCGTGCCGGCCGGCGCGGCCAGGCCGGTCCAGGAGCTCATGTTCAGTTGCGGGTAGCCGACCTCGGCCAGCGTGGGCACATCGGGAATTTGCGCCACGCGCTGCTCGGAGGCCACGGCCAGGGCGCGCACCTTGCCTGCCTGGATATGGGGCAGCATGGAGATGAGGTTGTCGAAGAACACCTGCACCTCGCCCGCCAGCACCGAGGTGACCAGCAGCGTGCCGCCCCGGTAGGGAACATGGGTGATGTCCAGGCCCGCATCGGCCTTGAACATCTCCATGTTGAGCTGGCCCATGCTGCCCGTGCCGCCGCTGCCGTAGTTGAGCTGGCCAGGGTGCTTTTTGGCATAGGCGATGAACTCCGCAAAGCTGCGGATGGGCAGGCTCGCGGGCACGACCAGCACATTGGGCAGGCGGCCCAGGATGGCGATGTTCTCGAAGTCCTTGATGGGGTCGTAGCCCACCTTGGGCTGGGTCAACGGATTGGCCAGGTGGCTGCTCTGCGAGGACACGACCAGGGTGTAGCCGTCCGGCTTGGCGCGCGCCACGGCCAGCGCGGCCACCGAGCCGCCCGCGCCGGGCCGGTTCTCCACCACGATGGGCACGCCCAGGATGCGCGCCATGGGCTCGGCATACTGGCGCGCCATGGCGTCCACCGAGCCACCGGCCGGAAACGGCACGATGAAGCTGATCTGGCGCGTGGGGTAGCCGGCGGCCTTGCCTTCGGCGGCCAGCGCCGCAAGCGGCGCCAGCACACCCAGGCCCAGCCCCGCGCCGAGCACGCGGCGGCGGGAAGGGTGGCTGGCAGCCTGGCGGGCGATAGGGGTCATGCTCATGTCTCCTCCTTATGGAAATACGTCGGCTGCGCCCGGCCATCCGGGGCGCCCTGGGGGCGCCCTGGGCGTGCCCTGCTTACTCGGCCACGATATGGGCCTTGCGCACCACCTCGCCGAAGAGCTTCAGGCGCTCGGCCATCATCTTCTCGAAGGCGGCGGGGCTCATCTCCTCGGGCGCGACCACGCCGCGCTCCTTGAGGCTGGCCACCATGGCCGGCGCCGTGGCCGCCTGGCGGATGGCCTTGTACAGCGTCTGGACGATGGCGTCGGGCGTGCCCGCAGGCGCCGCAATGCCGGTCCAGGAACTCATGTTGAGCTGGGGATAGCCGACCTCGGCCATGGTGGGCACGTCGGGCAGCATGGGCAGGCGCTGCTCCGAGGCCACGACCAAGGCGCGCACCTTGCCCGACTGCACGTGGGGCAGCATGAAGACCAGGTTGTCGAGGATGAACTGCACCTCGTTGCCGATGGCGGCCGTGACCAGCGGCGAGCCGCCACGGTAGGGGATGTGCGTGGCGAAGATGCCCGTGGCGGCCTTGAGCATTTCCACATTGAGCTGGCCCATGCTGCCGATGCCGGCGCTGCCGTAGTTGACCTGGCCGGGGCGCTTTTTCACGTACTCGATGAACTCCTGGAAGTTCTTCACGGGCAGGCTGGAATGCACCATCAACGCATTGGGCTGGCGGCCCAGGATGGCAATGTTCTCGAAGTCCTTGATGGGGTCGTAGCCCACCTTGGGCTGGGTCAGCGGATTGGCCAGGTGGCTGCTCTGCGAGGACACGACCAGGGTGTAGCCGTCCGGCTTGGCGCGCGACAC
This sequence comes from Delftia sp. Lp-1, assembly GCF_020523835.1. Classification (NCBI taxonomy): domain Bacteria; kingdom Pseudomonadati; phylum Pseudomonadota; class Betaproteobacteria; order Burkholderiales; family Comamonadaceae; genus Delftia; species Delftia sp. Lp-1. Next base: position 796,954 of record NZ_JAJALJ010000003.1, on the reverse strand, counting down.
GTACTGCGTGGCCACCGAGCCGCCCGCGCCGGGCCGGTTCTCCACCACGATGGGCGCGCCCAGGATGCGCGACAGGGGCTCTGCGTACTGGCGGCCCATGATGTCCACCGAACCGCCGGGCGGAAACGGCACGACCAGCGTGATCGGGCGCGAGGGGTACTTGTCATCGGCGCGTGCGGCCAGCGGCGCCAGCGCGGACAGGCCCGCCAGGCCAAGGCCTGCGCCCAGCAGCTTGCGGCGGGTGTTCAGGGAAGGGTTCACGGACAGGTTTTTCATGGGTATCAGCGGAGTCAAGGATGGTCGAAGATGGCGAGGGCCACGGCCTGGGCGCGCGGCACGAAGGTGGCCAGCTCGCAGTACTCGCGCTCGGTATGGGGATGGCCGCCCACGGGGCCGGTGGCGCACAGCGTGGGCACGCCCACCGAGGCGGTCAGGCCGCTGTCGGCCGCACCGCCCGTGAACTCGCCCTGCACATCAAAGCCCAGCGACTGCGCGCCGCGCCGGTACAGCTGCAGCAGCGCATCGGGCGTGGGCGCCATGGGCAGGGTGCGGCGCACGGCGGTGACGCGGCCCTGGGTGCGGGGCACGGATTCTTCCTCCACGATGGCACGGATGCGCTCCATCAGCGCATCGGGATCGGTCTGGGCCGTGTAGCGCACATCGAGCTCGGCCTTGGCGTGGGGCGCCACCATGTTCGGCACGATGCCGCCCTGCAGCACGCCCACATTGGTGGTCGTGCCCGTGGCGGGATCGGTCAGCGCATGCAGGGCCAGCAGCTTGCGCGCCATGGCCTCCAGCGCGCTGGCGCCGGCCGCGTGGTTGATGCCCGCATGGGCGGCCACGCCCTGCACTTCGAACTCCACGGCCATGGAGCCCTTGCGGCTGGTCACCAGGTTGCCGCTGACGCGGCCCGGCTCGGCGTTGAAGACGGCGCGCGCACCGCGCACCGTGTCCATGATGGTCTGGCGCGTGGCGGGCGAGCCGATTTCCTCGTCGCACGAGAAGAACAGCTTGAGCGGCGCCTTCAGGCCGCCACAGCGCGCAAAGGCCTCGGCCACGAAGACGTTGAGCACCAGGCCCGACTTCATGTCGGCCACGCCGGGACCGTAGGCCCTGCCCTCTTCCACGCGGAAGGGGCGGCGCGCCACGGTGCCCGCCGGGAAGACGGTGTCCATATGGCCCATCAGATAGATGGGCGCGCCTTCGGCCGGGCCGTCCCCGTCGGGACCGGCGACATCGGCATGCAGCAGCACGCCGTAGCCGGGCACGTCCTCGAAACGCACGGCCACGCCGGCCGCCTCCAGCCGCTCGCGCAGCGCCTGGGCTACGGCCAGGATGCCGGCTTCATCGCGGCTGCCGCTGTCGATATCGACAATCCTGTGCAACAGATCTTGCATGGCCTGCTGCTGGCCGCCCAGCCAGTCCAGCAGTCTCGCGCGCTGCTGCACGCGGCTTTGTTCGAGGGTATCGTGCATGGTGGAATCTCCAGAGTGCATGCAGTGTTGCACGCGACCCTCTATTTTGCAACACACGTTGCATATACAAGAAAAATATGAAATCACCATTGCAGAAAGCCACACTGCTGCTGCCGCAGCGCCTGGCGCAGCAGGGCGCGGAGCTGACGGCCAGCGAGCTGACGCTGGCCCAGACCCTGGGCAGCAACTACCCGCATGCGCTGCTGGAGTCGGCCACGGCGCTGGCCGCGCACACGGGCACCAGCGCCTCGACCGTGGTGCGCCTGTTCGCCAAGCTCGGCTATGCCAGCTATGCCGAGGCCCAGCGCGAGGCGCGCGGCGAGGTGACGGCGCTGCTGCAGACGGCCGCCCAGCGCGCGCCCGTGCTGCTGGGCGCGCAGCGCAGCCTGAGCGAGTGCGTGGACGATGCGCTGCTGCACGACCAGCACAACATCCAGGCCACGCGCGAGGGGCTGGACATGGCGGCCTTCGAGGCCATGGCCCGCAAGCTGGCCCAAAGCGAGGGCCGCGTGTTCGTGCTGGCCCAGCTCAACAGCTCGCCGGTATCCGCCTGGCTGGCCCTGCACCTGAACATGTGCCGCCCCGGCGTGCAGGAGCTGGATGCCGGAGCCATCGCGCCGGCCGACCAGCTGCTGTGGATCGGCCCCTCGGACACGCTGCTGGCCTTCAGCGTCAGCCAATATTCGCGCGGCACCTTCGAGATAGCGCAGCGCTTTGCCGACGCCGGCGCCCAGGTGCTGGCCCTCACCGACAGCCCCGCCGCGCCGCTGGCCACCGTGGCCCACCACTGGCTGCAGGTACGCACGGCCAATGCCTCGCCCTTTCACTCCTACACGGCGGCCTTCTACCTGTGCAACGCCCTGGTATCGGCCGTGGCCCAGCTGCGCCACAAGGATGTGTCCGAGGCCCTGGCCCGGCGCGACGCGCTGTGGAAGGAGTTCAACCACCAGCTGATCAGGACGCCCGAGCCGCGCGGGCCGGCTCGCGCCGCGCGCAAGCCACCCGCGCGCAGGTCTTCTACATAGACCAGTAGTACTTGAAGCTCAGCGTGGCCTCGCGATCCACGCCGCGGAAGATGCCTGCGAAGTACTTGCGGTTGAACAGGTTGTTGATGTTCAGCGCGATGCGGTACTGCGGCGTCTCGTAGGCCAGCGCCAGGTCGGCCAGTGTGGCGGAGTCGTTGATGTTCAGCGTGCCGTCCGCTGCCACGTTGTAGGGAGAGCGACCCTTGTAGCGCAGGCCGCCGGCCACCATCAGGCCCGGCACCGCGCGCGGTCGGTAGTCCAGCCACAGGCTGGCCATGTGGCGTGTGGTCTGTATGGTCTGGCGGCCGATTTCGGCGGGCCGGTTGCTCTGCGTGGTGCGCGGGTCCAGGTAGGTGTAGCTGGCCAGCGCGTTCAGCTCGCGCGTGAGCGCGAAGCGGCCTTCCAGCTCCAGCCCCGTGGAGCGCACCTCGCCCGTCTGGATGCTGAAGCGCGGGTGGTCAGGGTCCAGCGTGGTGACGTTGGTCTGGCGCAGGTCGAAGACCGAGGCCGTGATCAGCGAGGTGCTTCCCGGAGGCTGGTACTTCACGCCCGCCTCGTACTGCTTGCCGCGCCGGGGCTCGAACGGATTGCCGTCGTACTGCAGGCCCGTGACCGGATCGAAGGAGGTCGCGTAGCTCGCATAGGGCGCCCAGCCGCTGTCGAACAGGTAGAGCAGGCCCGCGCTGCCGGTGGTGGCGCTGTCGCTCATGCGCGGCTGGGTGCTGCTGTTCTGCGTGGTGCGCGCCTGGTCATGGCGCAGGCTGAGATTGGCCACCCAGCGGTCCCACTTGAACTGGTTGAGCGTGTAGATGCCGGTCTGGCGCAGGTCCGTGCGGCTGTCCTCCAGCTCTGGATAGGCGATGGACTGGCCATAGGCGGGGTCGAGCATGTCCAGGTCGGGCACATCCCAGCCAAAGCCCAGGCCGCCGCGCTCCCTGTACTTCACATGGTCCATGCCGAAGGCCATCCGGTGCTGCAGCCCGCCCCAGCGCAGGTCCTTCTGCAGGCGGGTGTCCAGCGCCAGCGTGCGGCCCTTGGTGCGCTGGGCCAGGCTGGCGCGCGAGACGCTTCGGCCGTCGGCCAGCACGTCCATGGCGTAGATGTGGCGGTAATCGATGTCGATGGTGGAGTAGCGCAGATTCTGCGTGAGCTGCCAGCCGCTGTCGGTCTGGTGCGAGAACTCGTAGCCCAGCGATCGCGTGTCGCGGTCGAAGCGGTCGAAGGACGGGTCGCCGGCCGTCAGGTGCGCGGGCAGGTCCTTGATCTGCGGGTAGGTGAACAGGCTGGGCCACCAGGACTTGGGCGTGCCGCGCTCGCGCGAATAGCTGCCCAGCACGGTCAGGTGGGTGCGGCCGGAGAGGTTCCAGCGCAGCGAGGGCGCGATGGAGATGCGGTCATCGCGCGAGCCCACGGTGCGTCCGTCGCTGTCACGCGCCTTGAGGTTGAGCCGGTACAGCAGGTCGCCCGAGGCATCCAGCGCGCCGCCCAGATCGGCCGTGGCCTGGGCGCGCTGGTAGCGGCCATAGGACAGGCCCACGCTGTTCAAATGGTCGGCCTCGGGTTTCTTGGAGACCACGTTGATCACGCCGCCCGGCCGCCCTTGGCCAAAGAGCACGGAGGCCGGGCCCTTGATGACCTCGATGCTGTCCAGCTCGTCGATCTCGTCGTTCCACGAACCATAGGTGCCGGCTGAAAACTGCCGCAGGCCGTCCTTGTAGTAGGAGCTGCCATCGCTGAAACCCCGGATGATGGCACCCGTCATGCGCAGGTCCGCGCCCGTGACTTCGGTGGACACGCCGGCCGTGTACGACAGGGCCTGCTCGATGCTCTTGGGCGCCTGGTTCTGCAGCTGCTCCTGGGTGACGATGGAGATGGAGCGCGGCGTCTCGATCAGCGGCGTGTCCAGCTTGGTGCTGGCGCTCCTGCCGCTGCCCACGTAGCTGCCCGGCGCGGCCATGCGCTGCGATGTCACGTTGACCGTGGACAGCGTGGTGCCCGCCGACGGCTGAGGCTGCGGCGCAGGCGCCTTGCGCAGCGTGAACGTGCCCTGCTCGGTGCTGTGCGCGGTCACACCGGTGCCAGCCAACAGCCGGTCCATGGCCTCCTGCGGCGTGAAGCTGCCTTGGAGGGCCGGCGCCTGGCGGCCGCCCAGCACGGCTTCGTCGTACAGCACCTGGAACTGGGTCTGGCGGCCAAAGGCGCGCAGCGCGTTGATCAGCGGCTGCGCCGGCTGGTCAAAGGCCAGGCGCTGTCCGGATGACGGCATCGGTGAAGAGGCGGCCGGCTGCTGAAGCTGTTGCGCACGGGCGCACGGCGCGGCCCCCATGCCGGCCACGGCACCGGCCACCAGCCACGCCAGCAGGCGCGGCCTGGCCTGCGGGCCGGCGCCCTGCTCCTTCATGTTCCTGTGTCGGGCATGCGTGCCCCTGCCTGCGAATTCCCTGCCTGCTGCTTCTTGCGCTCTCATTGCCACTCCGTTGCTGTGCCGTTGCACGGGCACGCGACGGGCAGGCTGCAGGCAGCCGTCGCGGGCGATCAGGAACCGCGCCGGACAAGCCATTCCAGCCCACCCGCGCATGCGCGTCAGGTGTTGCGGCCGTTGGCTGGGGCGTGAGGGACGAGCGCCCTCGGTGATCCTTGGCTGGCAGCCGTGCGGGCCTGGAAAATCCACGCCCCTGCCCTATAGAAGCCAGGACGGGTGCAAAGCTGGAACCTGGGGTTGGTCGTCAATTTGAAACAAAATGTTTTTCAATCTTCGATTCATCCCCGCACAATCAGCCACCCTCCGCCGCTGCGCGGCTGCACGCGTACCGCAATCAAGGCCGGCAGCGCGCGCACAAAGCGCTCGGGCGCGGCCGTGGCCAGCAGGCCCGAGACACGCAGGCGGCCCAGCGACTCGTCGCCCAGCTCCACGGGCGCACCCAGATAGCGCGACAGCTCCTGCGCCACCTCCGCCAGCGGCGTGCCGCTGAAGCGCACCTGGCCCGTGCGCCAGTCGCCCACGCTGTCCGCATCGGCCACCACGGAGCTGTGCCGGCCGGCGCTGTCCACAGCCACGCCCGCGCCTGCCGCCAGCAGCAGGACATCGCCCCCGGCCCGCTCCCGCTCGGGCCGCAGCTGCACCTTGCCCTCCAGCACCTTCACCACCAGCCGCGGCGGCCCGGCGCGCACATTGAACGCGGTGCCCACCACCCGGACGCGGCTGGCGCCGGAGTCCACGGTGAAGGGCCGGTCCGGGCCGGGCGTGACCTCGAAGAAGGCCTCGCCCCGATCCAGCACCACCTCGCGGCGGCGCGGGTAGTAGCGCACCTGAAGTTCGCTGTCCACGTTGAGGTCCACGCGCGAGCCATCGGGCAGCTCGATGCTCTGAGTCTGCCCGGGCGCCGTGCGGGCCTGCAGCGTATAGCCCGGCGTGTGATCCCAGCGGTACCAGCCACCCCAGGCCAGCAGCGAGACCACCGCCAGCACGGACAGGGCTGCTGCAGGGCGGCCGGGCCAGCGGGCATGAACGCGCTGGCGCGGCGGCGCGGCCGCTGGTGCAGCGCAGACGGCAGGCGCGGCGGGCGGCACCGCTGCGCCAAACTCATCGGGAAACAGTTCCCTGAGCTGTGGCGCGCCATGCCAGTGGCGCGACATGCCTTCGAAGATGCTGCGATGCAGCGGGTTGGCGCCCAGCCATGCGTCCAGCGCGCGCTCGTCGGCGCCCGTCCAGTCCGGCTGCTGGCGGCGCACAAACCAGTCGGCCGCCCTGTCATGCAGCCCCACCAGCTCCTGCGGCGAAACGCCCGGGGGAAGTTCGTTGCTCATCGTGTGTTCTCTGCGGCGCCCGGCCACTGCGCGTCTGCGCGCAGCAGGGCACGCATTTGCTCGGCGCTGGCGTAGCGTACGCGGATCTCGCAATAGGACAGTGCCCGGCTCAGGTGGCGCGAGACCATGCGCACGGTGATGTCCATGCGCTCGGCCGTCTGCTCCAGCGTCAGTTCCTGCACGCGGTGAAGCACGAAGGCCTGGCGCTGGCGCTCGGGCAGCTCGTTCAGGGCATCGCGCAGCCGGGCCAGGCGCTGGCGGCGCTCATCGTCCAGCGCATGATCGGCTCTGTCGCGGGCCGGCAGGGACTCGACCTCGTCGCGGCAATCCTCCACGGACACCAGCCGCACACCGGCCTGCTGCGGCGCCGTGCGGTGCGCGAAGGCCGCCACGCTGCGCACGACCTGATGCAGATAGGGCCGCTCTTCGTCCACGGGCAGGCACTTGTCGGCCGACAGCATGCGCACGAAGACCTCCTGGGAGGCATCCTCGATATCGGCCGGGCTCTTGAAGTACCGCGCCAGCATGCGCTGCAGCGGCTTGCGCCAGCGGGTGTAGAGACTGCGGGAATGGCCACCGGGCTCTCCCGGGGCGTCGTCGCGCTTCATGGCAGGCATGGCACGGCGGACGTGGAAGTTGTCCGGCGGCGGGGTAATGGGGGCGGAATCTGGAGCACGGTGCAAACAGCTTAGCCGGCGATTGTATCGAGAACGATTCTCATCATCAGCTCGCCTTGGCCACAAAAAAAGGGCGCCGAAGCGCCCCTTGATTACCGTGCCCGCAAGGGCCGCACCGGTTCAGTGCTGCAGGATCTTGTTGAGGAATTCCTTGGTCCGGGGCTGGCGCGCTTCCGGGTTGCCGAAGAATTCGTCCTTGGAGCAGTCCTCCAGGATCTTGCCGCCCACGTCCATGAAGATCACACGGCTGGCCACCTTGCGCGCAAAGCCCATTTCGTGGGTCACGCACATCATGGTCATGCCTTCGTTGGCCAGGCCGATCATCACGTCCAGCACTTCACCGACCATTTCGGGGTCCAGCGCGGAGGTGGGTTCGTCGAACAGCATCACGATGGGGTCCATGGACAGCGCGCGCGCAATGGCCACGCGCTGCTGCTGGCCACCCGACAGCTGGCCCGGGAACTTGTCCTTGTGCGCCGTCAGGCCCACGCGGTCCAGCATCTTGAGGCCACGCTTCTTGGCATCGTCCGGGCTGCGACCCAGCACCTTGATCTGGGCGATGGTCAGGTTCTCGGTCACCGACAGGTGCGGGAACAGCTCGAAGTGCTGGAACACCATGCCCACGCGGCTGCGCAGCTGGGGCAGGTTGGTCTTGGGATCGTGCACGGCCACGCCGTCCACGAAGATCTCGCCCTTCTGGAAGGGCTCCAGCGCGTTGATGGTCTTGATCAGCGTGGACTTGCCCGAGCCCGAAGGGCCGCAGACCACCACGACCTCACCCTTCTGGATGTTGGTGGAGCAGTCGGTCAGCACCTGGAAGCTGCCGTACCACTTGGAAACGTTCTTGAGTTCAATCATTGGTTCACTCCGACTCGTGTCAGTTGTCCATCGCCGCGCCGACAAGGGGCGCGGTCATGGGGGCGGGACGGCCAGCAAGGGCCGCCCCGCAGCCAAGGCCGTCGTCCCCCTTCAAGGGGGAAGGCGCGAAGCGACTCAGGGGGTGGTGTGTCATCGAATGATGGCAATCTTTTTGTGCAGGCGCTTGACTGCCCACGAGAGCGAGTAGCACAGCACGAAGTAGGTCACGCCAGCGGCCAGATAGGATTCGATGGGACGGCCATAGTTCTTGCCCGCCACTTCGAAGCCCTTGAGCATGTCGTAGGCACCGATGGCATAGACCAGCGAGGTGTCCTGGAACAGGATGATGGTCTGAGTGAGCAGCACCGGCAGCATGTTGCGGAAGGCCTGGGGCAGGACCACGAGGCGCATGTTCTGGCCGTAGGTCATGCCCATGGCCTGGCCCGCGGAGACCTGGCCACGCGGGATGGACTGGATGCCCGCGCGCATGATCTCGCTGAAGTAGGCCGCCTCGAAGGCGATGAAGGTGATGATGGCCGAGACCTCGGCGCCGATGGGCCGACCGATGATCAGCGGCATCAGCAGGAAGAACCACAGGATCACCATCACCAGCGGCACGGAGCGCATGCCGTTGACGTAGAGCGTGGCGGGCACATCAAGCCACTTCTTGCCGGACAGGCGCATCAGCGCCAGCACGGTGCCGAAGAGCACGCCGCCGATGGTGGCGATGACGGTCAGCGTCAGGCTGAAGTACAGGCCCTTCAGCACGAAGTTGCTGAACAGGTCCCAGGTGAAGAACGACCAGTCGATTTGCAGGTTCATGTCAGTGTCCTCCGCCGCTGGCAGCGATCAGGCCCGGGACGCGCGAACGCTTCTCGATGAAGGCCATGATGCGGTTGATGGCAAAGGCGGAAACCACATACAGGCCGGTGACGGCCAGATAGATCTCGATGCCGCGCGAAGTCTCTTCCTGCGCCTGCATGGCGAACATGGTCAGCTCGGCCACGGACACGGCGAAGGCCACGGACGAGTTCTTGAACACGTTCATGGTCTCGCTGGTCAGCGGCGGGATGATGATGCGGAACGCCATGGGCAGCAGCACGTAGCGGTAGTACTGGAACGTGGTGAAACCCATCGCCATGCCCGCATAGCGCTGGCCGCGCGGCAGCGCCTGGATGCCCGAACGCACCTGCTCGGCGATACGCGCCGAGGTGAAGAAACCCAGCGCCAGCACCACGAGCACGAAGCCCGGCAGCGACTTCAGCGCAGGAACAAAGGACGGAACCACGTGGTACCACATGAAGATGTGGACCAGCAGCGGAATATTGCGAAACAGCTCCACCCAGGCATTGCCCAGCCGCACGATCCACGGCCGGCCCTCCAAAGTGCGCAGCGTGCCGATCAGCGATCCGACGACCAGTGCGATCACCAGCGACAGCAGCGACACGGAAATGGTCCAGCCCCAGGCCGACAGCATCCAGTCCAGGTAGGTGATATCGCCGTTCTTGCCGAAGCAGCTTTGACCGACCTCTTGGGTAATGGTGTCCTGGCAGAACACCTGCCAATCCCAACTCATAGGAGCACCCCTTCATTCAAAACACGAAATGCGTGCCGGCAGAAAACCGGCGACGCAACAAAAAACGCCCCTTCCAACCGCATGGCAGAAGGGGCGGCATTCAGCTGGTGCTTACTTGACTTCGTACGACTCCATGGGCTTGTCGTTGGGGTGGGCCCATGCGTCCTTGGTGGCGTCGGACAGTGGCAGGCCGACCTTCACGTTGACCGGGGGAATCGGCTGCATGAACCACTTGTCATAGAGCTTGGCCAGCGAGCCGTCGGCGATCTGGCGCTTGATGGAGTCGTCCACGGCCTTCTTGAAGGCAGGGTCGTCCTTGCGCAGCATGCAGGCGATGGGTTCGACCGACAGGGTTTCGCCGACGATCTTGTAGTCGGCAGGTGCCTTGGACTTGGAGATGTTGGCGGCCAGGATGGAGCCGTCCATGATGAAGGCGTCGGCACGGCCGGTTTCCAGCATCAGGAAGCTGTCGGCGTGGTCCTTGCCCATGACTTCCTTGAAGGTCAGGCCGTCGGCGCGCTTGTTCTTGCGCAGGGTCTGCACCGAGGTGGTGCCCGTCGTCGTGACGATGGTCTTGCCGTTCAGGTCCTTGATGCCGGTGATGCCGGAGTTGCCCTTGACGGCGATGCGCACTTCTTCCACGTAGGTGGTCACGGCGAAGGCCACATCCTTTTGGCGGGCCTGGCTGTTGGTGGTGGAGCCGCACTCGATGTCCACGGTGCCATTGGTCACCAGGGGGATGCGGTTCTGCGAGGTGACGGGCTGGTACTTGATGTCCAGCTTGGCCAGGCCCAGTTCCTTCTGGATGTCGGCCAGCACGCGCTCGCCCATCTCGGTGTGGAAGCCCACGTACTTGCCATTGCCCAGCGTGTAGCCCAGGCCGGAGGATTCACGCACGCCCAGCGTCACGGCGCCGGAGGACTTGATCTTGGCCAGGGTGTCACCAGCCTGCGCGAAAGCGCTGCCTGCAGCCAGGGCGGTCACGGCGATGGCCAACAAATGCTTCTTCATACGGGTCTCCTGAGATGAGAACGAAAACGGTCTTGATGAGAACGGTCGAGTCGCCTTGTGGGCTGGCTCGAACTATCAACGATGTGACACATATTGTGCAATCACGCACGGTGCTGGAGCACCGAGACGTGCTAGGGCTTTCCAGCACGTCAGCCGGATTCAGGTAAGCAACTGCCGTGCCATGGCACGCGTTTTTTGCCCGATCCAGCGCACCGGCGGTCCTGCACACGGCGTGGTTGCTGTGCGCGCACTCTAATGCCAGGGCCGGTGGCACAGCCAATGCCGTTTGCAAAAGCCCTTATGCATGCTATGCATAATAGGTGTTTACCCTAGGCATAACCCGTACACCAAGTCGGGCTCTTGCCGGGCACCCGCATGCACCAACGTGCAGCAAAAAGGGGCTGCGAGAGCCCCTTTTTTCCTGATGCGTGCCGTTTGGCGTGTCAGCCGATGGTCTCGCCCTGCTCCAGCAGGAAGTTCCACAGCGCGCCGGCCACGCCCTGGGGCGCGTCCTTGCTGGCGGGTTTTTCACGGTAGGCGCGCACTTCCATGTCCATGCGAAAACCGTTGTCGCCCGCAGGCGCGGCGCTGACCAGGCGCCCGGCCTCCAGCTCGTTGCGCACGGCGCTGAACGGCAAAAACGCGACGCCATGGCCTTCCAGCGCCATGGCCTTGAGGCCTTCGGCCATGTCGGTCTCGTAGACGCGTTCCAGGTGCACGGCCTCGGCCGCTTCCTTGAGGATGAGCTCTGTCACCCGGCCCAGGTAGGCGCCGGGCGCATAGCCCAGATAAGGCAGCGGCTGGCCCTGGCGGCCCGGCAGCTGGTGCAGCGGCAGGCCGTCGGCGTCGGGCTTGGCGTAGGGGGCAAGCACCTCATGGCCCAGGCTGACCATCTCGTAGCGCGCCGGGTCAAGCTGGAAGGGCTGGGACGGATGGAAGTAGGCGATCAGCAGGTCGCAGCCGCCTTCGACCAGGCGCATCACGGCGTCATGCACGTTGAGCGCGAACAGCCGGCTGCGGAACGGCCCGAACTTGGCCTGCACGCTGGAGACCCAGTTCGGGAAGAAAGTGAAGGCCAGCGTGTGCGGCACGGCAAAACCCACCATGCCTTTGCCCGCGCTGACGTGGGCACGCAGCATGGTGCGCGTGCTCTGCAGCGACTGCAGCATCTCCAGCGCCTGGTCATACATGGTCTTGCCGGCCGGCGTGAGCCGGGTCGGGTAGGAGCTGCGGTCCACAAGGTCGGTGCCGGCCCAGGCCTCCAGTGCCTGGATGCGGCGCGAGAACGCAGGTTGCGTCACATGCCGCAGTTGGGCGGAGCGGCTGAAACTGCGTGTTTCAGCCAGGCTGACGAAATCTTCTAGCCATTTGGTTTCCATGCCCGCCATTATCCGCCGGGCCGTGACGGGTGCCTGACGGGGCAGGGATGGCCCCTCTGGCACACCGCATGGATGCGCACATAATGGCGCTGCGCCGCATTTACCCAATGTGACATTTTTTCCTCACGGCCCCCGGCACACGACGCCGAGGAAGCTCAGTGACTGCATCTGCCCCGCCATGTGTAATTTTCTGACTCCCCGCGTCCATGTCATCCCCTCCCACCGAAAACGGCGCCGCTGAGACGCCTTCGCAGCCGGACGAGCCGCGTTCGCTGCGCATCGAGGACTGGCTCACCGTGGTGATCATGGCCCTGCTGGCCCTGATCACCTTCGCCAATGTGCTGGTGCGCTACTTCACCTCCTCCTCCTTCGCCTGGACCGAGGAAATCTCGGTCTTCCTGATGATCCTGCTGGCCATGGTCGCGGGCTCGGCGGCCGTGGCGCGCAACGCCCATATCCGCATCGAGTACTTCGCCGAAGGCGGCAGCGCCCTGCGCAGGAAGCGCCTTGCGCGCTTCGGCACGCTGATGGTGGCCCTGCTGTTCGCCGTGATCGCCGCACTGAGCGTGCGCGTGGTCTGGGACGACTACCGTTTCGAGGAAACCTCGCCCGGCATCGGCGTGCCGCAGTGGTGGTATTCGATGTGGCTGCCGATTTGCTCGGCCCTGATCACGGTGCGCGCGCTGCAGCTGTTCCAGCGCCAGGGCCGCCCTGGCGCCTTCGATGACAGCACCGGGGAGAAGGCGCAATGATCGCAACCCTACTCTTCATCGCCTTCCTGGGCCTGATGTTCCTGGGCGTGCCGATCGGTGCGGCCCTGGGCCTGGCGGGCGCCGCCGCCATCGCGCTGGCCAGCCCCGACACGCAGTGGTACGGCCTGCTGGCCGTGCCGCAGAACTTCTATGCGGGCCTGGGCAAGTACCCGCTGCTGGCGATTCCGATGTTCGTGCTCGTGGGCTCGATCTTCGACCGCTCTGGCGTGGCGCTGCGCCTGGTGAACTTCGCCGTGGCCATCGTGGGCCGCGGCCCCGGCATGCTGCCCCTGGTGGCGATTGCCGTGGCCATGTTCCTGGGCGGCATCTCGGGCTCGGGTCCGGCCAATGCCGCCGCCGTGGGCGGCGTGATGATCGCGGCCATGAGCCGCGCCGGCTATCCCGGCAGCTTCTCGGCCAGCGTGGTGGGCGCGGCTGCGGCCACCGACATCCTGATCCCGCCGTCCGTGGCCTTCATCATCTACTCGGTGCTGGTGCCCGGCGCCTCGGTGCCGGCGCTGTTTGCGGCCGGCATGATCCCCGGCATCCTGGCCGGCGTGGCGCTGATCATTCCTGCCGTGTGGATGTCGCGCAAGCACAAGATGGGTGCGCTGGAATCGTCCATGCCGCGCCCGCCGTTCTGGCGCAGCCTGCGGGAGGCCTCCTGGGGCCTGGCCGCTCCGGTGCTGATCCTGGGCGGCATGCGAGCCGGCTGGTTCACCCCCACCGAGGCCGCCGTGGTGGCCGTGTTCTACGGCCTGTTCGTGGGCATGGTGATCCACCGCACCATCACGCTGCGCGACCTCTACCCCATCCTGCGCGAGGCCGGCGAGCTGTCGGCCGTGATCCTGCTGGTGGTGTCGCTGGCCGGCATCTTCGCGTTCTCGCTGTCCACGCTGGGCGTGATCGATCCGGTGGCCAAGGCCATCGTGGACTCGGGCCTGGGCGAGTACGGCGTGATGGCGCTGCTGATCCTGCTGCTGATCACCGTGGGCATGTTCCTGGACGGCATCTCCATCTTCCTGATCTTCGTGCCACTGCTGCTGCCGATCATGCAGCACTACAACTGGGACCCGGTGTGGTTCGGCGTCATCCTCACGCTCAAGGTGGCGCTGGGCCAGTTCACGCCGCCGCTGGCCGTGAACCTGATGGTGTCCTGCCGCATCGCGGGCGTGCGCATGGAGTCCACCGTGCGCTGGGTCGGCCCCATGCTGCTGGCCATGTTCCTGGTGATGATCGCCGTGATCGCCTTCCCGCAGCTCGCCCTGTGGCTGCCCGCCCGTCTGGGCTACTGATTTCCCAAAAATTCAACAAGGAGACCTTCGCAATGAAACTTCGCAGCTTCCTCGCCAGCGGCCTGGCCGCAGCAGCGGCCCTGGCCCTGTCTTCTGCGCCTCTGATGGCCCATGCCCAGGCCAAGTACAAGAGCGAGTACCGCATGTCGCTGGTGCTGGGCACGGCCTTTCCCTGGGGCAAGGGCGGCGAGATCTGGGCCAACAAGGTGCGCGAGCGCACCAACGGCCGCATCAACATCAAGCTCTACCCGGGCGTGTCCCTGATCCAGGGCGACCAGACGCGCGAATTCAGCGCGCTGCGCCAGGGCGTGATCGACATGGCCGTGGGCTCCACGCTGAACTGGTCGCCCCAGATCAAGGAGCTGAACCTGTTCGCCCTGCCCTTCCTCATGCCCGACTACGCCGCCGCCGACGCGCTCACGCATGGCGAGCCCGGCAAGCGCCTGTTCCAGCGCCTGGAAAAGGCCGGCGTGGTGCCGCTGGCCTGGGGCGAGAACGGCTACCGCGAGATCAGCAACTCCAAGCACGCCATCAAGACCCCTGCCGACCTCAAGGGCCTGAAGATCCGCGTCGTGGGCTCGCCGCTGTTCCTGGACACCTTCACCGCGCTGGGCGCCAACCCCACGCAGATGAGCTGGGCCGATGCCCAGCCCGCCATGGCCAGCGGCGCTGTGGACGGCCAGGAAAACCCCGTCTCGGTCTACATGGCCGCCAAGCTGCAGTCCGTGGGCCAGAAGCATCTGACGCTGTGGGGCTACATCAACGATCCGCTGATCTTCGTGGTCAACAAGGACATCTGGGCCACCTGGACCAAGGAAGACCAGGACATCGTGCGCCAGGCCGCCGTGGACGCCGCCAAGGAGCAGATCGTGATCGCGCGCAAGGGCATGATCGAGGCCGACAAGCCGCTGCTCAAGGACCTGGCCGCCAACGGCGTGACCGTGACCCAGCTCACGCCTGCCGAGCGCGAAGCCTTCGTCAAGGCCACCCGCCCCGTCTACGACAAGTGGAAGCAGCAGGTCGGCGCCGACCTGGTGGATGTGGCGGAGAAAGCCATTGCCGCGCGAACTCGTTAGAATGCTATCGGTTGATCGCACACTCCGGTAGAAGCAAAAGGCCCCGCTCTGCGGGGCCTTTTTTTCGCCATCTTGCTTCGCAAGGGCGACCAGGACTTCAGCCGGCCCATCAAGGCATGCCTTGCTGCGAAGCTGGTCCAGCGAAATGAGCCCCTACTGCCTAGGGGGCAACGATGAGGCAGCGGTTCCCGCACCCGTCGCGCCACCCAGCAACATGTCTGTCCCCATCTCGCACAGCAGCTCCTCCAGTGCGCCCGAGGCGATCAGCGGCGAGGCCTCCAGCGAGGCGAAGCGCACCGTGCCCAGCACGGCCCGCGTGGCCACGTAAAGGCGCGCATAGGACAGCGAGGGGCCACCCCAGCGCTGCAGGTGGGCGGCCATGCGCTCGGCGGTCTCGCGCATGGACAGGGCAATGCGCTCGTCACCATCCTGCCGCCAGGCAAAGCGCGCCAGCTTGCGCCGCGCAGGCGTGCGGCCCGCAAAGCCCTCGACGATGCAGGCGACCACGCCGCGCGCCACGGCCTCGCGGGGCAGGCCCTGCTCCGACGCCTGCTCCAGCCAGGTCTCGATGGCCGCGACGGCCGCACGGCGCTGGCCATCGACCATGGCGCGGAAGACGGCCTGCTTGTCGGGGAAGTACTGGTAGAGCGTGCCGATGGAGACGCCTGCGCGCTCGGCAATGCGGTTGGTGGTGAGCGCGGCTTCGCCCTCCTTGACCAGAATCTGAGCTGCTGCCTGAACAATGGCCTGCAGCGTGCGCTGCGCACGGGCCTGTACGGGCTGTCTTCTTCTCTGGGATTCAGTGGTAGCGGAGGTATGGGAGGGCATGCGGCAAAACCTGAGCACAAGGCGAGTTTTCTGCCCGGAGTTTAAGCACTACAGTGGCCGGCCATTGCAGCAAATCCCAAGGAATACACCATGAAGAAGCATCAGCACACCGGCGCGTGGGAAGCCCTGCCGTGAAGGGCGTGCAACTGCTGGCCCTGGCCGCCGCCCTGTTCGACACGGCGACCGCGCTGGCCCACTTCGCCTGCATCGTCTGGGGGGGACGTGGGCTGCGGCTCATGGGTGCCGGCGAGCGCATGGCGCGCATGGCCGAGGCGGGGCACTGGTATCCGCCGCTGGTGTCGGCGGCCATCGGCGTAGTGCTGTCGCTGCTGGCGGGGTATGCGCTGGCAGGCGCGGGCCTGCTGGGTCCCCTGCCCTTCATGCGCCCAGTGCTGGCCGGGGCCGGCCTGGTGCTGGTGGCGCGGGCCGTGGCCTATCCGTGGCTGAAACCACGCTTTCCGGACAACAGCGACCGCTTCTGGCATGTGTCCTCGGCCATCTGCCTGGTCATGGGACTGCTGCACCTGGCCGCAGCCCTTGGGAGGTAAGGGGCTGAATCCAGCTTCAGGCCGTGACGGGCGAGACCAGCGGGCGGCCTTCCAGGTGGCAGCGCATGTTGGCGATGAAGCGGTCCACCGAGGCCTGCACGGCTTCGGGCGACCAGCCGCCCACATGGGGCGTGAGCACCACGGCGTCCAGGTCCAGCAGTTCGGCCGGGGGCGCGGGTTCGCTTTCGTAGACATCCAGGCCCGCGCCGGCAAGGCGGCCTTCGCGCACGGCAGCGGCCAGGGCGACGGTATCGACCACGCTGCCGCGCGCGATATTGACCAGATGGCCCTGCGGGCCCAGCGCATCCAGCACCTGCGTGTTGATGAGGTGGCGCGTGCCCGGGCCGCCCGGCGTGGCGACCAGCAGCACATCGGCCCATTGCGTCAGGGAAAGCAGGTCGCCGAAGTAGCGGTGGGGCAGCTCGCTGCGCTGGCTGCGGTTGTGGTATCCGATCTCCATCTCGAAGCCCAGCGCGCGCTGGGCGATCTTGGCGCCGATAGCGCCCATGCCCAGGATGCCCAGGCGCTTGTGCGAGACATTGGGCGGCAGCGGCATGGCAGTGCGCCAGACGCCGTCGCGCGTGGCGCGGTCCAGGCGCACCAGGCCGCGCACGGAGGCGATCAGCAGGCCCATGGCGTGGTCGGCCACGCAGTCGTCATTGGTGCCTGCGCCGTTGCCCACGGCAATGCCGTGGGCCTGCGCATGGGCGACATCGATGTTCTCGTAGCCCGCGCCCAGCGCGCAGACCAGCCTGAGGGCGGGCATGCGCTGCATCTGCGCGGCCGACAGGCCGATGGAGCCGATGGTCAGCACGGCCTGTATGCGCGTGCCGTGCTCGGCGATGGCGGCCTCGCACTGGGCGGCGTCGGGCGCGTAGAGCAGTTCGAAGGAGGGAAAGGCCTGGGCCATCTGGCGCAGATGGGCCTCGGTATTGAAGTTGAGGACGAGCAGGGCAGGTTGCATGGCAGGAAGGCGGCGCCCGCCGCCACAGGGCGGGCCTTGGGGGAAAACCTCATTGTGCGCCGGCCGGCCGGGTCCAGCCCTACAGGTCCAGCACCAGCCGGGCGGATTTGGCGCGCGAGCAGCAGGGCAGGAACTGGTCGCAGGCGGCCTGTTCGTCCTCGGTCAGGTACATGTCGCGGTGCTCGGGCTCGCCCGAGAGCACACGCGTGAGGCAGGTGCCGCACACGCCCTGCTCGCACGAGGTCTGCACCTCCACGCCGATGCCGGCCAGCGCCTGGACGACGGTCTGCTCCGGCGCCACGCGCACCACCTGGCCGGTGCTGGCGATCTCGATCTCGAACCCGGCATCGCCCTCGCGCTGCACGGCCTCGCCCGCGAAGAATTCGTAGTGCAGGCTGTCCTCGCTCCAGCCCGACGTGCGTGCCATGCCCAGGGCCGCGTCCATGAAGCCGCGCGGGCCGCAGACATACAGGTGCAGGCCCGCCTGCGGGGCGCCGAGCAGTTGCGCCATGTCGAGCGCGCCCTCGCCATCCACATGCAGGTGCACGCGGTCGGCCCAGGGCACCGACTGCAGCAGGGCCGTGAAGGCCATGCGCTCGCGCGAACGCGCGCAGTAGTGCAGTTCGAAATCGGCACCCTCGCGCGCCAGCTGGCGCGCCATGGCCAGCACGGGCGTGATGCCTATGCCGCCGGCCAGCAGCAGATGCCGTGCGGGCTGGCCCGCATGCAGAGCGAAGTGGTTGCGCGGCGCGCCAATGGCGATCTGCTGGCCTTCCTGCACCTGTTCGTGCACGGCGGCCGAGCCGCCGCGCGAGGCGGCCTCGCGCAGCACGCCGACCACATAGCGGCCGGTGTCCTGCGGGTCGTTGCACAGCGAGTACTGGCGCACCAGGCCGCCGGGCAGGTGCAGGTCGATGTGCGAGCCGGCCGTGAAGGCGGGCAGGCTTTCGCCGTCCAGCGGCACGAGTTCAAGGCTGCAGATGTCCTGCGCCTCGGCGCATTTGCGCGCGACACGCACTTGAAGGATGGGGTTGGCTTGCATGGGGAAACGTGGGAATGGAGGGGTTCGGAAAAATCAGGCCGCCGCCAGCGCCTGGGCGCTGGCCTCGCGCAGCCGGTGGATGACGCGGCGCGCGCGGTTGGGGCCGGCGTCCACGTGGATGTCGATGACGGGGCGCGCGCCAAAGCGCTGCTGGTTGCGGAACTGGGCCTCGATGACGACCTTGTCCTCCTCGAAGGTGGCGGCCGTCTGGTCGATCACCAGGCGCGTGGTGTCCTGCATATCCGGATGCGGGTTGGTGGCAATGGTCCAGAAGTAGTGGGCCGAATGCTCGGTCTCCGGCGTCACGCCGTGAAAGCCCCGCATGTGAAAGCCTTCGCGCTGCGGGTCGTCCAGCTGCCCGCTGCCTGCGTCCATGGCGCCGGTCCAGATGCGCACATGCGAGGGGTGGAACTCCACCTCCTGCCAGCGGTCGATGCGGCCCGCGAACGGCCAGGCCGCCGCATAGGTGGGCGGCGGGTCGGAGTCGGGCATCCAGCGCAGCACGGTGACGCTGTCGCCCTCCTGGCGGACCTTGAGCTCGGCATTCATGTGGACGCCGGCATTGCCGCCGATGGTCTTGAGGTGCACATAGCCCAGGTGGCTGAGGTCCAGCAGGTTGTCGTGGATGAGCTGGTAGGGCGCGTCGTAGTGGTAGACATCGCCGCCGAAGCGGTAGCGCGCATCGCCGTGCACGGGATAGGCGGGCGGCTCCTGCGCGGGCACGGAATCGGGCGTGGCGCCCATCCAGATCCAGAGGATCTGGTCACGCTCGCGCAGGTCGAAGGACTTGACGCAGGCCTTGGGCGGTATGCGCTGCTGCCCCGGAATCTCCAGGCACTGCCCGGCGCGGTCGAACAGCAGGCCGTGGTAGCCGCAGCGCAGGCCGCGCGCCTCCACCGTGCCGCAGGACAGCGGCAGCTCGCGGTGGCAGCAGCGGTCTTCCAGTGCGGCCACGCTGCCATCGGGCGTGCGGAACAGCACGACGGGCCGGCCCAGCAGGGTGCGCGCCAGTGGCGCGTCCTGCAGCTCCCAGGCAAAGCCGGCGACATACCACTGGTCCAGCGGGAAGGCGGGCGTGGAGGCGGGTGCAATGGTGGTGCATTCGGTCATGGGGTTCTCCTTCTTGTCTGCAAGTCGCGCTCAATGCGCCGACAGCGTGCGGCCCGTGGCTGCGGGCCTGCCGGCTTCGGGCCCTTGCAGCCGGTGCAGCGACACGATGCAGGCCGCGAACACGAAGGCCGCGCCATAACCCACGTACAGCTGGCTGGCCGACCAGGAGGCGTCGAGCAGCGAGCCCGCGACCATGGGCGAGACGATGGCGCCGATGCGCCCTATGCCTATGCCCCAGCCCACGCCGGTCACACGCACCTCGCCGCCATAGACCATGGGCGCGATGGCATAGAGCCCCGCCACGCAGCCGTTGACGAAGACGCCGATCAGGAAGGCCAGCGCGTACGACAGCAGCAGCGAGCCCGGATTGCTCACGATGAAGCACAGCAGCACGGCCGTGGCCAGCATGAAGCCGGCCAGTGCGCGGTGCACGGGATAGCGCGCCGCCAGCAGGCCCAGCAAAGTGGCGCCCAGGATGCCGCCCAGGCTCAGCAGCACGCCGCCGGTCACGCCCTGCTCGGGCGTGAGGCCCGAGGCGGCGAGCAGCTTGGGCGTCCAGCTCATGACGAAGTAAAAGCCGAACATCACCGCGAAGAACGACAGCCAGACCAGCAGCGTGGGCCGGCGCAGGCCCGGCGCAAACAGCTGCAGCGGGCCCTGCCGCACCGGCCCCGCCGATGCGGGCGCGGCAGGCGGCAGCGCCACCAGCGTGGGCAGGCCCAGCCGGCCGACCAGGGCGTTGAGCCGCTGCAGCGCGCCGGCCGGGCGCCGCGCCAGCAGGAAATCCATGGATTCGGGCAGTCGCCACCAGGCCAGGATCAGCACGCCCAGCGTCACGCAGCCGCCGAACAGGAAGACCGCACGCCAGTCATGACGCCCCAGCAGCCACACCGCGATGGAGCCGCCAATGCTGGCGCCCAGCGCGTAGCCCGTGGACTGCAGGGTGACGGCCAGGCTGCGCCAGCGCTGCGAGGCGTACTCGCTGGCGATCACGTTGCTGCAGGCCAGGATGCCGCCCACGCCCAGGCCCGTGAGCACGCGCAGCGCGGCAAGCTGGATGGCGCTGTGGCTGAAGGCCGAGCCCAGCATGCCCACGCCCGAGAGGGCCAGGCAGGCCAGGATCAGCGGCCGGCGGCCCAGCCGGTCGGCCCAGGGCGCGATCAGCAGCGATCCGCCCGCCATGCCGAACAGGCCTGCACTGAGCAGAAAGCCCAGCTGGGCTCCGCTGAGCTGCCAGTGCGCCGACACGGCAGAGGCCGTGAAGGCCATGACCAGGACGTCGAAGCCGTCGATCATGTTGAGCACCATGCACAGGGCTATGACCGACCACTGGAAGCGCGTCATGGGCCGCTGGTCGACGCTTGCACGCAGGTCGGCGCTCATGGCCGCAGCTCCCGCAACGGGCAGTTGGACGATGCAGCGGCGCAAGGCCGCTGCAGCCATGGGACAGGGGTAGAGGCAGTCATCGTGGGTCTCCTTGGGTTGAAGCTCTGTGGAAGCTTTCTTGTGTTCTCAGCACATCATTACGTATGCTGAATGTGATTCAGTTTACTGAATGAAAATCTGCGCCAGATACCGGGATTTCCCCGATCAGGCGGGGCCGCGCAGACTCGGACGCGGAGGCGGCCGGGCCGCCGTCAGTCGGATGAGGAAGCGTCGAGGGCGTCGCGTGCGTCGTGCAGTTGCACGAACTTGCGCAGCAGGCGCTTGAACTCGGCCTGCTCTTGGGGTTCGAGCGCGGCCAGCATGCGCTCGTGCAGTTCGTGGACATTGGGCACGAAGCCGGCCAGCATGGTCTCGCCCTCGGCCGTGAGCGTCAGGCGCCGCTGGCGCCGGGGCAGGATCTCGCGCAGCACCCAGCCCTTGGCCTCCAGGCGCGCCGCGATGTCGGCCGTGGTGGAGTTGTCCAGCGCCACCAGCCGCGCCAGCGTCACCTGGTCGATGCCCGGCTTTTCCTGCAGCATGCGCAGGATGGCGTACTGCACGGGCGTCACGTCCGGCCCCAGCACGTCGCGGAACAGCTGCGCCGCGATCTGCTGCGCGCGCCGGATCAGGTGGCCCGGCTGGTCGTAGAGGTCGATGGAAAGCGGATCGGAGGCGGAGTGGACCATCGGTGGCGGCAGGCCTTGCGGCCCTGGGGTTGAAGCACGCCGAGGTTACCCCATCCCCGGCGCCGCCCGCGCCTGCTGGCCTGGCCATGTCGGCAGCCTCAGGCCACGGCGGCGGCAGGCTGGGCCGCTGCTGCGGCCACCGCCGCCGCCTGCTGCTCCTGCGCAATCCATTTGTCGATGACCTTGCGCGACTGCACACCGCCCGCATCGATGTTGAGCTTGAGCAGCTTGCGGTCGGGGTGGGCACTGAGGTTGCGCTGCTGCAGCTCCAGCATCTGCAGGTCTTCGCTGAAGATCTTGTGCTGGCCCTCGCGGATGCGGTCGGTGACTTCGGCATCGCCCGGATTGAAGCGGCGCGCCATACCCCAGAAGTACCACATGGACTCCTCGGTCTCCGGCGTGATGAAGTCCACCACCATGCTGTAGACCTTGTGCTCGTCGGGCGCGTCGTAGCCGCCGTGGCCTGCATGGGCCACGCCGACCTCGATCAGCACATGGCTGGGCGGGGTGAAACGGCAGACCTGCCAGCGGTCCACGGGCACCTCGTCGGCCAGGCCGTTGCTGCGCAGCGCCATCTTCCAGAACGGGGGGGCGGGGATGTCGTTCATGAAGCGGCTGGTGACGACCTCGACATCGGCGCCCTCGCCGCGCGTCTCGGTCTTGCAGGGCGTCTCGTCGATCTCGGCCTGGCCGATGGAGCTGGCGTGCACATAGGTCTCGTGCGTCAGGTCCATGAGGTTGTCGATCATCAGCCGGTAGTCGGCCTGGATGTGGAACATGCCGCCGCCGTAGGCCCATTCGGGGTTGTCGTGCCAGGGCAGCTTCGGAATCAGGGCGGCATCTGCCAGCGCCTTGTCGCCGGGCCAGACCCAGATGAAGCCGTGGCGTTCCTCGACGGGATAGCTGCGGATCTCGGGGAAGCCGCGCACGCGCTGGCCCGGCATGGCAATGGTCTTGCCGTCGCAGCCCATCTCCAGCCCGTGGTAGCCGCAGACCAGCTTGCCCTCGCAGACAAAGCCCAGCGACAGGGGCGCGCCGCGGTGCGGACAGAAATCCTCCACGGCGGCAACGCCGTGCTGCGCGCGGTAGAACGCAATGCGCTCGCCGCAGATGCGACGGCCCAGCGGCTTGTCCTGGATCTCGTCGGACGTGGCGGCCACGTACCAGGTGTTCTTGGGAAATGTGCTCATGGGGGGTCTCCTTTATGGGTGGGTTCCGCAGTCCTTGGCGCTGCGGTGGCTGGGGCACGGGCGGCCGAGGCCGCCGGCACGTATCAAGCGCAGATCAAGCGCGGATCGGGCTCGAATCAGGCTCGGATCAACTGCACGCCAGGAACCGCGTGGCTGCCGGGCTCGCTCACGGCCTCGCGCAGGTTGCGGCGCGCGATGCGCGAGTGCTCTTTCATCAGCGCCTCGGCCCGGGCGCCCTCGCGCGCGGCAATGGCGTCCAGCACCTGGCGGTGCTGGTCCTGGGCCACCATCAGGCTGTGGCGCGCACGCGGCGATTCGGCCCGCGCCAGCACAAAGCCCGAAGGCGAGGCGAAGGGCATGCGCACCACGCGCTCCAGCTCGCGCTGCATGACGCTGCTGCCGGCCATGGAGTGCAGCAGGTCGTGGAATTCGGAGTTCAGCGCCACATAGCGCGAGAAGGCCTCATCGCCCCAGTCGGCCGTCTCCAGCACACGGTCGATGGCATCCAGACAGCGGCCGGCCTGGGCCAGCAGCGGCTCGGCCACGCCGCGCTCGGCCGCCCAGCGCGCGGCCAGGCCTTCCAGCGTGCCGCGCAGCTCGATGGCATCGGCCACATCGGCCTCGGAGAACAGCCGCACGCGGTAGCCGCGCCCGCCGGCCATGGCTTCGAGCAGGCCTTCCTGCTCCAGCCGCATGAGCGCGGCGCGCACCGGCGTGCGCGAAATGCCCAGGCGCTGCACCACGGTCAGCTCGGCGATGCGCTCGCCTGCGGGCAGTTCGCCCGCAAGAATCATCTCGCGCAGTTGCAGCTGGGCCTTGATGACCTGGGAGTGGCTTTCCGCTTCGGAGGCGGCGGGGGCAAGCTGGGGGCTCATGGGGCTTTGTCTGGATGGAATGGCGTGAATGTATACATCCAAGGCGATTCATGGTGCATTTTTCCGCAAAAACACGGGAAAACACCAATCAAATGTATACAACCAATCCCAACAAAGACAGTGACCCGCCTGTTTGTATACATCGCCATGGCATCATGGCCGACTCCCTTTTCCCCTGCCGCTGCAACCCAGGAGGTCACCCTTGCCGACGTTTTCCCGACACCCCGCCATGGCCGCCCACATCCTCAACCTGGCACGGGATGCCAGCGCCGATGCGCAGGCTCCGCAGGCCTATCCGATCAAGGACTTCTTCCGCAATCCGGAGCGCGGCTTCTTCCGCCTGGCCGATGACGGAAGCATGCTGGGCTTCATGCAGCCCGTCAGCGTGGACGGCCATCCGGCGCGCATGAACATCCATGTGCAGGCGCTGGAGGGCAGCACCCCTGTGGGCGAGCCGCGCCGCATCACGGCCGAGACCGAGCGCGACATCAGCAACTTCTTCTGGAAGGGCTCGGATGTGGTGCTCTACCAGAAGGACTTCGGCGGCGACGAGAACTTCCACGTGCTGGCGGTCAACGCGCGCAGCGGCGAAGCCACCGACCTGACGCCCTGGGACGGTGTGCGCGCCAGCATCGAGGACGATCTGGAAGACGACCCCGACCATGTGCTGATCAGCCACAACCAGCGCGATGCCGAGGTCTTCGACGTGTACCGCGTGAATGTGCACACGGGCGCGGCGCAACTGGTGGCGCAGAACCCCGGCAACATCGTCGGCTGGCAGACCGACCATGCGGGCCGCGTACGGGCCGCCGTGGCCAGCGACGGCCTGAACAGCGCCCTGCTCTACCGCGACGACGAGGCCGGCGAGTTCCAGCCCCTGATCACCACCGACTACCGCACCAGCGTCAGCCCGGCCTTCTTCACCTTCGATGACCGCAGGCTCTACGCCCTGTCCAACCGGGGCCGCGACAAGCTGGCCCTGGTGGTCATCGACCCGGCCCGGCCCGACGAGGAAGAGGAAATCTTCGTGCCCGAAGAAGTCGATCTGGGCGCAGCCGCCTATTCGCGCAAGCGCCGCGTGCTGACCCTGGCCGCCTACCAGACCGACAAGCCGCAGTACCACTTCTTCGATGCCGAGACCGAAGCCCTGTACGGCCGGCTGGCCGCGCAGTTGCCGGGCTACGACTTCGCCATCCAGGGCGCCAACCGCGCCGAGGACAAGTTCATCGTTGCCGCCTTCAACGACCGCACGCCGGGCGCGCGCTACATCTACGACGCGGCCGCCGATGCGCTGACCAAGCTGGCCGACATCAACCCGGCCATTCCCGAGTCCGCCATGTCGCGCGTGCAGCCCGTCAGCTACACCAGCCGCGACGGCCTGACCATCCACGGCTACCTGACCCTGCCGGCCGGCCGCGAGCCCAGGAACCTGGCCTGCATCATCAACCCGCACGGTGGCCCCTGGGCCCGCGACGGCTGGGGCTACAACCCCGAGGTGCAGTTCCTCGCCAACCGGGGGTTCTGCGTGCTGCAGGTGAACTTCCGGGGCTCCACGGGCTATGGCCGCGCGTTCTGGGAAGCGGGATTCGGCCAATGGGGCCTGAAGATGCAGGACGACATCACCGATGGCGTGCACTGGCTGATCGACCAGGGCATTGCCGACCCTGCGCGCATCGGCATCTACGGCGGCAGCTATGGCGGCTATGCCACGCTGGCCGGCGTGGCCTTCACGCCCGACCTGTATGCGGCGGCCGTGGACTATGTGGGCGTGTCCAACCTGTTCACCTTCATGAAGACCATTCCACCCTACTGGAAGCCGCTGCTGGACCAGATGCACGCCATGGTGGGCGATCCCGAGCGCGACAGGGAGCGCCTGGCCGCCACCTCGCCGGCCCTGCATGTGGACCGCATCAAGGCGCCGCTGTTCATCGCCCAGGGCGCGCGCGATCCGCGCGTGAACAAGGACGAGAGCGACCAGGTGGTGAAGGCGCTGCGCGAGCGCGGCGTCGAGGTGCAGTACATGGTCAAGGACAACGAGGGCCACGGCTTTCACAACGACGAGAACAAGTTCGAGTTCTACGAGGCCATGGAGCAGTTCCTGGTCACGCACCTCAAGCCCTGAAGCCACCCAGGCGCCCGGCCGCCCGGTCCCTCGGCCGCCCCGCGCTACAGCACAGCGGGCTCCCCGCTTTGCTGCAGCGCCCACATGTCCGCATAGCGCCCGCCCGCCGCGACCAGCTGGGCGTGGGTGCCGCGCTCGACGATGCGGCCCGCGTCCATGACCAGGATCTCGTGCGCATCGACCACGGTGGACAGGCGGTGGGCAATCACCAGCGCCGTCTTGTTGCGCGCGGCGCTTTGCAGCTCGGCCTGGATGGCGCGCTCGTTGGCCGAGTCCAGCGCCGAGGTCGCCTCGTCAAAGATCAGGATGGGCGGGTCCTTGAGCAGAGTGCGCGCAATCGCCACCCGCTGCTTTTCGCCGCCCGACAGCTTGAGGCCTCGCTCGCCCACCCGCGTGGCATAGCCCTGGGGCGTGGCCTCGATGAAGTCGTGGATGCGCGCGGCGCGCGCGGCCGCCACCACCTGGTCCCGGCTGGCGCCGGGGCGGCCGTAGGCGATGTTGTATTCCACCGTGTCGTTGAACAGCACCGTGTCCTGCGGCACGATGCCCACGGCGCCGCGCACGCTGTCCTGGGTCAGCTCGCGCAGGTCGTGCCCGGCGATGCGCACATGGCCGGACTGCACGTCGTAGAAGCGGAAGATCAGCCGCGCCAGCGTGCTCTTGCCCGAGCCCGAAGGGCCGACCACGGCCACGGTCTTGCCGGCGGGAATGGTGAAGCTCACATCCTTGAGGATGGGCCGCTCGGGGTCATAGGCGAAGTCCACATGCTCGAAGCGCAGCTCGGGCGGCGCGCCGTCGGCCGGCAGGGGCCGGGCGCCGGGCGCGTCGGCCACCTCGCGCTCCTTGTCCATGAGGGTGAACATGCGCTCCAGGTCGGTCAGGCTCTGCTTGATCTCGCGGTAGATCACGCCCAGAAAGCCCAGCGGAATGTAGAGCTGGATCATGAAGGCATTGACCATGACCAGGTCGCCCAGCGACAGCCGCCCGTCCACCACGCCCTGCGTGGCGCGCCAGAGGATGGCGACCAGGGCCGTGGCGATGATCAGCTGCTGCCCGCAGTTGAGCATGCTCAGCGTGGTCTGGCTCTTGAGGCGCACGCGGCGCAGCGCCTCCAGGTTCTCGTCATAGCGCCGCGCCTCGAAGCCCTCGTTGCCGAAGTACTTGACGGTCTCGTAGTTCAGCAGCGAGTCGATGGCCTTGGTGTGCGCCGCCGACTCCTGGGCATTGGCCTCGCGCCGAAAGCGCGTGCGCCACTCGGTCACCGTGACGGTGAACGTGATGTAGAACACCAGCGCCGCCAGCGTGATGACCGCGAACCAGATGTCGAAGCGCAGCGCCAGGATACCCAGCACCAGCGCCATCTCGATGAAGGTGGGCAGGATGCTGTAGAGCGAATACGAGATCAGCGACTCGGTGCTGCGCACGCCGCGCTCGATGTCGCGCGTCATGCCGCCGGTCTGGCGCTCCAGGTGAAAGCGCAGGCTCAGCGCATGCAGGTGCTCGAAGGTGGACAGCGCAATCGCCCGCGAGGCGCCCTGCGTGGCCTTGGCAAAGACCAGGTCGCGCAGCTCGGTGAACAGCGAACTGGAAAAGCGCAGCAGCCCGTAGGCCAGCAGCAGGGCCACGGGCACGACGAGCACCGCGCGGGCGTCGCCGGCCTTCAGATCCAGCGCATCGACCAGGTGCTTGAGCAGCACCGGCACGCCCACGTTGGCGAGCTTGGCCCCGATCATGAAGCCCAGCGCCGCCAGCACGCGCCACTTGTATTGCCACAGGTAGGGCAGCAGGCGCCGCAGCGCGTTCCAGTCCCGCGACGGTGCCGGGGTTGGGACTAAGGGTAAATCCGTAGAGGAAGCGCTCTCGCGTCGCATGAAAGACAATTCTCGGTTGTTATATTGACTCGATTGTGCCCATGCCACCCCGCCCAGACCTCCCGCCCCATCCCTTGCCCGCAGACAAGGAGCTGGTTCTTAAGGTCATTCCCATGCCCGCCGATGTCAACGCCAATGGCGACATCTTCGGCGGCTGGGTCATGGCGCAGGTTGACCTGGCAGGTTCCGTGCTGCCCTCGCGCCTGGGCCAGAGCCGCATGGTCACCGTGGCCGTGAACGAGTTCATCTTCAAGCAGCCCGTGCGCGTGGGCGACATCCTGTCGTTCTACTCCAGCGTGCAGCGCGTGGGCCGCACCTCGGTCACGGTCGATGTCGAGGTCTATGCCGAGCGCTTTGCCGACCAGGGCCGCTTCGTCAAGGTGACCGAAGCCCTGCTGACCTACGTGGCCATCGACGGCCAGGGCAAGCCCCAGTCGCTGCCGGACAACGACCAGGTGCGTTCCTGGCGCGCAGCGGCCGAGCGCAATGCAGAACGCAAGCAGCAGCAGGCCGGCTGAACCCGCCCCACCTCTGCAGCCATGAAAAAAGCGACCTTCGCAGGTCGCTTTTTCATTTCCGGCAGCAGAGATGGCTCATGCCAGCGACGGCGTGACGCGCGGCTGCAGCGAGGCCGCTGCGGTGGCCGCAGCCAGGGCAGCGGAACTGCTGGCGGCGCTGTCGCTGGAGACGGCGGACGAGGAAGAGGACAGGCTGGAGGCGCTGGACGCCACGGCCGAACCCGAAGATGAACGCGGCGAGGAACCGGCCTCGATCTGGCCCGTGAGCTCGCCGCCCTCTTCGATCACCACCTTGCCGTAGCGGATCTTGCCGCTGACCTTGCCCGTGCCGTAGATGACCAGCTTTTCGCGCACGGTCAGCGTGCCGTCGAACACGCCATGGATCTCGGCGATATCGATCTCGGCCGTGCCATGGAAGGCACCCTGCTCGGCGATCTGGATCACGCGCGAGTCCATGGTGGCCTCCACCGTGCCTTCGACCACCAGCGTGTCGCAATCGGTGATCTCAACGCCCTTGAGCTTGATGTTGGGGCCCACGGTGAGCTTGCTGCCCGGAGAGTCCTGCGACACAGGCGAGGCCTGGCGCTGGGTGGATGCCGGGCTGCTCACGCTGGAGCTGGGCATGACGGCTCCCGAAGGGCTGCCGCCCGTGCTGGCGGCGCCTGTGCCGCTGCCCAGGGTGTTGCGGGAGGTGAAAGCATCGTTGTCGCGCTTGCCAAAGAACGGGTTCTGAACAGCCATGGGTGGGTCTCCTTCGGAAAAATCCGATGCTACGCACACGAACTGGCAACAAATGCCGGCATCTCGCAAGAACGGTAACGAGATGGTTCTCCCGTTTCATGTGCTTGCAAGCCTTTCTCGATCACACACCGCGCATGCGCAGGTCGCGCAGCGGACATGCGCAAATCAATAGGTGCATCTACACTCATTTCCATTCCCGGCCACCTGCCCCACGCCCCATGACCTCCTCCACCTCAAGCGCCGCCAGTCCGGTCTGCACCTGCTTCATGGTGCGCAGCCTGTCGCGCAAGATCTCCCAGCTCTATGACGACACGCTGGCGCCCAGCGGCCTGCGCGGCACGCAGTTCAGCCTGCTGGTGCAGGCACGCAATGCGCCCGACGGCCCGCCCACGGTCTCGGCCCTGGCCGAGCAGTTGCACACCGACCGCACGACGATGACGCGCAACCTGCGCACGCTGCAGCAGGCCGGCTTCATCGACCTGGTTCCCGGCGCGGATGCGCGCAGCCGCTGCGTGGTGGTCACGCCCGAAGGTCGCGCCCGCATCCGCGAGGCTGCCGCCCTGTGGCGCCAGGCCCAGCAGCGCGTGCGCGAGCTGTGCGGCAGCGAGCAGATCGGCGCGCTGGAAAGCCTGGTGCTGGGCATGCTGCCCGTGCTGGAAACCGCCACGCAGGAGAGCGCGGAATGAGCGCCGCCCTGCCCTCCGCAGCCCCTGGCGCTGCGGCCAGCGGGTCCGCGCATCCGTTGGTCAGTGGCCCCATCGCCTCCACCCTGATGCGCCTGGCCGTGCCCAACATGGTGGCGCTGAGCATGTCGGTGCTGGTCGCCGTGGCCGAGACCTACTACGTAGGGCAGCTGGGAACCGTATCGCTGGCGGCCATGGCCCTGGTGTTTCCGCTGGCCATGCTCACGCAGATGATGAGCAACGGTGCCATGGGCAGCGGCGTGTCCTCGGCCATCAGCCGCGCGCTGGGCGCGGGCGACGGCGCGCGTGCCTCGGCACTGGCCCTGCACGCCATCGTGATCGGCGCCATCGCAGGCCTGCTGTACTCGCTCATCTTCGTGCTCTGCGGCGCCACCTTCTACGGCTGGCTGGGCGGGCGCGGCGAGGTGCTGGCAGCGGCCACGGGCTTTGGCGCCGTGCTGTTCAGCGGCGCCATCCTGGTGTGGCTGTGCAATACGCTGGCCTCGGTGGTGCGGGGCACGGGCAATATGCGCATGCCGTCGGCCGTGATCTTTGCGGCCTCGCTGGTGCAGATCGTGGTGGGCGGCACGCTGGGGCTGGGCCTGGGGCCCATGCCGCGCTGGGGCCTGCCGGGCGTGGCCGTGGGCAACATCGTGGCCATGGTGCTGGCCGTGGCGGCCTTTCTGGCCTACCTGCAGTGGGGCCAGCAGCGCCTGCAGCTGGACTGGCGCACGCCGCGCCTGGCCTGGCCCATGTTTCGCGACATCCTGCGCGTGGGCGCCCTTGCCTGCCTGTCCCCCGTGCAAACGGCGCTGGCCGCGCTGCTGCTGACAGGCATGGTCGCCCGCCTGGGCCCGCTGGCCCTGGCCGGCTACGGCATAGGCCAGCGGCTGGAGTTCCTGCTGATCCCCATGGCCTTCGGCGTGGGCATGGCCGCCGTGCCCATGGTGGGCATGGCCATGGGCGCCGGCCAGGTGGCCCGCGCGCGCCGCGTGGCCTGGTCGGGCGGCGCCATGGCCGCGGCCCTGCTGGGCGTGCTGGGGCTGGTGGTCATGGTCTGGCCGCAGCTGTGGTCAGGCATCTTCACCGGCGACCCGGCCGTGCGCGCCTATGCCGACCTCTACCTGCGCACCGTGGGCCCAGCCTTCGGGCTGTTCGGCCTGGGACTGGTGCTGTACTTCGCCTCCCTGGGCGCAGGCCGCGTCTGGGCTCCCGTGCTGGCCGGCACGGTGCGCCTGCTGATCGTGGTGGTGGGCGGCGGCTGGCTCATGTCCAGCGGCCTGGGCAGCGCCCAGTCGCTTTTCATCCTCGTGGCCGTGGCCATGGCCGCCTATGGCGCAGGCACGGCCTGGGCCGTGTGGCGCGCGCGCTGGGGGTGAAAAGACGCAAAAAGAAGGCCCGCAGTCAGCGGGCCATGCTTCAAGAAACGATGTACGCCGCCGTCCCCGTGGACAGCAAGCTGCCATCGGCCCCCAGGAATTCCATGCGCGTGTTGGCCACGCGCGAACCCAGCCGCAGCACCTCGGCGCGCAGGATGAATTCGCTGCCTATGCCGGGGCGCAGGTAGTCCACGCGCAGGTCGATGGTGCCCAGGCGCGAGAAGCGGTGCAGGCGCTGCAGCGGCGCATCGTCCATGTGCTTGGCACCGATGGCCGCCATGACGGCCAGGCCGCCCATGGAGTCCAGGCCGGCGCTGATCACGCCTCCGTGGATGCGCTGGTAGGCGGCGTGGCCTATGAGCTCGGGCCGCATGGTGATGCGGCCTTCAACCCGCTCGGGCAGCACTTCGGTGATGCGCAGGCCCAGCACCTGGTTGAAGGCGATCTGGCGCTCGAACACTTCGCGCAGCCCGGCGATGAACTCGGGCTCGAATTGCACGGGCGCCTCGGAGGCCTTCGTGGATTTCAGCACTGGCTGAAGTCCGGCTTGCGCTTCTCCATGAACGCGGTGAACGCCTCCTTGGCAGCAGGCCCGCCCATCAGCTTGCCGAAGCTCGCGCCCTCCTCGGCCATGCGCTCGCGCACCAGGCCGGACTGGCCGGCCTTCATGAGGCGCTTGGTCTCGATCAGGGCCGACAGCGGCTTGGCCGCCAGCTTCCTGGCCTGGGCCTGGGCCAGCGCGTTGCATTCGCTGGGCGGCACGACGCGGTTGACCAGGCCCACTTCCAGGGCGGCTTCGGCCAGGAAGGGCTCGCCCAGCAGCAGGGCCTCGGCCGCGCGGTGGTAGCCGAGCATCTGGGGCAGCAGCAGGCTGGAGGCCGCTTCGGGGCACAGGCCCAGGTTCACGAAGGGCAGCGAGAAGGCCGCGTTGTCGCCCGCATAGACCAGGTCGCAGTGCAGCAGCAAGGTCGTGCCGATGCCCACGGCCGGGCCGCAGACGGCGGCGATCACGGGCTTGGGAAAGGCGGCGATGTTGTGCAGGAAGCGCCAGACGGGGCGCTGCTCGCCCTCCGGCCTGGCGGCGCCGCCGGCCGACTGCTTGAGGAAGTCGGCAATGTCGTTGCCCGCGCTGAAGATGGCCATGTCGCCCTGGAAGACCACGCAGCGCACGGCGGCGTCTTCGCCGGCCTGGGCCAGCGCGTCGGCCATGCTGGCGTACATGGCCTCGGTGATGGAGTTCTTCTTGTCTGCGCGGTTGAAGGTGATGGTGCAGACACCGGCTTCGGTGTGCACGAGGATGTCCTGGGTGGTTTCGCTCATGATGGTCTTGCCTTGCTTATTCCTTGAAATACACGATCTGGTGGCTGCTCGCCAGCATCACGCCGGCCTCGCTCCACAGCTGGGCGCTCTGGTCGAAGAAGCCGTTGCGAAATTCCTGGCCGCGCGCCTGGGCCAGCAGGTGGCCCGTGCCTGCGGCGGCCAGTTCCTCGCGCCCCGCATGGAAGTAGACGGTGATGGACACCGTGCCCGCCGGGGTGCGCTGTGCGCGGCGCAGCCACACGCGCGGGAAGAATACGTCAGCCAGGCCGGCCAGCGCGCAAAAATCCAGTGCGCGCGGCGGCTCGTCGCGCACCCACAGGCGCGTGAGGCTGTCGGTCTCGCGGCCATCCCAGGTCTGGGGAATGATGCCGTCGAGAAAGCGCATGTCGTAGCGGTTGAGCCATTCCACGCCGCCCAGCGGCGGCACGCGCGGCACGGTGGCGGGCGACGGCACCTCGGGCATGGCCAGGTCGGTGCCGCCCCAGGTGCTGCGCCGCACGGCCGTGACGGCCGTTGCCGTGGTCACGACCTGGGCATCGCCGTCCTGGTCAGGCTGGGTGATGGTCAGCAGCCAGTGCTGGGTGGAGCGGTTGGTGCGAACGGGGCGGGCTTCGATATCGAAGCGCCCCGCGCCCAGCGCGGCCGCGTAGTTGACGGTGACGGACAGCGGATCGCCCAGGCACAGCGGATGCTGCTGGATGGCCTGCACCAGCGCGGCGGCGGTGATGCCGCCGTACGGGCCCACCATGTTCCAGTAGTCCTGCGTGGTCTGGCCCTGGTAGTGGCCAACGGCGCCGGTGGGCGTAAGCGCCACGGCCTGGTCGAGAGGATGGATGTCTGTGCTCATGGCAAACGAGTGTGATGGCAAGCGGGGCCCGCGTCCGTCAAGCCGGCGACTCTGCGGGTGAGGGAAAGCGCGGGTGGGCCGCGGCGGCCGGCGCCTTGGTCCAGCCCGAGAACACGTCCACGGCCCGGCCCCAGAGCGCGTCGCGCATATCGGCGCGGAAGAAGCCGAAATGCCCTATGCGCCGCAACTGCAGGGCCTTGGGTTCGATGCGCTCGATGCGGCTGGGGGCATTGGCGTAGAGCGCGAACAGGTGCTCGGTGCCGCGCCAGGTCATGAGTTCGTCGTCGCTCATGGACAGCGCCATCACCGGAAAGCGCACGGCGGCGTAGCTGCGCGCGGCGGCCTCGCCCTCGGCACCCACGCTGTAGCGCGGATTCAGGCACCAGCGGCGCCACTGCAGCATGACGCCGGCCGGCAGGTCGCCCACCTTGCGCAGGCGCCGGCCCGGAAAGTAGCCGCACAGGCGCGTGGCCACGGGCACCAGCACATGCCAGAAATAGGGAACCATGCGCTTGAGGCGGGGCGCATTGTCACGCCAGTAGCCGCTGCCGGCCGCAATGCTCAAAAGGCCGTCCACCAGTTGCGGGGAGCGCAGCAGGCCCGGCAGCTGGGCGCCCAGGCTGTGGCCGATCAGGAACAGCGGCTGGTCCGGCAACTGCGCCTTGGCATGGGCAATCACGGCCTCGTAGTCGCGCGCCCAGTCGCACAGGTCGGCACGCACCTGGCGCAAAGAGCCTTGCAGGGAATCGCCATGGCCCCGGTAGTCAAAGCTGGTCACCCGATAGCCCTGGCCCGCAAGCCAGGTGGCAAAGGCCTCGTAGAAGGCCTGGCGCACCCCCATGGCCCCGCCGATGACCACGCTGGCGCGCGGCGGGCCAGCGGGCGTGTAGACGCGCAGCGCCAGCGTGGCGCCATCGCTGCTGAGTTGGTGTTGTTCCATGGCTGTCTCCTGGTCGGTGCCGCAATGTGCTGACACCAAGTCAAAAACCGGCGCGGCCCCACGCCAGGGACACCAAGGAAGGGCCTAGGCCGGCCGCGCCGCCCCGCACCGAGGGTGTCGTCCCCCTCCCTCGCGCAGCGAGTAGAGAGGCGCCGTGCAACGGGGGAAGCGGCAAAGCCGCTCAGGGGGTGCTACATCCTCTCGAAGATGCCGGCGGCGCCCTGGCCCATTCCGACGCACATCGTCACCATGCCGTAGCGCAATTGCTTGCGGCGCAGCGCATGCACCACGGTGGCCGAGCGGATGGCGCCCGTGGCACCCAGCGGGTGGCCCAGGGCAATCGCGCCGCCCATGGGATTGACCTTGGCGGGGTCCAGGCCCAGCGTGTTGACCACGGCCAGCGACTGGGCGGCAAAGGCTTCGTTGAGTTCGAACCAGTCGATGTCGTCCTGCTTGAGGCCCGCATAGCGCAGTGCTGCCGGGATGGCCTCGATGGGGCCGATGCCCATGATGGCCGGCGGCACGCCCTTGCTGGCATAGCTCACGAAGCGCGCCAGAGGCGTGAGGCCGAAGCGCTGCACGGCAGCGCCGCTGGCCAGGATCAGCGCGCCTGCGCCATCGCTGGTCTGCGAGCTGTTGCCAGCCGTCACCGAGCCGCGCGCCGCGAACACGGTGCGCAGCTTGCCCAGGCCTTCCAGGCTGGTGTCGGGGCGTGCTCCCTCGTCCAGCTCCACGGTGCGCGTGCGCACCACGGGCTCGCCCTTGGCCAGGTCCAGGCCCCGGTCGGTGACCTCGATGGGCGTGATCTCGTCCTTGAACTCACCGGCCTGCTGCGCGGCCAGGGCACGGCGGTGCGACTCCAGCGCAAAGGCGTCCTGCGCATCGCGCGAGACCTTCCACTGCTGGGCCACCTTCTCGGCCGTCAGGCCCATGCCGTAGGCAATGCCCACGTCGCCATCGCGCTCGAAGATGGACGGCGACAGCGAGGGCGCGTTGCCCATCATGGGCACCATGCTCATGCTCTCGACGCCGGCCGCGATCATCACGTCGGCCTCGCCCACGCGAATGCGGTCCGCCGCCATGGCCACGGCCGACAGGCCCGAGGCGCAGAAGCGGTTCACGGTGATGCCGCCCACGCTGGTGGGCAGGCCCGCCAGCACGGCGCTGATGCGTGCCACGTTCAGGCCCTGCTGGGCCTCGGGGATGGCGCAGCCGCAGATGATGTCCTCGATGGCAGCCGGGTCCAGCCCCGGCACCTGGGCCAGCGCGGCCTTCAGCGTGGTCGCCAGCAGGTCGTCGGGACGGTAGTTGCGGAAAAAGCCCTTGTGCGACTTGCCGATGGGCGTGCGCGTGGCGGCGACGATGTAGGCGTCTTGGATTTGTTTCATGTCTTGTCTCTCCTCGATCTGCCTCAATTGCGGACGGGTTTGCCGGTGTTCAGCATTCCGAGAATGCGTTCATGGGTCTTCGGATGGCCGATCAGGTGGCAGAACGCCTTGCGTTCGAGCTTCATCAGATAGGCCTCGTCCACCAGGGTGCCCGCATCCACGTCGCCGCCGCAGACCACGTTGGCGATCAGGCTGGCCACATGCTGGTCGAACTCGCTGATGAAGCCGCCGTCACGCATGTTGACCAGCGAGCCCTTGATGGTGGCCACGCCGCTGCGTCCCGCCACGGGGAAGCTGCGCGGCAGCGGCGCGCGCCAGCCGCCTGCGGCCATGGACTTGGCCTCGTTGATGGCGACGAAGAGCAGCTCGTCCTTGTGCGGCACGATGAGGTCGCTGTCCAGCAGGTAGCCCAGCTTGCGCGACTCGATGGCACTGGTGCCCACCTTGGCCATGGCCGCGGCCGTGAAGCCTTCGGTCAGGAAGGGCAGCAGGTCCTTGCCCGTGCTGGTGGCGGCGTTCTCTGCCGCGCGGCGCGCGATGTAGGTCAGGCCGCCCGCGCCAGGCACCAGGCCCACGCCGACTTCCACCAGGCCGATGTAGCTTTCCATATGCGCCACGCGGCGCGCGCTGTAGACGGCCAGCTCGCAGCCGCCGCCCAGCGCCATGCCATGGATGGCCGCAACCACGGGCACCTGGGCGTAGCGGATGCGCAGCATCAGGTTTTGCAGCTCCTGCTCCACGCTTTCGATGGCGTCGGCGCCGCCGATCACGAAGGCCGGCATGGTGGCCTCCAGGTCGGCGCCCACGCTGAACGGCGCATCGCCCGACCAGATGACCATGCCCTGGAAGTCGGCCTCGGCCACGTCCACGGCTTCCATCAGCGCTTCCATGACTTCGGGGCTGATGGCGTGCATCTTGTTCTTGATGCTGGCGATCAGGATCTGGCCGTCCAGCGTCCAGGTGCGCAGCGCCTTGGATTCGGCGATCGTGGTGCCAGCCGTCTTCCAGTCAGGCAGGCTGTCTTCGCCCAGCAGCTTCTCGGGGAAGATCTGGCGCTCGTAGACGGGCAGCACGCGGCGGGGCACGAACTGGCCCTTAGCAGGGCTCCACGAGCCCTGCGCCGTGTGCACGCCACCCGCCTCGGCCACGGGGCCTTCGAAGACCCACTTGGGCAGAGGTGCCTTGCTCAATGCCTTGCCGGCATCGATGTCCTCCTGCACCATCTTCGCCACTTCCAGCCAGCCGGCTTCCTGCCACAGCTCGAAGGGGCCCTGCTTCATGCCGAAGCCCCAGCGCATGGCCTGGTCCACGTCGCGTGCCGACTCGGCAATGCTCTCCAGGTGGATGGCCGCGTAGTGGAAGCTGTTGCGCAGGATGGCCCACAGGAAGCGGCCCTGCGCGCCCTCGGCATTGCGCAGCAGCTTCAGGCGCTCGGCAGCGGGCCTCTTGAGCATGCGGCCATAGACCTCGTCGGCCTTGCCGCCTGCGGGCACGTAGTCCTCGCTGTCCAGCTCGAACTGCAGGATGTCGCGGCCGACCTTCTTGTAGAAGCCCTTCTTCGCCTTCTGGCCCAGGTTGCCCAGCTCGATCAGCTTGGCCAGCACGGGCGGCGTGCCGAAGCTGCCGTAGAAGGGATCGGTCTCGGCGCTGAGGTTGTCCTGCAGCGTCTTGATCACATGGGCCATGGTGTCCAGGCCCACCACGTCGGCCGTGCGGAAGGTGCCGCTGGATGCGCGGCCCAGCTTCTTGCCGGTGAGGTCATCGACCACGTCGAAAGTCAGGCCGAAGTTCTCGACCTCCTTCATGGTGGCCAGCATGCCGGCGATGCCGATGCGGTTGGCGATGAAGTTGGGCGTGTCCTTGGCGCGCACCACGCCCTTGCCCAGGCCGCTGGTGACGAAGGCTTCGAGCTGGTCCAGCACCACGGGCTGCGTGGTCGGCGTGGCGATCAGCTCCACCAGCGGCATGTAGCGCGGCGGGTTGAAGAAGTGGATGCCGCAAAAGCGCGGCTTGATCGCGTCGGGCAGCGCCTCGGACAGCTTGGTGATGGACAGGCCCGAGGTGTTGGACGCCACGATGGCGTGCTTGGCCACATGGGGCGCGATCTTGGTGTACAGATCGAGCTTCCAGTCCATGCGCTCGGCAATGGCCTCGATGATCAGGTCGCAGCCCTTGAGCAGCTTGAGGTGCTCCTCGTAGTTGGCGGGCTGGATCAGGTCCGCGTCCTCGGCCACGCCAATGGGCGAAGGCTTGAGCTTCTTGAGGTTGGCGATGGCGCGCTCGGCGATGCCGCTTTTCGGGCCTTCCTTGGCAGGCAGGTCGAACAGCACCACGGGCACCTTGACATTGACCAGATGGGCCGCGATCTGCGCTCCCATCACGCCAGCGCCGAGCACGGCGACTTTCTTCACATTGAATCGGGACATGGATGTTCCACAAGTGGGAGGAAGGCGGCCGCTGCGGCCGCCCTCCGGAATGGTTACTGCACGCGCACCCAGGTCTGGGTGCGGCCGAAGGGGCCGATGGAGCCACGCACCTCGAGCTTGGCGCCGCTCTCGATGGGCGTCAGGCGCAGGGTGTAGGTCTTGCCGTTTTCGGGGTCGAGGATCTTGCCGCCTTCCCAGACGTCCTTGCCCTCGGCCTTCTTGGCGCCGCGGATGATCTCCAGCCCCTTGAGCGGCTGGCCTTTGCGGTCGTCAGAACACTCGGTGCAGGTGGCGGCCGGATCGGCACCCTTGCGCAGGATCTGCTCGATGCGGCCCGTGACCACGCCGTCGTTCTCGGCCACGCGGATCTCGGACTTGGCTTCGCCGCTCTTGTCGTCGACGCTCTTCCACAGGCCCACGGGCGTCATCTGCGCCTGCGCTGCGGCAGCCGTGAGGCCCAGGACCATTGCTGCCAGTGCTTGATATGCCTTCATTTCAAACCCCTTTCGCCTAGAAAGGCGCGCAGGCCACGCTGATGCGCACAGCCCGCGCTCCCATGTTGGAGTGAAGCCGTTCAGGCCAGCGCTGCGTCCGTGTCCATCAGCGACTTGCTGCCTGCGCGGGCCGTGCGCATGAGCGTGGCGGTCTCGGGCAGCAGCTTGGCGAAGTAAAAGCGCGCGGTCTGCAGCTTGGCCTGGTAGAACGGGTCGGTGTTGCCGTTGGCGATTTCGCGCAATGCCACCTGGGCCATGCGGGCGAAGAAGTAGCCGAACACCAGGTGGCCCGCCACACGCAGGTAGTCCACGGACGCGGCACCCACCTCGTCGGGGTTTTGCATGCCCTTGAAGCCGATCTCGGTGGTGAACTTGGTCATCTGGTCGCCCAAGTAGGCGATGGGGTTGATGAACTCGGCCATCTTCTCGTTGACGCCCTCTTCCTCCACCAGTTGCGCCACCAGCTTGCCGAACTTCTTGAGCGAGGCGCCCTGGTTGCCCAGCACCTTGCGGCCCAGCAGGTCCAGCGCCTGGATGCCGTTCGTGCCTTCATAGATCATGTTGATGCGCGCATCGCGCACGAACTGCTCCATGCCCCATTCGGTGATGAAGCCATGGCCGCCATAGACCTGCTGGCTCATGGTGGTGGCCGTCCAGCCGTTGTCGGTGATGAAAGCCTTGACGATGGGCGTCAGCAGCGCCACCAGCTCGGCGCTGTCCTTGCGCACCTTTTCGTCGGGGTGGTTGAACTCCTTGTCGATCAGGAAGGCGCAGTAGGTCACCAGCGCGCGGCCCCCTTCGGCATAGGCCTTGGCCGTCAGCAGCATGCGGCGCACGTCGGGGTGGACGATGATGGGATCGGCCGGCTTGTCCTTGGCCTTGGTGCCCGACAGGCTGCGCATCTGCAGGCGGTCCTTGGCATAGGCCAGGGCGTTCTGGTAGGCCACCTCGGTCAGGCCCAGCGACTGGTTGCCCACGCCCAGGCGGGCGGCATTCATCATCACGAACATGGCCTGCAGGCCCTTGTTCGGCTGGCCCACCAGGGTGCCGATGGCGCCGTCGATATTGATCTGTGCCGTGGCATTGCCATGGATGCCCATCTTGTGCTCCAGCGCACCGCAGAAGATGGGGTTGCGCTCGCCCAGCGAACCATCTGCCTTGACCACGAACTTGGGCACCACGAACAGGCTGATGCCCTTGGAGCCTACCGGCGCATCGGGCAGTCTGGCCAGCACCAGGTGGACGATGTTGTCAGTGAAATCGTGCTCGCCCGCGCTGATGAAGATCTTGTTGCCGGTGATCTTGTAGGTGCCCTCGGGCGCGCCGGCCACGGGCTCGGCCTTGGTGCGCAGCAGGCCCAGGTCGGTGCCGCAATGGGGCTCGGTCAGGCACATGGTGCCGGTCCACTCGCCGCTGGTCAGCTTGGGCAGGTACAGCTTCTTTTGCTCTTCCGTGCCGTGCACATGCAGGGCTTCATAGGCGCCGTGCGACAGGCCCGGGTACATGGTCCAGGCCTGGTTGGCGCTGTTGAGCATCTCGTACACCGCCGAGTTCACCGCAAAGGGCAGGCCCTGGCCGCCGTAGGCCGTATCGCAGGACAGCGAAGGCCAGCCGCCTTCCACGTACTTCTGGTAGGCCTCCTTGAAGCCCTTGGGTGTGGTGACCTCGTGGGTTTCCTTGTTCAGCACGCAGCCCTCTGCATCGCCGCTGATGTTCAGCGGAAACGTCACGTTGGCCGCGAACTTGCCCGCCTCTTCGAGCACGGCATTGATGGTGTCGGCATCGACCTCGGCATGCGCCGTCATCTGCTGGTAGTCGTCCGTGACCTTGAACACCTCGTGCATGAGGAATTGCATGTCGCGCAGGGGCGGGTTGTAGCTGGGCATTTGTCTTCTCCTGTGTTGGCGGGGTTTGCAGTGGATGCGGTGGAAACGGTGAAACTGAAAAATCAGGTCGGGCTGGCGTAGCGCGCCAGAATGCTCTCGAAGCCGTCGATGGCGCGCTGCATCGAGCCTTCATTGCGCAGGAAGCGCGCCTCGTAATGCAGGGCCAGGATCAGCCCGTGGATCTCGAACAGCAGCTGGTTCTCGTCCAGGTCGGCACGCAGGTCGCCGCTTTCGCGGCACTGCACGATGGTGCGGCGCATGGCTGCATGCCAGGTCTGGACCGAGGCCGTCAGCGCATCGCGCACAGGCCCCGTGCGGTCGTCAAACTCCACGGCGCCGCTGATATAGATGCAGCCCGAGTCCAGCTCGATCGAAGTGCGCTTCATCCAGTTGTCGAACAGCGCCCGCAGACGCGCCACGCCGCGCGGCGCCTCCAGCGCGGGAAAGAACACTTCCTGCTCGAAACGGTCGTGGTACTCATGCACCACGGAAATCTGCAGCTCCTCGCGCGAGCCAAAATGCGCGAACACGCCCGACTTGCTCATGCCCGTCAGCTCGGCCAGAGCGCCGATGGACAGGCCCTCAAGGCCAATGTGCGTGGCCAGGTTGAGGGCAGCCTCCACAATGGTGGCCTTGGTCTGCTGCCCCTTGTGCAGCGCGCGGCGCGGCGCGGGCGCAGCGGCTTCGTGCGCGGAAGAGCCCGCCTTGGGATCGGCCGTGGCGTCAGCGGTCAAACGGGTGGTGCGGCGTGGGGCGGAAACGCTGGACATGCGAAATTCTTGTTAAAACGAACGTTCGTGCTATTTTGCATGGAAAGCTTGTCGCGGCGAAGACATGCGGGGGAAAACACCTAGCTTGTGGGCTGGCGCAAAAAGCCGGCGGGTGCCGGCTTGGTTTCATTGCTTGGGGCGGGTCAAGCCTCCACGACAAACATCTTGATACCCTTGAACCGCATGCGGCGTTCGGGTGGGAGGTCGGCGTTAATCATTGCTTCGGTCAGCTCCCATATGCGGCTGTCTTCAAACCGAATGGAGAACGTCATAGCCCCTTGAGCCAGCGTCATTCTCAAAACCCGCTCGCGGCCATCACGGCTGCGGATAAGCGATCTAAAAGATTCATCACGCTTTAGCAACGAATCTTGACGATATAGCTCAGTATGGAACGTCACGGTTGCGCCGACGGGCACAGTGATATCTGTAAGATCCGACGATGCCACAAATCCATTTTGCACATCTGATGCAATGCCTGTGACAACAAGTCGAGGCCACTCCATTGCACCGGCCAATGCAGAAAAATCATTTCCGTCCCAGTATTTTCCAAGTTCATGCTCGTCGTATGTTGGTCGGGCAATCATGTATGGCAAATCAACAATTTCTGAAGATTGCAACAGTGATTTACCGATATTATCTGCATCAATCTGCATGTAATAAAACATCTTTGCATGCCCTTTCAATTGAATTCCACGACTTCCCAGGCGATAGCTGGCGCAAAGGTTGTTGTATTGGTAATAACATACGATTCGACCACAAGTGTTGTGGAGTTTAATATCCTTACACTGACCCTGGATTCATATTGAGGAAAGAAATGTGAAGTCAATATATTTACAAATGCCTTTGCAGGATTAACAGCAGAAATGGTGACATTAACTTGTGTGGAGCCAGGAGATGTAGCACCACGCTGAACATTTTTAATCCCGCCACTACCCCCAAAAAGCTGAGAAAAATTCGGCATTTCTTACACCCATCCTTTCGTTGAGCCGGAATACACAAGCGAGCCGGCTGCCCGCAGAACATCGAGAGTCATCACGCCGCTCGCTCCGCGAATGAGAGCGCCGTTGGGATGGATGGCCACGGCCATCGAATCGGACAGATCCGTGATCTGGACCACATCGCTCAGTGCGGGCGCTGCCGGCAAAGTGAGCGTGAGTGCTGCTTCGATCACGTAATGCATGCGTGTCTGTGCCAGCGTGTCGGAGCTGATGCGCTGGATGGGGGCCGACATGGGCGCCCCCATCACCCACCAGTTGGCGGCGTCGGAGCTGGGGTCATTGCCACCGCTGCCGGCAAGCTTGCGGCGGTAGTTGAGGCCATTGGCCGGACTCCAGACCACGGCGCCCTCCGCATAGGCTGTGCCCGCAGTCCATTTCACGGCACCAGCGGCTGCCGCAGCAGCTAT
This sequence comes from Delftia sp. Lp-1, assembly GCF_020523835.1. NCBI lineage: Bacteria > Pseudomonadati > Pseudomonadota > Betaproteobacteria > Burkholderiales > Comamonadaceae > Delftia > Delftia sp. Lp-1. The sequence continues at coordinate 754,565 of NZ_JAJALJ010000003.1, read as the reverse complement.
GGCGCTTTGCGCGGCGGCGGCCTCGGACTGCGAGGCACCGCGCGCAGCGCCCTCGGCTGATCCGGCTCGCTCCTCCACATGCAAGGCGTTGGTGTAGGTCGCATCGTTCGTGGCGTTGATTTGCTGGCGATGCGATTCGAGCTGCCCCAGCAGGGCATCGGCATGCGCGTCGAAATCGGGATCTCCGACATAGGGAGCGACGGGAAGTTGTGCAATCAGAGGTGGTTTGACAATAGGCATTACATGGACTCCAAATCGATCTGGCTGTACGAGTCTTTCGCGTTGTTGAGGTCGATGGGAAAACGCCGGTAAGGGCCGAAGATCGACGCGGCTTCGGCATATCCATCGGTGGTGTCGTCATCCAGTGCAGCCCACAGTGCCGGGGCCGCATCCAGTTCCCTGCGCAGGCGCAGTGCGGTATCGACGTTGTCCTTGGGGATGCGGACCTTGACCGAGAGCGTGGGAACGCTACGCACAGGCTGCAACTTGATGCCGCCGTACTTGTCGCGATCGACCACCGAGAAATTCAGCGCGTCATTGCGCGGCGCCCATTCCGCATCGCCAATCCAGCTCTTCATGCCTAGTGCCGCATGCTCCACACGTACCGGGCGGCCACCTGCACGCACCAGCGTGACCACGATTTCCGCTCCGGTGAATGGAGGCAGGTCCGATATCAGAACCGTGGGAATCAGCGGAAATTCGCCAAAGAAATAGCCTGACCAAGTGCGCGTGGCGCGCGCGTTCAGCTTGCGCTCGCGTTGGGCGACGACGACGCCCGCGGACTTGACCTGCATCACCACCTTGTCGGCCTGTACCCCCCGCATGAACAGGGTGTCGAAGCGCTTGCCTGGGCGCAGGGTGAAGCTCAACGTCGCAGCGGCTTCGGTGGCATCGTTCGTGAGATGGCGGAACATGGCCCAGCGATTGCTGGGACGCAGGGGCATCCAGCGCCTGGAGTCCTGTTCGGGAGGCGTCGCATCGACTCCCGCAATGCTGTTCTCATAGCGCATCTGCGTCTCCAGCCGCAGAACCTGCGCGCCACGTTCATAGTGGGTTGTTGGCGACCACAGTTTCTCGCCTGCAGAGGCATCCACCTCCGGAACACTGCAGTCGATCAGGCCAGTCGCCGTGATGGGCATGGGGGGGACAACTATCATGGTTTCCTCAAACGATGTTCCACCAGATGTTGGTGCCGTCCTTCCAGACGCACACCAGCCGAAAGCCACCCACGGCCACGTCGCAGACGAGATGGCTGTCGTGGCCATGGATGTAGGTGCCCGACTCCTGCCGGGCAACAGTGAACTGCGCGGACGCAGGCCAGGTGAGGTGAAGATTCGTGAACTCGACGAAATCGCCGAGCGCAACTTCGCTCTTCTTGGGCAGATGCATGGTGATTGCGCCGCCACCCGTCCAGATGGCATAGCGCCCCCCGAGCTGAAGCACGCCACCATTGGCCTCGCGCAGATAGCCGGCTCTTGCCAATTCGCGACCCCACGCCAGGGTTGGAATGGCCACCGGGCCCTGGGGTCCGGGAACGCCGGCATCCCCCTTGGCACCTGCCGTGCCCGGTAGACCCTGGGGTCCTGCTGCTCCCTGCGGCCCCTGAAGTCCCTGAGCCCCCACATCCCCCTTGGGCCCGGCAGGCCCCTGAAGTCCTTGCTGCCCCTGCAGGCCTTGCACGCCGGCCTCGCCTTGAGGACCTGTCGCCCCACGCGGACCTGTTGCTCCCGCAGCGCCCGGATCACCCTTCGGTCCCTGCGGGCCGGCGATGACCGCCGCAGCGATGGCATACGTGCGGCCCGTCCGGCGCAGCAGTGTCAGGTCGCCCGGCATCAACGATGCCGCCTGCTCGAGTTGATCGATCGTTGGCATCAGAGCTCCAATACGGCGCTGCCGCCAGCCGATTGCATGGCCACGCCGCCACGCGTTACACGCAACAGCACCTCGGCCGTATCGCGCACATGCTGTTTGATGTCCTGCAAAGCAGGATCCTGCTGTTCGATAGCGCGAATCAGGCGCTCGATGGCCAAAAGCAAGGGAGTGCCAGCAGCATCCGCACCACCGATCAGCGCCTGTCCCAGTTGGCTCTGGTTCCAAAGGCGCGCCGGTCCGGTGGCTTCGATCTCCCAACCGCTTTCACCCACCATGCGCAAGCCACCACCGTGCAGGCCACCTTTCGCGAAGGCCGGAATGCCAGCGCCTTCGAACCACCTGCGCCAATCGGATTCATAAAGACCGGAAAGCTCCGCCAGATCTGCGGCGGTCAGCTTGTTGTCCTTGATCCATTGGTTCAGTCCGCTGGCGTCCCCGGTTCCGTCGAAGGCGTGGTAGCCATCGTTGTACTTGTCCAGATGCGCTACACGATCCTTGTCAGTGACTGGCTCATACCAGGTGCCACCCGAACCATCCGTGCGTGCCCGGCGGTAACGCGCATCCTGGCCCGCTCCAGGCGAAGGCGCCCCCCCAGGCCCCAGTACGGCCACATCGCCTCCCCCAGGGCCGGACTTTCCGCCGCTCTTCTCCTCCAGCAGCTTTGCCTGGAAATCACGCACCGCTTCATCGACGCTGCGCACGCTGATGTCTATGCCACGAGCAGCGTCCAGTTGCTGCTTGGCGGAAAGGATCAGTTCATCCAACCGCGCCAAGGAAGTCTCTTCGGCCGCCAATTGCTGTTCGGCCACGGACAGCTGCTCCTGCCCCTTCTCACCGAGTTGTTCCAGATCTGCGGCCAGCGCTCGCCTTGCCCGCTCCTCATCGATACGACTGGCGTAGGCCGTGCGCGAAAGGCCATCGCGCGCCGCAGTGATGGCTTCGTCGAGTGCTTTTTGCTCTGGCAGGTAGCCGGTATTTCGGACAGCCGAGACTGCATCCTGGATGAACCGTCCGGCCAACGATGCATCCATTGCAGCAACCGTATCGACCTCACCCCAGAGATCACGTGCGGCACCGCGCGCCAGGTCCACCACGCCACGTGCAAGCTCGACCTGCTCGCGGGCGGCATCCAGACGCGCCTGAGCCAGGGTGCGCTCCGCATCGACGGAACGCTGCAGCAGGCTCCACGCCGCATCCGTATCGGCCTCGTTCTTCTTCCTCGCCTCCTGCGCCTGCTCCTCCTGCTTGCGCTTGGCTTCCTCCGCCTGTTTGGCCGAAGCCGCTGCGGCCTCCTCGGAGGTTTTGGTAACGGCCTTGAACGTGTCGTTGAGCTTGAGCAGTTCGGCAACGGTCTCGGCCGAGGACTTGCCGGTACCGCCAAGGGTGCCGACCAGCTTGTCCACGCCGGCAGTGAAGTCGGCCAGCGACGCGCTGGTGTTTGCCAGATTTTCAAGGTCGGCCGTGAGTTTTCCGATATCGCCCGTACCTTCTACCAAGGTGGTGCCGATCAAGTCCTTGAAGGCACCATTCTTGGCCATGTCCTTGAGGCCTTGCGTGCCCTGAACCTTCGAGATGGCGTCCTTCAATACCTTGGCATTCGCCTCCTCGGAGTTGGCTGCCTTGAGCTTGTCCTCCACCAGCTTGCGGAACCGGGCCTGGGCGTCGTCGGCATCCAGGTCGATGTCCACGCCCAAGTCCTTGAGCTTGCTGCCCATCTCGCGCTTGGCGATGGTCTTGCGCTCATCCTCGCTGTAGAAGTTCTGGTAGAAGCTGCCTGCGTTGGCATTCAGCGCCTCGATGCCGCCCGAAGCCTTGATCAGGGACTCGAAGGCCAGGTCGGTCAGGTCGGCAAAGCCCGTGATCTTCTTGCCCAGTTCCTCGAAGGAGCGGCCGATCAGGTCGATGGTCTGGAAGGCGGCCTGCAACGCCTCGACATTGGGTGCCTCGCCCAGCGAGTCCAGCGTGGTGCGCATCCAGCTGGGCAGGTCCGCCTTCTTGAGTTCGGACACCAGCAGGGAACCGGTCTGGCCCAGGAAGGCCTTGTAGGCCTCGTCCGGGTTGTTGCCCAGCGAGCGGTTTTCGAAGCCGGCCAGCACTGTGCCCGTCACCTTGTCGATGATCTTGGCATAGCCGTAGGCATCCTCGTCGGTGTACTTTCCGTTGACGGCAAAGCCGCCGACCAAGTCAATGCCGCGCGCGCTACCCGTCGCGTATTTGCTGAGGGACCCATAGACCGAGGCCAGGCCATCCAGGCTGGTCTTGAGCTGCTTTTCGACGGCATCGCTGTGGCGCTGCGTCAGATCGTCATACCAGTCTCCGGCCGCACGGCCGAACAGCTGTTCGGCGGCCTTGTCGTTGCCGACGCCAGCGGTGCTGTAGGCGGCACCGGCGTGGTTGGGGCCGCGGGAGCCGAAAACATCGCTGCTGAGCAACGAATACAGTGCCAAGCCCCCAGCGATCCATGGCATCGCAGCGCCCAACCCCATTGCGCTACCCGCGGTTCCGGAGCCCAGCCCAGCGCCGATGGAGCTCGCACCTGCCCCGGAGGCAGTCAAGCCCAGCCCGCCTCCAGCCGTAAGGCCTAAACCGCCTCCAGCGGTCAACCCAAGACCTGATGCAGCTGCTGTCGAACCGCCGAAGCCAAGCCATCCCCCAACGGTTCCCGCCAGACTGCCTAGCATTCCGCCGCTGCCAGCCAGAGACAAAAAGTTGCCTGCGTTGCCGGCCAACCCGAGCAAGCCGCCTGAACCCGCCCCGCCGAGCCCCAGCGCCGCGCCAAGGTTGCCGATGAATCCTTGCAGTTGCGCTATCACAGGCATGACAAGCGGCCGCGCGAACGCCTTGTACATCTCATCGGCCACCGTGGCCTTGAACGTCGCGCTCAGGTTCTTGGTGAACGTGCGCCAGCCTTCCGTACCGTTGGCCAGCATGTCTGCGAAGCCCTTGCGGAACATCTCGTCCATCTGGTCAACGGACTTCTGGGTTTCCTGCATGCGGGTGCGCTCGGCGACATTGGCCTTGGCCTGGTTCGCAGCGGCCGTGGCGTCTTCCTTGAGCTTCTGGGCAGCTGCGGCGTCCGTGGGATTCTTGGCCGCGATGTCCTGCAGCTTTTTCTGGAGATCTATCTCGATCCTGTACTGCGCCAGGGCGATCTCCCGATCGCGCTGCGACATGGCGGCCAGGGACTGCTCGAACTGGGTCGCCTCGTTGGCCTCCTTCACGCTTTGCGCATACTCGGCCACCATGCGTGCCGAGTCGTTGTAGCCCTTGACCCGGGCGAGTTCGCGCGTGGCCTCGGCCTCTTTGCCAACGGCCTCGGCGACCTCCCTGGAGCAGCGGACACTCTCTTGCCCGGCCGCGTTATCCTCCAGCTCCGCGATGGTCTTCTCGACCTGCTCCTGGCGCAGTTGTCCCAACGCCTCACCGGTCAGGCCAATCGCGCGCGTTTCCTGCCGGGCGAGTTCCAGGTTCTTTTCGGCCAGTCCGGCCTTGGTCTGGTGCTCCTTGACGAGCTGCGCCACCTCCTGCTGTCTTTTCTGCAGTTCCTGATCGCGCTTGAGCTCCTCATTGTCCTGCTGCGTTCTGGCTGGCACGGCCGGTGGCGCGTAGCTGACGGTGCGGGGTACCGCAGGCGGCTCTTTCTTCTGCGCAGGCGCGTCGGTTTTCTTGCTTTGCTCCTGCGGCTGTGGCTGTCCCACCAGCGGCGGATTGATGAACCCGCGGCCGCCGCCTGCATTGCGCTGGCCCTGTGCCGCCATCAATTCGCGCTGCACCTGCTGCAATTTTTCGACCAGGCGCTGGGCATCGTCATGGGCCGTGCGCACCCATACGTTGCGCGATGTCGCTGCCCCCTTGGCCTGCAACATCTCCAATTCAGCCCTGGCGCGCGGAAGCTCCTTGGCCAGATAGGCTGCCTTTTCCGCATTCGACTGGAAGGCCGTGCTGATGTATTGCAAGCCCACCGCGCGCCCGGCGATGTTTCCCAGCCCGCTGCTGATCTGGCCCAGGAAGCCCGACCCGTTGTCACGCGCGCGCGAAATGGACTCCGAAAAGGCGTTCATGTCGTTGGCCGCTGCATTCATGCCAAAGGAGATCATCTGGCTGATGCCGGAATCTCCCACGGCGGACTTGAGCTTGTCCCAGGCGTTGGCCATGCGTTGGGTGCCGGCATCCAGCCTGTCCGCCGCCTTGTCCGTCCCCTCTCCCAGGGAGCTTTGCAGCGCCTGCGAGAAACGGGGCAGAAAGTCCTGCGTCACGACCTCGCCGGTCTGCAGCATCTGGGAGAACCGCTCTTGTGTCACACCCAGGGCCTGAGCGCCGACCAGCGCCGCATCCGGGATATGTCCCAGTTTCTCGCTGAAGTCCGACGCGCCTATCGTCCCCTTGCCCATCAGGTCGAGTACGGCTGCCAACGATGCATTGCCCTGCTCCACGGAAAGGCCCATGGCCGCGTTGGCCGAGGCAATCCCCGTGAAGATGGTCTGCACCTGCGCGCCTTCCAGCGCCGTACCACGCGCCTTGGTGGCGAAGTCGGCGTAGGCCTGGCCGGTGGCATTGAGCTGCAGGCCCAGCCGATCGGCCAGGGCCGTGACATAGGCCAGTTCCTGCGCGCCCTTGCCCCCGGTGGCAAGGTCCAGCCGCGTACGCAGATTCTCTGTCTGGGCACTGGCCGTGTAGAGGGCCTCTCCCACCTTGGCCGCCGAACCCGCCACCTCCAGCATGGCATTGGCCCGGCCGGCAATCTTGCCCATGGAAGTAGACAGGCTCTCGACATCGACGCTGGCACGCGCCGATACAAGCCCCGTATCCGTTGAGGCACCTGCGAACTGCGACATGCCGGCATACGCCTGCTGCAGCTTGCCGTGGAGTTTGTCGAGCTCCTGGGAGAACTGGGCATTCTGCGCACGCAGCTCGCTCAGGCTGGGCGTCTCGGCGATGCCTATGCTTTTGACCGCTGTACTCATGCTGATCTCTGTTCGGTATGCTTGACCGCTTGTGTTTGTCTTGAAAGGCCGGAGCCGAGGCCCCTATGCCTCAGCCCCGGTTGAGCTGGCGCAGCGCCTGCGCCTCCAGTACCTGCAATTGCGCGAAAACCTCGCCGCGCTGCGCGGCGGGCACCGCGTAGCGGCGCATCACGATCTCGGCCCCGGCGTAATCAAGCCCGTCCCAGTGCCACTGGCCCCAGGGCGTGGCCGTCCTGCGCCACTGGGTGGAGCAGCCGAGGTACACGCTCCAGGCCATCGCATGCTCCGGCCACAGTTCGTAGTCCTCGGGGTGCTGGCGTTGAAGATCGCCAGGCACCATCCGGTCGGGGTCGATCCCCATCTGCGCGCACTGGGCGCGCAGCTCGTCGTCTACGAGATAGCGGTCTGCGCCGTCGAGGCCGAGGTGATGCCGGACAGCGCCACGGAGTTTTTTGTGGCGGCATCCCGCTGGTGCACGTTGAGTCCGTCGAACCAGGCAACGGCCATGGCCTGCTCCAGTCCCGGGTAGGACTCCTCGGCCGCCAGGCGTTCGTCGCGGCTGTAGGGCACGGGTGTTCCTTCGTCGCCCAGCATCCCCTCCCAGCCCACAACCACTTCGTCGAGCAGTTCAGGGATGGTCATGCGCCGTACCTCCTGCGAGCCATCGGGCTGCGTGGCGGGCTTGCCGACGACGATGAGTTCATTGATCTCGTCGCGCCGCGCCTTGCCCAGGCGCTTGAACACGACGGCAAAGTGATGGGCTCCGAACCTGCCCTCATCGACGGGCAGGTACAGCGTTGCGGGAACGGAGATGGTGGGCTTGAGCCCGGAAATCTTGACGGCCATGGTGATCCTTGGATGTGTAGTTGTCAGGCAGGGAGGTACGGCGTCAGATCTCGATGGACCACTCGTCGTTGCCCGCGTCGGAGGGAATGAACGACAGGGGGATGGTGATCATCTGCACGCCATCGCTGTCGCTGTAGGTCGGCTTGCCGATCTGGGCGCGCGCGCTCTTGAAACTGACGGTGTTGGTGGCGCCGGGGCCATGCTTGAGCGTGACGGGCACGATGGCGCTGGCGCGCGCCAGGCCAATCCAGTCCTTGGTGGCCACGCTGGTGTTCTCGAAGGTGACGCTGCCCGTGGACTTGCGGTCCGTGATTTCCACGGTGTCCACGTTCATCAGGTCGCGCTTGACCACCTGGTTGCCGCACTTGAAGCTGAAGGCGCTGCAGGCCACCGCCAGGCCGTCGAGGGTCAGTTGGGTGTTGGTCTTGTTGACGCCCAGGGGAGCGACGAAGTCGCTGTAGTCCACTGCCGGCAGGGCCTCATCCACTGCGGGGACAAAGGAGCCCGTGAACTCGAACTTCCACTTGGGAATGGCCTTGGCATCGGTGCTGAACTCCACCTCGCCGCGTGCACCATGCATCTTGTAGAGGGTACCGTCCACGTTGCCGTAGATGGTCACGCTCTGGATGCCGTCGGTCACGGGAGAGAAGACCGTCTTCACGCCAGTCTCGGTGCTGGCGCTGGCGGCACACGCACGCAACAGGTCGGTCACGCCGGGACGCTCACCCGCTGCGGCCACACCCGCGAATTCCACGGAGAACGCCACCTTCTGGTATTCGGTGACCAGGGTGCTGCCGCTGGAGCCGAAGAAGGGACGGATGTTGTTGCGCTCGACCACGTCGCCCTCGATGGGGGTGAGGGTCACGTCGCTGACCAGCATGGCATTGGCCGCCAGCGGCACGACGGCCGTGCCGACAACGGTTTCAACCAGGGCCAGGAGGGCCATCTTGCGCATGATCTTTGCTGCCATTTGGAAAATCCTTTGAAGAGATGAGGAGAGGTTTCGCGGCCTTTGGCGCCGTTCTCCAGCGCCGCGGACCACAGGGGTTGCGGGAAAGTTGCGGGTATCCGGTCTAGGCCCGGTTTGGGGGTGTGCAGGTCACAGGTAGCTCCAGGTTCTCAGTTGCAGGACAACGGAGTGGCAACGCACTCCCGCGAAATCCGCAGGCTCGGCACGCAGGACCTGCACGCCATCGGTGCTGTCGTCGCTGCCTGCCAGGGGACCGGGCTGGCACGCGCCGCCCAGGGTCGGATCGGCTCGCACCAGGGCGCGGAACTGCTCGACCAGGTCGTCCAGCAGCAGTTCGCTGGCCTGGGTGTCGGCGATGGCCAGGTAGCCATGCAGCGTCCATTGGTGCACGCTTACCGTGCGGGCCGTGCTGCTGCCGTGCTCGGCCGTGCTGCTTCTGCGCAGCCACCAGCCGCGGACATGGGCCGTGCCTGCTGCAGGCGGCGTGTACGTGAACAGGGCGGCCAGCTCGGCATCGCTGGCGGCATGGCGTTCGCGCTCCTGCACAACGCCGATCTGCGGCACCGAGGCCAGGACGGCCACGATGGCGTTGCGATGCTGGGCCAGTGCATTCATGAGCGCAGCACCGGAAAGGCCGCTGCCACGCTCGCCGCAGCCTCGGCCACGATGGGCCGCAGATGGGCGGCAAAGAGCAGGAACAGTTGTGCGATGGCGTACATGGGTCACTCCGTGGGAGACGCAGAAAAAGATGCGTCGTTGCGATGGAGTGACTGTGCCGAGGCAGGCAAAAATGAATAAGGCCTGCATATGCAGGCCCGGTTTCAGCGTCCACAGGAGCGCGCCTTCTCAGGCGCAGCAGATCTGGATGCCAGGCACATGTGCCTTGGCCCGGCACATCCCAACGGCCAGGCAAGCGCAAACGTCCTGCCGCTCGGGCAGGCACGGATGCACGAAAGAGGAGGACGAGAAAGGCTGGGAGAAGACGGAAGCGCGCAGGCTGGCCTCAGGCCTGCGGCAAAGTCTCTGGAGCGGTGCCGGGCGGCACGGCCCGGGGGCTAGAGTTCTCCGCCGTGCCAGAGAACCCGGCCGCAGATGCGCAGCCGGTTGGCCGCTTCGCCTTCCAGAACCTGGGGCGGATAGGCGGGGTTGTAGCTGACGATGCGCACACCGCCCGTGCTGAAGTCGCGCTCCAGCAGCTTGACGTAGTTCTCACCCTCCAGCTCGATCACATAGACACCATCCTGGGTCAGCGTATCGACCGAAGTGTTGACCAGCAGGATGTCGCCATCGTTGATGCGGTCCGCCATGGATCTTCCACGGGCACGCACGATCTTGGCGTTGTGCCTGCCCAGTCCTTTGGACTGCAGCCAGGACGAACGGAAGGCGAAGCGGCCTATCACCTCGTCGGGGCCGTTGACGGCCCCATGCCCTGCGCTGACGTGCGCATCGAGCATCTCGATCTGCGTGAACTCGTCTTCGGCCGCCCCGCCATGCCGGGCCCCAGGCTTCGCTGCACCCGTGCCGTTGAAATACTCCAGCGGCCGGCCCGCTCGCTGCGAGGCCCGCAGCAGTTGCCGTGCGGGCACTTCGCCGCGCTTGCGCCAGGTCCGCACCGTTTCAGGCTGAACCTCCATGCCCGCCATCCAGTCGGGTCCCAAGGCTTCAGCCATGCGCGCCAGTACCTCATCAACGTTGGATGTAAGCGCATCAGTCACAGGTTTTGCAGGCATGGCGAATCTTGACAGTGGTTCGTTATGGACCAAGAATGTGGTTCAAATTGAACCGTTTCCTTTTGAACCAAGAGCGTACAGCCAAAATGCATTCCGAACACCATCCGGCACCCGCCTTCCAGGGCTTTCGGCCTGCTGCCCTGCCTCCCGCCATCGGCATGCAAACGCCCGCGTCAGCCGCCTCGCACCCGCACCATGGCACTTGCAGCGATCTGCTTCCGCCCCTGCTGCAGGACTTCGAGCGCCTGATCGGGCTGCAGCCCACGATGGCCCTGGTGCAGCGCTGGGGTGGACTGCGCATCTACGTTCCCACGCCGGACAAGGTCACAGCCGAGCATCCCTATGCGGCCACCATCGGCGTGCCAGCCTTGCTCCAGCTCGCTCGTGAGTATGGAGGCCTGCCCCACTTCCAGCTGCCCAGGGCAGCGCGTGCACTGCAGGCAGTGCGCAACCAGCGCATCGCTGCAGACTACGCCACGGACAAAACGGCCCGGCAACTGGCTGCCGAGCATGGGATTACGGAAGGCCAGGTGGGGCGCATCGTTGCGGCGCTGGGCGTGACAGCACCGGCCAGGCGACGGCGCAATCTTGCCGGCTGAACACTGCCACCGCGAAGAAGCAAGGCCCTGGTCGCAAAAAAGCCACCGGCGCAAGCGGGTGGCTTTGCTGCAAAGCGGACCCTGAGGTCCGCTGGGCCACGTTCAGACCATCAAGGCCAGGCTGGCTTCCAGATGCTCGGTCGGCAGGCGGCGGAAACCCGAGCGCGCGTAGCGCTGCAGGCGGCCCAGCGCGAACGATGTCAGCACGCTGGCGGCCACCTGTGCATCGACCGTCGGGGCGGAAGAGCCCAGCGCACCGGCGGCGGGGCGCAGGCACTGGCGCAGCGTGGATTCGATGCGGTCGAAGAACTGGTTCATGCGGGCCTGCAGGCGCTCGTGCTCGAAGACGATGGCATCGCCCACCATGACGCGCACCATGCCGGGGTTGCGCTCGCCGAACTGCAGCACCAGGGAGATCACGCGGCTGGCCTGGCGCATTCCGTCCACTGCGGGCCGCTCTTCCTCCGGCACATCCCGCCCGACGATCTGCTGCACCAGCGTGAAGACGGATTGCTCGATGAACTCGATCAGTCCTTCGAACATCTGTGCCTTGCTGGCGAAGTGGCGGTACAGGGCCGCCTCGCTGACGCCCAGATGGGCCGCCAGCGCTGCCGTGGTGATGCGTTCTGCGCCCGGTTTCTCCAGCATGGCCGCAAGCGCCTGCAGGATCTGCTCACGCCGCTCCCCGGGTTTGGGGCGTTTGCGCGCAGGCGTAGGGGCGGAAGCGGAGGCGGCTTCGTCGGAAACGACATCAGCGCCAGGAGCGGATAAAGGCGACAGAACTTCAGACTCGGACATAAGCAGATCAACTATTTGTAAGTAATTCTCTCACAGCCCTCGGCGGCAACTCCGCACAAAGCTGTCCCCATGAGCGCAACCGTCAGGATCGCTTGCCTGTTGCTTGCGCTGCTATTGTTTCCGAGAGCATGGCCGGCATTTGCAATGGAAGCTCCAAGCGTACCAGCAGGCCCTTGCCCTGCGCTGCGGCACCGAAAGCCAGAGTGCCCTGGTGCAGCAGGGCGATTTCTTCGGCAATGGCCAATCCCAGCCCCGTGCCGTCGCCGGCCGCGCCCTGCGCGCGGTAAAAGCGCTGCGTGATCTGCGAGCGCTCGGCCTCGGGCACACCGGGGCCGTCGTCCTCGATCTCCAGGAAGGCCCAGCCTTGCGGCTCATCCGCAGACTGTGCCGCGCCATGGTACATGCCGCAGCGCAGCGTGACGCTGCCGCCGGGCGGCGTGTACTTGATGGCGTTGTCCACGAGGTTGGAAACCAGTTCGCGCAGCAGCCAGCTGTGGCCCCAGACACTGGCGGCCGCCACGTCAAGGCCGAAGTCCAGCCCCTTGGCGCTGGCCTGGTCGAAAAACATTTCCAGCATGCTTTCGCACAGGTCCTTGAGGTCCACCTTCTGCAGCGGCTGGACTTCGGCATTGCGGGCGTCGGCACGTGACAGCGCCAGCAACTGGCGGGCCAGCTGCGAGGTGCGCCGCGTGGCGTCGCGCAACTGCTCGATCTGCGTCACGCTGAGCACCACCTGGGCCTCGGTGCCCTTGCGCCTCGCCTCGGCCTGGGCAGCCTGCGCGCTCAGTGCCCAGGCCTCGACCTGGGCCTGCAAGGCCGCCAGCGGCGTGCGCAGTTGATGGGCCGCATCGGCCACAAAGCGCCGCTGGCCTTCGGCCTGGGCGTTGACCAGTGCAAACAATCGGTTGAGCGAGCGCACCAGCGGACGGACTTCGGCCGGCGAGCTGTGCTCCGAGATGGGACTGAGGTCGCGCGGCGAGCGCCGTTCCACCGCCTGGGTCAGGGTCAGAAGCGGCCGGAAAGCCCGGCTGACCGACCAGTAGATGGCGATGCCGGCACCCGCAATCAGCAGCACGCTGGGCAGCAGCACATGCAGCAGCAACTGGCGCACCCATTGCTGGCGCACATCGCCACCGTCGGCCAGCACTAGCACCATTTCACCGGCACCATAGGTCTCGGCGCGCATGACGGCCACGCGGTAGGTCAGGCCGTCATGCTCCTGGCTGTGGAACTCGGCCAGCGGCGTGGAAGGCACGTCGAAGCGGATCCAGGTATCGCCGGCAACGACATGGCCCTGCAGGTCACCTATGGCATATCCGACGTCGTCGCCGCGCTGGCGCAAGACGTCCTCGATGGCGGGCGTCAGCGCCACCAGGGGCGGCGTTCCCTCGGCGATCGACGGCGCCAGCACCGAATCGGCCAGCGCAGGCAGCAGGCGCAGAAGGCGCTGGTCATGCTGGGTGGAGGCCTCGTCTGCCGAGCGATAGCCGAACCAGCCGCCCATCAGTGCCAGCAGCGTCAGCGGCACCACCAGCAGCACCAGCAGGCGAAGGCGCAGATTGGCTGTCATGGGCGGTCAGCGCCTGGGGCCATGCGCCATGTACGCATCAGGCTGCGGTATGCGAGAGTTCCAGCCGATAGCCGAAGCCCCGGATGGAACGAAGTGCCACGCCATGCGGCTCCAGCTTGCTGCGCAGGCGAGAGACATAGACCTCGACCGCATTGGGCGTGATCTCGCGGTCCCAGCCCGTGAGCGCCTGCAGCAGCTTGTCCTTGCTGGCGGGCTTGGGCGCGTGGATCAGCAGGTATTCCAGCACGGTCCATTCGCGCGGACCCAGGTCGATGGGCAGCAGTTTTCCCTCGCTCTCATCGTCTTGCGCAGGCTGGCGTGCGCCGGCGCGGCGGCCTGCCGTGTCCAGCTCGATGGGACCGAAGCTGAGGACGGCCGATGTGGCTGCCTGCGAGCGGCGCAGCAGCGCACGCAGCCGGGCGAGCAGCTCGGGAAGCTCGAAGGGCTTGACCATGTAGTCGTCGGCGCCCTGGTCCAGGCCCTGCACGCGGTCCTGCAGCGCATCGCGCGCCGTCAGGATCAGCACGGGCATGGCCGAGCTCTCGACGGCGCTGCTGCGCAGGCGGCGTGTGAGCTCCAGCCCGTCGATGCCCGGCAGGCCGATGTCGATCACGGCCAGGTCGAAGGCTTCCTGGGCCAGCACCTCCAGGGCGCGCTCGGCACTGCCGACCCAGTCCACGGCATAGCCCGCATCGGACAGCCCCAGCTTGATGCCGCTGGCCACCATCACATCGTCTTCCACAAGAAGCAAACGCATATCAAACCTAAAAAACAAAAGCCGCCCAAAGGCGGCTTGCAGCAAACCGGCCCAGGCCGTCAGACCACGCCCGGGCCATGCGCGATGGTAACGCGAACCGCAAAGTCCGCGCCATCGGGCCTCAATGGCTGCGGATCATGGTGCCATAGGCCTGGTCGGTCAGGATTTCCAGCAGCATGGCATGCGGCACGCGGCCGTCGATGATGTGCACGGCGTTGACGCCGGCCTTGGCGGCATCCAGGGCGCCGCTGATCTTGGGCAGCATGCCGCCCGAGATGGTGCCGTCGGCGAACAGGGCGTCGATCTCGCGTGCCGTGAGGTCGGTCAGCAGGCTGCCGGCCTTGTCCAGCACGCCGGGAGTGTTGGTCAGCAGCACCAGCTTTTCGGCCTGCAGCACGGTGGCGAGCTTGCTGGCGACCACGTCGGCGTTGATGTTGTAGCTCTCGTTTTCCTCGCCAAAGCCGATGGGGCTGATCACGGGGATGAAGGCGTCATCCTGCAGCGCGCGCACCACGCTGGGGTCGATGGAGACGATATCGCCCACCTGGCCCACGTCGTACTCGATGTTCGGATCCTTGTTGTCGACCATCTTGAGCTTGCGTGCGCGGATCAGGCCACCATCGCGCCCTGTCAGGCCCACGGCCTTGCCACCGGCCTGGTGGATCAGGCCCACGATGTCCTGCTGCACCTCGCCGGCCAGCACCCATTCCACGACTTCCATGGTTTCCGCGTCGGTCACGCGCATGCCCTGGATGAACTCGCCCTTCTTGCCCAGGCGGTTGAGGGCCGTCTCGATTTGCGGCCCGCCGCCATGCACCACCACCGGATTCATGCCCACCAACTTCAGCAGCACCACGTCTTCCGCGAAGTCGGCCTGCAGGGCCGGATCGGTCATGGCGTTGCCGCCATACTTGATGACCATGGTCTTGCCATGGAACTTGCGGATATAGGGCAGGGCCTGGGCGAGGATTTCGGCCTTGTCGCGGGGGGCAATCGAGAGGATATCGTTCATGGTGCTAGCCCGGGGGCGTGGAAGTAGTCAACAACAAGGCGGGCATTGTGCCGCAACTGCGCGGCAGTGTTGCATGCCCGGATGACGGAACGCCCACTGGCGCCCGGCCATCATCCATTGTTCTGCATCCAGCCCGGCAGCTTGAAGCGCACGATGGCCAGATAGGCGATCACATAGCTGACCACGAACAGCAGGCAAAAACCCACCAGAACGGGCGTGTTGCTCCAAAACAGCAATGCCGGCACCACGGTCAGCAGCGTGAACGCCCACAGGTAGGGCGAAGTCCGGTTATTGCGACGCAGCATGCGCCGTGCCAGATCGTCGTCGAACACGCCGCGCACGATGCGCCGGTAGATCAACTGGTGGAAATGCAGCGCATCCGCCATGCCCGGCGACATGCCGCGCATCAGCTTGCGGTAAATGGAAAACACCGTCTCCCAGACCGGATAGATCAGCAGCAGCATGGGAAACCATGGCGAGACTGCGGAATTGCGCTGCACCAGGGCAATGCTGGCCAGGGCAATCGCCAGCCCCCAGACATAGGCCCCGCCATCACCTGCAAACATCATGCCGCGCGGGTAGTTCCAGACCAGGAAGCCGCAGGTGGCGGCGGCCAGCGTCACCAGCATGGCGGCCAGGGTCCGGTCCCCCACCTGCAGTGCCACGTGGGCCAGCGCCAGGCAGATGATGGTGGCCACCATGCCGGCCAGCCCGTTGTAGCCGTCGATGATGTTGAAGGCATGGGGCAGGCCCGTCAGGGCCAGCACGGCCAGGCCCATGCCCAGCCAGGGCATGGCCGGACCCAGTGCCTGTTCCAGCCAGGGCCAGCCGAGCCGGGGCACGGTGAGGCCGCACAGCAAAACCGCCAGCACGGCGCTCAGCAGGGTGAGCACCAGCCGGTAACGCACGCTCAGGCGCTGCGATACATCCTCGATGATCCCCCCGACCACGGCCGGCAGCATGGCGGCCAGGCACACGACAACCCACAACTGCATGCGCAGCGAGGAAGGATCTCCGCGCATGCTCAGCCAGGTGCCCACCCCCCAGGAGACAGCCAGTCCGAGGTACATGGGCACGCCGCCCAGCCGTGGCACCTCTCCCACATGGAAACGCTGCGGCTTGTCGTAACCGTAGGAACTCTTCGCGTACCGCCCGGCCCAGCGCACCAGCAGTGCACAGCCGGTGCAAGACACCATGAAGGCCAATACCGCCATCCAGATCACGATGGCTCCCCGTGCAGACTGCGCAGCGAGGGCGCTGCCTGCGGCAGGGCTCGGGCCTTGCGGTAGGCCGGACGGCTCCACAGCCGCAGCAGGCTGGCCACGTGCCATGCGCCATGGCGCAGGCTGCGCCGGCTCGCCCTCTGACCTGCATGGACGACAGGCAACTCACCGCGCCGAAGCTCTCCGCCCAGCACCCGCAGGCGAAGGCACAGATCCACATCCTCACAATACATATAGAAACCTTCATCAAACCCACGCAGCCGCATCCAGCTATCCCGACCCAGCACCAGGCAAGCCGCATTGACCCATTCCACACGCTGCTCCACACGCCCGTGCAGCTTGCGTCGCAGCAAATTCCAGAAAGATGGCAGCTCCCGCTCGAAATCCTGCAGCGTGCCGTCTTCGCCGATCTGCGGGGGATAGGCCAGGGCCAACCCCGGCCGGGCCGCCAGCGCCAGAAGCTCTTGCAGCGGCTCTTCCTGCGCTCCCCAGTACACGTCAGGATTGATCACGCAGACAAACGCCTCCCGGGCATTCGCCAGCGCCCGGTTGTGGTTGCAGCCAAAACCCAGGGGTTGCGCATTGCGCCGGATCTCCAGGACAAAAGGCCAGCCGGTCGCTGGAGCCAGGGGCTCCGGTTCGGGAATATTGAGCGTCAGCACCACGCGGGACATCGGCGCAAGGCGCGCCGACCCCAGGCATTCAAGCAGCCTCTGTATATGAGCGCCATGTCCGTGGCTCACCACCGACACGACCAACGATGAACCCATCAATGCCGCCCTTCAGATCTTCAAATTCCAACCCGCTTACCTGCGCCGAAAAAACGGCGGCTCCGAGTATTCAGCGGAAGGCGCCCGGAAGGCGTCAGCGGGTATGCCGTGATGCAAGGAAATGCAACAGCCGCACAAAATGTCATTAACCCGCCATGCCATGCAATCACTGCGGTGGCCGGGATTATGATGCGCGACAATCTGCCGCCCGGACTTCCGGGATTTTTTGCGCCTGGCGTGGGCGTGCTCCGCCGCTCTCTGCGGACCGGCCACGGTCGACTGGCGCAGATGAATATGACGGGCGATCGATCCCTGCCCGGACCGCGCCTGGCACCTCATTTCCTATGACCACACCCATTCCCGATCCCCACGTCTACCTGCGCACCGTCGATCTGAACGAGCGCACGTCGCTGTCCGTGCTGGCCGGCCATGTCCGGGCCCAGGCGCACATACTGGATCTGGGCTGCGGCAGCGGCGCGCTGGGCGCCTTCCTCGCCGAGCACAAGCAATGCGTCTGCGACGGCGTCACCCTGAGCCAGGAAGAGGCACGCCATGCCGCGCCCTTCTACCGCCATGTCCATGTGGCCGACCTGGAGGACTGCGACCTGGACCAGCTCTTCGGCGACGAGCGCTATGACTACATCGTCTGCGCCGACGTGCTCGAGCACCTGCGCCAGCCCGAGCGCATCCTGGCTGCCTGCCGCAAGCGGCTGACGCCTGAAGGCCGGCTGCTGATCTCCGTACCCAACGCAGGCTACAGCGGCCTGGTGGCAGAACTGCTGCACGGCGAATTCCGCTACCGCGAAGAAGGGCTGCTGGACCGCACCCACCTGCGCTTTTTCACGCGGCGCTCGCTGTCGCGCTTTCTGGCCGAGCAAGGCTGGCAGGTGGACGACATCGACACCATCGAGCGCGCTCTTCCCGAATCGGAATTCCGCGTCGCCTACGACAGCCTGCCCCCTGCCGTTGCCCGCCACCTGCTGGCCACACCCGATGCACTGGCCTACCAGTTCATCGCCAGTGCGGCACCCGCCGCCCAGGCGCTGCCCATCGAGCCGCCGCTGAACTACCCCCAGGGGCATGCGCTGTTCACGGCCCAGCTCTACATGGCGCGCGCTGGCCGCTATGAGGAAGAGAGCAAGCTCTCCACCACCGGCATCATTGGCCAGGCACGTCAGACATTGCGCTTTGCACTGCCCGACCACAACACTTCGCTGAGCCATCTGCGCCTGGACCTTGCCGACCGGCCGGGCTTCGTGCACCTGTACCGGCTGGCCTTGCTGGATGGGCAAGGCGCCGTCGTCTGGCAATGGCGTCCCGAGGATTCGGATGCCGCCTTGCTGGGGCAACGCCCCCACCATCAGTTGGTGTGGAACGGGCCTCATCCGGCAGGCGCATTCGCGCTGATGCTGCTGCTGACCGGCGATGACCCCTGGTTCGAACTTCCCATTCCCGCAGAAACCCTGGCCCCCCTGCGTGGCGCCTCGCTGGAGATCGAGATGGGATGGCCCATGTCGGCCGACTATCTGGCACTGGCCGGGGCCGTGCAGCCGCTTGAGCGGCAGATCGCGCAGGAACGCAGCAGGGCCAATGAGCTGCAGGACCAATGGCACACACAGCGCATGCTGCTCGAGCAGCAGCATGCGCAGGATATCCAGCAGCTGGAGGAACGCAGTGCTTCGATCCAGCGCCTGCAGCACCGCAACGCCCTGTTGGAAGACAGCCACCAATCACAGAGCAAGGAGCGCGCCATCTGGCAACAGGAGGCCACCCGCGTACAGCGGGATTTCGCGCGCCTGGAGCAGCACCTGCGCGACATAGAGAACTCCACCGTCTTCCGGGCCACGCGCCCCCTCGTCCACGCCAAGATGCGCATTGACCGCCTGCTGGGCCGCACGCCCGTGCCTGCCCCTGTCCTCCATACCCCCGTACCCCAGCCGATGCCCCAGCAGCCCGTCGATGTGATCGTGCCTGTGTACCGGGGCCTGGACGACACGCGCAACTGCATCGAGTCCGTTCTGGCCAGCCCCTGCCGCACGCACTGGCAACTCGTGGTCATCAACGATGCCAGCCCGGAGCCCGAAGTCACGGCCTGGCTGCGCGAGAAGGCGGCACAAGAGCCCCGCATCACCCTGCTGGAGAACGAGGAGAACCTCGGCTTCGTCGGTACCGTCAACCGGGGCATGGCGCTGAACACCGCACATGACGTGCTGCTGCTCAACAGCGACACCGTGGTCGCCAATGACTGGCTGGACCGCATCCGCCAGGCCGCCTACGGCGATGCACGCATCGCCTCCGTCACGCCGTTTTCCAACAACGCCACCATCTGCAGCTACCCGCGCTTTTGCGAGGGCAACGATCTGCCGCCCGGCATGGACACCGCCGCCATCGACGCACTGTGCGCGCGCACCAACCCCGGCCAGGTGGTGGACGTGCCCACCGGCGTGGGCTTTTGCATGTACATCCGCCGCGACAGCCTGAACGCCGTCGGCCTGTTCGATACCGAGCACTTCGGCAAGGGCTATGGCGAAGAAAACGACTTCTGCCAGCGTGCCGCAGCCGCTGGCTGGCGCAACCTGCATTTGCTGGACACCTTCGTGCTGCACACGGGCGGCGTGAGCTTCGGCGAAAGCAAGAGCCCGCGCGAACGTGCCGCCATGGAAACCCTGCGCCGCCTGCATCCGCGCTACGAAGCCGATGTCATGGCCTTCGTCCAGGCCGACCCTGCGCGCACCGCACGCCTTGCGCTGGATGTGGCACGCCTGCAGGCACAGGCCGCACACCAGCCCGTGGTGCTGGCCGTGCTCCACGACCGGGCGGGCGGCACGGTCCGCCATGTGCGCGAACTGGCGCAGTTCCTGCAAGGCAAGGCGCTGTTCCTCATGCTGTCCCCGGCCGCTGGTGGAGTCGTGGTTTTGCGCCGCGCCGAGGAAAAGGAAGCATTCGAGCTCGCCTTCCGCGTCGCCGACCAGATGGAGGAATTGGTGCAGGCACTGCGCCAGCTGGGCGTGGTGCACGTGCACTACCAGCATCTCCTGGGCCACAGCGAAGCCATCCTGGACCTTCCCGCCCGTCTGGGTGCGGCCCATGACTTCACGGCCCATGATTTCTATACCTACTGCAAGAACATCTCGCTGACCGGCATAGACAACCGCTACGTCGTGCCGCCCCGCGCGGGCGAATGCGGCTGCTGCGAACCCACGGACATAGCCCCCTATGCCGGCACCGTGGCCCAGTGGCGCCATCGCAATGCACTGCTGCTGAACAACGCGCGCCATGTGCTGGCCCCCAGCCAGGACACGGCCAGCCGGATCGCCGGTTTCGTGCCCGGTGCCCGCGTCCAGGCGGTTGCCCACACCGACCTGCCGGCACAGCTGCCGGCCCCGTTGGCACACCCGCTGGCCGCCACTGCCCCGCTCAAGATCGTCGTACTGGGAGCCATGAGCGCCATCAAGGGCGCCGACGTACTGGAAGCCGTGGCGATCGAAGCCGCCAAGCGGGGAGCTCCTGTGGAATTCCATCTGCTCGGCTATGGCTACCGCAGCCTGCAGACCCAGCCGCGCGCACGCCTGACCGTGCACGGCGGCTACAAGGAAGAAGAACTGCCTGCTCTGCTGCAGTGGTTGCAGCCCGACCTGGCCTGGTTCCCCGCCCAATGGCCGGAGACCTACAGCTACACCCTGAGCGCCTGCCTGGCTGCCGGGCTGCCGATCGTCGCGCCCGACATAGGGGCCTTTCCCGAAAGGCTGGCGGGCCGCGACTGGTCCTGGGTCATGCCCTGGGACGCCAGCGCCGCCCAATGGCTGGACTTCTTCGCGCAAATACGCGAACGCCACTTCATTGAAGGGCAGCCACCACAGCAACCCACCGCGACAGGGAGTGCTGCCGCCCAGCCGGGAACCACTTTCTATGGCGACGGTTATCTCCAGGGGCTGCAGCCGCGCGATCAGGCCCTGCTTCAGCCGCTGGATGCGGCCTTTCTGGCCACACATCGCCTGCAACGCCAGGACCATGCGGCAAGATCTGGGGCCTTGATCCTGCTGGCCCATCTGCGCTCGCTACCCATCCTGCGCGGCGTGGCCAGGCGCATTCCCGCGCACTGGCAGCGCCGGGTCAAGAATTGGCTGCAGGCCTAGGCGCCGCCCAGGCAACGCCAGCCATCGCTGCGCCATCCGGATGCAGGGCCGTTCCACGCCATACCATGACATCAAGGCCAGGCCCAATGTCAAGGCAAGCGACAGCAGCATGCAGATGCCCAATGACCAGCCCTCACGCAGGCAAATGGCCGTCATGGCCTGCTGGACGGGGAAGGCGTAGATGTAGACGCCATAAGAAAGATCGGTGCGCCAACGGTGGCTTGTGGCCACATGGCCTGCATGGGCAAGATAAAAACTTGCGCAGGCCACCAATCCCCAGACTGCCACCTGGCGCATCCAAGTGCTGGCGGTGAGCAATGCGCATACAGCCAGCACCAGCGCGACTGCAGCCATCCATGCGCGATGGCGTATGCCATAGGCAGCCATCGTGCTTCCCAGAAAGAAGGGAACACCAAATCCGCAGAAGTCCCGCCAGCGGAACATATCGACCAGCGGGGTGTGGATGGCATCCAGGCCCTGGTCCCACCCCTTGACTCTGGCCATCTGCCACAAGATAGCCAGTACGCCAGCCATGAGGGGATGGATCCAGCGCTTGCCTCTTGCAAGCCATGCCAAGGTGGCGAGCACAAGGTACATCGCCAGCTCATACCGCAAAGTCCACAGGGACCCGTTGACCGTATAGGCAAAGGGATTGGATTCGAATACGCCCGGCAGTATCTGAACCGTGGCCTGCCCTGTCATATTGTTGATCAGATGACTCCAGGTTTGCGGTGACTGCCAGTACTGCAGCGAATCAAGCGAGGTCATCGCCCAGCCGATGACGAAAACCGAGAAAACCACGGCCATGATCAGGCCCGGAAAAATCCGCATCAGCCGCCTCAGCCAGAAGGCATGCCAGACCGGCTCGCGCATCCAACTCTGGCATACCAGATACCCGCTCATGAAGAAGAATACATAGACCGCAAGCGACCCCAGGCTGTGGCCGGCAAAGGGTTCGGCAAGACGCAGGCGGTAAAGAAACTCTCCGTGCGCAACAAACACTGCAAGCGCCGCCGTCAAGCGCAGCATGTCAAAGCGGTTCCCCCTCTCTTCAACGCTGCGCATGGCACTCCCTTCTAGGTGCGGTACACCAAGTGTTTGAGCCGCAGCATCGGCGACTCGACCAAGTGCCAGGAGGCATAGCCAGCAGCCAGCGCAAGCAGCCATGCAAGCGCCAGACTGGAGTGGAATGGCAGCTGAGGCCACAGTGCCTGAACTGCCTGCTGGATGGGACAACCCAGCACGTAGACACCATAAGAAGGATCTCCGAGTCGATGCAACCCGGAAAACACCCTAGAACGCATGGAACCCAAATAGATGAGCAGCGGCGGCAGCAGCAGCAGGCCGGCAGAGTGCTCCAGCTTCAAGCCAAAGAAAAGCACCCCAGCCACAGGCGCCAGGATCAACAGCAAGTTTCGACCATGGGCAGCAAAGGCAGGCTGCAATAGCGCGATCAGCGAGCCATAGGCGAAATAGGCCGGATACTCGAACCAATGAAACATGGTTCCAGCCAAATCGGCATTGCGCTGTGTCAGGAAAAAGACCAGATATCCGGTTGCAGCCAGGCTGGCAAGAAGCCTGGACCGCAGCACGCCCAATATGCCCAGTGCAGCAAGCACCACGTAGCACATCAGCTCGATGGGGATGGTCCACAAAGGGCCGTTCATCAACCCTGGCAGCGGATTGGAAGAAAACACGCCCGGCATGAAGGCGTAGTCCTTGATCAGCAGCAGATTGCGCCAGTGATCCAGGGTCTGCGGATGAAGCCAGAACTCCTTCAGTGGCAATGAAGTAAATGCCGGGCCGAACAGCAGCACGCCAGCCACAACAGCCACCAGCATGCCCGGCCACAACCGCAACAGACGCTTGGCCATGAAGGCCGCCGCACGGGGATCACGCAGCCAACTCAGCGTGACAAGAAAGCCGCTGATCGTGAAGAAAGTCATCACTGCCACGCCGCCCACCATGTCCGCATGCAGCCACGATGGCGGTCTGGTGCCCGTGATATGGAAATGATGGCTGTAAATGACTGCAGATGCAGCGGCTATACGCAGTGCATCAAAGCCATTGGAATATGCAGGCCGCACGGGTGAAGAGATCGTGGGGGCCGGCTCCTGCATGGCTTCGTCAGGTCTTGCCCAACAGCAGCAAAATCTCGTTGTTGCGCAGCCACTCCTCGGGATAGCGCCCCGCTAGCGCCTCGGGAATGGCCATGTCCACCTGGCGCCGCTCCTCGCGCAACACTTCAAAGCCGGCCTGACGAGCGATATCTACGAGCTCGTCTGCCGTCAACCGGTTCAGCGCCTGGTACTCCTTGAAGACAAAGCGCTTGTAGCCATCGACACCGAAATCGGCAAAGCCGAAGTCCACCTCGGCGGCGTCCAGCGGACCTTCATGCTTTTCGATGATGCTCCACAACTCCTCCTCCGACGCCAGCAAGTGGTGCCAGGGCACATCGTCGTAGCGGCGCAGGTGCGAGCCCCAGGGAGAATGAAACAAGGGCTCGATCTGCAGGAAGAACACGCCTCCCGAGCGCAGGCAGGCATGCAGGTCGGACAGGATCGGCAGCACCTTGTCGCGCTGCACATGCTCGAAGGTGGACCAGCTGAGCAATCCGTCATAGTTCGCATGCCGGCCGGCCAATGGCGAATTCGGCACGATGGTCTCGAAGCTCAGCGCAGCGGGAATGCGCGACATGCCCAACTGCTCGCGTGCAATGCGGGGCAGCTTGGCGTACTCCTGACGGATATCGATGCCATGGATGGAGGTTGCGCCATGGCGCAGTACCAAAGCCAGATCGGTGATGCCATCGCCACATCCGAAATTCAGCAACCTGGCCTTGGACAGGTCCAACGACCGTCCGATCCAGTCATGGGCCAGATCCGCTGCATAGTTGAAATGCGCACGAAACCACTCATCGGTGATCTTGCCTGCGTCCCATGGCGCCAGGCCCAACAGCCGTTCCTGCAAACGCAGCATCCAACTCATGCAATCGTCCTCTCTGTTCTGTCTACAACCCTGTCAACACGCTCACAGCCGCTGAAGCACATAGGCATCCTGGTGGTTCCAGAAATGCACAAGTGATCGGTGACGCAGTGCATCGCCCCCCCAGGTTTCAGCAATGCGGTCCAGGACGAATCGCTCGGAAGTGAACGCCGTTCCATACTCATTTGCATCGATGGCATTCGACTCGCTGGACGGGGCAAAGAAAAATCCCTCGTCATCCAGCTTCACGCTGTCGAAATCTGCGGCCTTCATGCCGTGCGTGCTGAAAACCAACAACCCGCCAGGAGCCACCGCATCGCGCAGCACCTGCAGCCAGCGCGTCCAGGTCGAGCGCGGCAGATGGCTGAACAGCGAGAGCACGAACACCAGTTCGTACTGCTGCGGCCAGCGTACCTGCTCCGGCACGCTGGCCGAAGCAAAGCCCTTCACGCCGAAGGTCTGCTGCGAAAAATCCACAGCATCGACCACGATGTCCGAGACCGTGACCCGTTCCGCCCCTAGCGCCTTGACCAGGTGCCGCGTAAAGCGGCCGTGACCACTCGCGAACTCCAGCACGCTGGCCGTGCGCAGCAAAGGCTTGTCCACAGCCTCCAGCAGCAGCATCAGCTCCGACAGTGTGCGCCAACCGTCGGCGAAGTAGTCGCGCAGGGGATTGACGCTGGAAGGGTGGCCACGGAAGAAGCCGAAGATATCGTCCTGCGCAGAAATCCGGCAATCGAGTCCCGTCATGTTGGAAAACGAGCCCACCAGACCATTGGCCTCGATCAGGGAATGCGCCTCCAACAGGCTGTCGTCCATTTCGCGGGCACGGGACAGGACCTGTGCCGCACCAGCCCGGTCGCCGCTTGCCAGCAATTGCAGGGCTTCATTCAGCAAACGCTGCCCATCGCTGATGGGAGTAGAAGAATTGTCAGATGTCATGGGGTATGGAATAGGGAGACAGCCGAGCCGCTTGCGCGGGCGTGGCGGAGCCGCTCAGCTCCAGTGGTGAGGCAGGCGCACCAGTCCAGGCAGGGGCTTGGGGAAAATAAAGCGCAGGTGCAGGAACTGGAACCATTCGTCATAGACGGCCAGCCCGGTTTCATCGAACAGGAAGGCGCTGATCACATAGTCTCCGCTGTGCAGAGGCAACTCGGGAAAGGTCAGCACGGTCTGCCAGCTTCCGTCTGGCAATTGCCGCGGGGCCGCACCATCCTCATGCGTTGCCAGCGAAGTAATGCCCACGCCCTTGGACTGCTCGATCATGAAGCCGATGTGCGGCCGCTCGTTGCCACGTCCTCTCGCGGTAATGGTCACAACCAGGTCCTGGCTCTGCAGCAACCCTGGCTGGTCCCCCACAGGTTCAGCCAGATCCTTCACATCCACGGACAGGATGCAGGCTGTGCCGCTGTCTACGGCAGCGACCGGCGCGGGAGGCACTTCATCCGCAGCAGGCGCTGGCACAGCGGACTCCCCTTCAGCAGGCAGCATCTCGCCGCACAAAGCCCTTTGCTCGCGCTCCTGCCGCTCGCGGGTATATGCATCGTAGGCGGCCAGCACTGGCTCAGTCGCACCGAACTGCGCCACATGCCCGCCGCGCAGCCACAGGGCTGCATCGCAAAGATGGCGGATGTGATAAGGACTATGGGAACAAAACAGGATGGTGCAGCCGCTGTTGCGGAAGGCCATGATGCGCTCAATGCACTTCTTCTGGAAATGCTGGTCGCCTACAGCGAGCGCCTCGTCAATGATCAGCACATCGGGCTGCACGGCCGTCACCAGTGCAAACGCCAGGCGCACCGCCATCCCCGAAGAGTAGGTCTTGACCGGCCGCTCCAGTGCTTCGCCCAACTCCGCAAAGGCGGCGATTTCGGGCTCCAGCTCACGCATGCGCTCAGGGGATATACCAATCAGGCTGCCACCGAAATACAGATTGTCACGCCCGCTGAAATCAGGGTGAAATCCCGCGCCCAACTCCAGAATGGCCGTGACCCGACCCACACGCTCTATTTGCCCGCAACTGGGCTGCAAGGTGCCAGCCAGCAGCTTGAGCAGCGAGCTCTTGCCTGCACCGTTATCGCCAATCACACCAATGCACTGGCCTCGGCGCAATTCGAATGACACATCCCGCAATGCCCAATGGCTTCGGTGAGTGGCAACACCGGTCAGCAAGGCCTTGAAGCGCGCTCGCGGCGAGGGATAAAGTTTGTATTCCTTGCCCAGATTGCGCACACGCAGTACCAGGTCATCAGGCAATTCGACATGCTTGGCGTTCATAGCCAGTCCACCAGTTGATCACGGCTGCGTCGCACCAAGCCATTGAGCAGCACAGCCAAAACCAGAATCCAGAGGCCCAAAGCCGCCCAGACCGCCATTTGAGGCCACAGCCCCTGCAGCAGCACATTCTGGTAGCCAAGAACCAACGCCGTCATGGGATTGGCCCATAGCACCCAGCGCCAGCGCTCAGGGAACAAGGCCAGCGGAAAAAGAATGGGCGAGAGATAGATACCGACGGACAGAAAGAAGGTCACAAGCTGCCCCACATCGCGCAGTGCCGCCGTCAGAATAGCCAGCGCATAAGCCAGCAGGGCGCACAGCAGCAGCTGGCCCAGCAACAGGGGGATGAGTGCCACGAGCGACCAGGTCAAGCCGTGCTGGGGCAGATAAGCCAAGGCCACCAGCAACAACAAGGGTCCGAAGATCACACTGCTGGCCAGTACCGCCCGCATGGGAAACAGCACTGGCGGCAACGGGTTCTTTTGCAGAATGCCACCCGCCTCGACCAGACTGTTCATGCCACGTGCCGTAGCGTCGCAAAACGCCATCCACGGCAAGGCGCCCACAACAAGAAACGCTCCCACGGCATGCGTGGGAGCGTTGTCGCCAAGGCGCATCGAGAACACCACGTCGAACACGAGGTAGTAGGCCGCCACGGTGAGCAGAGGCTGCAGATAGGGCCAGAGCACGCCCGCAGCCGTGCCTGCGTGGCGGGCAGCCACTTCGCGCCGGGTCATCACCCACAGCAGGCTGCGGGCCTGCCACAGCGCGCGGCATTCGCCGAGTAAAGAGTACATGCGTTGTTATGCGACAAGTGCCGCGCGCCAGAGACGGCGGCGGCACTTCAGTTCATGCCAAACCCGGCATTTTCGCGCAACAAGATCCAGCGCGCCAGCCAATCGCCTCAAAGCTTGCAAACGCTTGCACAACCAGCGAACCGACCCTACTCCAAGGAAGAGTTGTCACCCTCCCCCTCAACGCATCAACGCTTGGAAGAATTCTCGGAAACGAAGGCGTCGACAGCCGAATCGTTGAACTGAGCATCCTTGCGGATCTGTTCTGCCACCTGGGCACGCACATCCTGCGCAGCAGATGCACGGATGCCCTGAACAAGCTCATCGCGGGCTTCATCGAATGTCTTGGTTCTGGCGGGTTTGCGCTCTTCAAGACGGATGATGTGGTAGCCGAACTGGGTCTGCACTACGCCACTGAGCTCACCCGGTTTTTGCAGCGCGAATGCCGCCGCTTCGAACTCAGGCGCCATGCGATCCTTACCGAAAAAGCCCAGATCTCCGCCACGCGCGCCACTACCCTTGTCAGCAGAGCGCTCCTGGGCCAATGCTGCGAAATCCGCACCATTCTTCAAGTCAGCGAGCAAGCGCTCGGCCTGGGCCTTGGCATCCGCATCCTTGCCAGCCACCAGAATATGGCTGGCGCGCACTTCCTCGCCCACCTTGAAGCGCTCCGGATGTGCCAAATAGATGGTGCGAGCCTGCTTCTCGGCAGCTTCCACCGTGGGAGTGTTCTTCTCATCAAATGCTGCAAGCCATGCATCAGCCAGCGCCTTGTCGCGTGCTACCTGCACGATGGCAGCCACCTTGGGATCTCGATCCAGGCCTTGCTCCTGAGCCATCTTGGCCATGGTCCGTAACACATAAAGGTTGGAGGCGATCTGCTTGACGTTCTGCGGGCGAGAAAGCACCAGCGGCCGCATTTCCGGCGGCATGCGCAGCGAATCAGCCAGCATGTCCTGGCGCGTGATGGAGATTCCCTTGCCCTCCAACAGCACTGGCGACGCACCAATTGCAGCCTGTGGCGCAGCAGGAGACGCCAAGGCCTTGGCCTTTTCCTGGGCTTGCACGCCCTGGGTAGCGAGAGCCGCGGCCAGCACAAGAGAAACAGCACTCAAACGTTGGATGGAAACAGTCATAAGTCCTTGGGTATAGATAAACGCAAAAAAGGCGGGAGTTTCCTCCCGCCTTTGCTAGATCACACTTGCGTGTGAAAGTGCCCGATTAACGGTAAGCGTGGGGCCAGGTGATGCCGTACGTGCCCGAAGTGCCAGGAGCAGCTTCGGGGTTGGTCAGCTTCAGGAATGCAGCGCCCAGCAGAGGGGTAGGAGCATTGAAGTTCACGACACCCCAACCGTTGGTGTACGGAGCAGCGACGTTCTGACGAGCAACCGATGCAGCCAGAGCCGAGTTGTCAGCCGAGAAGGCAAGGACGCTGACTTCACCGCACAGCTGAGTACGGCTGATCGTGCCAGGCGAGAAGATGGCGCCATCTTCTTGGAAACGCTCTTCACGATCATAGAAAGTCTGGCTTTGAGCTTCCACGCAGATTTGACCTGCGTTGTTCACGGTGGTGTTGCTAGCCGTGCGGAAGATGTTGTTGGCAACAGCAACGTTGTTGTTGATGAAACGGTAGGCAGGGGTAGTACCCGGCAGAGTAACCGTACCACCAGCCAGCGACGTACCAGTCACATTACCAACAACCTGATTCACTGCACCGGCAGCGTAGTTAGCTGCGATGGTGTAGCGACGGGTAGGCATGGAGAACACCCAGTCGGTCTTGGCCGAGATGGAAGTGTCCGTAGCGTACTGGTTGATCACGCTGGTGCGTGCGATAGCCGAGGTCAGCTCTTCAGCTTGAGCAGCAGCAGTCGTCGTAGCAGCTTCGTAAGGCGTCGACAGGTCAGGCACATCATAGTGCTGAGCAGGGATTGCGCCACCCACCATCAGCGGATCGGCGGTTTCCAGCAGAGCGCCACCGGTCTTTTGGTGCGAGAACACATTACGGGTCGCGCCAGAAGCCACGATCGCAGGCGTAGCGCCAGAGAAAGTGGTGGTCTGTGCAACGTTCATCACGTACCAAGAACCCGTCAGACCACCAGTGGGGATCGTCAGATCAGGGTTGGTATTAGAACCAAGGCTCAGGTTGGTAGCTGCGGGACCAACACCCGACACAGACAGAGTCTGGTTCAGGATGGCGGATGTGCAAGGAGCCACGCCATTGACGTGCTTGATCGCCTTGAACAGACCCTTGTCGCCGTTTGCGTTCTCAGGGATGTCAGCCATGTTGAGGATTTCAACATAGCCTTCACGGGTCTGAGCAGCCTTGTCGGTAGCGGTCCAGTCGCTCTTGGCCAGACGGTCCGTCACGAACTTGACAGGCGTACCAGCAGAGATGCGGGGCAGCGTGCAGGTGTTGTCTGCAGTTACCAGCTGTGCCAAGCCACTAGCGTCAGCCGTCACGGCAGCAGTCCAGACGTCGCCGGGCGACATGAAGACTTGGAAGTCCAGCACGTCGTCGGAGTTGGAAGCACCGCGGAAGCGCACCTTGACAGCCTTACCGTGCACGGTGTCGGTGTTGGTCAGGTGGAACACGGTCATGTTGCCATTCTGAGCGGTGTAGTAAGGCACCATCAGGATGTGGCCCGTGCCGCTTTCGTTCACCGACAGAGCTGCCGATGCAGCACCGGCGAAGCCCAGGCCACCAACCATGGCAGCAATGCTCAGGGCCAGAACATTTTTCTTCATAAGAACTATCTCCAGTAAAAAGATAAGGTAGTTGCAACCACCACGATTGATCGCCAGGGAATCGTAGCACAGCCGGTTAAGCTCCCATACCGCTTTTCGGAGGCGCTCAAGTCTTGTTTTGAAAAAAAACAACACTTCCCTAGCGAGCACCGGGATCAGGGACGGCGCATTATCACAAACATTGGGCCATCCGCCTATCCCGTTCGGCCTGTTCCGCACACGCATCATGCGCAGGACCGGACCGCTGGCCGGCTGCCCCAAGGCAACCGGCACGTGCCTGACTTCACATCACTCCACGAACAGCCACCACTGGCCCTCTTCCTTGATCCAGATTTCACTGATGGAAATGGGGACACTGGTACGAGGCATCACGGGACTTGACGTGGTGAAGTTCTTGCGCACTTCGCAGCGTGCCTCATCGCACTTCACCCAGGCAATGTCCCCGCCTTTCAGCACTGGGATGACGCCATGGGCCAGCCGGTACTTTTCCTGGTCATTGACAGCCCGGTAGCCAGGCGAGGTAAGCGCGTAGGTCTTGGCGACCTCCCCTGCCATACGCGCCTTCCAGAAGGCGTTGGACCGCTGGGTCACTGCTTCTTCAGGCGTCGTGCTGCCCATGGAGGCGCAGCCTGCCAAGACGGCAGCACAGGCCAGGCCGAGGCCCCACGTCAGCCAGTGCGGGCGCGAAGGCACAGCATGCTTTGTCGACTTGCTCATATGTATTTGAACTCCAAAAAAACCGTTGGAACAACTTTAAGGCCGAATGTTCCGGCCCATGCGTGCCTCTAACGCCGCTCGGGCATGAGGGGACCGACTTCCACGGAGGCCTTGCCGCCGCCTTCATCAAAAGGAGCAGGCGCTGATGCCGGCGTCTTCAGCATGGGTGTCAGGGAGCGCATCTTCTCCCGCAGATCGTCGCTAACCTCACGCACATCGATGTCCGAACGCACAACGCGTGGCGTGATGATGACGATCAGTTCTGTCCGCACGCCAGAGTTGTTAGTGGTGCCAAAAAGATTGCCGACCACCGGCAGGTCATACAGAAATGGAACACCACCACGACCAGCACTGGAGCTTTCCTGGATCAGCCCCCCCATGACTATGGATTCACCTGACCGTACGGCGACACGGCTCGATATCTGACGTTGCAAGAAGGAACGCTGCTTAGTGATCGTATCCTCCCCCCCGATGTCGGTCACCGACTGGTTAACGGTCATCGTGACCAGATTGCCAGCATTGACAGACGGTACAACCTGCAGGTTCACACCCGTATCCTTGAAAGCATAGTTGTCAATAGGCGTCCCCGAGGTACCGACTACTGTAGTTCCCGATTTGTAGGGTTGCTGCGTACCAACGGCAATCGCTGCCGTGTGGTTATCAAGCACCATCAGCGTGGGACTGGCCACCACCTTGACTTGGGTCTTGCTGGCCAGCGCAGAGAGCACAGCCTTGATACTGCCGACGGAGTTTTTGAGCGTGTAGGAGAAGCCCTGCCCCAAGGTCGCAGCGAGCCCTCCACTGTCAGCCATAGCCAATCCACCAACAGCTCCTGTCCCGCCAGTCAGGAGCTGGCCGTTACCGTTGTAGCCTTTGTTACCAACATCGCCACTGAATGCCCACTGCAGACCATATTGAAGTGAGTCATTGAGCGTAACCTCCACGATACTGGCCTCAATCAGCACCTGGGTCGGGGGCAGATCAAGCTTCTTTAAAGCAGCCTCGATGCGCTCGAACTCCGCAGACGTGCCCCAGACCAGCACGGAGTTGTTGAGCTCGTCGGCCATGACGCGGATGCTGCCGATACTGGCCGCCACAGGAGATGCACTTTGCACACCACCAGTCTGGCCCATCGTCCCGGACTGCCCGAAGGCGGTGCTGCCAAAGCGAGTTCCGGAACCGCTGTTGCCAAAACCGCTGTTGCCGAAACTACCGCTGTTGCCGAAACTGCCGCTGCTGCCAAAGCCGCTGTTACCAAAACCGCTGGTATTGCCGAAGCCACTGGTGCTGCCGAAAGTGTTGCTGCTCCCGAACCCGCTGGTCCCCATGGTGGAGGTACCCAGGCCAGGAGCGACGCCACTATTGGCCGTGGTGCCACCACCTGTTCCACCAAAGATGCCGGACAACACGCTTGCAAGATGCTTGGCGTTCCCGTTTTGCACGCGATAGATGTTCAGTTGCGGTAGCGCACCGCCCGAACCGGGCTGATCAAGCTTGGCAATCCAGCGGCGGGCCTCATCCAGATACGCAGCACGCGGTGTGATGACCAGGATGCTGTTGAGCCGCTCGATCGGCATGATGCGCAACGCGCCAAACAGCGGATTGCCCTCGCCCAGAGCCGCAGCAGCAGGAGCTGCGCCAGCAGCGGCGGGCCTGCCCGCGGGTGCCCCCCCTGGCACAGAAGCGCCTGGTTGAGTTGCCGCACCACCCCCACCACCACTCATCAATTGCAGCGCTGTGCTGACCTCCTGAATGGACACATACTTGAGCGGGAATACCCCAACCGACATGCCTTCCAGCAAGTTCACGTCGAAGGTGCGCACCATTTCCAGCCAGCCTTCGGCCTGGGCACGCGAACCGGACATCACCAGAACGTTGCGCACCGCATCCACGCGCAATATGGCATCGGCCGGCACCATGGGCCGCAGGATGGCGGCCATTTCGTTGGCACCGATATAGTTCAAGGAGATAACGATGGCTCCAAAGCCAGGAGCCAGCGCAGTGGACTGGGAAGCCTGCCGCACCGATGCTCCCAGGCTTTTGAGCACGTCGGCCCGTCCCACGTGATAGGTGCCCCTGGCATCACGGACCATGGCCAAGCCATTGGCCTGCAAGGCAGTCTCCAACAGATAGAGGGCCTGGTCACCCGGGATGTTCTTCTGCGTGCTAAGAGTCACTGTGCCACCGATGGGCGGATGCAGTACGTAGTCCAAACCAAGGATGTCGCCCAGCACCGTGCGCACGACCTGCGAAAGGGGGGCATCTTCGAAGCTCAGCTTGACCGAGGCTTCTTTCACCGCCGGCACCGGCCTGGCCTCTCCCAGCAGTTTTCCGGTACCTGTCAGGATACGTGGCTCCGCCTTGTCCTCTTTGTCAGAGCTGTCCTTGGGAGGAGCTTCCTCGTTGAAAACATAGCTCTGCGAGGCGTCCGCTCCGAAGTGGCTGACGAAATTATTCTTGGCGGGCTGGGCGCACGCCAGCAGCATTTGACAGACTGCCAACGCCATTGCGGTACGGATGGGACGGTTATGCAATTTCATGGTTTCTTGACCAGTCTTTCTCATTTCTTTGCGGGCACACTGGTTCCGCCAAAGACGGCTTGCGGCTCCTCGGGCTTGGCTGATGTATCGGAGGCACCCTCAGGCTCCTGCGCCTGAGCGGGGACCCGCAGCACAGGTGGCACCCTCATGCCGGCAGGGATGTTAGGCCCTTTGTCCACCGCAGCCTTCACCAGTTGCAACGTACGCGTCTGTCCGTTGCTTTCCAGAACGACATTGCGGCCCTGCAGGCTTTGCAACTTCCAGCCTGCAAAATTCTGGTTGAGCAGCAAACGCCGCTCCTTGCCGTCCAGCGAGAAAATGATTCCGCTGACCTGCCCTTCAAAAATTCCAGTGACGCGGGCCTGCTGCCAGATATCGGGCACTTCTTGTTGCGCTTTTTTCTCTGGAGCTGGCGGTGGCGGAGGTGGTGGTGGTTTGCGGCTGATGGCGAAGAGCGGCCTCTCCTGCATTTCCAGCAATTGCTGCTCGTCGCGCTTGCTCTGGTCTTCAGGTACGTTTGCAGGAGGAACGAGCGCCTTGATGTCCGCCTTCAGGGGCTGCGGCGGTATCCACGCAATGTTTTTCAGTTGCAACTCAGGCGTCAGCCATGCCCAGGCCAGCGCTCCCCCCAGCAGCGCCGCAGGCAGAGCCAGTCCCGTGGTCCAAAGAATGCGCTGGTTCACGGCTTGCTCCGCAGAATGCTGAAAGTGAATTGCGCGCTGAGCTTTGGCGCCACCTTGGGATTGTTGCTTTCAAGATTGCCCAGCAGATTGAGCTGCAAGTCATCCAGCCACACGGTGGGGGAGACGTCCCGCAGGGACAGCAAGGCCAGCTGGATTGCAGGCCATCCACCTTCCGCCGTCATGGAAACTGCTATGCGCTCATACGGACCCAGACTCTGACTCTGGTCTTCCGACTCCGAGGAGGGCCGTACCTGGCTGCTCACCACAGAAAGGCCCGCCTTGTCGAGCAGCGCCCGCAGTCGCTGCTGAACCGCATTGCCCGTTTGCGTGCTGTCTTGCTCAGCTGGATAGATATGCAGCGCCTTCACGGTCTCTATCTGCTCCAGCGCCTCCTGGATTTCCTGCGCCTGCTCCTGAATACCGGCAAGTCTTGCGTAGCGGGGCTCCAGGGTCTCCACTTGCTCCTGGGCCCATACATGCTTGGAGTAAACCCAGGAGCCCAAGGCGGCAAGCGGCACAATCAGACTCAAGCCGATTCCTCCCAGCAGCAACCACTGGCGAGGCGTGAGTTTCTGCGAACCGGCGGTCATTGCGCCTCCTTGGGATCCGCATCGCCCTCAACAGACGGTTTTTCCTCTGCAGCCTTGGCCAGCAGGCCCAGCACATTGGGATCAATGTTGGCTTCAAGCACAAAATTCTCCTTGCCCGATCCTGGTGCACGCGTCACCGCCGTGGGCAGACGCACATCCAGGAACCCGGGAGTCTTGGCCAGCAAGGCCACGACATTGGATGCGTTGCTGGTCAGGCCTTGGACCGTCAACTTGGTTCCTCGGAGCACTACGCGCTGGGCCGCTGAATCATCGGGCAGCACCTTGGTCAACACGGCCAGCACCTGCAGATGGTTCAGTTGCTGCTGCAGTCGCTCCTGCAGCTTGCCAAGATTCTCCCCACCTTCGACCAGCGCCTGGCGCTGGGCCATGACCTCGGCCGATGTCTTCGTCAATGCGGCCAACTGCTGACTGGCATCGATGGCCCTCATCCTCAGTTGCAGTGATGGGGTGACAGCCAGAGCCACGCACAATGCCGACACAAGGCCCAGGCCAAGCAGGATCCAGTTGCGCCGCCTGGCTTCGCTGCGCAGGCGCGCCGGCTCGCCAAAGCCCGGCAGGACAACCATTTCCGCGCCGGCAGGAGCCCAGACTTCGGGATGCCCATCTCCAGGCAACCTTGCCGACTGAAGGCGCAGCGCCTGCTCCACCTGGTTTCGCGATGCGATCACCACCTCTACCCGCTGCCGTCCCTGTGCCTTCGCCAGAGGGCGCTGAACATACGACCAAAGCGTGTCCTGGGGCGCAAATGGCGTCATGGTCTGCACATCGAGCTCAATGGCACTGCGCAGGGCTGCAGGTGCCATCGGAGGCAGCGTCAGGGAACGCTGCAACACCTGCTCGGAATCCAGCAGCACTGCGGTATGAGTGACGCGCTCGAGCACATCGCTGGACAAATCGGTCCATTCGATATGCATACCCTGGGCTCTGGCGCCAGCGATGGTTGTTGCATCGCCAGCCACCTTCACAAGGGTAACGGGCATGGCTCTGCGCAGCCAGGGCAGGCGCACCAGCTTGTGGAACGCATCGTGCAGCTCCGCAGTCAGTTCGCGCAGATCCAGCCCAAACAGCTTGGCATCGGATGTCATCAGTCCCATAAAACGCCGCATCCGTTGAACAACATTGCTTTCAATTCTTTCTTCCTTCTTGCTCCTGCAGCACCATTGAAACAGGCACCTGGCAGCGCCTACCCCAAGGAAATGCCCAAAGCCTCGCTATATACGACCCACCCAGGACTGCGTGGCCGAAAGCAACGTCCAGGGCAACGAGCCCCGACTGCCACCGCCGATGACATCGGCGTCCCGCACCACCATGACCGATCCACCATCGAACACCACCCGTGCGGTCAGACGATAGCGGGGACTGGAAAGACTCTCCTGAAAGGCTGCGCCGCCGGTGCCATCCAGCGCGGCCAAAAGAGCAGCAGGTGCCGCCTTGGGGTTGATGCCAGTGCGCCCATCGGTATCCGCCACGATGAAGGGTCGAATCTGTGCGTAGATGCCATAGGTCACCCCGGGAATCTGCAGCAGATCTTCGGGCGCCTCCCACGCCACGCTATTGACCACCCCTTTTCCTGCCTGACGGAACTCGACCAAGGCCTGCGCAAGCGCCGCGCCCTGCCCCAAGCCCATGCGTGTGAACAGTGATCCCAGCAATTCCGGCGAAGCCGCATTGATATTGACCAGACCGCTCCAGGGCAGAATTTCGACCTCTATTATCTGCCCCCCCCATGGAACCTGCTCCACCCTACGTTCGCTGAATTCCTGGGGCTTGAGTGCAATCTGTTGCAAAACCTGATAGATGGCTGCTTCTCCCCGGGCTCGTCCAGCAGCCATGTCGCGGGTAACACCAACCACCGAGGCCTCCTGGCGGACCACCTTGCCCAAACTGGTGGCAAAAATGGAAAGTGCTGCAACGATCCAAAGTACAAGCACCAACGCCATGCCCTGGTGTCTCTTCATCCCGCCTGCGTACTGCCGGCTCATCGGCGGCTCCCACCGAATACGGCGCCGCCGCTGCCAGAGCTTCGGTTGGTGGCAGGAGGGGTGTAGAAGGCAATCGCCATCAACGGCCAGACACCACCGGCCGATTGCAGCTGAATCTGGACCGCAGAAGGCAGCTCCTTGTCATCAACCCACTGCGGCTGCCATTGCGCAACGCCCGATTTCGCGTTCTGGTAGCTCAGCACGAAGGCCGTGACGGCCCGCTCCAGGACATAGGATTGGCCCTGCCCCCAGTCAGGAGCGACGTCCACCCCCTTCCAGGGAGCGAAGCGCAGCACCAAAGCGTCACCGTCCAAGGCCAACTGGAAATGGGTTCGCCCACCCATGCCAAACCGGGCCGGCATGATTCCCAGCCACTGCATTCCCTTGGGTCCGCCTTCAAAGAAATACTCGCTCTCTCCCTGCTTTCGCATACCGGTCTGCCTCTGGGCAGCGGAAATCTGCCCCAGCACAGAGCGCAAGAACCCGATCGACACCCGCTGATGGTCCATGCGGTCAAGCCGGGCATCCACACGTTCCTGCGTCTGCGAGACTGTTGACATGACCGAGGCCAACCCCAGGGTGAGCATGGACAGCAGCACCATGGCCACGAGAAGCTCTACCAGCGTAAAACCTTGCGCGCGGGCGCGAGGTGCCCTAAACATCCTCATCACCTTGTCTCCTCGCCAGGTTGCAGCGGCCGCTGGGGACGAAGTGTCTCGAACACCCAGCTGCGCCCCTCAGAGAGTATGGTGATGCGCAAGGCGTGCAAAGGAGCCGCCGTTTCCGGCAAATCACCTGCCGAAAATGGGGCTGAAATGATCTGCCAGGCATAGGCGCCATCCTGCCCGGAGGCTTGGTTTCCGCCAGGATCGACCATGGGGAAAGCGTCCATCAGCGATTCGGCCAACATGGCCACGCCCTGGGTCTGCTCCAGCTTGGCCACGCCACGCGCAGAACCGCCAACGGCGCGATAGATCAAAGCGACCGATATGGCCATGATGGTCAGGGCGACCAGCAGTTCCAGCAGGGTCATACCCCGCACCGCAGCGCGGGAGCCAGAGCGTTGCGACATCACAGGGTTTCTTTGGTGACCTGACCGGACAGCCAGTCCACCCGCAAGCGCACGCCACCACCGCTTTCACCTCGTATCAACGAGATGCTGCCGCCCGTCGCGCCTCCCTCGGGCAGGAAAACAATGGTCTGACTGCCGTCGGCAAGTGCGGCGCCGGCCGCCGTGACGAGCTGCACCTTCAGGCCCTCGGGTACTTTCGCAGATGCCTGCCCGGCAATACCGTATTGCTGGCTCACCGTGTTGAAGGCAAACGCCACGGGCATGCCCTGCAGCGTCGCCTGCTGCCGCGCCTTGCGCAGCAGGGCCGTGACGTCCTGCACGGTCTGGCGGTAGGCGACGGCATCTCGCAGCTTGCCCATGGCGGGCGGCACGATGCCGATGATCGCGGCAAGGATGCCGAAGACCACCAGCAACTCGATCAGCGTGAAACCATGGGAGCGCTTCAAGACATATTCCCGGCACGGAGGCAGCGTTGCACTACGGCGTCAGACCAGCAACTTACTTGGTGTTGCGGATATCGGAGGCCTCGCCGTCGCCACCGGGT
This sequence comes from Delftia sp. Lp-1, assembly GCF_020523835.1. NCBI lineage: Bacteria > Pseudomonadati > Pseudomonadota > Betaproteobacteria > Burkholderiales > Comamonadaceae > Delftia > Delftia sp. Lp-1. The sequence goes on along the minus strand of NZ_JAJALJ010000003.1, from coordinate 716,368 downwards.
GTGCCATCGGAACCCAGCGAGAGGATCTCGAGATCGCCATTGGCAGCCGGGTAGGTGTAGCGGTAAGGGTTGTTCCAGGGATCATTGGGCACGCCGCCCTTGAGGTAGGGGCCCGCCCAGCCGGCAACGCCAGCGGGCTGCTTGACCAGCGCGTCCAGGCCCTGCTGCGAGGTGGGATAGCGGCCCACGTCGAGCTTGTACAGCTCCAGCGCCTTTTCGATGTCGGCGATCTGCACGCCGGCCGTCTTGGTCTTTGCTCCACCCAACTGGTTCAGCACCTTGGGGCCGACCAGGCCGGCCAGCAGGGTCAGGATGGCCAGCACGACCAGCAGTTCGATCAGCGTGAAGCCACGCTTGCGGGCGCGGGAGGACAGTTGCTTTTGCATGCGCATCATCTTCTACATACCTTTCAGTCAATTCAGATTCATCAGACGGCCAGATCGTTGACGGACAGGATTCCGAGCAGGATCGACACGATGATGGAGGCGATAAGGATACCGAGGACCAGGATCAGCGCCGGCTCCAGCATGGTCAGGAGGCGTTTGATCGCGTTTTCGACCTCGCGGTTCAATATGTTGGACAGCTCCAGCATCATGTCGCCCAGCCGGCCGGTTTCCTCGCCGACCCGCACCAAATTCAGGGCCAGGGGTTCGAATTCTCCGGTTTTCTGGGCGGCATGGGCCATGCGATGGCCTTCCTTGACCATGGGACCCATTTTTTCCAGGCGCTCGCGGATGGCGACGTTGGAGACCGTGTCGCTGGCAATGCGCAGTGCGGTCAGCAGCGTGACGCCATTGCCCAGCAGCGTGCCCAGCGAGCGGCTGAACAGGGTGAGCTGGTACTTGCGCACCACGCCACCCAGGCCCGGCAGGCCCAGCAGCCACGATTGCCAGGTCTGGCGGCCCTTGGGACTCTTGGCCCAGCGGGCTAAGACCCAGCCCAGCGCGCCCAGCACGATGAACACCGCCCAGCCGTAGCTGCGAAACGCATGGCCCAGCCCCATCACGAATTGCGTGGGAAGGGGCAGCGCGTCACCCATGTCGTTGAAGAGCTGTTCGAACTGCGGCACGACGAAGCCCAGCATGGCCACCAGGGACAGCACGGCCACGCCCAGCAGGATGGCCGGATAGATGGTGGCCGAGACCACGCTGTCGCGCAGCGCGCGCTGGCGCGCCATGTGCTCGACCAGCCGGTTGAGCACGCCCGACATCTGGCCGCTGGCTTCGCCCGAGCGCACCATGTTGATATAGAAGTCGCCAAACAGGTCATGGTGCTTGCCCAGTGCCTGGCTCAGCGGCATGCCGGCCTTGACGCTGTCGAGCACGGACTGGAGCATGGCCTGCATCTGGACCTTGTGGCTCATCTCGACCAGGACCTTGAGCGCGTTGTCCAGCGACAGGCCGGCACGCATCATGATGGCCAGTTCGGTGGTCATGCCCTGGATGTCGTCGGCCTTGATGCGGCCCTTCTTGAGCGCACGCGCCGCCAGCGGCACGTTGCCCAGGCTTGCGGCTTCCTCGACCTTGATGGGCGACAGGCGGCTCTTGCGCAGGTGCACCACCACCTCGGCCACGGCCGCAGCGGAAAAAGTGCCCTTGACCATCTGACCGCGGCTGTCCACGGCCTCCCAGCTGTAATCAGGCATCGCTTTGGTCCTGGGTCACGCGCAGCACTTCGTCGAGCGTGGTGGCGCCCGAGGCCACCTTGCGCAGGCCGTCGTCGTAGAGGCTCAGCATGCCGCTCTTGGCCGCCATGGCATGCAGGGCGTTGGCGTCCTGGCCTTCGATGATGGCGCGGCGCAGCGGCTCGTCGATGATCATGAGTTCATGGATGCCGGTACGGCCCTTGTAGCCCGTGCCCCGGCAATGCTCGCAGCCGACGGCGCGGTAGATGGGCGAGCCCTCGCGCAAAAAACGCTTGAGGCCGCTGCCCTCGACGGCGGCGGCCGGCAGCGTGTCGGGCTGCTTGCAATGCGAGCACAGCGTGCGCACCAGGCGCTGGGCCAGCACGCCGTTGACCGAGGACGTGATCAGGTAGCTCTCCACCCCCATGTCGCGCATGCGGGTGACGGCGCCTGCGGCCGTGTTGGTGTGCAGCGTGGACAGCACCAGGTGGCCTGTCAGCGCGGACTGCACGGCGATCTGCGCGGTTTCTCCGTCACGCATTTCGCCGATCATGATGATGTCCGGGTCCTGGCGCAGGATGGAGCGCAGGGCGTTGGCAAAGGTGAGGTCGATCTGCGGATGGACCTGGATCTGGTTGATGCCGTCGAGCTGGTATTCGACCGGGTCCTCGACGGTGATGATCTTGTTGGAAACCGCGTCGATCTTGGACAGGGCCGCGTACAGCGTGGTGGTCTTGCCCGAGCCCGTGGGCCCAGTGACCAGCACGATGCCGTGCGGCTTGGCCAGCAAGGTGTTGAAGCGCTCCAGCGTATCGACCTCGAAGCCCATGCTTTCCAGGCGCAGGCGCACGTTGGCGCGGTCCAGCACCCGCATGACGATGCTCTCGCCATGCACCGTGGGCGCGGTGGAGACACGCAGGTCCAGTTCGCGGCCCTTGGCGCGGGTCTTGATGCGGCCGTCCTGCGGCAGGCGCCGCTCGGCAATGTCCAGATGGGCCAGCAGCTTGACGCGCGAGCCCACGGCTGCGCTCAGCCGGGGCGGCACGAGTTCGGCCGCATGGATCACGCCGTCCATGCGGTAGCGCACCTGCAGGCCGGCTTCGAAGGGCTCAAGGTGGATGTCGGAGGCGTGCAGCTCGATGGCGCGGGAAATGATGCCCGTGACCAGGCGGATGACCGGCGCCTCGCTGGCCAGGTCCTTCAGGTGCTCGACGAAGTCGCCACCCGTGGCATCCGACTCCCAGTCCTGGCCTTCTTCGCCTTCGGGTTCCTGGCCGGCTTCGGACAGGGCCTTGCGGATATCGGCTTCCAGCGCCAGCACGGGCTTGATCTGCAAGCCGGTGGCAAGGCGCAGCGCCTTGGTGATGAAGGGGTCCTGCGGCACGGACATGGCCACTTCGAGCACGCCGTCCTGCAGCGAAATGGGGCAGACGCACTGCGCATCCAGAAAGCTGGCCAGCAGGCCCGGCACATCGGGCAGCAGGTCGGGAAACTCTTCCGCGCGCAGCCAGCGCATGTGCAGCTGCTCGGACAGCGCCTGGGCCACGTCGGTTTCCGCCACCACGCCCAGCTGGACCAGCACCTGGCCCAAATAGCCGCCCAGCTCCTGCTGCGCCTGCAGGGCGTTTTGCAGATCGCGCTCGTTCAGCTTGCCGGCGGAAAGCAGGCGTTCGCCCAGCCGCCCCTTGATCGGGGCTTCGACACCGGCAATCGGTTCCATGACGTGATTGGTGGAAGACATTGCCGCGGATTATCCACTGTCGCCGCATCCCCCGCGAAAGGCTCCGGATGCGGGGTCCACGGCCGCCCCTGCACCCGGCACCAGCGCTGTCATCAACTGTTACGCAACGGATATAACGGCGCGATGCTGCGCCGCACGATCGAAGTGGCTTCAGGCCGCTTTGACCGCGTCGGCAGGCAGGCCGCTGGCATCGCCCCAGCGGCGCTGCGCCATGACCAGCAGGCCTTCGAAGATGAGGTTGTCCACCAGCTCGAAGGGCCGCGTCATGCTGGGCACCATCTTCCAGCCTGCACCGCCGGCCATGACGCAGGCGGGCTCCATGCTGCAATGCATGTACAGATGCTGGTACATGCGCTCCACGGCCCCGGCGATGGCGTAGGTGCCGCCACTGGTCAGCGCGTCGCTGGTGTTGGTGGGGAATGGCGTGACCGCACCCGTGGGCACGTGCAGGCCGGCCGTGCCGCTTTCCAGGGCGCGCAGCATGATGCCGTGCCCCGGCAGGATCAGGCCGCCCATGAAGTGGCCGTGCTGGTCCAGCGCATCCACGGTGACGGCGGTGCCGATCATGACCACGATCAGGGGCCGCTCTGGCCCGCGCTGCAGGATGTGCTGGCGCGCGCCGATCATGGCCACCCAGCGGTCCGCCCCCAGGCGCGAGGGGAAATCGTAGCCGTTGGTGACTCCGGCCTCGGCCGCGCCGGGCACGGCCCACTGCGGCTCGAAATCCCAGCCCAGCATCATGTCGATCTGGTCGTGCACGCGCCGGCGCGCCGTGTCGCCGGCCACCACGCAGCCCAGCATGCGCGTAGGCGTGGGCAGGTCGCTCCACGGCCCTTCGGCCAGGTGCTCGATGTGCTCCAGGAACTCCGCGCCGTGCGCCAGCAATGCGGCGCCAGGCCGATGCGCGTCGTACATCGCCCATTTCAAGCGGGTGTTGCCGATGTCTATGGCCAAAAAAGTCATGGGCGCGATTATCGGAGTTTTCCGGAGGATAGCGTCAGCCATGGACGACAACTGAGTGAGGACGTGAACGCAAGAATGGCGCAAATGTCAAAAATCCGGGAGCGCTCCTGCCCGGCAGCGCGCGCTGCCACTGTTAGGCGTTACATTGGTCTTTCCGTTTTTCCACCCACCAACAGGAGTCACCCATGGGACTTTTCAGTTTCATCAAGGAAGCCGGCGAAAAGCTGTTCGGCGGCAGCGCCGCACAGGCAGCCGAGCCTGCGCAAGACCTGAATGCCAAGGCCGCCAAGGCCATCGAGACCTATATCGGCACGCAGAACCTGGGCGTCAGCGACGTGAAGGTGCAGTTCGACGGCTCGCAGGGCAAGGTAACTGTGCTGGGCACGGCCCCCACCCAGGCGGTCAAGGAAAAGGTGACGCTGTGCTGCGGCAACGTTTCCAGCGTGCAGTCGGTGGACAACCAGATGACGGTGACCAACCCCGAGCCCGAGGCCCAGTACCACGACGTGGTGCGCGGCGACACGCTGTCGGCCATTGCCAAGAAGTTCTATGGCGATGCCAACAAGTATCCGGTGATCTTCGAGGCCAACAAGCCCATGCTGAGCCACCCCGACAAGATCTACCCCGGCCAGAAGCTGCGCATTCCGGCGCTGTGATCTCTTTGCCTCCGTGAAAAAACCGCCTTCGGGCGGTTTTTTCGTGGGCTCAGTCAGTAGTCAGTATTTACCGCTCAACAGCGCACCGAATCCCGGAACGGCTGTCGGCAGGCCCAGGCGTTTGAGCATCATGAACGTCGTGGCCACCGAGGAAGACAGTACCGGCAGGCCCACGCGGTCCTCGATGGGCTGCACCGAGGCCAGCGAGGGCATCTGCACGCAGGCCGAGGCGATGACCGCGTCGGCGTTGGCCGTGTTCAGGCGCCGCGTGATCTCGATGGGTGCGCGCGCATCCTGGGCGCCCACCTGCAGGTTGTCGGCAATCTCCAGCGAGATGCTGTCCACCACTTCGATGCCTTCGTTCTCTATGTAGTCGATGACCAGTTGCGTCAGCGGCTTCATGTAGGGCGCCAGCAGCGCCACCTTCTTCGCGCCGATGGCATGCAGGCCATCGACCAGGGCGCCGGCGCTGGTGACCACGGGTGCGGGGCCGCCGTTGTCCACGGTGCGCTGGTGCAGGCGCGCTTCCGAGACACGGTGGTAGCCGCGCCCCATGCTCATGATGGCCACCAGGCAGGCATAGCCGAGCACATCGACACGCGCATCCGACAGTTCCAGCGCGCAGCGGTCGCTGTCGCCGTCCATGGCGGCCAGTTCCTCCTTGGTCACGTGCTTCATGCGCATGCGGCTGGAGTGAAAGGTGAAACGCTCGGGCGCCAGCGCCTCGCGGGCGCGCAGGATGGCGGGGATCTCGGTCTCCATCGTGGTGTTGGAGCTGGGCACGATCTGCCCGATGCGGAAATGGGTTTTGGCTGTCATGTCAATCCATCGTGATGTGGTTGGCCTTGATGACCTTGCCCCAGTGGTCCGTCTCGCGCTGGACCAGGGCGGCCAGCGCTTGCGGGCCAAGGAATCGCGGCTCCACGCCCTGCAGGGCCGCGCGCTTTTGCACGTCGGGCGACTCCAGGGAGGTCTTGAGCGCGTCCGACAGCCTGGCGATGGCCTCGGGCGGCGTGCCCGCAGGTGCGAACAGGCCGACCCAGGCTTCCAGCTCGAAACCCGGCAGTCCTGCTTCGGCCGTGGTGGGCACATCGGGCAGCATGGGATGGCGCGTCTTGCTGGTCACGGCCAGGGCCCTGAGCTTGCCCGTCTGCACGTGGCCCAGCACTGAAGGCGGCGTGGTGATGAACATCTGCACCTGGCCGCCCAGCACGTCCTGGATGGCAGGGCCGGACCCCTTGTAGGGCACATGCGTGATCTGGGTCTGCGTCACCTGGGCGAACACGGCCGTGCCCACATGGGACAGCGAGCCATTGCCCTGCGACGCGTAATTGACCTTGCCCGGGTTCTTGCGCAGATAGGCAATGAACTCCTGCAGATTGTTCGCCGGAACGGAAGGATGAACGGCGATCACATTGGTGGCGGCCACGATCAGCCCCACGGGCGCCAGCTCGGACTGGGCCCAGGGCAGCTTGGGGAACAGCGCCGGATTGCCCACGTGGTAGGCCGAATACGAGGCCAGCAGCGTGTAGCCGTCCTTGGGCGACCGGGCCACCATCTGGTAGGCGATGTTGCCGCTGGCGCCGCCCCGGTTGTCCACCACCACCGACTGCCCCAGCAGGCGCGACAGCGGGTCGGACGCCAAACGTGCCGCCGTGTCCACCACGCCGCCGGGCGGATTGGGGACCACAAGGGTGATGGACTTGGTTGGAAAGGCCTGGGCCTGGACGGTTCCTGCGCCCAGCAGGGCGGCCGCTGCCAGGCCGGCGGCCTGCAGCACAATGCGTCGATTCATGCTTGTCTCCATGTTCTCTTTGTACCGGCGCATTCTTGCGGGCCTGCGCGCGGCCGAACAGCCGTATCTCGTTGATCCATCCTTCGTCCGCGGTGGAGGATGGGAATGATCAACCTGCACCGATTCGATCTGCTGACGCTGCGCCTGTATGTGGCCGTGGTCGATGCCGGCAGCCTGACGGCCGGCTCGCGCACGCTGGGGCTGTCGCTGGCGGCCGCCAGCAAGCGCGTGGCCGAGCTGGAGCAGCACTGCGGCGTGACCCTGCTGGTGCGCAGCAAGCGCGGCGTCACGCCCACGCCCGCCGGTCAGAGCATGTACCACCATGCCGTGGACGTGGTGGCCCGGCTGGAGCACCTGGCCCTGGCCATGGACGACTTTCGCAGCGGCGCCACGGGCCAGTTGCGCCTGTGGGCCAACAACTCCGCATTTGCAGGCTTTCTGCCCCGGCTGCTGGCCGACTTCATGGCCGCCCACCCAGGCGTATCGGTGGACCTGGAAGACGCGCTGAGCGAGGAGTCCGTGCGCGCCGTGCTCAGCGGCGTGGCCGAGCTGGCCATCATCGGGGAGAACACGCCCCTGGAAGGGCTGAGCACCCAGGTCTGCGATGTGGACGAGCTGGTGCTGGTCATGCCGCGCGGCCATGCGCTGGACACGGGCGACGACTCCCCCGTGCCCCTGGCCACCGTGCTGGACCACGACTTCGTGAGCCTGGCCCGCTCCACCTCGCTGATGCGGCGCATTGCGGCCGAGGCCGAATCCATCAACCGGCCCGTGCGGATCCGCATCCAGGTGCGCAGCTTCGACGCCATGTGCCACATGGTCTCGGTGGGTCTGGGCCTGGCCATCCTGCCGCGCGCGGCCACCGCGCCGCACCTGACCGCGCGGGCACTGCGGCTGCGCCCGCTGGGGGCGCTCAACACCCGGCGCCGGCTGCTGCTGGCCATGCGCTCGCAGGCCACGCTGTCGGGACCGGCCCAGGCCCTGGTGGACATGGTGGCCGCCCGGGCGGTGGCGTTGGGATTCGCGGAGCCGCAGCTCTGAACGACGCCAGGTCGGCCCCGGCTTACTGGCGCCAGGGCAGGCCGCGCAGGCGCCAGCCGCCGACATGGCCGCGCTGGCCGTTGGCGTCCACATCGCCCTCAAAACCTTCGAGGATGTTGTAGGCCTCGATGCCCAGTTGCGCCGCGCGCTGGGCAGCGGCCACCGAGCGCACTCCGCTGCGGCACAGCAGGACCACCTTGCTGCCTTCAGGCACGGCGGCGCGCAGCTGGCTGTCGAAATCGGGGTTCATCGCCATGGACGGCCACTGCTTCCAGGCCACGGCCACGGCACCCGGTACGCGGCCCACCCAGTCGCGCTCTGCATCGGTGCGCACATCGACGAGCACGGCTTCGCCGGATTGCTGCCATTGCCAGGCAAGTTCGGGAGGAATGTCGCCGGCATAGCCCTGTGCGGGCTGGACGGTCAGGGGAATGGCTGCGGGAACGGGAGCGCTTGCGGACATGGATTGGCTTTCTTGATAGGACGCGGTTGTGTGCCCGGCAAGAATAACCGTCCAGCCCGACTGGCGCCGGCTCGCCGGTGCCCGAATCGCCTATTCCCAGGGAGGCAGCAGCCTGTCACGCAGCACCTGGCGCTGCGCCTCCCAGCCCGGCATCACGCTGGCCACCGTGGCCCAGAAGCGCGGGCTGTGGTCCATGTACCGCAGGTGGGACAGCTCGTGCACGACCACGTAGTCGATGACCTCGGGCGCGTGCTGCATGAGCCGCCAGTTCAGCCGTATGGCGCCCGCCGAGTTGGCACTGCCCCAGCGCGTGCTTGCGCTGGTCAGTCTCAGGCTGGTCCACTGCACGCCCAGGAGCGGCGCGTGGCGCTGCAGGCTGGCCGTGAACCAGGAGCGCGCCTCGCGCAGCATCCAGGCCTGCACGCAGGCGCGCACCTCGGCGGCCGATGCCCCGGGCGCCAGCGGCAGGTGCAGGGACTGGCTGCCGTCGGCCGCCTGTTCACGGTGTACCTGGCGCGTGCGCAGCGGCTGGGTTTCGCCACCGGTCAGGCACAGCTGCAAGGGGCGGCCCAGATAGCCGATCTCTGCGCCGTGCTCCCAGCGGATGCGTGCTGCATGCTGGGCTTGCTGGCGCTGGCCGGCCTCGTGCAGCTTGCGCAATATCCAGCCCGATTTCGCCTCCAGCGCCTGCGCGATGGCAGCCATGTTGACCCAGGCAGGCGCGCTGACCACCAGCCCCTGCGCGCCGATGGTGAACCCTATGGTGCGCCGGCGCGAGCGCTGCAGCCGGTAATGCAGCACCTGCCCCTGGAGGACCGCCTGCTGGTTGGCCTCCGGGTGGACGCGGGGACTGGGCTCGGGGATGGTGGATGGAGATGGGAGAGATGGAGGAGATGGAGGAGATGGAGGAAGAGGCGCGGACGAAGGCTGGGCGGGGGGAGTGGCCCTGTCACGGCGCGACTTCAGCCCGCCGTCCTGCGTTTGCACGGCAGGTGGCAGCAGCCAATCCCAACTGCGCTGTGCCGGGTCCGCCATGCCGGTCTCCGGCGCCTCAGGCGCGGTAGGCCTCGGGGTCGAGGCGCTGCATTTCGGCCTCGATCCAGTTTTCGACTTCCACCATCAGCTCCTCGTGCTTGCGGCCCACGGAAGGAATGGGCTTGCCGATGGAGACATCCACCACGCCCGGCGTCTTGATGAAGGCCTTGCGCGGCCAGCACTTGGCCGAGGTGACGGCCACGGGCACGACCGGCACGCCGGTCATGATGGCCAGGCGCGTGGCGCCGGTCTTGTACTCGCCCCTTTGGCCGCGCGGGATGCGCGTGCCTTCGGGAAACATGATCACCCAGGTGCCCTGGCCCAACAGGCGCTTGCCCTGCTCGACCACCTTGTGGAAGGCGCGCGAGCCGTGCTTGCGGTCGATGTGGATCATGTCCATGCTGCCGATGGACCAGCCGAAGAAGGGCACCATGAGCAGCTCCTTCTTGAACACATAGGCCAACGGGCGCGGCATGATCGCCGGCATGAGGAAGGTCTCGTAGGTGGACTGGTGCTTGACCAGCAGCACCACGCCCTGCTTGGGGTCGGTGGGCAGGTTCTCCATGCCCTGCACGCGGTGGCGCACGCCCATGATGACGCGGGCGCTGTCCACCGACAGCTTGAGCCAGGCGCGCGCCACGGCATAGACGCGGCGCGGCCCGCCGCCCAGCCAGCGCGTGAGCAGCACGGCCAGGGTGTAGGGGATCACGGTGATGCCCATCCAGAGCATGTGGAGGGTGGAGCGGATCAGGGACATGGCGGCAGTGTTGTGCAGAAAGCGGCGCAGGGGCCGGGCGGCAGGCCCGGGCCTTGCGCCCTCAGGAATCGGAATTCACAAAGATAGCATTGTGCGCAGGACGGCAGGCCAGCGGCGCATGGGCAAATTGCCGTTCGGGCGTTCAGGCGTTCAGGGAGCCGGTGCGGCATCTGCCGGAACCAGCGCATCGGCCAGCGCGGCCAGGCTGGCATGGCGCTGGGTGCCGGGCGGCAGTCCGGGCGGCAGCGCCCCGTCCAGAGACACTCCGGCACTGGCGCCCGTGCAGACCAGGTGCAGGCGCGCGCCCATGGCGGCGCCGGCCTGCAGGTGGGCCACGCAGGAGCCGACCACCCACAGCTGGTGCCCCTCGACGCCGAAGCGCTCGGCAATCTGCTCGAACAGCGCCGTGCCGGGCTTGCGGCAATGGCATTCCTCGTCCGGCGCATGGGGACAGTAGAAAACCGCATCGACGCGCGCGCCTGCCGCCGCCATTTCGCGGTGCATGCGCGCGTGCACGGCATTGAGCTCGGTCACGTCGAACAGGCCCCGGCCCAGGCCCGGCTGGTTGGTGGCGACCACCACATGCCAGCCCGCCCGGTTCAGGCGCGCCACGGCTTCCAGCGCCCCGCGCTGGGCCTTCCAGGCCTCGGCAGAGCCGATGAAGCCCTCCTCACCGATCTGGTTGAGGGTTCCGTCACGGTCCAGGATCGCAATTTTCATGGTCGGGTCCCAGGGTGGAAGACGCAGGGCCCGGGCGGCAGATGCCGCCACGGGATCAGGAGGCCAGTCGCGAAAGGTCCGCCACGCGGTTCATGGCTTCGTGCAACGTGGCCAGCAGGCCCAGGCGGTTGGCCTTGAGCGCCGGGTCTTCGGCGTTGACCATCACATGCTCGAAGAAGGCATCGACCGGGGCGCGCAGCGCGGCCAGGGTCTGCAGGCTGGCCGTGTAGTCGCCGGCAGCAAACTGCTGCTGCGCCTTGGGCGCCACCGATTGCAGGGCTGCGTACAGGTCCTTCTCTGCCACCTCGGCCAGCACGGCCGCATTGACCTGGGCCTGCACGGCCTGGTCGGCCTTCTTGAGGATGTTGCCCACGCGCTTGTTGGCGGCGGCCAGGGCCGGTGCCTCGGGCAGCTCGCCGAAGGCGCGCACGGCTTCCAGGCGCTTTTGCACGTCGGACAGGCGCTGCGGGCGCAGGGCCAGCACGGAGTCCACTTCCTGGGCCGAGAAGCCCTGCTCGCGCAGGTTGCCGGCCAGGCGGTCGTAGATGAAGTCGGCCAGCTGGGGCGTGGCGTCCTCGATCTTGTCGCCGAAGGCAGGCAGCACGCTGACCAGCAGGGTTTCCAGGTCCAGTGCCAGTTCCTTCTCGACCAGCATGCGGATCACGCCCAGCGCATGGCGGCGCAGCGCGAACGGGTCGCGGTCGCCCGTGGGCAGGTTGCCGATGCCGAACATGCCGACCAGGGTTTCCAGCTTGTCTGCCAGGGCCACGACCACGCCGGCGTTGCCGCGCGGCAGTTCGTCGCCCGCAAAGCGGGGCTTGTAGTGGTCCTCGATGGCATCGGCCACGGCCACGTCCAGGCCGTCGTTGAGCGCGTAGTAACGGCCCATGGTGCCCTGCAGCTCGGGGAACTCGCCCACCATGTCGGTCACGAGGTCGGTCTTGGCCAGTTGCGCGGCCAGGTCGGCCTGCTGGGCCAGGCCCGTGTCGCCCAGCTGGCGGGCAATGCTCTTGGCGATGGAGCGCACGCGCTCCACGCGCTCGCCCTGGGTGCCGAGCTTGTTGTGATAGACCACCTTGCCCAGCCCGTCCACGCGCGAGGCCAGGGTCTTCTTGCGGTCCTGGTCGAAGAAGAACTTGGCGTCGGCCAGGCGCGGGCGCACCACGCGTTCGTTGCCGCCGATGACGGCGCTGGCATCCTGGGGGCTGATGTTGCTGACCACCAGGAACTGGTGGGTCAGCTTGCCGGCGGCGTCCAGCAGCGGGAAGTACTTCTGGTTGGCCTTCATGGTGAGGATCAGGCATTCCTGCGGCACGTCGAGGAATTCCTTCTCGAACTCGCAGACCAGCACATTGGGACGCTCGACCAGGGCCGTGACTTCGTCCAGCAGGGCCTCGTCCTCGATGGGACGGACACCGCCGCCCACGCGCTCGGCAGCGGCCTGCAACTGGCGCGCGATCTCGGCACGGCGCTCGGCGAAGCTGGCGATGACGGCACCTTCCTCGCGCAGCTGCGCGGCGTAGTCATCGGCGGAGCGGATGACCACGGGATCGACCGCCGCCTCGAAGCGGTGGCCATGCGTGGCCGTGCCGGCCGTCAGGCCCAGGGCCTTGACGCCGATCAGCACCTCGGTGCCGTGCAGCACCACCAGGCCGTGGGCCGGGCGCACGAAATGGACACTGCTCCAGCCGTCGGCCAGTTGGTAGCGCATGACCTTGGGGATGGGCAGCTTGGCAATGGCTTCGTCCAGCGCCTTTTGCACGCCGTCGGCCAGCATCACGCCGCGCACGGTGGAGGCGTGGAACAGGGCCTCGGCCTTGCCTTCGCCCTGGCGAGTCAGGCCGGCAACGGCTTCTTCGCCGGCACCCAGGGCGGCCAGCTTCTTGATCAGGGCGGGCGTGGGCTTGCCGTCGGCGTCCAGGCCCACGGAGACAGGCATGAGCTTTTGCGACACGGCCTTGTCCTCGGCCTGGGGCAGGACTTCGGTGATGTGGGCGGCCAGGCGGCGCGGCGAGGCATAGGCCGTCAGGCGCGCTTCGCTGGAGGCCAGCAGGCCCTGGGCCTTGAGCTGCTCGAACAGCACGCCGGCAAAGGCGTCGCCCAGCTTTTGCAGCGCCTTCGGGGGCAGCTCTTCGACAAACAGTTCAACAAGAAGATTCGATGCGTTCATGGTCTGGTGTTCTCTCGGTGCAGCGGTGTCCGCCTCAGGCGGCCTTCTTGCCCTGTTGTTCGGCGGCCTTGGCCAGCTCGGCCAGCACTTCGTCGGCATGGGCCTTGGGCGCCATGGGGAAGCCCAGGCGTGCACGGCTGTCCATATAGGCCTTGGCCACGGCGCGGGCCAGGTTGCGGATGCGGCCGATGTAGGCGGCACGCTCCGTCACGCTGATGGCGCCGCGCGCATCGAGCAGGTTGAAGGTGTGGGCGGCCTTGAGCACCTGCTCGTAGGCCGGCAGCGCCAGCTGTTCGCCGATCAGGTGGTTGGCCTGCTTTTCGTAGGCGCCGAAGGCGGTGAACAGGAAGTCGGCGTCCGAATGCTCGAAGTTGTAGGTGGACTGCTCCACCTCGTTTTGGTGGTAGACGTCGCCGTAGCTCAGGCCGTCGGTCCAGGTCAGGTTGTAGACGTTGTCCACGCCCTGCAGGTACATGGCCAGGCGCTCCAGGCCGTAGGTGATCTCGCCCGTGGCGGGCTTGCAGTCGATGCCGCCGACCTGCTGGAAGTAGGTGAACTGCGTCACCTCCATGCCGTTGAGCCAGACTTCCCAGCCCAGGCCCCAGGCGCCCAGCGTGGGGTTCTCCCAGTCGTCCTCGACGAAGCGGATGTCGTTCTTCTTCAGGTCGAACCCCAGGGCTTCGAGCGAGCCCAGGTACAGCTCCAGGATGTTGTCGGGCGCGGGCTTGAGCACCACCTGGAACTGGTAGTAGTGCTGCAGGCGGTTGGGGTTGTCGCCATAGCGGCCGTCCTTGGGGCGGCGGCTGGGCTGCACGTAGGCGGCCTTCCAGGGCTCGGGGCCCAGGGCGCGCAGGAAGGTGGCGGTGTGCGAGGTGCCCGCGCCCACTTCCATGTCATAGGGCTGGAGCAGCGCGCAGCCCTGGTCGGCCCAGTAGGACTGCAGCTTGAGGATGATTTGTTGGAAAGTGAGCATGACTTGTTTCAGGCGTCGCACGCAGGCCGGGGCCGCGCCGGTGAATGAGAGGCGGCTCGCGCCGCGCAAACGACGATTTTAAGGCGCCGCCCGGCCGTGCGCCGTGCTGCCGGCCTGCGGCCCCACGCCGGCAGCGCCGCCACGCGATCTGTATCAAAAAACGGAGCACGCAGTGCATACAGGCAAAGGCCATGGCGCGTGACTGCCTGGAAACAGGCCTTGCAAGGCCCGGCAGGATCATTTTTTGACAATTCACCAGGGCAGCGGCCGGTGACCGTTCGCCACGCCGCCATGCACGCCCCCTAGAATGGCCCACTGACCTTTTTTGTCGTGGACCACCACCGCCCCGGAGCCTGCCATGAACCTGATGAACATCATCACCAAGCAACTGATAGAGATCATCGAGTGGACCGATGACTCGCGCGACACGCTCTCCTACCGCTGGCCCGATGACGACAAGGAAATCAAGAACGGCGCCCAGCTCATCGTGCGCGAGTCGCAGCAGGTGCAGTTCGTCTCGGCCGGCCAGTACGCCGACCTGTTCAGCCCCGGCAAGCACACGCTGACCACGCAGAACATTCCCATCCTGTCCACCATCCAGGGCTGGAAGTACGGCTTCAACTCGCCGTTCAAGTGCGATGTCTACTTCATCAACACGCGCCTGTTCACGGGCAACAAGTGGGGCACCTCCAACCCCGTGATGGTGCGCGACAAGGACTTCGGCGCCGTGCGCCTGCGCGCCTTCGGCACCTACGACTTCCGCATCGTCGAGCCGGCCAAGTTCCTCAAGGAAGTGGCGGGCACGGACCAGAACTTCCGCATCGACGAGTTCGCCGATACCATGCGCTCGCGCATCATCAGCGTGTTCACCGAGTCGCTGGCCAAGGCCCAGGTGCCCGTGCTGGATGTGGCCCAGCGCTATGGCGAGCTGGGTGATGCGCTGCTGCCGCTGATCAACCCGGCCATGACGGACAAGTACGGCCTGGAGATCACCAGCTTCGTGCTGGAGAACGTGTCCGTGCCGCCCGAGGTGGAGCAGGCCATCGACAAGCGCTCCAGCATGACGGCCATCGGCAACCTCAACGACTACGTCAAATACCAGATGGGTCAGGCCATGACCACGGGCGGCGAAGGCGCTGCCGCAGCCACCCTGCCCGCCACCATGGCCATGGGCTTCGGCATGGCGCAGGAGATGATGAAGAGCATGCAAAACGGCGGTGGCGGTGGCGCACCGGCCGGCCAGGGCCAGGCGTCCGATCCGTTCTCGCCCGCTGCCGCACAGGCGGCCCAGGCCCCCGCAGCGCCCGCCGCCGGTGGACTGCAGGTGCTGACCCCGGCACAGGCGGCCCAGGTGCTGGGTGTGAGCGAGGCCGATGTGCTGGCCGAGATCCAGGCCGGCAACCTCAAGGCGCGCCAGATCGGCAGCCAGTGGCGCATTGCGCAAGCCGCACTCGATGACTTCCTGCGCGGCTGACATTTCCGTGGTTTGACCCTTTGCGGCGCCAGGCCCTGCCTGGCGCCGCGTCCCGTTTTCCAGGACCGATGCCGTGAGCGCGCCCTCCTCCAGTTCCTCCAGCACCTCGACTTCCCCCGCCTCCGGTTCCTGGGAGGCCGCAGCCGCCGCGCCCGCCATGGTGCGCAAGCACCCCTGCCCCGAATGCGGCGCCAACCTCGAATGGAATGCCCAGGCCCAGGCGCTCAAGTGCCCGTACTGCGGCACCACGGTGCCCTGGAGCGAGGAAACGCGCGAGGAACTGGGCCGCGATGTGGTCGAGCAGGACCTGGCCGAGGCGCTGCGCAACCCAAAGTCCGGCCGGGGCTGGGGCACGGAGGACCGCTACGAGGTCCAGTGCCAGAACTGCCGTGCCATCTCGGTCTTCGTGAACCGCACCGTGGCCCAGCGCTGCGACTTCTGCGGCTCGCCCTCCATCGTCGCCCACGAGGACCAGGGCGATGCCATCACGCCGCAGAGCATCCTGCCCTTCAAGATCAGCGACGGCCAGATCCGCGACCGCATCCGCCAGTGGTACGGCAGCCGCTGGTTCGCGCCCAACCGCCTGAAATCCGCCGCGCTGACCGACACGCTGCACGGCGTCTACCTGCCCTACTGGACCTTCGACGCCCACGCCAGCGCCGACTGGCAGGCCGAGGCGGGCTTCTACTACTACACCACCGAGTCCTACCGCGACAGCAACGGCAACGTGCAGACGCGCCAGGTGCGCCACGTACGCTGGGAGCCGGCCTCGGGCAGCCTCGCCCATTTCTTCGACGACGAGCTGGTGCCCGGCACCGTGGGCGTGCACGCCAACCTGCTGCGCCAGGTGGAACCCTTTCCCACCACCACCGACCTCAAGCCCTACACGCCGGAATTCGTGCGCGGCTGGACGGTGGAGCGCTACCAGATCGACCTGGGCAAGGCCGCCCAGGTCAACGTGCAGGACATGGACGAGCAGCTGCGCGCCCTGTGCGCGCGCCAGGTGCCCGGCGACACCTACCGCAACCTGCAGATGCAGCGCGAGTACCAGGGCCGCACCTTCAAACATATCCTCGTGCCGGTCTGGCTGGTGGGCTACACCTACGGCAGCAAGACCTTCCAGATCATCGCCAACGGCTACACCGGCCAGATCGCGGGCGAGCGCCCCTACAGCGCCCTCAAGATCACGCTGGCCGTGCTGGCCACGATCATGGTGCTGGCGCTGCTGTGGGTGATGTTCGGCAAGTAGGCCGGCTGCCGCTCACCACGCGCTCCAGACCTCTTCGGCAAGCCCGAAGGCGGTGCTCGCGCCGGAACCTCCGGTGACCGCCACCACGCGCGTGGCATCGTCGGGCGCATGCACCACGCAGGGCGCGTCCTGCGCACTCGGGTAGACGCCCACCCAGCGCTCCACCACCTGCGCATCGCGCAGGTGCAGGGCCTCGTTCATGTGGCGCAGCATCAGCCGGTCCACGGCTTCGCTGGCAAAGGGCTGGGGCGCTGCGCCGTAGTGGTGGGAGTCGCCCACCACCAGGCTGCCGTCGGCGCTTTGCACGGCGATCAGGTGGATGCCGTGGGCCAGGCTCTCGCCCTCCTCCCGCTCCAGTTCGGCGCGCAGCGCGGCGGCTTCGGGCAGGGCGCTGTAGCCCTCGTATCTGACCATGCTCAGGTCACCCATGACCGAGCCCTTGAGCCGAAAGCCCGGCTGCGGCCGCACGCGCAGCATCTGCAGCTGGCACAGCTGGATGCGGTGGGGCGTCCACAGGCCGGCGAACAGGCCGCCCGGGTCGGCGTTGTTGCAGACCACCACGCGTTCGCCGTGGTAGCTGGCGCGGGCGCTGCGCACCCGGGGCGCGGCCACGTCAAGCACGGCCTCGCCAAAGCGGAAATCCACGCCCATGGCCTGCTCCAGCCACCGCGCCAGCCGGGCAATGGCCGTGCGCGACTCCACGCGCAGTTCATGCGGGCTGTAGAGCACGGCGCTGAGATCTTCGGTACGCAGTGCAGGATGGCGCTCGGCGGCCTGGGCCGGCGTGAGCAGCTCGCAGCGCTCGCCCATCGCCGTGCTCAGGAAAGCATGGAGCACGGCCTCGGCGCTGGGGCGGCGCGCCGTCAGCCACAGGCCGCGGTGCACGACCTCGATGCCGGCCTGCGGCGCGATCTCGGCCCAGGTGTCGCGCGAGCGCATGGCACGCCGCCAGTGGGCACCGGCCTGCTGGCCCGTGACGGTCACAAAGCCGAAGTTGCGGATGGAGGCGGAGATGCAGGCCGCGTCGCGCTCGATGACAAGCACGCTGCGGCCACGGCGCGCAGCCGCATAGGCGTGGGCCAGGCCGACAATGCCGGCCCCCACCACGATCAGGTCGTAGTTCTTCATAGGAAAAAAACGGAGGGAGGAAGAGAGAAGGGATCAGCGCTGGCGCCAGCGCTGCGTGCGCCGCTGCACCCAGGCATCCAGCGCCGCGATCAGCAGCCGGCCCGTGGCGGCGGTGGCAAAGATCAGCGTGGCCATGGCGGCGGCGGGCGCGGTGTCGCCCGCGTCGTCCATGGCCAGCACGGCCACCGAGGCCAGCGTGGTCTCGGGCGAGTAGAGGAACACCACGGCCGATACCGTGGTCATGGCGTTGACGAAGAAGTAACCGGCCACCTGCATCACTACGGGCATGCACACCGGCAGGTGCACGCGCCACAGCAGCGTCCAGAAGGCCACGCCCAGGGAATCGGCCACGCGCTCGTATTCGGCATCGAGCTGTTGCAGCGCGGCCAGTTGCGTGATGTGCGCCACCGAGAAGAAATGCGCCACCGAACACAGCACCAGCATGGCCATGCTGCCGTACAGAAAATGCAGCGGATTGCCCTGGGCATTGAAGAACAGGATGTAGCCCAGGCCCAGCGCCAGCCCTGGCACGGCCATGGGCAGCGTGGCCACGGCATGCAGCCACTGGCGCGTGCGTGCCCAGCGCTGTGGCTTGGCCACCAGGTAGGCGGTCACAAAACTCAGCACCGCCCCCACCACCGCCGTGGCCAGCGCCATGGACAGCGAGTTGCCATAGCTGGCCCAGCCGCCGCCGTCCATCATGTCGAAGCGGTAGTTCTTGAACGTCAGCGTGAGGTTGTAGGGCCAGTAGCTGACCAGGGAGGCCAGCACGGCCGTGCCCATGACGGCCAGCAGCGCCAGCGCCACCAGCGCGCAGTACGCAAGCAACGCGCGGTCCAGCGGCGCATGGGGCTGGGGCACGAGCGGCACGGAGCGCACGCCCATGGTCGCCGCCTGCCGCGCACGCAAATGGCGCTCTGCCGCAAAGGCCAGGCCCGCAGGCACCAGCAGCAGCATGGCCACCACGGCACCCATGGACAACTTTTGCTGGCCTATGACCTGCTTGTAGATATCGGTGGCCAGCATGGCCGTGTTGCCGCCAATGACCTTGGGCACGCCGAAGTCGGTCACCACGAGCACGAAGACCACGATCCAGGAAATCATCAGCCCGTAGCGGCTGGCCGGCAGCGTGACCTGGCGGAAGCTGCGCCAGCGGCTGGCGCCCAGCGTGGCGGCCGCCTCGTACAGGCGCGCATCGCCCGAGGCCAGCGTGGTGCACAGAATCATCAGCGCATGCGGAAAAGTCCAGAGCACCGAGCCCACGATGATGCCGAAGGGCCCGTAGGCCGAGCCCCCCTGCAGCCAGCCCTTGAGCAGGCCCTGGCTGCCGAACAGGTAGATCAGGCTGATGGCCATGAGCAGCGAGGGGGCCAGCAGCGGCACCAGGGCCAGGCCCCGGAACCAGCGCGCCAGCGGCATGCAGCTGCGCACCACGCCATAGGCGTAGACATAGGCCAGCAGCACGCAGACCGTGCTGCTCACGGCCGACAGCCACAGGCTGTTGAACAGCGATTGCGCCACGCCCGGCATGCGCGCATAGGTGATGAACTGGGCCAGGCCCGTGAAGCGGCCCGTGTCGTCCCAGAAACTCCTGCCCAGCAGGCTGGCGACCGGCAGGGCGATGGTGGCCAGCAGCCAGGCCAGTGCGCCCAGCACCAGGGCGCCCAGCCACCAGCGCTCCCAGCCTGCGCTGCGCCCCCGCGGACGCGCGGGCCCTGCAGGCGCGCTGCGGCGGGCGGGAACGGAGCGGTCCACCGGCACGGGCACGGGCACGGGCACGGGGACGGGCACGGGCACAGGCACGGAAATGGCCGTGTCCATGGGATGCGCGCTCATGCGGCCTTCCTCACGTCTGGCGCCGCCAACGGCTGCAGCGCAGCGGCGGGCAGCTCCATCAGCACCTCGCCCTGCAGCCAGTCGGGCAGGCCCACGTCGTGGCGCAGGGGCCACTGGGCGTCAACCTGGCATTGCAGCGTGGGGCTGAACAGGCGCACCAGGGCCATCGATCCGAGGAAGGAGGTCTCCACCACACGGGCGCGGAACAGGTTGGCCAATGCCGTGGGCTGGGCCGGGTGCAGCACCACGCTCTCGGGCCGCACGCCCACCAGCAGGGCAGCGCCAGGCTCGAAACCGGCCAGCGCGCAGCGCAGGCTGGCCTCGCCAATGCGCACCTGGTCCGCCGATTGGGCCGTGGCCGGCAGCAGGTTCATGCGGCCCACGAAGCCGGCCGCGAACTGGCTCACGGGCCGGGCATAGAGCTGCTCGGGCGAGCCCTGCTGCTCGATGCGGCCCTGGTGCATGAGCACCACGCGGTCGGCCATGGACAAGGCCTCTTCCTGGTCGTGCGTGACCATGATGGAAGCAATGCCCAGCTGGCGCTGCAGCTGGCGGATCTCGCTGCGCAACTCGGTGCGCACCTGGGCATCGAGCGCGGACAGCGGCTCGTCGAGCAGCAGCAGGCGCGGCCGGGGCGCCAGCGCACGGGCCAGGGCCACGCGCTGCTGCTGGCCGCCCGACAGCTGGGCCGGGTAGCGCTGGGCCTGCGCGCCCAGGCCCACCAGGGACAGCATCTCGGCCACACGCTCGCGCGCCTGCGCCGCAGGCTGCCCGTTCAGCCCGAAGGCCACGTTCTGTGCGGCCGTGAGATTGGGAAACAGCGCATAGCTCTGGAACACCACGCCAAAGCCACGGCGTGCGGCCGGCCAGCGCGTGATGTCATCGCCCTGGAACAGCACCCTGCCCTCGTCAGGCATGTCGATGCCGCAGACGATGCGCAGCAACGTGGTCTTGCCGCAGCCCGAAGGGCCGAGCAGGCTGACGAACTCGCCCGCCTCCACGTTCAGGTCAATGCCGCGCAGCACCTGCTGATCGCGGTAGCGCTTGGCGATATGGTCTATGCGCAGCATGGCGTGGCTCCGGCTTACTTTTTCTCTGCCTTGGCTTCGTAGCGGCGGCTCCACTCGGCCAGGATGCGGTCGCGGTTATCGGCGGCCCAGTTGAAATCGTTCTTCGCCAACCGCTTTTCCAGATCGGCGGGAATGAACTCCAGCTTCTCCTGCGCCTCGGGCAAGGCCAGCACGGCGAAGTTGGCGGCGTACAGCTTGTTGGCCTCTGGCGTGACGGCCCAGTCGGCCAGCGCCTTGGCGGCTTCCTGCTTTTTGCTGGTCTTGAGGATGGCCGTGGCCTCCACGTCCCAGCCCAGGCCTTCCTGCGGGAAGACGATGTCGATGGGCGCGCCGTCCTTCTTGGTCTTGCTGGCGCGGTACTCGAAGCTCAGGCCCACGGGAAACTCGCCGGCCCCCGCCTGGCGGCAGGGCTTGGAGCCGCTGTGCGTGTACACGCCCATGTTCTGGTGCAGGCCGTCCATGTAGGCCCAGCCCTTTTCCTCGCCCATGATCTGCAGCCAGGCCGCGACCATCAGGTAGCCCGTGCCGCTGGAGGCCGGGTGGGGCATGGTGATCGTGCCCTTGAACTCGGGCCTGACCAGGTCGGCCCAGCTGGCGGGCACGGGCAGCTTGCGCTTGCCGGCCTCCACGGTGTTGAAGCAGATGGCCGAGGACCACAGGTCCATGCCCACCCAGGTCGGCTGGGCGCGCGGATCGCGCATGTTGGCGCGCACCTTGTCCAGGCCCTTGGGCGCGTAGGGCTGGAGCATGCCCTGCTTGTCCAGCAGCATCAGCGAGGTGGCGGCCACGCCCCAGATCACGTCGGCCTGGGGATTGGCCTTTTCGGCCAGCAGGCGGGCCGTGATGATGCCCGTGCTGTCACGCACGAACTTGAGCTCGATCTCGGGATGGGTCTTCTCGAAGCCGCTCTTGTAGGCCTTGATCTGGTCGGCCTCCAGCGCGCTGTAGACCAGCAGCTCTGTCTTGGCCGCGTGGACAAGGGTGGCGAAGGAGGCGACGGTCAGCGCCGCAGAGGCAATGGCGAGGCGGCGGCCCAGGGAGGCAAGGGTGTGGCGCATGGCGTGGCAGTTCCGTTGTGGGTTCGTGGACAGGTGGCAGGTTCACCACCTCTGACACCCACTTTAGGAAGCGCAGGTGAAACGCCCGTGTCACACAACGGAAATTTGGCGAAGCGGGTATTGGCGGATTTGGGTGCCCCACCCATCGCCCACCCCGTCTCGTCAGCCGCGCGGCTTGCCCCTGCCTGTGCGCGTTGCCTGGGCCACCTGGGCCGCCTGGGGCTGCAGCGCATCCAGCAGCCGGTCCTGCAGGCGCGCGCGGTGGGCAAGGTTCTCATCCAGCCGCGCGGCCAGCGCGTCGATGTGCTCGCGCATCAGTTGCTCGGCGCGCGCCATGTCGCCGGCCGCCAGCGCATCGACGATGGCCTCGTGGTCGGCATTGGAGTGCTGTGCCTCGGTCTGCGACTGGTACAGCGCAGACACCAGGGTGGTGCGCGCCGACAGGTCGGCCATCATGGCCGTGAGAAAGCGGTTGCCCATCTGCTCGGCCAGGCAGACGTGGAAGTCGGCCAGCAGCACGCTGCGCTGGCCGGCGTTGTCGGCCTCGGCGATGGCGCCGCGCTCCTGCGCCACATGCTCGCGCAGCGTGCGTATGGCCGCCTGCAGCGGCCGGCCCGCGTCGCGCAGCATGCCGGACTCCAGCACGCGGCGCGCGGCATAGGTTTCCTGGGCTTCCTCGAACGAGGGCTCGACCACGTACCAGCCCTGGCGCGAGCGCACCTCGACGAAGCCGCGCGCCTGCAGCTGCATCAGCGCCTCGCGCACCATGGTGCGGCTCACGCCGAAGACCTCGGCCAGTTCCTTTTCGCCCAGGCGTTCGCCAGGGCGCAGCTTGCGCTCGACGATGGAGCGCATGACACGCTCGGCGATCAAGGCCGGCCCGGTGGCCGGCGCATCCTGCGGCTCGGACATGGCGGCCTCCTCAGGCCGCGGCCGGAATGCGGCGCGGGCGCAGCGTGGCCATCACCCAGTACACGCTGCCGCCGATCAGTACGCCGAAGAACCAGCCGTAGGTGCCCCACCAGACCGGCAGCAGGCTGGTGAAGTTGGGCAGGATGGTGGAGAACACGCTGCCGATGCCGGTGGCGATCAGCGCGTTGACGTTCCAGCCGCCCTCGTAGCGGTATTCGCCATGTTCGTCATACAGCGCGGCCACGTTGATGTTGCCCTTGGCCACCAGGTAGTAGTCCACCAGAATGATGCCCAGCAGCGGCCCCATGGTGGCGCCGATGGCGTTCACGAAGTGGGCAGCGCCGCCCTCCCATGGTGCAAAGGGATAGAGAGCCAAGGCAATCAGTGCGGCGATGTATCCGCCGCGCTTGAAGTCGATGCGCTTGGGAAACACGTTGGAAATATCGAACGCCGCCGAGACGAAGTTGGCCACCACGTTGATGCCCAGCGTGGCCACGGCAAAGGTGACGGCGGCCAGCAGGGCCAGCACCCAGCTGTCGAACTTGGCCGAGATCTGCTCGGGGTGCAGCAGCACCTCGCCATAGACCTTGAAGGCCGCAATCGTGGTGATGCCGGCCACCAGCGAGAACGCGATCAGGTTCACGGGCAGGCCCCAGAGGTTGCCCTTGGCGACCGCCTCCTTGTTCTTCGCATAGCGCGAGAAGTCGCAGAAGTTCAGGTACAGCGCCGCAAAGTAGGTGATCCAGGTCGCGCCCACGGCCATCAGCGCCCAGAAGCTGCCCGGCGCGCCGCTCACCCCCGCATCCTTGGTCTTGTCCAGCAGCACATCCATGGGAATGCCGTGGTCGAAGCTGAAGCCGCCGGCCTTCACGCACAGGCCGATGGCCAGCACCAGCATGGCGATCCACACCGCAGGCCCGGCCCAGTCCTGGAATCGCCGCACGGTCTCCATGCCCCTTTGGATGATTAGCAGCTGCAAGGCCCAGATGACCACGTAGCAGATCACCTCCAGCCCCGAATGGCCCAGCCAGTGCGTGGTCTGGTGGAAGGACAGCAGGGCGTCATTGCGCACCAGCAGCGCCACCATGGCGCCCGAGGCCGCCGCCGTCTGCGCGCCGTACCAGAAGCAGGCCACGACGGCGCGCACAAGCGCGGCCAGATTCGCGCCCCAGACCCCGAACGAGGCGCGCGCCAGCACCGGATAGGGCACGCCGGTCTTCTCGCCCGCATAGCCCACCAGGTTCATCAGAAAAAAGATGACCAGGGAACTGATGCCGATGGCGATCAGAAAATTGACGAAGCTGCCGCACAGCAGAAACAGGCTGGCCGCCAGGTAGTAGCCCCAGAGGCTGTGCACGTCCGAAGTCCAGACGTTGAAGATGCTGAAGGCGCCCCAGCGGCGGTCCCTGGTGGGCGCCAGATCTTCGTTGTAGAGACCTGGCGAGGGGTTGCGGATGTCCATTGATGCGCTCCTTGACCACGAGTAATCACTGACACAAGACCAGCCGAAAACCATGATCAGCTGGCACACAAACTGGCACGCAAACTGGTATGCAAGAAGTGTGCCTTTGGGCGCAGGAGTTTTTTCCCGGGACATACCCGGCCACCGCAGGCCTTCAGGCTGCGGCGACATGGTGAAATATGGAGCCGCCCCCCTGCCTCCAACCCCGCCATGTTCGTCACGCAGCTCAAGTCCTTTTTCTGGGTCGCCCGCCTTGGCAGCATCACGCAAGCCGCGCGCCAGCTCGCACTGAGCCAGCCCACCGTGACCACCCAGATCCGCGCGCTGGAAGAGCACTACGGCGTGGAGCTGTTCCATCGCCAGGGCGGACGGCTGTCCATCACCGATGCCGGCTTGCGCCTGCTGCCCCAGGTCGAGCAATTGCTGCTTCAGACCATCCAGCTGGAGTCGGCGCTGCGCCATTCGGGCGATGCCAGCCAGGGCCAGCTGCGGATAGGCGCGACGGCGCCCTACTACGTGCTGGACATCGTCAAGCGCTACCAGCGGCGCTTCGAGCGGGTGGAAGTGGCCATCGTGGGCGGCAACTCGCGCCAGATGGTGCAGGCGCTGGTGGACTACCAGGTGGACCTGGCGACCTCGTCACACCTGGAGAGCGATCCGCGCCTGCTGCGCGTGGAGCTGGGCCAGGACCCGTTGGCCCTGCTGGTGCACCGCAGCCACCGGCTGGCGCAGCGCACCATGGTGCAGGCGTCCGATCTGGTGCACGACACGCTGATCCTGCGCGAGCGCGGCTCCATGACGCGCCAGCTCACCGAACAGATGCTGGCCGCCGCCGGCCTGGCACCGCGCCACATCATGGAAATCGCCAGCCGCGAAGCCATCCGCGAGGCAGTGATCCGCGGCATGGGCATCAGCGTCTTCGCCCGGCATGAAGCCTCGGCCCACCCCGACATCGTCGTCCTGCCCTTCGCAGGCCCCGTGCCGTGCCTGCCCGAATACCTGTACTGCCTGCGCGAACGCCGCCAGACCCGGCTGATCGCCGGCTTTCTGGAGGAAGCCGTGCCGGGCGGGGTGCTGCCGGACCAGATGTGAACCGGCTCAGGCCAGCTCGGCATCCGCCAGCAGCGGCTGCTTGAGGTCCTTGTCCGACAGCGACAGCTCCACATCCAGTTGCGGCCATTGCACGCCGATGGCAGGGTCATCCCAGGCAATGCCGCGATCGGCCTGGGGCGCGTAGAAGGCCGTGGCCTTGTAGAGGAAGTCGGCGCTGTCGCTGAGCACCATGAAGCCGTGGGCGAAGCCTGGTGGCACCCACAGCTGGCGGTGGTTGTCTTCCGTCAGTTCGGCTCCCACCCATTGGCCGAAGGTCGGCGAGCCCTTGCGGATGTCCACGGCCACGTCGAACACGGCCCCGCGCACCACGCGCACGAGCTTGCCCTGGGCATGGGGCGGCAGCTGGTAGTGCAGGCCGCGCAGCACGCCTTTCTTGCTGCGGCTGTGGTTGTCCTGCACGAACTGGTGGTCCGTGCCCGTGGCCTGGTTGAAGGCCTGCTGGTTGAAGCTTTCGAGGAAAAAGCCGCGATCGTCGCCAAACACCTTGGGCTCGATCAGCATCACCTCGGGGATGGCCAGGGGTGTTGCCTTCATGCGTGCGCCTTTTCCTTGAGGATCTGCAGCAGGTACTGGCCGTAGCCATTCTTGGCCAGGGCCTGGCCCAGCGTCTCGAGCTGGGCGCGATCTATCCAGCCCTGGCGGAAGGCGATCTCCTCGGGGCATGACACCTTCAGGCCCTGGCGCTGCTGCAGGGTGGCAATGAACTGCCCTGCTTCCAGCAGGCTGTCATGCGTGCCCGTGTCCAGCCAGGCATAGCCACGGCCCATGAGCTCCACATTGAGCTGGCCCTTGTCCAGGTACAGGCGGTTGAGGTCGGTGATTTCCAGCTCGCCGCGCGCCGAGGGCTTGATGGACTTGGCCAGCTCAACGACCTGGCTGTCGTAGAAATACAGGCCCGTGACCGCGTAGTTGCTCCTGGGCTGCTTGGGCTTTTCCTCCAGGGAAAGGACCCTGCCCTGGGCATCGAACTCGGCCACGCCATAGCGCTCGGGATCCTGCACGTGGTAGGCAAACACCGTGGCGCCTTCGCTACGCTGGTCGGCACGCTCGAGCAGCTTGGCAAAGTCGTGACCGTAGTAGATGTTGTCGCCCAGCACCAGGGCGCTGGGTGCACCTGCCAGGAAATCCTCGGCAATCAGAAAGGCCTGTGCCAGGCCGTCCGGGCTGGGCTGGACTGCATATTCGAGCTTCAGGCCCCACTGCGAACCATCGCCCAGCAACTGCTCGAAGCGCGGCGTGTCCTGCGGCGTGCTGATCACGAGGATCTCGCGGATGCCCGCGAGCATGAGGGCGCTCAGCGGGTAGTAGATCATCGGCTTGTCGTAGACCGGCAGCAGTTGCTTGCTGATGGCCAGCGTGGCCGGGTGCAGACGGGTGCCGGAGCCGCCCGCGAGGATGATGCCTTTGCGTGTCTGGTTCATGTCCTGAATCCTGGGGTTCTTACTGGAGCGCGCAGCCGCGCTCAGATGATTTCCTGCAGCATGCGGTCCACGCCGGCCTGCCAGTGCGGCAGGCGCAGGCCGAAGGTCTGCTGCAGCCGGTGGGTGTTCAGCCGGGAATTGTGCGGACGCTGCGCCGGGGTTGGAAAGGCGCTGGTGGGCACGGCAGCTATGCGCTGCACCTTCCAGGGCCGGTCGGGCGCGAGTTCGCGGGCGCGGGCGATCACGTGGCTGGCATAGGCATGCCAGGTGGTCTCGCCACCGGCCACCAGGTGATACAGACCCTGGTCGCCGGGTTGGCGCTGCAGCTGGCGAATGGCATGGGCCGTGACGTCGGCGATGAGGTCCGCGCCCGTCGGTGCCCCCCATTGGTCGTCGATCACGCTCAGTGCCTCACGCTCCTGGGCCAGGCGCAGCATGGTCTTGGCGAAGTTGCCGCCGCGCGCCGCATAGACCCAGCTGGTGCGAAAGATCAGGTGGCGGCAGCCCGAAGCCTGGATCAGTTGCTCGCCTTCGAGCTTGCTGCTGCCATAGACGGACAGCGGCGCCGTGGCCTCGGTCTCCGTGCGCGCGGCGCTGCCGCTGCCGTCGAAGACGTAGTCCGTGCTGTAGTGCACCAGCAGCGCACCGATCTGCGCCGCCTCGCGCGCCAGCACCTGGGGTGCCAGCGCGTTGAGCAGCCGCGCCTGGTCAGGCTCGCTTTCGGCCTTGTCCACGGCCGTGTGGGCCGCGGCATTGACGATGACATCGGGGCGCAGAGCGCGCACGGTGC
This sequence comes from Delftia sp. Lp-1, assembly GCF_020523835.1. NCBI lineage: Bacteria > Pseudomonadati > Pseudomonadota > Betaproteobacteria > Burkholderiales > Comamonadaceae > Delftia > Delftia sp. Lp-1. The sequence goes on along the minus strand of NZ_JAJALJ010000003.1, from coordinate 688,917 downwards.
GTGCAAGTTCATCGAGGCGCGAGAGATCGCCGCACAGGCCCTGGCCACCGGCATCGCCCTGGCGGTCCAGCGCAATCAGTTCGCCCAGCGGCGCCAGGCTGCGCTGCAGCTCCCAGCCCACCTGGCCATTGCGGCCCAGCAGCAGCAGCTTCATGCGCCGGCTCCGTCGGTGTACTGGCGGCTGACCCATTCGCGGTAGGCGCCGGACTGCACATCGGCCACCCATTCGGGGTTGTCCAGGTACCACTGCACGGTCTTGCGGATGCCGGTCTCGAAGGTCTCGGCGGGCTTCCAGCCCAGTTCGCGCTCGAGCTTGCGCGCGTCGATGGCATAGCGCCGGTCATGACCGGGGCGGTCCTTCACATAGGTGATCTGTGCGCTGTAGCTGGTGCCATCGGCCTTGGGGCGCAGCTCGTCGAGCAGCGCGCAGACGGTGTTCACGATCTCGACGTTGGGCTTCTCGTTCCAGCCGCCCACGTTGTAGGTGTCGCCCAGCCTGCCGGCCTCCAGCACGCGGCGGATGGCGCTGCAGTGGTCGCGCACATAGAGCCAGTCGCGTACCTGCATGCCGTCGCCATAGATGGGCAAAGGCTTGCCGGCCAGGGCGTTGACGATCATCAGCGGGATCAGCTTCTCGGGGAAATGCAGCGGGCCGTAGTTGTTGCTGCAGTTGGTGGTCAGCACGGGCAGGCCGTAGGTGTGATGCCAGGCACGCACCAGATGGTCGCTGGCGGCCTTGCTGGCCGAGTACGGGCTGTTGGGCTCGTAAAGGTGGTCTTCGGTGAAGGCCGGTGCCGCAGGCGCCAGGCTGCCGTAGACCTCGTCAGTGGACACATGCAGGAAACGGAAGGCCGTCCTGGCCTCGGCATCCAGCGCGCTCCAGTAGCCACGCACGGCTTCGAGCAGGCGGAAGGTGCCGACCACGTTGGTCTGGATGAAGTCCTCGGGGCCATGGATGGAGCGGTCCACATGGCTCTCGGCCGCGAAGTTGACCACGGCGCGCGGCCTGTGCTCGGCCAGCAGACGGGCCAGGGTCTGGCCGTCGCCGATGTCGGCCTGCACGAACACATGGCGCGCATCGCCTTGCAGGCTCTCCAGGCTTTTGAGGTTGCCGGCGTAGGTGAGCTTGTCCACGTTGAGCACCGGCTCATCGCCGGCAGCCAGCCAGTCCAGCACGAAATTGGCGCCGATGAAGCCGGCGCCGCCTGTGACAAGAATCATGGTTCAACCTTGCAAAATTTCATTGTTCTTGGGGCGGGGATCCGGCAGCAGCATGGGGTGCAGCCTCCCGCCCGGCCTGCGCATTGTCGGCGCTCGCCAGCAAAAAGCCCGCAGGAGGCGGGCTTTTTCCTTCAGGACACGCCTTTTACACACCAGGGCGTGTTCACTGGCCCTGCCAGCGGCGCAGCACCAGCGAGGCGTTCGTGCCGCCAAAGCCGAAGCTGTTGGACAGCACGGTGTTCAGTCGGGCATCGCGCGTGCGGGTGACCAGGGGCATGTCGCCCAGTGCCGGATCGGGCGTGTCCACGTTGACCGAGCCTGCGATGAAGCCCTTGTTCATCATGATCATGCAGTAGATGGCTTCCTGCACGCCCGTCGCGCCCAGCGAGTGGCCGGTCAGCGACTTGGTGGAGGAGAACGGCGGCACCTGGTCGCCGAACAGCGCGCGCATGGCGCGCACTTCCTGCATGTCGCCCACAGGCGTGGAGGTGCCGTGGGTGTTGATGTAGTCCACGCCGCCTTCGATGCCTTCAAGGGCCTGCTGCATGCAGGCGATGGCTCCGTCGCCCGAGGGCGCGACCATGTCCTCGCCATCGCTGGTGGCGCCAAAGCCCACGACTTCGGCCAGGATGTTCGCACCCCGGGCCTGGGCGTGCTCCAGGCTTTCCAGCACCACGGCACCGCCGCCGCCTGCGATCACGAAACCGTCGCGGTTGGCATCATAGGCGCGCGAAGCCTTTTCGGGCTGGTCGTTGTGCTTGCTGGACATGGCGCCCATGCCGTCGAACAGCAGGGCCATGCCCCAGGACAGCTCTTCGCCGCCACCGGCAAACATAACGTCCTGCATGCCCCAGGCAATCTGCTGTGCCGCAGCACCGATGCAGTGCGCCGAGGTGGAGCAGGCCGAGGTGATGGAGTAGTTGATGCCCTTGACCTTGAAATTGGTCGCCAGGCAGGCCGACACCGTGGAGCTCATGCAGCGCGTGACCTGGTAGGGACCGACGCGGCGAATGCCCTTCTCGCGCAATGTGTCAGCCGCCTCGATCTGGTTGGCCGGCGAGCCGCCGCCCGAGCCCATGATCAGGCCCGTGCGCGGATGGCTGACCTGCTCGGGCGTGAGGCCGGCCTGGGCGATGGCATCTTCCAGCGCGATCTGCGCATAGGCTGCCGCATCGCCCATGAAGCGCAGCTGCTTGCGATCGATCCGTGCCTCGACGTCGATCTCCGGCACACCGGCCACCTGGCTGCGCATGCCCAGTTCGGTGAACTTCGGCATGGCCTTGATGCCCGTGCGGCCCTCGCGCAGCGAGGTCTCCACGGTATCGAGGTCGTTGCCGATGCACGAGACAATGCCCGCGCCGGTGATGACTACGCGACGTTTGGTCATGCTGCCGTTCCCTGGCCTTCACCCTCGCGCAGGAACAGACCCACGCGCAGGTCATTGGCCACGTAGATTTCCTTGCCATCGGCCAGCAGGCGTGCATCGCCGATGGCCATGTTGAGCTTGCGCTTGATCACGCGCTTGATGTTGATTTCGTAGGTCACCAGCTTGACGTCAGGACCCACTTCGCCCGTGAACTTGACCTCGCCGGCGCCCAGGGCGCGGCCGCGGCCGGGAAGGCGCAGCCAGGTCAGGTAAAAGCCGATCAACTGCCACATGGCGTCCAGGCCCAGGCAGCCGGGCATGACGGGATCGCCCCGGAAATGGCAATCGAAGAACCAGAGATCAGGCTTGATGTCGAGTTCGGCGACGATCTTGCCCAGGCCGTGGGCGCCACCATCGGTGTCGATGTGCGTGATGCGGTCGAACATCAACATGGGAGGCAGGGGAAGACGTCCGCTGTCTGCGGAAAACAGCTTGCCTTCGCCCGAAGCGATCAGTTGCTCATACGAAAAAGAATCGGCCATTGTCTAACTTGCTCCACGGCGGCACTGACGCCACCTCTATCTCTGAATGGGTGCGGCCCGCAGCGGACCATGCAGCCGCGCATTATCGGGGTTGAACGTTGCCAGACTGCAACAAAACCCCGAGGCCGCATCAAAACTCTGCCACAAAAGCCACGCCGACCCAGGTCGCGGGCCTTGGCTACAGGCCCTGGACCGGCCGCTTGCGGCGCCTGATCCACGCCACCGCCAGCACCGCCAAGGCAGCCAGGCACAGCGGCACCAGACCTGCCGCGTGTACCCAGCGTGCGAATGGCGTCAAGGCCTCGCGCCCCTGCACGCTGGCCTGCAGCACGGCGCGCTCGTAAGGCACCAGCGCCTGCGTGACCACACCCCGGTGGTCGATGGCAACCGTGGCGCCGGTGTTGGTGGCGCGCAGCATGGGGCGCTCGAATTCCAGCGCGCGCATGCGGCTGATGGCCAGATGCTGGTCGATGGCCACGCTGTCGCCAAACCATCCGATGTTGCTGAAATTCACCAGCACCGTCGGCGCCGTCGCCGCGTTGCCGAAATGCGCACCCAGCTCCTCGCCAAACAAATCCTCGTAGCAGATGTTAGGCGACAGGCGCTCGCCGGCCCAGGCCATGGAGGGCTGGCCCAGCGCGCCGCGGTTGAAGTCGCCCAGCGGTATGTTCATCATCTGCGTGAACCAGCGGAACAGCGGCGGGATGAACTCCCCGAAGGGCACCAGATGGTGCTTGTCGTATTGGTAGTCCTGGATCTGGCCGGGCTGCCAGCCCACGACCGAGTTCGTGTAGCCGGCCTCTTCCGACCCCAGGGGGATGCCCAGCAGCGCAGCCTGCCGGCCGTCCTTCTTCAGATACGGTTCGCGCAGCAGGTCCAGGTATTCCTCGGGCAGTTGCTGGGGCAGCAGGGGAACGGCCGTCTCAGGCGCCACGACCAGTTGCGCGGTGGCCGCGCGCAGCTCGCGCCCGTACCAGCCCAGCGCCAGCGGAATGCCGCTGCCGGCCTCGAATTTCTCATCCTGCGGGATATTGCCCTGCAGCAAGGCCACGCTCAGCGCCGGCCGTTCGGCCGACGGTGCATTGATGGCGGCATCGCGAAGCCACCACAGCCCGCCCCAGGCCAGGACCAGCGCCGCTGCAGTGGCCACCAGGCGGACGGGCCGGAGACGCTGTCTGTCCAGCAAGGCAGCCAGCCCATATGCCAGCCAGGCCGCCACGGCGCCCGTGCCATAGACGCCAATCCAGCGCGGCAGCACGGACAAGGGGCCTTCCACATGGGCATAACCGCCCGCGCCCCAGGGAAAGCCGGTCCACAGCCAGCCACGCGCCAGCTCGGCCAGCAGCCAGACGGCGGAAAACAGCAGTGCGCCACCCGCCGCACCAGCAGGGCGCAGCCTTTGCCAGCCCCAGGCGGCCACCGCGTAGTAGCTGCCCAGAAACGCCGCAAGCGCCAGCACGGCGGCAACGGCCAGCGGCGCAGGCAGGCCGCCATAGACATGCATGGAGATGAACAGCCACCAGAAGGTGGCCACCAGCCAGGCCGTGGCGAACAGCATGGCACGCCCTGCCGCCTGGGCCGGACGCTGCGCCGTCTGCAGGGCGCGCGCCAGCACGGCCAGCGACAGAATTTGCAGCCACCACAGCGGGCGGCCATAGCCGCCGATGAGGCTCAGCGGCCCGTCACCTTGCCCGCGCGCCCAGGGCCAGGCCAGCGACAGGGCCTGTGCCGCACCCGCGACAAGCAGCAGCACGCCATGGGCGAACCGGCCCATGCGCCGGCCGTCTTGCGAGAAAGCGGAAGAACTGGACAGGGGCATCGGCCGGTTGTGCGCAAAAAGAGGTAGGTCTCGGGTGAGAGAGGTCCAGCCAAGGGCAGGTTCAGGCGCAGCGCTCAGCTGCGCAGCAGGCTGTCGGCAGCGGGATCACGCACCACCTTGAACCAGCGCACGGCGCCGCCCTTGGTGTGCAGCACGGTGAATTCCAGGCCCGCCAGATGGATCTGCTCGCCGCGCTTGGGCACATGGCCCATTTCGTGGGCGATCAGGCCGCCGATGGTGTCGAACTCATCGTCGGGATCGCGGGCATGCAGGGCGACCTCGAAGGTCTCGTTCACATGCTCGATGGTGGTGTCGCCCGCCACGCGGTAGCTGTTGTCGGCCAGGGCGAAGATGTCGCCCTCGTCCTCGGGAATGTCGAACTCGTCCTCGATCTCGCCGACGATTTCCTCCAGCACGTCCTCGATGGTCACCAGGCCCGCCACGCGGCCGAACTCGTCGATGACCACGGCGAGGTGGTTGCGGTTGCCCCGGAATTCGCGCAGCAGATCGTTCAGGCCCTTGCTCTCCGGCACGAAGGCGGCGGGGCGCAGCAGGGCGCGGATGTTCAGGTCCGGCGAACGCTGCAGCTTGAGCAGATCCTTGGCCAGCAGGATGCCGATGATGTTCTCGCGCTCGCCCTGGTAGACCGGAAAGCGCGAATGGGCCGTGGTAATGACCTGGTGCAGCAATTCATCGAACGGCGCGTCGATGTTGACCAGGTCCATGCGAGGGGCTGCGACCATGACGTCGCCGGCCGTCATGTCGGCCATGCGGATCACGCGTTCGAGCATGACGCGCGACTCGGGGCCGATGACCTGATTGTCCTCGGCGTCGGCCAGGGTCTCGATCAGCTCGTCGGGAGAGTCGGGGGCCGGGTGAATGAACTCGGCCACCTTTTGCAGGAAGCTTCGCTTGCTTTCCTTCTCGGAAGAGCGCGCAGGATGGGGGTCGGACACTGTCTTGGAGTGCAGGACGTGCGGTAGTGAAACAAGCTGCAAGGATAGCGGATTGCTCCGTCACCCCTGCATGCGCTGCGCCAAATCCCCTTGCGGCGTTTTGCGCTTATTCGCCGGCCTGGTGGCGGCCATCCTGCACGCCACGGCGGATTTCCTGCACGTCGGCCAGGAAATCCCAGAACTGCTTGGCCTGCTTCTTGAACTGGTAGTCCACCTCGCCGATGTGCTCGGTCATCAGAGACGCCATGTGCGTGTCGATGCCCGCGGGCGGCAGTTGCAGGTAGGCCTCGGATTCGGAACCATCGCGCTCGATGGTGGCGCCGGCCTTGCGCGCAATCCTGAGCATGGCCGTGTTCTCCGACAGCGCGTGGATGAACATCATGGACACGCCCTTGGTGCGTGCATGGATCACGGCGCGGTTGAACAGGCGCCCGCCATAGCCACGGCCACGTGCCTGCTTGAGCACGGAGACGCCGAATTCGGCGCAGCTCTTGTGCTCGGGATGCGAGGCAAAGGCCAGGTGCGCCATGGCGATCAGTTCGAGACGGCGGTTGTAGATGCCGAAGATGTCATCGCGCTCGAAGTCGAGCTGCATGGCATAGCGGCGGACCTGCTCGTCGCTGGCGGCATAGCCGAAGCGCAGGTAGCGGTCGCCTTCATCGAGCTTGAGCAAATGCGCCACCACGCGCTCGCGGTGAGACGGGCCCAGCGAGCGAATGGGCACCATGGACGCGGAGCGCCCATCGGGACGGTGCGGCTGGCCTGCGCTCGCACGCAACATGTCCCGGCCGGCCTGCCAGGACGCCTTCAACCAGTCTTTGGATGCATTCATGGCTCAAATATAGGTAAAAACCCGATGTCGAGCAACGGAGATATTGCAATGCAACAAAACCGTAAGGTTTTGGCATGCAAACCAATTTTCCCTCCCTACACCTCTCGACGGCCAGGCCCCTGTCCGAGCCTTCGTGGCTACAGAGGCACCGCCGTGGTCACCTTCACCCGGTCCATCACGAAGCTGGTCTTGCAGTCCTGCACGCTGGGGTGCTTGAGCAAGGTGTCCATGACGAAGCGCGTGTAGTGCTGCATATCGGCCACGACCACGCGCATCAGGTAGTCCATTTCGCCGGTCAGTGACACGCATTCCACCACCTCGGGCCAAGTCTGCACGCTGGCGCGGAACACGTCCATGGGGTTGCGCTTGCTGGTCTCGGTGTACTTTTCCAGGCGCACGTTGAGATAGGCGGTCAGCCCCAGGCCCACCGTCTCGGGCTGGACCAGGGCCACGTAGCGATCGATCACACCGCCGTCTTCCAGGCGCTTGACCCGGCGGAGCACGGCGCTGGGAGACAGGCCGACCTGCTCCCCGATGACGTCATAGGTTTCCCGGCCGTTGGCCTGCAGGCGGCGCAAAATGGCCCGATCCAGTTTGTCGATGTTGTGCGTGGCGCTCATGGCGGTGGACTCGTAAATAAGTACGGATTTCTTCAGGGTTAACCCGAATTAACCAGTTAAATTGCGATAAACGAAAGAATTCCGCAATTTTCATGCATTTCGCATTTTCCCTCCACGGGCAAACGGCAAAAAGCTGAAGCCCCTCCCGCCTACAGTGACAGCACCGATCGAGAAGACGCAGGCGCCGGCCATGGCGCCCGTCCGACTGTCCTGCACTGAACTGGCCGGAGATCCCCATGAATGCCCCGCTGAACCAGGCTGCCGCCCAGGCCTGCGCGCAAACAGTCAAGCGCCAACGGGACATGCATCGTCCACGCCTTCCGGCCTGCCCACGCTGCCTATACTGCGGGGATCGCCTCCATTTCGCTTCACGCCATGACGCCCCGCCACGACGCCAACCGCGCCATGTCACGCCATGCCCGAGCGCCTGCGCCAGCCGGCCCGCAGCCGTCGGCCCGGTTGGCGCGGCGCAGCCTGCTGGCAGCACTGGCCGCCCTGCCCTGGCTGCCTGCGGCGGCGCAGGCCCAGCAGCCCTCCGCCGCCCAGACGCGCGATGCGAAGTCCGACTCCCTGACCCTGATCGTTCCCTACGCGGCCGGCGGCCCGCTGGACCGCACGGCACGGCCGCTGGTCGAGGCCAGCACCGCGAAGCTGGGAGCCATCCAAATCCTCTATGTGCCGGGCGACGGCGGCGCCAAGGGCTCCAACATGGTGGCCCAGGCCACCGCCCAGGACCGCTTGCTGCTGATGGGCGCGGCCGCCACCCATGCCGTGCTGCCCTGGCTGCAGCCCCAGCTGGGCTACGACCCGCTGCGCGACTTCCAGCCGCTGGTGCTGGTGGCGCGCATGCCCAATGTGCTGGTCATGCGCAGCGATCTGGCACGCCAGTGGCGCATACGCACGCCGCTGGACCTGCAGCGCTTTCTTGCCAAGCACCGCCAGCCGCTGCGCTATGCCTCGGGCGGGCCGGGCAGCAGCGGCCACCTGTCGGGCGAGATGTACCAGATGCTCACGCGGCTGCCGCTGCTGCACCTGCCCTTCGGCGGCACGCAGCCGGCACTGTCGGCCCTGCTCGACGGATCGGCCGACCTGCTGTTCGACAGCCTGGCGTCTTCGCTGCCGCATATCCGCGCAGGGCGGCTGCAGGCCCTGGCCGTGACCACGCTGGAGCGCGCGCCCCTGCTGCCCGAGGTACCCAGCCTCAACGACACGGTGCAGGGCTTCAACATGGCCAACTGGTTCGGCCTGTTTGCGCCGGCCAGCTGGCCCGCGGAACAGGCGCAGCGCCATGCCGCCGCGTTCTCGCAGGCCATGCGCAGCCGCCCGGTGCAGGACACCCTGTCCGCCATGGGCGTGCTGCCCGAAGAACTGCAACTGCAGGAGTTCGCGCGCTTTGTGCGTTCCGAGCACAGCAAATACGGCCTGCTGGTACAGGCCGCCCGAATCCGCCAGCTCTGAGCCGCGCAGGTGCCTTGCCTGCCCCCGGCCCGGGGCGGCAATGACAAGATCCTTGGAGAGCACCATGATGAGCACCGCAGCGACCCCCACCTCGTCCCACGCCCCCGCCCACGCCCCCGGTGTGGCACCCGTGGTCTACGGCCAAGCCGACCGCCCCCCGCGCGGCGACTACAGCCGCGCCAGCGGCGACTACACCTGCGCGCAGGACTACGACGCCTACACCGAGGCCGACCACGACACCTACCGGCGCCTGTACGAGCGCCAGTCCGCCCTGCTGCCGGGCCTGGCAAGCCAGCACTTCATCGACGCCCTGCCCTCGCTGGGCGCCAAGGACCGCATTCCGCGCTTCGAGGAAGTCAACGAGCGCCTGCGCCGCGCCACGGGCTGGGAGATCGTCGGCGTGCCTGGGCTGATTCCCGAGGTGCCCTTCTTCTCGCTGCTGGCCAACCGCAAATTCCCGGTCACGGACTGGATCCGCAAGCCCGAGGAGTTCGAGTACATCGTCGAGCCCGATGTCTTCCACGACCTCTTCGGCCATGTGCCGCTGCTGTTCAACCCCGTCATCGCCGACTACATCCAGGCCTACGGCCAGGGCGGGCTCAAGGCGGCCGAGCTGGGCGCCTGCGAGATGCTGTCGCGCCTGTACTGGTACACCATCGAATTCGGCCTGATCCGCGAGCAGGGCGGCCTGCGCGCCTATGGCGCGGGCATTCTCAGTTCATCGGGCGAACTCAACTACTCGGTGCGCAGCCCCGAGCCGCAGCGCCTGCCGCTGTCGCTGGAGCGCGCCATGCGCACGCTCTACAAGATCGACAGCTACCAGCACACCTACTTCGTGATCGACGACCTGCAGCAGCTGTTCGACCTCACGGCCGCCGATTTCGAGCCGCTGTACCGCCAGCTGCGCGATCAGCCCACCGTCGCGGCAGATGCGCTGCTGCCGGGCGAGGTCGCTCTGTAGGAATCGGCGCTGCAGGAATCTGCAGCCTGAAGCCGCTCGCGCAGCGCCAGGCAAAAGCGCCAGACGCGCTCGTCGAACACCAGCTGCACGTGGGCCACATCGTCCAGGCGGTGCGCATCCTGCCCCGGCAGCGTGGCCACGGGGAATGGAAAGACGATGTTGTCGCAGCAGCTCCACCAGCAGCTGAAGGGCACGTCCGAGGGCGGCGGCCCCAGGCGCTGCAACCAGGGGCTGTCCGTGCGCATCTGCAGCGCCGGCAGGCCATGGGCGAAGCGCGCCATCCAGGTGCCACGGTGCGGGGTGGCCAGCGTCACCACATGGGCCGCCAGTTGCGGGCGCTCCTGCGCCGACAGTTGCCCCAGCCAGGCCCGCACCACCAGGCCGCCCATGCTGTGCGCCACGATCAGCGGAGCGCGCCCCGTGGCCTGGGTCATGCGGCGCGCGCAGGCGTCAAGGTCGGCCACCATGGCGTCGATGGATGCGCCATGCGCCGGCTCCAGCGTCATGGCCGCGCAGGCAATGCCGCCTTTCTTGAGCCGCCGCAGCCAGGGCGCCCAGACCGCGCGGTTGCAGAAGAATCCGTGGACCAGCACCACGCCCACCTGGCCCATCACACCCACTTGGCCGGTGGTGCCGCCCTCAGGCCAGCCATCGGCCTCGGCACGGGCGCGAAACGGCAGTCGCCAGCCAAACACCTGCACGGCCAACCGCCACTCGGCCAACCAGGCTGCCGCCACCGTGCGCCATGACGGCACGGGCGCGCCCGCCTTGCGCACCACGCGGCGCATCAACACCATCTGCAGGCCCAGGTGCAGGCCCGGCCAGCACAGGCCCAGCAGCGCCCCCGCCAGCGCCAGCCCGGGTGAACGCGGCCACCACCATGCCAGCCAGGCCGCGGCGCCCGCCAGCGTGCCCAGCGCCACCATTTGCAGAATGCGTGCGTTCACGGCAGCCCGTCCCCAATGAAAAAAGAAGCCAACGTAGCACAAGCCCTAGGACAACCCCGTGTAGACCGCAAAGCACCCGCCTGACCAGAATCGGCCGCAGCGGTGGCCGGCCGACCGGCGCCTGCAACTTCGCTGTCCCCCTGTCTTCCCAGCAACCCAAGGTACCCTGCATGGACGCTGCGCCCTGGCTCAAGAACTATCCCGCCGATGTGCCTCACGAGGTGCATCCCGAGCAATACCGCTCGCTCACACACCTGCTGGAGGAGGCCTTCACCCAGCATGCGGACCTGCCCTTCTCGGTCTGCATGGACCGCTGGATGAGCTACCGCGAGCTGGACCAGCTGTCCACCCGCCTGGGCGCCTGGCTGCAGGGACTGGGCCTGGAGCCCGATGCGCGCGTGGCCATCATGCTGCCCAATGTGCCGCAGTTCGCCGTGAGCATGGCGGCCGTGCTGCGCGCCGGCTACACCTGCGTCAACGTCAATCCGCTGTACACCCCGCGCGAGCTGGAGCACCAGCTCAAGGACTCGGGCGCCACGGCCATCATCATCCTGGAGAACTTCGCCCACACCCTGGCCGACGTGATCGAGCGCAGCGCCATACGCCATGTCTGCGTCACGGCCATGGGCGATCTGCTGGGCGGCATGTACGGCAGCTGGATCACCTTCGCCGTGCGCCACCTGGCCAAGATGGTGCCGGCCTACAGCCTGCCGCTGGACGGGGCGGGCGGCACAGTGCGCGAGGTCACGACCTTTTCCCAGGCGCTGGCGCGCGGCGCCCAGAAAGAGCTGCGGCCCAGCCAGGCGGGGCTGGATTCGGTGGCCTTTCTGCAGTACACGGGCGGCACCACGGGCCTGTCCAAGGGCGCCGTGCTCACCCACCGCTGCATCGTGGCCGCCACGCTGCAGGCCCATGCCTGGTTCACGCCCGCGCTGCATGGCCGCGTGAAGGCCCAGGACACGCACATCATCGCGGCGCTGCCGCTATATCACATCTTCGCGCTCACGGTGAGCCTGTTTGCCATGCGCATGGGCGCCAGCCTGAGCCTGATCCCCAATCCGCGCGACATCCCCAAGTTCGTCAAGGTGCTGCAAAAACGGCCCTTCCACATCCTGCCGGCCGTCAACACCCTGTTCAACGCCCTGCTCAACAACGCCCAGTTCCGCGAGCTGGACTTCTCGCAACTGCGCGTGTCGCAGGCCGGGGGCATGGCCGCCAGCGAGGGCACGGCGCGCCAGTGGCAACAGGTCACGGGCAGCGTGATGATCGAAGGCTGGGGCATGAGCGAGACCTGCGCCATCGGCACCAACAACCCCGTCATCACCACCTCCTTCAGCGGCACCATCGGCCTGCCGCTGCCGGGCATCTCTATCGCCATCAAGGACGACGAAGGCCGCGACCTGCCCATGGGAGAGGCCGGCGAGCTGTGCATCAAGGGCCCCAACGTCATGCGCGGCTACTACAACCAGCCCGACGAGACCGCCAAGGCCTTCACGGCCGACGGCTACATGCGCACCGGCGACATCGGCGTGATGGACCAGGAGGGCTTCACCCGCATCATCGACCGCAAGAAGGACATGATGGTGGTCAGCGGCTTCAACGTCTATCCGAACGAGCTGGAGAACGTGATCTCCATGTGCCCCGGCGTGCTCGAATGCGCAGCCGTGGGCGTGGCCGACGAGCGCCAGGGCGAGGCCATCAAGGTCTACGTGGTGCGCAGCGACCCGGCACTGACTGAGGATCAGGTGATGCGCTTTTGCCATGACCAGCTCACCGGCTACAAGCGCCCGCGCACGGTGGAGTTCCGCGACGAACTGCCCAAGACCAACGTAGGCAAGATCCTCAGGCGCGCCCTGCGCGATCCCGCCTGAAACCCGCACGGCCGCAGCTGTAGCCCACGCGTCAGCCGTGGCTGCCTGCGGCTGTTAGCCTCGGGCCAAAACCGCCCACCTCCTCATGACAACCTCCGCCCCAACCAGCGACAGCGCCGCGCTGCCCCCCGGCATGACCGTGCTGGAGCGCGGCTGGCTGTCGGCCAACAACATCGTCTTCGCCGCCGATTCCGATGCCCCTGTAGACGACCCGCAGGACGACGGCGCTGCCGTGGTCGATACCGGCTACGTCAGCCATGCCGGGCAGACCGTGCTGCTGGTCGAGCAGACGCTGGCCGGCCAACCGCTGGCACGCATCCTCAACACCCATCTGCACAGCGATCACTGCGGCGGCAATGCTGCCTTGCAGGCGCACTGGCCGCAGGCCAGAACCTACGCCGCACCGGGCCAGGCCGCCTTCGTGCGCGACTGGAACCCCGCTGCACTGAGCTACACGCCCACCGGCCAGGAATGCCCGCAATTTGCGCTGACCGGCGTGCTGCAGCCCGGCACCAGCGTGCGGCTGTCGGGGCGCGACTGGCAGATCCATGCCGCGCCCGGGCACGATCCGCACTCCATCATCCTGTTCGAGCCCGCCAGCCGCACCCTGATCTCGGCCGACGCGCTCTGGGAAAACGGCTTCGGCGTGGTCTTCCCCGAGATCGAGGGCCTGAGCGCCTTCGACGAGGTGGCCGCCACGCTCGACGTGATCGAAGGCGTGGCACCGCTCACCATCGTCCCCGGCCACGGCAGCGTTTTCACGGGCGTGGCCGCCGCGCTGGACACGGCGCGCCGCCGCCTGGACGGCTTTGTGCGCGCCCCCGAGCGCCACGCGCTCTACGCGGCCAAGGTGCTGCTCAAGTACCGGCTGCTGGACTGGCAGCGCATACGCACCACCGATCTGCTGGCCTGGCTGGCCGCCACGCCCTACTTCGGCATGCTGCATGCGCGGTATTTCTCTGACCAGCCCCCTGACGATTGGGGCCGTGCGCTGGTGGACGCACTCGTGCATTCCGGCGCGGCGCGGCGTGAGGAGGAATGGATCCTCAATGCCTGAATGTCGCCCAACCGCCCAATAGACAAAAAGAAAATTAAGACCTTTCCTATAGTTTTTGCAAATCACAATGACTAGCATTTGTGTATCAGCAAAGGCATCCGGCCATCCACGGCCACCCCTGCAGGCTTCTCGCCCACGCTGATCAGGAGCAAGCTCCAGGTCTGCCAAGCGACGCTCCGCGTCCAGCCGCCCCCCCGCCAGCCAGCATTCAATCTTGCACAGCGAGGGAGGCGGGCATGGCTCACCACACCAATCACATCACCGGCCGCAAGCACTGCGCGGCTGCGACACGGCCGCATGCCGTGGGCATCGCCGCCACGCTGATGGCACTGAGCCTGCCGATGCAGATCCAGGCGCAGCCCACCATGCCAGCTCCGCTGGACCTGACACTCAGGGAAGTCCAGGTCCGCGACCGCCATGACGGCGGCTACAAGGCGCAAAAGGCAGCATCCCCAAAGTTCACCCGCCCACTGGTGGACACGCCCCAGACCCTGTCGGTGATACGCCGTGAAGTCATGGAGGAACAGGAAGCGACCACCTTGCAGGAAGCCTTGCGCAACACGCCCGGCGTGACCCTGTTGCTGGGAGAAGGCGGCAACTCCAACAGCAAGGACAACATCTTCATGCGCGGCTTCGACACCACGGGCAGCATCTTCATCGACGGCGTGCGCAACCTGGGCAGTTCGGTGCGCGACACCTTCAACATCGAGGACATCGAGATCGTCAAGGGCGCCTCGGGTTCCGAGTACGGGCGCGGCGCGCCTTCCGGCAGCATCAACATGCGCACCAAGCTGCCGATGCTGGGCGATCTGTCGCAGATACGCCTTGGCACCGGCACCGCCGACACCAACCGCACCACTGCAGACCTGAACCGGCAGCTCGGCGACACCGCCGCCCTGCGTCTGAACGCCATGGTCCAGAGCAGTGGTGTCGCAGGCCGCGACTTCGTGCGCAACCAGGGCATGGGCATGGCGCCATCGCTGGCCCTGGGTCTGGGCACGCCCACACGCTTGCTTGCCGACATGCAACTGCTGCAATACGACAACCGGCCCGATGGCGGCGTGCCCACCGTGGGACTGCCGGGCTTCTACAACGGCGCACTGTCCGCACTGGGCCTCGGGGACGTCCGCCCCGTGGACCCGTCCAACTTCTACGGCAGCCTGGGCGACTTCAGCAAGACCGAGCTGAACCAGGCAACCGTGCGCTTCGAGCACGACCTGTCGGCCGGCACCACGGTGCGCAACATCACGCGCGTGGGGCGCAGCAAGATCGACCAGCTGCTCACGGGCACCTCGGGCATCGTCAGCGACGGAAGCGGCGCGAGCGCCGTGGGTCGCCCGGACCCCGCCACCTGGACCGCCTCACGCTCGCGCCAGTTGCGCTGGCAATCCAACCAGTTGTTCACCAACCAGACCAGCCTTTCATCGAACTTCAGGAGCGGCGGGCTGCAGCATGCGCTGAGCGCGGGCCTGGAGCTGATCTACGAGAAGCAGACCTCCCGGGGGCGCACGGGCGCAGGCGCCATGGCGCCCGCCAATCTATACGATCCCAGCGTCAGCGATGCGATCACGGGCCAGGACATCCGCTATACCGGCCAGCTCAACGAAGGCGATACCAAGACCCTTGCGCTGTACGCCTTCGACAGCATCGAGTTCAGCCCGCAGTGGCAGCTCAACGGTGGCCTGCGCTGGGACCGCTACCGCAGCGCCAATGACAACACCACGGCGCCCAATGCCAGCACGGGTGCGCAGACCACCACCCAGTTGGGCAGCAGCGGCAGCCTGCTCAGTGCCAAGCTGGGACTGGTCTTCAAGCCCGTGGAGTACGGCAGCATCTACGCCGGCATTTCGACGTCGCAGCAGCCGCCGGGCGGCAGCAACTTCGCGCTCAGCGCCACCGAGGGCAACATCAACCACTCCGCCATGGACCCCTCCAAGGCCACCAACCTGGAAATGGGCACCAAGTGGGACATCCTGGACAGGCGACTGCTGCTGACGGCCGCGCTGTTCCAGACCACGGTGCGCAATGACCTGGGCACCCGGGACAGCGTCACCGGCGTGGTCACCCAGTACGGCAAGAAGCAGGTCAAGGGCATTGAGCTGGGCGCCGTCGGCCAGATGACACCGGCCTGGAACATCACGGCCGGCCTGGCGCGCATGAACACCAACATAGCGCAGGGCACGTCCTCCCAGACCGGCGCGCACCTGAACTGGTCGCCCAGGCTGAGCTTCACCAGCTGGAGCACCTACCGCTTCGGCAACGGACTGACCCTGGGCGGAGGAGCCCGCTACATGGACAGGATGGCACGCCTGGTCAGCAACTCCGCCGTGCAGGCCACCACCAATATGCCCAGCGCCCAGGCCTACTGGGTGTATGACGCCTTCATGGCCTACGAGGTCAGCAAGAACCTGCGCCTTCAGCTCAATATCTACAACCTGGCCGACAAGAAATACGTGGCCAGCCTCAACAACGGCGGCGCGCGCTACATCCCGGGTACGGCACGCTCGGCCAGACTGGTCGCGACGCTGAAGTTCTGAATGCAAGGGCCGGGCACCCGGCCATCGCCCCCGTCAGCCCCTCTCCCCGCCGGGGCTTCCCGATGCAAGGACATACACCATGATGCTGCACATTCCCCATGTGCTCACGCGCGAGCAGGTTGCCGCCATCCGCTCGGCCATCGATGCCGCCGACTGGGTGGATGGCCGTGCCACGGCAGGCAGCCAGGGCGCCCGGGTCAAGCGCAACCGCCAGTTGCCCGAAGACTTGCCCGTGGCACTGGAGCAGGGCCGCATCATCGAGCAGGCGCTGGCGGCCAATGCGCTGTACTTCAGTGCCGCCTTGCCCGCGCGCACCATGTCGCCGCTGTTCAACCGCTATGCGGACAGTGAAACCTATGGCCTGCACGTGGACGGTGCGGCGCGGCGCCTGCCAGGCGCGCAGCAGTGGATGCGCACCGATGTGTCCTGCACCCTCTTCCTCTGCGATCCCGAGGACTACGACGGCGGCGAGCTGGTCGTGGTGGACACCTACGGCACGCACGAGGTCAAGCTGCCGGCCGGCGACCTGATCCTCTATCCCTCCACCAGCCTGCACCGCGTGGAGCCCGTCACCCGGGGCGAGCGCGTATGCGCCTTCTTCTGGGCGCAAAGCATGGTGCGTGACGACACACGCCGGGCCATGCTGTTCGAGATGGACCAGACCATCCAGCGCCTGCGCGAAAAACTGGGCGAGACCGATGAAACCCTCAGCCTCGCGGGCCACTATCACAACCTGCTGCGCATGTGGGCGCAGACCTGAGGGATCGGATCGCTTCAGGGCTTGTGCTTCTCGGCACAACCGATCAGGTGGTTGTAGCTGCTGGACATGCACTGGTACATGGCCTTGGAGCGGCCCGTGGCGGCCTGGCAGTCGGCCACCGTGGCATGGGTGCGCGCCTCGCGGAACTTGCCCGCAGTTGCATCGAACTGCGCCTGGGTGATGTAGCCGCCCTTGACGTTCTTCTGCCCGTTCTCGACCATGGTGTCCACCTGGCTGCGGATGTTGTCCACGGCGGCGGCGCAGTTCAGCGGCACCTCCTTGGAGTCGACCTTGCTCAGGCCCTTGGCCACGCCGTCCGCCAGCTCGCGCACCTGCTTGGGCAGCTTCTTCGTGCCGTCGGGATTGCGCTCTTCGCCAAACCGGCCCGAGCCTGCGCCCGAGCTGCCATTGGGCGACACCTTGATCTGGCCGGCATCAGCCTGGTCGGTGGGCAGCTGCGATCCGTAATGCGTGCGCCCCTCCGCGTCCACCCATTTGTAGACCGGCTGCGCTGCCGCCGTACACGCCCATGCAAGACCCAGCGCGGCCCAGGCCGCGCGGCTCCATGTTGTTGTCATTGTTGAAACCCCTGCGGTATCCGGGGCCGCGGCATGCGGCCCGCCTGTCGGTAACCAAGTGTAGCAACGCCAGGCGACGCTGCACCCCGCAGGAATGTCAAGTGCGGCTCAGGGCAGGTCCTTGCTGGGGTCGGGCGTGGCTGCATCGCGGGGGCCGATGGTGCCCAGGCGGCTCTTGAGCGACTGGGGCTGGCCCGTGATGAGCGCCGCGTAGTTGGTGGTGTTGGACAGCACCTTCTTCACGTAGTCGCGCGTCTCGGTGAAGGGAACGTTCTCGGCCCAGATGGCGGCGTCGAGCACCGGGCCGTTGCGCCAGTTGCGCGGGCGGCCGGGACCGGCGTTGTAGCCGGCCGCAGCCAGCGCCATGGAACCGTCGAAATCGTCCAGCGCTAGCTTCAGATAGGCGGTGCCGATGGTGATGTTCACCTCGCGGTCATTGATCATGGACGGGGAAAAGTCCGTCATGCCGATCTTGCGCGCCGTCCAGCGGGCCGTGGCCGGCATGACCTGCATCAGGCCCGAGGCGCCCACGCCCGAGCGGGCGTCCATGATGAAGCGGCTTTCCTGGCGGATCAGGCCATAGACGTAGGCCGGGTCCAGGCCGATGGAGCGCGAGCGCGCCAGCACCGTGTCGTGGAAAGGCATGGGAAAGCGCTGGTTCCAGTCGGCAAAGCTGCGGGTGCGCTCGCTGGTGTTGATGCAGCGGTCCCAGACCTGCTGCTGGCAGGCCAGATCGGCGGCGGCCAGCAGTTCGCGGTCGCTCATGCCGCCGGCCTGGTGCAGGTTGGTGGCGTAGTTCCATTCGCGCACGCCTTCGCTGCGCAGGCCGTTCTGGATGGCGTAGAGGCCGCGCACCAGGCTGGGGTTGGCGCGGGCGGCGGCCTTCTCCTGTGCCGTGGGCGGCGCAGGCGGAGGTGGCGCCGCCACGCGCTGGCCGATATCCTCCAGCGCCAGCTGCTCGTAGAAACTGCCGGGGCCGGCCATGTCCTCCAGCAGTTGGCGCGCCTCGGAGCGCTCCTGCTCGCTGGGGCGGCCTGACAGCAGGGCACGCGCCTTCCAGTAGGTCCAGGTGGGATCGGTACGCTCGGCACCCATGGCGTCGATGGCGCGGCGCACCGTGCGCCAGTCGCCGGCGCGCAGCGCGGAACGCACCTTCCAGCCCAGCAGTTCATCGCTGAGGTCGCCGTCCTTGCGCACCTTGCCGAAATAGGTCGCCGCCTCGGGCTGCAGCTTGAGTGCTGCCTGCTTGCCGATCACGCCCCAGGCCCAGTTGTTCTCCTCGGCCGTCAGCCGGGCACCCCAGCCGCCTTCGAGCTGGGTGGCCGCCGCCGCCGGGTCGCTGGAGGCCATGCGGATCAACGCCAGCAGCGCCAGCTCCTTGGGCACGGCACCGCGCACGCGCGTCTGTCCGGCCAGGTACTTGGCGGGCGAGGCAAAGACCTGCGCCACCTGGGGCAAGGCCTCGGGAGCGACGATGGCCACCGCATCGCGCGTGGCCTTCTGGCGATTGGCCTCGGCCGCCTGGCGCGCCTTGCGCCAGACTTCGGGTTCGCTGATCTGCTTGGCCGCGTACAGCTCGCCGGCGGCGTAGGTGCAGCCGTCGTCGGCGTCGCGCTGGGCCCACCACAGGTCGCGCACCTGCTGGCCCAGGTTGGCAGCAGGCTGGCCCTTGATGCTGTCGATCAGCAGGGCGTAGCAGCTGACGGAGCGGTCATCGCGCATGCGAAATGCACCATGCACCTGGTCGAACATGCCCCAGTCGCGGCGCTGCCCCAGCAGCAGCAGCCAGTCGTTGCGCAGCCGGTCTTCCTGGTAGGTGCCGGGCCAGCGCTTGAAAAACCCCAGAATCTCATCGGCACTGGCTTCATCCAGCCGGGCCTTGAGTTCCCAGTACGCGGCCCAAGGTTCGAGCACATGGCCACGCGCAGAAGGCAGCAGCTGCGTGAGCTTGGCCTTGTCGCCTTTGCGGAAGGCCTGCTGCATTTCCAGCAAGACATCGTCGCCACGGTTTTGCGCCAGCGCAGGCGTGGCTGCGGTGGTCCAGAGGGAAGCCGCCAAAAGCGGTGTCAAAATCTTCAGCCAGTGCATGGAGGAAATTATCTGATGGACAAAGCAGCCCTGCGCCGCAGCTTGATAGACCAGCGCCTCAATCTTCCCGACCGACTGCAGCGCGCCGACGCACTGCAACAGGTCATGCGCTTTTGGCTGATACAGCGGCCCGACACCGTGATCGGCGCCTATTGGCCGATCAAGGGAGAGTTCGATCCGCTGCCCGCGCTTCACCGCTGGAAGGAAGATGG
Source organism: Delftia sp. Lp-1 (assembly GCF_020523835.1). NCBI lineage: Bacteria > Pseudomonadati > Pseudomonadota > Betaproteobacteria > Burkholderiales > Comamonadaceae > Delftia > Delftia sp. Lp-1. Next base: position 669,092 of record NZ_JAJALJ010000003.1, on the reverse strand, counting down.
CGAGCTACAGGGTACCCCACAAAGGCGCCGAATCGGACTGCCGGTGATTGACAAGCAGCGTAAGACACTCAGCTTTCACGCCTGGTACCCGGGCTGTCCCATGGAAGAGGATGCCTACGGCATTCCCAAGCCCAAGGACACCGAGACCCTGACCCCCACCCTGCTGTTCGTGCCCTGCGTGGGCTACGCGGCCGGCGGCTACCGCCTGGGCTATGGCGGGGGGTTCTACGACCGCACCCTGGCCGAACTGCAGCCCAAGCCCTTCACCGTGGGCCTGGGCTACGGCTGCGGCTATGTGGACGAGTTCGAGCCCGAGCCGCATGACCTGCCGCTGGATGCCATCCTGAATGACCATGGGGTCGTCTGGCCGGTGTAGAAAAAGCACCCCCTGAGGCGCTGCACGCCTTCCCCCTCTCTACTTGCTTCGCAAGGGAGGGGGACGACACCCTCGCTGCGGGGCGGCCCTTGCTCGGTGTCCCTCGCCTTGGGCCGCGCCGGTTTTGCGCGCTGCGCCAGATGGCTCTTTGCCGGCGCCTAGCTGGCCTGTGCGCGCTGTACCTGCCACTGCTTCCAGCCGCGCGAGCGCAGGTCGCAGGCGGGGCAGGTGCCGCAGCCGTAGCCCCAGTCGTGCAGCGTCTCGCGCGTGCCCTGGTAGCAGGTGTGGGTGTCGCGCTGGATGAGGTCCACCAGGGTGTCGCCGCCCAGGTCGTGGGCCATTTGCCAGGTCTGGGCCTTGTCTATCCACATCAGGGGCGTTTCGATGCGCAGGCGCCGCTCCAGGCCCAGGTTCAGGGCGAGCTGCATGGCCTTCATGGTGTCGTCTCGGCAGTCGGGGTAGCCGGAGTAGTCGGTCTCGCAGACGCCGGTGACGATCACCGACAGGCCGCGCCGGTAGGCCAGCGCGCCGGCCAGGGTCAGGAACAGCAGGTTGCGGCCGGGCACGAAGGTGTTGGGCAGGCCGTCGGCCTGCATGGCGAAGGCCACGTCCTCGGTCAGGGAGGAGCCGCCGATCTGTTGCAGCACGTCCAGCGAGAGGACATGGTCATCGCCCAGGCGCGGAGCCCATTGGGGAAAGTCCCTGGACAGCCGCTCGCGCACCTGCTGGCGCACCTGCATTTCCACGCTGTGGCGCTGGCCATAGTCAAAACCCAGGGTCTCGACGCGCTCGTACAGCGACAGCGCCTGCGCCAGGCAGGTGGTCGAATCCTGGCCGCCGGAAAACAGGACCAGCGCAGCCGTGTGGCGCGCCGCTGGCGCCTGGGGAGAAGAGCTATCGTTTTGCATGGCACGCATTAGAGCGCGCCCAGGCAGCGCCCGGCTCCTACATGGGTTTTCCTGCCATGCTTGCTAAGCTGTAGGGCCTATCGCGGAGGTTGCGGCCATGCTCACGCTCTATATCGGCAACAAGAATTATTCGTCCTGGTCCATGCGCCCCTGGGTGCTGATGCGCCAGGCCGGCATTGCTTTCGAAGAGGTCATGCTGCGCTTTGACAGCTTCGAGGAGCAGTCCGCCTTCAAGCAGCGCGCCCGCGCGCTCTCGCCCTCGGGCCGCGTGCCTGTGCTCATGGATGAAGGCATGGCCATCTGGGACAGCCTGGCCATCTGCGAGTACCTGGCCGAGAAATTCCCTGAAAAGCACCTGTGGCCCACGCTGGCGCTGAACCGCGCCCGCGCGCGCAGCCTCTGCGCCGAGATGCACAGCGGCTTCGGCGCCCTGCGCTCGCTGTGCCCGATGAACATCGAGGCCCAGCTGCCCGAGGTCGGCGCGCGGCTATGGGCAGAGAACGTCGCACTGCGCGACGATGTGCAGCACCTGTCCGAGCTGTGGCAACCGCTGCTGTCCACGGCCAGCGGCCCCATGCTGTACGACCAGTTCAGCATCGTCGATGCCTTCTTCGCCCCCGTGTGCATGCGCCTGGCGACCTATGAGCTGCCCGTGGCACCGGCCATCGACGCCTATGTGCGCCGCGTGCGCGCCCTGCCGGGCGTGCAGGACTGGGTGCAGGGCGCACTGGCCGAGCATGATTTCCGGCCATTCGAGGAACCGTACCGCACGGCTGCAGCAGGCTGAGTGCCTCCTGTCTGCTGCCAGTCTGCCGCCTGTCAGAACGGCTCGGCCAGCAGATGCACCAGGCTGTGCACGCCATCGAAGTAGTTGCCCAGGCGCATGTTCTCGTCAAAGCTGTGCTGGTTGTTGTCGGCATTGACCAGGGGCACGATGACGAAGGGAATCTTCAGCGCCTGCACGGCCGCGCCCGTGGGCACGGTGCCGCCCATCATGCGGATCTGCACCGGGTCGCTGTCCCAGGCCTTGTTCATGCCCTTGCGCAGCCACTGGCCGACAGGGGCGTCCAGCGGTGTGCGAACGGCAGAGCCGGAGGCTGATACACCGCCCAGCTTGAGGGTGGCGAGCCTGGGGTGGCTGGCACGCTGCTCGGCCGTGGGCGGGCCATCGACCAGATGGAAGCCCTGCGCCTCGATATGGGTGCGCAACAGCTTCTCCAGCCGCTCGGGAGGCGTCTCGGGCACGGTGCGCATGTCGATCTCGGCCACGGCCACGGAGGGCACCACGGTACGCGCCTTGCTGCCCACCTCGGCGCTTTGCAGGCCGCGCACGTTCAGCGAGGGGTACTGCATGGACTCCTGGTAGTTGCGTCCCACGGTCTCGGCCTTCGCAATGCCCAGGCGCTTGCGCAGGGCGGCCTCGTCGTCGGGCACGGCCTGCATCACCTCGCGTGCCTGCGCATCGAACTCGATGCCGTCGTAGTAGCCCTGGATCAGCACCTTGCCGTCATCGCCCTTCATGCTGGCCAGCAGGCGCGCCAGGGTCTGGGCCGGATTGGCCGCGTAGTTGCCGTAGTGGCCGCTGTGCAGCTCCTGGCTGGCGCCATAGACAGTGAGCGTGGCCTGGGCAATGCCCCGGTTGCCGAACACCAGGGTGGGCCGGTTGCTGGCGTGCATGGGGCCGTCGAGCACCACCATGGCGTCGGACTTCAGCGCGCCCAGGTTCTCGCCGATCACGCGGCCCAGCGTGGGAGAGCCCTTTTCCTCTTCGGAATCCAGCAGCACCTTGATGTCCACGCCCGGCTGCTTGCCCTGGGCCTTGAGCGCATCCAGCGCCGCCAGCAGCATGACGATGGGCGCCTTGTCGTCCGATGACGAGCGCGCAAACACGCGCCACTGCGGATCGGGCTGCTCGCCGTACAGCTGCTCCAGCGGCAGCGCGGCCCAGCGGCCATCCGGCTGGCGCTGCTTGAGCGTGGCCTGCCAGGGGCTGGCCTGCTGCCACTCCTCGGGCTTGACGGCCTGGCCGTCCAGGTGGGCGTAGAAAAGCACGGTCTTGCGCCCGGGCCCAGCCGACGGCAGCGTGGCCATGAGCATGGGCTTGTCGCCATTGGGCAGTTGCCGCACCTCGAAGCCCCGCCGCTCGAAGGCCTTGGCAAACCAGGCCACGTTCTTCTGGATGTCGGCCGGCACATTGGCATCGTTGGGCAGGGCCAGCACCTCGACCCATTCATGCAGGCTGGCACGGGCCGCCTGGCGGGTGGTGTCGGCCAGCGGTGCGGCGCTGGCTGCGGACAGCAGGCCGGCAGCCGCCAGGCCCAGGATCAGGGCGGGAACACGCGGTCTAAAGGACCAAGCCATGGTTTTGTCTCCAAATGGAAAATCGGCATGCGGCGCCCCTCGGCGCCCGGCGCAGCCCGCCATCATGTCACCGCCCAGGCCGTACCATTGCGGGATGAGCGAATTTCAGGTGTACATGGTGGGCGGCGCGGTGCGCGACCGCCTTCTGGGGCGGGCCGTGCATGACCGCGACTGGGTCGTGGTCGGCGCCACGCCCGAGCAGATGGCCGAGCGCGGCTTCATGCCCGTGGGACGGGACTTCCCCGTCTTCCTGCATCCCGAAACCCACGAGGAGTACGCCCTGGCGCGCACCGAGCGCAAGAGCGGGCCGGGCTACCGCGGCTTCGTCGTGCAGGCGGCGCCCGACGTCACGCTGGAGCAGGACCTGGCCCGGCGCGACCTGACCATCAACGCCATGGCCGCCCCCGCGGATTGGGATGGCAAAGGCGCCATCGACGACCCCTACGGCGGCCAGGCCGACCTGCAGGCCCGGGTGCTGCGCCATGTGACCGATGCCTTTCGCGAAGACCCGGTGCGCATCCTGCGCGTGGCGCGCTTTGCGGCACGGTTCCACGAATTCACGGTGGCACCGGAAACCATGGCCCTGATGCAAGAGATGGTGGCCGCTGGCGAGGTGGATGCCCTGGTGCCCGAACGCGTCTGGCAGGAGATCAGCCGGGGCCTGATGGAGCGCCGGCCCTCGCGCATGTTCGAGCTGCTGCGCGAATGCGGTGCGCTGGCCGTGCTGCTGCCCGAGCTGGAGCGCCTGTGGGGCGTTCCCCAGCGCGCCGAATACCACCCCGAGGTCGATACCGGCGTGCACGCCATGATGGTGCTGGACATGGCCGCGCAGCTGGACACCCCGCTGCCCGTGCGCTACGCCTGCCTGGTGCACGACCTGGGCAAGGGCACGACCCCGGCCGATGTGCTGCCGCGCCACATAGGACACGAGCACCGCAGCGCCCGCCTGGCCGAAAAGGTGGGCGAGCGGCTGCGCGTACCCACCGACTGCCGCGAACTGGGCGACGTGGTGGCGCGCGAGCACGGCAACATCCACCGCAGCGGCGAGCTCAACGGCGCCGCCATCGTGCGCCTGCTGGAGCGCTGCGACGCCATCCGCAAGCCCGCGCGCTTCGAGCAGGCCCTTGCGGCCTGTGAATGCGACGCGCGGGGGCGTCTGGGTTTCGAGGACCGGCCCTATCCCCAGAGCGCCCGCCTGCGCGATGCGCTGGCTGCCGCGCTGTCCATCTCCACCTCGGACATCGCGGCCCAGGCCGCTGCGCGCGGCAAACAGGGCAAGGCCATAGGCGAGGCCGTGCAGGCAGCCCGCGCCCAGGCCGTGGCCGATTGGCTGGCCAGGGCTTGAAGAGCCGGCATCAGGCGCGGCGACGCAGCTTGCGCACACCGGCCATGGCCAGCAGCGAGGCCATCAACATCATGGCCCACTCGGAAAGCGTGGGCACCGGCTGGGGCACGGGCACAGGTGCAGCCGTGACCGTCAGCAAGGCCGTTTGTGTGCCTGCGTCAAAGCCGGCCTGGGCAGCCTGCGACGCTGTGATGGTCGTGGTTCCGGCGGAAAGCAGCGTCAACGCTCCCGTCGCGGGGTCTATGGTCGCCACGGCCGGATTGCTGCTGGCATAGCTGATGGGGGCGGGACTGTCACTGGTTGCCACCATGGTCTTGCCGGTCGCGCCCACAGCGGCGCTTGCCGGGGCCAGGGTGATGTTGGCTGGCAGGCGCGTCACCGTCAGTAACGCCGTTTTCGTCGCTGCGGCAAAGCCGGCCTGTGCGGCCTGCGAGGCCGTGATGGTCGTGGTGCCGGCGGAAAGCAGCGTCAAAGCGCCCGTGGCAGGATCGATGGTCGCCACGGCAGGATTGCTGCTGGCATAGCTGATGGGCGCGGGACTGTCGCTGGTCGCCACCATGGACTTGCCGGTCGCGCCCACGGGGGCGCTCTGCGGGGCCAGGGCCATGTTGTTCGGCAGCAGTGTCACCGTCAGCATGGCCGTTTTCTTCCCTGCGGCAAAGGGCAGTGGGTCGGCCTGGGCGGACTGCGATGCCGTAATCAGCGTGGACCCTCCGGCAAGCAAGGTCACGGCACCCGTGGCGGGATCAATGGTGGCCACGGACGGGTTGCTGCTGACATAGCTGATGGGCATGGGGCTGTCGCTGGTCGCCACCATGGACTGGCCTGTTGCAACGATGGACACGCTCAACGGTGCCAGGGTGATATTGGGCACCACGCCTGCGGAGAAAGTCACGCTGCCAGTAAAGGCTTGCGCAGGGAACGTGGTCGCGACCATGACATAGGTGGTCGTTGCATCCAGATTGGCAACAAATTGAGGCAGCCTTCCACCAGCGCTGTCGTCATCGCAGCCCACCAAGTTCGCTGTGGGGTTGGCAGGATTGAAGCTGTTTTTGTACAAGGCCAGAAACGAGTCGCTGGTTCCCACCTGAGCCGTGCCCGTGAAGGAATAGGTTGCAGCATTTCCGGTGGTAAAACTTGCCGTGCCATAGTTGTGCGAGCCGACAATAATGTTGCAGTTGGCCAGCCCGCCCAATGGGTTGGACGCCACGTTGAAGCTCAATGCTCCGTTGACGTTCGCGGTGGTGGTCGTGGCAGCAATCGCCGAGGCGGGCAAGCAATGCGCTGCGGCAAGCGCTAGCAGTGCCGCCAGATTCCGTGGGGTATTTTTCATGCCTGATTCAATTGGAAACTATTGGAAACAATTGCCATTGAATTTAGCAAGCATCGCCCAGACGAATCTGAGCGAATCTGAGCATCGATCCTTACTCGCCGAATGCCTGCGCAGGCAATGCCATCCGCAGGCACACGGGCACCTCCCCGCCGCAGGACACCAGCGTCACGCTGCCTCCCAGCCGTTCGGCGATGCGCCGTACCAGATACAGACCGAGGCCTGCGCCCGGCCGCTGCCTGGCGTTTTTCCCCCGGTAGTAGCGTTCGAACAGCTGGCCCTGGTCCTCTTGCGCGATCCGCTCTGCGGGATTCGAGACCTGGATCTCCAGACCCTCAGCCTGCTTGGTCACGTCCAGGCGGACCGATTCGCCCTCGGGCGTGTGGCGGTCTGCATTGGCCAGCAGATTGCGCAGCGCGATGCGCAGCAGGCCGGCATCGGTGATCAGTTGCTGCGTGCCCCCGCCCAGGTGGCAGACGATGCGGCCGGGCGCAAAGTCCAGGCACAAGCCATCTACCAGCGCATGCAGGTCGCAGGGCTGCAGGCGTGGCTCGGCATGGGGCTGGGGGTCGGCCATGCGGTCGTCGGCCAGGCAGTCGTCCACCAGAGCCAGCAGGCGCTGTGCGGCTTCGCGGATGTTGCGGCTGCGTGCCAGCGTCTTGTCGGGCGGTGCCGCCAGATTGCGCGCCAGTTGCTGCGCACTGGTCAGGATGATGGCCAGCGGTGTGCGCAGTTCGTGCGAGACCATGGCGACAAAGTCGCGCTGCTCCTGGCGGACCCTGCGCTCCAGCACCAGTGCCTCGCTGAGTTCACTCTCGCGCAACTGGCGCTGCACAAGCTCGGCCTCCAGCAGCACCTGCTCCCGCTCTCGAACGCGGCGCCTGTGCTCGTATCCGCCGATGATCCAGCCGCTGAGCAGCAGCATGTGCGCCATGGTGCCCAGCGCGGACGCATGCGTGGACACCAGCGCGGTCAGCGCGTTCATGGGCAGCCAGCCCAGGTTGCGCAGAAAAGAGATCAGCACGCCGGCATAGAAGATGCCGAACGCCAGCATGAAGAACCGTGCCGGGGCATGGCCGCGCCGCCACAGCCAAAGGGCGAACGCGAGAAAGCCCAGGGCCAGCGGCAGGGTCATGGTCTGCACCGGGATCATGCCCGCCGAGTAGTGCCCCGACACCACCAGCAGCATGCAGCACAGGCTGAACAGCCACAGCAGCGGCACGATCTGGCGCACCAGCCGCGGGTACAGCGACGCCAGGTCCAGCTGCCTGCAGGCCAGTTGCATGGAGATCGCCAGGGCGGCGGCAATGCCGCATCCCAGCAGGCGGTCGCTCCAGAACCCGGGCAGGCCCGTCAACTGCTGCACCAGTCCCAGCGACACCACCTCATTGAGCACGCAGACGCTGAGATAGGCCAGGAACAGGCCGCTCAAGGGTGCCCGCGTGCCCAGCCAGAACACCAGCTGCACGCCGATCAACAGCAGGTACAACCCGAAATACAGGCCGAACGACAGGGCCTCACGCCGCGTGTGGTTGTCGAACGCCAGTCGCTGCCACAGATCGATGCGGGTGACGAGCGCGTTGCGCGCGCGCAGGCGCACCAGCAACTCGTAAGACCCGGCAGCAGGGGGCTCGAACTGGAATGCCGGACTGCGGTAGTCCACCGGCCAGGCGTGGCGCGGCACTTCTTCGCCGCTGCGCCCCAGCAACTGCCAGGGGCCACCGGATCTGCGCACGTGAACCTCCACCTCGTCCAGCAGGGCATTGCCCAGCAGCAGCATCCAGCTGCCGGGCTGCTCCACCTGCAGCGGCATGCGCAGCCAGACCGCCGCCTGCGTGAAGCTGGCGTTCAGGTGCCCGGGCAGCGGCTGCCATCCGGGGGCGGCGTCGGCCTGCCCGGAGTCGAGCAGGCCAGCGGCGTCATCGAGCCGCTGCCACTGACCGGCGGTCTCCAGCATCGGCACATCGGGGTTCAGCAGGAGCGCCTGGGCCTGGGTCAGCAGCGGACACAGCAGCCAGGCCAGCAGCAGGAGGGTTGCACGGTAATATCGCATCGGAGGTCCACTACAGGGCCGCCAGCGTACACCAGCCTCCCGGCCTCGCCGCTCCGCCCCTTCCCCCCATGCTTGATGTGATCCTGCTCGAAGACGAGCCCGTGCTGCGCCATGAACTGGGTGAATTCCTGGAGGGCCTGGGCTACGCGCCGCAATGCGTTGCCAGCCTGCAGGAGTTCGACCGCCACTTCGACGCCCGGCGCCACCGCCTGGCCATCATCGACATCGGCCTGCCCGATGGCAGCGGCCTGGCCCTGATCCAGCGCCTGCGCCAGCAGGGCCAGCAACTGGGCATCATCGTGTTCAGCGCGCACAACACCAGCGCCAACCGAATCGACGGCCTGGAAAACGGAGCCGACCACTATCTGGGCAAAGGCTGTGATCTGGACGAGCTGGAGGCCACGCTGGCCGCGCTGGTGCGCCGCCTGGGCCTGCAGCAGCGCCAGGCGCGCTGGCTGTTGCAGCTGGGTCCGAGCCGCCTGCTGCCCCCATCGGCCCCGCCGGTCGCGCTCTCACAGCAGGACCTGCTGGTGCTGCAGTGCCTCATGGGTCAGGCAGGCACCGAGGTGAGCCGCCGAAAGATCGTGCAAGCCCTGGGCGGCGACTACCTGGTCTACGACCAGCGCCGCCTGGACACCCAGATGCGCCGGTTGCGCCGCAAGGTGGAGGAGGCCAGCGGCCAGCAACTACCCGTCAAGACGCTGCGCAACAGCGGCTATTGCTTCTACCAGGCGGGCGAAGTGCAGGCCTGAGGACGGGCCTGAAGGCACCCGACCTTGGGCCTGCAGAGAAATCAGACGACCGAACGCACCCACCGCACGATCTCGCCGGCTGGCAGGGCGCCGGAGACACGGGCGATCTCGCGCCCTTCCTTGAACACCACCATGGTCGGGATGCTGCGGATGTTCCAGGGCGCGGCAGCCTGGGGATGGGCTTCGGTATCGAGCTTGGCCAGCTGCACCCCGGGCGCCAGCGCCTGCGCCGCCTGCTCGAAGGCCGGCGCCATCATGCGGCAGGGGCCGCACCAGGGCGCCCAGAAGTCGACCACCACCGGCGCCTGGCTGCGCCCCACATGCCTGGCAAAGCTTTGCGCATCCAGCGCCACGGGCTGGCCGGTGACCAGCGGCTGGTGGCAGCTGCCGCAGTCAGGCGCGCTGCCGAGCTGGTCGGCCGCAATGCGGTTGGTGGTGTGGCAATGGGGGCAGACGAAATGCAGCTTGTCGGACATGGGCGGCCTCTTGTTCGGAAGTCATGGGGCAATGCCTGCATATACGGGCGGCGCGCCCGTGCTTCAAGCCATGCTCAGACCAGCTTGGCGATCAGGGCGGCAATCACGCTGAGCAACACGGTGCTGGCAATGGGCAGAAAAATCACGCGGCCGAACAGGCGAAAACGGAAGTCGCCCGGCAGGCGGCCCAGGCCTATGCGCTCCAGCCAGGCGTGCAGGCCATTGAACAGCAGCAGGGCCAGGAAGATGACGAGGAGCCAGCGGATCATGGCGCCGAGTGTACGGCGGCGGCGCGTCATGGGCGGGACACATGAGCGTCCTACATTGGGAAAGTCCCGTGGCGGGAGGCTTCGGGACCATTCGCGACAAGCCCCCTTCTTCCATGGCTCCATGCCGCAACAAGACAACCCCACCATGCAACACACATCCAGGCGCCTTCTTCTCGCCATCCTGCCTGCCGCCCTGCTGGCGGCCTGCGCCAGCGCTCCGGCCCCCACCACGGCAGCCGCAGCGTCGGGCGCCATCGACAACAGCGCCCTGCAGCGCAGCGATTTCCGCGCCCACCAGGCCACCTATGGCCTGGTCTACCGACTGCCGGCCGATGCCACGGCCATCATGGACAGCCAGGTCACGCCCGTGGTGCACGAGCAGTTGCTGCGCCTGAAGCTGGTGGCCGAGGCCAACACCTTCAACCTGCCCCATGTCACCGTGGTGCATATCCACAGCGCCGACCCGACCACGCCGCGCAAGATGCTGGCCGCCCTGCCGGCATTGCCGCCCGTGCTGCAGGACGTGCACTTGAAGAATTTCTACACCACCGAGGCCGCCAAGGGCGCCGGCAAGCCGTGGTGGCTGGACCTGGGCATCGTCAAGTCCGGCCCGGCCTACGAAGCCATGATGGACTTCAACACCCGCGCCACCGCCGCCATGGCACCGCTGCGCGACGGCCCGCTGCCGCGCGTGACGGGGCCCGTCTATGCCCGCATGAACGATTCGGCCAAGGCCATGGTGCAAAGCGTGGGCGTCAGCGGCATCAACCAGGTGCAGGCCGGCAAGGAGGTGCGCAGCCACAACCCGCACAACACCCTGGTCTACAGCGAAGCCACCTTCACGCCCGAGATCGAGCGCGCCATGGGCGAGACCGCCGCGCGCCTGAACCGCATCCTGCCCGGCGGCTTCACGACCACGTTCGAGAACCTGTCCATCGTGGAGCTGGGTTTCTCGGGCAACGTCACGCGCGAGATCTACCGCATCAACCTCAAGGACCAGACGGCCTACGAGGTGAGCAACGGCCGCAGCGTCCAGCGCTGAGGCCCGGGGCGGAGCTCTGGCCGGCGGCTACAGGCGGTGCGTGCGGTCGCCGCGCACAAAGCCCATGGCGTCCCAGGGCTCCACGCCCTTGGCCAGGCCGATGACCTTGAACAGCTCACCCATCTCGTGCTCCATCATCAGCTTGGTGGCCATGGCGCGCGGGCCCTGGGCCAGGGCGTCGAGCTTGGGTCCCAGGCCGCAGTTGATGAGGAAATGGGCCTGCGAGGTATAGCCCAGCACCTCGAAGCCGGCCTCCTGCGCGGCCACGGCCGTGCCCGTGAAGTTCACGTGGGCCGTGATGTCCTTGAGGCCGACCTCGGCCAGCGGGTCGTCGTCCACCTTGTGCAGGCGGTGGCAGACCAGGGTGCCCATGTGGCGCTGCGGGTGGAAGTACTCGGACTCGCCGAAGCCGTAGTCGATGAAGAAGGCAGCGCCCCGCGCCATGCGCTCGCCCAGCGTGCGGATGAAGGCCTCGCCCTGCAGATGGATCTCGGTCAGGTAGTCGTGCTCGCCCTCGATCTCCATGGGCGGGCGCAGCTGCGTGGGCCGGTCTTCCCAGCCCAGGCTGCCGTCCGGCTGCAGCACCACGCCGCGCTCGTGCCAGACACCTGCCTTGCGCACCAGCAACTGCACGGGCATGGCATCCAGCACCTCGTTGCCGATGACCACGCCTTCGAGCCGATCGGGCAGGGCATCGGCCCAGTGCACCAGTCCTTCGTACTTCACCAGCCTGAGCTGCTGGCGCGCACGCAGCGTGCCCGACAGATCGACGATGGTGTAGCGGTCCGGCCGCACGCCCAGGGCGGCCAGTTCGTCCAGCACCTGCAGTGCCAGCGCGCCCGTGCCGGCACCAAACTCCCAGACTTCGCGGGTGTGCGTGCGCTGCAGCGCCTCGGCCACCTGGGCGGCCAGCAGCTGGCCGAAGACCGGGGACATCTCGGGCGCGGTCACGAAATCGCTGCCCGACGATGGCATCAGCCCGAACTTGGCGGTGTCATTGGCGTAGTAGCCCAGGCCCGGCTCGTACAGTGCCAGGGCCATGAAACGGTCGAAAGCCAGCCAGCCTCCAGAGGACGCAATCTCTTGCGCAACACGGGATTGCAGGGCGGCCGTTAAAATTGAGGGTTCTGTCGTCACGATCCGTACATTGTCCTCGAATGTCCACACCTGCCCGAACACGCACCGTTTTGGTGACCGGCGCGGCCCGCCGCCTGGGGCGCGACATCGCGCTCGCGCTTGCCAGCGCCGGCTGGCAAGTGGCCGTGCACTACCGCGACTCGCACGACGAGGCGCTGGAGACGGCCGCCGCCTGCGCTGAACTGGCCGGCGACAGCGCCGCCCTGGATGCCGATTTCTTCAACGAGGATTCGGTGCGCTCCCTGGTGCCGCGCGCTGTGGCGCACTTCGGCCACCTGGATGCCGTGGTCAACAACGCCTCGCTGTTCGAGCATGACGATGCAGGCAGCTTCAGCTACGTGGCCCTGGAAGCCCACCTGCGCAGCAACACCGGCGCGCCCATCCTGCTGGCCCAGGCGCTGCATGCCCATATCGAGGACCGCGTGGCGGCCGGCGAGGAGCATGCCAGCGGTGCCGTGATCAACATGCTGGACCAGAAGCTCTGGAACCAGAACCCCGATTTCCTCAGCTACACGCTGTCCAAGGCGGCTCTCGAGGCCGCCGGCACCATGCTGGCGCTGGCGCTGGCACCGCGCGTGCGCGTCGTCGGCGTGGCCCCGGGCCTGACGCTGACCAGCCACATGCTGAGCCAGGAGCGCTTCGAGTCGCTGCACCGCCTCAGCCCGCTGGGCCGCTCGTCCAGCGCGGCCGACGTGGCCGCCACCGTGTGCTTTGCGCTGGACAACCAGTCCATCACCGGCACCACCTTGCTGGTCGATGGCGGCCAGCACCTGCAGCGCTTCGAGCGCGACTTTTCCATGATGTAGGCGCCCGCGCGCGCCACCCCAAACACTCCACGGCTTTTCCCCATGCACTCCGCCACCGGACAACAGATCCTGACGCTCACGGGTTTGCGCTTCGACGCCAACCTGGGCATCCTCGCCCACGAAAAACAGATGCCCCAGCCCATCCAGGTCGATGCCGAGCTGAGCCTGGGCACCCAACCGCTGGCGCCGCGCGACGACGACATCCTGCATGTGCTGGACTACCGCAAGGTGCGCCAGATCATCATCGATGAATGCACGGCCGAGCATGTGAACCTGCTGGAGAGCCTGATCGGCAAGCTGGCCCAGCGCCTGATGCAGCTGCCCGGCGTGCTGGGCGTGCGCGTGAAAATCGCCAAGCTGGAAATCTTTGAAGACTGCGAAGTGGCCATTCGCATAGAAACCGGACAATGGTGAACCCCATGAATGCAGTGACCGACAACCCCTGGCTGGCCGAAGAAGCCGCCCCCGAAACCGCCGCCGCCGATGCGGATGCCCAAGCCAATACCGCGAACGGCAACCGCATCAAGATCGAGCGCGAACAGGTCAAGCTGGAAAAGCGCCTGTGCCGCGAGGTGGGCCGCGCCATCACCGACTTCAACATGATCGAGGAAGGCGACAAGATCATGGTCTGCATGTCGGGCGGCAAGGACAGCTACACGATGCTGGACGTGCTGCGCAAGCTGCAAAAGCGCGCGCCCGTCAAATTCGAGCTGGTGGCTGTGAACCTCGACCAGAAGCAGCCCGGTTTTCCCGACCATGTGCTGCCCGAGTACTTCAAGAGCATCGGCGTGGACTACCACATCGAAACGCAGGACACCTACAGCGTGGTCAAGCGCGTCGTGCCCGAGGGCAAGACCACCTGCGGCCTGTGCTCGCGCCTGCGCCGCGCCATCCTGTACAAGGTGGCCGACGAGCTGGGCTGCACCAAGGTGGCCCTGGGCCACCACCGCGACGACATCGTGCAGACGCTGATGCTCAACATGTTCTACGGCGGCCGCATGAAGGGCATGCCCCCGAAGCTGGTCTCGGACGACGGCAAGCATGTGGTGATCCGCCCGCTGTGCTACGTGCCCGAGAAGGACACCGTCCGCTGGGCCCAGTACCAGAACTTCCCCATCATCCCCTGCAACCTCTGCGGCAGCCAGGACGGCCTGCAGCGCGTGGCCGTGGGCGAGCTGCTGCGCGAATGGGACAAGAAATTCCCGGGCCGCGTGGAAAGCATGTTCCGCGCCATGGGCCACATCGTGACCACGCACATGATGGACCCCGAGCTGCACGACTTCAAGAACGCCAAGGCCACCGGCATTGCCGACCCCAACGGCGACATGGCCTTCGACCATGAAGAGATGCCCGTCTCCGCATCACTGCCCGGCCTGCAGGTGGTACAACTGTCGTCCTGACGGCTGAACCTATAACAATCGCCCCACTCCAACCAAGGCCCGTGCAAACGGGCCTTTTTTCGACCAAGGAGTACACCATGAAGCTGCGCTGCATCCATGTCCTGGCCATCGTGGCCACGGCCTTGCTCACGGGCTGCGCCAGCGTGCGCGAAGTCCAGAGCACCGTCCAGAGCTATTCCACGCTGGGCGCCCTGCCCGCGCCGCCCACCTACCGCCTGGAAGTGCTGCCATCGCAACGCGAGGCGCAGACGCACTTCGCGGCCATCGAGTCCCAGGCCCAGCAGGCCCTGGGCCGCGTGGGCCTGCAGCGCGACGACTCCCGGGCCAGCCTGATCGTGCAGATCGGTGCCGACGCACGCTATGCGCGCGACTACGCCGCCTGGCCCTACTACGACCGCTGGGGCGGCCCGCGCTGGGGTTGGGGCTTGGGCTACGGGCGCGGCTGGGGCATGGGCTTTGGCGGCAGCTTCATGTTCGACGGCCCGCCGCTGGAGTACTACCGCGCCGTCAGCATCGTGATGCGCAACGCCACCACGCAGCAGATCGTCTATGAGACCTCGGCCCAGCGCCAGGATGTCTGGACCGACGACCCGGCCATCTTCGGCATCCTGTTCGACGCCGCCCTGACCGGCTTCCCCAACCCGCCCAAGGGCTCGCGCGTGGTGCGCACCACCATCGGACCGGTGCAGCAGGGTGGCGCGCCGGCGCAGCCGCCGGCCCAGGCGGCACCTGCAGCGCAGGCCGTGCCGGCCACGCCAGCACCCGCCCGGTAAGCCATCGCGCCCCCAAAGCAAAGGCCTGCATCCGCAGGCCTTTTTTTCATGGTGATGGCGCTTGAAGCAGTGCCTCAGTGCACATGCTCCATATCAGGCACGGCAGCCATCAACGCGCGCGTGTATGCATGCTGCGGTGCATCGAGCACGGCGCCGGCCTCGCCGGCCTCGACCAGGCGGCCGCGCTGCATGACGCCGATGTCGTCGCACATGTGGCGGATCACGGCCAGGTTGTGGCTGATCAGCAGATAGGTCAGGCCGAACTCCTCCTGCAGGTCGCGCATGAGGTTGAGCACCTGGGCCTGGACCGAGACGTCCAGCGCCGAGGTGGGCTCGTCGCAGATGATGAATTCTGGCCGGCTGGCCAGGGCGCGCGCGATGGCGATGCGCTGGCGCTGCCCGCCCGAGAACTGGTGCGGGTACTTGCGCGCATCATCGGGCTTCATGCGCACGCGGCGCAGCGCCTCCTGCACGCGCTCGGCCGTCTCGTCCTTGCCGGCCGTGAGGGCCAGCACCTGCAGCGGCTCGGCAATCAGTTCCTGCACGGTCCAGCGCGGGTTCAGGCTGGCATACGGGTCCTGGAAAATCATCTGGAAGCGCCGGCGCATGGCCACGGTCTGGGCGGCCGGGCTCCACTTGTCCACGCCGTCGAACAGCACGGTGCCGCTGGTCGGGGGCGTCAGCCCCGCCACCATGCGCGCCACCGTGGATTTTCCCGAGCCGGACTCGCCGACCAGGCCGAAGGTGGAGCCCTTGCGGATGGAGAAGCCGACGCCGTCCACGGCCTTGAGGATCTTTTTGTCCTCGCGCGCCAGCAGCCGGGCCAGCCAGCCGCTGGACAGGTCGAACTCCTTGCACAGATCCCTGACCTCCAGCAGGGCTGCCGCGGGCTCCTGCGCTCCGGCCCTGGGCTGCCAGGGCACGGCGGGCGCGGCCGGGCCGCCGCCCACCTCGGGCACGGGCAGGCGCTGCACGCGGTGGTGCACGCTGGGAATGGCGCCCATCAGCACCTGGGTGTAGGGCTGCTGCGGCGCGTCCAGCACCTGGCGCACGGGGCCGGTTTCCAGCACGCGGCCCTGGTACATGACCATGACGCGGTCGGCCGTCTCGGCGATGACGCCCATGTCGTGGGTGATCAGCATGGCGGCCGCGCCGCGCTCCTTGCACACACGGCGCAGCAGGGCAATGATCTGCGCCTGCACGGATACGTCCAGCGCCGTGGTGGGCTCGTCGGCAATGATGAGTTCGGGCTCGGCGCACAGCGCCAGGGCGATGGCCACGCGCTGGCGCATGCCGCCCGAGAACTGGTGCGGATACTGGGCCATGCGCTCGCGCGCCTGCGGGATCTCCACCTCTTCGAGCAGGGCCAGCGCGCGGGCTTCAGCCTCCTTCTCGGAGACGGGCAGGTGCGTGCGGATGGTCTCCACCAGGTGCCGGCCCACGGTATAGACCGGGTTCAGGCTGGTCAGCGGGTCCTGGAAGATGGAGCCTATGCGCCGGCCGCGTATGCGCCGCAGGTCCTCGTCGCGCAGCGTGTCGATGCGCTCGCCGCGCAGCTGCACCGTGCCGGCCGAGATGCGGCCCGGCGGCTCGATCAGGCCGATCACGGCGGCGCCCGTCATGGACTTGCCAGCGCCCGACTCGCCGACCACGCCCAGGATCTCGCCGGGCGCGATGTCGAAGGACACATCGTCCAGCACCTGCACGGGGCCCTTGTAGGTGTCGAAGGTGACGGACAGGCCGCGAACGCTCAGCACCGGAGGCTGTGCAAGGGGCTGCCCGGATTCTTGTGTCGTGCTCATTGCAGCTTGGGGTTCAGTGCGTCGCGCAGCCAGTCGCCGACGAGGTTGACGGACAGCGCCAGCGCCAGCAGCACCAGCGAGGGGAACAGCAATATCCACCACTCGCCCGAGAACAGGAAGCCTTGGCCGATGCGGATCAGCGTGCCCAGCGAAGGCTGGGTGGGCGGCAGGCCCACGCCCAGGTAGGACAGCGTGGACTCGGCCACGATGGCATGCGCGAAGCTGATGGTGGCGATGACCAGGATGGGCGCCAGCAGGTTGGGCAGGATGTGGCGCACCAGAATGGCCACGCGGCTGCGGCCAATGAGCTGGGCCGCCAGCACGTAGTCCTTGTGCTTTTCCACCATCACCGCGCCGCGCACGGTGCGTGCGTACTGCACCCAGTCGGACAGGCCGATGGCCACGATGATCACGAAGACCGCCATGTCGTCGCGGTAGCCCTCGGGCAGCAGGCCGCGTGCGATGCCGAAGACCAGCAGCGCCACCAGGATCACAGGAAAGGTCAGCTGCACATCGGCGATGCGCATCATCAGCGTGTCGAACCAGCCGCCCGCATAGCCGCAGACCAGGCCCAGCGGCACGCCGATCAGCAGGGACAGCCCCACGGCCGACACGCCCACCAGCACCGACATGCGCAGCCCGTAGAGGATGGCGCTCCACACATCGCGGCCCTGGTCGTCCGATCCCAGCGCGTACAGCGTGCCGCTGGTGCCCGCCTGGCCCGGCGGCGTGAAGGCATCCATCAGGTCCAGATTGGCCGGATCGAAGGGGTTCTGCCAGGCCAGCCAGGGCGACAGCAGCGTGGCCGCCACGATCAGCGCCAGCACCAGCGCCGCCGCCTGCACCAGGCGCGAGCGTGCAAAGGCGCGCTTGACCGGCGAGTCGCTGGCGCGCCAGCCCGTGGGAGGGATTGCTTGTTTGGCGGAATCGGTCATCGGTTTCTCAAGCGGGGGTCCACGATCACGTACAGGAAATCGACGAGCAGGTTGATGCCCACGTACAGCAGCGCGATGAACATCAGGTAGGCGGCGATCAGCGGCACGTCCACGCCCTGGATGGAGGAGATGAACAGCAGACCCACGCCGGGCCACTGGAACACGGTCTCGGTGACGATGGCAAAGGCGATCAGCGAGCCGATCTGCAGGCCCGCGATGGTGATCACGGGAATCAGGGTGTTGCGTAGCGCATGGCCAAAGTACAGGTCGCGCTCGCGCAGCCCGCGCGCGCGGCCGAAACGCATGTAGTCGGCGCGCAGCACCTCCAGCATCTCGGCGCGCACCAGGCGCATGATCAGCGTCATGTTGTAGAAGCCCAGCGTGATGGCCGGCAGGATCAGCGCCGACCAGCCAGAAGCCGTCAGCAACCCGGTCTCCCAGCCGCCCAGCTTCACCGTCTCGCCGCGCCCGAAGGACGGCAGCCAGCGCAGCTCCACGGCAAACAGGTAGATCAGGGCGATGCCGATCAGGAAGGTGGGCAGGGACACGCCCACCAGCGACACCGTCATGATCGAGCGGCTCAGCCAGCCCTCGCGCCGTATGGCCGTATACACGCCCAGCGCCACGCCGATGACCAGGGCGAACAGCGCCGCCGTCATCGCCAGCTCCAGCGTGGCGGGCAGGCGCTCGGCAATGATCTCGGTCACGGGGCGCTTGAGCCGGTAGGAGATGCCCAGGTCGCCCTGCAGCACCTTGCCCACGTAGCCCAGGTACTGCAGGGGCACGGGCTTGTTGAAGCCCAGGCTTTCCGTCAGCGCCTCGCGCTCGGCAACCGTCGCGTCCTCGCCCAGCAGGCTGATCGTGGGATCGCCGATATGGCGGAACACCATGAACGAGACAAAGGAAACGGCCAGCAGGACCAGGGCGGACTGGCCCAGCCGGCGCAGCAGATGGACCAGCATCGGTGCTTACTTCTTCTCGAACTTGACGAACTTGAAGTGCAGCGCGTTGTCCGGGTGCACGGGCACATTGATCCGGGGCACGGACGCGAAGTGGATCACCTGGTCATGCAGCGCAATGTAGAAGCGCTCCTTTTGCACCGTCTCCCAGATGCTCTTGATGGTGGCATCGCGCTTTGCCTTGTCGCTCTCCGAGGACAGGGACAGGATCTTGGCATCCACGTCGGCATTGCTGTAGTGCGTCGCGTTCTGCGCGCCACGGCTGTCCTTGCCGCGCGTGTGCACCAGGAAGTCGAAGATGTAGGCCGAGTCATAGGTGGGCACGCCCCAGCCGTACAGGTAGAAGTCGCTGTCCGCCTTGGTCAGCGACACGCTGTGCATGGCGATCGGCCGGGCCGAGACTTCGGTCTTGATGCCGATGCGGCCCAGGAAGCCCGCCACCGCCGTGGCAATGGCCTCGTCGTTCACATAGCGGTCGTTGGGCGTGTTCAGCGTGATGGTGAAGCCGTTGGGGTAGCCCGCCTCGGCCAGCAGCTGCTTGGCCTTGGCGGCATCCGCCTTGGGATAGGCCGCAAAGGCCTTGTCATAGCCATTGACGAACGACGGCGCGATCACGCCCGTGGGAATCGACAGGCCGCGCATCACCGAGCGCTTGATCGCATCGCGGTCGATGGCCAGCTCGATGGCCTGGCGCACCTTGGGATCGGCCAGCGGATTCTTGCCCTTGACGTTGCTGCTCTTGAGCTCTGCCGCACCCACGTTCAGTCCCAGGAAGATGGAACGGTTCTCGGGGCCTTCATTGATGCGCAGGCGCTTGTCCTGCTTCAGGCGCGCCACGTCCTGCGCGGGAATGTCCTGTGCGAAGTCCACCTCGCCCGACAGCAGGGCCGCCACGCGCGTGGCCGGGGACTTGATGGGCAGGTAGATCAGCTCGGTCACCTGCAGCGGGAACTGGCCCTTGCCCCAGTAGTCGGGGTTGAGCTTCATCACCGTCTTCGAATCGACCTCGCGGCTGGCCAGCACATAGGCGCCCGTGCCGTTGGCCGCGCGCGTGGCGCCGTTCTCGGTCTTGCTGGCCGTGTCCTGCGTGGTCTCGGCGCCGTTGGCCTTGGACCACTTCTCGCTCATGATGAACAGGTTGGTCAGGTTGTCGGGGAAGATCAGGTTCGGGCCCTTGGTCTTCACCTGCACCGTGAGATCGTCCACAGCCTTGGCCTCCTCCATCGAGGACAGCAGGGACTTGACCTGGGCGTTCTCGCCCTTGGCGCGGTTCAGCGAGAAGACCACGTCGCGCGCCGTGAACGGCGTGCCGTCATGGAACTTGACGTTGGGACGCAGCTTGAACTCCCAGACCGACGGGTCGGAGGTCATCTTCCACGAGGTGGCCAGCGTGGGCACCAGCTTGCCGTCGGCCGAGCAGATGACCAGGGTTTCGTAGATCTGGTGCAGCAGCACGAAATTGGTGCCCACGTTGAAGGCATGCGGGTCCAGCGAAGTCGGATCGGAGCCGCGCGCCCAGCGCACGGTCTCGGCCTGGGCCAGCGCGGCCGAGGTCAACAGGCCTGCGGCCAGCAAAGAACTGCCCAGAATCTTCATGATCATTTGTCTGCTCCCCTGTGGATTGATTGGAAGGGCGGCGGTCATGCGACGCAGCAGCCCGGGCGCCGCAAGAAGCGGGCCATATAGGTGCGCCCCACTGTAAATAACTTTTACAGCTTGTTGAATTGATTTTTATACTTAAAAGCCATTTCCAAATAACAAGACCGCCACCTGCGGCCCGCCATTGGCGTGCGGCCATCATAGACAGGCCAACGGCTTTGACAGCTAGTGAAAACGCGAAAGACCGCCACGGCCCGCTCTGGCAAAGGTTTGCAATCGGGCACAGGTCTGCGCCGCACGGCGTGCTAATTTCAGGCCCTGTATCGAGCCTGCGGGTTGCCGCGGAAAGGAAGCATCCATGAAGACATCCATTGCCAGCGCACTGCTGTGCGCCATGCTGGGCCTGGGCGCCCTGCCTGCCCAGGCGTCGGGCCTGGGCGACTCGCTGCGCCAGGCCTCGGGCCTTGGCGGTGACAAGGCCGCCGCCAGCAGCGAAGGCGCCGGCTCCGGCCTCGGCGGCATGCTGGGTGCGGGGGCAGGCGGTGCGGGTGCGCTGTCCGCCCTGGGCCTGAGCCCCTCGGCCACGGCCGGCAATGCGGCAGGCGTCATCTCCTACTGCATGAAGAACAACTACCTCAATGCCGACAAGGCGGCCCAGGTCAAGGACCAGTTGCTGGGCAAGCTGGGCATGCAAAAGCAGGAAGAGCCCAAGGACACGGGATTCCAGAACGGCCTGGGCGGCTTGGTCACCGGCTCCAACGGCAAGAGCTTCAGCATCGACAAGCTCAAGGGCGACCTCAAGGAGAAGGCCTGCGATTTCGTGCTGGACAACGCTAAATCGCTGATCTGACCCCCTGAGCGGCTGCGCCGCTTCCCCCTTCTCGCTTCGCGGAGGGGGACGACGCCTTCGGCTGGGCGCCCCCGCCGCGAGGCGGCTCTTGCTCGGCGTCCCTGAGTTGGGCCGCGCCAGTTTCAACGGTGGCGCGCGATGCAGGCTTGCCTGGCTTGCGGGACAATGCCTGCTCCTTTTTGCAGCACCCCACGCCAGCCCCTCATGCAAGCCACGCGCATCATTGCCATCCGCCACGGAGAAACCGCCTGGAATGTGGACGCCCGCATCCAGGGCCATCTGGACATTCCTCTGAACGACATGGGACTTTGGCAGGCCGCCCAGGCCGGCAAGGCCCTGGCGGGTGAGCCGGTGGCCGCCATCTACAGCAGCGACCTTCTGCGTGCCTATGTCACGGCCGAGGCCGTGGCCGCAAGCACGGGGGCGACGCTGACGGCCGACAAGGGCCTGCGCGAGCGCTGCTTCGGCAGCTTCGAGGGCCAGACCTTCAACGATATCGAGGCGTCCCACCCGGAGGATGCGCTGCGCTGGCGCAAGCGCGATCCCGAGTTCGTGCCCGCCGGCGGCGGCGAGTCGCTGCTGATGCTGCGCGACCGCATCTCGGCCACGGTGAACCGGCTGGCCAGTGGCCATCCCGGCGAGCAGATCGTGATCGTGGCGCATGGCGGCGTGATGGATGTGCTCTACCGCCTGGCCACGCACCAGGAAGTGCAGGCGCCCCGCACCTGGGCGCTGGGCAACGCGGCCATCAATCGCCTGCTGTGGACGCCCCAGGGCCTGGGCCTGGTCGGCTGGGGCGATGTGCAGCACCTGGAAGGCGGTGCGCGCGACGAGGTTTTCAGCTAAGCACCCGCACGGGGAAAGGCGCCGCAGCGCACCTCCCCGCCGCTTGTCGCTTACCAGTTGTCGTCGTCCTTCTTGCCGACCGGGGCATCGGCCTCCTTGGCGGGCGATGCCGCGCGGCGTGCTGCGGGCGGTTGTGCAGCACGGGCCGGCGCGGCCTGGGGCTCACCGGCCGCGGCCGTATCACCTGATGCAGCCTGTGCGGCCAGCACCGGCGCGGCGGATGCCTTCAGCACCTCACGCACCTGCAGCCCGCCCGGTGGCAGGTCTTCCATGCCGCCGCGCATGTTCTCCAGGTGGCCATAGGAGAGGTTGGGGGTCACGCGATCGACCACCAGTTCGCAGCACGGTGACTCCAGGCGCCCCAGGCTTTGCCCGGTCTGCGGGTCCTTCATCTCCTTGCCCATGGCCACCACCTGGTAGCGCGCGCCCTCCTTCACGGCCTGGCCGCCCTGGCTCAGCACCACGCTTTCGCCATCACGGGCGACCACGGTCAGCGGAAAGGTGCGCTGCAGGATGGAGCTGACCACGCCGGCGACCAGAGCATCGCTCATGTCGGTCATGACCTTGTTGCCATCCACGCCCGCGCCCAGCGTGGTCGGTGCCGTGGAAGGGACGGAGCCGCGCAGCGAATCCGATGCCGTGACCTGGCGCGTGGCCACGTTCACCAGCTTCTGCGACAGGGCCCAGCCGCCTGAGTAGCTCACCAGTTGGCGGTCGCTGGTCTTGAGCTGGCGGGCATGGCGGTTGTAGGCAAAGCTGCTGACGCGAGCGCTCCACACCAGATCGGCGCTGGCGGCCTGGGACAGCTTGGCCAGCTCGGCACTGGGCGCCTGGCCCGTGGCGATCATGGCCAGTTCCTGCTCGATCTCGGGGCTGAATTCGCGGTCCAGCACGGCAAAGCGGCCTGTCTGCACCAGGGCGTCGCTGATGCGTTGCCTCAGCGTTGCACCCACCTCGGCGGCGGAAACGCTGCGGTCGCCCATGGGCAGCGAGGCCTGCTCGAAGCGCACCGGCCCCACAACGACCTTGATCTTCTGCATCTCGGCCGAAGGCTTGAACTTGGAAATGTTGGCCTTGATGGTGTACTTGTAGCGCTTGGCCCAGGGCTTGGGTTCCTCCAGATCCACCACCTGGACCGACTGGATGACGCCACCGGACTTTTGCTTGACCACCTCGGCGAAGGCGCTGGCACGCAGCGAGGCGGCGTCCTGCCCCAGCGCCACGTCGAGACCGTACTTGGCCTTGACCGAGGCGGACTGGATCACGGCGCCATTGACCTGCAGCAGTGCCATCTGCAGCGCCTGCGCCATGGCTTCGCCAGGAGACTGGCCCAGGCCGATGACCTGGACCTCGACGGTCTCCAGCCTGCCCACGTCGGGCACGGGCGGGGCGACGCTTTGGGGTTGTTCAGGCGCGTCGGTCCTGGGCTGCTCGGACGGCTTGTCGCCACAGCCGGACATGGCGGCGCAGGCAGCCACGACGGCCGCAATGATGCGGATACGCATAGAAAGTGCTCCTTGCCTGTACCGGATCACAGCTTGAGCGTGCCCAGCGCGGCCGTGGCGTCAGCCGCATTGGCCGGCACCTCGATGTCGTTGGCCCGCGCGAATGCAATGGCCGTCTGCACAGTACTGAACAGGTCGGAGGCCGAGCCGGGGAACTTGGACACCACCCAGGCCGCGGAGGTGAGCTTGGTAAGTTGCATGGGGTTGGCGCTTTGCAGGCTCTTGCCCATGACCGATACATCCTTGCCCATGCCGGCGTACTTCACGCTGCCGTTGACCAGGTGCACCAGCCCCTCGGCGAAGGTGGCCTTGGAGGCGGCATCGAGCACGGGCTTCTTCGCCATGGACTCGGCAATCGCGCCGCTGGTGTCCGAGACCACCTTGTTGCCATCGCCCAGCGCGCCGATGGTGGCGCCATCGCCCAGGCTGTCCGCCGTGCTGGCGGCGCTGGCAGCCTGCTCCTTCAGGCCCAGGGCCGTGGCCATCTTGGCATTGGCGCTGAGCACCTCCTTGCTGGCGCCCACATAGCTGCGCACCAGTGCGTCGCCCTGGCCGGCCACGTCGGCAGAGCCGCTGCCGCCCATGAGCTTGCCGACACCCGGGATGGAGGGCATGGAGAACTGTGCCTGTGTCAGGGCGGGGCTGGCCATGGCGGTGGCAACGGCGACGGTGGTGAAGAGCTTTTTCATGGAGATGGACTCGGGTTGCAGCAGTCCGTGAACGCGGACGGCGAAGATAAAAACGAGGTAAGCGTGGAAAGCGAAAGAACGGAAAAAAGGTCCGGCTGCATGGCAGCCGGACCTTGGAAGCCGCAGCGCTCAGCGCAGGCCCAGATTGGTGACCTGGCTGGTGAGATCGCGGGCCGCGTTGTTGGCGGCCAGCTTCAGCGCGTTGTTGCGCGCCTCATCCTCGGACGGGCCGGTGCCCGCGTACAGCACCGGGCCGACGGCGGCAATCGTGTCGGGAATGGTCTGGGCGATGTCCAGGATCTTGGCGTTGACCGTCACGCTCACGCGCATCAGGCCGGTCTGGGGATCGGGCTCGCCCATGCCCACATCCAGCGTGCCCAGGGCGATGTAGGGAATCTGCGCCGTGCGCATGCCGGCCACCATGGCCGCCAGGGTCGAGGGCTGCAGGTCCATGCCGCTCTTGTAGTCGTTCTCCACGGCCGCGACCTTGAAGTGTCCGCCCGTGTAGGGCTCCACCATGGCAGCCTCTGACACCTTGAAGCCGGCCTTGGCGAAGTTGGAGGAAAAGACCTGGGACAGGTTGGCGCTGGGGATCACGCGCCAGATGGACTCGGCCGAGCGGCGCGTCGTGCTGCCGCCGGTCTCGGAAGTGCGGCTGCTCTTGACCGAGGCGGTGCCCGAGGTCGCCGTGGAGGCATTCGTGCTGATGCGTCCGCCACGGATGGATTCACCCTCGCTGCCCTTTTCGGAAGCGCTGACCTGGGCCTTGACGTCCTCGGTCTCGTCCACGCGCTTGTAGACGCGGTCATCGAAGGACTTGGTCGTGGCCACCTGGCGCGAGACGAACATGAAGGCCAGCGGCGACCGGCCTGCGGGACCGGCCTTGACCACGGCAGAGTTGGCCTTGACGGCATTGCGCAGATTGGCCACGTTCAGCGCCACGCGCACGGAGACCGTGTACTGCTTTCTGTCGGCGTTGTCCTCTTCGCTGAGCACGGTGTGCTCAAGGATGTAGCGATCGGGGTTGGCCAGGATCTTGTCGCGCACGGCGTCGAAATTCTCGGCCTCCGACTGGCCCGCTTCGGCGTAGTAGAACTCCACAGCCTTGAGCTGGGCCGCCATCAGCGCACGCTCCTTGTCCTGCGGGCTGACCTTTGAATCCTGGTAGCTGACCGAGGCCTTGCCGCGTGCCTGCTGCACCTGCGCGCCCGCACCGGCCGCGAACAGCGCCATGGAAAGGCACAGGAGGATTTTCTGGATTACTTGCATAGATTCATCAGGTCTTTTGTTTTGACAATTTGCGCTTCGATGTCGCTCTCGGCAGCAGCCGACTTGAGCCAGTCATTGCCCCGTCCAGCCGCCACCGTCTCGGCCAGCTTCACGAAAAGGCCGTTGAGCGAGTCATAGAACGCCGGAAAATCATCGACATGGGTTTGCGTGGAAGGCACCACCTTCACTTCTGCGTTCTTCAGCGAGGCGCCAAGAAACACCGGCCCATTGGGTTCCTGGATGCGCATATCGGCAAAGGTGCCGTAGACATAGCTGGTGCCGGCGCTGGACTCCTTGAATTTGAGCTTCTTGAATCCCTTGAAATCGACGCTGATGGCGTAGTCGGCACTGGGCAGCTGCAGCGTGTAGACCTCTCCGTCAAGCACCTGCATGCGCATCACATTGCCCACGGCATAGCCCATGGCAAAAGGAATGATGGGCACACCAATGCGGCTGGAAATGGCCTCGCCCACGATATCGGCAGCCCAGGTCTTGTGCACCTGCGGGTCCTGCAGATAGCCGGGCAGCATCTCGGCCATGGCGGCGGGAATCTGGATATCGGTGACCTGCAGGAAACGCGGCGTCTGCGAGGGCACGGTGGCCGTGGCCAGCACCTGGGCAAAACGGCCGAAGATGCCGGGCTTGCCTCCCGCGCCTTCGTATACCTTGGTCACGCGCTCCATGATTTCCTCTTGCGACGGCTCGTGGCGCAGGTTGTCGATGAAGGCAAAGCTCAGTGGATAGGAGCGCACCGCCGTCATGGACTTGAAGTCAAAAAACAGGGCCTGTCCACGAATCAGGATGAACAGCTTGCGCACGCCGCCAAAGCTTTCCACGGAGACCGTCTCGGAATTGAGCACCAGAGAAACCACCAGGGCCTGGTCGCGCCCCTTGAGCTCATCGATGGGATTGGTGGATATCTGCAGATGCTGTGCAGGCGCCTGCTGCACGAATGCCAGTGCCCGCGCATAGGCACTGTGCCCGGCGGCCTTCAGGCGGCTCTCATACTGCTTTGAATAAGGGAATCGCTGCTGCTGCGAACTGGCGTCGCCCGAATAGGCGACTCCCGCAAAAGTGACATTGGGCCGGTCCTCGGCCATTGCAGCACCCGACGCTGCAAGCGCAAAAAGCCAGAGCCATGCCATGGCCCGGCGCATGATTTTCTCCACCCCCACACCGCCCCCTTAAAAATGTAAGCGGAGGGTAACAGATTTCACACACCAATACGTGGCACTCGGCGCACAAAGGCGACTGCAGACAATGCCGCCGATTTCGCCGGCCCTGTCTTCATTCAATGGAAAAAAGCGGTCACCCGCTGACCGCCAGCGCGGCCTATTCCACCTGGATATTGGCGGACTTGACGATCTGCGTGTAGCTCGCCTTTTCCTTTTTCAGGAACTGGGCGAACGTGGCCGGCGTGCCCGAGCCGGGCGTGGCGCCACTGTCCTGCAGGCGCTTGCGGACCTCGGGCAGCTTCAGCACCTCGGCCAGTTCGGCGGCCAGGCGGCTGACCACGGGTTCGGGTGTGCGAGCGGGGGCGAACAGGCCGGTCCAGGCTTCCAGCTCGAAGCCCTTGAGATCGGGCGCCTCCGCAAAGCTCATCACCTCGGGAATCACGTCGATGCGCTGTGCCGAGGTCACGCCCACGCCTTCCAGCTTTTTCTGCTGCACCAGCGGCGTGGCGCCGGTGGTCATCAGAATGCCCAGATCGACCTGGCCGCCCATGACCTCGCTGGTCACCTGGGCCACGCCGCGATAGGGCACATGGACCAGGCGGATGCGGGCGCGCTCCTGCAGCCGTTCCATGGCCAGGTGCAGCACCGTGCCCACACCCGGCGTGGCATAGGTCAGCGCGCCGGGCCGGGCGCGGGCCATGCTGATCAGCTCGTTGAGGTTGTGCACCGGCAGGCCCGGGCGGGCCACGATCACCATGGGCGCCGCGGTGACCAGACCCACGGGCGCCAGATCGCGCTCGGCGTCATAGCGCACCGAAGAGTTCACCAGTTGCGCAATGCTCACCGGCCCGTCAAAGCCCAGCAGCAGCGTATAGCCATCGGCGTGCGAGCGCGCCACCTTGCTCACGCCCAGCACGCCGCCCGAGGCCGGCACGTTGTCCACCACCACCGACTGGTGCAGCCGCGCACCCAGCTTTTCGGCGATCAGCCGCGCCGTGGCGTCCACATCGCTGCCCGCGCCAAAGGGCACGATCAGGGTGATGGGCCCGGCTGCCGGCCAGGGCTTGCCCGCGCCCGGCGTGGCATGGGCGGCGGGTGCAGCGGCAAGGGCCGCAGCCAGTGAGGCGGCAGCCGATAGCAGGGAGCGGCGGGACAAGGGCATGGGGCTTGGGCATGCAAGGCGCATGCCGGCAAAGGCGGTGCGGGCTGGCGATGGCCTGCAGGGCAAGCACGTCCAGCGCGTGGAAAGCGGGCGATTCTGCCATAGGGCGCAATTTTCCTGCCACGTGCTTG
Organism: Delftia sp. Lp-1; assembly: GCF_020523835.1. Taxonomy (NCBI): domain Bacteria; kingdom Pseudomonadati; phylum Pseudomonadota; class Betaproteobacteria; order Burkholderiales; family Comamonadaceae; genus Delftia; species Delftia sp. Lp-1. The sequence goes on along the minus strand of NZ_JAJALJ010000003.1, from coordinate 641,142 downwards.
CCATGAAGCCCCATTTATTGCAATCCGTTTCAACCCTTGTGATTCCGTGTCCTAGGGTTCACGCCTAAGGCGCTGCCCCGCCGCCATGCCCAGAATCGACTGACCATGCTCTCACCCAGCCAAGTCATTGTCTTCGCCACGCCTGCCTTTTTGCTGCTGATCGCGCTGGAATGGGGCGTGAGCCTATGGCGCGGGCGCAATGCCTACCGGCTGGCCGATGCCGTCAGCTCCATCAGCCTGGGCATGCTCAGCCAGACCAGCGCCGTCTTCACCACGCTGCTGCGCGTGGGCCTGTACACGCTGGCCTTCGAGCACCTGGCGCTGTGGCGCAACGATGCCTTCTGGACCAGCATTCCCGGCTGGCTGCTGGCCCTGCTGTTCTACGACTTTTGCTACTACTGGCTTCACCGCATGGGCCACGAGGTGGCCGTGCTGTGGGCAGCCCACGCCGTGCACCACCAGAGCCAGGACTACAACCTGTCGACGGCGCTGCGCCAGACCAGCTCGGGCGCGCTGCTGGGCTGGCTGTTCTACCTGCCCATGGCGCTGGCCGGCGTGCCGCCGCTGGTGTTTGCCATCGTGGGACTGATAGACCTGCTCTACCAGTTCTGGGTCCATACCGAGCAGGTACGGCGCCTGGGCTGGTTCGACCGCTGGTTCTGCGCGCCCAGCAACCACCGCGTGCACCACGCCGTCAATGACTGCTACCTGGACAGGAACTACGGCGGCATCCTCATCGTCTGGGACCGCATGTTCGGCACCTTCAAGCCCGAGGACGACAGCGAGCCCTGCGTCTACGGCACGCGCGGCCTGCTGCAAAGCTGGGACCCGCTGTGGGCCAACGCCGTGGTGTACCGGCAACTCATCCATGACAGCTGGCATGCGCGGCGCTGGGGCGACAAGCTGCGCGTCTGGCTCAAGCCGCCCGGGTGGCGCCCTGCCGATGTGGCGCAGCGCTTTCCCAGGCCGGCCTTCGACCTGGACGCGCACCGCGTGCTCTACGCACCCGACATGCAGCGCAGCCTGCGCTGGTTTGCGGGCCTGCAGTTCGTGGCGCTGATCGCCGGGGTGTCGCTGTTTCTGTGGCATGCCGACCAGTCCTCGACGGCGCGCAATGCGCTGTGGTTTGGCGTGCTGCTGGCCTGCCAGTGGGCACTGGGCGCGGCCATGCAGGGGCGCATCAGCCTATGGGTGGCCCTGGCCATCGAGGCCGGCGCGCTGGCCACCGCCACCAGCGTGCTGGACATGCTGCACTGGCACTGGCTGTTCAAGCCGCTGGCCATGGTCTTTGCGCTGATCGCCGTCATGCAGATGTGGCGCGGCAGCGCGGCGTTCTCGGCGCTGGCGAAACCCGCGCGCGGCGCCTGCTGGCTGGCCGCGGCGCTGGCGGCCTCGATGGCGGGCGACGTGTTCCTGATGCTGCCCGATCTGTTCATCCCGGGCCTGGCCAGCTTCCTGCTCGCCCACCTGGCCTATATCGTGCTGCTGCGCCAGGATGCGCCCTGGTTTGCGCACCGGCCCTCGCTGGCGGCCACGCTGGTCCTGGGCGTTGCCATGTATGCCGTGCTCTGGCAGGGCGGGCTGCCCGCCGCGCTGCGCCTGCCCGTGGCCGCCTATGTGCTGGTCATTGCGCTGATGGCGGCCCAGGCCCTGGGCCGCGCGCGGCATCTGGGCGGCAAGGCGGCCTGGCAGGTGGCCATGGGTGCCTGCTTCTTCATGGCCAGCGACTCGCTGCTGGCCATCAACCGATTTGTGCAGCCCTTCGACGGTGCGCAAGCCGGCGTGCTGTCCACCTACTACGCGGCGCAACTGCTGATCGTGCAGGGCTGGCTGGCCCGTGGCGCATCGACATCAGGGTTGACCCGAAGCAGCTCGCAAGGCACAATCGAGGGATCGCATTTTCAGGAGTCCTCCGTGGACAGTGCCAGTTCAACCAGTGACAAACAGCGCGCCGCAATGGCTTCGCTGCTGGCTGACTGACCGACTCCTGTGATGGGAGCGGCCATGTCGGTCGGCTTCCATCCATTGCTGCGTTTCCCCTTGGATCTTCGCGCCGCCCGGCGCTGCAGTTGCGCTTGGCATGCATCAGGCACGCCGCTCCTGCACCGAAGATTCCAACGGCTGTTGATCACTGACCGCGTGCCCGTGTGGCTGCCATCGAGCAGCACCCGGCCCACGCTGCTTGACGGCCCTGCCTACGGCGGTCTTCCTGGTTCGCCAAGGAGAAAGCCATGTCCACACCGTTCGTCCGCCCCGCAATGCAACGCCTGCAGCCTGCCACTGCCGCGCCCTGCCCCGGCGCCACCGGCACGCGCGTGGCTGCCTCCCAGGCAGCAATGCAGGCCAAGGCACAGGCACAGATGCAAGCCCAGGCCCCTTCGGCCATGGAGCACGCCATGCACCTGGACCTGCAGACCCACTGGCCCACGCACCGCATCCGCAGCTTTCTGAGCCTGCAGCCGCGCTGAACGCGCCGCCCGCCTTGTCCGTCCCCTCGTCAGAAAGGAGCGCCCCCATGGACCCCGATCCGAGTCGATCTTGCCCTGACCCCTCCGATACGGTCCGGCCGCACATGCCTGCGGCCCTTCCGCACCTTCCCAAGGCCCCGGCCGGGAGACCCGCGCACGTCCATTGACGGATAGGTGCCGGGCTTCTTTCGGCCGCAACGAAAGAAGCCCGCCATGCAACACGTCATCACCGCGCTGCGCACCACGCCGGCAACCACGCCCGCCACAGCACCCGTCTCCGCGCGCGCCAGCCACACCTCCCGCGCCAGCACCCTGCAGCTGGCCCTGCAAGCCGCCATTGCGGCACGCCATACCGGGCAACTGCACGCCCTGCTGCAGCAACACGGCCCCGATCTCTTCGCCCATGCCCTCGTGGCGCTCACGCAGCGCCAGCAGGCCGACGTTCTGTCCCTGCTGGCGGCGCAGGAGCGCGCCGAGGTCTACCGCCACCTGCCTGCCCATGCGCGGCGCCAATGGCTGCAGTCGGCCACCGTGACCCGCCCGCCGCTGCGCCGCCGCCTGCTGTGCGCCTGCCAGCGCAACTGGCACTGGCTGCGCGCCACCCTTCGTTCGAGCCAGGCCTGAGCCGTCAGGGAGGTCACCATGAAAAGCCTCAAGCACCTGTTCCAGGCGTTTCTGCGCAGCCGCCACGCCCTGGGACTGTTCCGGCGCAATGCCCTGCCCTCGGGCACGGCCGTGCACCACTCGCGCTCGGTATCGCCGACCCTCACGCGCGAGCTGCTGCGAGCCTCGCGCGATGACATCGCCGCCGTGCTGGCGCGCACCGGCTCCAGCGAGGACGGCCTGACCCGCGAGCAGGCCCGCGCCGCGCTCACGCGTCTCGGCCCCAACGAGGTCGAGCACGAAAAGCCGCTGCCCGGCTGGCTGCACCTGTGGTACTGCTACCGCAATCCCTTCAACCTGCTGCTGACGCTGCTGGCCGTGGTCTCCTACGCCACGGAGGACATGAAGGCCACGGTCGTCATCGCCTCCATGGTGCTGCTGTCCACGCTGCTGCGCTTTGTGCAGGAAGGCCGCTCCAACCGCGCCGCCGCGCGGCTCAAGGCCATGGTCAGCAGCACGGCCACGGTGCTGCGCCGCAATGGCGGCCCCACGGCGCCGGCAGATGCCGACTCCGCAGACGCCCCGCACAGCGGCTTCGGCCAGCAGGCGCGCCGCTACGAGGTGCCGCTGCGCGAGGTCGTGCCCGGCGATTTCGTGGTGCTGTCGGCCGGGGACATGATTCCTGCCGACTGCCGCGTGCTCAGCGCCAAGGACCTGTTCGTGAGCCAGTCCGCCATGACCGGCGAATCCCTGCCCGTGGAAAAGCGCGCCGACGCCAGTGCATCGAATGGCACTGGCGTGCTGGATGCCAGCAACCTGCTGTTCATGGGCACCAACGTGGTCTCGGGCACGGCGCTGGCCGTGGTGCTGGCCACGGGCAACCGCAGCTATTTCGGCACCATTGCCACGCGGGTGACCTCCAACGACCGCGCACCCACGGCCTTCGAGACCGGGGTCAACAGCGTCAGCTGGCTGCTGATCCGCTTTGCGGCGGTGATGGTGCCCGTGGTGCTGTTCATCAACGGCTACACCAAGGGCGACTGGGCCGAGGCCTTCCTGTTCGCGCTGTCCGTGGCCGTGGGCCTGACGCCCGAGATGCTGCCCATGATCGTGACCTCCACCCTGGCCAAGGGCGCCGTGGTGCTGTCGCGCCGCAAGGTCGTGGTCAAGCGGCTGGACGCCATCCAGAACTTCGGCGCCATGGACGTGCTGTGCACCGACAAGACCGGCACGCTGACCCAGGACCGCATCGTGCTGGAGCGCCACACCGACGCCTTCGGCCAGCCCTGCGACGAGACGCTGCGCTTCGCCTACCTCAACAGCCACTACCAGACCGGCCTGAAGAACCTGCTCGACCATGCCGTGCTGGAACACGTGGAGCTGCACACCCAGATGCGCCTGGCCGAGGACTACCGCAAGGTCGATGAGATCCCCTTCGACTTCGAGCGCCGCCGCATGTCCGTGGTGGTGGCCGAACGCAACCACCACCACGAGCTGATCTGCAAGGGCGCGGTCGAGGAAATCCTGGGCGCCTGCACCCGGCTGCGCGAAGGCGACGGCACGCGCCCGCTGGACGAGGAGCAACTGGCCCGCGTGCGCCGCGTGACGCGCGAGCTCAACCGCGAGGGCCTGCGCGTGGTCGCCGTGGCCATGAAGGAAGTGCCGCCGCACAAGAGCGACTACGGCGTGGCCGACGAGTCGGAGCTGACCCTGATCGGCTACATCGCCTTCCTGGACCCACCGAAGGAAACCACGGCCGAGGCGCTGGCCGCCCTGGCCGCGCACGGCGTGGCCGTCAAGCTGCTGACCGGCGACAACGAACTGGTGGCCGCCAAGGTCTGCCGCGATGTGGGGCTGCCCGCAGACCACATCATCCTGGGCACGCAGATCGAGCACATGAACGACGAGATGCTGCGCCAGACGGTGGAACGGCACCAGCTGTTCGCCCGGCTCACACCGCTGCACAAGGAGCGCATCGTGCATGCGCTGCGCGCCAACGGCCACATCACCGGCTTCATGGGCGACGGCATCAACGACGCACCGGCCCTGCGCGCGGCCGACATCGGCATCAGCGTGGACAGCGCCGTGGACATCGCCAAGGAAGCGGCCGACATCATCCTGCTGGAAAAAAGCCTGATGGTGCTGGAGCAGGGCGTGATCGAGGGCCGGCGCACCTTCAGCAACATGCTGAAGTACATCCGCATGACGGCCAGTTCCAACTTCGGCAACGTGTTCTCGGTGATGGTGGCCTCGGCCTTCATCCCCTTCCTGCCCATGCTGCCGCTGCACCTGCTGGTGCAGAACCTGCTGTACGACCTCTCGCAGATCGCCATCCCCTTCGACAACGTGGACGACGAACTGGTGCGCCAGCCGCTGCGCTGGAACCCGGCCGACCTGGGCCGCTTCATGGTGTTCTTCGGGCCCATCAGCTCGCTGTTCGACATCCTGACCTTCGCGCTGATGTGGTTCGTCTTCGCCGCCAACACGCCCGAGCAGCAGACGCTGTTCCAGTCGGGCTGGTTCGTCATCGGGCTGCTCACGCAGACGCTGATCGTGCACATGATCCGCACGCCCAAGATCCCCTTCCTGCAAAGCCGCCCGTCCTGGCCGCTGCTGCTGGCCACGGCGGCCGTGATGGCGGCCGGCATCTTCCTGCCGATGGGGCCGCTGGCCGGCTACTTCAAGCTGCAGGCGCTGCCGGCGGCCTACTTCCCGTGGATGATTGCCATATTGCTGGGCTACGCTTGCCTGGCCACGCTGCTCAAGCGCGTCTACATCCGCCGCTACGGCTGGCAGTGACGCACCCTTCAGCGCCTCTTTCAACGCCCCTTCAACCCATTCACCAGGAAAGCCCGGAACCCCATGCAGGCCCTGCAGAACCTCAACCCCGGCGCCATGCTGGACACCTTCGTCAGCCTGACCACGGCCTTCGTGTTCGGCGCCCTCATCGGCCTGGAGCGCCAGGTGCGCCAGCGCACGGCGGGGCTGCGCACCAACACCCTGGTCGCCGTGGGCGCGGCCGTCTTCGTGGACCTGGCCGTGCGCCTGGGCGGGGCCGAGGGCGCCACGCGCGTGGTGGCCTACGTGGTCTCGGGCGTGGGTTTCCTGGGTGCGGGCGCCATCATGAAGGAAGGGGCCAACATCACCGGGCTGAACACGGCAGCCACGCTGTGGGGCTCGGCCGCCGTGGGTGCCTGCGCGGGCGCCAGCCTGGTGGCCGAGGCGGGCCTGGCCACGCTGTTCGTGCTGGCCAGCAACACCTTGCTGCGCCCCGTGGTCAACCGCATCAACCGCCGCCCGGTGGATGACGAATCCACGGAATCGACCTACTACGTCTACGCCATCTGCCACCGCGGCGCCCAGGGCGATGTGCGCGAGCAGATGCTGGAGCTGCTGGAGAACGCCAGCTACCCCGTGCGCGGCGTGGAAACCCATGCCTTCGGCCCGCAGGACACCGAGATCGAGGCCATGCTCTACGCCACCTCGGTGGACTCCGACGAGCTCGACCGCGTGATCGCCGCCATCGAGGCCCTGCCCGGCGTGCTGCAGGCCTTCTGGAACGCCGGCACGGAGGAGTGAGCCTGCGTCAGCTGGCGTCGTCGCCCGGCACGGGAAGGCCCAGATGGCGGTACGCCGCCTGGGTCGCCATGCGCCCGCGCGGCGTGCGCTGCAAAAAGCCCTGCTGGATCAGGTAGGGCTCGATCACGTCCTCGATGGTGCCCGCTTCCTCGCCGATGCTGGCCGCGATGTTGTCCAGGCCCACGGGGCCGCCGTCGAAGCGGTGCACCACGGCCTCCAGCAGCTTGCGGTCCATGATGTCGAAGCCCTGGGGATCGACATCGAGCATGGCCAGCGCACGGTCGGCCAGCTCGCGCGTGATGCTGCCGTCGCCACGCACATCGGCATAGTCGCGCACGCGGCGCAGCAGGCGGTTGGCAATGCGTGGCGTGCCGCGCGAGCGGCGCGCGATCTCGAAGGCGCCCTCGTCGTCAATCGGCGCGTTCAGCAGGCCTGCACTGCGCCGCACGATGCGCGCCAGCTCCTCGGCCGTATAGAACTCCAGCCGCGCCACGATGCCGAAGCGGTCGCGCAGCGGATTGGTCAGCATGCCCGCGCGCGTGGTCGCGCCCACCAGCGTGAACGGCTGCAGGTCCAGCTTGATGGAGCGCGCCGCCGGCCCCTCGCCGATCATGATGTCGATCTGGTAGTCCTCCAGCGCCGGGTAGAGGATTTCCTCGACCACGGGCGACAGGCGGTGGATCTCGTCGATGAACAGCACATCGTTGGCTTCGAGGTTGGTCAGCAGCGCCGCAAGGTCCTTGGGCTTTTCCAGCACGGGGCCGCTGGTCTGGCGCAGGTTCACGCCCAGCTCGGCCGCGATGATGTGCGACAGCGTGGTCTTGCCCAGGCCCGGCGGGCCGAACAGCAGCACATGGTCCAGCGCCTCATTGCGCTTTCGGGCCGCGCCGATGAAGATCTCCAGCTGCTCGCGCGCCTTGGCCTGGCCCACGTACTCCTGCAACAGCTTGGGGCGCAGCGCGCGCTCCATGGCCTCTTCCCCGCGCGAGACCGGCGCTGCCGAAATCATGCGCGGCTTGTCCGGTGCCTTTTCGGGCGCAAAGCCCCCCTGCGGAAAGCCCCCCTGCCCGAAATCGTCGGTATGGATGCTCATGCGCCGCTCACTTGGCCAGCGCCTTCAGCGCCAGCTTGATGCCTTCGGTCACGCCCACGTCGGGCGGCAGCTTCTTGAGCGCGGCGGCCGCATCCTTGTCGGAATAGCCCAGCGCCATCAGCGCCTGCACGATGTCGTTCTGGTCGTTGTTCACGAACAGCGACTGCGCGCCCGTATCGGCGCCGATCTTGCCCTTGAGCTCCAGCAGCAGGCGCTCGGCCGTCTTCTTGCCGATGCCCGGCACCTTGACCAGGCGGCCCACCTCCTGCAGCGTCACGGCCTGCGCCAGGTCCTCCACGCTCATGCCGCTGAGCACCGACAGCGCCATGCGCGGGCCGATGCCGGTGATCTTGATCAGCTCGCGGAACGCCTGGCGCTCGCTGTGCGTGCCAAAGCCGTACAGAAGCTGCGCATCCTCGCGCACCACGAAGTGCGTCAGCAGGCTGACCTTGGCCCCACTGGCGGGCAGGTTGTAGAAGGTGCTCATGGGCACCTGCACCTCGTAGCCCACGCCGCCGCAGTCCACCAGCACCTCGGGCGGGTTTTTTTCCAGCAGCGTTCCTGTCAATTTGCCTATCATTGGTGTCCTTTGCCGCCCTGGGGGCGGCTTTTCATGCCCGTCCGCAACCGAACGCCGGCCCATTCACAGGGTATGGCACCACGCCCTCGCGCTGGCCGCCGCCCGGAATCTCTGGAATTATCCGCGTGATCCTGCGCCACACCTTCACACCCCACGACAACAACCGGTTGAGCCACGTCTGCGGCCCGGCCGACGCGCACCTGCGCACCATCGAGATCGCAATGGGCGTCAAGATCGCCCACCGCCACGAGCAATTCAAGATTGACGGCCCCAAGGCCAAGGCCAACGACGCACTGGAGCTGCTGCAGGCCCTCTACGAGATGGCCGACGATCCCATCCTGGACGACTCCCTGCAACTGATGCTGGCCGGTGATACCGAACTCATCGAGCAGCCCCAGGACGCCATCCAGCTGTCCACGCGCCGCCCCGACCTGCGCGCGCGCACGGCCAACCAGTCGGCCTACCTGGAGAACATCGCCCGCCACGACATCACCTTCGGCATCGGCCCGGCCGGCACCGGCAAGACCTACCTGGCCGTGGCCTGCGCCGTGGACGCGCTGGAGCGCAGCGCCGTGCAGCGCATCGTGCTCACGCGCCCCGCAGTGGAGGCAGGCGAGCGCCTGGGCTTCCTGCCCGGCGACCTCACGCAGAAGGTCGACCCCTACCTGCGCCCGCTGTACGACGCGCTCTACGACCTCATGGGCTACGAGAAGGTGCAAAAGGCCTTCGAGCGCAATGTGCTGGAGATCGCGCCGCTGGCCTTCATGCGCGGGCGCACGCTGAACAACGCCTTCGTCATCCTGGACGAGGCGCAGAACACCACGCCCGAGCAGATGAAGATGTTCCTCACGCGCATAGGCTTCGGCGCCCGCGCCGTGGTCACGGGCGACGTCAGCCAGATCGACCTGCCCAAGGGCGCCCTGAGCGGCCTGATCGATGCCGAGCGCGTCTTGAAGCGCGTCAAGGGCATCGCCATCAACCACTTCACCAGCGCCGACGTGGTGCGCCACCCGCTGGTGGCACGCATCGTGGACGCCTACGACGCACGCGGCCAGGCCCCTGCGCGCCGTGCCGCACCGCGCCTTGCCGCGCATTGATCCCGACAGCCACAGCAGACGCCCGCCCACGGGCGCCCCAAAGCACACGCCCACGCCTCCTCCCATGTCCCTGAACCAACTGCAACTGTCCCTGCAATTCGCGCGCTTTGCCGAGGCGCCCGTCCACCGCGCCGTGCTGTCCCGCAGCAAGGTCACGCGCTGGATACGCCACGCCCTGGCCGTCGATGCCGAAATCACCGTGCGCATCGTCGACGCCGAGGAAGGCCAGCAGCTCAACCGCGAGTACCGGCAAAAGGACTACGCCACCAACGTCCTGACCTTCGACTACCAGCAGGAGCCCACGGCCATGGCCGACCTGGTGCTGTGCGCCCCCGTGGTCGAGCGCGAGGCGCGCGAGCAGAACAAGACGCTGGAGGAGCACTACGCCCACCTGCTGGTGCACGGCACGCTGCATGCCCAGGGCTGGGACCATGAAACCAGCGAGCAGGACGCCGAGGAAATGGAAGCCTACGAGACCGAGATCATGGTCGAGCTGGGCTTTGCCGACCCCTACGCCAAGTAGGGCCCGCGCGGGCCTCAGCGCGCCGTATCGATGACGACCCGGCCGCGCACCTGGCCGGCAAGCAGCCTGGGCGCCAGCGCAACCGCATCGGCCAGGCCCGCCTCTTCGGTATTGCGCTCCAGCACCTCGCGCGGCAGTTCGGCAGCCAGCCGCGCCCAGGCCTGCTCGCGCCGCGCCTGCGGCGCATAGACGCTGTCGATGCCCAGCAGCGACACGCCGCGCAGAATGAACGGTGCCACGGAAGCCGGCAGGTCCAGCCCCTGGGCCAGTCCACAGGCCGCCACGCAGCCGCCGTAGCGCAGGCTGGCGCACACATTGGCCAGCGTATGGCTGCCCACGCTGTCCACGGCCGCCGCCCAGACCTCCTTTTGCAGCGGCTTGCCGGGCGCATCCAGGCTGCTGCGCTCCACGATCCGCGCCGCGCCCAGCGCCTTCAGGTGCTCGGCCTGTTCGGGCCGCCCGGTGCCGGCGTGCACCTCGAAACCCAGGCGCGACAGCAGGGCCACGGCAATGCTGCCCACGCCGCCGTTGGCCCCCGTCACCAGCACCGGGCCGCTGGAGGGCGTGATGCCATGCGCCTGCAGCGCCATCACGCACAGCATGGCCGTATAGCCGGCCGTGCCTATGGCCATGGCATCCCGTGCGCTGAAGGCCTCGGGCCGGCGGATCAGCCAGTCGCCGTTCACCCGCGCCTGCTGGGCGAGCCCGCCCCAGTGGGTCTCACCCACGCCCCATCCGTTGAGCAGCACGGCATCGCCGGGCTGGAAACGCGCGTCCTCGCTGTCCAGCACCGTACCGGCCAGGTCGATGCCCGGCACCATGGGGAACTGGCGCACCACGGGCGAGCGCCCCGTGATGGCCAGTGCATCCTTGTAGTTGAGAGTGGAATGCGAGACGGCCACGCGCACCGCGCCGGCGGGCAGGCTGGCTTCGTCCAGCTCCACACACTCGGCACGGGTTTCACGCGGTACGGGTTGGGTCAGCAGCAAGGCTTTGAACATGGGTTCTCCAGCAAGGCAGTGGCAAAGGAATCCAAAGGCAATCAGGACTGCGGCGCGCCCAGCACGCCGCTGCGGCACAGGCGGGCGATGGCGTCATCCGCCATCCCCAGTTCCCGCAGCAGCGCAAGGTTGCCATCGCCCAGTACGGGGGCCGGCGCACCCGGCTGGGGCTCGGCATCCATCCACCGGAACCCCAGTCCCGGAGTGTCCACCGCAGCGCCGCCGGCGCCATAGCTCACAGGTGACACGGTGCCGGCGGCGCGGGCCTCGCCCAGGAATTCACCCAGGCGCCGCACCCTGGCGGCAGGCACGCCCACGGCGTTGAGCCGGGCTTCCATGTCCCGTGCGCTGCGTGCGGCGAAGGCCTCGGCCAGACATGCCTGCAGCCGCTGCAGCGCGGACGCATCGCGCGCGGCGACAAAGCCGCCCTCGGGCGCGTTGAAGGCATCGAGGTCCAGCAGCGTGGCGTCCTCGCACAGCGCATCGAGCCCCAGCACGCTGGCAAGCCTGCGAAACTGCTGCGGCGTGTTGGCGGCCGTGGACAGCCAGCCGTCGGCGCACCGGTAGGTGTCGGCCGCCGGGCTGCCCGTATAGCCCCGGTTGCCCACGCGCCGTGGCTCCACGCCATGGGTGAGATAGGTACAGGCATGCGGGTACATCAGCATCAGCGAGGCCTGCAGCATGGAGGCATCGATGTGCTGGCTGCGCCGCTCGCCAGACGCCCAGGCGTTGCGCTGGTGCAGGGCCGCCGTGACCGACAGCGCCCCCAGCATGCCCACCGCCACGTCGATCACGGGAAAGCCCACCTTCACGGGCGGCGCTTCCTCGTCGCCCCCCGCCATCATCATCATGCCCGTGAGCGCCTGCACCACATGGTCATAGGCGCCCCGCCCGGCCCACTCGCCCTGCTGGCCAAAGCCCGAGATGGAGCAGTACACCACGTCGGGGCGCACCGCCCGGATGTCCTCGTAGCCCAGGCCGTGGCGCGCCACCACGCCGGGGCGGAAGTTCTCGATGAACACATCGGCCGTGCGCGCCAGGGCACGCACGATGTCCGCACCCTCGGGCTGGCGGATGTCCACCGCCAGCGAACGCTTTCCCGCATTGAGCGCCACGAAGCCCGAAGGCATGCCGCCCCCGGGCTCGCCGGGCGCCCGGCTGTTGCGCATGACCTCGCCACGCGTGGGTTCGACCTTGATGACCTCGGCCCCGAGCTGGGCCAGGTAGTGCGAGGCCAGCGGCCCCGCGATCACATGCGACATGTCGATGACGCGCACTCCTTGCAGCGGCTTGTCCATACCCGTCTTGCCTTTCCCTGGTTCAACTGTTGGCGGTGATGCCGGCCAGCTCGATGATGGCGGCCCACTTGCGGTTCTCGCTGCGCACGAAATCGGCGAAGGCCTGCGGCGAAGCGCTGGCCGTGGCCTCGTTGCCGACAGCCTCGAACGAGGCGCGCAGCGCTGGCTGGGCGGCGGCCTGGCGCACGGCGGCGTGCAGGCGCTCGACCACGGCAGGGGGCGTCCTGGCCGGAGCCCACAGCCCGAACCAGGACTCCTGCACCGCCAGCTCGCTGCCCAGCACCTCCTGCAGCGTGGGCACCTCGGGCAACTGCGCCAGGCGCTTGCGGCTGGTCACCGCCAGAGCCCGCAGCTTGCCGCCCTGTACCTGCGGAATGCCGGTGCCCGCCACCGGAAACGCATACTGCGTATCGCCGCGGATCAGCGATGCCGCAATCTCCACCGATCCCTTGAGCGGTATGTGCGTGACCTGCAGGCCTGCCAGCGAGGCCAGCGTGGCGCCCGCCAGATGGGCCGAAGTGCCTATGCCGCCCGAGCCGTAGTTGGCCTGCGCCGGCTGGGCCTTCAGCCCCGCGATCAGCTCCCGGGCCGTGCGCCAGGGCGCATCGGCACGCACCACCAGCACCGTGGGCGACGAGGCCAGGTTGCTGACGGGCGTGAAGTCGCCGATGGGGTCGAAGCGCAGGCCCGGTTGCAGCAGCTTCTGGATCAGGTGGGTGTTGGAGCCCATCAGGCAGGTGTAGCCATCGGCGGGCTGCTGCGCCACATACTGCGCGGCCAGCACGCCGGCCGCGCCCACCTTGTTCTCGATCACGATGGACTGCCCCAGGATCTCCCCCAGCACCGGGCCGGCCTGGCGCAATTGCACATCAGGCCCCCCGCCCGCCGCATACGGGGAAATCACCCGCACCGGCCGGCTCGGAAAATCGCTGGCCCGCACCAGCGGAAGCGCGGCAGCCGCCAGGCTGCCTGCCAGAAAGACGCGTCTGTCCATGGTCCTGTCTCCTTGTCGCTTGTCGTCGTGGGGTCACGATAGAACGGCAGGCCCATTTCCAATAGTGATATGTTTGGATGGATGGCAAACCTCCGGTAATCACCCCACCCCCGGGAACATGCACGACTTCGACCCGCAACGCCTGCTGTCGCGGCTGCGCTTCAAGCACCTGCAGCTCCTGCTGGCCCTGCACCAGGGAGGCAGCCTGCGCGCCGCGGCCGGCCTCATGCATTTGACCCAGCCCGCGCTGAGCAAGGCCCTGGGCGAGATCGAGGCGGCCTTCGGCGTGACGCTGTTCCTGCGCAATGCGCGCGGGCTCGAACCCACGGCCCAGGGCGAGATCGCCATCCGCGGCGCGGCCATGCTGCTGGCCGAGCTGCGCCATCTGGGCAGCGAGACCGCCCAGCAACCCGCCATCACCTTGCTGCGCATCGGCACCCCGCCCTTCGTGGCACAGGGCTACCTGCCCGGCGTACTGGCGGACCTGGCCGCACAGCAGCCCCATGTGCGGGTACAGCTCAAGGAAGAACGCGTGCCTTTGCTTGTGCAATGCCTGCTGGACGGCCAGCTCGATGCCCTCATCACCAGCTACCCCACCGAACTGCCCGAGGCTGCAGGCCAGCCGCTGCGCTACGAAAAACTGTTCGACACCGGCTTCACCGTCATCGCCCCGCCGGATCACCCTGCAGGCCACGCGAGCAGCAACCGCTGGGAGGAGCTGGCGCGCCAGCGATGGATCCTGCCCACGCGCAGCTCCATGCTGCGCCGCATGATGGAGGAGGTGTTCCGCCGCGAAGGCGTGATCGCGCCCACGCCCGTCATCGAATCCACCAGCCCCTTCACCAACCTGCAACTGGTCCGGGCCGGCCTGGGGCTCAGCGCCGTACCCGACTCCACGCTGCAGGCCTCGCCCCGGTCGCTGGGGGTGCGCAGGGTGCATGTCACACCCGCCATCTCCATGGGCCCCGTGGCGCTGATCTACCGCAGCGCCGTCGCCAACCCGCGCGTCGCCCTGCTGCGCGCCACGCTGGGCCTGCCCGGCCCGGTGGTGGAGCCGCCCTAGTCGCCTGGTGGCCGCCACGCCGGCGCGATCCTGTCCTTTTGCGCAAAGCAGCCCTGACCCCGCCGCCATGCCGGTGCGACAGCCCGGCCGATGGACCGGCACTAAGATCGGCCTCGACCTATAACACCGGCCTGGCCGCGCAAGGCCACGGCGGCCTGCCGATGCCCGGCTCCAGGAGGAGACAACACCCATGTGGGACATCGCACTGCTCATGAGCGCCGCCTTCGTGGCCGGCGCGCTCAATGCCGTCGCCGGGGGCGGCAGCTTCCTCACCCTGCCCGCCCTGGTCTTCACCGGCGTGCCGCCCGTGGCCGCCAACGCCACCGGCACCGTCGCCCTGCTGCCCGGCTACATGGCCGGTGCCTGGGGCTTTCGCCAGGACATGGAGCCGCCGCCCGGCCTGGGCATGCGCGGCGTCATCGTGCTGTCGCTCGTCGGCGGCTCGCTGGGCGCGGCCCTGCTGCTGGTCACGCCCGACCACCTGTTCCGCAAGGTCGTCCCCTGGCTGCTGCTGGCCGCCACCGCCATGTTCGCCTTCGCGCCGCAGCTCAGGCGCATGGCGTCGCGCGGCAGCGCCGAGCATGCAGCCCATGCCTCACCCGTCAAAGCCGGCGCCGGCATGCTGGCCGTGGCCATCTACGGCGGCTACTTCAACGGCGGCCTGGGCATCCTGCTGCTGGCCCTGTTCGGCCTGCTGGGCCAGACCAGGCTGCATGCCATGAACGGCATGAAGAACCTGGTCTCCGCCCTGCTCACGGCCATTGCCGTCGCCATCTATGCGGCCGGCGGCGTCGTGCAGTGGGAGCAGGCCCTGGTCATGATGATTGCCGCCACCGCAGGCGGCTACGGCGGCGCCCGCCTGGCGCGCCGCATCCCGCCCGAATGGCTGCGCGCAGGCATCGTGCTGACGGGGCTGGTGATGGCGGGGGTGTTTTTCTGGAGGCAGTGAGGCGGGGCTTTTGAAGAAGGGCCGCGGCTCAGGCCTTCCTTGGCCGCTGCCTATTCTTTGGCGGCTGTGCATCCACCGGTGCCGTCTCAGCAGACACCAATGGCATTGCACGCAGGCTTTCAGCAACCCTGCGTGCGACGTCCTCTTTCCATGACTCGTCCTGGGTCAGCGTCAAAACGGCCACATCCGCAAGCGACGCCGCCATCGCGGACCGAACGGCCACATCATGTCCAAAGTCTGCTTTGGCGCCGGTTGCATCAAGGCTGCTCTCCAGCCTCGCAATGATTTCTGCGTTCACGCTGCGATTGTTATTCTTGGCAACGAGGGTGAGCTTTTCACGCAGCTCCACAGGCATACGCAACGGGTAGGACGGCACTTGCTTGTCAGTCATCCGCCTGATTCTGGACATCAGAAAGATTCATGACAAAGAATCTATTTGACATCAATCAATCACAGATATCTAATAGATTCAGAGTGGCTCGCCACGCCCCAATACCGAATCGGGAGGAGTTACCGATATGGATGCCGCGTCCAAGCAGTCGCACCCAGTAGACACCGCTGCCTGGCCCACCATGCAGCAAATGATCGCCCTGTCCATTGCCCGCGCAGAGATGGGGCTGGTTGCCCTGATCGAAACACGCTGTGCCGACATGGACTGGCATGACGCGGATGTAGAGGTGGACCTGGCCGCAGACCTGGCGCTGAATCACATCCGGCAAATCCGGCACAAGGTATTCGAGGACGCCAGCGAATTCGACAACGAGTGGTACCTCGCCCGCGCAGCCATCGCCCTGGCCGCCCAGGCCTTCAACCGGCCACAGAGCCTCTACGCCCGGCGCCTGAAACTGCTCCTGCAACTGTTTGATGAAGCGCCGTCCTTTGTGGAATACGCGGAGCATGGTCCGGAGGGCTGAATGCAGGCAGGCCTCTGCCGCATCCAGGGCAGTCGGCTTTCATGTGTCGAATGACTGGGCGGAAGTGGATGAAAAAAAGCGCCTTGCTTTCACAAGGCGCTTTCGCATTTCAATAGCCGGAGAGTGTCACTGCATCTGCTTCAGATTCCCGATGCGCACCAGCATTTCCGTGAACATCTGCATGTCGGCGCGCAGGTCGGGCAGCTCCTTGTATTCGAGCGCGTTGTGCGCCGTGTACTTCTTGCCGGGCATGGCGGGGCCGAAGTTGATGGCGTTGGGCATGAGCTTGGCCGTGGTGCTGCCGGCCGTGGGCACAGGCTTGGCGTCCAGGCCCGTGGTGTCGCCGAAGATGTTGAGCAGGGTGGACAGCCAGGCGCCCTTGGGGTCGCGCGCCATCCAGTTGCCCTGGGTGTATTGCAGGGTCAGGGGGACCTTGGCGGCCGCGCTCCAGCGGGTGATGCGCTGCTCGACTTCGGTGCGCAGTTGCTCGGGCGTCTTGCCGCGCGGCATGCGCACGTTGGTGGTGACTTCCAGCTTGCCGTCTGCCGCCTTGATGAGGTTGGGCGACAGGGTCAGCGGGCCCATGAAGTCGTCGGCATAGGCAACGCCCAGCTGCTTGCCGAAGTAGTCGAGGCCGAAGGCGCCGTTGATGTAGCGCAGGGCGTTGCTGTAGGCATTGGGCTGGACCAGGGCCACGCCATCGGTGGGCATGAGCACCTGTTGCAGGAACAGCGTCAGGCGCGGCACGGGGTTGACGCCTTCCTCAGGGCGCGAGCCGTGGGCCGAGGTGCCCGTGACCTTGACGGTGGCTGCGGTGCCGCTGCGCTGGATGTCGATGATGAACGGCCCACCCTGCCCTGCATAGCTGGTGGTGAAGTCACCCTTGGCCGCCTGCAGGCGCGCGGCGATGGCTTCGATGGCGGCTTCGTCGCCGGCCGTGATGGTGGCGGTGGCAGTCTGCGCAATGGCGTTGGCCGAGGCGGCGCCGGCCATGGCGGTGATGGCGGGCTGGGCGGGGTCGGCCTTCACGTCGTCGAACACGGCCTTGAGCGCGCCCGAGCCTTTTTCCGCGACGACGGCGGGGTACTTGCTGTCCAGCACGATGTTGTAGGCAGGCAGCGTGGTCTTGCCCTGGTAGTACTTCATGGCGTCGCCGCCGGTTTCCTCGGTGGTCTCGATCATGAGGCGTATGCCGCGCGACAGGGGCAGGCCGCTGTCCTTGACGGCCTTCATGGCGAACAGCACGGTGGCGATGGAGCCCTTGTCGTCGATGGTGCCGCGCCCGTAGAGCTTGTCGCCCACGCGCGTGACCTTGAAGGGGTCGATGGCCTGGCCGTCCAGCACCCATTCGGCGGGGACGACGGGCACGACGTCTGCATGGGTGAGGATGCCGAATTCATCGGTGCCCGAGTTCGAGGCGCTCGCGGTGTTCGCAGGCAGGGTCACCTCGAAGATGCGGTTGTCCACGTTGCGGTACTGCAGGCCGAAGTCCCTGGCCATCTGCTGCACCAGTTCGCCGAAAGCCAGGATGGCCGGGCTTTCATGGGGCGGCACCTTGGCATCGCGCACCGTGGGCAGGGCCACCATGCGCTCGATGCTGGCCAGCACCGCCTGCTCCTGCGTGAGCCGCGTGTACAGGCCCAGCAGGCGGGCGATGTGGTCGAGGTCCTCCCCCGCAAGCGCCTGGCCTGCCGCATGTCGCTGCACGGCCTGGGCGATGGCAGGCTGCGCGGCTGCGGCCTGCTTCAGGAAGCTGGCGAAGTCGGTGGGTGCCGGCTGCGCCTGGGCCAGGGCGTCCAGCGCGGGCTTCCTGAGGGTGTCGGCGCCGGCCGCGCCGCTCCACGCCAGGGCCATGCTCATGGCAAGGGCCAGGGTGGAGGCTTTGAACGGATGGTTCTTCATGGTCGTCGGTCTGTCGATGAATGCTGAGGCCGCAAGAATACGGGCTTTGCGGGCATGTTCCGACCAGGCCGCGCTCGCAAATCGCGCCAGAATCCGCCCCAGAACAGCAGGTCTGCAGCGCGCTATGCCGCGGTGGCCGGAGCTATCGACAGCGGAATGGTTACGGGCCCGTCGTTGAGCAGGTGCACCTGCATGTCGGCCCCGAAGCGGCCCGTGGCGACTTCCGGGTGCAGGGCGCGCGCCCGCTGCACGATGTAGTCGTACAGGCGCTCGCCCTCGGCCGGTGGCGCGGCGCGCGTGAAGCTGGGGCGGTTTCCGCCGCCGGTGTCGGCCGCCAGCGTGAACTGGCTGACGATGAGCAGGCCGCCGCAGGCGCCCTGCCCGTCCAGGTCCTGCACACTGCGGTTCATCTTGCCCGTGTCGTCGGCAAAGATGCGCAGCTTGAGCATCTTGGCCAGCAGCTTGTCGGCTTCGGCCTCGGTGTCGCCGCGCTCGGCGCAGACCAGGGCCAGCAGGCCGGGGCCTATGTTGCCGGCGAGCTGGCCGTCGATTTCCACGCGGGCCTGTTTCACGCGCTGCAGGATGCTGATCATTGTTCGGGGTTCTTGTCGGTGGATGGGGAAGGAGTGTCCGCCTGGCCCGCCGCCTCGATGGCGGCTTCCATGGCGGTCTGCATGCCCAGCGGCAGCAGCTCGATGCGCGCATACAGTCCGGGCACGGCCTGCAGCAGTTCGGCCTCGATCTCGGTGCGCAGCCGCGCGGCGCGGGCCACGCTCCAGTCACCGGGCACATGCATGTGCAGATCGGCAAAGCTGCGCTCGCCGGCGCGCCGGCTGGAGATGTTGTCAAAGACCACGCCATGCTCGCGGTGCGCATGGCGGTCCAGAACGGCGTCGATGCGCAGGCGCTCGGGCGCGTCCAGCGCCTGGTCCATCAGGCCCTGGGACGACTGCCAGACCAGTTGCGCGCCCTGCACGCAGATGTTGAGCGCCACGCCTATGGCCACGGCCGCGTCCAGCCACAGCCAGCCTGTGAGCGCTGCGCCGATCAGGCCGATGACGACGCCGGCCGAGGTCCAGACATCGGTGAGCAGGTGGCGGGCATCGCCCTCCAGCGCCATGGAGCGGTGCTGGCGCGCCGAGCGCAGCATGGCCACGGCCAGCAGCCCGTTGAGGGCCGAGCTGACCACGGACAGCGCCAGGCCCCAGCCCAGTTGCTCCAGCGGCTGCGGGTTCCACAGCCGCGCCAGCGCCGCCCAGGCGATGGCCAGGCTGGCGCCGATTACCAGGATGCCCTCGAAGCCCGCAGAGAAGTACTCGGCCTTGTGGTGGCCATAGGGATGATCGGTGTCGGCCGGCCGCTTGGCGATGGTGACCATGGTCAGCGCGAACACGGCACCGGCCAGGTTGACGAAGGATTCGAGCGCGTCCGACAGCAGGCCCACCGAGCCCGTGAGCCACCAGGCCAGGGTCTTGAGCACGATGGTCAGCAGTGCCACAACGACCGAGATGCGCAGCAGGCTGTGCGGCGCCATCCAGTCGGGTGCGTTGGCGGTAGATGGAGTGGACTCGGCCATGCTGCGCTGCGATAGGTGGGGGTGCTGCGGATTAGACCACTGCCTGCGCGGGCCGCATGCCAGAATCCGCGCCATGAATGGATGGCAGCGATCAGCGGGGTGGGTGCTGGCCTGGGCCGTGGCCGCAGGCTGCGGCGCGGCCTGGCTGGCGCACGCTCGCCTGCAGTCGCTGCGCGAGGTCTTCGATACCGATGCCCGCATTGCCCATCGGCTGCTGAGCCAGCGCATGGTGCAGCACGACGCCATCCTGGGCACGCTGGCCCTGCTGCAGCCGCGCCAGCCCGCGCCAGACCAGGCCTCGTGGAAGCAGTTGCCGCGCCTGTATCCGCAGGTGCTGGATGTGGCGCGCCGCTCGGCCGCCGCAGGCGAGTCCTGGCCCGCGCCCTGGCCGCACGGCATGGCCGAGGCCGAGCGCCGCTCCCAGGCCAGCGGCCATGCCGAACTGGCCCTGGCCGATCTCACCCGGGGCCGCCTGTACCTGGTGCAGGCCGGGCTGCCGGCCAGCTATGCATTGCTGCTGGACCTGCGCGCCACCATTCCTGCTGACGAATGGCCCATGCCACCCGCCACCAGCCCGGTGCGCGCCTGGCTGGCCCTGGGCGGGCAGGAATTCCTGATCCAGCCCGGCAGCACCGGCTCGCCAGGCTGGAACACATGGTCCTGGGAGGTGAGCAAGACCCTGGCCTCGCCCAGCCAGCCGCTGGTGCTGTACCTGCGCCAGCCGCTGGACGCCTCGGTGCTGCCCTGGACGGCCATGCTGGGCTGGGCCCTGGGCTGCGCGCTGGCCGTGGCCGCGCTGCGCGCCCTGCTGCGCCAGCGCGTGGCCCGCCGCCGCGCCGAGCAATTGCTGCAGCTGGGCCAGGTGGCGCGGCTCAATACGCTGGGCGAACTGGCCGCCGGCATGGCGCATGAGCTGAACCAGCCGCTGACGGCCGTGCTGTCCAACAGCCAGGCCGCGCGCCGCCTGCTGGCCGAGGACCCGCCCGAGATGGACGCCGCCCGCCAGGCCATGACGCAGGCGGCCGAGCAGGCCAAGCGCGCGTCCGCCGTGGTAGGCCGGCTGCGCCGCCTGGTGGAGCAACCGGGGCTTGCGCCCCAGGCCGAGCCGCTGGATCTGAACCAGGCCGTTGCCGAAGCGCTTTATCTGCTGGAGCCCGAGCTGCGGCGCCGCCAGGTCCAGGTCAAGGTGCAGATGAAAGTGCAGGCCGCCGATCTGCCCGCCGCCCAGGCCGACCCCGTGGCCGTGCAGCAGATACTGCACAACCTGCTGGTCAATGCGCTGCAGGCCATGCACGAGCAGCCGCCCGCAACACGCCATCTGCGGGTGGAACTGGAACGACGCGACACCCGCCTGCTGGTGGCGGTGCAGGACAGCGGACCCGGCGTGGCGCCCGAGATGCGCCAGCGCCTGTTCACCCCGTTTGCCACGGGCCGCGCCCAGGGGCTGGGCCTGGGCCTGACGTTGAGCCAGAGCCTGGCCGAATCCATGGGCGGCAGCCTGGAGCTGGCCGCCTCGGGACCGGACAGCGGAGCCCGCTTCGAGCTGCTGCTGCCTGCGGCGTGCGCCAGTGCATGCGCCAATGCATCCACGGCACGCGCCGCCCCCACCGCATCCACACCACCACCACCGAACCCATGACCGCCGCGCCTGCCCAAGACCTGTCCCCGCTGATCCATCTGGTCGATGACGACGAGGCCGTGCGCGACAGCCTGGCCCTGCTGATCGGCACCGTGGGCCTGCGCGTGCAGTGCTGGGCCGATCCGCTGGCCTTTCTCGAAGGGCTGGACCGCCAGGGCATAGGCGCCATCGTGATGGACGTGCGCATGCCCGGCATCGGCGGACTGGCCCTGCTGGGCCGGCTGGTGGAGCAGGGCGTGGACCAGCCCGTGATCATGCTCACCGGCCATGGCACGGTGGACATGTGCCGGCGGGCCTTCAAGGCCGGCGCGGCCGAGTTCCTGGAAAAGCCCGTGGATGACGAGGTGCTGATCGACGCGCTGCAAGGCGCCGTGCGCCAGCATGTGCAGTCGCGCGAACGCCAGCAGGCCGACCGCGATGCGCAGCAGCGCTTCGCCCAGCTCTCGGCACGCGAGCGCGAGGTGCTGGCGCTGATCGTGCAGGGCCTGACCAACAAGGAGATAGGCCGCAGCCTGGAGCTGTCGCCGCGCACGGTGGAAACGCACCGGGCCAACCTCTTCGCCAAGCTGGAGGCGCCCAGCCTGGCCCAGCTCATACGCCGCTACGCCAGCCTGGCAGACACGGCGGCAGGCGCCTGAAGCGCCACCTCCTCGCCCAGCAGCGCGCCCGTCTTCTCCGTATTTCTACGCAGCGCCGCGCGTAACCGTCCGAATGGTGCGCGGCGGCGGCATTTTCTACAGTGCGTGCATGCCGTCCGGGCGTGTGGCCCGGGCCGTACTGACCCCCAAGGAGAAGACCATGCAACGCCAAGCCACCAAGCTCGCCACCCTCGCTGCCCTGACCCTGGGCCTGATCACCACCGCCGCCCAGGCCGAGGCCGTGCGCACGGAAAAGAACATGTCGCTGGAGCTGGCCAACCAGATCGCCGCACGCAGCGTGGCCGCCTGCGCCGCCGACGGCTATGCCGTCACCGCCACCGTGGTGGACCGTGCCGGCACCGTGCGCGCCGTGCAGCGCGCCGACAATGCCGGCCCCCACACGCTGGAGGCCAGCCGCCTGAAGGCCTATACGGCCGCATCGGCCAAGAACAGCACGCTGGCCATCATGGAAGGCGCGCAGAAGAACCCTGGCGCCGCCAACCTGGTGAACATTCCCGGCTACCTGCTGCTGGGCGGCGGCCTGCCGGTGAAGGTGGGCAACGAGGTGATCGGCGCCGTGGGCATCGGCGGCGCGCCCGGCGGCCACCTGGACGACAAGTGCGCCCAGGCTGCACTGGGCCAGGTGCAGGACCTGCTCAAGTAAAGAAGCCGCGCCGCACGTGATGCGGCGCTGCAAAAAAAAGACAGGCCGCCATGGCGGCCCCCGATGCCCGACAGCCGCACGCGCTCCCACGCGTCAGCGGCCGCTCACCCTCGCACAAGAGCGCTATCAAAATCTCGGCGATTCCGCTATAAATCCCCAGCGAGGGGGACGCATGCCAGAGAACATCGATGCGCAAGACACGGGGCCCGACGATGCGCTGTTGCGGCTGATAGCAGATACGGCTCCGGCCATGCTGGCCTACTTCGATGCGCGCACGCTGCGCTGCCGCTTCGCCAACATCAACTACGCACGCAACTTCGGATTGACGCCCGCCGAGGCGGTCGGCAAGACCGTGCGCGAGATCGTGGGCGAAGCCGTGTGGCAGCTCATCGCCGAGCATGTGGAGCGCGGCCTGCGCGGCGAACATGTGCGCTACGAGCGCGAGGTGCCACAGCCGGATGGACCGCCTCGCCATATCGAATCGCTGCTGATGCCGCACTTCGAGCACGGGCAGTTGCAGGGCGCCGTGGTGCAGATCACCGACGTGAGCCACCACCACCATGTGGCGCAGAAGGTGCGCGACAGCGAAGAGCGCATGCGCAAGTTCACCGAGGTCACGACCGAGGCCATCGTCATGCACCGCGACGGCCTGATCATCGACGGCAACGAGGCCCTGTCCCGCCTGGCCGGCTACACGCTGGACGAGCTGACCGGCCGCCCCATCCTCGACTACATCTGCCCCGAATTCCGCCTCTACGCACTGCAATACATGCGCAGCGGCCGCGAGGACCGCTTCGACGGCGCCATCCAGCACAAGGACGGCCACCGCATCCCCGTGGAGATCGAGGCCAAGACCATGCCGGCCGAGGGCGGGCCCTACCGCATCGTGCTGGTGCGCGACATCACGCTGCGCCAGCTGGCGCAGGAGCGCATGGACTTCCTGGCCCAGCACGACCAGCTCACCCAGCTGCCCAACCGCGTGCGCCTGATCCAGATGCTGCGCCAGGCGCTGTCGCTGGCCTCGGTCAAGCAGCGCACGCTGGCCGTGCTCCTCATCGATCTGGACCATTTCAAGACCATCAACGACTCGCTGGGCCACCAGGCCGGCGACCTGCTGCTGTGCGAGGTCGCCCAGCGCCTGCGCGGCAGCGTGCGCGCCCATGATCTGGTGGCGCGCGTGGGCGGCGACGAATTCGTGGTCGTGCTCACCGATGATCCCGATCCGCAGGAAACCGAGACACAGGCCAGCCACCTGCAGCGCATCATCGAGGCGCCCTGCGCCATC
Organism: Delftia sp. Lp-1; assembly: GCF_020523835.1. Lineage (NCBI taxonomy): Bacteria > Pseudomonadati > Pseudomonadota > Betaproteobacteria > Burkholderiales > Comamonadaceae > Delftia > Delftia sp. Lp-1. The sequence goes on along the minus strand of NZ_JAJALJ010000003.1, from coordinate 617,276 downwards.
GATGGCACGCCGCTGGTGATCTCGCCGTGCATGGGCATCGCCATGTACCCCGGCGACGGGAAAAACGCCGAAGAGCTGCTCAACCGCGCCGAAAGCGCCATGCACATGGCCAAGGACAGCGGCCGCCGCAACCTGCAGTTCTATGCACCCGCCCAGGACGGCCAGGCCACCCAGGCCCAGATGCTGATGCAGGAGCAGCAGTTGCGCGGCGCGCTGGAGCGCGGCGAGTTCGAGCTGTACTACCAGCCCCAGACCTTCACGGCCGATGGCCGGCTGGCGGGCTTCGAGGCGCTGGTGCGCTGGCGCCACCCGCAGCGCGGCCTGGTGCTGCCCGGCGAGTTCATCGGCTTTGCCGAGGCGCGCGGCCTGATCTCGGCCATAGACCACTGGGTGCTGCGCGAGGCCTGCCGCCAGGCGCGCCAGTGGCAGGACGAGGGCCTGGCGCCGGTGCCGCTGTCCGTGAACCTCTCGGCGTTGGAATTCCGCCAGCGCGACATGGCGCGCGAGGTGGCACAGGTGCTGGAAGAAACGGGGCTGGAGGCGCGCTGGCTGCACATCGAGCTGACCGAGTCCACGCTGATGCACACCAGCGGGCAGGTGCAGGACACCTTGCAGGCGCTGCAGGCCCTGGGCGTGGGCCTGGCCATCGACGACTTCGGCACCGGCTACTCCTCGCTGGCCTACCTGCGCCGCCACCCGATCAACCAGCTCAAGATAGACCGCTCCTTCATCGCCGACGTCCCCGATAGCGAGGACGACACGGCCATCGTCACCGCCATCGTGCAGATGGGCCACAGCCTGCACCTGGACATCGTGGCGGAAGGCGTGGAAACACCTGCCCAATTGGCGCTTTTGCGCGAGCTGGGCTGCGGCATGATGCAGGGATACCTTGTGGCGCCCCCCCTGCCGGCCGAGAGGGCGCGCGCCTGGCAATTGCACAACAGTCATCCAGTCCAACGACAATAGCCCATGGTTTTGCTTCACAACCCCTCGCAGGCCTCCAGGGCCGCAGCCACCTTGCACACCGACCCCCAGCGGGCCCTGGAGCACGTACAGCAGATCTACCGGGAGCAGATAGAGCACCTTCGCTCGAACATGCAGCGCTTCGTCTCCGGCGAAACCCCGGCCGCTCCCGTCCACGCCTACTACCCCTTCGTTCGCATGCACACGAGCACCGTGTCGCGCGCCGACACGCAGCTGGCCTACGGCTTCGTCGAGGGCCCGGGCACGCACGAGGCCACGCTCACGCGGCCCGACCTGTTCTCGCGCTACTACGCCGAGCAGTTCCGCCTGCTGATCAAGAGCCACGGCGTGCCGCTGGAGGTGGGCCTGAGCGACAAGCCCATTCCCATCCACTTCTCGTTCGCCGAGAACGACCACATCGAGGGAACGCTCACGCGCGAGCGGCGCCAGCTGATGCGCGACGTGTTCGACCTGCCCGACCTCGAAGCCATGGACGACGGCATTGCCAACGGCACCTGGCGCCCGCATCCCGGCGAGGCCCTGCCGCTGTCCCTGTTCACCGCCCCGCGCGTGGACTACTCGCTGCATCGCCTGCGCCACTACACGGGCACCCAGCCCGAGTGGTTCCAGAACTTCGTGCTGTTCACCAACTACCAGTTCTACATCGACGAGTTCATCCGCCTGGGCCACGCCGAGATGGCCAGGGAAGACAGCGAGTACGTTGCCTTCATCGAGCCCGGCAACGTGGTCACGCGCCGCACCGGCCTGCCGGCCCAGCCCAATGACGAGCTGGGCACGCCGCCGCCGCGCCTGCCGCAGATGCCGGCCTACCACCTGGTGCGCGCCGACCACAGCGGCATCACCATGGTCAACATCGGCGTGGGCCCGGCCAATGCCAAGACCATCACCGACCACATTGCCGTGCTGCGCCCGCACGCCTGGATGATGCTGGGCCACTGCGCGGGCCTGCGCAACAGCCAGCAACTGGGCGACTACGTGCTGGCCCACGCCTATGTGCGCGAGGACCATGTGCTGGACGAGGAGCTGCCGCTGTGGGTGCCCATTCCCGCGCTGGCCGAAATCCAGCTGGCACTGCAGCAGGCCGTGGCCGACGTCACGCAGATGGACGGCCCCGACCTCAAGCGCATCATGCGCACCGGCACCGTGGCCAGCACCGACAACCGCAACTGGGAGCTGCTGCCCAACAACCTGCCCCAGCTGCGCTTCAGCCAGAGCCGCGCCGTGGCGCTGGACATGGAAAGCGCCACCATCGCGGCCAACGGCTTCCGCTTCCGCGTGCCCTATGGAACGCTGCTGTGCGTGTCCGACAAGCCGCTGCACGGCGAGATCAAGCTGCCCGGCATGGCCAACCACTTCTACCGCGAGCGCGTGGACCAGCATCTGCGCATCGGCATGCGCGCCATCGACATACTGCGCGAAGGCGGCACCCAGCGCCTGCACAGCCGCAAGCTGCGCAGCTTCGCGGAGGTGGCGTTCCAGTAGCGCCCCGCCACCGGCCACCGCTTCTCACGGGCCACGCTTCGCACCGCCATCCAGGGACGCACATGCCATCCACGCTGCCCACCCTGGACTTTTTCTCCATGACCGCCGTCGTGGCCATCAACATGATGGCCATGTCGGCCGCCCTGCCGCTGGCCATGGGGCGGCGCGTCAGCGGTGCGGCGCGCCATGCGCAGCACTTCTTCCTGATGCAGGCCCTGGCCTGGACCCTCATCCTGATCGCCAGCCGCCTGCCCCACGGCCTGATGGGACGTGACCTGCTGTCGCTGGGCGCGGCGGCGTTGGCCGCCACCGCCCAGTGGCAGATGGCGCGCGCCCTGCGTGAATGGCTGGGGCCGCGCCCGATGCTGCTGGAACGCGGCCTGATCGCGCTGTGCGTGCTGGGGCCGCTGGGCTTTGCGCTGCTGCTGCCTCAGGCGGCCCTGCGCACCGGCTGGTTCAGCGCCGTCCATGGCCTGTGCCTGATGGCGCTGGCCGGCCTGTGCCTGGACCCACAGCGGCCCGTGGCGCGCAGCTGGCGCTACCTGATGTGCGGCGTGGCCGCCTTCATGGGGCTGATGCTGTTCGTGCGCAGCTACCTGGCCCTGGCCACGCCCTTCCTGCCCAGCTTCACCGCGGACAGCGGCGCCAACCAGATCTTCGCCCTGCTGACCACGCTGAGCAGCACGCTGCTCATGGTGGCCGTGCTCGTGGCCTGGCGCGACGAGACCAGCCAGCAACTGCGCGACCTGGCCTTGCAGGACATGCTCACCGGGCTGCCCAACCGCCGCGCCCTGCTGGAGCGCGCACCCGCCATGCTGGCCCATGCCCAACGCCACCGCCAGGCCCTGGCCCTGGTGATGCTGGACCTGGACCACTTCAAGCATGTCAACGACGAGCACGGCCACGCCGTGGGCGACCAGACGCTGTGCCTGTTCGCCCGCCTGCTGCAGCAGCAGCTGCGCAGCGACGAAATCGCCGCGCGCTGGGGCGGCGAGGAGTTCTGCCTGCTGCTCTACACCACGGACGACGGTGTGGACACCCTGTGCACCCGCCTGCAGTCCGCGCTGCTGCAGGCCTCGCGCAAGGTGCTGGGCTTCGAAGTCCGCTTCAGCGCCGGCTGCGCCCACGCACCCCAGGCCTGGAACGGCCTGTGCCTGGAACTGATGCTGCCCCCCGCAGACGCCGCCCTCTACGCCGCCAAGCGCCGCGGGCGCGACTGCTGGACGCAGGTGCGGCTGAGTCCGGTGGCCGCGTCCGAGGAGCAGGGGCCGCAGCCGTCGGCCTCCATCCCGGAGCAGGCCATGGCGCACGGGCGCACGCCAGGCACCTAGAGGGCTCCCCCGCGGATCATGTCCACCGCCTTCTCCGCGATCATCACCGTGGGCGCATTGGTGTTGCCGCTGACGATGCGCGGCATGACCGAGGCATCGACCACGCGCAGTCCCTTGATGCCGTAGACACGCAGCTGCGCATCGACCACGTCCATGGGCCCCGGCCCCATGCGGCAGCTGCCCACGGGGTGGTAGATGGTGTCGGCATGGCTGCGGATGAAGGCCTCGATGCCTGCATCGTCCTGCGCGCCGGCCGAGGCCGGCATCTCGCGCCCGCCCAGGGCCGCCAGCGCCGGCTGGGCCAGGATCTCGTGGGCGCGGCGCACGCCGTTCACCATGCGCCGCAGGTCCTGCGCGTCGGAGAAAAAGGCCGGGTCCACCAGCGGCAGGGCCAGCGGGTCGGCGCTGGCCAGGCGCAGGCTGCCCCGGCTGGCCGGCTGCAGCACGCAGACATGCAGCGAATAGCCATGGCCCCAGACCGTCTTGCGCCCGTGGTCCACCAGCTTGGCGACGACGAAGTGCAGTTGCAGATCGGGCGCAGGCTCGCCAGGGCTGCTGCGGATGAAGCCGCCCGCCTCGGCAAAGTTGGTGGTCAGCATGCCGCGCCGCTGGCTACGCCATTGGCCCACGGCGGCCAGCAATCTGCGCGCACCGCCCAGTGACAGGCCGAAGCTGTCGGTCAGCTGCGCGCCATCGACCACCAGCACCACATCCGGGTGGTCATGCAGATGGGCGCCCACGCCGGGCAGATGGTGGACCACATCGATGCCCAGCGAACGCAGGTGATCGCCCGGCCCCACGCCAGACAGCATCAGCAGCTGCGGCGACAGCAGTGCGCCGCCGCAAAGCAGCACCTCGCGCCGGCAGTGCAGTTGCTGCACCGTACCGCCCTGCAGGTACTCCACGCCCACGGCGCGCCGGCCCTCGAACAGAATGCGCAGCACCTGGGCACCCGTTTCCACGCGCAGATTGGGCCTGGCACGGTGCGGCGCCAGATAGGCCTTGGCGACGTGGTGGCGCTCGCCGTTGCGCTGGGTGACCTGGTACAGCCCCACGCCCTCCTGCGCCTGGCCGTTGAAATCCGCGTTGTGCGCATGGCCGGCCTGCACGCCAGCCTGCACGAAGGCCCGCGACAGCGGGTTGGGATCGCGCAGGTCGGCCACGTTCAGCGGCCCGCCCGCGCCATGCCAGGCATCGGCGCCGCGTTCGTTGTGTTCGGCGCGCAGGAAATAGGGCAGCACCTCGCTCCAGCTCCAGCCCGGGTTGCCCTGGGCCGCCCAGTGGTCGTAGTCGGCCGGCTGGCCGCGCACATAGACCATGGCGTTGACCGCGCTGGAGCCGCCCAGCACCTTGCCCCGCGGCTGGTGGCCGCGCCGCCCGCCCAGGCCCGGCTGCGGCACGGTGGACAGGCCCCAGCTGTGGCGCCCGCCCTTGGCCATGGCGGCCATGCCCGCCGGACAGTGGATGAGCACGCTGGAGTCGGGGGGCCCGGCCTCCAGCAGCGCCACCTGCGTCTCGGCATCCTCGCTGAGCCGCCCGGCCAGCACCGAGCCCGCCGATCCCCCTCCGATCACGATGTAGTCCAGCATGTCTCCCCTCCCCTGCGGTGTAGCCATCCACTGTTGCAGTCGCCTGCGCGGCGCCGCAAGCCGGGGCAAACCCGGTGGATGCTCCGAATCCCGCTACGATCGCCGGATCGCATTCACGTTCGCATTCACTTTGTTCGTTTGAGGAGACTGACAGTCATGGCAATTCAAACCGTAGGCATCATCGGCGCAGGCACCATGGGCAACGGCATCGCGCAGGCCTGCGCGGTATCGGGCATCGACGTGGTCATGGTGGACATCTCTGAGGCCGCCGTCCAAAAGGGCGTGGCCACCGTCTCGGGCAGCCTGGACCGCCTGATCAAGAAGGAAAAGCTGACCGAGGCAGAGAAGACCGCCGCCCTGGCCCGCATCAAGACATCGACCGACTACGCGGCGCTCAAGGGCGCGCAACTGGTCATCGAAGCCGCCACCGAGAACTACGAGCTCAAGGTCAAGATCCTCAAGCAGCTGGATGCCCTGCTGGATGCCGACGTCATCGTCGCCACCAACACCTCGTCCATCTCCATCACCCAGCTGGCCGCCGTGACGGGCCGTGCCGACAAGTTCATCGGCATGCACTTCTTCAACCCCGTGCCCATGATGGCGCTGGTGGAGATCATCGTCGGCCTGCAGACCAGCGACGAGACGCACGCCACGGTCAAGGAACTGTCCGAGCGCCTGGGCAAGAGCCCCATCACCGTCAAGAACGCCCCCGGCTTCGTGGTCAACCGCATCCTGGTGCCCATGATCAACGAGGCCTTCTTCGTGCTGGCCGAAGGCCTGGCATCGGCCGAGGACATCGACGCCGGCATGAAGCTGGGCTGCAACCAGCCCATCGGCCCGCTGGCCCTGGCCGACATGATCGGCCTGGACGTGTGCCTGGCCGTGATGGAGGTCTACCTCAAGGAATTCGGCGACAGCAAGTACCGTCCCTGCCCCCTGCTCAAGGAAATGGTCGCCGCCGGCCGCCTGGGCCGCAAGACGGGCCGCGGCGTGTACAGCTACTGATACACGGCCTTTGCCTGCCGGCCCGCACGGGCCGGCCGTCTTCTGCGCGACTGCGCCCTCCAGCGGCCTGCTCTAAGGTCCATGCGCAGGAGACAACCATGGACATCAACACCCCCACCCCGCCGCCCGAAGGCTGCATCAGCTGCGAAGTGCGCGGCCATGTGCTGCTGATCGGGATCAACCGCCCCGCCAAGCGCAACGGCTGGACGCCACCCATGTTCCAGCAGCTGGCCGAGGCCTATACGCGCCTGGACGACGATCCAGAGTTGCGCGTGGGCGTGCTGCATGCGTTTGGCAGCCATTTCACGGCGGGGCTGGACCTGCCGGTGATGGCGGAGTACCTGCGCTCGGGCAGGAAGGCCATCCCGCAAGGCCTGGTGGAGCCGCACGACTACGGCTTGGTCGGCTACCGGCGCCGCGCCAAGCCCATGGTGGTGGCGGTCAAGGGCATTTGCTTCACGGTGGGCATCGAGCTGATGCTGGGCGCCGACATCGTGGTCGCGGCCGATGACTGCCGCTTTTCCCAGCTGGAAGTGCAGCGCTGCATCATGCCCACGGGCGGCGCCACGCTGCGCATGGCCGAGCGTGCGGGCGTGGGCAATGCCATGCTGCACCTGCTCACGGCCGATGAGTTCGACAGCGCCGAGGCCTATCGCCTGAACTTCGTGCAGAAGGTGGTGCCGGCCGGCCAGGAACTGGCCGAGGCCCTGCGCATTGCCGAGCGGATTGCCGCCCAGGCACCGCAGGCCGTGGTGGCCACGCGGCTCAATGTGCTCAAGGCCATCGAGCTGGGCCAGGCCGCCGCCGTGGCCGACTTCATTCCCGTGCAGCAGCGCCTGGCCAGCAGCGAGGATGCCGCCGAAGGCGTGCGCTCCTTCATCGAGAAACGCCCCGCGCGCTTCACGGGCCGATAGGCCTTTCTCGCCCTCCCGATCTTCCCCCTCCGATCTGGAGGGATTTCATCAATTAAGTTGTGCACAATTTAATTGACAGCAATAATTCAACCCATGCCACGCAACGCCCTGCCCACCGACACCCCCGAGCTTCTGCGCCTGGACAACCAGGTCTGCTTTGCGCTGTACTCGGCGTCGCTGGCCATGACCAAGCTCTACAAGCCCCTGCTCGACGGCATCGGCCTGACCTATCCGCAGTACCTGGTGATGCTGGTGCTTTGGGAGCGCGATGGCCTGACCGTGTCGGAGATCGGCGAGCAGCTGACCCTGGATTCGGGCACGCTGACGCCGCTGCTCAAGCGGCTCGAAGGCGCGAACCTGCTGGAGCGGGTGCGCGATGCACAGGACGAGCGCCGCGTGCGCATCACGCTCACCCCGCAAGGCCGGGCACTGCGCGATGCGGCTGAAAAGATTCCCGCCTGCGTGCTGCAAAGCACACAGTGCACGCTGCCCGAGTTGCAGGCGCTGACGCAGCAACTCGGCGCACTGCGCGAGCGGCTGGCGCCGCGCCGCAGCGACTGACAACGGATTGCCGATTTCCTCCACCCGTCCGCACAGCCGGACAACTTTGCAAAAGGAAGACACCATGGCCCAGCTCGAAAAAGTCCTGTACACCGCACGTGCCCACACCACCGGCGGCCGCGACGGCGCCTCGCGCACCGATGACGGACGCCTGGACGTGACCCTTTCCTCGCCAGGCACCAGCGGCACGGGCACCAATCCCGAGCAACTGTTCGCCGCAGGCTACTCGGCCTGCTTCATCGGCGCCATCAAGGCGGTGGCCGGCAAGCAGAAGATCAGCCTGCCGCAGGACCTGTCCATCGACGCCGAAGTGGACCTGGGCACCATCCCCAACGCCTACGGCATCGCTGCCCGCCTGAAGGTCAGCCTGCCCGGCATGGACAAGGCCGCCGCCCAGGCCCTGGTGGACGCAGCCCACCAGGTCTGCCCCTACTCCAACGCCACGCGCGGCAACATCGACGTGCAGATCACCCTGGTCTGATCAGGCCCAGCCCGGCCGCTCCCGCCATTGCAGCCTGCGACCCCGGAGGTCGTAGCGTGCATGGCAGGTCAACGGGCCGTGCAAGGCGTCGGCCGCATAGCTGACCAGCGCGATCTCGCCCACGGCGGCCTGCCAGTGCTCCAGCACCGGCAGGCCGCTTATCCATTGCAGCACCTGGGCGCGCGGCCAGGCGGCGTTCCAGGCGCCCAGCGTCACATGGGGCACGTAGGGGCGCAGCGCCTCGGTCAGCGCCAACCCAGGTCTTGCCGGCCTGAGTGCACCATGCAGCATGCCCAGCGTGGGCCCGCCCTGGCTGCGGTCGCGCACCTGCAGATAGGGCGCCATCTCGAAACTGCTCCAGCCGCCGAATTCCAGTTGCAGCGGTGCGGCCGGCAGGTCCTGCAGCGCGTGCAAGTCGCGCGATAGTTCCGCCGCGCCGTAGGCATCCGGCAGGGCCGCATCGCCATCCAGAAAACCAGCCGTGGCCAGGGTCACATGCAGCTGCCGCTCGTACCGCGGAACCAGCGCAGCGGCCAGGGCCTGGCGCGCTTGCGCACAGGCGCGGCGCACGGCTTCGCCCTCGCCAGGGCCCATCGCATGGAGCTCCAGCACCCAGACCGCATAGCGGCGCCGGCCCAGGTGCCAGCCGCTCCAGTCGTCGGATGCGCCTGCTGCACTGGAGCTGGCGCTGGCGTTGGCGCTCGCTATGGCATGGGATTGCAGGAAATGGGGCAGCAGCGGCACGGCGGGCGAATCGGCGAAGGCTAGGCAGCCGCACAGCTTAAGCCAGCCCGGCGACAATCGGCCCATGTCCGCCACACCGCACGATCCTGATCTGAATGTCGTCCCCGACGACGACTCGCACGCCTATGCCCGCCTCACGCCCGACGTGGTGCTCGACGCCCTGGCCTCGGTCGGCCTGTGGGGCGACGGCCGGCTCACGGCCCTGGCCTCCTACGAAAACCGCGTCTACCAGGCCGTACTGGAAGACGGCGATCGCGTCGTGCTCAAGTTCTACCGCCCGGGCCGCTGGAGCCGCGCGCAAATCCTGGAAGAGCACGCCTTCAGCGCCGAGCTGACGGCCGCCGAAGTGCCCGCCGTGCCCCCGCTGGTGCTGGAAGGCGCCACGCTGCACAGCCACGCGGGCTTTGATTTCTCGGTCAGCCCCTGGCGCGGAGGCCGTCCGCCCGAGCTGGACGACTTCGAGGTGCTGGAGTGGACCGGGCGCTTCCTGGCCCGCATCCATACCGTGGGCGCGGCCCGGCCCTTTGCGCACCGGCCCGCGCTGGATCTGGCCACCTTCGGCCACGACTCCATGCAGTGGCTGCTGGACCGGCAAATGATTCCGCTGGAAGTGGAATCCACCTGGAAGGCCGCCTGCCAGCGCGCCCTGGACCTGATGGCACCCGCTGCCGACGGCCTGAGCGCAGCCGGCCACTTCGGCCTGCACAGCGCGCGCACGCTGCGCCTGCATGGCGACTGCCATCCCGGCAACGTGCTGTGGACGCCGCTGGACGACGAAGGCCGCGGCGGCCCGCATTTCGTGGACCTGGACGATGCGCGCACGGGCCCGGCCGTGCAGGACCTGTGGATGCTGCTGTCGGGCGACCGGGGCCAGCGCACGCGCCAGCTGGGCGCCCTGCTGGATGGGTACGAACAGTTCCGGCCCTTCGACCGCCGCGAGCTGGCCCTGATCGAGCCGCTGCGCACGCTGCGCCTGATCCACTACAGCGCCTGGCTGGCGCGGCGCCAGGACGACCCGATCTTTGCCATCAACTTCCCCTGGTTCGGCACGCCCGACTACTGGCGCGGGCAGGTGGACATGCTCAACGAGCAGATCGAGGCCATGCAGGAAGAGCCTCTATACGCCTGAGGCCACCGGGCTGCCTGCCTCCCGAAGACAGATATCTTTACAAATTGTCCAGGCCCGCGGCGCCCTATCCAGGGCTGCGGGTTCCGGGGTATTCTCGGCCCGAAATCCCATCGGCCATGCCCTACTCCGCCTTCCCACCATCGCTGCCCAACCCGCTACAGCCCTTGCCTGCCGCGCAAAAGGTGCTGGTGGTGGACGACGTTCCGGACAACGCCACCATCATCTGCCAGGTGATCAAGGATCTGTGCGGCCCGCTTGTGGCCTACACCGGCGAAGACGCGCTGACCCTGGCCCGCCAGTACCTGCCCGACCTCATCCTGCTGGACATCCGCATGCCCGGGATGGATGGCTTCGAGGTCTGCCGACGCCTCAAGGCCGACCTGCAGACCGCGCATATCCCCATCATCTTCCTCACCGCGCTGACCGAGCCCCATTGCGAGGAACTGGGCCTGAACCTGGGCGCCGTGGATTTCGTGACCAAGCCCTTTCGCCCGGCCGTGCTCAAGGCACGCGTGCGCACGCATCTGGAGATTGCGCAGCAGCGCCAGATGCTGCAACTGCTGTCGCACAGCGACGGGCTGACGGGCGTGGCCAACCGGCGCTTCTTCAGTGCCCAGCTGGAGCGCGAGTTCATGCGCCTGCAGCGCCTGGGCGAGCCGCTGTCGCTGGTGATGATGGACGTGGACCACTTCAAGGCCTACAACGACCACTACGGCCATCTGGTCGGCGATGAATGCCTGAGCCAGATCTCCCAGGCCATTCAGGGCGCACTGCACCGGCCGGGCGACCTGCTGGCGCGCTATGGGGGCGAGGAATTCGTCTGCCTGCTGCCCCATACGGCGCTGGATGGCGCGGTGCTGGTGGCGCAGGGCATCGTCGATGCGCTCAGGCTGCTGGACCTGCCCCATGCCGCCTCGCCCCTGGGCCAGGCGCTGACCGTGAGCCTGGGCGTGGCCTGCATTGCGCCTTCGCCCACCAACAGTGCCCAGCAACTGCTGGCCGATGCCGATCGGCGCCTTTATCTCGCAAAAAACGCTGGTCGCGACCGCATCGTCTGGGCGGGGTGATCAGAAGCACCCCCTGAGGCGCTACGCGCCTTTCCCCTCTCTCGCACCGGTTCAGCAACGTCCATCGACGCGGCAGGTCGGCACGACCTGACCGCTGGCATCACGCCATTGCACCTGGCCGGCCGGGGTCTGAGGCGGGGCGGCAGGCGCTGGCTCCTGGGCCGGGGCCGGTTGAACGTTGGAGCGCTGCGGATCGTGCAGCACGGTGGATGAGCCCACGCCCACGCCGACCCGCGCGCCGCCCACACCCGTGGAGGCGCCCACGCCTGCGCTGCCCAGCACCTGGCCGCTCTGGTTGACGCCGACACCGACGCCGACCGGGCCCACGCCCGTGCCGACTCCGGCACTCAGCCCGCCGCTGCCCAGCCCCACGCCCACCGACACGGGACCGACCGGAATTCCGATGCCCACGCCGCCGCCCACCGAGCCGCAGCCGGCCAGCAGCAGCGCGCAGGCGCCAAGCGCGGTCCACGCTGCCTTGCGGGATGGTTGGGAGGTCATGAAAGCGGAGGATGGAACTGGCATGCCGGACTCTCTGGACAAGGGAAAACACAGGGACGGCCACAGGGTACACCCGCCCGCCCGGCGTACGTTGCCAGCGGTATGCCCGGGTCCATGCCAGGGGCTCGGAGGCAGCGAAACACTCAGGACACGCGGGTTTCTTAGAATTCACCCATTGGCCTGCGGGTCATTCCAGATTCCATGCGCTCCCGGACAGTGCCGTGGCGCCCCGGTGGCGCCAGGCCTGCGCAGCGCCGCTTTCCCCTTCGCTTTCTTCGCGCTCCCTTTTCGCTCCCTTTTCTATGCAAACCCGTTGGCCACCCTATGCGTGGGTGTGTTTTTCCATGTGCGTGGGTGTCATGGGCACCGCCCTGGCCAGCCCGCTGTACCCGCTGTACCAGCAGGCCTGGGGGCTGCAGCCCAGCCACATCACGCAGATCTTCGTGGCCTATATGTTCGGCGCGCTGGCCAGCCTGCTGTTCCTGGGCCGGCTGACCGACCGTTTCGGCTTTGTCACCGTGCTGCGCGCCGGGCTGATCCTGATGACGCTGGGCGTGCTGGCCTCCGCCGTGGCCTGGAACGTGCCCAGCTTTGCGCTGGGGCGCGTGGTCATCGGCGTGGCTTCGGGGCTGATCACCACCTCGGCCTCGGTGGGCATGACCCGGCTCAACAACCGGGGCGACCTGCAGCGTGCCGCGGCCACGACCAGCCTGACCATTGCCTTCGGCTTCGGGCTGGGGCCGGTGGTAGGCGGGCTGATCGCGCAGTGGCTGCCCTGGCCGCTGGTCACGGCCTACATCCCCTCGCTGGGGCTGGGGCTGCTGGCCGTCTATGCGCTGTACCAGGTGCGCATCGCCGAGCCGGCCGAGCTGGCATCCACCCAGGCACGCGCGCTGCACTGGCGTGATTTCATGCCCACCATCACGCTGCCGGAGCGCCGCTTTGCGCGCCACTACGCACTGGGCGGCATGTGCGCGTTTTGCGCCTTCGGCATGTTCAGCCTGTTCGCATCGCTGGCGCCCAGCTTCATGCAGCGCATGGTGCCCTGGCACGGGCCGGCTGTCTCGGGCCTGTCCATCGGCGTGATCCTGTTCCTCTCGGCGGGCTTCCAGTACCTGGCGCGCCCGCGCCCGACCAAGGGCTCGGCCATTGTGGGCTTTGCCTGCCTGGTGGCCTGCAACCTCCTGCTGCTGGTCAACAGCTTCGCGGGCTCGGCCCTGCTGTTCGCGCTCAGCGTGATCACCACGGCGGCGGGCCACGGCCTGTGCAACCTGGCGGGCATGTCCATCGTCAACAAGGTCTCCACGCCGGCCACACGCACGGGCCTGCTGTCCACGTACCTGGTGGTCGGCTACCTGGGCACCATCGTGCCCATCCTGGGCCTGGGCTGGCTCTCGGACCATATCGGCATCACCGAGGCCCTGGTCGCCTACTGCATCGTCATGGGCGCGCTGGCCGGCTGGCTGTGCTGGATGTGCACGCGCACACCCACGCTGCCCATGCCCAAGCACTAGTTCCGTCCAGGGCGCATGCCTGTTCAGCGAAAGTGCGGTCCCGGCCCGTCTTCGGCCAGGCAGTCGCCGTCATTGCGCAGCGGGCAGACCTTGAGGGACAGGCAGCCGCAGCCAATGCAGCCGTCGATCTGGTCGCGCAGCTGGGTCAGGCCCTGGATGCGCGCATCCAGCGCATGGCGCCAGCGCGCGGACAGCGCAGCCCAGTCGGCCTGCGTGGGCGTGCGGCCGCTGGGCAGGTCCTGCAGCGCCTCGGCAATCTCGGCCAGCGGCACGCCCATGCGCTGGGCCACCCTGATGACCGCCACGCGCCGCAGCACGGCACGCGCATAGCGGCGCTGGTTGCCGGGCGTGCGCAGGCTCTCGATCAGTCCCTGGCGCTCGTAGAAATGCAGGGCCGAGACGGTGATGCCGCTGCGCCGGGCCACTTCGCCCACGGAAAGGATGGCCGGCCCGTCATGGTCGGACGCGGTGACACCGGCAGAAGACAGATTCATGGCAGCGGGAAAATAGGCGCAGGAAAAATAGGTCCAAGCAGGCCTGCATTTGACCTCAACTTTGGTTGAGGTTTCACACTGGCAAGCCTCGCCGCCCGGTCCGGCCCACTCTCAGACTCCAAGCCATACATGCCACACGACGCACTTGCCACCTCCTCGGCACAGCCCGCCGCTTCCTCGGCCCCGCAACTGCACCATCTGCAGCCCGCCGGCCTCTACGACGCCACGCCCAACGGCTACACCCATGTGGTCACCGTGCACGGGCCGGCGCAATGGGCCTTCGTCTCGGGCCAGGGCGGCGAGAACCAGGCGGGCGACCTGCCCGAGAGCTTCGCGGCCCAGGCGCAGCAGGCCCTGTCCAACCTCAAGCTGGCGCTGCAGGCGGCGGGCGCGGACATGGGCCAGGTGGTCAAGCTGACCCTGCTCATCGTCGACCACTCGGAGACCCGCTTCAACGACTGGCAGGCCGCCGTGCGCCTGCATTGGAGCGACGGTGCCCCCAGCGATGGCGCCCCCAGCAATACCCTGCCGCGCTTTCCGGCCTGCACCCTGATCCCCGTGCCCCGGCTGGCCCTGCCCGGCATGCTGATCGAGGTCGATGCCGTGGCCGCACTGCCCGCCCACGCCCAGCCCGCACGGCCGCCGCTGTGGGTCTGAGCCATCCGTTTGCCACCCATAAGCAGACAACACAGGCATTCGTCAGATGAACAGATCCTCCCAGGCTTGCGCCCAGCCCTCGCCGCCCATGCAGGCCACCGCCACGCCCGTGCTGCCCCAGAGCACCCTGCTGCTCATGGCCACGGCCTGCGGCCTGTGCGCGGGCGCCAATTACTTCAACCAGCCGCTGCTGCACTCCATCGCCATCGACCTGGGCATCAGCGAGGCGCATGCCTCGCTGACGGTGACCATGGCTCAGGTCTCCTATGCGCTGGGACTGCTGCTGCTCGTGCCCCTGGGCGACATGCTGGAACGCCGCCGCCTGGTGCTGGGCCTGATGCTGCTGGCCGCGCTGGGCATGCTGGCCAGCGGCATGGCGCACAGCTTTGCGCTGCTGGCGGCGGGCACGCTGATGACGGGGCTGTTCTCGGTCGCGGCCCAGGTGCTGGTGCCCATGGCGGCCAGCTTTGCGGCGCCCGGCGCCAGCGGGCGCGCCGTGGGCCTGGTCATGAGCGGGCTGCTGATCGGCATCCTGGCGGCACGCAGCGTGGCGGGCCTGCTGTCGGAGCTGGGCGGCTGGAATGCTGTCTACTGGGCGGGCGCCCTGGCCACGGCCGGCGTTGCCCTGCTGCTGCGGCGCGCGCTGCCCCTGGCGCAGCCGGCCCAGCCCATAGGCTATGGCGCGGTGATGCGTTCCCTGCTCACGCTGGCGCGCGAGCAGCCGCGCCTGCGCAGCCGGGCGCTGATCGGCGGCATGGGCTTTGCCACGGTGAGCGTGCTGTTCTCGACCATGGCACTGCTGCTGGCCGGGCCGGGCTACGGGTTTGGCGATGCGCAGATCGGCCTCATCGGCCTGGTCGGCGTGGCCGGCGCCCTCATGGCCAACATGGCCGGCCGCCTGGCCGACCGGGGGCTGGAGCAGCGCACCACGTTGGCCGGCGGCCTGCTGATGCTGGCGGGCTGGGGGGCGCTGTGGCTGGGCGGCACCAGCCTGTGGTGGTTCCTGGCGGGGCTGCTCATCGTCGATGCCGCGCTGCAGGCCCTGCACATCAGCAACCAGAACGTGATCTATGCGCTGGCACCCTTGGCGCGCTCGCGCATCAATGCGGTCTATATGACGGGCTATTTCATCGGCGCCTCGGCAGGCTCGGCCGTGGGCTCGGCAGTCTGGCTGCACTGGGGATGGACAGGCGCCAGCGTGGCGGGCCTGATTCTGAGCCTGGCCACGCTGGCCGTCGTGGCCTGGGACAGGTCCCTCGCGCGCCAGGCACAACAGACTGGCCAGGCAGATCGACAACAGGGCCGCGCGTAAGAAAGAGCACCAGCCTGCGGCACGCTGCGCAAGAATGCACTGCAAACGTGCCGTCTTGCGCGCCTTGCCATGCAGGAAACGCACCAATCCGATGCGCCGGCGCACCAGCATGGCGCAACCGCCACTGCACCGGATTGGCACGCTAAATGCATGACAAAGGCCGTTACAACCACCACGCCCTGTACCGCCCGTCACGCCCATGTCCGCAGCGCTACCGATCACCGCCGTGCCCGCTTGCGCCTCGGGCTGGCAGGCCATGCTGGACCTGCGCTTCGGGCACCGCGCCGGTCAGGGCAGCGTGCTTTCCCACGCACGCCACAGCGGCCCGCTGCGCGTGCAAAAGCCGCTGCACCCTGAAGGCCCCGGCATCTGCCATGCCGTGCTGCTGCATCCGCCCGGCGGCGTGGCCGGAGGCGACCAATTGCAGATCGACGTGGCCGTGGAAGCGGGTGCCCATGCGCTGCTGACCACGCCAGGCGCCACGCGCTGGTACAAGTCCCAGGGCCGCCCGGCCGCGCAGCGCGTGCGGCTGCGCGTGGAAGAAGGCGCCATCCTGGAATGGCTGCCACAGGAAAACATGCTGTTCGCCGGTGCCGACGCCACCATGGCGCTGGACCTGGATCTTGCGCCGGGCGCGCGCGCCATCGGCTGGGATGCCGTGGTGCTGGGCCGCTATGGCGCGGGCGAGCACTGGAACCACACCGGCGCCGCGCCCACCGCTGCCGCGCGCCTGCAGCTTCACAACCGGCTCGCATGCGGCGGACGGCCGCTGTGGCTGGAGCAAGGCGAACTGCACGCCGGCCATGCCCTGCTGTCCAGCCCAGTTGCCTGGGCCGGCTTCCCCATACAGGCCAGCCTCTGGGCCGTGGCCCCGGAACCCTTGGCGGCCATGGAGCCATTGAGCGAGCAACTGGCCGCCAGCCTGCCCTGGAGCGATGAAGTGCGCGCCGGCGCCAGCCTGCTGGCCGGCCAGGGCGGCGCACCCTCGGTGCTGCTGCTGCGCGTGCTGGCACGGCGCATGGAGGCGGCACGGGCCGTGCTGCATGAAGGCTGGCGCCTGCTGCGCCCGGCCCTGCTCAATCAACAAGCCCGCCCCCCGCGCCTGTGGGCCACCTGATCAACGGAGACTCATCGATGGAACTCACGCCCCGTGAAAAAGACAAGCTGCTGCTGTTCACCGCAGCCCTGGTGGCCGAGCGGCGCAAGGCGCGCGGCCTGAAGCTCAACTACCCCGAGGCCGTGGCGCTGATCAGCGCTGCCGTGCTGGAGTGGGCGCGCGACGGCAGGACCGTGGCCGAGCTCATGCACCTGGGTACCACGGTGCTGACGCGCGCCGATGTGATGGAGGGCATCCCCGAAATGATTCCCGACATCCAGGTCGAAGCCACTTTCCCGGACGGCACCAAGCTGGTCACCGTTCACCATCCGATCGTTTGAGGAGATCCGCCATGTTCCATCCCCGCCTTCTGCTCGCCCCGGCCCTGCTGGCCGCCGCCACGGCCGCCAGCGCCCATACGGGGGCCGGCGCCCACCTGCATGCCGGTGACGGCGCCATGCAGGCCCTGATGGCCGGGCTGTCCCACCCCATCGCGGGCCTGGACCATCTGCTGGCCATGCTGGCGCTGGGCCTGTGGTGCGGGCTGATGCTCCAGCGCCAGTGGCTGCCACCCGTGGCCTTTGCCGCCTGCATGGCGCTGGGTCTTGCGCTGACGCAGACCCCGCTGGAGCTGCCGGCCGTGGAGCCCACGGTGGCTGCCTCGCTGCTGGCCTTCGGCCTGCTGCTGGTGGCCCAGCGCCGCCTGCCCGTGGCCCTGGCCATGGTGCTGGCCGGCGCCTTTGCGCTGTTCCACGGATACGCTCATGGCGAGGTCTTCCCCCACGCGCTGCCCGCAGCCGTGTTCTGGGCCTACATGGCGGGCATGGTCGCTACCACGCTGGTGCTGCATGCGCTGGGCGTGGCCTTTGGCCGGGCCATGCGCGGCGGCACGGCGTCGGCCTGGGCCGCACGCCTGGCCGGCGTTGCTGCCATGGGCTACGGTGCCGTGGCGCTGGCAGGCTGAGCGCGGGAGCCGCACATGACCGAGCGCATCATCCCCGGCGAGCTGCTGGCCGAGCCCGGCGAGATCCTGCTGAACGCAGGCCGGCCCCTGCAGACCCTCACGGTCACCAACACCGGCGACCGGCCGGTGCAGGTGGGCTCGCACTTTCATTTCTTCGAAGTCAACGAGGCCCTGCACTTCGACCGCGCCGCCGCACGCGGCTGGCGGCTGAACATCGCGGCCGGCACGGCCGTGCGCTTCGAGCCGGGCCAGGAGCGCACGGTGGAACTGGTGGAAATCTCCGGCGACCGCATCATCTTCGGCTTCAATGCCAAGGTGATGGGGCCTCTCTGAAAGGGAACATTCATGGCAAGCATCACGCGCCAGGCCTATGCCGAGATGTTCGGCCCCACCGTGGGCGACCGCCTGCGGCTGGCCGACACGGCCCTGGTCATCGAGATCGAGAAGGACCACACGATCTACGGCGAAGAGGTCAAGTTCGGCGGCGGCAAGGTCATCCGCGACGGCATGGGCCAGAGCCAGCGCATGGCCGCCGACTGCGCCGACACCGTCATCACCAATGCCGTGATCATCGACCACTGGGGCATCGTCAAGGCCGACATCGCCATCAAGAACGGGCTGATCGCAGGCATAGGCAAGGCCGGCAACCCGGACATGCAGCCGGGCGTCACCATCGTCATCGGCCCCGGCACGGAAATCATTGCGGGCGAGGGCATGATCGTCACGGCCGGCGGCATCGACACGCACATCCACTTCATCTGCCCACAGCAGATCGACGAGGCGCTGACCAGCGGCGTGACCACCATGATCGGCGGCGGCACGGGCCCGGCCACGGGCACCTTCGCCACCACGGTCACGCCCGGCCCCTGGCACATGGAGCGCATGCTGCAGGCCGTGGACGGCTACCCCATGAACATCGGCCTGCTGGGCAAGGGCAACGCCAGCCAGGCCGCGCCGCTGCGCGAGCAGATCGCGGCGGGCGCCATCGGCCTGAAGCTGCACGAGGACTGGGGATCGACGCCCGCCGCCATCGACTGCTGCCTGGGCGTGGCCGACGAGACCGACACCCAGGTCGCCATCCACACCGACACGCTCAACGAGGGCGGCTTCGTCGAGGCCACGGTGGCCGCCTTCAAGGGCCGCACCATCCACACCTACCACACCGAAGGCGCGGGCGGCGGCCACGCGCCCGACATCATCAAGGTCTGCGGCGAGGCCAACGTGCTGCCCTCGTCCACCAACCCCACGCGGCCCTACACGGTGAACACGCTGGACGAGCACCTGGACATGCTCATGGTCTGCCACCACCTGGACGCCTCCATTGCCGAGGACATCGCCTTCGCCGAAAGCCGCATCCGCCGCGAGACCATCGCCGCCGAGGACGTGCTGCACGACCTGGGCGCCTTCTCCATGATCTCCAGCGACAGTCAGGCCATGGGCCGCGTGGGCGAGGTCGTGCTGCGCACCTGGCAGACCGCGCACAAGATGAAGGTCCAGCGCGGCAGCCTGCCGGGCGACAACGCGCGCCACGACAACTTCCGTGTCAAGCGCTACGTGGCCAAGTACACCATCAACCCGGCGCGCACGCATGGCATCGCCCATGTCGTGGGCTCGGTCGAGGTCGGCAAGCTGGCCGACCTGGTGCTGTGGCGGCCAGCGTTCTTCGGCGTCAAGCCCAGCCTCATCCTCAAGGGTGGCAGCATCGCCAGCGCCGCCATGGGTGACCCCAACGCCAGCATCCCCACGCCCCAGCCCGTGCACTACCGGCCCATGTTCGCGGGCCAGGGCAGTGGCGTGGCGGCGGCCAGCCTCACCTTCGTCTCGCAGGCCGCCCAGCAGGCCGGCGTGGCAGACCGCTACGGCCTGCGCAAGCGCACCGTGGCCGTGGAAAACTGCCGCAGCGTCAGCAAGCGCGACATGGTGCACAACGACTGGCAGCCCGACATCAGCGTCGATCCCGAGACCTACCAGGTCGTGGCCGACGGCCAGCTGCTGACCTGCGAGCCCGCCACCGAGCTGCCGATGGCGCAGCGGTATTTTCTTTTTTAAGGGGGAGCAATGGGGTCAGCGGGGCAAGGGCGCACTGTGCTCACGTATCCAGAGGGCGAACCCGGCCTCGTCCAGTTCGCCTGCGGCCAAGGCCACCATGGTCAGCACACAGGACTCGTCACCCGCCGTCAATTCCCAGCCATTGAGATGGAGAAACAGCTCGGTCGCCACAAAGGCTGTGCGTTTGTTGCCATCCACAAAGGGATGGTTGCGCGCGATGCCAAAGCCATAGCTGGCTGCCAGCTCGGCCGCATCAGGCGCCCCATAAGCGGCCAGATGGCGTGGCCTGGCCAGGGCAGATGCCAGCAACCCGGCATCACGCACGCCCGCCGGGCCACCATGCTCGGTCAGTTGCTCTTCGTGAACAGCCAGCATGACGGCCTCGCTGAGCCAGAACCAAACCTGCATGTTCCCGGTCATTTCGCCAGCTCACGCAAAACACCACGCCGCTTTTTCATGATCAGGCGCGCTGCATCCATCTGCTGCCCGAAGTCCTCGTCATACGGAGAAAGCTTGATGCCACCGTCGGCAACCTCGGTCAGATACACCGTGTCGCCTTTGCCCAGGTTCAGCTTCGCCAGAATCTCCTTGGGCAGGATCAAGCCCACGGAATTGCCGACCTGGGTGAGTTTGAGAGTGGTCATGATGGAATCTCCAGGGAAGTCATTGACCTCGCAATGTTATAACGACCGTTAATACGAAACAATCCATGCTCACCGTCAACAAACACATGCCCCAGGGCGGCGGCCTTGCCGCCGTGCTGGTCAGGCGCGCCGCCACGCTGGAGCTGGACTGGGACATGCGCCAGAAGAGCCGCTTTGCGGCAACGGACTCCACGGGGCGCGAGCTGGCCGTGGTGCTGGCGCGCGGCAGCGTGCTGCGCGGCGGCGATGTGCTGGTGGCCGAGGATGGCAGCCTGGTCGCCGTGCGCGCGGCGCCCCAGGCGGTGTTGCGCGTGACGGCGGCCACGCCGCTGGGCCTGCTGCGTGCGGCCTACCACCTGGGCAACCGGCATATCCCGGTGGAGGTCACCCCCACGCACCTGCACCTGGAAAACGACCCCGTGCTGCACGACATGCTGCTGCGCCTGGGCGCGCAGGTGGCGCTAGTGGATGCGCCCTTCGAGCCCGAGGCCGGTGCCTATGGCGGCGGCCACCGCCACGGCCATGACGCCAGCTTTGCCGAGGACCAGGCGCTGGCGCAGAGCGTGTATGCACTGCATGACCATGGGCACGCACACGGCCATTCCCACGACCATTCCCACGGGCATGAACATGGCCACGATCACAGCCATGACCATGACCACAAAGGCTGCTGCGGACACGGGCACGGCCACAACCATCCGCATGGCTGACCTGTCGATACAGGGGCTGTGCGCCCTGCTGCACCTGGCATCGCCCCAGCTGCCCGTGGGCGGCTTCAGCTATTCGCAGGGGCTGGAGGCCGCCATCGAGCACGGCCTGGTCACGGACGCCGGCACGGCACGCACCTGGATTTCCGATGCGCTGGTCCACGGCTTTGCACGCTGCGAGACGCCGCTGTGGCTGCTGCTGCGCCGGGCCTGGAGCGCAGGCGACGAGGGGGCGGTGCACGAATGGAACCAATGGTTCATTGCCAGCCGCGACAGCCGCGAGGCCCGTGCCGAGACGCTGCAGATGGGCTGGTCGCTGCACAGCCTGCTGCGCTCCGTGCCCTGGGGCGGCGAGGCCTTTGCGCCCCGCATCGCACAACTGGGCGCCCTTGTGGAGGGACCGGGCCTGGCCTATCCCACGGCCTTTGCCTGCGCCTGCGCCGCCGTGCAAGCCGATGAGGACCATGCCCTGCTGGCCTATGGCTTTGCCTGGCTGGAGAACCAGGTGGCCGCCGCCATCAAGGCCGTGCCGCTGGGCCAGGTGGCGGGCCAGAGCCTGCTGCTGGCCCTGCATCCGCTGCTGGAGCAGGCCGTGGGCGAGGCACGCCGCCGCGCCAGCGAGGCGCCGCCCCGGCTGGACACCATGCTGCCCCAATGGAGCGTGCTGCAAGCACGGCACGAACACCAGTACTCCCGGCTCTTCCGGTCCTGATCACTCACCCCAAGTCCACCATGAACACCCGCACCAAGAAACTCCCCCCGCTGCGCGTCGGCATCGGCGGCCCTGTCGGCTCCGGCAAGACCACGCTGCTGGAGATGCTGTGCAAGGCCATGCGCGCACACTACGACCTGGTGGTCATCACCAACGACATCTACACCAAGGAAGACCAGCGCCTGCTGACGGTGGCCGAGGCCCTGCCGCCCGAGCGCATCATGGGCGTGGAGACCGGCGGCTGCCCGCACACGGCCATCCGCGAGGACGCCTCCATCAACCTCGAGGCCGTGGACCGCATGCTGCGCCAGTTCCCCGAGGCGGACATCGTCTTCATCGAAAGCGGCGGCGACAACCTGGCCGCCACCTTCAGCCCCGAGCTGTCGGACCTGACCATCTACGTGATCGACGTGGCCGGCGGCGAGAAGATTCCGCGCAAGGGCGGCCCCGGCATCACCAAGAGCGATCTGCTGGTGGTCAACAAGACCGACCTGGCGCCCTACGTGGGCGCCAACCTGTCCATCATGGAAGCCGACACGCAGCGCATGCGCGCCCACAAGCCCTATGTGATGGGCAGCGTGAAAAGCGGCAAGGGCCTGCGCGAGGTGATCGACTTCATCACCGAGCGCGGCCTGCTGCCGCCCATGCCCGCGCAGGGCTGAGAAAACAGGGCCTGCCCGCCAGCCGGGAAGTGCAGGCCTACTGCGCCGGCCCCGTGGTCTTGGCCTTGGCCCGTGGCAGGGTAGCTGCGCTGCTGGAGGACACCAGCGGGTTGCCGGTGGAGGTGGCCGCGCCATCCGTCTGGCGCCATGCCGAAGGCTTGGGCGCCACCACGGGCTGCGGTGCGGCGGCAGCACGGCTGCGGTTCCAGGCCGGCAGCAGCACGCGGCGCACAAAGCCCATGTCCAGCACCAGCCACAGCAGTACAGGCGCCAGCGTGGGCACCATCAGGCCCCCCATCTGGTAGCCGTAGACAATGGCATTGAGCTGCCATCCCTGGAGACCCAACACATTGAGGTCCAGCTTGGCCGCCAGGCACAACTGCATCAACACCTGCGTGACCACGCTGAAGGTCTGCAGCGGCAGCAGCGCCACATACCCAACCAGGATGCGCCACCACCGGCCCGGACCCCAGGCCGCCAGCAGCATGGCCACCAGCACCGGCAGGCCGTAGCCGTAGCGGGCGGGATCGACCTCGACGATGGCCTCTGCGCGGCGCCAGCCGGTCTGCTCGTTGGAGACCTGGACCGAGGAATTGACGACCAGGCTGCGGGGCGTCTCCAGGTCCACGCGCTGCACCCAGCCGTTGGCGGCGTTCTCCAGCACCCACTTGCTCATGCCGGACACCGGCACGGCCAGCCAGCCGGCCGCCAGCGTCCAGGCCAGGGTCAGCACCACGATGCCGCCCATGGCCAGGGCCGCGAAGCGCGAGATGGGATTGCGTCCGATCATGGCCTGCTCCTCACGCGGCCACGGCGGCGGAAGCTGCAGCGGCGGGCGGCAGCGGCGGCTGGCCGCCATCATCCTGCGACGGCGCCTTGCGGCCGCTCCAGCGCACCCACAGCAGCCAGAACACCAGCACGTCCAGCATGATCAGCGCCTGCCAGAGGTATTCATGCGCGAAGTTGAAGGCCGTGGTGCTCCACTGGCCCAGGTAGAACAGGCTGATGACGCGCAGCACATTGATGGCCTGCACGGCCACGAAGCCGGCCAGCAGGCCCACCAGCTTCTGGCGCCATGACGAGGGGAAGGCCATCACGGCGGCAAACAGCACGATGTAGGCCTCCAGGCCGTTGCAGCCGGCCTCGATGGAGACGCCGAAGCCCGTGGCCGTGTTCCACAGCACCTTGCCCGTGGCCGAGGCCGTGCTGTCGAACCAGGTCACCAGCGAGGCACAGATGTGCGCCAGGAAGGCCGTCCAGGGCAGCACGATGTGCTGCTGCACCCAGCTGAGCAGGTTCAGCCCGAACATCGTCAGCTGGATGGCCAGAAAGATCAGAAAGAAGCGCAGCATGGCAGGTCTTGGAGTGTTGGTTGCCGGGCTTGCGACCTGGCAGTTGCGAAACAGTGTCCCTCTATAGGCTCGCATTATCTTCGGACCGCTCAAAGACGACAAAGGCCGGTGCGTGAATCACGCCACCGGCCCTTGCCGTCACGGGCGCATCACCGACGCTCGCGCCTGCGCATGGCCCCCAGCGCCATCAGCGCCAGCAGGGACGACATCAGCATCAGGCCCCACTGCGACAGCGTGGGAATGCTGGCCGTGGTGTCCGGGCCCGGCTTGAGCGGCGTGGTGGTCGTGCTCTTGTCGTTGTCGGGATTGCCGTCACCGGGCACCGAGACCGTGGCCGAGTTGACCAGCGGGCGGGCGCCCTTGTAGGGCTTGTCCAGCTTTGTCTCCAGCGTGAAGACCGCCGTGCCGCCCTGGGCCAGCTGCGGCACGCTGCAGGTCACGGTGCGCGTGCCGCTGGCGTAGCTGCAGCCTGCCGAGGCAGAGACGAACTCCAGCCCGGCGGGCAGCACGTCGGTCACCGAGCCGCCCGCGGGCGACTGCGGATCGCGGCCGTAGTTGGTGACGGTCAGCGTGTAGCTGGCCGTGTCGCCATCGTCCAGCGGGCCGGCGGGGCCCTGCTTGCCGATCCCCAGGTCCACGGCATTGCCCTGGCGGCTGGTGGAGGTCCGGTCGGTGGTGGTGTTGTTGACGATCACATCGCCGCCATTGCTCAGCCATTCCGTCTCGAAGGGCTTGACCGAGGCCTCGTGGTAGATGGTGCCGCCCGATGCCTTGTCGGGCAGGGTCTGTGCGCGCATCTTGAACTTGATGGTCATGCTCTGGCCCGGCGCCAGCGCAGGGATGGTGCACTGCAGCGGCCCGCTGGTCGCGTTCAGCGCCGGCTGCACGCCGCACCAGGATGCGGAGGCGCCGGGAATGCCGGCCAGCGCCAGGCCGTTCTGGTAGCTGAAGGTGGCCGTGGAGCCCGATGCGGGGAACTTGTCGGTCACGACCACCTGGGTGGCGTAGGAGGGGCCGGAGTTGGTCACCGTGATGGTGTATTCGGTGTCCTCACCCAGCACCAGGCCGTCTGCCGTGTGGCGCATGCTGATGTTCACATCCAGCTCGGCGCGCTTGAGCCGGGCCTTGGCCTCGGCCTGGTTGTTGGCCTTGGTCAGCTCCTCGGTGGTGGTGTCCACCGCCACGGTGTTGGAGATCTCCGTATCGGCCGCCAGATCGCCGCGCGAGCGCATCTTGTAGGTCACGGTGTACTGCGAGCCTGTGGGCAGCGGATTGGCCCAGGCGCACTCCAGCGTTCCGCCCTGCACGCCATCGGTGGCAGCCGGAGTGCAGGTGCCGCCGCCGGAGACCGTGGGCGAGCCGATGAAGATGGCGTCTGCAGGCAGCACGTCCTTGAGCGTGACATTGGCGGCCGACGAGGGGCCGTAGTTGGGCACCGTGACCGTATAGGTCAGCGGCTCGCCCGCAGCCGCCACCTTGGGCGAGACCTGCTTTTGCGCGGCGATTTCCGCGATGGCCTGCACGGTGATGCTGGCCGTCGAGGAATCGTTGCCGGGATCGGCATCATGGATGTCCAGCGACTGGGCCGAGGCCGCGTTGGCATAGGTGCCGGTGGTGGCGCGCTTGGGGCGGATCTTGACCTCGATCACCACCTCGGCCTCCGGGGCCATGGAGGAGATGTCGCAGGTCAGATCGCGCGTCTCGCTGTTGACGCCGCCCGAAGGGGTGCCGCAGCTGGCGTTGGCGCCGGAGACGATGCGGCTGGAGACAAAGCCGCCGCCCGGGTATGCGTAGGGCACGGGGTTGCCGGCCTCGTCCACCGGGTTGCCGCCCACGATACGCACGCCGTCAATTTGCTTGACCAGGGACTGCAGCGCGTCGCGCACGCGGACATTCGTCACCGTCGTGCTGGCCGAGTGGTTCTTCACCACCAGCTGGTAGGTGACCTCTTCACCGCTCTTGATGGAGGCCGGCGGCACAGGGCTGACCACGCTCTTGACGATGCCCACATCCACCTTGTCGGCAGACACGGTGACGGTCGCGAAGGTGGTGGCCGACGCATTGTCCCGGCCGATCACGCCCGCCGAGGCGTTATTGGTGAAGTCCAGATGGCCCGAAGCCAGCGTGACCTTGGCCCTGACCTTGATCTGGCGGCTGGCGCCCACGGCCAGGCCCGCTATCGAGGTGCAGCTCAGGGTGGAGCAGGTCCAGTCCCCCGCGCCGGTGCCCGCACCGGACATGCTGACGATGGCCATGCGGCCGTCTGCGGGGTTGTCGGTCACGGTGATCTGCTGATTCGGCAGCACGGGCATGGGGCCGGTGTTGGTCACAGTGATCGTGTACTCGAACTCCTGGCCTGCCAGCACCGGGCGGCCAGGGCCTGCCTTGGCCAGCCTCAGCCGCGCATCGTTGCTGAAGTCCACGGCCGCGCTGGCCGTGTTGTTGGTCGTATTGGGCTCGTTGAGGCCGGGTGCCACACCGATCACGCCCTGGTTCACCAGCTGCGTGCCAGGTGTCCCACCCGCAGCCACGCTGGCCTTGAAGCGGATGGCCTGCATGTTGGCGTAGCCGGCCACCGGGTACTCGCCCGCATGGGTGCAGGTGATGGTGCCGCTGTTGTGGCCGCAGTTCCAGGGCGCCGTGCTGCCGTCGAAGCCCGTGAAGGTCACGCCGGCCGGCAACGTGTCGGTGATGGTGAGATCGCGCGGCACGAGCGAGCCGCCTTCGCGGCGCGGCTGCAGCGTGTAGGTGACCTCGGTCGCCTGCAGCGCATCCAGCACCGTGGGCGCCACCTGCTTGCGCAGCGAGACATCCACGAACTCGCTGCCGCTGGAGACCACGGCGGCGCTGGCGGTGTTGTTGCCGGACTGGCCGTCGGGCATCTCCGTGCTGGCGTCCTTGTAGCCCTTGACGCTGGCAGCGCCGGCAATGGTGCCGCTCATGTTGGCGATGGCCGGCACGGTGATGGCTGGCAGCACGGCGCCGGGCAGCACCGGGCCGGCGCGCGTGCAGCTGAGCTCACCCGAGATCAGCGGATAGCCCGAGGCGGGCGTGCAGCTCCAGCCGCTGCCTGAGGGCACGCCCGTGACCACGGCGCCGTTGGGCACGGGGAAACGCACCACGGTACGGCCACCGGCGGGCACCTCGGACGGGCCCTTGTTCTGCACGTCGATGGTGTACTGGAAGGCGCCGCCGTTGGCGACGCTGGCGGGAGCCGCTATCGCGATGGCCAGATCGGCGGCCTCGGTGGTGGTGAAGTTGCGATCGAGCTGCGTGTTGTTCTGGTCGTTGTCGTAGTCGGGCGAGGCCATGCGCGCGCTGGCCACGGCGCGCCAGTTGGTGCCGACGGTCGGCAGGATGACCTCGAAGCCCACGGACTTGAAGCCATCGGCGGGCGCCAGGTTGCCGATGTTGCAGACCAGCGTGTTGTTGCCTGCGGTGAGCACCGTGCCGGCCGCGGGTGCCGTGCAGGCAATGCCGCCCGTGCTGCTGCTGTAGCCCTGGAACACGGCGCCCACGGGCAGCACCTCGGTCAGGGTGACGCCTACGGCGTCGGGACCGATGTTGTTGTGCCTGACCTTGGCCACATAGGTGAAGGTGCCGCCAGCAGGGCCTGCCGATGCGTCCTGTCCGTCATAGAGACCGTCCTGGTTGACCAGGATGTCGGTGTCGGCCGGCGCCGCCACGGCAGCCGCTGTTGCCAGCAAGCCGCCGGACAGCAGCGCACGCGCCAGCCAGCCCTTTCTCGTGAAAGCCATACAAACCTCTCTTTTGCTTCGTTGACAGCGCCGAATGCCGCAGGCACGGACGCACGAGGTGCCCGGCTGGAACAGCTCTGTCAGAAAGCCGACAACCGGACGCACCAAAAGGAGGCATGATGGTTCTTTATTACAAAAAGTAAATATGATCTGGAATTTTTAACAAAAGTGAGTATTTAGAAGTATTTGTGAGTTTTTTGTGAGTCGAGCTTTTCCGGTCGGTTTTCCTCACGGAACGCAGACGTGAAAAAGCCGGTGGCAGCTTGGCTGGCACCGGCTTGCAATGCTGATCTGCCGCGCGCTGGCGCGGCAGTGAGCAGGCACTGAGGCCTAGGGAATGCGGCGGGGCAATCCTTGTGAGGAACTCACGCCAGCAGCGCGTTCACGCGCCTGACGTAGGCGGCCGGGTCTTCGGGCATGCCGCCTTCGGCCAACACGGCCTGGTCGAACAGGATGTTGGCCAGGTCATGGAAATGCACCGAACCGTCCAGCTTCTTGACCAGCGGATGCTCGGGATTGACCTCCAGCACGGGGCGGGCGTCCGGCGCCTGCTGGCCGGCCTGCTTGAGCAGGCGCGCCAGTTGCAGGCTCATGCCGCCGTCCTGCACCACCAGGCAGGCGGGCGAGTCCACCAGGCGCGTGGTCACGCGCACGTCCTCGGCCTTGTCCTTGAGCGCTTCCTTGAGCTTGGCCAGCAGGGGCTTGAAAGTCTCGGCCGCTTCCTCGGCGGCCTTCTTTTCCTCTTCGTCCTGCAGCTTGCCCAGGTCCACGGCGCCCTTGGCCACGGACTGCAGCGGCGTGCCGTCGAATTCGGTCAGGTAGCCCATGGCCCATTCGTCCACGCGGTCGGCCATCAGCAGCACTTCGATGCCCTTCTTGCGGAAGACTTCGAGCTGCGGGCTGTTGCGTGCGGCGGTCAGGGAGTCGGCCGTGATGTAGTAGATCGCGTCCTGGCCTTCCTTCATGCGGGCCTTGTAGTCGGCCAGCGAGACGATGGCCTCGTCCTGGCTGGTGGAAGAAAAGCGCAGCAGCTTGGCGATGCGTTCCTTGTTGGCAAAGTCCTCGCCCAGGCCTTCCTTGAGCACGGGGCCGAACTCGGCGTAGAACTGGCTGTACTTGCCTTCCTTGGCCTTGTCCTCTTCGCTGACCACGTCGGTGACGCCGTCGGCCGCCGCGTCAGCGGCAGCGTCGTGGCGATCGTGCTTGGCCAGGTCTTCCAGCATGGACAGCACGCGCTTGGTCGAGCCGTCGCGGATCAGGCGCACGTCGCGGCTTTCCTGCAGCAGCTCGCGGCTGACGTTCAGCGGCAGGTCGGCCGAGTCGATCACGCCCTTGACGAAGCGCAGGTAGCCGGGCATCAGCGCCTCGGCGTCATCCATGATGAAGACGCGCTTGACGTAGAGCTTGACGCCGGCCTTCTTGTCGCGGTTGTAGAGGTCGAACGGTGCCTTGGCCGGGATGAACAGCAGCTGCGTGTACTCAGTGTTGCCCTCGACGCGGTTGTGGCTCCAGGTCAGCGGGTTCTCGAAGTCGTGGCTGATGGCCTTGTAGAAGTCCTGGTACTGCTCGGCCGTGATGTCCTTCTTGGGACGCGTCCACAGCGCGCTGGCCTTGTTGATGGTCTCCCACTCGCCCGTCTTCTCCATGGTGCCGGGCTGGTCGTTCTCGCCGTCCTTCCACTCCTCTTTTTCCATGAGGATGGGCAGGCTGATGTGGTCGGAGTACTTGCCGATGACCTGCTTGATCTTCCAGGCGTTGAGGAACTCCTCGGCCTCGGGGCGCAGGTGCAGCGTGATGCTGGTGCCGCGCTGGGGGCGCTCGATCTGCTCGACCTCGAACTCGCCCGTGCCGCCGCTGGTCCAGCGCACGCCTTCGGAGGCCGGCAGGCCCGCGCGGCGTGTTTCCACGGTGATCTTGTCGGCCACGATGTAGCCCGAGTAAAAGCCCACGCCGAACTGGCCGATCAGCTGCGAGTCCGACTTCTGGTCGCCCGACAGCTTGTCCATGAAGGCCTTGGTGCCGCTCTTGGCGATGGTGCCCAGGTTGTCGATGGCTTCCTGCTCGCTCATGCCGATGCCGGTGTCGGCAATGGTCAGCGTCTTGGCAGCGGCGTCGAAGGACACGCGCACTTCCAGGTTGGGCTGGTCCTCATAGAGGGAGGCATCGTTCAGCGCCTCGAAGCGCAGCTTGTCGCAGGCGTCGGAGGCGTTGGAGACCAGCTCGCGCAGGAAAATCTCGGGGTTGGAATACAGCGAATGCGTGACCAGGTGCAGCAGTTGTGCAACTTCGGCCTGAAAAGAATGGGTTTGCTTGCTCATGCAGACAGTGTCCTATGTCCTATGGGTTCACAACAGGGAAAAAATCAGCCCTCATCTCGGGCCGGCGAGCGCATTATCAAGACCCCGCCGCCCCTGTGGCGGCGCAGGCTCTGGACGATTGTTCACTTTTTCGCCCTCACGGCGGGGCTGGCGCAGGGCTATAACTGCGCCACTTTCCGCTGTGCGGCGGACGGTGCGCGCAGGGCCCGGGCGCAATGGCGGGCCTGCTTCAGGAGATTTTCCATGCACAGCTCTGTTCAAAAATGGTCCGCCGAATTCCTCGGAACCCTGTGGCTGACCCTGGGCGGCTGCGGTGCGGCCGTGCTGGCCGCCGCCTTCCCGCAGGTGGGCATCGGCCTGGTCGGCGTCTCGCTGGCCTTCGGCCTGACGGTGCTCACGGGCGCCTATGCCTTCGGGCCCATCTCGGGCGGGCACTTCAACCCGGCCGTCTCCGTGGGCCTGGCCATGGGCGGGCGCTTTGCCTGGAGCGAACTGCCGGGCTACATCGTCTCGCAGGTGCTGGGCGCCATCACGGGCGCGGCCATCCTCTATGTGATCGCCACGGGCAAGGCCGGCGCCGACATCGGCGGCTTTGCCACCAACGGCTACGGCGCGCATTCGCCGGGCGGCTACGGCATGACGGCAGCCCTGGTCACCGAGGTGGTGATGACCGCCTTCTTCATCCTGGTCATCCTGGGCGCCACGGCCAAGCGCGCGGCAGCCGGCTTTGGCGGGCTGGCCATCGGCCTGTGCCTGACGCTGATCCACCTGATCTCGATTCCCGTGACCAACACCTCGGTCAACCCCGCGCGCAGCACGGGCCCGGCCCTGTTCGGCCCCGAGATCGCCATCTCGCAACTGTGGCTGTTCTGGGTGGCCCCCATCGTGGGTGCGCTGATCGGCGCCGTGATCTACAAGGCCCTGCTGGCCAACCCGGCCAACGAATAAGGCCAGGGACGGGCGCTGCAGGCGCCTCGCAGCAGACTCAAGCGGCTGGAGACAGCCGCTTTTTTCATTGAATCTTTGGTGAAACACGGTTTTCGTTTGTTGCATGGCGGCAACGCGAAGGACTTTTACCCAGGGCAAACAGGCCAACTTTACGAAGCAGAAACCGAACACTAGTGATTCGCAATAACAATCCGCGGGCTTTCATCGGAGTGAACATGAGCAAAATCCAACAAATCCTCCCCCCAGCGAACCTCACCCAGCTGGCCCTTGCCGCTGCCCTGTGCCTCGCGGGCACCTCGGCCTTCGCGCAGACCAGCACCACGCTGGGCACCGTGAACGTGACGTCTTCGACCGAAGCGCCCGTCAAGACCGACAACGCCTCCTCGGCCAAGTTCACGGCCCCGCTGGTGGACACGCCCAAGACGGTGCAGGTCATCAACGAGGAAATCATCAAGCAGACCGGCGCGACCAGCCTGCAGGAAGCCCTGCGGTCCACGCCCGGCATCACCTTCGGCAACGGCGAAGGCGGCAACCCCTCGGGTGACCAGCCCTTCATCCGCGGCATGGATGCCCAGGCCAGCACCTTCGTGGACGGCATGCGCGACATTGCGGCCGGCACGCGCGAAGTGTTCAACCTGGAAGCGGTGGAAGTCATCAAGGGCGCCGATTCGGCCTACGCAGGCCGTGGCGGCGCTGGCGGCTCCATCAACCTGGTGACCAAGAAGGCCAGGAACGAGAACTTCATCAGCGGCGACGTGGGCCTGGGCACGGACAGCTACCGGCGCGCCACCATCGACGCCAACCGCGTGCTGGGCGAAGGCGTGGGCCTGCGCCTGAACGCCATGGTGCACGACGCCGACGTTCCCGGCCGCAGCGGCCCCGAGAACAAGCGCTGGGGCATTGCCCCCACGGTGACCTTCGGCATGGGCACGCCCACCGAGGTTTCGCTGTCCTGGCAGCACCTGCAGACCGACAACATTCCCGATGGCGGCGTGCCCTACCTGTACAGCAGCACGGCTGCGGCCGGCCTGCGCGGCGGCAGCGTGGTGCGTCCCACCTACGGCAACAACCGCGACAACTGGTACGGCCTGACCAGCCGCGACTACGAAAAGGAAAAGAGCGACCTGTTCACGGCCACCGTGGAACACAAGTTCACCGACACCCAGAAGTTCCGCAACAGCCTGCGCTACAGCAAGACCGAACAGGACTACCTGTGGACCCAGCCCGACGACAGCAAGGGCAATGTCGTCAATGGCTATGTGTTCCGCCGTGGCAATGCACGCGTGGCCGACATCAAGACGCTGCAGAACCTCTCGGAATTCACGGGCAAGGCCCAGACCGGCAGCGTGGGCCACAGCTACTCGTTCGGCCTGGAACTGTCCAAGGAAAAGGCAGAATCCCGCACGGCTGCCGTACAGACCACCAACACCACCTGCACGGCCGCCAGCCTGTGGTGCGCCTCGCTGAACAACCCTGACAGCAGCCCGCTGTGGAACCTGCCCGTGACGCTGGGCGATCCCAGCCACAACCAGATCGACACCGTGGCGCTGTACGGCTTCGACACGCTGAAGTTCAATGACCAGTGGTTGCTCAATGCCGGCCTGCGCATGGACCACTACAAGATCAGCTCCTCCGGCCCCGCCGGCCGCACCACGCCGGCCTATGACCTGAGCCGTTCGGACACATTGTTCAACTACCAGCTGGGCCTGGTCTACAAGCCGGCCACCAACGGCAGCATCTACGCCAGCATCGGCACCTCCTCGCGCCCCGGCGGCTCCATGCTGGGCAACGGCAACGAGGACCTGGGCATCTCCACCGACCAGCTGGCCAACCTCGCTCCCGAGAAGACCCGCTCGCTCGAGCTGGGCACCAAGTGGGACCTGATGGAAAAGCGCCTGGCGCTGACCGCCGCGCTGTTCCGCAACGAC
Source organism: Delftia sp. Lp-1 (assembly GCF_020523835.1). Taxonomy (NCBI): domain Bacteria; kingdom Pseudomonadati; phylum Pseudomonadota; class Betaproteobacteria; order Burkholderiales; family Comamonadaceae; genus Delftia; species Delftia sp. Lp-1. Next base: position 584,373 of record NZ_JAJALJ010000003.1, on the reverse strand, counting down.
GTGACCAATGCGCGCATCACCGAAAACGGTGTCACCTACATGGGCGGCAACAAGGTGGTCAACGGTGTGGAGCTGGGCTTTACGGGCAGCGTGCTGCCGGGCCTGAGCGTCTTCGGCGGCTACACCTACATGGACAGCGAGCAGAAGAACGCAGGCGCGGGCAGCGTGGCCAATGGCCAGCCCTTCCCCAACACGCCCAAGCACAGCTTCAGCCTGTGGACCAGCTACAAGCCCATGGCCAAGCTGACCGTGGGCCTGGGCATCTACGCCCAGAGCAGCGTGAACCAGAGCTACATCCTGTCCACGGTGGATGGCGGCATCGTCACCAAGGGCGCCAGCGGCTATGCGCGCTACGACGCCATGGTGGCCTACCAGATCGACCGCAACCTGACCGTGCAGCTGAACCTGTACAACCTGGGCGACAAGGTCTACTACAGCGGCATCCGCTCGCCCCACTACGCGACCATGGCCGCAGGCCGCTCGGCCGTGGCCTCGCTCAAGTGGACGTACTGATCTGCTGATCGCCCCGGGCGAACGCGCAGCGGCTTGACGCTGCGCAGATCACCGCAAAGCCCCGCAGGCCATCGCCGCCTGCGGGGCTTTTTTGCGGGACACTCGCTGATTCCCCCTGAGGACCGCCTGCCATGATGCTCCGCATACCCGCCCTGCTCAGCCCCGACGAAGTGCGCCAGTGCCGCCAGGCGCTGGAGCAGGCCCCGTGGCAGGACGGCCGCGCCACGGCCGGCCCTCTGGCGGCCCAGGTCAAGGCCAACCTGCAGCTGCCGCTGGACAGCCAGGCCGGCCAGGCGATCGGCAACCTCATCCTCGACAAGCTGGGGGCCAGCGCGCTGTTCATGTCGGCCACCCTGCCGCTGAAGGTGCTGCCGCCGCGCTTCAACCGCTACGAGGGCGGCGGCACCTATGGCAACCATATAGACAACGCCATCTTCACCATCCCCGGCACGGCCATCAAGGTGCGCAGCGATGTCTCCACCACCGTGTTCTTCAGCGAGCCCGACGAGTACGAAGGCGGCGAGCTGATCGTGGAGGACACCTTCGGCCACCAGAGCGTGAAGCTGGCCGCAGGCGACGCCATCGTCTACCCCGGCACCAGCCTGCACCGCGTCAACCCCGTCACGCGCGGCACGCGCTACGCCAGCTTCTTCTGGACGCACAGCCTCGTGGCCTCGGACGAGAAGCGCCGCCTCCTGTTCGACCTGGACCAGCAGATCCAGCAACTGACGGTGCGCCACCCGGGCGACCCCGCGCTTTCCGCGCTGTCCGGCACGTACCACAACCTGTTGCGGATGTGGTCGCAGGCCTGACGCCGCAGGAGCCCAGGCCCGGCATGTAGGTCTTGTCGAGCAGGTTGCCGGGAATGGAGCGCACTCCAAACACCGGCACCGCCACAAGTGAGTGCGGCCCGTTGCGCAAACGTGCGCAACGGGCCGCAGGGGATGCTCACGCGGTGTCAGAAGCTCTCGTGTGCACCCAGGTAGCGCCACTGGCCCACAGGCAGGTTGCCCAGCGTCACGCGGCCGATGCGGATGCGCTTGAGGCCCACCACGCGCAGGCCCACCAGTTCGCACATGCGGCGGATCTGGCGCTTCTTGCCTTCGGTCAGCACAAAGCGCAGCTGCTCGGGGTTCTGCCAGTCCACCTTGGCGGGCTTGAGTGCCTCGCCGTCCAGCGACAGGCCATGGCACAGGCGTGCCAGCTGTTCGGCCGGGAACACGGATTGCACGTCGATGTCGCGGTCACCGTAGGTCACGCGCACTAGGTACTCCTTGTCCATCTCCGAGTCTTCGCCAATGATCTGGCGCGCCACACGGCCGTCCTGGGTCATGACCAGCAGGCCCACGGAGTCGATGTCCAGCCGGCCGCAGGGCGCCAGGCCCTTGAGCTGCGCGAAGTTGAAGCGCGTGCGGCTGGTGTCCTGGTTCCAGTGGTTCTGGGGCGTGACCAGGACCACGGCGGGCTCGTGGCCGTCCTCGGCCTGGCCGCTGACATAGCCCATGGGCTTGTGGATCAGGATGGTGACCTGCTGGTCCTGGCGCTCGCGCGCTTCGCGCTCGACGGTGATGCGGTCGGCCGCCACCACGTTCTGGCCCATCACGGCGAGTTCGCCATTGACGCGGACCCAACCCTTGTCCACCCACTCGTCGGCTTCGCGGCGCGAGCACAGGCCCATGTCGGCCAGGCGCTTGTTGATGCGCACGCCACCGGGAACCTGCTCCTGCAGCGGCTCGGGAGCACGCTTGACGGGGATTTCACGGCTGGCGCCACCGTCGGCAGGACGGTAGGTGCGGATGCCGCTGAGCGGACGGTAGGCGGGCTCGGCCTGGGGCGCCTCGTCGCGGCGCGGGCCACGGGCGTCGTCGCGGCGCGGTCCGCGCGCATCGTCACGGCGGGGGCCACGGGCGTCGTCACGAGGACGGTCGCGGAAACCACCTTCACGCGGGCCGTCACGGGGTCCGTCGCGCTGGCCGTCACGTTGGCCATCGCGTTGACCATCACGCGGACGCTCATCGCGCTGGCCATAGGGCCGGTCGCGGCGATCGTCCGGGCGGGGCGGGCGCGGGGGGCGGGCATCGCGCGTATCACGGGCATCGCGCATGTCGCGCTGCTCGCGCGGGGCACGGTTTTCGCCGCCGCCCTGTTCGCGCCAGTCGCCACGCGGCTGGGAACGGTCCAGGTCCTCGGCACGGCCGAAACCGCTGCTGCGCGGGCGCTGGTCACGGGCGTCGTCGCGGGGTGCTGCACCGCGGGCATCGCCTCGGGGTGCCCCACCGCGGGCATCGCCGCGAGGGGGGGCATCACGGCGGTCGGAGCGCTCGTAGCGATCATTGCGGCCACCACGGTCGCCGCCACGTTCATTGCGGTCGTTGCGGTCACTGCGCGGGCCGCCGCGTGCGCCCGCAGATTTGCCCGCGCCACCCGAAGGGCGGCGGGCATCGCCAGCCGGCTCGGCCTGTGGCTTTTCGGGGCGGCGCAGCACAGGGCGCGCGGAGGGCGCTGCCGCCTCGTCGGCGCCGGGCCGGGACGGTTTGGAAGAAGTAGGGGATGACATTAGACCGCCATTGTCGCGCGGCAAGGCCCGCAGCGGCTGCGCCCTGCGGCCAATACGGGCATTGCGCTCGGCTATCGGGCGGCCTGCGGGCAGGCCGCCAGGCGCCCCTTGCCAGCCCCGCCGCCCGGCCCTGCGCCCCGGCGGGCTCGCCATGTTCCGCACCACTCATTCATGTCCCATGCAATGCGCCTGGCGGCCGACCCATCCCGATCGCTGTATCCGGCGCGATATGCACAACCGGATGAATCCTCAATGAAAAATCGACAAGAAGCGAATCACATCGGCAAAACATCTTCAATCCGGCCGATTGGGATCTTGCAATGCACGGCATGCGATATGTAAAAAACTGTATTTTATTTGGGCGATTTCATTCATTGACGATTGCGAATCAACCCATTGAGCTTGCCATTGCCCATGCATCTCCCCATAGAATGGCGCCCGTCCAGAAACGGGGGGCTCTTTCGAGACAACAGCCCTTCGCGCAGCGCCTGCTGCGGCATCCAGACCATCCCGCCCGGACTCCCGCCTCATTCAACAAGGAAAACCATGAGCGATACACCCAACCTATCGAATTCCATTCCATTGAAAGAACAATTCAAGGCGCTGCTTATCACCAAGCCGGACTTGACTGGAATCGAGTGGTCCGATATGGAGACCGCTATCGGCCCGAATGCTGAAAAATACCGGCCACTGTGGGAGCGCATGGTCAGCGGGAAAAAGGGATTTTTCGCATCCATGAGTCCCTGCTGGACTGCCATTCCCTTCATGGGCGTTTCCTGGGCCATTGCGCGCCGCGTCTACGCCTATGCCGTGGTGGCCTTCATCACCCTGTTGATCATCAATCTGCTGATGCCCGGCACGGGCGGCGCCGGGCGCGTGCTCGGCATCGCGGTGGCCATCTCGTTCACGGTCAAGCGCACCTACCTGCAATGGCTGGTCACGCGCATACAGCAGATCAACCAGAGGGGCCTGGTGGGCGCTGCGCGCGAAGAGGCGCTGCGCCAGATCGGCGGCCTGGACCAGAAGAACGGCTGGATCTCCTTCGGCGTGCTGCTGGCCATCGGCATCGTGCTGGCCGCCTTCTGAAGCGCCAGGCCCACAGATCAGCGGTCCACGGGCAGCCGGTCGCACAGGGCCACCAACTGCGCCAACTGGGGGCCCACATCCCGGATCAGCGTGCGGGCCGGCATGCGCAGGCCCGGCACGGCGCAGTTGAACAGCAGGCGGCGCGACCCGTAGCGGATGCGCGAGGCCGCACCCACGGCGCACACACCCAGGCCGGAGTCGCCCATGTTGACCGCGAAGCCCCGGGCGGCATAGTGCGCCAGGCTTTCGCTGGCGTTGTCCATGCAGCGCGCGTATTCCTCGGGCCGCTGGCTGCGCACGCGGTCCAGGAAGCGCTGCAGTTCCCCGGCATCGAGCTGGGCCAGCCCTGCCCGGCCCATGGCCGTTTCCAGCACGCCGCGCACGGCGCCCACGCCGGGTCGCTTGAGCGTGCCGCCCTCCCAGGCGCAGGTATCCAGGTAGACCACATCCAGGTCCATGACCACGCCCACCGACACCGCCCCCTTCACACGGTCGGCCAGCGCCTGCATGGGCAGGCGCAGCGGGCCGAGCAAGGGCGTATTGATCACATAGGGGTAGCCCAGGGCGACGGCGGCCGGGCCGACGAAGTAGCGGTCCAGCCGCTCGTCATGGTCCAGGTAGCCCATGGTCTGCAGGCTGCGGCACAGCCTGGACACGGTGGGGCGCGGCAGGCCCAGGCGGCGGGCCAGTTCGCTGTTGGCGTGCGGGCGCGGGTCGCTGACGAAGCACTGGAGAATCATCAGCCCCTTGGCCAGCGTGCCCGCGAAATACGGGTCCTGCTCGCGGATGCGGCAGACATCCTGCGAGTCCCTGGGTTGGTGGGCAATGGGGGTGTGGGGCACGTGGCGATTGTGCGGACCACGGCCGCAAAGCCGCAACTGCATTTCAATATTTGAAACTGCATTGCAGCCCTGGTGCCCGCGCTTCCTACAGTGCGGCCCATGAGCCAAGCCCCCACCCCCCATCCCGCCGACGCCCGCCTGCAGGCGTTGATCGCAGACATCCGCCATTTCGTGCGCCACCGCTGGCATCCGCTCGAAGAGCAGATCGAGCGCGACGACAGCATTCCGCCCGCCGTGGTCCAGGAGCTGCGCGACAAGGGCTATTTCGGCTGGAGCATTCCCCAGGCCCATGGCGGCCTGGGCCTGAGCACCGAGGAGCTGGTGCGCTGCGCCTTCGAGCTGTCCCAGGCCTCGGTGGCGCTGCGGGCCCGCGTGGGCACCAACACCGGCATTGGCTCGGAAGCCCTGGTGGCCGACGGCACCGAGGCACAAAAGCAGCGCTGGCTCCCGCGCATGGCGCGCGGCGAGCTCACGGGTTGCCTGGCGCTGACCGAGCCGGACGCGGGCTCGGAGGCGAGCAACATCCAGACCACGGCGCGCCGCGACGGCGACCACTATGTGCTCAACGGCAGCAAGCGCTTCATCACCAATGCGCCGCTGGCCGATGTCTTCACCGTCATCGCCCGCACCGGCGAAGGCAGCACGGGCAGCGAGGGGCTGACGGCCTTCTTCGTGGAGCGCTCGCCCGGCCTGGTGACAGGCCAGCCCTATCGCAAGATGGGCCAGGCGGGCTCGCCCGTGTCCGACGTGCATTTCCAGGACTGCCGCGTGCCGGCCGACCAGATCATCGGCGGGCGCGAGGGCCAGGGCTTCAAGACCGTGATGAAAGTGCTCAACAAGCAGCGCCTGCACCTGGCCGCGCTGTGCACGGGGCCGGCGATCCGCATGCTGGACCTGGCGCTGGCCCATGTGCGCCAGCGCGAGCAGTTCGGCCAGCCGGTGGCGAATTTCCAGCTGGTGCAGGCCATGCTGGCCGACAGCCGCACCGAGATCTTCGCGGCGCAATCCATGATCCTGGAGGCCGCCCGCGCCCGCGACCGGGGCGAGGACGTGGCGCTGTCCGCCTCCATGTGCAAGTACTTCGCCTCCGAGATGTGCGGCCGCGTGGCCGACCGCGCCGTGCAGATGTTCGGCGGCGCGGGCTATGTGGCCGACTTCAGCCCCATCGAGCGCTACTTCCGCGACGTGCGCCTGTTTCGCCTCTACGAAGGCACCAGCCAGATCCACCAGCTCAACATCGCCAAGCTCATGCTGCGCGAGAGCGCCTGACACCGGAGGCCCCCATGACATCCCCCCTCACCTCGAAGCACCTGACCAACCTGGGCCTGCTGGCTGCGCTGTGTGCCTGCGCGCAGGCTGCCCAGGCGGCACAGACGGCCCAGGCGGCTTTTCCCGATCGGCCCGTGCGCGTGATCGTTCCCTTTCCCGCAGGCGGCAGCACCGACCTCGTGGCCCGCGCGCTGTCGGTGGAACTGGGCCAGGCCCTGGGCCAGCCGGTAGTGGTGGAGAACAAGCCGGGCGCGGGCAGCCTGGTCGGCTCGGAACTCGTGGCCCGCGCCGCGCCCGATGGCTACACCCTGCTCATGGCAGGCCTGAGCAATGTCTTCCTGCCCCATGTGCACGCCAACCTCAAGTGGAATCCGCTGACCGACTACGAGTACATCGGCCTGGTGGCGGACCTGCCCAACGTCATCGCCGTCAACGCCAAGACCCCCTACCGCACGCTGGCCGAACTGGTGGCGGCCGACAAGGCCAGGCCCGGCACGCTGTCCTTCGGCTCGGCCGGCACGGCCACGCCCTCGCACCTGGTCTGCGAGATGGTCAACCACCGGCTCGGCACCAAGATGCAGCACCTGCCCTACAAGGGCAACGCCCCGGCCGTCAACGACCTCATGGCCGGCCACATCCCGGTGATGTGCAACAACCTGGGCGGCACCCTGCCCTACATGCAGGGCGGGCAGATCCGCATCCTGGCGCAGACCGGCAAGAGCCGCTCGCCCGCAGCGCCCGACATTCCCACCTTTGCCGAGCTGGGCGTGACCGGCCTGGACACCGGCCTGTGGGTGGGCCTGGCCGCGCCCAAGGGCACGCCGAAGCAGATCGTGGCCACGCTCAACCAGGCGCTGGCCAAGGCCATGGCCTTGCCCGAGACACGCGACAAGCTGGCGCGCCTGGGTGCCACGCCGCTGCCCACGCAGACGGCGGACTTCCACAAGCGCGTGGCCGAAGACCGCCGCGCCTGGGAGCCCGTGCTGAAGAACGTGGACCTGAAAGGCAACTGATGCAGCACCAAGGCTATCCGCTGGAGGGTGTGCGCATCCTCGACATGGCCACGGTGCTGGCCGCCCCCTTCTCGGCCACGCTGTGCGGCGACCTGGGCGCCGATGTCGTCAAGCTGGAGCTGCCCGGCGGCGGCGACACGCTGCGCAGCCTGGCCCCCGTGCACGACGGCCACGCCGTGTTCTGGAAAACCGCCAACCGGGGCAAGCAGGGCATCTCGCTGGATGTGCGCAAGGCCGAGGGCCGCACGCTGTTCCTGCGGCTGATCGAGGATTTCGACGTGCTCGTGGAGAACTTCCGCACCGGCACGCTGGACCGCTGGGGGCTGGACCTGGCCACCTTGCATGCCCGCAACCCGCGCCTCATCGTGCTGCGCCTGACGGGCTTCGGCCAGACCGGTCCCTATGCGCGCCGCCCGGGCTTTGCGCGCATCTTCGAGGCCATGAGCGGCTTCGCCCACCTCACGGGCGAGGCGGTCGGCCCGCCCCAGCACATGAACTACCCGCTGGGCGATGCCGTGGCCGGCCTGTTCGGCGCCTTCTCCATCGCGGCCGCACTGGCCGAGCGCAACGCGCAGCCGCCGGGCGAACGGCGCGGCGTGGAAATCGACCTGTCGGCCACCGAAGCCATGCTGCGCCTGCTGGACCCTCTGGCGGCCGAATTCCAGCTGGGCGGACAGGCACGCAGCCGCACGGGATCGTGCGCGGGCTACACGGCGCCCTCCAACGTCTACCGCACGCGCGACGGCGCCTGGCTCACCGTGGTCGCCACGGGCGACGCCATCTTCACGCGCCTGTGCCAGGCCATGGACCGCGCCGACCTGGCCGCCGACCCGCGCTTTGCGGACAACGCCGCGCGCATCCGCCACCTGCAGGCGCTGGATGCGCAGATCGTGCAATGGTGCGCAGCCCTGGACTGCGCCCAGGCCACGGCCGCGCTGGCCGCGCACGACATTCCGTTCAGCAAGGTCTGCTCGGCCGAGGACGCGCTGCAGGACCCGCATTTCGCGGCACGCGGCAGCTTCATCACCCTGCCCGACCCCGACCTGGGTCCCCTCGCCGCCCCCGCGCCCGTGCCACGCTTCACCGGCCGCCAGGCACCTTCGCCCCGCAGCGGCCCGGCCACCGGCCAGGACAATGCATGCATCTATGCGGCGTTGGGGCTGGATGCGCAGCAGCAGGAGAGGCTGCGGCGCGAAGGCGTGATCTGAGGCCGCAAGTGGGTGGCAGTGGGCGGCGTCAGGCCGCCCGCCGCGCCGCCGCAAACAGCCCGCTGCGCAGCGCTTCCAGGTCGAGCACGCGCAGGCCGCCGTACTCCACGACGATGGCGTTTTCGCGCTGCAGCACGGACAGCGCCTCGTTGACGCGCTGGCGCGACAGACCCACCAGGTAGGCCAGCTCCTGCTGGGTGATGCGCAGCACCTCGCCCACACCCGGGTACAGCAGGGGGTGAAAGAGCGCGGCCAGGCTGCGGGCCACGCGCAGGTCGGGGTTGGTGAGGCGGTCGATTTCGCGGGCCGAGATGAACTGGCCCAGGCGCTCGTTGAGCTGGCTCATGACGAAGCGGTTGAAGCCGATGGAGTGATCCAGCAGCCAGTGGAAGGTTTCTATGGGCAGGCCGCCGACCACGCTGCGGCGTATGGCCTGCACGTTGTAGCGGTAGGGCTCGCGCTTGACGGCCGTGCCTTCGCCGAACCAGCCGCCTGGGGGCAGGCCGGCCAGGGTCATGCTGGCGCCATCGGCGCCGTCGGTGTTCATCTTGAGCAGGCCTTCGACCACGCCGAACCAGTAGGTGGGCGCGCGGCCGGTGCGGCAGACATAGTCGCCGGGCTGGGCGTCGCCGACGACCAGCGCCTTCTGGGCCCGTTCGCGCTCGGCGGGCTGGAGTACGGCCAGCCAGGGAATGCCTTCGAGTTCCTCGGGCCGGGGCGCGCGGCGGCGCTGGTGCAGTGACAGTTCTTGGCTCATGGAGTCGCGGCGAGGGTGCGCGGATCAATCATCAAAACCACCCAAGCATTGCCCGAGCCCGGTGGCTGGCGTGAGCGGGATTTCCAGAAGGACCGCGGCACGCGCACATTCCCGGATGCGCAAGCCCCCAAGCGGGACATGAGACCGTTTTGGCACCTTTTGTTACGGCGCGTTTTCCCGATGATGAGTTTCCCGCGGATTGTCGTCAAACAGACACCACGGCGTCAAAGCCAGTCCTAGGATGCAGTCCAAGCCGGTAGGTCACAGCCTGGGCATCTGCACCATGCGGCCACCATTCACGAACATCCAAGGACATGGAATGACGACCACGTTCCCGCACCTGCTGCTCCAGCATGCCGCCCAGCGCCCCCAGGCGCCGGCGCTGCGCGAGAAGGAATACGGCATCTGGCAGACCTGGAGCTGGAGCGAGGCCGCCGAGACCGTGCGCCACATGGCCTGCGGCCTGGCGGCGCTGGGCCTGGCACGCGGCCAGAATCTGGCCTTCATCAGCGACAACCGGCCCCATGTCTACATGGGCTTCATTGCCGTGCAGGCGCTGGGCGGCGTACCGATCCCGCTGTACCAGGATGCCGTGGCCGCCGAGATGCGCTTCGTCATCGAGGATGCCGAGATCGACTTCGCATTTGCCGAGAACCAGGAGCAGGTCGACAAGCTGCTGGAGGTGCGCGAGAGCGTCTCCGGCCTCGGCCACATCATCTATGACGACCCGCGCGGCCTGCGCCACTACGACCAGCCCGGGCTGATCAGCACCGAGGCGCTGCTGCAAAAGGGCCAGGAGTGGGATGCCGCACACCCGGGCGCCTGGGATGCGATGCTGGCCGCGCTGTCGCCCGACGATGTCTCGGTCATCCTCTACACCTCGGGCACGACCGGCAAGCCCAAGGGCGTGTGCCAGACGCACCGCAGCTTTGGCGAGTCGGCACGCGGCGGCGTGCAGGTGGACCGCCTGGGACCCGGCGACAACGTGATCTCCTACCTGCCCCCGGCCTGGGTGGGCGACCATCTGTTTTCCTTCGCGCAGTGGCTGGTGGCGGGCTTCACCATCAACTGCCCGGAGTCGGCCTCGACCGTGTCCATCGACCTGCGCGAGATCGGCCCCAGCTACTACTTCGCGCCACCGCGCATCTTCGAGGGCATGCTGACCTCGGTGTCCATCCGCATGGAGGACGCCGCGCCCTTCAAGCAATGGATGTACGGCCGCGCCATGGCCGTGGCGCGCCGCGTGGGCTCGGACATCCTGGACGGCAAGAAGGTGGGGACGCTGGACCGCCTGAAGTACGCGCTGGGCGACCTGTGCATCTACGGGCCGCTGCGCAACGCCATGGGCCTGTCGCGCATCCGCGTGGCCTATACGGCGGGTGCGGCCATCGGGCCCGAGCTGTTCCGCTTCTTCCGTTCCATCGGCATCAACCTCAAGCAGCTCTACGGCCAGACCGAGACCTGCGCCTATGTGTGCATACAGCGCGACGGGCAGGTGGAGCTGAGCAGCGTGGGCCAGGCCGCACCGGGCATCGAGCTGAAGATCGCCGACAACGGCGAGGTGCTGCTCAAGGGCGTGTCCGTGCTCAAGGAGTACTACAAGCGCCCCGACGCCACGGCCGAGGTGGTGGATGCCGACGGCTGGTTCCACACGGGAGATGCCGGCGTGATCGACGCCAGCGGCCAGTTGCGCATCATCGACCGCGCCAAGGACGTGGGCAAGACCAGCCGGGGCGCCATGTTCGCGCCCAACTACATCGAGAACAAGCTCAAGTTCTTCCCACAGATCAAGGAGGCCGTGTGCTTCGGCCACGGCCGCGACCAGGTCTGCGCCTTCATCAACATCGACTACGAGGCCGTGGGCAACTGGGCCGAGCGCCAGGGCCTGCCCTATGGCGGCTATGTGGACCTGGCATCGAAGGCCAAGGTGCTGGAGATGGTGGCCGACTGCGTGGCCCAGGTGAACGCCGACCTGGCCGCCGAAGCCGGCATGGCCGACACGCAGGTGGCGCGCTTCCTGGTGCTGCACAAGGAGCTGGACCCCGACGACGACGAGCTGACCCGCACGCGCAAGGTGCGCCGCGGCTTCATTGCCGACAAGTACGGCGTGCTGGTCGATGCGCTGTACACGGGCAAGCGTGAGCAGTTCATCGAGACCCAGGTCAAGTTCGAGGACGGCCGCACCGGCAGCGTCAGCGCCACGCTGTCCATCATCGATGCCAAAACCCATTCGGTGGCTGCCACCGCCAGGGCCTGACCGGAGCCGCTGACATGACCCACAAGAAGATCGGCGATGTCATCCTCGACATCAAGAACATCAGCCTGCGCTTTGGCGGGGTGAAGGCGCTGACGGACATCTCGTTCGATGTGCGCGAGCACGAGATCCGCTCCATCATCGGCCCCAACGGCGCGGGCAAGAGCTCGATGCTCAACTGCATCAACGGCGTGTACACCCCGTCCGAGGGATCGATCACCTTCCGGGGCAAGACCTTCAGCCACATGAACAGCCGCCAGGTGGCCGAGATGGGCGTGGCGCGCACCTTCCAGAACCTGGCGCTGTTCAAGGGCATGAGCGTGATCGACAACATCATGACCGGCCGCAACCTGCAGATCAAAAGCGGCATCCTGATGCAGGCCCTGCGCCTGGGCCCGGCCCAGCGCGAGGAGATCCGCCACCGCGAGTTCGTCGAGCACATCATCGACTTCCTGGAGATCCAGGCCTATCGCAAGACCCCCGTGGGCCAGCTGCCCTACGGCCTGCAAAAGCGCGTGGACCTGGGACGCGCCCTGGCCATGCAGCCGCAGGTGCTGCTGCTGGACGAGCCCATGGCCGGCATGAACGTGGAGGAAAAGCAGGACATGTGCCGCTTCATCCTCGATGTCAACGACGAGTTCGGCTCCACCATCGTGCTGATCGAGCACGACATGGGCGTGGTCATGGACATCAGCGACCGCGTCGTGGTGCTGGACTACGGCAAGAAGATCGGCGACGGCGCGCCCGACGAGGTGCGCCAGAACGAAGACGTGATCCGCGCTTACCTTGGCACAGGCCATTGAGGGGACTGACATGGGATTTTTTCTGGAAACCTTGTTCGGCGGCCTCATGGTGGGCACGCTGTACGCGCTGATCGCCATTGGCTTCGTGCTGATCTTCAAGGCCTCGGGCGTGTTCAACTTCGCCCAGGGCGCGATGGTGCTGTTCTCGGCCCTGGCCATGGCGCGCTTTTCCGAGTGGATCCCGAAGTGGATCGGCATGGAGCCGGGCTGGTTCACCAACCTGCTCGCCATCTGCGTGTCGCTGGCCATCATGGTGGTCGTGGCCTGGGTGATCGAGCGGCTGGCGCTGCGCCACCTGGTCAACCAGGAGCCCATCACGCTCTTAATGGCCACGCTGGGCATCGCCTACCTGCTCGACGGCCTGGGCCCGATGATCTTCGGCAGCGCCGTCTACAGCATCAACGTGGGCATGCCCAAGGACCCCATGTTCATCCTCGACGGCCTGTTCGAGGGCGGCGTGCTGCTGAGCCAGGAAGACCTGTACGCGGCCTGCATCGCCGCGCTGCTGGTGGCCGCGCTCAGCGTGTTCTTCCAGAAGACCAAGACCGGCCGCGCGCTGCGCGCCGTGGCCGACGACCACCAGGCGGCCCAGTCCATCGGCATCCCGCTGTCGCGCATCTGGGTCATCGTCTGGTCGGTGGCCGGCGGCGTGGCCCTGGTGGTGGGCATCATCTGGGGCTCCAAGCTGGGCGTGCAGTACTCGCTGTCGCTGGTGGCCCTGAAGGCCCTGCCCGTGGTGATCCTGGGCGGCCTGACCTCGCTGCCCGGCGCCATCATCGGCGGCCTGATCATCGGCGTGGGCGAGAAGCTCTCCGAGGTCTACCTGGGCCCCATGGTCGGCGGCGGCATCGAGACCTGGTTCGCCTACGGCCTTGCCCTGTGCTTCCTGCTCGTGCGGCCCCAGGGGCTGTTCGGCGACAAAATCATTGATCGCGTTTGACCGTTACGGAGAACTTGCACCATGTTTTATCGTGAGAACGGTCAATTCAAGACGACCTACGCATCCGACCAGCAGATCTTCGGCGTCGCCCAGGACCGCTGGGCCATCGTGGCGCTGCTGGCCGTCGCCTTCCTGGTGATTCCCTTCAGCGTCAGCGACTACACCTTCCAGGCCGTGCTGATCCCCTTCCTGATCATGTCGCTGGCGGCGCTGGGGCTGAACATCCTGGTCGGCTACTGCGGCCAGATCTCTCTGGGCACCGGTGCCTTCATGGCCGTGGGCGCCTACGCGGCCTACAACCTGCAGGTGCGCTTCGAGGGCATGCCGCTGCTGGTGGCCCTGATCGGCGGCGGCGTGCTGGCCATGGTCTTCGGCGTGATCTTCGGCCTGCCCAGCCTGCGCATCCGCGGCCTGTACCTGGCCGTGGCCACGCTGGCCGCCCAGTTCTTCGTGGACTGGCTGGCCAGCCGCGCGGCCTGGGTGACGAACAACTCCTCCTCGGGCTCGGTGAGCGCAGGCCCGCTGTCCATCATGGGCTGGAAGATCGACACGCCCATGGAGAAGTACCTGCTGTGCCTGGGCATCCTGTGCGTGCTGGGCCTGGCCGCCAAGAACCTGGTGCGCGGCGCCATCGGCCGCGAGTGGATGGCCATGCGCGACATGGACGTGGCCGCCAGCGTGATCGGCATCCGCCCGACCTACGCCAAGCTCAGCGCCTTTGCCGTGAGCAGCTTCATCGTCGGCGTGGCCGGCGCGCTGTGGGGCTTCGTTCACCTGGGCGCCTGGGAGCCCGCGGCCTTCAGCCTGGACCGCTCGCTACAGCTGCTGTTCATGATCATCATCGGCGGCCTGGGCTCGGTGGTGGGAAGCATCTTCGGCGCGGCCTTCTTCGTGCTGCTGCCGCTGCTGCTCACCCAGGTGCCGCACTGGATGGGCCTGCCGCTGTCCACGGCCACGGCGACCTACCTGGAGCACATGATCTTCGGTGCGCTGATCGTGTTCTTCCTGATCGTGGAGCCGCATGGCCTGGCAAAACTGTGGGCGACCGCAAGACAAAAACTGCGTGTCTGGCCCTTCCCGCATTGAGTTGATCTGTATCGAGACAGGGCGCCACAGAGTGCCGGATAACCGGGGAATCTTCCCCAGCCAACTAGGAGACAACGTCATGATGTTCAAGAAAGTCGCCATCGCCGCTGCCACGGTCGCTGCTGGAATCGGCGCTCTCGTGGCCGCCCCTGCCGCACAGGCCCAGGACCAGTTCGTGCCGCTGCTGGTCTACCGCACGGGCCAGTTCGCGCCGCTGGGCATTCCATGGGCCGATGGCAAGCAGGACTACATCAAGCTGGTCAACGCCAAGGGCGGCATCAATGGCGTGAAGATCGCATACGAGGAATGCGAGACGGCCTACGACACGGCCAAGGGCGTGGAGTGCTATGAGCGCCTGAAGGGCAAGGGCGGCGGCGCTGCCGGGTTCGACCCGCAGTCCACCGGCATCACGTTCGCCGTGACGGACAAGGCGCCGGGCGACAAGATGCCCATCATCACCACGGGCTATGGCCTGTCGCAGTCGGCCGACGGCAAGGTTTTCGAGTGGAACTTCCCGCTGCTGGGCAACTACTGGACGGCGGCCGATTCCATCATCCAGGACATCCTGAAGAAGGAAAAGGGCAGCCTCAAGGGCAAGAAGATCGCCCTGGTCTACCATGACTCGCCCTATGGCAAGGAACCCATTCCGCTGCTGCAAAAGCGCGCCGCCAAGGAAGGCTTCGACCTGACGCTGCTGCCCGTGACGGCGCCCGGCGTGGAGCAGAAGTCCACCTGGCTGCAGATCCGCCAGCAGCGCCCCGACTACGTGCTGCTGTGGTCGGCCGGCGTGATGACGCCCACGGCCGTGCGCGAGGCGCAGGCCACCGGCTACCCGCGCGAGAAGATGTACGCCATCTGGTGGGCCGGCTCGGACCATGACGTGAAGGACATCGGCGCCGGCGCCAAGGGCTACAACACCGTGACCATCCACAACACGGCCGAGCACGACAAGGTGCACGACGAGGTCAAGGCCATGGTCTACGACAAGGGCCAGGGCACGGCCACCGACGCCAAGGAACTGGGCGCCATGGCCCACACGCGCGGCATGGTGATCTCCATGCTGCAGGTGGAGGCCATCCGCACGGCGCAGGAAAAGTACGGCAAGGGCAAGGTCATGACCTCCGAGCAGGTGCGCTGGGGCCTGGAGAACCTGAACCTCACGCAGGAGCGCCTCAACGAACTGGGCTTCGGCAAGATCATCCGCCCCGTCAAGACCAGCTGCGACAACCACCTGGGCACCGACTGGTCGCGCATCGCCCAGTGGGACGGCGCCAAGTGGAAGGTGGTCTCCGACTGGTACCAGGCCGACAAGTCCATGGTCGAACCGCTGGTCAAGGAGTACGCGGACAAGTACGCCAAGGAAAAGAACGTAAAAGCTAGAACTTGCACCCCCTGAGGCGCTTGCGCGCCTTCCCTCTCTCCCCGTTTCGTGGGGGAGGGGGACGACACCCTCGGTGCGCGGCGGCCCTTCCTCGGTGTCCCTGAGTTGGGGCATGCCCCGCGCAGAGATGCTTCGAGAGTTGCGGCCCCGCACTCCGCTTTCGTATCAACGCCCATGGACGACGCCATGACCACCGCACCCACCTCCGCCCCGGCCGCCAGCGATCCGCTGCTCGTGGTCAATGGCATCGAAGTCATCTACAACCATGTGATCCTGGTGCTCAAGGGCGTTTCGCTCCAGGTGCCGCGCGAGAGCATCGTGGCCATTCTGGGCGGCAACGGCGCGGGCAAGACCACGACGCTGCGCGCCATCTCCAACCTGCTCAAGGGCGAGCGTGGCGAGGTGACCAAGGGCACGATTGAGCTGGAGGGCGAGCGCATCGAAAGCCTCACGCCCTCCGAGCTGGTACAGCGCGGCGTGGTCCAGGTCATGGAGGGGCGGCACTGCTTCGCCCACCTGACCATCGAGGAAAACCTCATGACCGGCAGCTACACGCGCACTGACAAGGGCGAGATAGCGGCCAACCTCGAGAAGGTCTACAACTACTTTCCGCGCCTGAAGACGCGCCGCACCTCGCAGGCCGCCTACACCTCGGGCGGCGAGCAGCAGATGTGCGCCATCGGCCGCGCGCTGATGGCCAATCCGCGCATGGTGCTGCTGGACGAACCCTCGATGGGCCTGGCCCCGCAGATCGTCGAGGAAGTGTTCAACATCGTCCGCGACCTCAACAGCAAGGAGAAGGTCACCTTCCTGCTGGCCGAGCAGAACACCAACATGGCGCTCAAGTACTCGGACTACGGCTACATCATGGAAAGCGGCCGCATCGTCATGGACGGCGCGGCCTCGGACCTGGCCAGCAACGAGGACGTCAAGGAGTTCTACCTGGGCGTGGGCGGCGGCGAGCGGAAAAGCTTCAAGGACGTCAAGAGCTACAAGCGCAGAAAGCGCTGGCTTGCATGAATACCCCCTGAGTCGCTTCGCGCCTTCCCCCTCTCGCTTCGCGGGGGGGACGACACCCTCGGTGCGGGGCGGCCCTTCCTCGGTGTCCCTGGGTTGGGCCGCGCCGGTTTCAAGGGCAACGGACGGAACACAGCCCTCTGGATTTTTTGACACACCCCTGCCCAGTCCCTGCCAGCCCTTTTCCACCAACAGGAATTGCCATGAGTGCCTTCTACGACGCGCTGGAGACGCGCACCCCTGACGAACGCGAAGCGGCGCTGCTGGCCGCCCTGCCCCGGCAGATCGCCCATGCGCAGCAACACTCTGCCGCCTTCGCCCGGATCCTGGCCGGCGTCGATGCCGCGCAGATCACCAGCCGCGAGGCCCTGGCCCGCCTGCCGGTGACGCGCAAGTACGAGCTGCTGCAGCGCCAGGCCGAGCAGCGGCCCGCGCAGATCTTCGGCGGCTTCAACGCCATTGGCCTGGGCCAGCCCATGCCGCGCCTGTTCTGCAGCCCCGGCCCCATCTACGAGCCCGAAAGCCGCCGCCCCGACTACTGGCGCATGGCGCGCGCGCTGCATGCCTCGGGCTTTCGGCCCGGCGAACTGGTGCACAACTGCTTCAGCTACCACTTCGTGCCCGCGGGCTCGATGATGGAAAGCGGCGCCCATGCGCTGGGCTGCACGGTGTTCGCAGGCGGCACGGGCCAGACCGAGCAGCAGGTGCAGGCCATGGCCGACCTGCGGCCCGCCGGCTACGTGGGCACGCCCAGCTTCCTCAAGATCATTGTGGAAAAGTCCCTGGAGATGGGCCTGCCCATCCCCTCCGTGACCAAGGCCATGGTCTCGGGCGAGGCCTTCCCGCCCTCGCTGCGCGACTGGCTGGCCGAGCGCGGCATTGCCGGCTACCAGTGCTACGCCACGGCCGACCTGGGCCTGATCGCCTACGAGACCGAGGCGCGCGAAGGCCTGGTGCTGGACGAGCAGGTCATCGTCGAGATCGTGCGCCCCGGCACGGGCGACCCGGTGGCCCCCGGCGAGGTGGGCGAGCTGGTGATCACCACATTCAACCCCGACTACCCGCTGATCCGCTTCGGCACGGGCGACCTCTCTGCCGTGCTGCCCGGCCAGTGCCCCACGGGCCGCACCAACGCGCGCATCAAGGGCTGGATGGGACGCGCCGACCAGACCACCAAGGTGCGCGGCATGTTCGTGCACCCGGGCCAGATTGCCGACGTCGTGCGCCGCTTTCCGCAGGTGGGGCGGGCAAGGCTGGTGGTCACGGGCGAGATGGCCAATGACCAGATGCAGCTGCTGGTCGAAACCCGCGAAACCTCACCGGGCCTGGCCCAGCAGCTGTCCGATGCGGTGCGCGAAGTGACCAAGCTGCGCGGCGACGTGCAGATGGTGCTGCCGGGCACCCTGCCCAATGACGGGAAGGTCATTGAAGACGCGAGGTCGTACAAGTAGCCACCGAGACGCGGGGGACGGCGGCCGAGCAGCCGTCGCAGACCCTGAAAACATGACGCCTGTCAAGCCTCCAAGGGTTTGCACTAGATCAATGGCAAGGGAATCTGCTGCGGCGCAATAGAAACAATTCTTAAAATTCGTCTCCTCGTGCATTCGGTTTCTTTTGCGTGTTTGCCCTTTAGGGCGAAAACGCATCGCCCCGTATCATTTGCACGCCATTCACCTGGAGACACTATGAAAGCATTGTTCAAGATCGCAGCCATCGCCCTGGCAGCCGGCGCAGCCATTGGCGCTCATGCGCAGGACTATCCTGCCGCAGGCAAGACGATCACCCTCATCGTGCCGTTCACCGCAGGCGGCCCGACCGACAAGGTGGCCCGCGATCTGGCCGAGTCCATGCGCAAGCACCTGAACAATGCCACCATCGTGGTGGACAACGCCGACGGCGCCGGCAGCACCATCGGCACGGCCAAGGCCGCACGTGCCCGTCCTGATGGCTACACGCTGCTGATCAACCACATCGGCATGTCCACGATCCCGTCGCTGTACCGCAAGCTGTCGTTCAACGTGCTCAACGACTTCGAGTACGCCGGCATCATCAACGACGTGCCCATGACGCTGATCGGCCGCCCCAGCCTGCCGGCCAAGAACTTCGCCGAGGTCAAGGACTGGATCGGCAAGAACCAGGGCAAGGTCAACCTGGCCAATGCCGGCATCGGTTCCGCCTCCCACCTGTGCGGCCTGATGCTGCAGTCGGCCATGAAGACCGAAATGACGCCCGTGCCCTACAAGGGCGCTGCGCCGGCCATCGCCGACCTGATCGGCAACCAGGTCGACCTGCTGTGCGACCAGACCACCAACACCACGGGCCAGATCACGGCCAAGAAGGTCCAGGCCTATGCCGTGACCACGCCCAAGCGCCTGGTCATGCCCGCACTGAAGGACCTGCCGACGCTGGCCGAAGTGGGCGTGCCCGACTTCCAGGTCACCATCTGGCACGGCCTGTACGCCCCCAAGGGCACGCCGGCCGACATCGTCAAGAAGGTCAACGAGGCCATGAAGGCCGCCCTGAAGGACCCCGAGTTCATCAAGCGCCAGGAAGCCCTGGGCGCCGTGATCGCCAGCGACGGCCGCATCGAGCCCGAAGGCCACAAGAAGTTCGTCCAGGCCGAGATCGAGAAGTGGGGCAAGGTCATCAAGGCAGCCGGCACCTACGCCGACTGATCCCGAGGACCACCACCGCGACGGATCGCCCAGTTGCAACCACGATCAAGCCCGGCTTCGGCCGGGCTTTTTCGTTGGCGGGAGCCGCGCGACAGCAGCGACGCAGGCTCAGGGCGCCGGCCCGCGCAGCGCCATCACGGCCTGCCAGCTGCCGCCGCGCTGGCTTGCGTTGTAGAGGTTGCTCTGCGTGTTGCCGGGACCTTCGTAGTAGCTGCCGCGCATCAGGCATTGCGATCCCGAGGCCGTGCAGTGCACGAGTTCGACGCCGAACATCAGCGCCGGCCGGCCGCTGGCCCGGTCCAGCACCAGCTCGCCGCCCTTGCCCACGTCGCAGGCCGAAGCCGGCCGCACCTGGCTCTGGCCGCTGAGCAGGGCCAGCGTGCCGGCATCGGGGTCCAGCAGCGCCCAGCCCCGGCCGTTGCCTATGCAGTAGGCCGCCGCCTTGGGGCCGAGGTTGGAGGCGTTGTCCAGAAACAGCAGCGAATACACGGCAGCCGCCGCTCCCGGAGGTGCCTGCGGGCCGGTGGGTGCCTTGGGCCTGTCGGCACAGGCGGCCAGTGCCAGTGTGGCGGCCAGCGCGCCCAGCCAGGGCAGGAATCGGGAGGAATGACGGAGGCGGTGCATGGAAGTCCTTTCTTTCTCGCAATCTGCGTGCGTGTTTAACACGGCGCGCGGCCCCTGCTGCGGCTCAGGCCGGGCCTTCGAGTTCGGCATGCCGCCGCTCGAACAGTTCAATGAGGTGGTCGGCCACGGCCCGCACCCGCCGCGAATGGGCAAGGTCGGCATGCATGGCAAGCCAGATCGGTTGGTCGGCGCCCAGCTGCGGCTCCACGCAGACCAGCCCCGCCTGCCGCGCCAGGAAATGCGGCAGCACGGCCAGGCCCAGGCCCGCCTGGGCCGCGGCCAGCTGCGCGGACAGGGTGTTGGTCTCCAGCCGGCAGGGACGCCCGTGCAGGGCGCGCGCCATCCAGCGTGCGGCGGGCAGGTGGGCGTGGCTGTCGTCCCAGCCGATGAAGGCATCGCCCTCGAACGGGTCCGAGCCGCTCCGGCCAGCGCGGCCAGCAACATGGCCGGCCGATCCGTACAAGCCGAAACCCAGCGTTCCCAGGCGCCGGATCGTGACGTGGCCAGCCTCGGGCTGGGTCATGCGCACGGCCAGGTCGGCGTCGCGCCGGTGCAGGTTCAGCGTCTGCACGCCGCTGACCAGCTGCACGCGCAGACCCGGGTGGCGGGCGAACAGAGGGACCAGCGAGGGCGCGATCAGCGGGTTGGCCAGGTTCTCCGCCGTGGCCAGCCGCACCACGCCTGCGACCTGTGCCTGGCTTTGCGCGGCATCGCCCAGGGCCTGGGCAGCCTGCTCCAGCGCCTCGGCAGGGGCCAGCAGTGCCTGGCCGTCGGCCGTGAGCCGATAGCCGCTCTGGTGGCGGCTGAACAGGGGCATGGACAGCGCGGACTCCAGCCGGTCCAGCCGGCGCGAGACCGTGGCCACGCCCAGCCCCAGCTCGGCCGAGGCACCGCTCAGGCTGCCGGCGCGGGCAATGGCCAGGAAGATGCGGGCGTCGTCCCACTGCAATGGAATGCTCCTTTGTTTTCGGAAATGCTTTCCGAAAATGGAAGATCAAAGCGCGATTTTGTCAGTAGGCAAGGCCGCTTCGGAAAACCATACTGGCCCCTTGTTTCAGCAAGAGGATACGCAATGCAACAACGCAAACTTGGCCACGATCTGCAGGTGTCCGCCCTGGGCCTGGGCTGCATGGGCATGAGCGAGTTCTATGGTCCGCGCGACGACGCCCTGGCGCTGCAGGCGCTGGACCATGCCGTGGAGTCCGGCATCGACTTCCTGGACACGGCCGATGTCTACGGGCCGCACCACAACGAGGAGCTGATCGGCCGCTTCCTGGCCACGCGCCGCCCGCGCGTGAAGATCGCCACCAAGTTCGGCATCGTGCGCAAGGCCGGCGAGTACCGGCGCAGCATCGACAACAGCGCGCAGTACGCACGGCAAAGCTGCGAGGACTCGCTGCGGCGCCTGGGCGTGGAGCGCATCGACCTGTATTACGTGCACCGCGTCGATGCCACGCGGCCCATCGAAGAGACCATGCAAGGCCTGGTGCGCCTGGTGCAGGAGGGCAAGATCGCCCGCATCGGCCTGTGCGAGGTCAGCGCGGCCACGCTGCGCCGCGCCCATGCCGTGCACCCGGTGGCGGCGGTGCAGACCGAGTATTCGCTGTGGACGCGCGAGGTGGAGGACGAGGTGCTGCCCGCCTGCCGCGAGCTGGGCGTGGGGCTGGTGGCCTATTCGCCACTGGGGCGCGGCTTTCTCACGGGGCGCTTTCATGGCGGCACGGCCTTCGAGCAGGGCGATTTCCGCGCCAGCCTGCCGCGCTTTCAGCCCGGCAACATCGACACCAACCAGGCCCTGGTGGGCGCCGTATCGGCCCTGGCGCAGCGCAAGGGCAGCACGCCTGCGCAGATCGCCCTGGCCTGGCTGCTGGCCCAGGGGCCGGACGTGGTGCCCATTCCGGGCACCCGGCGCATCGCCCATCTGCAGGACAACCTGGGTGCGCTGTCCGTGGCACTGACGCCCGGCGAGCTGGACGAGCTGCGGCGCGCCAGCGACGAGCTGCCCGTGGCCGGGCAGCGCTATACGGAAGAAGGCATGAAGGGCATCAACGCCTGACGTGCCAGCGGGAGGCGCCGGCTACCAGGTGACGTCGCTGTTCTCGGCGGCGCTGCGGCGCAGCATGTCGATCATGGGCGCAGCGCGCTGGCGCAGGCTGACGGCATCGCGTGCGCCCGGTGCGGCATTGTCCTGGTCGCCATCCTGCGCATCCTCTTCCTGGTTGGCCTTGCGGCGGGCGTCGTCGTCGGCGACGGCGGCCTCCAGCGCCTCGATGGCGGCGGGAATCTGCTGCACCGTGATGATGCCGCTGGCGCCGGGCGTCTTGCCGACGATCTCCAGGACCTGGCGGCCGTTGGATTCGAGCATGATGACGTCGGCCGTGGCACGGGACTTGAACTTGTAGAGCATGGCTATCCTTTTTCTGTGTGGCGTGTCATGCACTCAGCGGTACATGTACTCGCGGTTGAAAGCATAGTCCGATTGAGCCCCCACCATGGGTCCCGACTGGAGCCGTCCATCGGGATGCGTGCACAGCATCTGGTGCAGGGCGATCCAGCCGCGCTCGAATCCCATGGCGCAACCCGCCAGATAGAGCCGGTAGGCGCGCAGCACCTTGGCGGCACCTTCGGCGTCGGCATGCTGCTCAAGGATACGCTGCGCCTGCGGCAGCCGGGCTTCCAGTGCGTCGGACCAGTTCCACAGCGTGCGTGCGTAGTGGGGCCGCAGGTTCTCCGTGTCCACCATTTCCAGCCCGCTGTGGCCCATGTCGTGCAGCACGCGGCTCACATGCATGAGCTCGCCGCCGGGGAAGATGTAGCGGTCGATGAACTCGCCCATGCCCGCGCCCAGCTCGGTGTTGTCCACGCCGCCCGCCGTGATGCCGTGGATCAGCGCCATGCCGCCCGGGCGCAGCAGGCGGTGCACGGTCTGGAAGTACTCGGGCAGCTGGGCCTGGCCCACATGCTCGAACATGCCCACCGAGCCTATCTTGTCGAAGGGCTGGGCGGGCGCCAGCGCGCGGTAGTCCAGCAGTTGCATGTCCACCTTGCCCTGCAGGCCGCGCTCGGCAATCAGCTGCTGCACGTAGCGGTGCTGGTTGTGCGAGAGCGTGATGCCCGTGGCCGTGACGCCGTAGTGCTCGGCCGCCCACAGCAGCAGCGCGCCCCAGCCCGCGCCGATGTCCAGGAAGCGCTCGCCGGGCCGCAGGTCCAGCTTGCGGCAGATGTGCTCCAGCTTGGCCTCCTGGGCCTGGGCCAGCGTCATCTGCGGATCGCGGAAGTAGGCGCAGGAATAGACGCGGCGCGGGTCCAGCCACAGGCCGTAGAAGTCGTCGGAGATGTCGTAGTGGAACTGGATCTGCTGGGCGTCGCGCGCCAGCGTGTGCGCGGCCATGGAGCGCATGCGGGCCATGGCATGCCCCCACCAGTGCGATGTGCCGCGCACCGGATCGGACTGCAGCAGGCTGGCGGCCACCGCCATCACGTCGCGCATGCGGCCATCGATGCGCACCATCCCTTCCACGATGGCACCGCCCAGTGTCCCTATCTGCCCGGCCGCCAGGCTGGCCATGGCCGACATGGTCTGGAAATGCAGCACCACCTGCGCATCCGCAGGACCAGCGCGCTGGCCGGACGGCAGGATCACGGCCACGGGAACAGGGAGAGACGCCAGCCGCGCCTCGATGGAGCTCAGCACTTGTGTCATGGCGTTCATTTTTGACAGCAAGGCGCACTGCGTCAATCGCAGCCTGGGCTGTGCATGGCGGGGCATGGCGCCCCACCCGTGGTGCAGTGATCAGGCGATCAGCTGCCTGTAGTCGCGCCGTGTCTGATCCGTCACCGAAGCAAGCACTTGCTCGAAGGGCGTCTTGTGCCGTGCGACCAGCCGCAGGGATGCCACGGCACGCGATTTGCAAAACCAATGACAGGTGTACTGCATGAGCAACAGCTCGGCCGTCATCGTGAAGGCGCGCGCACGGCGTTCATCCTCGTTGCGGCTGTCGGCCACGCGCACGGAGGCAATGCCGCGCGCATGCAGCTGCATGGCGTCGCGCAGATCGAAGGACGACGAGGGAAAGAGCCGGTCCAGATAGGGAAGCGCCACGGGCAGCGTGCTCACGCGCGTGAGCTGCGGATCGGCCGTGGCCATCTCCTTGGCAAAGCGCTGGAACTGCTCGGCCAGGTTGGCCTCGGTGTTGTCCAGCACGGTCCAGATCTGGGCACGGCGCTGCTCGTCGTTCTCACCCAGGGCGCGCAGATAGCCTTCGATCAGGCCGCCCATCAGCTTCTCGATCTGGAATCGCCCCAGATACTGGGCCAGCAGCAGGGTATGCCGGCGCTGTTGCTGCGTCTTGAGCAGGTAGATTGCGATGAAGACAATGATCGCCAGCGTGAAGAAGTCCATGAAAGCAGCAAGGGGGCCAAGGGTGCGAGAAGGCTTGAGTGTAGTCAGGCGCGGCCTGCCCGCGATTTTGGTGGGCATAGGCCTGCTGCTGGGCGGCTGTGCCAGCCGGGGGGCCGGTGGCGACGGGCTGGGCTATTACTGGCAAAGCCTGCGCGGGCAAATGCACCTGCTGCAGGCCAGCCGCCCGATTGACGACTGGCTGCAGGACGAGAACCTTGCGCCTGCACTGCGCGAGCGCCTGCTGTCGGCCCGGCGCATGCGCGCCTTTGCCGTGGAGCGCCTGGGCCTGCCCGACAACGCCAGCTACCGCCGCTATGCCGATCTGCAGCGGCCGTTTGCCGTATGGAACGTGGTGGCCGCGCCGCCCGACAGCCTGGAGCTGCACCGCTGGTGCTTTCCCGTGGCCGGCTGCGTGGGCTACCGGGGCTACTTTGCCGAGGCCGACGCCATGGCCCAGGCACGGCAACTGGCCGACCAGGGCCTGGAGTCCGGCAGCTACGGCGTGCCCGCCTATTCCACGCTGGGCTACCTGAACTGGCTGGGCGGCGATCCGCTGCTCAACACCTTCATCGGCTGGGGCGAGGGCGAGTTCGCCGGCCTGCTGTTCCACGAACTGGCCCACCAGGTGGTCTATGTGGCCGGCGACACGGCCTTCAACGAATCCTTTGCCACCACCGTGGAGCGCCTGGGCACGCCGCTGTGGCTGGCCACCGAGGCCGGCCCCGCCGCCCGCGCACGCTGGGATGCAGGCCAGCTGCGGCGCGCGCAGTGGCGGGCACTGACCGGCCACACGCGCCAGGCGCTGCAGCAGCTCTACCAGGACCCGCAGCAGCGCGGCCCCGCCATGCCGCAGGCCAAGGCGCAGATCTACCAGCAGTTCCGCAGCGACTACGCCGCGCTGCGCGCGCAATGGCGCAGCGCCGATGCAGCTCTGCTGACCACCGATGCACAGCGCCAGCTCTACGACCGCAACCAGGCGCGGCTGGACCAGTGGGTGGCCGATGCCAACAACGCCAGCTTTGGCGCGCTGGCCGCCTACGACGACTGGGTGCCTGCCTTCACCGCGCTGTGGAAGCAGTCGCAGACCCAGGCGTCGGCCCAGGCCGGCGGCGAGGCCGCCCAGGGCTGGCAGCGTTTCTATGCCGAGGTAGAGAAACTGGCCGCCCTGCCGGCCTTGCAGCGCAACACAAGGCTGTGCGGGCTCATGCCCGCCGATGCGCCCCTGCCGCCTGCCTGCGCCCCGGATCAGGACAGTGCGTCGGTATCCACGGACGGGTCGCATCCCGGCAACTGAATGCGGGCCAGCAGGCCGTTGGAACTGCCGGGCAGCGGCGACTGCAGCTCCAGGCTGCCACCATGCTGGGCCACGATCATGGACACGATGGACAGGCCCAGGCCGTAGCCCGGCGACGCCAGCTCCCGCACGGTGCCCTGGGGCAGGCGCAGGTCGTCCACATGGCGCACATGGCGCTCGCGCGCGGTGCTCAGCGCCGCCGCATCCATGCCCGGCCCCTCGTCGCGCACCTGGACGGTGCGGCTGTCGCAGACTTCGAGCAGCACCTCCGAGCCATCGCTGTAGCGCAGCGCGTTCTCCACCAGGTTGCGCAAGGCGATGGCCAGCGTGTCCACATCGCCCGCCACCGGCCCGCAGGGCTGCTCGGGCAGCACCACATCCAGCCGCAGCTGGGTGGATTCGTCCTGCTGCCAGAACTCGGAGGCCACCATGCTGGCCAGCGCGTCCAGCCGCACCTCGTCCTGCGCCAGCGCCGAGCCCGAGGCCGCGCGCGACAGCTGCAGCAGCTTTTCCGTGCGCTGGCGCAGCCGCTCCAGCGCCTCATAGGCCGCGCGTACATCGGTGTTGTCCACGCCCCTGTCCAGGGCCGTCTGCAGGCGCAGCGTGGCCACGGCCAGCGGCGTGCGCAGCTCGTGGGCCGCATTGGCAGCCATGGAGCGCTCCACCTGCAGCGCATGCGACAGGCGCTGCATCAGGTGGTTGATGCCCCGGCCCAGCCGCCACAGCTCGCGCGGCATGGCGTCCAGGTCCAGCGGCTCCAGGTTGGAGCCGCCGCGCTCGCTCAGCTGCAGCTGCATGTCGCGCAGCACGCGCAGGCGCCGCCGCGCGGTCACGCGCAGCGCCCAGCCCATGAGGGCGAGCATGACCAGCATCACCGAGCCCAGCGCCAGCAGCGCCCGCTGCAGCGCCTCGCTGCGCTCGACCATGGGATCGGCCAGCATCAGGAACAGCGGCTGCCGGGGATGGGCCACCACATAGATGCGCCAGCCCTCGCGCTCGTAGAAGCCCTCGCGCATGGGCACGGCAAAGGCTGCCACGGGGGCGGCCTGGGTGCGCAGCAGCACGTTGCCGCGGCCGTCCTGCAGCTGGTAGACCAGATCCTCGGCCTCGTCGCCCGGCTGCGAGGCCACATGCGGGCGCTGCACGCCCTCGCGCGAGTGGTCTTCCTGTTCCAGCTGGTGCACGGCCACCTCCAGCAGGCGGTGGCCGCTGTCGATCATTTCCTGGTCGAAGTTGTGGTGCACGATGTGGCTGACATACCAGGCCAGCGCCAGCACGCAGGCCAGCCAGACGGCGGCCAGGGCCAGTGTCAGCTCGCGGGCCAGCTGGTCGGCCAGACGCGGCGGCAGCGCCAGGCTGTAGCGCTGCGGCTCATCCATGCTCGATGGCCAGGCGGTAGCCGGTACCGCGCACGGTCAGGATGCGGTCGCGCCCGAGCTTGCGGCGCAGCCGGCTGATGAAGACTTCCAGCGTGTTGCTGTCGGCCTCGGCATCGAAGCCGTAGAGCGCATCGAGCAGATGCTCGCGCGCGTGCACACGCTGCGGCTGGGCCGTGAGCACGCGCAGCAGCGCCCATTCCTTGGGCGTGAGCAGCAGCGTGCGGCCCGCATCGCGCACCATTTCGCGGGCCAGGTCGATCTCCAGCGTGCCCATGCGCAGCACGGCGTCCTGCCCGGCCTGCATGCCGCCGCCGCGCCGGCTCACGGCGCGCAGGCGGGCCAGCAGTTCCTCGGGGTCGTAAGGCTTGACCAGATAATCGTCGGCCCCCGCGTCCAGCCCGCGGATGCGGTCGCTGACCTGGTCGCGTGCCGTGAGCACGATGGTGACGGGAGGCTGCTCCAGCCGGCGCAGCGTCGGCATGAGCGCCAGGCCGTCGCCGTCGGACAGGTGCAGGTCCAGCAGCACGGCCGCGTAGCTGGCACCGGCCAGGCAGGCGCGCGCCTGCGCCAGAGAAGGCACGCTGTCGATCAGAAAGGCCTTGGAGCGCAGATAGCTGCCCACCGCCTGGGCCAGTGCCTCATCGTCTTCGACCAGCAGGATTCGCATGGGAGGCTGGGCCTTCGCACATCAGGGTGTGCACCGGGTACGGGCGCAACAGAGGGGACGGGAGGGGTTCAAGCTGAACGGAGTCTGAACGCGGGGTTCAGATGTTCTTAAGCTGCGAATTCTACGCTCGCGGCCATGTCAGAACGCCTGCTCGCCCGCCCCCCCTTTGCCGGCTCCTCCGGCACCGGCCAAGCCCCGGCCCCATCTTCTGCCCAGCCTGCCCAGGCGGCCCCCGCCAGCCTCGCGGTGCGGCTGCGCACGGCCTGGAGCGCCCCGCGCTCGCCCCAGGCCGTGGCCCTGGTGCTGGCGCTGTGGCTGCTGGCCACCGCGAACTGGGCGCTGTGGCTGCGCCTGCCCCACCTCGAAGGCTATGACGGCAGCCTGGCCACCCTGGTGCTGCGCCTGCTGCCGCTGGGCCTGGGCGGCATCCTGCTGCTGCTGTCGCTGACGGCCTGGCCGCGCGGCATGAAACCGCTGTGGATCGCCCTGCCCTGGATTGCCGGCTCGGCCCAGTACTTCATGACCGCCTACGGCACGGTGATGGATGGCGGCATGATCAACAACATCCTGCAGACCGACCTGCGCGAAAGCAGCGACCTGTTCAACCCCCAGCTGCTGCTGCAGCTGCTGCTGGTGGCCGGCCTGCCCACGGCCTGGCTGCTGCGGCTGCGCATCATCCGCCCGCGCCGCAGCACTCAGACGGTGCTGCGCACGCTGGGGCTGCTGGCCGCCTCGGTGGTGCTGCTGGCGGCATCGGTCTTTGTCTCGTACCGCGAGCTGGCCCCCGTGATCCGCAACAACCTGTGGATGCGCCACATGCTCAACCCCGTGAGCCCCGTGCTGGCCTCGCTGGACGCGGTGCTCAAGCCCATCCTGCGGCCCAAGCGCCCGTTTGCCAGCATTGCGGCCGGCGCCACGCTGGGCGCCACCTATGCGGCCGAGCGCAAGCCGCCGCTGTTCGTCATCGTGGTGGGCGAGACGGCGCGCGCCGCCAACTGGGGCCTGAACGGCTATGCCCGCGACACCACGCCCGAGCTGGCCAGGCGCAAGGTGCTCAACTGGAGCAACGTGACCTCCTGCGGCACCAGCACGCGCGAATCCGTGCCCTGCATGTTCTCGCACCTGGGCCGCACGGGCTTCTACAAGAGCAAGGTGGACTACGACAACCTGGTGGACGTGCTGTACAACGCCGGCCTGGCCGTGCTGTGGGTGGACAACCAGGCCGGCTGCAAGGGCGTGTGCGAACGCATTCCCAACGCCAGCACGGCCGACCGCCTGAACACGCCCGACGGCAAGGCCCTGTGCTCCAGCGACGGCGAATGCCTGGACGGCATCCTGCTCAGCGGCATCGACGAACGCATCGCCGCCCTGCCGCGCGAGCGCCGCGAGCGCGGCGTGGTGCTGGTCATGCATGAGATGGGCAGCCACGGCCCGGCCTACTACAAGCGCTCCACGCCCGAGACCAAGGTCTTCCAGCCCGAATGCCTGACCAATGCGCTGTCCAGCTGCACGCGCGAGCAGGTGGTCAATGTCTACGACAACTCCATCCGCTACAACGACCATTTCCTGTCGCAGACCATCGACTGGCTGGCAAGCCAGCAGTCGCGCTACCAGACCGGCATGGTCTACATGTCGGACCATGGCGAGTCGCTGGGCGAGATGGGCATCTACCTGCACGGCATGCCCTACGCCATGGCGCCCGACGAGCAAAAGCACATTCCCATGATTGCCTGGCTGGGCAACCTGGGCGAGCGCACCGGCGTGTCCGAGCGCTGCGTGCGCGGCCAGCTGGACGCGCCGCTGTCGCACGACAACCTCTACCACACCACCCTGGGCCTGCTGGACGTGACCAGCCCCACCTACCAGAAGCCCCTGGACGCGCTGGCCGGCTGCCGCAGTTGAGCGGGCGGGGGCGCAGCCGCCGTTCAGCGCTGCTGCCAGAAGCCCCGGTGCGGCTCCAGCATCTCCTCGTGCAGCGCAGGCACCGGACCGATGACCTGCACGGCGCGCTGCCCGCGCGCGAAGACCTCGCGGCAAGGCAGGGACAGCGTGGGATTTTCGGGATGGTCGCCCGTCAGCGCCAGCAGCGCCGTTTCCTCGGCGCCGTAGAGCACGCGGCCTATGCCGGCCCAGTAGATGGTTCCGGCGC
Source organism: Delftia sp. Lp-1 (assembly GCF_020523835.1). Taxonomy (NCBI): domain Bacteria; kingdom Pseudomonadati; phylum Pseudomonadota; class Betaproteobacteria; order Burkholderiales; family Comamonadaceae; genus Delftia; species Delftia sp. Lp-1. The sequence goes on along the minus strand of NZ_JAJALJ010000003.1, from coordinate 554,457 downwards.
ACATGGCGCAGGGCTCGAAGGTGGTGACCAGGGTGCACTGCGCCAGGTAGGCGCCCGGATAGTTGGCGGCGGCCGTGCGCGCCAGCGTGGACTCGGCATGGTTCACCGTGTCGATGTTGCCTTGCTCGGCCAGCACGGTCTCGCCGTCGGGCGCCAGCAGCAGCGCGCCAAAGGGGTGGCGGCCCATGGCCATGGCCCGCCCGGCCACGGCGCCTGCACGGCGCAGCTGGCGGGCGGCCTGTTCGTCGGTCAGGGGCGTCATGGGCGTCATGGGCGGTGTCGTCGTGGGTGCGGGCATCATGGCCGGATTCTCCTTCACTCGCCCTGCGAGCCGCGCCGGGCCCAGCCCGTGGTGCGCTTTTCGATGGCGCTGAACAGCTCGTACATCACCATGGCCATGGCGCCCACCACGATCAGGCCGGCAAAGGCCAGGCCCATCTGCATGGACGAGCCGGCCGACACCAGCAGGTAGCCGATGCCTTCGTTGGCCGCCGTCATCTCGCTGACCGTGGTGCCCACGAAGGCCAGCGTGATCGCCACCTTCAGCGAGCCGTAGAAGTAGGGCATGGAGCGCGGCAGGCCGACCTTGATCAGCACGTCCCAGCGCCGGGCGCCCAGCACGCGCAGCACATCCTCCAGCTCGGGCTCCAGCGTGGCCAGGCCGGTGGCGATGTTGACCATGATGGGAAAGAAGCTGATCAGGAAGGCCGTGAGGATGGCCGGTCCCGCGCCGATGCCGAACCAGACCACCAGGATGGGCACGAAGGCCGCCTTGGGCAAGGCGTTGAAGGCCGTCATCAGCGGATAGAACGCCGCATAGGCCAGGCGCGAGGAGCCGATCAGAAAGCCCAGCAGCACGCCCACCACGATGGCGATGCCAAAGCCCGCCATCGTCACCCAGTAGGTGCGCCAGGCGTGGGCGGCGATGATGCCGCTGAACTCGGCCAGCTGCCGGCCGATGGCCCAGGGGCTGGGGAAGATGAACTCCGAGACCTCGAAGGCCGAGCAGATGACCTGCCACAGCAGGATGACCGCCAGCAGCAGCACCCAGGGCGCCCAGCGTTCCGCATATTTCTTGTGCATGTGAATCTCCCCCGTTCTATTGTTGGATGGCCGCGCCGGTCTTGCGCATGGCGCCGATGTGGCCGCGCAGCTCGTGCACGATGTCGGTGAATTCGCGCGTGTAGGTCAGCTCCAGCTCGCGCGGGCGCGGCAGCTCGATGTCGCGGCGCACCACGAAGCGGCCCGGGCTCTTGCTCATCACGTACACGGTGTCGGCCAGGAAGACGCTCTCGCGCAGGTCGTGCGTGACCAGGATGACGTTGAAGCGCTGCTCGGCCTGCAGGTCGCGCAGCACGCACCACAGCTCCTCGCGCGTGAAGGCGTCGAGCGCGCCGAAGGGCTCGTCCAGCAGCAGCATCTGGGGCTCGTGGATCAGCGCGCGGCAGATGCTGGCGCGCTGCTGCATGCCGCCCGACAGCTGCCAGGGGTACTTGTCCTCGTAGCCGCCCAGGCCCACCTTCTGCAGCAGGGCGCGCGCACGCGCTTCGTACTCCTTGCGCTTTTGGCGGAACAGCGAGCGGTGCGGCTCCACGATCTCCAGCGGCAGCAGCACGTTGTCCACCGTGGTGCGCCAGGGCAGCAGCGACGGCGCCTGGAAGGCCATGCCCGAGATCTTCAGCGGCCCGGTCACGCGCTCGCCGTTGACCATGACGCGGCCCATGGAGGGCATCTTCAGCCCCGTGGTCAGCTTCATGAAGGTGGACTTGCCGCAGCCCGAGGGGCCGACGATGGCGATGAACTCGCCGCGCCGCACCTGCAGGTCGATGGCCTCGACCGCGAAGTGGTTGGCGCGCAGCAGCTCCTCGTTGTAGGCAAGCCAGACGTCGCGGAACTCGACGAAGAAGGCGTCGTCATCGCCGTGGGATGTGGAGGAATTCATGGCAGGCAGCAGGCAAGGGCCGGCGCGTCGCCCGCTGGCGCACGCGCACGGTGTCAATCACTTTGTCGTCACTTCTTGGGCAGGATGTTCAGCTCGGCCGCAGACGGCAGGAAGCTGCCGTTCCAGACCTCGGCCGGGTTCACGCGCGTCTTGGTGGCGTAGACATCGGAGACCTGCGATGCCATCAGCGACAGCCGCGTGGGCACGACCTGGCCAAAGCCCTCGGCACGCGCGTCGGCGCTGTTGACCACGGTGTCGATGGCCAGTTGCAGGCGGCGCGTCTCCAGCTGGGTGTTGACGATGCCGTCGCGCTCCTTCACGTAGGCAATGGCCGCGCCCGGGTTGGCGATGACTTCCTTGGCCCCCTTGGCGAAGGCCTGCAGGAAGGCCTTGATGGCGGCCGGGTTCTCCTTGATCAGCTTCGGGCTGGCGATGATGGCGTTGCCGTACAGCTTCACGCCGAAGTCCGCATAGGGCATGACCACCACGTCGGCGGCCTTGATGCCGCGCGCCTCCAGGTTCAGCAGCGAGGTGAAGGTGAAGCCCGTGATGGCATCCACATCGCCGCGCACCAGCATGGTCTCGCGCAGCGGCGGGTCCATGGCCGTCCACTGCACGGTGCCGACCTGGTTGGCCTTGGCGAACAGCGGGAAGGCGCGGCGGCCCGCATCGAAAACGGGCGCGCCCAGCTTCTTGCCGGTGAGGTCGGCCGTCTTGGCGATGCCGCTTTTCTTGAGCGCCATCACCGAGGCCGGCGTGTTGTTGTAGACCATCATCACGGCCACGGGCTTGTTGGGCATGTCCGGGTTGTTGGCCTGGAACTCCATCAGCGCCGCGATGTCGGCAAAGCCCAGGTCATAGGCGCCCGAGGCCACGCGCTGCACCACGCCGCCCGAGCCGCTGCCGGCATCGACCGTGACATCCAGGCCCGCGTCCTTGAAGTAGCCCTTGGCCACCGGCTGCAGGAAGAAGGCGGCCGGCCCCTCGAAGCGCCAGTCCAGCTGGAACTTCAGCGGCGTGGCCGCGTGGGCCTGTGTATGGGCCGTTGCCAGGCCCGCGCTGGCGGACAGGGCCAGGACGGTGTGCAGGAACAGTCGTTTTTGCATGGTGGGCTTCCTCTCTGATGGTCAAAAGAAACGGGGGGGCCGGAACGGGGCCGGGTCAGCTTTTCCAGGCGCCCTGGTGCGAAGCGGCGGCCTCGCCGATCAGCGCCGGGCCTATGCATTCGATGGCGTGTGACGAGGCGGCGAACACATCGCGGCAGGACAGCTCGGCATCCTTCTGGTCCAGGCGCTCGCCGCGGAATTCGCGCAGGCGCACGGCATCTATGCCGTAGACCACGCGGCCTATGGCCGACCAGAAGATGGCGCCCGCGCACATCACGCAGGGCTCGGCCGATGAATACAAGGTGGCTGCGGACAGCGCCTCGCGGTCATGCAAGGGGCTGGCCAGGCGGATGGCCGACAGCTCGGCATGGGCCGTGCAGTCGCCGCTCTCGCCATTGGCGTTGGAGGCCTCGGCGAGCACGCGGCCATCGGCGGCAACGATGAGCGCGCCGAAAGGGCGGTTGCCGCGCTTGCGCGCGCGGTCGGCCATGGCGATGGCGCGGCGCAGGTACAGGCCGTCGCGCTCGTCGAGCGAGGCCTCAAGGGGCAGTGAAACGGTGGCGTGGTCCATGTGCGATCCCTCAGGCCTTGGCCATGCGCGCGGCCAGCGGCGGCAGCAGGCTGCGGTTGAACAGCGCATCGGCCGACACGGGCGCCTTGAGGCCGAAGGCCTGGCTGACCTGCTCGGCCTGGCGGGCCAGCAGCTGCGGGTCGATGTCGCCCAGGCCGTGGCGCTGCGTATCGGGCGCGGCCAGGTATTGCGAGGTGATGGCCCAGCGCGCCAGTTCCAGCTTTTCATCCAGGATGGGCTCGCGCTGGCGCACGGCGGCCACGGCCAGCGCGGGCTGGGCCAGGCATTCGATGAGGGCACGGTTGCTGGCGCGCAGGAATCCCGCCACCAGCGCCGGCTGCTCGGCCACCAGCGCGCTGGAAGCCAGGATGGCGTTGCCATACAGCTGCACGCCTGCATCGGTATAGCGCAGCACCGACAGCTCCTCTGGCTTGATGCGTGCGAACAGCGACACGGCCGAGTCATGGAAATAGGTGGCCGCATCCACATCGCCGCGCACCACCACGTTGTCGCGCGCCGAGAACTCCGTCGTGGTCCAGGCGAACAGGTCGGCCGGCAGGTTCTGGCGCTGCGCAACCAGGGGCCAGACGCGACGCGTGGACTCCACGGCGGCGGCGGCCACCTTCTTGCCCTTGAGGCTGGCGAACTCGCCCGTGATGCCCCGGTCCTTGCGGCCGATGATGGCGAACGGCGCGCGGTTGTAGTACTGGTAGACGGCCTGCACACGCGCCGCGCCCGCGTTCTGCGCGTTGAACTCGATCAGCGAGCTGATGTCGCCCAGGCCCAGCTGGTAGGCGCCGCTGGCCACCCGCGTGATGGATGCCACCGAGCCCGAGCCCACGTCGATGCTCACGTCCAGCCCCTCGTCGCGGTAGTAGCCCTTTTGCAGCGCCACGAAAAAGGGCGCGGTCTGCGAGGTCACGCGAAAGTCCAGCGTGAACTTCAGCGGTGTCAGCGCCTTGCCCTGGGCGAAGGCACCGGGCATCACGGCACTGGCAGCGGGAAGGGCGGCGGCGGCAAGGAAATGGCGGCGTTGCATGGTGGAACTCTCAGTCGCTATCAACATGGGGACCGGCCGCTGGCATGGGACCGGGCGGCTGGCGTGACATGAGCAATTTCCGGGCAACGCGCACTGGGCGCGTGCTGAACGCTTCTACTCAACGATGCTTGTATGCAAAGTGCGTACCACCCCCTGAGTCGCTTCGCGCCTTCCCCCTCTCTCGCTGCGCGGGAGGGGGACGACACCCTCGGTGCGGGGCGGCCCTTCCTTGGTGTCTCTGAGTGGGGCCGCGCCAGTTTCAAGCGCTGCGGGCATGCATCACCTTGGTGCACCGCCAGCTAGATGTGGGGCAACAACACGATTTCGGCTGACAGCTGCACCACGATGGAACGCGCGCAGCGACGAACCGGCCTGCGCGGGCTGGCGCGCTGTTTGCTTGGGTGGTTGGCAAGAGTAGAAGCGTTCAGCTTGCCGGCCTGTGCCGGCGCGGGTCATTGCTCTTGAAGCGGGTGCGGGAGCGGCGTGGCTGCGACCTGTGCCCTGTCAGCCACTTCAAGAGCGACGGGCGGGATCGGTGTCTTTTTGCGCCGGCCGCTGCGTGCCTTGCCACTGCCTTTGCGGCAAAGGAAACAGACCATGAACATGCTTGCCAACCCCACCCTGACTTCGGCACCGGCTTCAGATTACGCCTTGGGTGAACTCGCCAAGGAGGCCCGCATGGGCGGCCAGGGGCAGGAGACGCGCGCACGGGAGGTGCGGGTGATCGATATCTCCGACTTTGACCGCCGCAAGGCCGAGATTGCCGATGCGATCTGGCAGGCCTCGGTGGAGATCGGCTTCTTCCAGGTGTCGGGCCACGGCATTCCCCAGCCCGATATCGATGCGGCCTTCGAGCGTGCCGAGCAGTTGTTCGCGCTGCCGCGCGAGGTGAAGGCGCAGTGGCCGCTGTCGCGCAATGCGGGCTGGGAGCACAAGGCGCAGATCCGGCCTTCCACGCGCACGCCCGACCAGAAGGAGTCCTACCAGATGACGCGCCCGCGCATGGCCGGCCTGTGGCCCACGGAGCAGGAGCTGCCGGGCTTTCAGCAGGCCACGCTGGGCTTCGAGCGCCAGTGCTGGCAGGTGGGCATGCAGCTGCTGTCGTGCTTTGCGCACAAGCTGGGCTTTGATGCGGACTTCTTCACGCGCGCCCACGACCCTTCGGTGCCCGCCTACCAGAGCACGCTGCGCATGCTGCACTACTTCGCGGTCGATCCCGCGCTCAAGGACGAGCTGGGCCTGTGGCGCGCAGGCGCCCACACCGACTTCGACTGCCTGACCCTGCTGTTCCAGCGCGCAGGCCAGGGCGGCCTGCAGGTGCTGCCGGGCAAGGAGATGCAAGGCCAGCAATGGACGCCCGTGGACCCGGTGGAAGGCGTGATCACCTGCAACATCGGCGACATGCTCACGCGCTGGAGCGACGACCAGCTGCCCAGCAACTTCCACCGCGTGCGCAATCCCCTGCCCCATGAATACCAGGGCGCGCGCTACAGCCTGGCCTTCTTCTGCCAGGCCAACGAGGACGCGGTGATCGAGGGCCCGCAAAAGAAGTACCCGCCGATCACGGGCGCGGAATATCTGCGCCAGCGCATCAGCGCCAACTTCTCGAACAAATATTGATCCCCCTGAGCGGCTGCGCCGCTTCCCGTTGCACGGCGCCCCCTGAGGGGGACGACACCCTCGGTGCGGGGCGGCGCGGCCGGCGTAGGCCCTTCCTCGGTATCCCTGGGTTGGAGATGCGCCAGTTTCCAGCGCTCCACTCTTTGACATAGTGTGGTGTGGCCTGGCCGGAAACGACAAGGCCCCGGATTCCGGGGCCTTGTCTGTGTCTGCGATCGGTGGTGGTGTTGATCAGCGCAGCGACTCGATCAGGTCGATGTACTGCTGCTTGGCGTCATCGGCCGAGGTGTCCTTGAGCTTTTCCCAGGCGTCCCACTTGGCGCGGCCGACCATGTCGGTGAAGCTGGGCTTCTTGGCCTCGTTGTCGCCTTCGGTGGCCTGCTTGTACAGCGCGTAGAGCTTGAGCAGCGTGGCGTTGTCGGGGCGCTCGCTGATCGAGGTGGAGTTCTTGACGGCGGCCTCGAAGGCGGCGTTCAGATCGGACATGGCGGGTCTCCTGGTGGGCGGTTCGTGTAGCGGCACAGTGTAGCCAAAAAAGCAGGAATTTAGAACGACCGTGCTTTTTTCACCATCAACCGCACCGAGACCGGCCACGCCGCCCCTATGCCGCCCCTATGCCGCCCCTATGCCGCCCCTATGCCGCCCCTATGCCGCCCCTATGCCGCCCCTATGCCGCCCCTAT